>NC_014830.1:0-1341460 GCF_000184685.1 Intrasporangium calvum DSM 43043
TTTCGGTTCTCACGTGACTGCTCTCGTGTACCCTCCGCCATGATGCACAGGGTGTGGAAAACGTGTGGAAAACATCGACAGGCGCGTCGATGTGGTGACAGGGTGGACACCGGTCTCCGGCTCAACCGAGTGGGAGAAGCAACGGGCATGGGGACCGCCAGCAGCAGGCGAGCAGTCAGGGACGGGTGAAGCAGTGACGGGCGGAGACGTCGACTACGGCCAGATCTGGCAACAGACCCTCGCCTCCCTCGGATCGTCCGGGGTGACTGCGCAGGAGCGGGCGTTCGTCCGGCTCTGCCGACTCGTCGGGGTCCTTGACCAGACAGCCGTCGTCAAGGTGCCGAACGCCTACACCAAGGACTTCCTCGAGACCCGCCTCAGAGCCCAGGTCGTGGCCACCCTGTCCGAGCTGCTCGGGCACCCGGTCCACCTCGCCGTCAGCGTCGACGAGACGCTCGACCAGGACGACTTCGACCTCATCACCGACGAGCCAACCGGGCAGCCGGCCCTCTCCGAGTCACACCGCGTGGCCCATGCCTTCGGGTCAGGTGACCCCCGCCTCGCCCAGATGGCTCCGCTCGCCCCGAGTGGTGACCCACTGAAGGATCTCGAGGCAAGTGCCCCGGACCTCTTGGCGGCCGACTTCGACACCGCATTGCCGGCACCCTTCGCCTTCCCGCTGAGTCCGAACGGGTCCCCAAGCGACAGCCTCCATCTGGATCACCCCCACATCGACCAGATGCCCCGGCACCTCCACCCGGACCAGTTGCGCCCCGACCAGCTCAGGTACGACCAGCTGCGGCCTGACCTCCGTGACGCTGGTCAGGTGCACCCACTCCAGGTGCGGGGTGGCGAGAGCGGACCCCTCCGCCAGCAGCGGCCCGAGCCGGCCCAGGCCAGCGACACCCGGCTCAACCCGAAGTACACCTTCGACACGTTCGTCATCGGGGCCAGCAACCGGTTCGGCCACGCCGCCGCGATCGCCGTGGCCGAGGCTCCGGCCAAGGCGTACAACCCCCTCTTCGTGTACGGCGAGTCCGGGCTCGGCAAGACCCACCTCCTGCACGCCATCGGCCACTACGCGCGGACCATGTTCCCCAACGTCAGGGTGCGCTACGTGAACTCCGAGGAGTTCACCAACGACTTCATCAACAGCATCCGCGACGACAAGGCGAGCGCGTTCCAGAGCCGCTATCGCAGTGTCGACGTCCTGCTCATCGACGACATCCAGTTCCTCCAGGGCAAGCTGCAGACCCAGGAGGAGTTCTTCCACACCTTCAACACGCTGCACAACGCGAACAAGCAGATCGTCATCACCTCCGACCTGCCGCCGAAGGAGCTGTCCGGCTTCGAGGACCGGATGCGGACCAGGTTCGAGTCCGGGCTGCTCACCGACGTCCAGCCTCCCGACCTCGAGACCCGCATCGCCATTCTGCGCAAGAAGGCCATCCAGGAGCGGATGTCGGTCCCGGACGACGTGCTCGAGTACATCGCGAGCAACTTCAGCACCAACATCCGTGAGCTCGAGGGCGCCCTCATCCGGGTGACGGCCTTCAGCAACCTCAACCGCCAGGCCGTGGACCTGCCCCTCGCCGAGGTCGTCCTCAAGGACGTCCTTCCCAACGAGACGCCGAACCAGGTGACGGCGGCCACCATCATGGCCGTCACCTCCGCCTACTACGCGGTGACGATCGAGGACCTGTGCGGGTCCTCCCGGTCCCGCCATCTCGTCACGCCGCGTCAGATCGCGATGTACCTGTGCCGTGAGATGACGGACCTGTCCCTACCGAAGATCGGCCAGCACTTCGGCGGCCGGGACCACACGACCGTGATGCACGCCGACCGCAAGATCCGCGAGCTGATGAGCGAGCGCCGCGCGATCTACAACCAGGTCACCGAGCTGACCAACCGGATCCGCCAGCAGTCCACTTGACCGACGGGGCCGCACCGGCTCGTCAGCCGGCGTCAGCTGTTCCCGTCCCCAACCAGTGGACAACCTCGTCGCGGCTGTCCACAGCCCAGTCCACAGCTGTGTGCACAGCGAGACCACGCCGTGACCTGATGGGCGCCGCGTGCGCGGAGTAAGTGTCCACAGGCTGTGGACGCTCCAGCACCCGGTGATATCCACATCGCCCACAGGCTGACCTGTGGACAACCGCTCAAATCTGCCAGGTCGCCACAGTCTGTCCACAGGGGCCTGTGGATATCTGTGGACAAAGTGGTGCTTGTTGCGGAAAACCACGGGTGTGACTGTGACCAGCCTGTGCACAGTGAATCGGTCGTCCACAGCCGCAATGCCGGAACCGTGCGGGCGCCCACAGGAGTTCCACACCCCGTTCATGCACACCGACGTGCCACGATGCGCGTTGTCCACACGATCCACAGCACCTACGACTATGACGAGACTCCAGTTCATGGGGAATCGCCCCGCGTACACCTGTGAATTCCGAGACGCTGGGACGGTGGTCCCGGGTGGCCTGCCCGAGCGTCGGTGCTGTGGTGCAGACTCGCCCCAAAGGGCTAGTGTCTGAGGCCCACACGTCCATCGTCATGAAGTGAGTCCGTCGTGAAGTTCCGGGTTGAGCGAGACGTCCTGGCCGAGGCAGTCACCTGGGTGGCCCGCGGAGTTCCCGCCCGCCCGCCGGTGCCGGTTCTCGCAGGGGTCCTGCTCGAGGCCGCCGAGGACGGCACCCTCACGCTCTCCGCTTTCGACTACGAGGTCTCCGCACGGATCACGGTCCCGGCGGACGTCGCCGAGGCGGGTCAGGTGCTCGTGCTCGGCCGCCTGCTGGCGGAGATCTCCCGCAACCTCCCGGCGAAGCCGATCGACATCAGCACCGACGGCACCAAGCTCAACGTGACGTGTGGGTCGTCCCGGTTCAGCCTTCGTGAGATGCCCGTGGCCGACTACCCGACCCTGCCGGCCGCCCCTGAGCCGAGCGGGACCATCGCGGGTGACGTCTTCACCCAGGCCGTGGCCCAGGTCTCCATCGCCGCGGACCGGGGCGACACGCTCCCGATCCTCACCGGGGTCCGCATGGAGGTCGAGGGAGACAAGATCGTCCTGCTCGCCACCGATCGCTACCGGCTGGCCATGCGCGAGCTGACCTGGAGCCCCGCGAGCCCTGCCGCGAGCCATGTCGCCCTCATCCCCGCCCGACAGCTGTCCGAGACGGCCAAGGCGCTGGGTGCCTCCGGGTCGGTCCAGATCGCCCTCGGTGGCGGTGGCGACGGGCTCATCGGCTTCGAGGCCGGGCAGCGACAGGCCACGACCAGGCTCCTCGATGGCGAGTACCCGAAGGTCACGTCGATCTTCCCGAGCTCGGTCGACACCGAGGCCGTCATCGAGACCGCGGCGCTGGAGGAGGCGGTCAAGCGCGTGGCCCTCGTGGCGGAGCGCAACACCCCGGTCCTGCTGAAGTTCACCGACGGGCAGGTGGCGATCGAGGCCGGCACGGGTGACGACGCCCAGGCGAGCGAGGCAGTCGAGGCGGTGCTCCACGGTCCGGAGATCCAGATCGCGTTCAACCCGCAGTACCTCCTCGACGGCCTCCACGCCGTGGGGCAGCCGTGGAGCCGCCTCTCCTTCACCCAGCCCAGCCGCCCCGCGGTGCTCACCGGCCAGGCCGAGGCGGACAGCGACACCGACGCCTCCTACCGCTACGTCCTCATGCCGGTTCGCTTCGCCAGCTGACCAGGACCGATCCACACCGGCCCTGTGCCCCGAAGGCCACGAGCCCGACCACCCCACACCGGAGACCGGACCGCGCCAGCCGACTCAGCGGCATACGGCATGGGTATGGGCCCGCACACGACAGGACAGCGCGCGACGACTAGCCTCACAGGCATCCGCGCCACCCCCACGAGGAAGGCACTCGACATGCAGCTCGGTCTGATCGGTCTCGGCAGGATGGGTGGCAACATGCGGGAGCGGCTGCGCCGCGCCGGGCACGAGGTGGTCGGCTATGACCGCAACCCGGACGTGTCCGACGCAGCCAGCCTGGAGGCCATGGTCGAGGGTCTGAGCGCCCCACGGGTCGTGTGGGTCATGGTGCCGTCAGGCGACCCCACCCGCGACACCGTGGCCAGGCTGGCCGAGTTGCTCGAGCCCGACGACCTCGTCATCGACGGCGGCAACTCGCGGTTCACCGACGACTTCGAGAACGCCAAGCTCCTCGCCGAGAAGCAGATCGGCTACGTCGACTGCGGGGTCTCCGGCGGCATCTGGGGACTCGAGAACGGCTACGGCCTGATGTGCGGCGGAGACGCGAGGTGGATCGAGCGCGCGATGCCGATCTTCGACGCGCTGCGTCCCGAGGGGCCGCGCGAGGAGGGCTTCGTCCACGCGGGCGAGGTCGGCGCGGGCCACTACGCGAAGATGGTCCACAACGGCATCGAGTACGGCCTGATGCACGCCTACGCCGAGGGCTTCGAGCTGCTCGAGGCGAAGGACATCGTCAAGGACGTCCCCGGCACGTTCCAGGCCTGGAGTCGCGGCACCGTCGTCCGCTCCTGGCTGCTGGACCTCATGGTGGACGCCCTCGAGGAGAACCCGCACCTCGACGACGTGTCCGACTACACCAACGACTCCGGCGAGGGCCGCTGGACCGTCGAGGAGGCCATCGCCCTCGGCGTGCCCGTGCCCGTCATCTCCGCCTCCCTGTTCGCCAGGTTCGCCTCGAGACAGCAGGTGTCGCCGGCGATGCAGGCGGTGTCCGCGCTGCGCGGCCAGTTCGGCGGTCACCAGGTGATGACCGTCGCGGAGGGCGTCGCCCTGCGCGAGGGGTCGGTGCCGGCCGAGCCGTCGAAGCAGGCCAAGGTCACCCACGACGAGCAGTCGTTCGACGAGAAGGGAAAGGCCAGCGCGCGTGCCTTCCAGGAGGCGTCCCGGGCCAACGTCGAGACCGCGGGTGAGGCCGTCGAGGCCGGCGCTCCTCCGAAGACCCAGCGCACCGACGCGGTTGACACCGCGCTCGGCACGGAGCGCTCCAAGCAAGCCGACTGAGCGAGCCAGGTGCACGTCCGACACCTGACCCTCAAGGACTTCCGCAGCTATCCGGGGGCCGAGATCGCGTTCTCCCCCGGGGTGACGACGCTCATCGGGCTGAACGGACAGGGCAAGACCAACCTCGTGGAGGCGATCGGCTACCTCGCCACGCTCGGCTCGCACCGGGTCGCGGCCGACCAGCCCCTCGTCCGCTTCGGTGCGAGCCAGGCCATCGTGCGTGGCGCCGTCATGAGCGGCGGTCACGAGACGATGATCGAGCTCGAGATCACGCCCGGCCGGGCGAACCGGGCCCGGCTCGGACGGGCACCCGTGTCACGCCCCCGGGACGTGCTCGGCACCCTCCGGACCGTCCTCTTCGCCCCGGAGGACCTCGCCCTCGTCAAGGGTGACCCCTCTGAGCGGCGCCGGTTCCTCGACGACCTGCTCGTCCAGCGGCAGCCGCGCTGGGCCGGGGTGCGTGCGGACTACGACAAGATCGTCAAGCAGCGCAACGCCCTGCTCAAGTCCGCGGCGCCCGTGCTGCGTCCCGGGCGGCGCGGTTCGGGTGGAGGGGGCAGAGCAGCGGCGCGCTCCCGACCCGGGGACCCGCCGGTCGACGAGGCCCGGGAGTCGGCACTGCACACCCTGGACGTGTGGAACGAGCACCTGGCCACGGTCGGGTCGCAGCTGCTCTACGCCCGCCTCAGGCTCCTCCGTGACCTGAGGCCCGACCTCAGCGCGAGCTACGACGCCGTGTCGGCGAGCGAGGCCGGGGCGACGGCCCAGTACAAGAGCTCGCTGCACGAGGAGGCGGCCGCAAGGTTGGCGGCAGGGGAGGTGCCGGAGATTCCCGAGCTGCGACAGTCCCTGCTCGACAGCCTCGCGGCCGTCCGGGGCGCCGAGATCGAACGGGGTGTCGGGCTGGTCGGCCCGCACCGCGACGACGTCGTGCTGACGTTGGGCAACCTGCCGGCGAAGGGGTATGCGAGCCACGGCGAGTCGTGGAGCTTCGCGCTCGGGCTCAAGCTCGCCGCCTATCGGCTGCTGGCTCGCGACCTCGGGGACGACCCCGTCCTCGTGCTCGATGACGTCTTCGCCGAGCTGGACTCCGGGCGCCGGGAGCGGCTGGCCGAGCTGATCGGCGACTGCGAACAGGTCATCATCACGGCGGCCGTCGGGGCGGACGTGCCGGTGCAGCTGCGGGAACGCGGGCACACCTATGAGGTCGAGCTGGGGCAGATCCACGCGCTGCCGACCCCGACGCCGGCAGGCCCGGCGGAGGAAGATGGCTCCGATGCCTGAACAGCGTGGTGGGCGTGACGAGCCTGGTACTGAGCCTGGTACTGACCCCGGTGCCGGGCGTGACTCTGGGCGTGACTCTGGGCGTGACTCTGCGCAGGGCGACGACGGGGTGCCGGCCGGCGATGCCCCCGCGGACGACACCCGGATCGCCGACGCGGCCGCCTCGGCGCTCGCTCGGGCCCGGGCGGCGGCACGCAGCAAGGGGTTACGACCCGGCATGAAACCACGGCGCCGGCCGCGCGCCGACGACCCCGCGCAGGTCCGCTCGGGCGCCGGACGTGACGGTCGCGACCCAGCTCTGCTCGGCGAGCAGCTCGACCGGCTCCTCGTCGACCGGGGCTGGCAGCTCGACGTCGCCGTCGGGTCCGTCATGGGCCGGTGGCCGGAGATCGTGGGTCCCGACATCGCCACCCACGTCGAACCGGTGTCCTTCGCCGACGGCATCCTGACCGTTCGCGCGGACTCGACGGCCTGGGCCACGCAGATGAAGCTGCTCGCCTCGTCCGTGCTCGGCCGGGTGGAGGCGGAGATCGGGGCCGGGGCGGTGGACCAGCTGCGCGTCCTCGGGCCCAGCGCACCGTCCTGGTCGAGGGGCCGGCACCGCTCCCCCGACTCCCGAGGTCCCCGCGACACCTACGGCTGACCCGCCCGCCGCCCGGGCAACACACCCGCCTATCGCGTGCCCAGGCCGGCTGCAGCAGGGGCCCCCAGACGGTAAGCGGGTGTGTTGCGGCCTCGGGCGCCTCGGCTCTCGGCGCGCGACTGTCCCTGGCCCGGCGCAGGATGGGGGCATGCACCCCGCGACGGAGTCACCCGAACCCCTGGCGTCCGAGGCCCGCTGCTCGATCGTCCCGCCCTACATCCTCGAGGCCCTGGCTCGCAGCTCCGAGCCGGCGGTCGCCGATGCGGCTCGGACCTCACTCGCCCACGACGAGGCGATCCGCCGGGCCCGGCGCTCTGGGCGCCGCCTCGCCCCACCCCGCGACGTCAACGAGCCGGGACCACCGGCGCCCTCCGGTCCGCAGGCCCCCACCGATCCCACCCAGCCCACTGAGCCAACGGAGCCGAGCCCACCGCTCGGCACGGGCCCGAGGCGCACCATCGGCGACGCGCAGGGCAAGCGCACCCTCCCCGGCGAGACGGTGCGCCCCGAGGGGGACCCGGCCACCGGCGATCCCGCCGTGGACGAGGCCTACGACGGACTGGGCGCGACCTGGGGACTGTGGTCAGCGGCATACGGCAGGGACTCCCTCGACGACAAGGGGATGCCGCTCATCGCCACGGTGCACTACGGCCAGCGCTACGACAACGCGTTCTGGGACGGGCGCCAGATGGTGTTCGGCGACGGCGACGGGATCGTCTTCGACCGGTTCACCAAGAGCCTCGACGTCATCGGGCACGAGCTCGCGCACGGGGTCACCGAGCACACCGCGGGCCTTCTCTACCAGGGCCAGCCGGGCGCCCTCAACGAGTCGGTCTCCGACGTCTTCGGTGTGCTCGTCAAGCAGCGTGCCCTCGGCCAGACGGCGTCGGAGGCCGACTGGCTCGTCGGGGCCGAGCTGCTGTTGCCGTCCGTGCAGGGGCGGGCGCTGCGCGACATGCGCAAGCCGGGTACGGCCTACGACGACCCCGAGCTGGGCAAGGACCCACAGCCGGCCCACATGGACGGCTACGTCGTCACCGACAGCGACTTCGGCGGGGTGCACATCAACTCGGGGATCCCCAACCGGGCCTTCGTCCTCGCGGCCCTGGCGATGGGCGGCCACGCCTGGGAGGAGGCGGGTGCGATCTGGCACGCGGCGTTGACCGGTGACGGGATCCGCGCGGACTGCGACTTCGCGCGGTTCGCGGAACTGACCGTCGCGGCGGCCGCCGAACGGCACGGCTACGGGTCGGTGCAGCACTCCGCCGTGCGCGACGCCTGGCTCGAGGTCGGTGTCCCGGTCGGCAGTGACGAGCCCGCCTCGTCAGCTGAGGCCGACGAGGCGGCCGGGCCGCCGAGCGGGCCCGCGCACGGGGAGGTCCCCGGGGTCGATGCCGAGGTCCTCGTGCGTCGGACCGGCGGGTTCGCGGGCCGGGTGCGGGAGCGCACGGTGACGATCGGTGATCTGCCGGAGCGTGACGCGCGAGACTGGCAGCACCTCCTCGCTGCGCCGACGCTCCAGCGGATCGCTGCGACCGCAGGGCGGAGCCACCCCGATGCGTTCTGCTACGACGTCGTCTGCCCGCAGGCCCACGTCGATGTCACCGTCGCCGAGCCACACCTGCCCGAGGCGATCCACCAGCTGCTCGAGCGCACGCTCGAGGACGGCTGACCCGCGGATTCCGTATGCCGCTGGGCTCGCCGGGTGCCCCCGGCGAGCCCAGCGGACGGCGCGGTTCGCCCGCTCGAGCTGAGCGCCGAGCGGTGGCTCAGTTGGTGGCTCAGTTGGTGGCGAGGATGTAGGGGTCGTCCCCCTCGGGGATGTCGGACTGCCACCGTGGCCTGGCCGGAGCGATGACCTCACACCGCCCCTCCAGGGTGCAGCGCTGCAGCGAGCGTGTCCCGTCCTCGTGCCCCACCTGGACGGCGATGTCCTGACCGGTGGCCGCGCGGGCGCTCACCGACCACGGTCCGGGACCGGTCGGGTCGCCGCTCTCGAGGAGCAGCTCGCCGTCCGTGGTGCGCCACACGAGGACCGTCGGGTAGGTCACCGAGGACCGGAGCCCGTCGACCGCGCCGGTGCCGACGACGTACTGGCCGTCGAGGGAGAAGGACTGCATCAGCACCGGCCCACAGACCCGCCACCGCCTGGCGTTGGTGGCCAGGTCACGCAGGTCATAGCACGGGTTCTCGCCGGTGGCTCCACCGATCTGGACGACGGCCACCGCCCGCTCGGAGTCGACCATCCGGAACTGGCCGGGCAGGTCCTTGGTGGCACCGGTCTCCACGTCCCAGGCCACCGTCGTGCCGGTGTAGCCCTTCGCCGCGTAGGCGGTCGTGCCGACGAGTCCGACGGCCGCCTGGTAGGCACTCGGGGCCCCACCGTCGGACCCGCACTTGCAGGTCGCCGCGGGGAGCTGCGCCAGCTGGCGGCCCCGGGCGTCGTGGTACGTCAGGTCCCCCGTGTCCCCCGTCAGGATGAAGTGGGTCCGGTCGGAGGACACGGCCACGGCGCGTCCTCCCGGGAGGTCCGTGAGGACCGCGCCCGAGGCGTCGACCACGGTCACTCCGTCGTCGGTGACGAGGAGCACCAGCCGGTCGGCGAGGCGGGCGACCTGGGCGGGTCGAGCCAGCGCGTCGGGCAGGGTGATCCTCGACAGGCCGTCGTGCAGCTCCCCGTCGATGACGTAGGCGACTGCGGTGTCGCCGGCCGGTCCGCTGGGGTCGGCCGACGGCGCCAGCGTCGCGGGCGCCGGTGCGCCGCTCAGCGTGATCGTGGGGATGGAGGTCGGGCGGTCCGTCGGCTGGTCGGTGGTCGTGCTCTGGCTCGTGCTCTGGCTCGGGCTCGGTGCCGGCTCGGTCGACGTGAGGCCTCCGGAGGTGCTCACCGCTGGGACGGGGCGCACGCTGTCCGGTCGCGTCGCGTTCCAGCCGACGGGGACCGCCACGGCGAGGGCGACCGCTCCGACGGCGACCGCAGTCGTCACCTCACGGCGCCGGTTGGCGCGGTCGCGGGCGATGGCCCGCTCGGCCAGGTCGCCGACGACGTGCACGCGCTGGCTGCGCTCGGCGAAGAGATCCTTGAGCCGGGGGTCTGTGGTGTTCATGCGGGGGCCTCGCTCATCTTCAGGCGCATGGCCGCGAGGGCGCGGCTCGTGTGGCTCTTGACGGTTCCGACGGTGCAGCCGAGGATCGCGGCGGTCTGGGCCTCGGTCAGGTCCTCGTAGAAGCGCAGCACGACCACGGCCCGCTGCTGGGTCGGCAGCGTCTGGACGTGCCGCCAGAGGTCCAGGGACTCTCCCGGGTCGAGCCCAACGGATGTCGCTGGCGGGTCGAACACCTCGAGGAGGTGGCTCCCGGCCGACTCACGCCGTCGGAGCAGGCTGCGCCAGCGGCTGTTGCGCTCGTTGACCATGACCCGGCGCACATAGGCGTCGGGCTGTTCCACCGCGCGGATCCGGTCCCAGTGGCGGTAGCACTTCGCCAAGGCGTTCTGCAGGAGGTCCTCGGCCGCGTCGCGATCCCCGGTCAGGAGGTAGGCGAGCCGGGCGAGGGCCTGCTCCCGCGCCCTGACGTAGGCCGTGAAGTCGGCGCTCCGAGCCGCGTCGTCCATGACGCCTCCTGTCCGCCCCTGCGGCATCATCGTTACGGTCACACTCGTCCCAACTCCGGGGACGCGCCTCAGGTTGTCAAGCACACCCCAACCTCGCAACACACCCGCTTGTCGTCGGCTGGTGCCGCCTGCAGCCGGGGGTGGTGCACGGGTAGCGGGTGTGTTGCGGAGGGTCGCGTGGCCGCGCCGCAGGGCCGCTGCGGGCCCCGGTCGTGATCCTCCCCCCGGAATCCGGGGGGCTCGGGCGGGAAATTGGCCCCCAGAGGCCGCTGAGAGGCACGTTCAGGCTCCGCAGACCGTTAGAATCATGGGGTAGCGGCTCGACGTCCACGTCGAGCCGCCCGCATGAGGGTTCCAGCCGAGGAGAAACGTGTCAGACGCCGCCGAGACGACCGCCGACAGCACCAACCGACCGAACGTCGACCATCGTCCCAACGGAGTCGACTACGACGCGAGTGCGATCACCGTCCTCGAGGGGCTCGAGGCGGTGCGCAAGCGCCCGGGGATGTACATCGGCTCGACCGGTGAGCGGGGGCTGCACCACCTCGTCTACGAGATCGTCGACAACTCCGTCGACGAGGCGCTCGCCGGCTACGCCGACACGATCGACATCACCCTGCTCGCCGACGGCGGGGTCCGGGTCAAGGACAACGGGCGTGGCATTCCCACCGACATCCACCCGGTCGAGAAGATGAGCGCGGTCGAGCTGGTGCTCACCCAGCTGCACGCGGGCGGGAAGTTCGGCGGCGGCGGCTACAAGGTGTCCGGCGGCCTGCACGGCGTCGGCTCGTCCGTCGTCAACGCCCTGTCGACCACGCTCAAGGTCGCGGTCCGGCAGAAGGGCTACGTCCACCGGATGAGCTTCACCATGGGGGTGCCGGACGGTCCGCTCCGCCGGGAGGAGGCCACCGACGAGACCGGCACGACGATCACCTTCTGGCCCAACGCCGAGATCTTCGACAGTGTCGACTTCGACTTCGAGACGCTGCGTGCCCGTCTCCAGCAGATGGCCTTCCTCAACAAGGGCCTGACCCTCAACCTCGTCGACGAGCGGGTCGACCAGCGTGCCGAGGCCTCCGAGGACGTGGACCTCGACGGAGTGGAGAGCGACCTCGCGACGGTGGTCGAGGACGGCGACAACGGCCATGACGTCCCCACGAGCGGGCGGAAGACCCTGACGGCCAAGACGGCCACCTACCGCTACGACGGCGGCCTCGTCGACTACGTCAACCACCTCAACTCCTCCAAGCGCAGCGAGCCCGTGCATCCCGAGGTGATCGCCATCGAGGTCGAGGACGAGGCGCGCTCCCTGTCCCTCGAGCTGGCGATGCAGTGGACCAGCGCCTACAGCGAGTCGGTGCACACCTACGCGAACACGATCAACACCCACGAGGGCGGCACCCACGAGGAGGGCTTCCGTGCGGCGATGACCAAGCTCATCAACGACTTCGCGCGCAAGCAGAACCTCCTCAAGGAGAAGGACGAGAACCTCACCGGCGACGACGTCCGGGAAGGCCTCACCGCGGTCATCTCGGTCAAGCTCGGTGACCCCCAGTTCGAGGGACAGACCAAGACGAAGCTCGGCAACTCCGAGGTCAAGGGCTTCGTCCAGCGCGCCATGACCGACGAGTTCGGGCACTGGCTCGAGACCCACCCCAACGAGGGCAAGGACATCGTCCGCAAGTCGATCCAGGCCGCGGCCGCCCGGATGGCGGCTCGCAAGGCTCGCGAGGCGACCCGGCGCAAGGGCCTGCTCGAGTCCGGGGGCCTGCCGGGCAAGCTCAAGGACTGCCAGAGCAAGGACCCGAGCCTCTCCGAGGTGTTCATCGTCGAGGGTGACTCCGCCGGGGGGTCGGCGACGCAGGCCCGCAACCCGCACATCCAGGCGATCCTGCCGATCCGCGGCAAGATCCTCAACGTCGAGAAGGCCCGGATCGACAAGATCCTCGCCAACCAGGAGGTCCAGGCGCTGATCTCGGCCTTCGGCACGGGAATCGGCGAGGACTTCGACCTCGCCAAGGCCCGCTACCACAAGATCATCCTGATGGCCGACGCCGACGTCGACGGGATGCACATCCGCACCCTCCTGCTGACGCTGCTCTTCCGCTTCATGCGGCCGCTCATCGAGGCCGGCTACGTCTACCTGGCCCAGCCGCCCCTGTTCCGTCTCCGGTGGAGCAATGCCCCACACCAGTTCGCCTACTCCGACCGGGAGCGGGACGGTCTCACGGAGCTGGGCAAGGCGAACGGCTGGCGCCTGCCGAAGGACAACCCCGTCCAGCGGTACAAGGGCCTCGGCGAGATGAACTACCAGGAGCTCGGCGAGACGACCATGGACCAGAGCACCCGCACGCTGCTCCAGGTGACCCTCGACGACGCGGCCAAGGCCGACGAGGTGTTCGCGGTGCTCATGGGTGAGGACGTCGAGTCACGGCGGACCTTCATCCAGAAGAACGCCCGGGACGTGCGGTTCCTCGACATCTGAACCCACGGGGGCTCACGGCCGCGACCGGCCTGCGCCCCCGTGAACCCCCGAAGCCCGCACGGCTGGGGACCGAGCCCCTCTGACGAGAAGCCAGCCCAGCGGCATACGGCATGAAGTTTTAAACTGACTGAAAGACAAGGGAACTGACGTGAGCGACGATCTCCCCCCCGTCGACGGCGACGACATCCTCGGACCCGACGAGACGCAGCCGACCGAGGTCGACGAGAGTCACGAGCAGGGGACCGCCCCGATCGAGCGCGACCCCGACCAGCACGACCGGGTCGAGCCGATCGACCTCAACACAGAGATGCAGCGCTCGTACATCGAGTACGCGATGTCGGTCATCGTGTCGCGCGCCCTGCCCGACGTGCGGGACGGCCTCAAGCCGGTGCACCGCCGCATCGTCTACGCCATGTACGACGGCGGCTACCGGCCCGACCGCGGCTACAACAAGTGCGCGCGGGTCGTCGGCGACGTCATGGGGCACTACCATCCCCACGGCGACTCGGCCATCTACGACGCCCTGGTGCGGCTCGTGCAGGACTGGTCGATGCGCTACCCGCTCGTCGACGGCCAAGGCAACTTCGGGTCCCGCGGCAACGACGGCGCCGCGGCACCCCGCTACACCGAGTGCCGGATGGCGTCGATCGCCCTGGAGATGGTCCGGGACATCGAGCAGGACACCGTCGACTTCATCCCCAACTACGACGGCAAGACGATGCAGCCGTCCGTGCTGCCGAGCCGCTTCCCGAACCTCCTCGTCAACGGCTCCGCCGGCATCGCCGTCGGCATGGCCACCCAGATCCCCCCACACAACCTGCGCGAGGTCGCCGAGGGTGCGCAGTACTACCTGCACCACCCTGAGATCTCTCGCGAGGAGCTGCTCGAGGCGCTCCTCGGGATCATCAAGGGCCCCGACTTCCCGACCGGGTCGCTCATCATGGGCCATCGCGGCATCGAGGACGCCTACCGGACCGGCCGCGGCTCGATCATCATGCGAGCCATCGTCAACGTCGAGGAGATCAAGAACCGGCAGTGCCTCGTCGTCACCCAGCTGCCGTACCAGGTCAACCCCGACCAGCTCGCCGTCAAGATCGCCGACCTCGTCAAGGACGGCAAGATCGCCGGCATCGCCGACATCGCCGACGAGACCTCGGGGCGCACCGGCCTGCGCATCGTCATCACGCTCAAGCGTGACGCCGTGGCCAAGGTCGTGCTCAACAACCTCTACAAGCACACCCAGCTGCAGACGACCTTCGGCGCGAACATGCTCGCCCTCGTCGACGACGTGCCACGGACCCTGCCGCTCGACGGGTTCATCCGGCACTGGGTGGACCACCAGATCGAGGTCATCCAACGGCGGACCACGTTCCGGCTGCGCAAGGCCGAGGCCGAGATCCACCTGTTGCGCGGCTACCTCAAGGCCCTCGACATGCTCGACGAGGTCATCGCGCTCATCCGCCGCTCGCAGACGGTCGAGGACGCCCGAGACGGCCTGATCCAGCTGCTCGACATCGACGAGACCCAGGCACAGGCGATCCTCAACATGCAGCTGCGCCGCCTCGCCGCCCTCGAGCGGGAGCGGATCCAGCAGCAGCACGACGAGCTCCAAGAGCTCATCGACGAGTACCAGGCGATCCTCGCCTCGGAGGTGCGGCAACGCGAGATCGTCTCCGAGGAGCTGCAGGGCATCGTCGACAAGTACGGCGACGAGCGGCGCACCGAGATCGTCCCGTTCGACGGGGACATGTCCATGGAGGACCTCATCCCCGAGGAGGACGTCGTCGTCACGATCACCCGGGGCGGCTACGCCAAGCGGACGCGGACCGATCTCTACCGGTCACAGCGCCGCGGCGGCAAGGGCGTCAAGGGAGCCCAGCTGCGCGGCGAGGACGTCGTCGAGCACTTCTTCACGACGACGACGCACCACTGGCTGCTCTTCTTCACCAACCTGGGCCGCGTCTACCGGGCCAAGGGGTACGAGCTGCCGGAAGGCAGCCGCGACAGCAAGGGCCAGCACGTGGCCAACCTCCTCGCGTTCCAGCCCGGGGAGCAGATCGCCCAGGTTCTCGCGATCCACGACTACGAGGCGGCCGACTACCTCGTCCTGGCGACCCGGGCCGGCCTGGTCAAGAAGACCCGGCTGCGCGACTACGACTCGCCCCGCTCCGGCGGCCTCATCGCAATCAACCTGCGCGAGGGCGACGAGCTCGTCGGCGCCCGTCTCGTCGCAGCGGCCGACGACCTGCTCCTCGTGTCGCGCAAGGGCATGTCCGTGCGGTTCACCGCCACGGATTCGGCGCTTCGGCCGATGGGGCGCTCGACGTCGGGCGTGACCGGCATGAAGTTCCGCCCCGGCGACACGCTCCTGTCGATGTCCCGCGTCCCGGCAGAGACCGACGTCGACGTCTTCGTCGTCTTCGAGAACGGCCTCGCCAAGCGGACGCCGGTGTCGGAGTACCGGGTGCAGGGCCGCGGTGGCTACGGCATCCAGGTCGCGAAACTCTCCGAGAAGGGCGGCGACCTCGTCGGGGCGCTCACCGTGACGGGGAACGACGAGGTCATGGTCGTCATGGAGAAGGGCAAGATTGTCCGCTCCCGGGTCGACGAGGTCCGTCACACCAGCCGCAGCACCCAGGGCGTCAGGTTCGCGGCACCGGACAAGGGCGACGCGATCGTGGCGGTGGCCCGCAACGCGGAGTCCGTGACCGAGGAGGAGCTCGAGGAGGTCGGCGACCTGGAAGGCACCGCCCCCACGTCCCCCATCACTACGGTTCCGAGCACCGATGGCGTACCGTCGGACGGAAGCGACGAGCCGACGACGGAGTCGTCGGACGGCGACACAGGAGGTGACGCATGAGCACGCCCAGCTCAGAGGGGTGGGGCGCAAGCCGTTACGGGTCGGACACCGACAGCCTCGACTACACCGGCTCTGGGTCTGCGGACGGCGAGTCCACCCTCTCCCGAGGCGCGATCACCTCCCGCACCGAGCCGACCCGAGCCATGGGCGCCCAGCCCACGACGGCGACACACCCCGAGAGCGTCACCACCGCCAGCCAGCCGGCAGGGGACTCCACGCGAGCTGCGACGGCCATCGCCCCGGCACGGGGCAAGCAGGCGACCAGGAGCAAGAAGGGCCCACGCCGGGTGCGGCTTGCCGTGGCCCGCGTCGACCCCTGGTCCGTGATGAAGATGAGCTTCCTGCTCTCCGTGGCGCTCGGTATCGCCGGCGTCATCCTCACCGCGGTGCTGTGGATGATCCTGTCGACGATGAACGTCTTCACCGACATCGAAGGCGTCCTCCAGTCGCTCCAGACGGCCGGATCGGCAGACAATTTCTCGATCCGTGACTACGTCGGCTTCGGCCGCGTCGTCTCCCTGTCGATCGTGATCGGAGTCATCGACGTCATCCTCCTGACGGCGATCGCGACGGTGATGGCCTTCCTCTACAACATCTGCTCGGCACTCGTGGGCGGGATCCAACTGACCCTCACCGACGACTGAGACCGGGGGACCCCCGTTTTGGAGGTCGTGCGAGGCATCCGGTAACGTTTGCGCTCGCGCCCGTTGTCCGCAACGGGTGGCACGAAGGTGACGATGGGCCTATAGCTCAGACGGTTAGAGCGCTTCCCTGATAAGGAAGAGGTCGGAGGTTCAAGTCCTCCTAGGCCCACCATCACCGCCGCCACGAGAGGAATCGAGCAGTGCTCAAGCGTCTTGCCCTCATCGCCGGAGCCGTCGCAAGCGTCGCCTTCATCCGCAAGAAGGCGCGCCAGCAGCAGGCCGAGCAGGACCTGTGGAACCAGGCCACGGATGATGTCAAGGCCCAGGCTCCCGCTCCGGCCCCCTCGCCGGCGGCCGACCAGGATCTGACCGCGGCCACATCCTGATCCTGCGGGCCACGTGCCCGCTCGGGGCCATGGCGCAATTGGTAGCGCACCTGCTTTGCAAGCAGGGGGTTAGGGGTTCGAGTCCCCTTGGCTCCACCACAGGTCAGAGCCCCTTTCCCACTCCGGGAGAGGGGCTCTTTCGTGCCCGTACTGCTAAGAAGTACTGCAGTGGGGGTCATCCGAAGGCCTCCCCCAGCCGCTTGAGCGCCTCTCTCGTCGAGGTGGACGAGACCTGGCTGTAGATGTCCATCGTGACCGCGATCTTGCTGTGGCGGAGGATGGCCATGGCCACGCGCGGGTGCACGTCGAGGGCGACGAGCAGGCTGGCGCACGTCCTGCGCGTCGCGTGGACGGAGATGACCGGGACGCCTGCCTTGGTCGCACGGGCCTTGAAGTAGCGGTGGAAGTTCCTCGGGTCGAGCGGATCCCCCAGGCGTGTAGTCATCACAAGGCCGGCACCTGCCCAGGCCTCACCCGCGGCGAGCCGCCACTTGGCCTCGACGACGCGTCGTTGCTCGAGCGCGCTGACGCAGATCTCGGGCAGCGGTAGGGGCGCGTCCGACGAGGTCGTCTTGGTCTTGCGCCGTAGCAGCTGGCCCTTCACCCTCTGGACCTGCCAGGCAATGCGCGCCTCGCCGAGCTCAAGGTCGACGTCGTCCCAAGCGAGACCAAGCAGCTCGCCGCGACGCAGCCCGAGGATGAGCATCAGGACGTACCCGGCGTAGAGCGGGTCGTCGTCGCGGCGCGCAGACTCAAGGAACTGGCGGGCCTGGTCCACCGTCCAGACCGCGGGCTTCTTGGCTCGGGGCACCGGCACCCGGACCAGGCCGGCGACGTTCCGACTCACGAGCTCCTCGCGCATGGCGGAGCTGAGCAGGCTGCGGAGCACCGTCCAGGCCTGGTGGATGGTCCACTCCGAGGCCACCTGTCCGCAGCACTTCCCCTTGGCGCAGCATCGGGGCACCTCACGCGCGGCGTCCTTGCCCTGAGCGCAGCACTGACAGGTGTGCTTGAGCTCGTTGAGCCAGACCTGGACGTCCCGAACGCCGAGCCGGTCGAGACGTTTCGACCCGAAGGCCGGAGAGATGTAGTGCCGCACGAAGAGCTCGTAGTTGGCAACGGTCGCCGGCGCGAGGTTGGGGGTGACGACATCACGGAGCCAGCCCGTAGCGAACTCGTCGACCTTGGGAGTGCGAGGGCTGACCGGCCCACGGCGGGCTTGCGCGTGCAGGGCGAGCCACTTCTCGTGGACGATCTCTCGGGTCTTCCCGTAGACCGTCTTACGCTGCCTCCGACCCTCAGGGGTGTAGACCCAGACCTGAGCCGCGTAGCCGTTGCGGTAGGGGTAGATGGTCCCCTCCCCGTTGTGTCGGCGAGCCATCAGAGGTTCCGTTCGGACTCGGCCACCTTGAGCGCGACGTACTCGTCGACCCACTCGGGCAGGATGCGGCGGAGCTTGCCGTCCTTCACCGACTTCAGGTCGCCGGCGATGATCGCCATCCGGACCTTGGTCTCGCCGTACCCAAGCATCTCGGCCACCTCGGCGACGGTGTGCCAGCGGCGCTTGATCTCGTAGGTGGTCATGGGCGTCACTCCTCCCTCTCGACTTCGCCGTCAGTTGCCGAATGGTTTTCCACAGGGGGTCCGGTCGAGACCTGGGCCGCCTTGGCCCGGTCGTACTCGTTGCGCCAACGCCGGCGTTCGAGGACTGAGGTGATGATCGCCTCGGAAGCCTTCTGGGGTGGGAGGTGCACGGTCTGCCAGAGATAGCGCGGCTCGCCGTCGGTGGCCAGCGTCTCGGCGGACATCCGGTCGGCATCGGGAGCGGTATAGCCGGCCTCCTCGAGGACCTTCTTAACGACGGCGGCACGGTCGGCGCGGTGGTCGGAGAGGGTTTTGCCCGACCAGCCGCGGGAGACCTGGACCCGACGCCCTCCGACGCCCAGGTTCTCCCTGTCGTGCGCGGCCGAGGAGCAGCGCCCGGGCTGGAGTCCCGGACCGGCCTGCTTGGGCTGGATGCCGAAGCGGAGCCAGTTCGCGCAGCTGGGTGTGCAGGGGAGGTAGCGGACCTCGTCGTGGAGTCGGTCGATGTGGGCCTCGTACTCCGCGTCGAAGACCTCGGCCTGGGTGTAGGTCTCGGCGACGGCCTTGGTGAGGTACTTCGTGAGGTAGCGGACGGATCGGTCGGCGTCCGGGGTTCCTCCGAGCAACCCCTTGATGTCGACCTGTCGTCCGAAGGACAAGGTGTGAGCCGGCTTCGCATGTGGATCTTCGTCGAGCTCGGCCATGGCGTCTTCCCACGTTGTGAGCGGAATCGACGTGTCTGGATCGAGGTAGTCGACGCCGTCCCAGACCGGCACTCGATCGACGTAGACCGGCTCGTCACAGGATGGCCACCAGACCTGGGCGTAGGTCGCCCGTGTGACCTTGCGCAGGATCGAGCGAGGGATGGCCCCGCGAAGGGCGACGTGGAAGTGGGCTGCGAGTCGGCGCTGGGCCTCGATGGCGCCGAAGTACTGGACCTTGAAGCCGGCACAGCGCCGCAGGTTCTGGATCCACCGGTCGAGCAGCTTGGTGAAGTGGAGGGCGTCGAGAGCGGCCGTCCGGTAGTCGTAGCTGGACGGGTCGATGGGGACGCCGCGCCCCGTGGCGATGGAGCCGTAGGACGGCAGAGTGAGCGTGACGAACATCGAGGGCCGGTAGCGACGACCGAGATTGCCCTCGAAGACCGCACCGATGGTTCGGTTCTCCGTTGGCTTGAGCGGAAGGTCCGCCACGTCTGAGCGTCGCCTGGTCGAGCGGACTCGTCGCTCGGGGACCTCCTCCTCGTCGACGACGTCCTCTTCCTCCTCGAGCTCGTCTGTTGCAGCTTCCGGCTCTTGCTCGGGTCCGGTCGGCTCCTGGTCGAGGTGCCACCCCTCGGCACACTGCTGGATCCGGAGCCGTCGAGCAGCGTTGGCGCAGCTGGGGCACCGGGATTCACGAGTGGATCGGCAGGGCATCACGACCACCGTCGTGTCGCCGGTCTGGCGGTCGGTGACGCGGTTGAGCAGCGGCCGCACGCACACCCCTTCCTTGAGGGCGAGCTCCTGCACAACCTCGGGCTCGAACATGGAGCTCTTCACGCCGCCCGCCTTTCGCCGTTCAAGACGGAGCGCAGCACGGAGCCCAAGGTCTCCCCCAATGCGAGGCGCCGATGCAGGGGGCGGCGCTCTACGGGGTTGAGGCCGCCCCAGACGCCGAACTCCTCGCCGAACACGAGCGCGGACGCGAGGCACATCTGGCGCACCGGGCACTCCCGGCAGATGGCGGCCGCCCTGAGACTCTTGAGCGTGTTCGGCTGCCCGAACCAGCGGTACTTCTCGTCGCCTCGGCAGGAGCCGGCCCGCATCCACTTCGCCCTCAACAGTTCGTCGGGTGAGGGACCGTCACCGTGGTTGATGGTGTCGTCGGCGCGACCATATCTGTGCAGGAACACGCCCGCGTTGACCTGACCTCTCATTGCACTTCCTCCCTCTGGTTCTGCTCGTCGCTGACGCTGATCTGAGCCGCCAGCTCGGCGATGGCGTTGTCGTTGACGTATGCCGCACGCACGCGCTTGATCTGACGGGTCCCCTCGACGCGGACGAATGCGACGCCGGGGGTCAGTTCGCTGATCTCATCGGCCTTTGCTCCCATTTCCCTGGCTCCGTCGCCGAGGACCATGGCGACCTGGAGGGGGTTGTCGAGGCGCATGGCCACGCGGGTCGGGAAGAGGTCGCGCCAGCCGACGATGTCCTTTCCCGGGTCCTGGACAGCGGCGACCACGGTGATGCCGCACGCTCGACCTTGCGTGAGCAGCAGCCCGAGCGCGGTGTCGATGCGTCGAGTCACGGCCCGGTCGGCGAAAGCTGTGAGAGTGGCCAGCTCGTCGAGCAGCGCGATGATGTGTGGGGAGCCGGCACCGGCGACATGGCTCCGCTGGCCGGACTCCGCGAGCTGCTTGGCGCGCGAATCCTTCAGGACGACGAGGTCCTCAAGCACCACGCACATGTCCTCGGGGGTGGAGTCCTCGAACCGCGCGAAGAGAGCGCGTCCGGGCCTTAGCTCCATGCCTCCCTTCGGGTCCACTGCCCAGACTTCGACGAGGCCCTGTCTGATGCCTCGAGTGAGGGCTCGGAGCATGGACCAGAGCACGGAGCTCTTTCCCGCACCGGTGGCGCCAGCGATGAGCAGGTGGGTTCCCGCCAACCGCAGATGCCAGGTAGAGCCGTCTTCTGCATGGCCCACGGGCAGTGCTGCCAGGTCGAGTTTGTCGGACTGGGGCAGGGGCAGGATGGGTGCCGCAAGCTGATCCGCTCTACGGAGCTCGAGCCAGACCCTGCCTGGGCGGTCGGGGTGGATCCGTGCGGCCTCGGAGCGGAAGGCGTGTGCGATGGCATCTGCCTTGCCTGCAACGTCGTCGGGGGTGAGTCCGGTCGGGAGCCGGAGCAGGAGCCTGTCGGATCCTGCGGTCGTAGGACGCACGCGAAGCAAGGCCACGAGCTCGGGGTCACGGCCCCGGCCGAGGCGTCCGTCGTGAGCGACCAGATCGGTTCGGCGGGCGACGCCTGTCCAGCGCAGTCGGTAAATCGCGTTCCTCACCATGAACGCCGACCGGTCGGAGACGTGCCGGCTGAAGCTCGACGGCGCCTTCAACCTCCACGCACCAAGAAGAGCGGCAAGCATGACGAGGACGAGCGCGACTCCCTTCGACCCCAGGAGGACTCCGGCTGCGACCACGAGGAGCAGAGGTACTGCGGCAGCCGGGAAGCGCACTGCCATGACGAGGGCTGCCCAGAGGGCGCGGAACACCCCAAGCACTCCGAGCACCACGGCCTCGAGAGCCACAGCGAGCAGGTCGTCGCTGTCGAAGAGCGCCGAGCGGGCTTGGCCTCGGGTGCTCATGGAGTCCTCGCTCTCCACAGTTCCCGACGCTGCATGCCGATTTCGATGACGATGGCGCTCATGGCGTGCGACAGGATCCGGTGCTGTACGCGCAGGTCCGTGCTGGGAGCGTCCTTGAAACGCATAGCGAAACGCTCCAGCACGGCCTGCGCGTCACAGGCCTCGCGGTAGAGGCGCACCATCTCCGCGTGAAGCTCGTCGCGAGGGGCCTCCAAGAAGTCGCACCACGCCTGGACGTCGTTGGCTCGCATCACGTCGCCCGCCTGACGAGGCGGATGCAGGCCTCCATGCACTCGACGGCCTGCGTGAGAGACCGGTTGGCGGAGCGCAGAGACAAGACCATCTCCTCGTCGGGCGCCTCCTTCATGGCGTTGTACAGGCCACGAAGGTCCTCTTCGGCGTCCTGCATCCGGCGGAGCCTCTCATTCATGGCCCGCTCGAGGAGGCCAGGGTGAACGCCGAGGCTCTCGGTCCAGGCAACGGTGTCGACGGTGCGCATTCAGATCTCCCCGATCTCTTGGTGACCGCTCAGGCGGCCTTGTTCGGGCTGGGATTCGGCGCCGGCGCAGACTTGCCAGGCGCGGACATGCCGTCGGCCCGGAGCGACCAGGCGTTCTGTGCGCCGCAACGGTGACCGCGACCCGGCTCCGGCGGCTTGCACTTCGAGGTGTCCGTCCACGGCGTGGCCGTCAGGCCGTCGAACACGACGCGGGTGAACGGCGAGGATCCGTCGGACGCCGGCGGCACAGGCTGCACCTTGGCGATGAGCTTGACCGACACGGTGCGGTTCTTCTTGGTGGCCTCCGGGTCGGCGTCGAGGACGTCGACGGTCCACATCGGCAGGCCGGTTTCCTTGTCGAGCTGCTGGACCTTGTTGTCCTTGGTCGAGCGGTCGTAGTCGACGACCGGCGTGACCTCGGAGACTAGGTACGCCCCATGCGGGAACACCTCGTCGTGGCTGATCTTGAGCTTGCGTGCGATGGCCATATCCGCCTCCTGGGTTGATGCATGGCGCCCTATGCACCAGTGCATGATCTGACTATGCACCCATGCATAGATGACTGTCAACCATGTAGTACAAGCGGAACCGGCCGTCACTCCGCCGACAAGGAATCCATTCCTCACCGCGCCGAGCTGTGGACTAGGCGTGGTCGCGGGCGACGAAAGCGAGGTCGCGCCGCGAGGTCATTGGATCGCTAGGCGACGGTCAACCTACGGCGTCACGCGATCGTCCCTGAAGCTTGAGAATGAGGCGAGGCCGCTTCGGCTGAGGGCGCGTCGCCACCACCCTGCCCGCCACGGCGTGCTTTGCGAGCTCTTGGACGACAGAAAGGCCGGCCTTGTCCCCGTGGTCGCAGTTGGGGTGTGCGACCGGCGTCTACTTTGCCTCATTCGCCCCCAAATCCACAGCGACAGGGCTAGAGTCGCGTCGCCATGAGCTTCAGGGAGCGCGTGATCGACCGAGGAGGCGTTGTGAATATCGACCGGATGCTCGGCATCGCGGTGAGGACTTCGGCGGATTTCGGCGACGGTGCCTGGACGCCGGGGATGCCCCTCCAGCAAGGATGGCTGTGGGCCGGGACGGTGGAGGGCGACACCGTCCTCGCGTTCGAACTTGGCCCGGGACGGGTCTTGTTCGGATTCACTCCCGACGAGCTCAGATCCGTACGCAAGGTCGCGTCGGGCTTCAACACAGTGGTCGAATGCGTGGTTGCAGAGGAGAACGGCTCGCCTAGGACTTTCACCCTAGTGGGGCCAAGGGGCCGAATTAAGAAGGCATTCCAGCATATCGGGAAACCGATCTGACTTCAGGCGGTGGCCGCTTGAGATATCGGCCCTCGTAGGTAGTCGAACATCACCTATGACCATCGACTGCACCAACAGTCGTCCCGCCCTGAACGATAGTAAGGCTCCCATCGTGCTTAAGTTTCATGTTCCCATGCGCCGAGACACCCTCAACATACTGAATATCATCTACAAGAACGTTGAGTTCGTGCGGATGGGGGTGAGTGCTGACGTCAACCGTGCGTTGGTCTCCGCGAAGGAGGGCCAGCCAATCGATGGCATGCGTGGCGCTGTCGTCACCAACTTGGTCGGCGACAAGGACTACGAAAGTCTGCGATTCCTGTTCAAAGTGGCAACGGATACCGATCTTGGGAAACTGCTAGTCGCTCTCGGCGTCGACCCAGCGACAGACTTTGATCAGTACACCCGGGGCGTGGCGGCCGACTTCGCAGTCTTCGAACGCCTGATGGCGAACCCACCGAAGAAGCAGGGGTTCTTCGGAAAGTGGTGAAGGCCTTCTAACTCGAGCCACCTCAGGTCGTTCCCGACGCTGCCCTCCATCACTTTCAGTGTTCTGCGGATTTGCTCATCCAGAGCGTGACCGAGATGAGGCAAGCGGTGATGAAAGCTGCCCACAGGGCGGCATCAATGTACAACTGGCTCGCCACTAAGCCTCCTGTCAACGCACCGAGCGCACCGGAGCCTATGCCTGCCACGCGCGTGGTGGCGCTAACCCTACCGAGCATGAGGTCGGGCGTGAGTCGCTGACGAGCGACCGCTCCCAGGACTGTGACCGCCATCGACGTGCCTCCAACCGCGGCGACGGCAATCGCGGCCACCCAAGGGTTTGGCGCCGCAAGCACTGCGAGCCATCCGAGACCTTGGACTGCAAGCCCCACCCCGTACAAGTTTGTCGCCGACACCTTGCTCTTGAACTTTGGAACGACATAGCCTGCCACCAACCCGCCAACCGCTGCTGACGCAAGAAGAAGTCCAAAGCCTTGCTCACTGACCCCGAGCTGGTCCATCGCAAAGAGCACAAAGGTCGCGTTGGCCGTGTTGTAGACGAAGTTGAACGACGCCATGCCGATCGTCAGGGTTCGCAACTCTCGATGGCGTGCCAAATAGTGGATGCCTTCCTTGACCGAGGCTAGGAGCCGAGGGCGACCGTCACGGGCGGTTGCGGGCTGAAGAGATCCCAGGCCGGCAAGAAACATCGCCGAGAGAATGAAGGTCGCGGCATTGGCGACAAAAGGTAGCCCAGCTGCCACAACAAACAGAGCGGCACCAGCGGGCGGTCCGATGAGGCTGCGGCCCATGAGATCCAAAGACCAGATCCGGGCATTCGCTGTGGCTAGAACCTTCGAGTCGCGGCCCACCACCGCTGGGATCGCCGCTTGAGCAGCGGGATCGAAGAAGCAGCTTGCCACGCCGAGCAGGAAGACGCTGAGGATGAGGAGCCAGATCTGAGCGACTCCAGCTACCACCGCGAGTCCCAGGCCGCCGATGATCAGCGCCCTCACGAGATCCGCAACAACCATGGTCCGACGTCGGGGCCAGCGGTCCACGAGCGCCCCCGCCGGCAGCCCAACGACGAGCCACGCGGCATACGTTGCAGCCACGGTGAGCGAGACCTGGAACGGGTCGTCCGTCAGGCGGGCAGCTAGCAGTGGCACCGCGGCGAGCACCATGCCCTGACCCGCGATGGAGACGCTGGTTGAGGCGAGAAGCCGGCCGAGACCCCGTCCTGCTGGGACCTCGACCGCCTCCTCACGCTCCATGGCAGTGCTCATCCCGACTTTCGCAGCTCGTCGTAGTCGAACTCGCCGTTCCGGACACCGCCGGTGAACGCGCGCCATTCGGCCTCGGTGAACTCGAGGATGCTTCCTTGGCCTCGGGCCTTGGAGTCGCGGACACCCACCATCCCCGCTGAGTGGGCGACCTCGACGCACGCGCCCGTGTCGCTGATGACGGATTTTCGCCATGCAGCGGTGTTCCAGTCCGGCTTCATCACTGTTCCTCTCCTTAGTCTTCACGACGCCCAGTCGCGCCGTGCACTCTCGATCGCGCGACGGGACTCGTCGACGTCGAGGGCGTCCTTGCGCAGCTGCTCGAACAGCCGCTCGTATGCCGTGATGTCGCGTTCCGCAGACAGGTAGAGGTCTGCGGTCTGGGCCTCGACGAGTACGACCGGCGTTCCGGCCTTGAACTCGTAGAGCACGAAGGACCCTGCGACATAGGTGGCGTTGGTCGACCCGAGGGGCACGACCCGTAGGTCGGCGTATCCCTCCTCGATCCGCTCGAGTAGCCGCTCAAGCTGGCTCGTCATGTCCGCTCCCGTGGTCCTGGGCGATCGGCGAAGCACCGCTTCATCCAGGACGACGTCGTAGCGAACGCCGTGCCGCTCGCCAAGGAGTCTCTGGCGCTCGAGACGCTGCCCGACGACAGCCTCCGCGTTGAGACCTGCAGCTTCGCAGATCCCTCGGGTGTAGGCCTCGGTCTGGAGTAGACCCGGGATCCACGACGCCTGGTACTGGCGAAGCCGCTTCACCCGTGTCTCCACAGCTTCGACCGCTGCTTGGCGTCGAGGAGCTCCCCCGGCGCTGACGATCCAGGCACCCTCGAGCCCGCTGCTTCGAGCGACGGACCCGAGGATCTCAGCGCGCACCTCTTCGGCCACGCCGTAGTAGTTCAACAGCTCCGCGACCTCGCTGACAGAGGCACCGAAGCGTCCCGTCTCGACCCTGGAGATCTTCGACTGGGACCAGCCCAGGTCGCGGGCGACTGCTGAACCCGAGATCCCCGCAGCCTCACGGATGCGGCGGAGCTCGGCACCTACCTCGATCATGGCGTCCTTCCATGCAGTGATGAATAGGACGACGATATATCCGGCAAGGACAGGGAATCGAGAACTCAGGCGCTGCGACCCACGCAGGGGGTCCGTTTGGACGGTCATTGGACCCACAACCGCTCGATGGGCACGACCCGGACGACACGCTCACCGGGCCCATACGAGTGCTGTGCCCACGTGTACCAGTCGCGTTCGGTGACGACCCCCACGACGAGGTCACCACCGGAGCCGAGCTGCACCGGGGAGACGGCCCTCAGGTCCTCCTCGAAGTACCCGTCCTCGAGGTCCAGCGTCACCCGGGTGCCGACCAGGTGGTGCTGGCGGGCGACGCGCTGGAGAGGCTCGATCCGCGACAGGTTGGGGTCGGTGATGGCGTTCTCGAGCCAGGCATCTGGTGCTGCGGCCGTCGGGGCGTACTCGTCGATGATGACGAGCTTCTCGATCCAGACCCGCGAAAGGCCGACGACGACTCGTCGCTCCGAGTTGCCGGAGTAGAAGTCAGCCTCTTCCTGAAGGACGACGCCGAGCTCGTCGAGACCGTGCGCGTGAGGGGGCGCGTAGGAGACGACGCGCAGGCTGTCGCGCCATCCGTATGCCGTGAGGCCGGCTTCG
Organism: Intrasporangium calvum DSM 43043; assembly: GCF_000184685.1. NCBI lineage: Bacteria > Bacillati > Actinomycetota > Actinomycetes > Micrococcales > Intrasporangiaceae > Intrasporangium > Intrasporangium calvum. Next base: position 27,095 of record NC_014830.1, read on the forward strand.
TGGTCGAGGCTCGTCATGAGGAACCTGGCCCGCAGTCCGCGGGGCGTCGGTTGGGTGGGGATAAGACGGTCGGTGAGGATTGCAGGTCGGCCGGCAGCTGAAGGCGTCAGGGCCTCACAGACCGGCTCGAGCCCGGCGACGAGGGCGGCGAACTTCGCGTCGAAATCGTTGGCGTGGTTCTCAGCCATGGCGGGCTCCTGCGACGACGGGTAGTTCTTGGGAGACAGCCGGTCGGCCGACGTAGGCCAGCTCATTGCGCCAGTAGGGCTGTGAGAGGAAGTCGTGGACGACCTCGACGGTCAGGCCCGTGCGCGGGGCGTGAATCATGCCGCCCTGCCCGTCGTACATACCGACGTGGTGGAAGAAGGTCGCGGGATCTCCAGGCGCGTGGAAGAACACCAGGTCTCCGGCCCTCCAACCGGCGGGGTCGAGCCCAACGGAGGGAAGAGCCGCGGCCTGGGCGCTGGCGACACGAGGGATGCTTGCGCCGGCTTGGTGCCATGCGTACTGCGTGAGGGATGAGCAGTCGAAGCCGACGATGCCGGCGCCGCGGCCGAATCCCTCCCCTGGGCCGTTGATCGTGCCTCCGCCCCAGCTGTAGGGCGTGCCGAGCCACCTCAGCGCAGCCCGGACAGCTTCGCCTCCTGCGCTCCCGTCCATGGCCGACGCTGCGGAGTAGCAGGCGGAGGCGATGACGGACGGCTCCCCGACGACTTGGACGGCCAATGCCTCCCACTTCGCGTAGGCGCTGGGGAAAGCGCTGCGCTGGACGGCCTGCGCAGCCTCGGTCAGCCGCACGGACTCGAAGCCGGCGATGTCCAGGAGCCCCGGCTCACCGCCTCGTCCACCGGTGTAGAACATCCGGGCCGACTGAACGGGGTCCATTCTGTCGGCGGTGCTGCCCCAAGCAGCCCGCTGCTGGAAGAGGCCGACGCTGTCGCGGTCGCCGTGGGGGATGTTGACCAGGCTCGACTCCTGCATGGCGGTGGCAACGGCGATGACCCAGCCGTAGGACGGAACGTTGAGGTCCCGGCCCACAGCTACGATGGTGCGCGCGTTCCGGGTCTGTTCCCCTGTCAGGCCCGGAACGTCTTTGTCACTCAGCTCCGCGCCCGGACACGCGCCACCCTTGGAAGGCATGCCGGATTGCTCGTTCGAGGCGCCGAGCAGCCCGGATCCGACCAGGGGGAGGGCGATGTAGGCGACGCGGCGGATGCGTCGCCACAGGAGCTTCTTGGCCAGAGTGGCAGCCAGTGCGACCGGAGCAGGCATGTCAGCCTCCTGCCTTTGGAGTGGCGGTGAGGACAGGCGTCGGAGCGCCGGGCACGTCGTCTGACGAGCGGATGTCGCTTACGACACACGTCGACCCCGAGCGTGCGAGGACGAGGTCGAGGCGTCCTCCATCGGTGGTTATGCGCGCGATGGGCAGGTCACCGTCCTGGCCAACGAGCTGGGGCTCTCCCTCGACCGTGGTCGCAGGCACGTTAGCGGGATCGACGCTGCGGAGCTCCTCGAGGAACGCGGGAGTCGCGTAGGGCGCCATCCTCGCCAGCCACAACTGCTGAGAGCGCTTCGTCTGCATCCACTCGTCTACGAACTGTGCCGCGTTCGAGAGGCAGTCCGTGCCGGGTCCGGCGGCAAGGTCTGCAGTTGGGGTTTGGGCAGGCGACACGAGCGGCCCGGTCGATGGCGTTACCGCGGGTGGCGACTGCGTGCCCTCGGGGACCGCCGTGGACGCTGCCTTGATTGGCGCTTCGCCGTCGCCCCCGAGGGCCGAGCTGACTCGACCGATGAGGGCGATAGCGACGAAGAGCGACACCACGGTGATGGCCAGGTTGCGCCATGACCAGAGCGGCCAGCGGAGCGCACGGTTAAGGTTGTCACTCATCCGCTACTCCTCGTGAGTGTGCTTCTGGCAGGACGGTCTGCTTGGTTGCCGGGTCGTACAGCCGAGGACCCACGCCGTCTGGGCGGACCTCGGTGTGCGAGTCGTGAATCCGGGTGGCAGGCGTCTCGCGGATCTCCGTCGGAAGCTCGTCGACGAGCACGCCCACCACGACCCTGTCGCGCGTGTGAGGTGTCTCGGCTGTGGACGGTCGGTGGACTCCATGACCACCAGAAGGAGCCGGAGACTCCGTGGGCGGTCGCAGATCGGCAGATCCCTGCGCGTTGACCGGAACCCCGGACTTCCTAGACGCGGCTGGTAACGAATGCCCCGCGTCACGGCCATCAGTGGTGTGGACGCCGGGATCTCCGGCTGAGACTGGTGCGCTCAGCGGGACCGTGGCGGGACGGCCGAAGGCCTCCACCGGTGGGCGCGTGCGACGGGCCGAGCGGCGCCGACGACGACCTGAGCGACGTCGTGGGGCCTCTTCTTCGTCCTCGTCCTCTTCCGACTCATCCTCTTCTTCGTCGTCGTCGTCATCGCCTTCCCCATGACGGCCTCGCCGCAGATGACGGCGCCTGACTCGACGGCCAGCTCGACGAAGCAGGGTCTGGGTGCTCGACGGGCGGCCGAGGACGTTCGTGAGCGACAGCAAGGGCATGAGCATGATGAAGGCCGCCACAGTCACGACCAGGCAGAGCACAAAGCTCAGCACGCCCATCCCTGCGCCGTCGGCTCGGAAGAGGATCGCGGCGATGAGCACCGTGTGAATGGCGGAGCCGGCGCCGAAGGCGATCACGTTAATGACCGAGGCGCCGGCGATGTTGCCGATGCGCCGCACGATCGACGCCATGGGCGCCAGCACCCCGAAGACGGCCGCAGCCGGGAAGAACATGACGAGCAGCCGGAGCATGACCAAGCCGGCGAACATGAAGAGGTCAGCGACGAGGCGGAACAGGCCGGTGAAGAGGACGCCGATGAAGGCCATGAAGCCGGCTCCGGCACGCCCCTTCGACTTGCCCTGCACCGCGGCATACGCGATGGGGTCTTGTTCTTGGATCTCCTGCGTGGTGGTGACCCAGTCGTTGGCCTTCTGCTCGGTCATCTTCTGGATGCCGTCAGGCGTGCTCGACGCGGTCGCCGCTTCGGTGCGGCTGAAGGTGCTCTCCCGGAAGAGGACCGGGCCCCACTTCTGGGCGGCAGCGCTGTTCGGGTCTCCGAACTGGCCGCGGAGCCACGCCTGGTAGAGCACGTCGTCGACGATGAGCGCGCCCTGCGCTCGGGTCGGGTCGGCACCAGCCGACGGGGTGAGCCCCGCACTCGTCTGGTTGATGGAGGCGATGGACTGGGTCACGGTCTCGTCAAAGAAGCTCGCGGTGCGGGTGGGGTACTGCGAGATGCCTGACAGGACCGCAACCACGAGCAGTGCCCAGGCTGCGGCCGTCATGACCGACGAGAGGTGGCCGCGGAGCGAGTAGGCCAGGAGCAGGGCGGCCACGCCGAGGAAGGCGACCATGCCCCACGGTGACCAGATCCGCTCGTGCATGCGCTGGGTGACGGTCCCGACGACGACGTCCAAGGGCGCCATGTACTCGTCGGGATGCGCGACCTTGTTGTGGATCCCGTTGGTGGCCGAGGCCATCCACGTGGCGCCCGAGAAGAAGAAGTTCCCCAGGAACGTGTCCGTGGTGGCCTCGATGTCACGCACGGCACCGCCACAGCCGAGGTCGTAGGTGCTCCAGGACAGGCCGGCGTAGCCGTACTGGTCGTAGACGGTCGTGGACCGTGTGGCTGCGAACGGGTCGCCCTGTGGAGGAATGGGATCGGGAGCCGGGTCGAAAAAGCCCGGGAGTCCCGAGTCCGGCATGGCCGCGATCGGGGCGTCCTTGCAGTCCCAGGGAGCCGCCGGCAGGGCGGGGGTCGCGATGGCCTCCGAGCCCACCGCCACGCCTGCCACGATGCTGAAGAACAGGACTATGAGGAGCCGCCCCACGAGACGAGTCGGGCCGGTGCGGACGAGCCTCTTGCCGGCCATCACGCACTCGCCTTCTCGTCGTCGAGCTCACGGGCGGCGCGGTTGCGGGCCTTGAGCGGTTCGGCGGTCGTGTTGAGTGCGTCGAGGAGGTGCGGGTGTGCTGAGAGGTCCATGCGGATCCGCTCGATCCCTCCGTTGCCGTCGCTGAAGACGAACTCACGCGGGCCCCTCAGCCCGTCACGACTCGGTCTGGAGAGGGTGCCGAAGATCTGTTCGTAGCCGAGCCCGTCGCGGATGCCTGGGATGAAGCGCAGGGCGTCGCGCTGGGCCTCCTCGCCGGTGAGCCGGCCGATGAAGGCCGCGGAGCTGAGGTTGGCCAGGTCGAGCTTGAGCAGGTCGGAGGGGTTCTGGCTCGCCATGAGCACGCGGGTGTTGTGCTTGCGCGAGTCCCGGGCGGCCCGGTCGATGAATCGCCGGCCGGTGCTGAAGGTCGAGAGCGCCCACGCCTCGTCGATGAAGATGCCCTTGCGTGCGTTGATGTCCCCGAAGTACATGCCGCGCTGGGTCAGCCAAGCGGCGAGGTACATGACGCACATGGAGAGTCGCTCGTCGAGGTCTTCCGAGCCAGCCGTGGACTCGTCGGGAAGGGCGAGGCCCCGTAGCGAGTAAACGGTAAGGAGCGGCTCCTCGCTGGAGGTGTCGAGGGCCTTGCCAGCCGGGAAGACGAGTCGGCCGTGGCTCGTCTTGGCGGCCTCTCGGAGGAAGTCGGCCATGTAGCCGGCATGGCGCACCAGTGCCTCGTCGCCCTCGAGCGTCGCGAGCTCGGTCACGACCTGGTCGCAGGCGCTCCAGGCGTTGGCGGGCACCCGTCCCACGGCGCGAAGCAGGGCAACCTCCGTGAGGACGTGCTCTTGCAGCTGCCTGGGAAGCATGGCCCGCAGAACGCTGTTCGTGAGGAGGCGGCGGGTGTCCTGGGCCTGTTCCTTGGCAGCGCGGAACTCGCTCTCCTCGGCGTAGTGGTCGCGACGAGGCTCGGCGATGACTCGGTAGGTGCCGAGAGAGCCAGGCGCGGCGTCGAGGAGGTCGATGGCGCGGGAGTACTGCTCGAGCTCGGGAAGCCGGCACAGGGCGGTGAGCCGGCCCGAGGGGTCGAGCACGGTCCAAGGAACACCTTGGATGACGGTGCGGTAGATGATGTTGCCGCCTGCCGTGGACTTGCCGCCGCCGAGGCCTGCGCACAGGACGGCCAGCCCGGACTCCTCGCCTCTTTCGGTCGCCAGCCAGGGCTCCCAGGTCACGACCCGTGAGGAGGTCCCGGAGGTCTCCCCGAGGTGGATGCCGATCCGGTCGCCCACCTTGGCCGTAGCAGCGGGGACGGCGGCCGCAAGGGTGGTGACCGGCATACGGCGCCGGAATGCCGTGGTGCTGAGTCGCTCTCCGGGGATGAACTCGCGTGCCACGGCGTACTGGTCGTGTGGACGCGCGATGGTGATCTGTGGGGCGAACAGCTTGCGTATGACCCCGGCTCGCTGGATCGCTTCGTCCTCAGTGGGAGCGGACACCGCGATGCGATACCAACCCGAGGTGCGGGTCGACAGCCCGGAGAGGCCCATGGAGATCTCGTCCTCGACGGTGAGGGCACGAGCTGCCTGTCGGTCCAGGGCCCCGGGAGCCGGCTCCTGGTGCTCGACCTCGTAGTGGTCGCGCTGGGCGCGGATCTTCTGGATGTTCTGCCGCAGGGCGGCTCCGACCTTCGCGGCATCCTCGATGCGGACGCGGCCGGACCACTCGACAGGGAAGGGGAGCTGGTCCGTGCGCTGCATCCACGGGATCCCGGGCGGGATCTCGAGGTCCGTCATACGACCCACCGAGAGGACACAGACGTGACGTTCGATCCGCTCGTCATCGTGCTCGCCGACGACCCGGATCGTCCGGCCGTAGGGGAGCGCGAACCAGCGGACGTGGTCAGTGAACTCGTGAAGGTCCTCGGTCTCCCACGCCTCGAGGTCGGATGCGCCCAGGGTGACGGGAGCCGGGAGGCCGAGCGAGCATGAGCGATGCAGCAGCCACTCGAGCTGGCGCGGTGTCGCGGGCGCGGCCTCGATGCCCGGTGAGGCCATCAGCTCGTCGGTGGCGCGGACGTGTCCCGAGAGCGCGGCGACCTCGCGGTCCGACATCGACCCCCAGAACGACCCCAGGGCCTTGTAGACCGGGCTTCGCGTCGGGATCTCGACGCCGAGGTAGACCTCCTTGTCGGCCATGCTGAGCGACGCTAGGCGGCGCTGGTCGGTGATGAGGTGGTCACGCCAGGCGGGCAGAGGCGCGGGGGCGTTGGCGTCGTGGTCGGCCGCCCAGCGCGCGACGGGGTAGGGCCGCGTGGTGACCCGGAGGTGGATCTCTCGGCGTACGAGCTGCCCGAAGACATCAGCGCCGTCGACGATGAGCTGCTCCCGGACGCCGTCGGGCCGGAACGACCAGCCTTGCGGGTCAAGGAGATACCAGGCCATGAGCTTGTCGCCGGTAATCGTGCAGTGGCCGCTGATTCGGCGGATCGCGAGGCCGCTCTTGCCGCTCATGTCGCCACCTCCTGGTAGTCCCCGAGATCGGTGGCCGTCACGCCTGCGATGGCTGGGCTCTTCTTGGCCAGCCGGCGTTGGGCCCGGCTCAGGCGCGCGGGGACGGCACGCACCCGAGCCGGGCGGATCGTGTGCGTCGCAACCCGTGACTCCTGGCGTGGCGCGGAGACCTCGTGAACGAAGGCTCCGAGGACGGAGGCCAGGGGCCTGTCAGGGTTGACGACGGAGAGGATCAGCCGCGTGAGCGCGACTGTCGCGAGCAGGCTGTACGCCAGTGAGAAGAAGCCCAGGTCGATCCCGAGCCGTCGCTCGATGACCTGCAGCAGCAGGAACACCACGGCGCCGACGGCGTAGGCCACGTACCGGGCTCGGAAGGGTAGGGTCCGGTTCGGCGGGCCGAGCCAGACGGCGTTGACGTTGTAGATCTCGTCATCAACAGGAAGTCGCATGGTGTCACCCCGTGATGAGCGAGGCCATCCAGGACCCCAAACTGTCGGCCTTGCCGCTGGTGGCCAGGCCCAGGACGGCCAGCGCGATGATCACGCCGGACACCACCCGCATGGCCTTGGCGTTGTCGCCTCGCTGGGCGAGCACGAACAGCATGGTCGCGATGAGCAGGAGCAGCAGCGGGATGATGTTCGCTTTGATCCAGCCCTGCAGGCCGGTCGTGCCCGCGGCGGTCGCGAGCGTCTCCAAGGTGTGCATCTTCGTCCCCTTTCAGATGGTCTGGGGTAGATCCCCGATCCATTAAGGAACGCAGCGCGGAGCGAGTCTAGAAACTTGCCAAACCTTGACGAAGACCAGAACCGCTGTCCACCAACCGTTTACGTGCGCGCTGCGCGCGAAGGAGGGACGTGGCTGAGAGCCGGGATGACCCCGTCGCGGACATCATCCGGGCCGGCCCGGTCGCGTCAAGACACCCCACGGGCCTGGCCTGGCAAGTGGGGCCCGGTCCGGCAGCCAGAGAGCGTACGGATCTCCACGGAGCGGTCAAGGACGCTGCGCGGTGCTTCGCACCTGCCTTCGGCAGTCCCTGACAGCTCCGATCCGATCCGTGTTTTGCCAGCTGTCCGGGGCGGGACCCGTTATGGAGTGGGCGCCCAGGCGAGTTCCTCGCTGTAGGGAATGACGTCTTCGAGGCAGTGGTGCAGTTGGCCGAGCAGCTTGCTGCCGAGGCGTCGCAGCGCAGCCTCGTGGTGTTCGCCCTTCGCGCGTCGGGCCCGGTAGTAGGCGTCGGCGCCGGCGGACTTGCCGATGGCGTTGAAGGCCCACATCCGGCAGGTGTCGAAGAGCCGGTCGTTGCGGGCTCGTCTCATCAGCACCACCCGGGACTTGCCTGACGCTCGGGTCACGGGGGCGACTCCTGCGTATCGTCGTCGTGCCGCGGCGTTGACGTAGCGGGTCTTGTCGTCGCCGAACTCACTGATCAGGCGTGCGCCCAGGATCGGTCCCACCCCTGGCAGGCTGGCCACGATGCCCGCCTGTGGGTGCCTGGCGAAGGCCTCGACCAGCTCGTCCTCGGCCCGCTGCACCGCTTCTTCGGTGGCGCGCAACGTGGCCAGGATCGTGCGCGTTGCGGCACCCATGGCCTCCTCCACGGCCGGCGGATGACGCAGCTGTGGCTCGGCGAAAACGGTCAGGAGCCGGTTGACGACGGTCGCCGGCATCGACACCCGCCCCGCCATGCGACCCAGTCGCCGCAGGTCATCCGCGCTCAATTGCCTTGCAGCCATGGGGGTTGGTGCCTCCCAGAGCACCCCAAGCGCGGTCCGAGTGGTCAGGCACGGGAACGCGGTCAGCGCCGCCGGGTAGTACTCCCTGAGGTGGGAGCGCAACCGTCCGGCATCACGCAGCCGGGTGCGCACGGCATCCTGGTGGGCCCGGGACAAGGCGCTCAACGCGAGCACCTGCTGCGAGTCGTTCGCGATCTGACGATGCTGTCGCGCATCGGTCCGCAACAGGTGCGCGAGCACCAACGCGTCGCCAGCATCCGACTTCGCGCCAGAGACCGCGAACCGGTCACGGTAGCGGTCCACCGACTTGGGGTTGATCGAGAACACCTGCACGCCGATCTCACGCAGGGCCGCGACCAGCAGCCCCCGATCCGTCTCCAGGGCCACCCCGACCGAACCGAGCACCATGGTGTGACGGCCGATCCTCGAGACCAGCCGGGCAAAACCCGCCGGATCGTCCGAGATACGAAACGTGGCCAGCACGTCCCCGCCGGCGTTGACCAGCGCCACGTCATGGTGGTGCTCAGCCCAGTCGATCCCACAGAACAGCTCCATCGTTACTCCTTTCTCGACTCCATCACGCAACTCGAGCCGGGAGACCCCAGACGGCCTAATGGAAAGCGCTCCAGGCGCGACACCCCACGAGTCTTCGGCGGTCTCCACCACCGGCGGGGCCACAGTCTTGACAAAGAGGTCCAAGCCTCCGGGCGCTTCAGTGGCCACCCGCCAGTGGCCCGAGACAAACCAGTCTCCCGGCACACGCCGGAGTCCCATTAGGGCGCCTGCGGCGTCGCTGGCGCGATGGCCTTCGGCCACCCTTGACCCGTCCGGGCCGGCCCTACTTCTGCTCCGCTAAGGGGATCATCCCTGGCGAGTGCCCTCGCGGAGTTATCCACAGGCTGTCAAGCACCGGCTGCCCAGCAGTCGCGTCCATCGCATGGCGCCATTACCTTGACCACGTGAGACACACACGGGTCGGCGGCCTCGAGGTCATACACCGGCTTGGTCAGTTGGGCGCGGCCCTAGGCTATGAGGTGCGTGAAGAGCACCGCGTAGGTCGATCCGCAGCTGTCGACTTGTCGTGGACCGCGGCGGCATCGAACGACGCACCCCTTTTCGTCTTCGAGGTGGAGAGCACCCCTTCAACCGGTTTGGCCAACAACGCGCTCAAGGTGTATGGGAGTCCACTCGAAGAACTGGTCAAGCCGCTCTTCTTCTTTCACCTCGTCCTGTCGGGAGGGCAGGACAACGAGCGAATCCGCAATGCCCAGCGGCTGTTTGGGCAGCACAACTACCGCATCTACCGTCTCACCGATGGGACGCCGGCACCGGATCTGGCCTTGGACATTCTGCGTCAGCATCGCCGTGTCAGCCGGAACCTCGATCTTTGGTCCACAGCGACTGCTCTCATGGAACCCGGGTGGGGCGGGCTTGCCACTGTTTTCGCAGTTCTAGAGCTCGCCGAGCAGTTGCGCTTCGAGAGCGCCTACCTCTGTGACTACGCGCGGCTGTCTATGGAAGACCCCGCTTACGTCGGTCTGTTCGCCCGCCGCGTACGCACGCTATCGGAGCGTCCTGAGGCCAATGGCCCGGAGGGGCGAGAAGCGAGCAATCCGCGGCCCCGAGATGGCTACGGCGGTGGTCCGGGTGACTACATCTCAGGTTTGCTGGAGACAGGCATCCGCATCTATGCCGGCGACCTGGCCGACGAGGATGGGCCGGCTGCATTCGAAACCTGGATGACGAGTTGTGGATTCGGCCAGCGCATGATCGAGCCCTCCTTTGGACTCTCCAGAGATTACGACGGGTATGTCATCGGCACAGCCCCAATCCACTACGCCCTGACCGCGGCACTTCTCAAGCGCCATCCTCGTTCGCACGAGTGGGTCATACGTGATCTCGCGAATCTGCTTGAGGGAGAGTTCGACCGAGGTCTGCGCCCTCGCTTTAGGCTCCCCGCCGTACTATGGCTGGCGCACATTCTCGCGGCAAGCCCGACCGAGCACGACGTCGCGACCCAAAGGGACCCCACCTTTTTCGACGGCCTGTACGCCCGCCTCGGCGAGCATGTGCGCGAAGGCGGAGGACTCCCAGCCAAGCTGCTGCTTGATCCGCCAAGACCCTTCAACCCCTCCGAAGATGTGCCCGAGTGGATCGACGAGGAAGAGGTCGTATCGCTCCCGTCCCGCGAAGCGTTGCGTGCGAAGGGGCTCGCCCTCCGAGGGCCGACCGTGCCTTCCGGTCATCCCACAGCTATTCAGGCTTGCCTCAGTTCATTGATCTCCTATGAGGTCTATGCAGATCCGGGCGCCGTGATCCTGCCGCTCCTGTATGCCGAAGCTGCAGACTGAGCGCACACACGCGAACAGCCCAGGCTCCCAGCCGAGAGCGCCCGCGTAGCCCGGGGTGGGCCCCGTTGCGGCAAAGTGCGCCGGCGGCTTGTGCGCCGTGCTGGTGCCCGATGCGGCGGGTCGGCCCCCGGCGAAGGAAACCATTAGGTCGCGCAGGGGCCGCGGGGATGACCCCACACTGCTGGCCGCCGCATGATGGTGCTCCACCTGTGCGGATACCCGGGATGCGCCAAGAGGGTGAACCGACCGAGGCCCCAAGTCCCTGACTTGTGCCAGGTGAGGTGCGACGGATGTGTGCCACCTGATGTGCGACACCTGGTCTAGGAAATTGAGGGGACCGTCCGTGGCCGGTCCACTTTGATGTTACGCACCGGCAGGGTCGTGGTCCGGCGCACGATCCGGGTCTCGCCGTCGACCTCGATCGCGAGGGTGGTCTCGGCAACGTGCACGGTGACGGTGTGGTGGGCGTGAGCCCGGCCGAGGGCGACCTGCTGCTTGCATACCGTGATGACTCCGGTGTTCGAGGCTCGTCGTTGCACGGTGATCGGCTCGGCCGAGGTGCGCAGGGGTGGCCCGGCGGGGCGCACCCCGCGCAGGTGGTGCCACTGCGCGACGGGGATCGGGTTGGGCCGGGTGCGCAGCAGCTCGCGAGTGTCCAGGTCGAAGAACATCAGCGTCGCGCCCTCGATCCGGATCCCGACCTGGCGGCCACCGAGGATCTCCGCGGCGAGGATGACGTGCCCGCCCAGGGCGACGGTGCCGCCGCGGGCCACGGCCCGTTCGACCTCGACGACGGTGTCGGGTTCGAGTGAGGACGGCAGCGGAGGAGGCCCGGCCGGGATCGCGGCGCCGGCGGCGAGGATGGCCAGATCGTTGACCGACAGGTGGGAGCGGACCGTCTTCACGCGGGTGCCGCCGATGCTCAGGTGGATGAAGTCGCAGCTGATCCAGAACCGCACGAGCTGACCGACCCGGGCCGGTCCGAGCCAGAACTGCTGCCCGCGGACCGACAGGTTCCCCGACGGGCCCACGACGCGCTCGAGCTGGACCGGGTCACCAGGCCCCCGCCCCTGGTCGGGGGTTGCCGTCTTCACGGACTGATCTGTCGCGCAGTGCTCGTCCGGCTGCGACGACGGTGGATCCGCGACCGTGACGGGCTCGATGGCCGGTGGCAGCCAGAGCGGCAGCACCGCGCGTTGTTCGGCCGGGACCGGAGCGAACCGCTCGACGGGCGTGACCGGGACCTTGTCGTCCAGGGCCTGGTGTGGCCGGTCGACGTTGTAGTCGTGCACCCACGCATCGACCGCGGCCTGTGCTTCCTCGACGCTGGTGAACGGTCCGGCGTCGTCGAGGAAGTCCGGGCGGAACGTGCCGTGGAACCGCTCGACCTTCCCGTTCTGGTTCGGCGAGGCCGGTGCCGTGAGCCGGTGCGTGATCCCGTTACGGCGACAGATCTTGTCGAACAACACCTCCCCGTTGCGCGTCCCGTGCCGCCCGAACCGGTCGGTGAACTGCTTCCCATTGTCCGTGATCACCTCCTCCGGGACCCCGAACCGCCCCAGCGCCTGCGCGAACGCCAGACACACCGCCCGGCCGGTGGCCCGCTCCACCACCGCAGCCATCACGCAGTACCGGGAGTGGTCATCCACTCCCGTGACGAGCTTCGCCTCGCGCACCACCCCCGTGGCCACGTCGATCAGCGCGATCCCGCCGACGATGTCGATCCCCCACAGCTGCATCGGCCCCGGCCGCTCAAACCGGCGATACGACGAGCGAGGCCGCTTGCGCGGACGCGGCTGCGACAGGCCCTGCCGGTGCAGGACCCGCACGATCGTGCGCACCGCCGGCACCGTCACCCCCTCGACCGGCTTGCGCAACAGCTCCATCCGGATCCGCTTGGCACCCCACCGCGGATGCGCCCGCCGCATCTCCGCCACCACGACCTCCACCGAGGGCGCCACCTGATGCGGACACGAGGCCGGCCGATGCGACCGATCCGCCAACCCCGCCAACTGATCCGTCAGATACCGGCCCACCCACCGGTGCAACGTCGCCCGGTGCACACCGTACCGGCACGCCACCTCGGTGACCTCCGCCCCGGACAGGACCTCACGAACCGCGTCCAACCGCTGCTCGACGACAGACAAGACAACCAGTGCCAATCCCGGCCTCCCTGAGTCCCGACGCCCCACGGAGACGTCGACCCAGACTGACCGACCACGACCCGGTGTCGCACATCAACTGGCGCGAGACTGTCGCGCATCACCCGGCACAGGACACGAGGCCCCAAGTCCTCTCTGCCGAATTGGCCTCTATGAGATCAAGACGCTCGCTTCGCTCGCGAGGTGCCTGCGGGCGGCGCTGGCGCGCCGTCCTCGGCCCCCGGAGACGAACTTGTACGCTGCAGCGGTACGCGTGGCAAAACGCATATTAAAGCGCAGCGGCAATGTCAGCGGCTGCGTTACGCAGATCGGTGAGTCCCGTCTGCCCCAGGTCGACCGTCCGTACCGTGACTCGATGGCCGTTGAACACGTACGTCGCATTAACGGCATCGTCCATCAGTGGGTACAGCAGAAGCCCGTCACAATCGAGGGCAGTCACGTACGTCGCCATCTGGTAAAGATGCGAGTTCCGGAGCCGAAGTCCGCCATGCCGATTCGGTAGCAGGACCGGAGCCCACTTGAGGTCGATGACCATCCGCGGCGAAAGGCGCCGCCCAAGGACGAGATCCGGCTCAAGTGTGACGGACACATTGGGCTGACCCTGCTCATGGACGAACGCAGACCCGTAACGAGGCTTCTCCAGCACGTCAAGGATCTGGGCGTCACGCAGGGCCGCTGCGACCGCGTTCTCCCAGATCTGCCACATCAGAACGAAGTAGGACGGAGCTGTACTGCTCCCCGCTGAGTCCACGACACCGGCGCCCTCAAGCGCAAGACGCGCCAGTCGTAGGCTGGGCAGGTAGTGCCGGTTGAGTCGTGTCAGTGAGATTCGGTCGAACTGGGCAAGCGACGGAAGGACAGGCTCCACGTTCAAGAGGAAGCTCAAGGCATCGTCGTATAGGCGCCGGACCGCCCGGTTTCGTACCGCTGGTGCCAGGAGCTCGAGAACGCCACGCAACAGTCGGTTCTCGGGCGTATCAACAATGAAGTCGGCGTACTCGCAATCGAGGAAAGGCAGCTGGGCGGGGTTCAGGACGGGGCGCGTCCGGCCCCGTACGAACGGCAGACGCTCTCGCCGCTCAACGTATCCGTTGCGAAGTCCCCGGCCAAGAAGCTCATGGACCTCGCGAGCGAGCTGCACCAGCAGCCACTCACTAGGCGTTGTCGTTTCGACGGTGGCGACGCCAGAACTGGGCGGCGGTGCAAGCGTCCGGTATGCCAGGGTCAGCAGCTCCGGCAAGCTGTGCACTCGGGCCTTTGGGTGAACGATGATACGCCGGCCCCCGGGTAGAGAGACGCTTCCGGCATAGCCGGTCTTTGGGCCAAACCTCACTCGGACCGCAGATCCGTGTTCATCGCTACCGACTTCATCTATGAAAAGGCCGTGCCGCGCCCGTCTCAACGCTCGTGCCTCTGCCGGACTGAACCTTTCCTCCCGAGGGGGATCAGTCTCCGCGAGATGAATATCCGACACTACAGGCTTCCCAAGAAGGCTTCACGCAGAGACGGAAGGTCATCAGTGCGCCCGAGCAGATGATCGCGGAGGACCGGTTCAAGATCCTCATGCCACACGGTTTCGAATCCGACTTCAGCCAAGTCGCTTCTGACGAGGAAGGAGTGGCCGATGGCACGATCATCGTCAAGCAACTCGATGACCTCATCATTGAGTCTCTGGAGTCGCGCTGCCGCCTCCTCCCCCAACTCGGCGCTAGTGTGCCGCTGGTGCCAACGCCGGATCACCGCGTAGTCAACGTCGAAACGAACTTCCTTGAAGCGCCGGCGCATGGCGGCGTCAAGCAGAGCTACGGAACGGTCCGCGGTGTTCATGGTGCCAATCACCCAGAGGTTGTCTGGCACGTGGAACGGCTTTCCGCTGTAAGCGAGCTCGACTTCGTTCTCGGGGCCCCGGTACTCCAACGCGAAGAGCAGTTCGCCGAGCACACGCGCTAGGTTGGCGCGGTTCATCTCGTCGATCACCAAGAAGTGTGGAGCGTTTCCCGGTGCTGACTGAGCGGATGTCACGAGGGTCTTGAAGACACCTGGCCGTATGTTGTACCTGAGCGCCATGCCTTCCTCTGTAGACCCTTCTTCACGATCGTCCGTCATGGCTGGACGTATGCCCTCAACGAAGTCCTCGTAGGCGTACGTCGGGTGGAACTGCACAAGTTTAATGCGGCTCTTGTCAGCAAGTGCCCCGGCCAGGATCCGCGCGGCGAGGGTCTTTCCCGTGCCGGGAGGCCCAGCAAACAGAAGTTGCTTTGAGCGACGAGCTAGCGCGATGAGGTTTCGGGCCCGATCCTCATCCCACAGGAGACCGTTTACCAGGGCCTGCACGGGGTCGCGCATGGCTGTCTCGGCGGCCGCGTCTACTGAAAGAATCTGAAGCAGGTCGCCTATTCTTGCCGCCACCCCCTCGCCCAACTTGGCCACTTCGGGGGGAGCGAGAGTCGCGCTGATGTGGCCGGCAACTGTTGGATCATCGACGAGAGCCCTCAGCCAATCCCTCGCCGAGGAGAACGTGGCCAGCCCCAGTGCAGAGGTCGTGGAGACCTCCCATCCCGCTTGGACCAAGCGTTCGATCGGGGCAATCGCCTCGTCAGTCAAGGAGGCCAGCTCAGCTCTGAAGCGCTGAGTCCGAGCATCGGCTTCCGAAGCGCCGGTATCTCCGGGACCGAGCGTCGCAGAGAGTCGAAGGCCCGAGCCATCCAGCTCTGCGCCCAGAGTGAACCTCGCCCGATCACCTCCGCTACGCCAGAGGCCCAATTGGATTGGCCCTGAGCGTGCGACAGAAGCGTCGACAGCAACACCGATCTCGGCACCAGCCTTACGTGCACGACGTCCCAAGAGCGCGAACCTAGCTCGGAGCATCTCACCGGCGAGGCGATCGGCTTGAGTGAGTTGCGGGCCCCCGGTGGCCGCAGCAGAAACGTCGGCTGCAAGAAGGCAGTCGTCCTCCACAAAAGCAGGCGTAAGGATGGGGCGGTCTCCGCTGCCAATCCTCCAGACCGTGGCCTGGGAACCCGAGCTTGTAGGGCGCTTCACGCCAGCATCTTCCACGTAGGCAGACTCAACAAGTTCGTTGCGACGGGGTCGGATGTTGCTTGGCCCTCCAGGCGCTTGGAGCAAGTCGACTAGCTCGTGGTCGGTTGCTCCGTAGTCACCGGCGTCGGCGATGGCCATCAATACTTTGTATCGCCAAGTGTTCGGGCCTGTCACCCTGGCCTTGTCGACCAGCACATCGAAGATCAGTTCGTCAAGATTCACAGAGTGCACGCTACCGCTCGGACAACCACAAACTCCGGCCTTGCACCGCGTGGCGCCGCCTAGCGATCGTCATCATCCGGTATCGGTTCAGATACTTGCTCGACGCCGGCCACAACGAGCCGCGCGAGCTGGGGGATGGCCTGCCTAGCCACCTCGAAGTACTCAGCGTCTCTCTCCAGGCCAATCGACTGGTACCCGATGGCCTCGGCTGCAGCGAGTGTAGAGCCCGATCCTGCGAAGGGATCGAGTATGATGCCTTCGCCCAAGGGTAAGGACGCTCGTACTACAGCGCGCAGAAACGATTGTGGTTTCAGACTCGGGTGGTTGGCGATCTGACGTTCCAACTTGCGGGTCGGGTGCGACTTAATCACATCCCCGAAGGGCTGAGCGTCTGAGATTCGCCGCAGCGCACCGGTCTTGTACTTCCGTAGATTGTCTGCGACCGTCCTGCACTCTAATGGCTCCCGGTACAGCAGCCACGGCTCCCACTGAGACCGAGGCATCACGGTTGCATCAACAAACTCTTCGTGGGCGTTCTTCGGCCTGTCACCTCCGCGCATTGTCATCACCAGCCGAACGATTTCCCCGCGCCTCTCCAGCCCGGCCTTCGTCAGCGCCATGGAAATATACGGCGACACCAATGGATTGCAGGCCACCATCACGTGCGCCCCAGGTACGAGCGTCGGACGGAGCACTTCAGCCCAGGCGTAGAAGAAATCATGCATGTAATCAAGGTCAGCCCGGCTCATCGTCGTAAACCGCGGCAGCGGTGCTCGCCTGTGGCCATCGAATGCGGGTGGGATGCGCCACACACCCCCCTTGCCGGCCCGCAGCTTCTGCTGCTGCTCGTGGGTATACTCCGTCGCTCCATACGGCGGGTCAGTGACGACCGCGTGGATCGATTTCTCGGGTCGCCTCCTGAGCCAGGTCAGACAGTCTGTGTGGACCAGCTCCGCGTGTCCGAAGACGAAGGGGGTCAACGGCGCACCAGCCGGTAGGTTCCGCGCCCGGTCCGGATGAACTGTCCGGGAGTGTTGATGTTGAGGTATGACCGCACAGAAGACGACGGCACGTCTTCGCCAAGCTTCGCAGAGACCCGCTCGCGGATATCGGCGACGGTCAGCTCGGCGTTCCTGTTGGCTGGGCCTTCGAATGCGGACAGGATGGCGTCCCTGATGGCCCCGGGCTTGCGGCGCTCGGCCACGATTGCTCCTTCGATGTTGATGGGCGGTACAGCGTCATAGTAGACGTCTAGACGTCTTTTGGGAAGACGGCTCACGGCGATTCCAAGGACTCGCATTCCACGCCCCGGGACCTGATGGGAGTCCCACACGCCTCAAGCCTCTTCGAGGACTGCAAGCAATGACGCGTGGCGGGCGGCACGGCGCGACTTCTCGTTAGGGGCTCGGACTACACCACGGGCGTACGAGGCTGCGGCCTTCGACACGGGGGCTTCCTCATCACCGACCCGCTGCTCCACCTCTTCCTCGAATTCTCTCAGGGCTCCTCGCAGCTTCGACGCAGTTCTGTCACTCAGGCTGCCCCGTGGAAGGAACGCCGCCAGAGCGACGAAGAGAGAGTAGAAGTCGCTCTTGTTTCCCCAACGTGAGCCGCGAAGATCCGGAAACAGGCGCTCAATTGCCGCCATGGTTTCCTCAAACTTAACGCGAGTCTTGCGCTGCCCCGGGAACTCATCTTCAAAATCCTCGTAGTTTGAGTAGTAGTCATCGATGATCTTCGCGGAACCCCCCTGAGGACCGTGCATAGTGCCAATGAGCAACTCCGCAACGAACTCAACGTCTGCCATGCGACGAATCGCTCCTACGGTGATGATCCGATTCTCGGCAAAGAAGTCGCCATAATCTCCTGCGAGCTTGTCGGCCAGATGTGAGAACGGTCCTATGTAAGTGGCGTGCCGAAGTTCTTGAGGCTTTAGAGGGACAGTGAAGCTGTTGAGACGCCTGAAGACCGCCTTCATCTGCTCTTCGTCGCTCGAGTTCAGGTACCGAACCGCCAGTTCGTAGCCAAAGAAGCTGATCTTCTCCGGGTCAGTGAGGTCGGCGAAGCATCGGTTGTACCAATCGGACTCTGTCGTCAGCTTGTCGAGTGGGAACTGGTCGAACTCTTCTTGGCCATCGGCGGAGTAACTGCCAATAAACTGCATAAGGGCGCTGATCCGCTGCTGCCCGTCGACAACGGCATATGCCGTCCTGCCGTTGGCATCCGTAGACCGCTGGATGAATATTTCGGGAATTGGCATCTTCATCAGTACCGACTCGACCAGGTGGTTCTTCTGGCGTGCCATCCATACGGGGTTGCGCTGATATGGAGGCTTCAGCGTGAGGGTGCCCTCGAGATATCTATCACGAAACCAACCGATCGTCTCCTGCGTGCTACTGAAGTCCATGGGGTGACGCCTCCTTCTCGCGTGCCACTGCTAGTCGGTATCGGAGCTTTCGAAGGCCCTCAGCCTGATATTGGATCAGATGTTCTTCGCTGCGATATAGTCTGCCGCTAACCTCGCGGCCCGCGATCTCCGTCCCGGGGAACTCGGCGCCGATGCTCTGGAAGGTGTCGAACCAAGCAGCTCGCAGCTTTTGGAGCGGCTTCAGATCATCAACGAATCTAAGACCACGGAAATGGAGGTACTTGACGTCAATCCAGCCCCAAAAGATTTCGTCCTTGCGCCGGCCGAACCACTGGTTTTCTTGACCAGGGAGCGTGTGTCGGCGCGGGTGGCCCCACGACAGCAAACCGTGCCACGCCGTGTCGAAGAGTTCCTTTGACACGATCGCGAAGTCGAGATCTGAGCCGGAATGAAATGGCTTGGGGAATGTGTCCGGTGCGACGCTGAAACCGACGCAGCCGCTGCCGACCAGCCGCACACCGGCAGGGTCGATCTTCAGTCCGGCGCCCAGGTGTGCCTGCACTTTCGGAAATAGTGACTGTTCAGCCGCGAAGCAGTAGGGCACCCTGTCCATCACGAGTTCTCGCACGAGGCTCGGAAGCTCGCCCCTCCCGCACTGGGCGAGCCGTCGCCGAAGTTCCGCGGAGTCCATCTGGCCGGACGCCCTTGGATCGACGTTCGCAGGAGCCACCTCCGAAGTATGCCGCAGTCCGTCCCGCGCGACGGGCAGCAGGTGTGCCGGGAGTGGCGGCCAAGCGTCGACAAGGTACCCCCGGGCTGACGGCCCGGTACTGCAGTGAAGTACTGCAACGGCGACGCCGGTAAGTAGCGGGCGACGGTGCTCGATGGCTCTTGGGGTGCGCACACGAGCGATGCCGAGGGTCCGGCGCCGAGTTTGCAAGCAGGGGGTTAGGGGTTCGAGTCCCCTTGGCTCCACCACAGTCAGAGGCCCTTTCCGCTCGTCGGGAGGGGCCTCTGGCTCGTCTGTACCCCAGAGAAGCACTGCAGTGGGTGGACTCGTGTCGGCCAGGCTGACGCAAGACTCCCCACCAGCGGCCTTCTCGCGAACCCTGCCATCAAGCCGGGGGCTGCCTCCACGGGCACCTCGCCGCCGATCACGCCTCTACTTGCCGGCCTTTGGGCCATGTGCGTAAAGGCGTTGGGCGGTAGTTAGTTACGTCTCGTCGTGTCGCTGTCAAAGCCCCTTCGTGCCCACCTGGTTGTCACGAGTTCGTGACAAATCGGTTTGTCACGGATCCGTTACAAACCTGGTTGTAGTGGTACCGTGACATTGGAGGTTGTCGTCGTTCCGTAACAGAACCCCGAAAGGCAGAGTCATGCTCACCACCGTGCGAGAACTGGGCGCTGCGCTGCGCGACGCCCGCCGGGCATCCGGGCTCAGCCAGGAAGCCCTAGCCGAGCGCGCCGGTGTGTCCCGCCCCTGGCTCTCCCGCCTCGAGACCGCCGCTAACCCGGGTGCCGAGCTGCGCAAGGTGCTCGACGTTCTCACCGCCCTCGGCTTGGCCGTCAAGCTCGGTCCGTCGCCGAAGCCCGCCTTCGACGACGACACCGACCCCTTCGCCGACATGTTCGGAGACCAGACATGAACGAGATGAACGTCTTCCTCGACGGAGCCCTGGCCGGCCGACTGGAGCAGACGACCGGTGGATCGCTGTCCTTCTCTTACGATGCTGCCTACACCTCCCGTCCCTCACCGACGCCCTTGTCGCTGTCCATGCCGCTTTCCAGCGCAAGGCACAGCAGTCGGGTCGTCACAGCCTGGCTGGAGGGCCTACTGCCCGACAACGCAGCTGTACGTGAGGAGTGGGGTCGCCGCTTCCAAGTGTCAGCACGCAACCCCTTCGCCCTGCTGCGCCACGTCGGGCGCGACGCTGCCGGTGGCGTCCAGGTACTGCCCGTTGACGTTGACCCGCCGGACGCGGCTCTACGCACCGGGGACGTGCGCCGCCTGTCCGAGGAGCAGCTCTGCAGCATGCTGCGCGAGCTCACCGTGCGCGACGCCGGTTGGGAGGTCGGGGAGGGCTCGGGCCGGTGGAGCCTAGCCGGCGCGCAGAACAAGGTCGCCCTGCACCTGCTCGACGACGGCACCTGGGGCGTGCCCAACGACTCGACCCCGACAACGCACATACTGAAACCCACAGCCTCCGGCACCCGCTTTGGGGACTTGCAGGTAAACGAGTTCGTCTGTCTGCGCGCCGCTGCGGTGCTCGGGCTACGCGTCGCCCACGTAGAGCTGGTCGACTTCGGCGGGGCCAAGACCCTCGTCTCGACCCGATACGACCGGCGTCGCGACCGTAATGGGACGTGGCTACGCCTTCACCAAGAGGACCTGCTGCAAGCAATGACCTACCCACCGTCCAAGAAGTACCAGGCCGACAAGGGACCGAGCGTCAAGAACGTGGCGGCGCTGCTTGGGTCGCTGGGGCTCGCCGATCGCTCGCCGGTGCGGGAACGCTTCTTCGACGCCTTCGCCTTCAACACCCTGGTCGGTGGCACTGATGCGCACGCCAAGAACTACAGCCTGCTGCTGCGCGGGCCGCGGGTTGCTCTGGCGCCGCTGTACGACGCGGCTAGCTACGCGCCGTACCTCAAGCCTGGCGAGGTCGTGCACAGCTCGATGAAGGTCGGCAAGGCGTGGCAGGTTCGCGACGTCACCGTAGAGGACTGGGTCGAGGTCGCGACCGCGCTCGAGCTGGCCCCCGACTACGCCTTGGACCGGGTCGAGCACCTGCGTACCGGCATGGCCGGCGCAGTCAGCGAGGCTGCAGACCAGGCGCCGGCGCCGTTCGCGAAGGCCGCACGCCAAGTCGCGACGGCAGTCGCCAAGCAGAGGCACCTGCGCGTCCCGCGATTGCCGCGCGCACGCCGGTGAAGCCGACCCTTGCCCGCCAGCTGCCGAGCGCGTTTCCTTGCCCACGCCGGAGGCCAACGCGCGGTGCCGGGTGCTTCGGCGCCGGGGTTTCCGCGTGCAGGCGCTCCACCGGAGTGTATTGGTGCGAAGCCCAGCAGAGGGCTTGCGCTGGTCCGGATGACGACGAGGCCTGCGCATATCTCGCCCAAGAATCACCGGGTGCGGCTGCAGGTGGGTACTCCTAATCTTCCTCCGCAGCCAGACGTATGCCGCTGGGCTCGGCGGGTGCCCCCCAGCCGTCACCGGGCGCCTCCTCGGGGAGCGTCAGCCGAGCTGCCCTTGCACTGCAGAGATGGCGCCGGACACCTGTTGGTAACCCGCGTTGGTGATGTCTCCCGACGAGAGCAGCCGGTCGACGTAGCCGTCGAGGTCCGACACCCTGCGTCTCAGCTGGACGGAGCTGCGGTCTGCCCACGTCGTGAGCTCGTCGGCAGCTGCGATGAGGTCCTGGCCGGCTGCGGCGCCGACGTCTCCGTTCGCGACGACGCTGCGCACCGTGGATCGGAGTGAGCTGATCGCCTCGTCGAGACTCCGCGGCGCCGTGCTTGCCACGGGAGGCGAGGCTGTCCGGCTTGGTGCAGGCGGGCTCGCCGCCGAGGTGAGGCTGGTGGTAGTCGTCGTGCTGGTCAGGTTCGTCGTGGTCGTACGGCTCGTCGTCGACGTCCCGGCGGTGGTCGTGCCGTTCGAGGTGGCAGGCTCGGTCGCTGTGGGGCTGGTTGGCGCCGGCGCGATCGTCCCGGGTGCGCCAGTCGGGGCGTCGACGCCGCCACGACCGAACGACATGAAGAGGATGACGAGGACGAGTGCGACCGCGGCCAGGCTCCCGCTGACCCACGGCCACGGGAGGGTGGTGACCATCGCCATCGGCCGCGTCGCGAGTGACCCCGCAGCCGAAGGGGAGCCGTCATCCGACTCGTCTTCCGACTCGTCCCCCGACTCCTCGCCGATCAGCGAGTCCATCAGGGTCGGTTCCGAGTCGTCGGGGAGATCAGCGGCGGCAGCGGCGACCCCGACCCCGACGGCGACCGGCAGGGCCACGACGACGCCCCGGTCGGCCAGGTCGGCCTCGATCCGCCCCAACCGGCTCACGACCTCACCCGCGGACGTCGGGCGACGGTCCGGCGACACAGCGAGCAGGTCGTGGACGAGCCCGTTCAGGGCTGGATCGACATCGGGCTTCGCGTCGGACGGCCACGGTGCGCCGGTCCGCGCGGCTGCTGGCTCAGAGCTGTCCGGTCCCGTCGCGACGAGCGTCGCGGGTGCTGGAGGTGCTCCGCTCAGCAGGGTCATCATGAGGCAGCCGAGGGCGTAGAGGTCGCTGCGTGCGTCGGCCTCGTCCCCGGCGACCTGCTCGGGCGCGAGATAGGGAGAGGGCGCGTCTTCGGCGGTCGATCCACTGCCGCCCCCCGCTGACCCCGCTGACCCCGCTGACCCCGCTGACCCCGCTGATCCCCCGAAGCCGCCGACCTGCACGACCCCGTCCTCCGGCGAGAGCACGACGACCCCCGGGTCGAGCGCGCCGTGCACGACGCCGGCGCCGTGCGCTGCGGCGAGCGCAGTGGCCACCCGACCGGCCACCGCGATCGTCTCGCCGTCCGTCAGGCCCCCAGTCTGCTGAACCACGTCCTCGAGCGTGGGTGCGCCGTCCAGGGGTGGCGGGCTGGGCTCACCGAGGGGATCGGCGACCCACGGGGCCCCCGCTGCGCCGGGACGAACCGTGACGAACTCCCCCGGTCGCGGGTGGTCCTCCATGCGGTCCCCTTCAGACGAGCCGCCCCGTTCGGCGGAACCCCGCAAGGCTACACAGCCGCGCGCAGCGGCTCTCGGGGCCCCGCCGGCGACTCGCTCACAGCCGCGCCCTCGAGTTGATCGGCAGCAGTCGACCCGCTACAGTTCATCGAGGTAATTAATGATTCAACTAATGACTGGGAAGATACTGTGACCTCTCTCCTCAAGCCCCTTGCCGCCCGCGACGCCGTTCTCCTGGTGGCCCGCGTCCTCCTCGGCGCGATCTTCCTCGCCCACGGCTGGCAGAAGCTCACCGAGTGGGGCCTCGACGGCACCGGTGCCGCTTTCGACCAGATGGGCGTCCCGCTGCCCGGGATCGCCGCCACCCTCGCGGCCCTGATCGAGCTGGTCGGTGGCATCGCGCTGATCCTCGGCGCCCTGACCACCGTCTTCAGCGTCCTCCTCGTCCTCGACATGGTCGGCGCCGCGGTCCTCGTCCACATCGGCAACGGCGTGTTCATCACCGAGAACGGCTGGGAGCTCGTCGCCGCCCTCGGTGCGGGTGTCCTCCTGCTCGCCGCGACAGGTGCCGGCGCGTACAGCGTCGACCGGATGCTGTCGCCCCGCCCGCAGGCCCGCGTCGCCGACCGCGAGCGCGCGCTCGTCTACTGACGCACGCCCCCGGCGCGAGCGTCGAACGACACCCAGCCCAGCGGCATACGACTCCCGTATGCCGCTGGGCTCGTTGGGTGCCCACCCCACCACCTGCTCGCGACCGGTTCCCCGGCGCTAGAGTCGAGAACCGCACCGGGTGAAGGAGTCGAACGCATGACGCACGCCAGGACCGCCGCCAGGACCGCCGCCAGGACCGCCGCATGAGCGCCCGCGCGGTCTGGCCCGAGCTGCCCGTGGCGAGCTGGGAGCCGACCCGCGACACCCTGACGCTGTGGCTCCAGGTGATCGGCAAGATCCGGATCGCGCGCACCCCCCTGCTCAACCACTGGTGGAACGCGCCCCTCTACGTCACCACCCGCGGCCTCACCACCTCTCCCATCCCCGGCGACGCGGGTCGGAGCCTCGCCATCGACCTCGACCTGCTCGACCATCGGCTCGACGTGACGACCACGAGGGGCGAGCGCCGCAGCATGGCCCTCGAGCCGAAGTCGGTCAAGGACTTCCACGCCGAGCTCCACGGACTCCTCGGCGGCGTGGGCCTGGCCACCGAGATCTGGCCGGTGCCGGTCGAGCTCCCCGAGGCGATCCGGTTCGACGAGGACACCACGCACCACGACTACGACCCCGAGGCCGTGACGGCGTTCTGGCGCACGCTGGTCGAGGTGCAGCGGGTCTTCGAGGTCTTCCGGTCCCGATTCCTGGGCAAGTCGAGCCCGGTGCACCTCTTCTGGGGCGCCCTCGACCTGGCGACGACGCGGTTCTCCGGCAAGGGCGCCCCGCCACACCCGGGGGGCATGCCGAACTGCGGCCCCCACGTGATGCACGAGGCCTACTCCCACGAGGTCAGCAGCTGCGGCTACTGGCCGGGGGCGGAGGGTGAGGGCATCTTCTACGCGTACGCCTACCCCGACCCGGACGGCTACCGCGACCTGCCCCCCGGTCCGGCCGGCGCGCGGTGGGACGACGAGCTGGGCGAGTTCGTCCTGCCCTACACCGCGGTCCGGACCGCCCAGGACCCGGACGCCGTGCTCCTCGACTTCCTGCAGAGCACCTACGCGGCGGCGGCGACCACCGCGGGCTGGGACCGCGCGGCCCTGGAGCGCCCGGCCCTGGAGCGCCCCGCCCGGGCTTGACCTGCGTCAAGGACGACTGCGGCCGCCGGTGGTGCACTGCTCCTGACGGCGGGACGAGCCCGCCGCGAAGCAGACCCCGGAGGTCACCATGACATCGCCGACCACCACCCCTGTCGAGCGCGACGAAGCAGCCGCCGCCACGATCCGACGGCACCACGAGCACCTCGTCGCCGAGCTCGAGACCCTCGTCGCCGCGCTGGGCACTGCGCCGGGCACTGCGCCGGGCACTGCGCCGGGCACCCGAGGCACCGACCCCGGTGAGGCGTCAGGGAGTGCGAAGGCGCGCCTCGTCGACTGGGCTCGCACGTCCCTGGCGCCCCACGCGGCCGGGGAGGAGACGACGTTCTACCGCACTGCCGCGGGCACCGAGGCCGGCCACCTCCTCGTCGCCGCCCTGGTCGCCGAGCACGGTGTCATCCTCGGCATCGTCGACGCGATCGAGGCGAGCACCGAGCCGGCCGCGGCGGCCGCGTGGGCCGAGGCGCTGCTCCGCGTCTTCACGAGCCACGCGGCGAAGGAGAACGACCTCGTCCTCCCCCTCCTCGTCGCGGACCCGGGTGCGAACCTCGAAGCGCTCCTCGAGGAGATGCACCACGAGGTGCACTGACGGGTGCCCGAGGAGCGTGACACCGACGAGGCCGGATGCCGCTGAGCTCCTCAGGCGTGCCCGGCTCGGGGCCGCTCCTCCCGGGCCGGGTCCCTGCGGCTGGCCTCGAGCTCGGCGATGAGGGTCTGCGCGTCATAGGGCCCGACGTGCCGCTGGTCGCCGACGAAGAACGTCGGCGTGCCTCGGGCACCGCTCGCCTCGGCGCTGCGCACGTCCTCCCTGATGCGGTCGCTGTGCACCTCGTCGTCGAGGTCGCGCAGGAACCGCTCGACGTCGAGCCCCAGCTCGCTCGCGTAGCCGGCCAGGTCTTCGGTCTCGAGCTGCCCCTGGTGCTCGAAGAGCAGGTCGTGCATCTCCCAGAAGCGACCCTGGGCCCCGGCGGACTCGACGGCGAGCGCGGCGAGCTCGGCGTGCGGATGGACGTCGGGCAGGGGCAGGTGCCGCATCACGTAGCGCAGGTCCGCGCCGAAGTGCGCCCGGACCTCGGCGACCACACCCGTGGCCCGTCCGCAGAACGGGCACTCGAAGTCGGCGTACTCGACGAGCGTCAGCGGCGCCGTGACGGAGCCGCGGACGTGGTCCCGCTCGGGGTCGACCGGCCGGTCGAGGACCGTGGGCAGCCCTGCAGTGGTCTCACCGTGCAGGACGGCGGCCAGCGTGAAGACGAGCCAGCCGAGCAGGGTGGCCAGGACGAGGGCGAGCAGGACCCCGACGGTCGCCTCGTCCTGCAGCTCCGGTCCGAAGGCGAGCCCGACGATGAGCAGCGACACGGTGAAACCGATCCCGGACAGGGCACCCCCGCCGAGGATCTGGCCGGGTCCGACGCCCTGTGGGAGGCGGCCGACGCCGAGCCGGGAGCCGAGCAGGGCGACGCCACCGATCCCGACGAACTTGCCGAGGACGAGCCCGAGGACGATGCCCCACGTCACCGGGGAGCGCAGCGCCTCCCCGAGGACGCCCCCACGGAGGTCGACTCCCGCGTTGGCGAGCGCGAAGACCGGGACGATGAAGTAGCTCGTCCAGGGGTGCAGCACCAGCTGCATCCGCTCGTTGACCGGGACGGCGCGCACGAGGGCGTCCTGCGCGGAGCGCCCGACGTCGGCGAGCGGCGACTGCCGGAACGCGTGGAACCGGCGCGCGGCCTGCTCGACCGCCTGCCGCCGCGGCGCGAAGGACGGCACGAGCAGGCCGGCGACCATCCCGGCGACGGAGGCGTGCAGCCCGGAGGCCACGGTGGCGAGCCAGAGCGCGAGGATGGTGAGGGCATACGGCCAGGTCCGCCACACCCTCGACCGACCCAACGCGACGAGGACGGCCACGGCCGCCAGGGCCACGGCGAGCGCGACGGCATCGAGGTCGTCGGAGTACACCAGGCCGATGACGGAGACCGCGACGATGTCGTCGACGACGGTCAGCGTCAGCAGGAAGACCCGCAGCTGCGTGGACGTCGCCGGTCCGACGAGCGCGAGGGTGCCGAGGAGGAAGGCGGTGTCCGTACCGATGACGACGCCCCAGCCGTTCGCCGCCTCCCCGGACGAGTTGACGAGGAGGTAGAGCACCGCGGGCACGACCATGCCGCCGAGGCCCGCGAGCAGCGGGAGCCGGAGCTTGCGGCGGTCGGTGAGCTCGCCGACCGACAGGTCTCGGCGCACCTCGAGCCCGATGACGAGGAAGAAGACGGCCATCAGCCCGTCGTTGATCCAGTGGTGCAGATCCATCCGGAGCGCCCAGTCGGCGACCTCCACGGCGAGCTCGGTCGACCAGATCCGCGAGTACGTCTCCGACCACGTCGAGTTGGCCCACCCGAGGGCGACGAGGGTCGCCACGACGAGCAGTACGGCGCCGCCCGACTCGGTGGCCAGGAAGCGGCGCAGGGGGGCGGACAGCTGACCGCCGAGCTGGTGCCGGCGGGGCGCGGTTGTCGTCGTGGCCACGCCCTGATCCTGCCCTGTCCCCGCGGCTGGGGGCAGTCCCCCCGCCCGCCACGCCCCCAACGGTTCGTATGCCGCTGAGCCGGCTCAGCGGCATACGAACCCTCAGGTGGGCGGCTGGGAGGGAGCGCGCTCCCGCTCCCCGACGTCGAGCGCGGCGGCGAGCAGTTCGGCGAGGTGGAGGACCCGCACCTTCGAGCGGCGGCGCTTGAGGCCGTTGATCATCTGGCGCTGGCACGGCATGTTGACGACGATGAGGTAGTCGAGGTCGGCCGCCTCGATCTCGTCGAGGTGGATGTCGAGGACGCGCTGCGAGTCCTCCGGCCGGAGGATCGAGTACGTCCCGGCCGCGCCGCAGCAGGTGCCGGCCGACGGGAGCTCGACGTAGTCGGCGACCCGCGCGATGAGCTCCCTCGGCTCGGCCGTGACGTGGAGGCCGTTGCGCAGGTGGCAGGAGTCCTGGAGCGCGGCCCGGACGGGACGACCGTCGACCGTGACCCGGCCGAGGGGAGGCAGCCGGTCGGGGTGCTCGCCCCAGTACTGGAGGAGGAACTCGGACAGCTCCCGGACCCGGTCGCGCCCGAGCACCTGCGCGATGTGCGCCCCGCAGCCGCCGGCGGTCGTCAGGATCACGCCGGGCATGACCTTGCCGAGGTCCTCGGCCATCCGGTGGGCGGTCGTCGAGTCGCCGTTGTGGGCGTGCAGCGCCCCGCAGCAGCCCTGCCCGGACGGGACGTCGACGACGTCGGGGAGCAGCCTGAGGACCGCCCTCGAGAGCTGCGGGAACATCGCCCGCTCGGCGCAGCCGAGCATGAGGTGCGCCGCGGCGTCGGCACGTGCCGGGCCCGTCGGCCTCGCGGCCCCGCGCACGCGGCCGGCCGCCTCGATGAGGGGGGTGGCCCGCATCCCGGCTCGCAGGGCCAGGGCGGCGGGCGGGACGTGCCGCCCGCGCCACTGGTGGTCGCGCCACTGCTCGAGGAGCGCGCCGTACTGCACGCCGGCCGGGCAGACCGTCTCGCAGGCGCGGCACCCGAGACAGAACGAGGCCTGCTCCTGCAGGGTCGGGTCGTCCTCCTCGAGCCGACCCGTCTCGAGGGCGCGCATCAGCGTGATCCGGCCGCGCGGGCTGGATCGCTCGTCCTGCGTCATGGCGTACGTCGGGCACGCGGGCAGGCAGAAACCGCAGGAGATGCACGCCGCGAGCAGGTCCTTGTCGAAGAGGCCGCGGTCCGTCATGAGCCCAGCTTGCCCGGGTTGAGGATCCCGGCAGGGTCGAAGGCCGTCTTGATCCGCTGCAGCAGCGCCATCTGCACCGGGCCCAAGCGGGCCGCGAGCCAGGGGCGCTTGGCCGCGCCGACCCCGTGCTCACCGGTGATCGTGCCACCCAGGGCCATCGCGGCGTGGAAGATCTCGTCGAAGGCCGCCTCCGCACGGTGGCGGGCATCGCCGTCGTCGGGGTCGAACACGATCGTGGGGTGGAGGTTCCCGTCCCCCGCATGGCCGAACGTCGCGCACGTGACGGAGTGCTTCGTGGCGATGGCGTCGATCGTCTCCACCATCTCGGCGAGGCGGGGGCGGGGGACGGTGACGTCCTCGAGCATGGTGATCGGCGCGAGCCGGGCCAGGGCCGGCAACGAGCAGCGGCGCGCCGTGAGGAGCGCCTCCGACCCGGCGATGTCCTGGGCGAGGGTGACGCCACGGGCGCCGACCGCGGTGCACACGTCGGCCATCCGCTGCAACGACGAGGCGACCATCTCCTCTCCGCCGTCGTCACCGAAGAGCAGCAGGGCACCCGCCTCGCGGTCGAGGCCGAGCTGCGCGTAGTCCTCGACCGCGTTGACGCACCGGTTGTCGAGGAACTCGAGCGTCGCCGGCAGGGTGCCCTCCGCGATGATCCGGGCCACCGCCCGGCCGGCGTCGGACAGGTGGTCGAAGTAGGCCAGGCCGGTCATCGCCGTCGCCGGCATCGGCAGCAGGCCCACGGTGATCTCGGTGATCACGGCGAGGGTGCCCTCGGAGCCGGTGAGCAGCCGGGTGAGGTCGTAGCCGGCGACGTCCTTCCAGAGCCGCCCACCGGTCCGCATCACCTCGCCGGTCGGGAGGACGACCTCCAGGCCGAGGACGTAGTTGCGGGTCACGCCGTACTTCAGGCCACGCAGGCCGCCCGCGCACATGGCGACGTTGCCGGCCACGGTGGACACGGTCCGACTGCCCGGGTCGGGTGCATAGAGCAGCCCCTTGGCGGCCGCCGCCTCGGCGAGCGTCACGGTCGTCGTCCCGGCCTGGACGACGGCGAGCAGCTCGCCCTCGCTCACCTCGAGCACCCGGTTCATCCGGGTGAGGACGAGGACGATGCCGCCGTGCTCGGGGATCGTCGCGGCGGCGAGGTTGGAGCCGGCCCCGCGGGGGGTGACCGGGATGCCGCGCCGCGACGCGAGCGTCAGGACGGCGCTCACCTCCTCGGTGGTGCCCGGCAGGACCACGGCGTCCGGGCGGGCCCGGAAGAGCGGCGTCGCGTCGCGGGAGAAGGGCTCGACGTCGCCGTCGAGGCTGAGGACGTACTGGTCACCGACGATGCCACGGAGCTCGACCAGGACGTCGGCCGGGAGTCCGCTGCCGGAGGGGTGGAGCCGGGGGGTGGTGCCCTGAGTGCTCATGGCAACATCCAACCGAGAATCGGCGTCGACTGGAGGAATACGAGGACACAAAGGAAGAGGAGCAGCCCCAGGCTCCACGGCAGGACGCGCCGCAGGATGGCCGACTCCTGCCCGTCGAGCCCGGCCGAGCTGGCCGCGATGGTGAGGTTCTGCGGGCTGATCATCTTGCCGACGACGCCACCGGTCGTGTTCGCCGAGACGAGCAGGCTCTCGTTGATCCCGGCGTGCGACCCGGCCGTCGCCTGCAGCTTGGCGAAGAGGGCGTTGGCGCTCGTGTCGGAGCCGGTGACCGCCGTGCCGATCCAGCCGAGGACCGGCGACAGGAAGGCGAAGAAGGCTCCGGTCCCGGCGATCCACGTGCCGATGGAGATCGTCTGACCGGAGAAGTTCATGACGTAGGCCAGCGCCAGGACGCTCGCCACGGTGAGGATCGCCCACCGCAGCTTGACGACCGTGCCGGTGAAGTCGCGCACGGCCTGCCGGGCACTGATCCGGTAGGCGATCGCGACGACGATGCCGGAGAGCAGCAGCATCGTCCCGGGGCTGGACAGCCACTGGAACGAGTAGACGGTCGAGGAGATCGGCTTGCCCGCTGCACTGAGGACGTGACCGTCGAGCCCTGGCCACGCGATCTTCTGGTCGGTGCCCGCGAGGAACGCCTTGACCGGCGGCACGAGCTTGGACACGGAGAAGACGGCGATGACGAGCAGGTAGGGGAACAGGCCCATCCAGATCCGGGCGGTGGGCAGCCGCCCGCCGTCGGACCCGGCACCCGAGGTGCCGTCCACCCGCGCCCGGGTGGCCGTGGCAGTCGTCGCGGAGCCGGCCACTGAACCGGCCACCGAACCGGCCACCGAACCGGCCACCGAGCCGGCGGGGGTGCGGCCGGCAGCGACGGCTGCGGCGTGCTCCTGGTGCCGACCGGCTTCGAGACGCTCGTGCGCCTCGCGAGCCCCGACGGGAGTCCAGACGCGGAGGAAGAGCACGGTCGCCCCCAGGCCGGCGAGCGAGGCGACGATGTCGGTCAGGGCGACGGACAGGAAGTTGGAGGTGAGGAACTGGGCCACGGCGAAGGACAGTCCGGTGACGAGGGCGGCCGGCCAGACCTCGCGAAGGCCCCGCTTGCCGTCGACGACGAGCAGGAGGAGGAGGGGGACGACGACGGCGAGGAGCGGGGCCTGCCGACCGACGATGGCGCCGATCGTCGACTCCGGGATGCCGGTCAGCGTGGCTGCGGTGGTGATCGGGATGGCGATGGCCCCGAAGGCGACCGGCGCCGTGTTCGCGAGCAGGACCGTCCCCGCGGCCCGCAGCGGCGCGACGCCGAGGGCGATGAGCATCGTCGCCGTGATGGCCACCGGTGCGCCGAAGCCGGCGAGCGCCTCGAGCAGACCGCCGAAACAGAAGGCGATGAGGACCGCTTGGATGCGTGGGTCCTCGCTCACCATGTTGAAGGTGGCGCGAAGGTCCTCGAACCGGCCGCTGGTCACGGTCAGCTGGTAGAGCCACAGCGCCGTGAGGACGATCCACATGATCGGGAAGACGCCGAAGACGCCGCCCTGCGTCGCCGACATCAGGGCGAGCGAGGCCGGCATCCCGTAGCCGAGGACCGCGACGAGCACGGCGGTGCCCAGGCCGGCGAGGGCGGCCACCCACGCCTGGGTCTTCAGGACCCCGAGCAGGAGGAAGACGACGACGAGCGGGAGCAGCCCCACGAGCGCGGACAGGGCAAGGCTGCCGCCGACGGGGGCGAGGGACTGGGTGAAGTCGTCGGCCGCGAGGCCGGTGACGATCGGGAAGGTCGCGAGCATCTGGGAACTCCTCCTGGCAGCCGTCGGCACGACGACTGGTTACGGCGCTGTAAGGGAAGGTGTGCCTCTGCTGTGCTGTGGTAGGACCACAGCGAGGTGAGGCCACCGTAGGGTGCGCCTAGGATGGCGTCAAGAGGCGGGCGGAAATGGGTGGGCGATCCGAGGAGTAAGAGATGACAGGTCCGGATGAGGCCCGGGACGGCTGGGAGCCGGTGAGCCGGCCGCGCACCTACGAGCTCGTCCTCGACCGGATCGAGGAGCAGATCGCCTCAGGCCGCCTCCACGTCGGTGACCGGCTGCCGGCCGAGCGTGAGCTCGCCGCCGCCCTGGGCGTCAGCCGCGTCGCCGTCCGGGAGGCCATCCGGGTCCTCCAGGCGATGGGCCTGATCAGCCAGGCGACCGGCTCCGGTCGCGACGCCGGCACGATCCTCACGTCCGCTCCCGCGGAGGCACTGACCCGACTCATCCGCCTCCACGTCCTCGTCGCGAGCGTCAACTCGAAGGACCTCGTCCGCGCGCGGATCACCCTCGAGCGCGAGTCCGCGGCGCTCGCCGCGACCCACGCCACGGAGCAGGATCTCCGCCACCTCGCCGAGGCGCTCGCCGACATGGAGGATCCGGCCAGCACCGTCGAGCAGTTCAACGACGCCGACACGGCCTTCCACGTCGCCATCGCCCGCGCGAGCGGCAACACGCTGGTCGCCGAGCTCACGACTGCCCTGCGCAACGCGATGCGCTCGACGCTGCTGACCCGCCTCCAGGGCCGTCCCGACTACCCCGAGGTGGCGGCACGGCTGAGTGGCGAGCACCGCCGGATCTATGACGCCATCGCGGCTCGGGACTCCCAAAAGGCCGCCGACGAGGTGGCCGCCCACATCGAGGGCTTCTACCCCGACCTTGGGTCCGATCCCGCCTGACATCAGGCCGTATGCCGCTGAGTTTCCTTCGCGCGCAAGATCCCTCCCAGCCCTCCCGCCCGGGTGCGGGTCATTCTCGGTGGCTGACGGCCGGCCGCTCACGAGAGGGGACCGCCGCCCAGACCACGAGTCCGAGCAGGGCAAGGAGAACCACCGGCTGAGCCGGGAAGGTTTCGCCGTTGTACTGGTACTGCATGTCGGACACCGGTTGGCTCAGAGCGGTGATCGCCCAGCCGGCGAGGAAGGCGCGGGCCAAGGCGGCGGGTCTGGTGCTCGTGGCCACGGCGCCGGCGGCGAGCCACGTGACGGCCCAGACGATCATGATCGCCCCCCACGTGCTGCCCGGCCGGTCCGACAACCAGCCGGCATAGAGCATCAAGGTCACTGAACCGACCAACACGATCCCCAAGCCGACCAGTCCGCGCCGGTCTGGCAGCCCAGCCCAGGCTCCGGAGACTTGTCCGGAGCCCAACAGCGACGCCAGCGTGACGATCCCGGCTGTCACGACGAGCAGCTCGCCGGCCACGCCGAGCAGGAGTCCGGTGGGCATCGACGTGGCGTCCGTGGCGAGCATCCCGAAGGGGGTGAGCAGGCTGGTCGCGGCCACCAGGGCCACGCCGAGGCCGAGTCCCGTCGCGACCAGGCCGCGCGGTTGGTCGACGATGACCGCGATGGCCACAACGGTCGCTGCCACGGCGACGATGAAGAGTCCCGCCGTGGGTCCGGGGAACTGGGCCTCGGCCACGCCGCCGTACACCCACGGGGCGGTGAAGCTGGCGAGGATGAGCAGGCCACCGAGAGCGGACGTGGCTGCGACCAGTCGCCGGGCCCGGCTCGAGAGCAACGGTGACTCGGTGGCGGCAGTGGACCTGGGCGGTTCGACCGCTGCCGTCGGAGCTTTCTCCACTGGTGCGGCGGCGCCGGCTGCGACCGGTGTGAGCCGCCTCTCGACCAGGGTCTCTGCCTGAGGGGTGGTCCGGACGGTCTCGTCCGACCCGGGCTCCGTTGCCTGCTCTGCAGCCCCCGCGACAGATGCGGGTGAGGCCGTCACCGGGACGACGACTGACCCGAGCGGGCTCGTGATCGTGAGCTGACCGGCGAACGCCTCGACACCAGGGGGCAGCTCCACCGCAACCCGGCCGTCGTCTTCGACGTGCGCCTCGAGGGGCGGATCCGCCTGCACCGTGAGCTCCTGGACCAGGGCAGGCCCGTGCACCTCGACCATGCCGGTCCGCGGCTCCGACCCGACTCCGCCTCCGCCGAGGTCGATGGACACCGGCACGACGGTCATCCGAGCGGAGGCAAGGGCCGCCGCGGCGTCGTCCGCGACGGATTTCGTGTCGGTGCGGACGACGTCGCGCAGCGCCTCGAGAGCCCCGAGTGCGGCGGCCGGGTCATCGTGGAGCAAGCGGTCCCGGAGCTCGCTCACCGCTCCGCGTCGGAAGGTCGGGTTGGCCTCCTTCAGGGCGGCCGCGACGGCTTCGGGGATCGGCGCCGGACGCAGCCGGCGTCGTCGACTCCGGGCGACGTAGAGGTCGCCGGCCATCTCCACGTCCCGACCCGGGGTCTGCTTCGGGTTCTCGGCGCGGACCCGGTCGAAGACGTAGTCGTAGAGCTCATCCAGTGAGACGAGGCCGTCCTCGTCCCGGTCCGCGTCGCCGGTGCGCAGCCCCTCGACCACCGCCGACGTGAAGACTGACGGCCTGACCGTCTGGTCGGCAGCCAGAGCGGTCCCCTCGAACGCGTACTCGATGGCGCTGGAGGCGCTGATCACCGCCCGGCCCCGGCCGCCACCGAGCCGCTCGGCGGGGAAGCTGTCCATCACGTTGACCGGCCCGGCTGCTCGCACGGTGACGCCCTCACCGAACGCGCCGCCGTAGCAGCAGTCGAGGAAGAGGACGATGCTGCGCGCCCGCGACGTCTTCATGCACCGCTGGATGAAGTCTGCGGACACCGCTGTTGAACCCAGCCGGTCCGGCCGGGTGTTCCGGGCGGCGACGAACAGCTCACCGGTGTCGCTCTTGAGGCCGTGCCCGGAGAAGTGGAGCAGGAGCAGGTCATCAGGGCGGCTGTCAGCGAAGGCGTCCTCGATCCGGCTCTGGACCTCGTACGACGGCTCGTTGTGCACGACGGTCACGGTGAACCCGCCCACCTCCGGGTCCCCCAGGACGTCGGCCAGGGCCTCGGCATCTGCTGCCGGCGCTCTGAGCTGGCCAAGGCTGGCGTGGTCGTAGGTGTCGTTCGCCACGATGAGGGCGCGCCGCGTCCCGCTCATGCCGACCCCTGGATCCCGTGCCGGTCGAGGAAGACCTGCAGCAGCTGATGCCGCTCGAGGTCATCGGCGTCCTCGAGCACGATGACGTCGCCGTCGATCTCGAGGCGGACCGAGCGCTCGGACGGGGCTCCGCGGCGGAGCCAGCCTCGCAGCGAGGCGAGGAGCGTGGGCAGCCCGCCGGAGCCGAGGACGGCGACGGTCAGGGCGCCGATCTCGGCCGGGCCAAGGGCGCGCGTCCCGTCCGGCGCGGCACCGGACTCCGCCGGAAGGAGGGCGACCTCGAGCGCGTCAGCGTGCCACAGCTCGTCCCGAAGCTGGCGGTGCAGGACCTCGAGACGTGCGCGGTCAGCCCCGACCTCGTCCAATGACAGCCTCAGACTCGCGTTCACTGGTCCACCCCCCGGTGGTGCGCCCCCTGCACCATGAATCGTACGCGTGATGCCGGTGTCCGTCCCGGCGTTCCCTACCATTCCCTGACCATTTCCTGACCAAACCCACAGGAACCAGATCTGGCGCATCGGCCTGACGGGGTGCGAGACTCGACGAGGCGGGTCACGCGACGTGACGCCGCCCACATTCGTAATAGAACTTTCACCGAACCCCTCGCCAGACCCGCCAGTGCTCGGTTACACTTGGAGGCAGCGAAGGGTTGGGCCCGCACGAACCGCGCCCAGCCCTTCTGCATGTGCTGGCTCGCGCTGTCCC
This sequence comes from Intrasporangium calvum DSM 43043, assembly GCF_000184685.1. Classification (NCBI taxonomy): domain Bacteria; kingdom Bacillati; phylum Actinomycetota; class Actinomycetes; order Micrococcales; family Intrasporangiaceae; genus Intrasporangium; species Intrasporangium calvum. The sequence goes on from NC_014830.1 coordinate 62,819, forward strand.
CCTGTCGGTGCGAGCCAGCTCAAGCGGAGACGGACCCGGTGCCTCAGGCACCGGGTCCGTCTGCTTTGCGCCACGTGCTGGGCCCGAGCCGGCCCAGCCAAGCGTTCAGGCCTTGGGTTTCGGCGTGCTGCCCCGCGTCTCGCTCGGCAGGGTGCCGACCGAGCCGTCGATGGCGTCGGAGCCGAGCGTCGAGTCCACCGCGGTGACCTCGCCCTCGTTGCCCCACGGCGTGGCTCCGGGCTCGTCGAGCTGCTCGTCGGCCCACGTCGAGGCCTGCTCCACCTCCGCGTCCGTCACGAGGTCGTCGGAGGAGCGGTCCTTGGCGTCCGCCAGAGCGGCCTGACCCTTGGCGGCCAGGTCGGTCGCCTTGTCCTTGGCCTTGGCGGCGGCCCCGGTGACTGCCTCGGTGACGGCCTCCTTGGCGGTGCCCACCTTCTCGGCGGCCTTGTCCTTGAGCGAGGGGCTCGCGTCGAAGGCGGTCGAGGCGCCGGTCCCGCCCAGGCTCCCGTCCGAGGAGGTGGCCCACGGGTCGTCGGCCTGCTGCCGGCGATACGCAGCGACGGCTGCGACGGCGGCGGCACCGAGACCGATGACGATGAGCCAGGTGCGCCGGCCGTGCCGGACCGGTTTGGCGACGGCCTCGCCGCTCAGGACGCGATAGGCGTCACGCACGCGGTCACTGTGGTCCCGCGCCGACTCCCGTACATGCCTCACACGGGGTTCGTCGCGCATCCGCTCCTTGGCCTCGTCGGCGCCCTGGGCGAGGGCGGCCGAAGCCACCCCGATCGCCGCTCCCACCTTGGGCAGGAGCGAGTCGACCAACGTCGACTGGGCGGACTCGACCTTCGGCCGGGCCCGCTCTGCGAGGTCCGCGGCGACCGGGGCCGCGCGCAGCTTCGCCTCGTCGAGGGCCAGCTTGACGCGCTCAGCAGCGTCGGTCGCGACCGGCGCCGCCTGTTCGCGCATCACGGCGAGCCGCTCGCCCGCCGTGTGGCCGAGCTCGCTGGCCGTGGCCGCAGCGTGCTCCCGAGCCTCGACGACCTGCATCTTGAGCCTCTCGGATCGGGTCGGTTTCGTTCGGAACATGCAACTCCTCCTAGGTCCTCTGGTCCTTACCCACCCTGAGCGCATCCGCACGTCAACGCACGACGCCGTATGCCGCCGGGCTCACTTCCACACGCCCGCGCGGTAGGTGCCGCGCCGGTCACCAACGTCCGGAGCCCGGGACGTCCGGGGCGTCAGGCTCGAGCGGCAGGTCGTCGATCGGCTCGCCCGTCTCGTCGTAGGCGCGTTCGGGCCGCCCTGCGCCGAGGCTGACGTCCGGCTCGGGTGGTCCGTCGAGCGGGGCCTCCGGGTCGACCTCGACCGACAGGACCTCCTCGGCGACCTCCTCCTCGTCCGGGATGATGTCGAAGTCGTCCGGCGTGGCCGCGGCCCCACCGGCCGCTGCCGCACCCGCGCCGGCGGCAGCGCCGGCCGCAGCTGCTCCCGCCCCACTGGCAGGGGCGCCTCCCGAGCCGTGCGTGCCGCCCTCGGCCAGCTTGTCGACACCCTTGGCGACCTGCTCCTTCGCCTTGGCGATCTTGTCGGCGTACTTGCCCTCGGTCTTCTCGTCCAGCTTGGCGCCCGCCTTGTCGAGCACCGACCCGACCTTGTCCCGGTTCTCCGCCGCGAGGTCCCCGGCCTTCTCCCGGGCCTGCTCGGCCACCTTCTTCGCCTCCTCGGCGAGATGGTCCGCCTTCTCCTTGAGACCGAGCTCATCCGCCTTCTGCTTGAGCTTGTCGATGAATGACATGGCCACTCCTTCGCTCGGGGGTTCCTGTCTCGATCCTTCACCCGACAGCCCGCCGGGTCCACCCTCCTCATACCCAGCCACCACCCGTCAACCGGCGCCGAGCGGGCGGACACCGAGGCACTCTGCCAGCCCAGCGGCATACGGCTGCCTCCGAGGAGGCACCCGGCGGCGTGCGAGGATTGGGCCCATGAAGGCAACCCTGCACACGAACCACGGCGACATCGTCATCGAGCTCTTCCCGCACCACGCGCCCAAGACCGTCGAGAACTTCGTCGGCCTCGCCAAGGGCGACAAGGAGTACAAGGACGACGCCGGCCGAACCAACCCGACCCGGTTCTACGACGGACTGGTGTTCCACCGCATCATCCCGAACTTCATGATCCAGGGCGGCTGCCCCCTCGGTCAGGGCTTCGGTGGCCCGGGCTACACCTTCGACGACGAGATCCACCCGGAGAAGGACTTCACCCAGCCCTACATGCTCGCCATGGCCAACGCCGGCAAGCGGATGGGCAAGGGCACCAACGGCTCCCAGTTCTTCATCACGACGGCGCCGACCACCTGGCTGCAGGGCAAGCACACGATCTTCGGTGAGGTCGCAGACGGTCCGTCCCGTGAGGTCGTCGACAAGATCGGCAACATCCCGACCGGCGCCAACGACAAGCCGCGCGAGGACGTCGTCATCAACTCGGTCACCTTCGAGGACTGACGCACCTTGTCCGACAGTGGAACCGGAGCCCAGCCCCCCATCGCCCCGGGGGCTGGGCAACAGCCGGCCGGGCCCTCGGTGTGCCCCCGCCACCCCGACCGCGAAGCCTACGTCAAGTGCCAGCGCTGTGGCCGGCCCGCGTGCCCCGAGTGCCAGCGCCCCGCCGCGGTCGGCATCCAGTGCGTCGACTGCGTCCGGGAGGCGGCCCGCACGGCCCCGACGACCCGGACGGTCTTCGGCGGCCGGCCGACCGACGGCCGCCCCATCGTCACACAGGCAATCATCGGCATCTGCGTCGTCGTCTTCCTCGTCCAGTGGGTTTCGCCTGGCACGACGGTCGACTACGCCTTCGCGCCGAGCGCAGGCTGGATCGAGCCCTGGCGTTTCGTGACGGCAATGTTCCTCCACGCGCCCCGCTCGCTGCTGCACATCGGTTTCAACCTGTACGCGCTCTTCATCCTCGGCTCATACCTTGAGCCGCTCATGGGACGGGCCCGACTCGCCGCTCTGTACCTCATCAGCGGTATCGGCGGCCAGGTGAGCGTCCTGCTCTTCGCAGGCAACCCAACCATCGAGGGCCTCTTCAACGGGACGGATGCGGCCTGGGCGACGCCGGTGGTGGGCGCGTCTGGCGCCATCTTTGGCCTGTTTGGTGCCCTCATCGTGCTCAACCGGCACCTGGGCCGTTCAGCCGCAGGGATGTACGGCGTGCTGCTCATCAACGGGGTGCTTGGGTTCGTCATCCCGAACATCTCGTGGCAGGCGCACCTCGGCGGCTTCGTCACCGGGCTGGCCTGCGCCGGGGCAATCGTCCTGTTCAGGCGCCAGCGTGTGCGGCACCTGACGTGGTTGGCCCTCAGTGCGGTGCTCGCACTGCTCGTCGTGATCTCCGTGGGCAAGTACCTCACGGTCCCGGTCGAGATCCGCGATCTCACCGCGTTCCGCCGCTGACCCGTGGGACCCGGGAGACCGCAGCTGAGGTGCGCGCCAGACGTCGAAGGCGTCGAACAGGGTTGTCCACCGCTGTGGACAACCCTGTGGACGTAGTTACATCGTTGTCATTCGTCCCCAGCTGGGGACAAGCTGTGGACAACTCGGGGTCAGCGCCACCGCATCGTCATGATGAAGCCGCCCATGAGGAGTGCGAAGCCGATGGCGAGGTTCCAGACCCCGATCGCGCTGATCGGATAGCGGTACTCCGTGATGTAGTAGGTCACGATCCACAGCAGCCCGAGGACGAGAAGCGTGACGAATGCGGGTGCCCACCACGTCGGGTTGGGCTGGGTGGCCTTGGACTTCGGCGGCGGGATGTACGCAGCCGTCTTGCGGTCACGGCCTTTGGACTCGGGCACTGCAGGCTCCTCGGCTCAGAGCGTGGGTGAGAATAGGTGTGCACAGCCTAGTTGAGAGGTTTCACGCATGGTGACCGACGTCCGGCCGGACCGCGGGTCCGACGACGCCGCACCCCTGAACCCGGTTCCCTCCGCGGACGACGCGCAGCAGCCCGGCGGTGACCGACCGCGGCTCGGATGGCGGTTCCTCGTGCCCATCGTCACCGCAGGCGCCGGCCTCATGTTCGCGATGAGCTTCCAGGCCGCTCAGGGCGACGACCTCCGCGCCGACCGCGACCTGCCGTCCCTCATCATCGAGGGGAACGGGCGCAACGAGGCCAAGGCGAAGGAGCTCGACCTGCTGCAACAGGAGGTCGAAGCCCTGTCCAAGGAGCGCGGTCCGAAGGACAGCCGCCTCGAGGCGCTCAACCGCGAGTCGACGAAGACCGCTGCGGCCGCTGCGGCGACCGCCCTCAAGGGCCCCTCGGTCGAGGTCGTCCTCGACGACTCCAGCCTTTCCCTGGACCAGCTCCCGAGCCGTTACACCGCAGACGACATCGTCGTGCACCAACAGGATGTCCAGGCGGTCGTCAACGCCCTCTGGTCCTCCGGCGCCGAGGCGATGATGATCCAGGACCAGCGGGTCATCTCGACGAGCGCGGTGCGATGCGTCGGCAACACGTTGATCCTCCAGGGACGGGTCTATGCACCGCCCTACCGCATCGAGGCGATCGGCGACGTCGACTCGATGCTCCAGGGCCTCGACGCCGACCCGACGATCAGCACGTACCTCGACTACGTGCAGGCGGTGGGCCTGGGCTGGGCGGTGCACACGCACGCTGAAGCCGAGCTGCCCGCCTACTCGGGATCCGTCGACCTCGACCACGCCACCCCGATCCGCTGACCAGAGAGCCGCCATGTCCGCCACCACCGCTCGCCGCGTGCTCGTCGTCGACAACTACGACAGCTTCGTCTACACGATCGTCGGCTACCTCGAGCAGCTCGGGGCCGACTGCCACGTCGTCCGCAACGACGCCGTCACGGCGAGCGAGGCCGCTCGCTACGACGGAGTCCTCGTGTCACCCGGTCCTGGCACCCCCGAGGAGGCGGGCGTCTCCGTGGCGATCATCGAGGAGTGCGCCCGGACGAGGACGCCGATGTTCGGGGTGTGCCTCGGCCACCAGGCGCTCGCAGTCGTGTTCGGTGCCACGGTCGACCGGGCTCCCGAGCTGCTCCACGGCAAGACCTCCTTGGTCCACCATGACGCCACGGGGGTGCTGCAGGGCTTGCCCTCGCCCTTCACCGCGACCCGGTACCACTCCCTCACCGTGGACCCGTCGACGCTCCCTGCCGAGCTCGTCGCGACCGGCCACACCGACTCGGGGATCGTGATGGCGTTGCGCCATGTCGAGCTGCCGCTGCATGGAGTCCAGTTCCACCCCGAGAGCGTGCTGACCCAGGGCGGCCACCGGATGCTCGCGAACTTCCTCGCCGAGTGCGGTGACGAGGCGGCCGTGGACCGTTCGGCCGGGCTGAGCCCTCTCGTCACCGCGGCGGTGTGATCGGACTCAGCCTGCTCCGCCGTCAGCGGGTGGCTCGCTGGTCGTCGTGCTCGTCTCGGTCCCGCTCGGCGTCTGGATCACGGTCGTCGTCACCGTCTCCGTGGTGGGTTTCGGAGCCGGTGAGGTGGCCACCTCCACCTTGATCTCGGTGCCGATGTCGACCTTCTCCCCCTCCTTGGCCACGGACAGGACCGTGCCGGGAGTCTTGTCCGACTCCACGTCGACCCGCTTCGGGTTGAGCCCGGCCTTGGCGAGCGCGTTGGACGCCAGGGACCAGTCGCGGCCCACCTGGTCATCGGGGACGACGGTCTTGCCGCTTCCGACGACGAGGGTCACCGTCGTGTCCCTGCCGACCTGGGTCCCGATCGGCGGATTGGTCTCGATGACCTTGTCCTTGGCGGTGTCGGGATCGTCCTTCGTCTCGACCCCGACGTTGGTGAGGCCGGCGTCGGCGAGGGCCTTCTCGGCGTCTCCCCGGTCGAAGTTGCGCACGTCGGGGATGGTGATGCTCGCCGGACCGGTCGACACCGTGTAGCGCACCACCGTCCCCTCCTGGACCGCTTCCCCGGCAGCCGGACTCTGCTCGAAGACCTTCCCGGGCTCCATCTCGTTGGAGTCCTCGCTCCGGTTCCCCTGCAAGCCGCGCTGCGCCAGGGCCCGCTCGACAGCGGGCTCGTCCAGACCTCGGAGGTTGGGCACGGTCGTCATCGCGACCGGGGGCTCCTGGTTGCCGAACCAGGTTGCCGCCCCCCAGCCGATGAGGCCGAGGACCGCGAGCACCAGCAGGGTGACCAGAGCGGCGCGGCCCGCGCCGCCGCGCTGCTGACGCTCCTCGACCTCGTCGTGTCCGACGGCCGGCATTCCCGCCGTGTTCTCGTAGCGCTGGCGGCGGGAGGTGATGACGGGTGGCTGCACGACGGTCGCCGCCGCTCCCGCAGCGCCCGCTGCAGGCATCGTCTGCGTCGCCGCTGCACTCGCCGCGCCGGCCGCGCCGGCCGCGAGGGCGCCGCGGGCGGCCGCGCTGATCGGCTGACCGAGCCGGACGTTCTCGAGATCCGCGCGGAAGGAGTCCGCGTCCTGGTAGCGCTGGGTGCGGTCCTTGACCAGGGCGTGGAGCGTCACCGCGTCGAGGTCGCCCCCGACGGCGGCGTTGTACACGCTCGGCGGCTGGGGAGTCTCACCGACGTGCTGGTAGGCGATCGCGACGGGCGAGTCGCCCTGGAAGGGGGGCCGACCGGTCAGCAGCTCGAAGAGCAGGCACCCGGTCGAGTAGAGGTCGCTGCGCGCGTCGACCGTCTGGCCCTGGGCCTGCTCCGGCGAGAGGTACTGCGCCGTGCCCACCACGGACTGCGTCTGCGTCATGGTCGCGGCGCTGTCCGCGATCGCGCGGGCGATGCCGAAGTCCATCACCTTGATGTGGCCGGTCTCGGTGATCATCACGTTGGCCGGTTTGATGTCGCGGTGGACGATGCCCATCCGGTGGCTGTAGGCCAAGGCGTCGAGAATGCCCTCGGTGATCCGGATCGCCTCGGCCGGTGCGAGCTTCTGGTGGACGGTCAGCTGCTGCCGCAGGGTCTTCCCGTCGACGTACTCCATCACCATGTAGGGCACCGTGGTGAGGGTGCCGTTGGGCCCCTCGACCCACGACTCGTCCTCGCCGGAGTCGAAGATGGCGACGATCGAGGGATGGTTGAGCCCGGCTGCCGACTGGGCCTCACGCCGGAACCGCTTGAGAAAGTTCGCGTCGCGGGCCAGGTCCGATCGCAGCATCTTGATCGCGACCTGCCGGCCCAGCCGGGTGTCGTGGCCGAGGTGGACGTCGGCCATGCCGCCGCGGCCGATGAGCTGGCCGACCTCGTACCGTCCGCCGAGGACGCGCGGTGTGGTCGTCACGACTTCTGCCTCTCGTTCGTGCCCTGCGTCATCACTTGTTCCCCTTCCCACGGCCGTTCCCCTTGCCGGGACGGGTTGGATCCACGGTCGGTTCCGCCTTCGCGGTGGGCTCTGGTTTCGCCTGCGCCCGCGTGGACGTCGCGGTCGAGGTCGTCGCCCTGGAGACCGTCGGTGCCGCGGTGGCGGTCGGGCTGGTTGTCGAGACGGCCGGGGGCGCCGTCGGCTGCTGTTGGAGCGTAGCCGTGGGGTCTGCGCCGCCCATGAGGGACCCGAGGGCGAAGGCACCCCAGATCAGGAGGGCCACGAACGGGACGGCGAGCCAGGCCACCGAGGGCCTGCCGCGCTCTTCGGTATGCCGCTGGGCCCGCTTCCGCAGCTCCGCCCGGGTCGGTCGCGGGGCCGGGTCGACCGCGCGGCCCGGGCCGGTCACGTCGGCGTCCGCGACGGACAGCGCCGGGAGCGTCCGAGTGGGGGACGGCTGGGGGGAGAGGGTGGTCGGGGAGGAGCTCAGCGGCATACCTCCCAGGGGAGCGAGCAGCGCGTCGGCGAGGGAACGCGCGTCGGTCGGCCGCTGGTCGGGGTCCTTGACGAGGCAGGCCTCGACGACGGCGCGGAGGTCCTCGGGCACCGTCAGTGGCAGCGGCGGCGGCTCGTCGTTGACCTGCGCGACGGCCGTCGCGACGGGGGTGCCGCAGTCGAACGGCTTGGCGCCGGTGAGCATCTCGTGCGCGATGATGCCGAGGGAGTAGAGGTCGCTCGCCCCGCTCGCCGTCTCGCCGAGGGCCTGCTCGGGGCTGAGGTACTCGGGGGTCCCGAGCACCTCGCCGGTGATCGTGTGGCCCTTGCCCTCGCCGGCGCGGGCGATCCCGAAGTCGGTCAGCTTGGCCTGCCCGCCAGGCGTGACGATGATGTTGGCGGGCTTGACGTCCCGGTGCACCACCCCGGACTCGTGGGCCGCGGCCAGGGCCAACGCCGCTTGGCCGACGATGGAGCGCACCGTGTCGGGCTCGAAGCCCTGTCCTTTCGAGGCGGCGATGATCTCCGAGAGCGGTCGGCCGGGCACCAGCTCCATCACGAGGTAGGGGCTGTCGTTGTCGTCGCCGGAGTCGAACACGGCGGCGATGTTGGGGTGGTGCAGGGCCGCGCTGTGCCGGGCCTCGTCGCGGAACCGGTCCCGATAGCCGGGGTCGTGCGACTCGCGCATGATCTTGACCGCCACCTCACGGCCGAGGACGTCGTCGGTCGCCGACCAGACGTCACCCATGCCTCCCGAGGCGATCGGGGCGCCGAGGGTGTAGCGCGAGCCGAGGACGTGACCGGGTCGGAACGCGGTGCTCATCGGCCGATCACCGCCTCCATGACGGCCTTGGCGATGGGGGCCGCGACCGCGGCGCCACCCACCTCGTTGCCGCTGACCCCGCTCTCCTCGACGATGACGGCCACGGCCACCCGCGCGTCGTCCGCGGGGGCGAAGCTGATGAACCAGGCGTGCGGGCTCTTCTCGAGGTCGTGCTGCGCGGTGCCGGTCTTGCCTCCGACGGCGACCCCGGGGATCTGCGCGCGGCGGCCGCTGCCGTTGTCCACCACGGAGACCATCATCCGCTTGAGGATGTCGGCCGTGCGCGTCGAGACCGCCTGCGACAGCTCCTTCGGGTCGGGCGGGCCGTCGATGACGTCGAGGTCGGCGGTGCGGACCGACTGGATCAGGTAGGGGGTCATCACCCGGCCCTGGTTGGCGATCCCTGCCGCGATCATCGCCATCTGGAGCGGTGTCGTGCGGACCTCGTACTGGCCGATCGCCGACTGGGCCGCCTGGGGCTGGTTCATCTCCGCCGGCATCGTGCTCGGCGAGACCCGCATCGGGATCTGGATCGAGTCGCCGAAGCCGAACTTGGCGGCCTGGGCGCGCAGCTGCTCGCCGCCGAGCTCGAGGCCGAGTGAGCCGAAGGCGGTGTTGCACGAGATCTCGAGCGCATGGAGCAGGGTGGTGCGGTCATCGGGGCCGCAGGGCTGACGGGTCTCGTTGGGCAGCGGCTGGTCCGTGAGCGGCAGGTCCAGCGCGGCGGGGCCGGGAACCATGGAGCTCTCGTCGTCGACGATGCCCTGCTCCAGCGCCGCCGCGGCGGTGACGACCTTGAACGTCGACCCCGGCGGATAGAGGTCACCACTGATGGCCCGGTTGGTGAACGGCTTGGACCGGTCCGTCGAGAGCTTCTTCCACGCCGAGGCGGCTTTGTCCAGGTCATGGCTCGACAGCGGGTTGGGGTCGTACTGCGGGTGGCTCACCATCGCGAGGATCGCGCCGGTCCTCGGGTCGAGGGCGACCACCGCGCCCCGGTTCTTGCCGAGGGCGTCGGAGGCCGCCTGCTGGACCTTGGGGTCGATGGTCAGCTCGATCGTGGCGCCGGCCGTCTCGCGCCCGGTGAGCAGGTCGGTGACCCGGCGGACGAAGAGGCGGTCCGCCTTGCCGGAGAGGAGGTCGTCCGCGGCGTCCTCGAGGCCGAAGGGGTTGCCGACGGAGTAGGCGTAGAAACCGGTGATCTGCGAGTAGAGCCGGCCGTCGGGGTAGGTGCGGAGCCAGCGGTACTGGTCGTCGACCTCGACGGACTTGGCGATGGGCTGTCCCGCGACGAGGATGGAGCCGCGCTCCTGCGCATAGTTGTCGAGGAGCGTGCGCTTGTTGGCGGCCATGCCGCGCATGGACCCGGCCTGCACGAACTGGATGACCGTCGAGGCGACGAGCAGCGCGCCGAAGAGGGCGGCGATGAGGACGGAGAGCCGGCGGATCGCGGTGTTCACAGGCGCACCACCTGCGTCGCCTCCGCGGTCGCGGGGTCGGCGCCGACCCCGATCGGCAGTGCCGGGACGGGGCGGCGGGCCTGGTCGGAGATCCGCAGCAGGAGCGACATGATGATCCAGTTGGCGAGCAGCGAGGATCCCCCCAGGGAGAGGAAGGGCGTCGTGAGCCCGGTCAACGGGATGAGCCGGGTCACGCCGCCGATGACGATGAAGAGCTGGAACGCGACCGAGAAGGTCAGCCCGATGGCGAGCAGCTTCCCGAACCCGTCACGCACACCGAGGGCCGTCCGAACGCCCCGCTCGACGAAGAGCAGGTACAGCATGAGGATTCCGACCGCCCCGATGAGCCCCAGCTCCTCGGCGAGACTGGCGAAGATGTAGTCACTCTCGGCGAAGGGGGTGAGCCACGGCCGACCGGCCCCCAGGCCGGTGCCGGTGAGACCACCGGCAGCCATCCCCCACAGCCCGTTGGCAAGCTGGTTGGAACGCTCGAGGTTCTCCGTGGAGAACGGGTCGAGCCACAGGTCGACCCGCTTCTGGAAGTGCGCGAAGGCCGACAGGGCGAACGCGACGGCAGCCCCGAAGAGGAGCAGGCCGATGGCGATCCACGAGACCCGCTCCGTGGCGACGTAGAGCATCGCCACGAAGAGCCCGAAGAAGAGGAGCGCCGACCCGAGGTCCTTCTCGAAGACGAGGATGAGCAGCGCGAGAACCCAGGCGACGAGGATCGGGCCCAGGTCGCGCCCGCGGGGGAAGGTGAAGCCCAGCACGCGCTTGCCCGCCAGGCTGAGGACGTCACGGGTCTGGACGAGGTAGCCGGCGAAGAAGACGGCCAGGGCGATCTTGGCGAACTCGCCCGGCTGGAAGCTGAACGGCCCGACGGCGATCCAGATCCGGGAGCCGTTGACCTCGCGCCCCAGCCCCGGCACGAGCGGCAGGGTGAGCAGGATGAACCCCACCGCGAGCGAGATGAACGTGTAGCGACGCAGGAGCCGGTGGTCCCGCAGCGTCCAGATCGCGGCGACGGTCAGCGCGACCGCGAGGGCGGTCCAGATGATCTGCTGGTTGGCGTTGCCGTCGGCGCCGAGCCGGCCCGCGGCGAGGTCGAGTCGGTGGATCATGACGAGGCCGAGGCCGTTGAGCGCCGTGGTGATCGGGAGCAGGACCGGGTCGGCGTAGGGCGCCTTCCAGCGCAGCACCACGTGGACGACCCCCGCGAGGACGACGAGGCCGCCGGCGACCGGGATGATCTCGGCGGGGACCGTGCCGTTGCGGTTGAGGTCGACGGTCACCCAGGCCAGCAGCACGACGGCGATCGCCACGATGAGCAGGACCAGCTCGACGCCTCGGCGCGTTCTCGGGGTGACCGGCTCGACGGTGGTCGTCATCCGACCACCTCGGTCGACGACCCCAGCGCGGCGCGGGCGGGCTGGCTCGGGCCCGGTGTCGGGGCTGCATTCGGGGCCGGCGCGGTGGTCGGTGTCGTCGAGGTCGTGGACGACGTCGGGATCGGTGCGGTGCTCGGTGGGGTGCTCGGGCTGGTCGGCGTGGTCGGGGTGGGGGTCGGCGTCGTCACCGGGGTGTCTCCGCACGGGATCCCGGTGGTGGCGAGGCCGCGGCAGCGCAGCGCCTCGGCGCGGAGCCGGTCGACCTTGGCCCGGGCGTCGGCGAGGTCGGCGGCCGGGATGGTCCGGGACACCGCCGCCTGGACGTCGGACGGCAGCTCGGTCACGACCACGTCGCTGCGAACCTCGATGCCGGAGAGGTCGATCGGGCCGATCTCGCCGTCGACCCCGCGGAAGATCGCGACCTGCCCGGCGTCGGCGCCGACGTAGAACTGCTGTTGGGACCAGGCCCACGCCGCGTAGCCGCCGCCGACGAGGATGCCGAGCACGACCAGGGTCGCGAGCGCGCGGCGCAGGCCCCTGGACCGGCGGGACCGGCGCGTGCTCTCGGCCAGCTCCGGCGCCGGGTCCACCCGTTCCTTCTGACCGAGGGCCTCGCGGGAGAGGGCGGCTGCCTTCTCCGCAGGCGTCGTCGGAATCGCCTTGGTCTTGTCCCGAAGGCTGCGTGCCGCGGCTCCGACGACCTGGGGGACCGTGGTGGGCAGGTCGTCACCGTCCGGGTCGACGACATCGGCGACGATGACGGTGACGTTGTCGCGGGTGTGGGCCTTGAGGGCCACCTCGACGCAGCGGTCCGCGGCCTCCTCCGGCGACGCAGCGCCGGCGAGGATCTCCTCGATGACGTCGGCCCCGACGAAGTCGGACAGGCCGTCCGAGCAGAGCAGGAAGCGGTCGCCGACCTTGGCCTCGCGCAGCGAGGTGTCCGGGTCGTCGTCGGGCTGGCCGGTCATGACGCGGGTCACCACCGACCGCTGGGGGTGGCTGCCCGCCTCCTCCTTGGAGATCCGGCCCTCGTCGACGAGCTGCTGGACGAACGAGTGGTCCTTGGTGATCTGGCTGAAGCTGTCACCGCGGAGCATGAACGCCCGCGAGTCGCCGATGTGCGCCATGGCGATCTTGTTGCCGGTGCGCAGCATGACGATGGTGGTCGACCCCATGCCCGCGAGGTCGGAGTTCTCGCGCATCGCCCGAGTCAGCCTGGCGTTGGCGGACCGCAGGGAGCGCTCGAGCAGCGGGATCGCCTGGTCCGCCCCGATGTCCTCGTCGTCGAGGGGCGCCAGCTCCCCGACGATCATCGAGCTCGCCACGTCACCTGCGGCGTGGCCGCCCATCCCGTCGGCGAGGACGAGGAGGTTGGGCCCGGCGTAGCCGGAGTCCTCGTTGCGGGACTTCGGCCCCAGACCCAGGTCGGAGCGCGCGGCGTAGCGCAGGGCGATGGCCATCTCTCAGTCCCGGAACTCGAGGAGTGTCGTGCCGATGCGCAACGTCGTGCCCACCTCGACCGGCTGGGGCGACGTCAGCTTGTCCCGGCCGATGAACGTGCCGTTGGTGGACCCGAGGTCCTCGACCACCCACCCGCCGACGGTCGCCGGGTCCTGGAAGATGCGGCAGTGCCGCCCGGACGCGTAGTCGTCGTCGAGGACGAGGGCGCACTCGGGGTTGCGTCCGATGAGGATGGCCTGGCCACGCAACGGGAGCGAGGTCCCCGCCAGGGGGCCCTCGGTCACGACGACCTTGGTGGGTGCACCCCTCGAGCGACCCCGGCCGAAGCGGGCCCGCTGCGGCGTCGGGTCAGGCCCGGCCAGCGGGGCGGGCGCCGGGGCGCGCCGGGCCTCCTTCGCCGCCCGCTGCTGCTGACGCTCCTGCTCGCGCAGGGCCTTGCGCTGCGAACGGCGCGAGACGCTCGTCCCGTAGATGTCGGTGCGGAGCACTCCGACCACGCTGAAGACGAAGATCCACAGCAGCGCAAGCAGCCCCAGCCGCAGCAGGGTGAGGGTCAGTTCGCTCATGCGGCTCCAGTCATTGCGGGCAGCGCCTCACCGGCGACCCGCACGGAACGTGGCGGAGGTCCGGCCGAGCGTGAGACGGTCGCCGTCCTCGAGGCGCACGCTCGTGATGCGCTCGCCGTTGACGAAGGTGCCGTTGGTCGAGTTGAGGTCGCGGATCGACGTGACGAGGTGCGGCCCGTCGGTGGTCACCCGGATCTCGCTGTGGCGGCGCGACACCCCGGGGTCGTCGAGCACGATGTCGGCCGACTCGTCGCGACCGAGCGTCGTCAGGCTGCCGAGCAGCGGGTAACGGTCACCGCTGATGTCGAGCCAGGGCCGGGCTGACGGGTTGACCCGAGCCGGCCGGCTCGGCGGCTGCTCGTCGACGAGGGTGCCGCTCGGGGTCGGTCGCGGGGCCGGCGGCGCGGAGCGGGGCGGTGGCGGCGTGTCACTGCCGGGACGCTTGGCCGTGGCCGGCCGCACTCGGAAGACGCCGGTCTCGAGACCCTCTCCCTCGATGAGGATGACCTCGAGCGGACCGCCCGGCTGGTAGCCCTGTGAGTCGGCGTGCTCCTGGGCGGCAGCGACGAGGTCGTCGGACAGTTCGTCCTCGTAGTCGCCGAGCCGGTCGTAGTCGGTCGCGCTGAGCTCGATGGTGTAGAGGTTCGGGACCATGGCGCGCCCGTGACCGAGCAGCGCCGCCCGGTCGTCCATGGCCCGTCGGATCGCCGAGGCGATCTCGACGGGCTGCACCTCGGACTTGAACGCGCGGGCGAAGGCGCCGTGGACAGCCTTGGCGAGACCGTGCTCGACCCGGTTGATGATTCCCACGCCGTCTCCTCTTCTACCCGGCTGCGCCCCGGGCGTCTCATCGTAACGGGCTGGCCCTCCGGACGCCCCATCCGCGGACGGTCGCAAGCCTCCTATTCCACCGGTCACCGGGCCGCGCCGGGGTGTCCGCTGGATAACGATTGGGTTTGCCCTCGGGCCGATGCATGGGAGTATCGACGAGCGTGCCTGTACGGGCGCGTGCATGTGCTAGGCCAGCGAGGAGTGCTCGATGAGCAACGACGACAGCGGCGGCGCCAAGGGGCAGGGCATCCCCGGCTACTCCGCCAACAACACCATTCCCGGCGGGTTCTCCCTCCCACTCCCCACGGCAACGAACTCTGCCGCCGACGCCGTCGCCGAGGCCCCCGAGCCGGCTGATCCCTGGTCCTCCACCTGGGACGACACGTCCTGGCAGCTGCCTGAGCCCGACTCCAGCGTCAGCCTCTACTCCCGTGACGAGCTGAGCCAGTACGCCGGCACGGACCACGGCGACCGGTCCGACTGGGCCGACTCCTACGACCACGGCGGGGACCAGGCGGGCGCCCCGAGAACCGGCGCGCTCAGCGGGTGGGATGCGTGGGAGCCCTCAGGCGCGAGCGGGTTCAACCCCGACACCGGCCACTGGTCCGACCTGCAGCACAACGACGAGACGGCCGCCCGGTCAGCGGAGGAGTACTCCGGTTGGACCCCGGCCGGCTCGCCCGCACCGGCCCCCCTCAACGGCCTGCACCATCCGGGCGTGCACGTCGCCGCCGTGCAGGCGCACGCCGCGACGCCCCCGATCGACCCGGACGTGGCCGCAGCGGCAGTGGAGCTCGGGCACGATCCGGGCTCAGCGGCATACGGCCCGGAACCGTTGGTGCACGTCGACCACGAGCGACCGAACGCCGACGACCTCATCACGGTCCGCTCGAAGGGGGAGCGGCAGAAGGTCAAGGCGAGCTCCGGTCTGCGACGCGCCTTCGGCCTCGGACCGGGGCTGAGGGAGCTGCTCGAGCGCGACCGCATCGACCGGATCGCCCGACCCCTGTCCGGCCGCAAGACGATCATGGTCATCAACACCAAGGGCGGCGGCGGCAAGACCCTGGTCACCCTCATGCTCGCGAGCTACCTCGGCCGGTACCGCTCCGGCTCCGTCCTGGCCTGGGACAACAACGAGACCGAGGGCACGCTCGGCATGCGAGCCCCGTCGCAGAGCCACCACCGCACCGTCGTCGACCTCCTCGGCGCCCTGCCGTCGATCGCGGCCGACCCCAACGCCGGCACGTCCGAGCTCGAGCACTGGGTCCGGGAGCAGCGCGGCCTGTCGTTCGACGTCCTCGCCTCGGCAGACGACGACGAGGCGATGCGCGTCATCGGGGAGCAGGAGTTCGAGGACCTGCACACCCAGCTGTCCCGCTTCTACCGGATGATCGTCGTCGACACGGGCAACAACCGACTGTCCCCGAACTGGCTCGCAGCAGCGGCCCGCGCCGACATGCTCGTCTTCGCGACGTCACTCAAGGACGACACCTCCGTCGTCGCGGCGAAGAACCTCGACGCGCTCGTGGCGATGGGCCGCGGCGACCTCGTCAAGAACGCCGTCTGCGTGATCTCGCACACGACGGCCAAGGGCAACGACGTCGGTGCCGGCGTGCACACGCGTGAGCACTTCGAGCAGTGGGTCCGCGCGGTCGTCGACATTCCGTACGACCCGGCGCTCGCACCGGGCCTCCACCTCGACCCGCTCAAGATCAGCCGGAAGACCCACGAGTCGTGCATGGAGATGACGGCCACCGTCGTCGACGGCCTCTGACGGGCCGGTTCCACGGCTGAGCTGAGATCAGATCGGTGACCCCGTCGTTCCCGATCTGACCTCGCCCCGTCGCCCGCCGGCCCGGTTTGGCGATCTCGGCCGTCATGCAGCACACTGTCTGCTTGTCACGCGCGAGTGGCGGAACGGCAGACGCGCTGGCTTCAGGTGCCAGTGTCCGAAAGGGCGTGGGGGTTCAAATCCCCCCTCGCGCACAGTTCGGAGGCCCCCGACGGATCATCCGTCGGGGGCCTCCGTCGTTCCGACGAGCCTGTCGCGAGAACCGCCCCGGTGCCATCGGGCGACTACGTAACTGACTCCCGACGCGAGTCAGTGGTACCCACTGACCCGCCACGCGCATCAGTGGTACCCACTGACCCGCTTGGGGGGTCAGTGGGTTGGTCACAGTGGGCGGCGCGGGCCGAGACGAGCCGGATGCCGCTGGGCTCGCCCCCAGCGTTCCCCCGGTCTCTGGCCACTCGGCTCCACGGGCGACGACGCCGGTTCGGCGACCTACGCTGGATGGGTGGCCTCCCTGCCGCTCTTCCCGCTCGGCGCGGTGCTTCTGCCCGGGGCCCGGCTCCCGCTGCAGGTGTTCGAGCCGCGGTACGTCGCGCTCCTGCGTGACCTCATCGCCGCCCAGGACGAGCACTCGCCCGTGTTCGGCATCATCGCCATCCGGGAGGGGAACGAGGTCGGCGAGGGCGCGGTCCGCTCGCTGTACGACGTCGGCTGCGGGGCCCTGCTGACCCACGTGGCCGCCCTCGGAGGCCAGCGGTTCTTCGTCATCGTCGAGGGGACGGACCGGTTCCGGCTCGGGACGGTCGACCGCACTGCCGGCACCCGGTACACGACGGCGCAGGTGTCGTGGCTCGACGAGCCTGACGGGGACCCTGCGGCGATCGCGCCGCTTGCCGGACGGTTGCGGGCCGAGCTCGAGGCGTTCCGGGAGCTGGCCCGCGTCGCCCAGCAGCGGGCCGGTGACCCGGGCGCGGGCGAGGTGGTGATCCCACAGGTGCCGCGTGCGCTCGCCTATGCGGTGCCGCTCATCGTGTCGCTCGACCTGGCAGACCGTCAGCGCCTCCTCGAGTGTCCTGACACCGAGTCGCGCTTGCGTCTCGGGCTGGAGCTGACGCACCGCGAGCGTGAGCTGGCCCACGCGCTGGGCGCGACCCTCAAGGCTCCCCAGTCCCCCTTCGACCTGAGCTAGTCGCGAGCCAGCCGGTTAGTCGGCCGGAGCCGACCGGAGCCGACCGGAGCCGACCGGAGCCGACCGGGGGGCTGGACCGCCGGCCCCCTCAGTCAGCGGAGGGCCGTGAGCACCTCGACCGCCAGCAGCCACGAGCCCGCCGCGCAGGCGAGCGCGAAGCTGAGGGTCCAGACGACTCCGGGGATGTGCGTCAGCGACGCGAGGACTCCTGGGTCGCTCGACCGGTCGCGGCTCCCCGCCACGGCCGCGAGGTGGCGCCACGCCCCGACGACGAGCACGATGCCCGTGCCGACCAGCAGCTGCGCCTGGAGGACGTCGTCGCGCCACCACCAGAGCGCACCTGTTGCAGCCAGGGCGACGAGCATGACGAGCAGGGTGAGCGCCGACCGGACCCGGACGAGGGCGACGAGCAGGACCACGATGACGCCCGCGATGAACGCCGCCGCCCAGCCCCGCCCGGCCAGCCACGCCATCGCCGCACCGACGAGGGCCGGAGCCGGATAACCCGCCCACGTGGACACGACACGTCCCGGCCCGCGTGGCCGCCCCACGGTCACCGCGTGCCCCGACATGTCGCCACGGAGGACGAAGCCGGTGAAGCGCCGACCCACTGCCATCCCGACCACTGCGTGACCGAGCTCGTGCACGAGCGTCACGGCGATCCGGAGCACTCGCCACAACGGCTCCACTGCGACGACGAGCAGCGAGCCGGCCAGCACGGTCCACACGGCTGCGGCGGTCAGCGTCACGTCACCGGTCGCCGGTTCGAGGCGGGCAACCAGCTGGTCCATCCAGTCCATGGCCGCCGAACCTAGCGCACGGCCCGGCGGCCCTAGTGCGCCGGGAGCCGCTCGGCCAACCACGCGACGATGTCGTCCATGACCTCGTCGCGGTTCGTCTCGTTGAGCAGCTCGTGACGCGCCTCCGGGTAGACCTTCATCGTGACGTCACGCACGCCGAGCCGCTCGTACTGCGCGGCAACCCGAGCGACGCCCTTGCCCATGCCGCCCACGGGGTCCATGTCGCCCGAGACCAGGAGGATGGGCAGGTCCTTGGACACCCGGGACACTTCCCCGTCGGCATTGACCCGCGCCAGGCCCTCGAGCAGGTCAGCGTAGAAGCCGGCGGTGAACACGTTGCCGCACTCGAGGTCCGCGACGTACTTGTCGACCTCCTCGGGGTCCCGGGACAACCAGTCGAAGGCCGTCCGGTTCGGCTTGAACGGTGCGTTGTACTGGCCGAACGTCAGCGTGTTCATCAGCCCGCTCGGGTGCCGCCGGCCACGCGCCCGCGCCTGGGCCAGCGCCACCACGCGCCCGACCCGACCGAGGGCGCCGGGATCCCCTGCAGTGCCGGACAGCACGAGCCCCGCGAGCTCGTGACCCCAGGTGAGCACGTAGGCACGAGCGAGGAACGACCCCATGCTGTGGCCGAAGAGCACGACCGGCAGGTCCGGGTGCTGGCGCCGGGCCATCTCGGTCACTGCGTGCAGGTCGGCGACCACGGTGTCGAACCCCGCCCTGTCGGCCAGGTACCCGTGGTCCGGAGTCGCGGACGAAGCGGTCTGCCCGTGTCCACGGTGGTCCGCGGCGTAGACGGCGTACCCCTCCCGCGTCAGGCGCTCCGCGAACCGTTCGTACCGCGCGGAGTGCTCGGCCATCCCGTGCGCGAGCTGGACCACGGCGCGGCCCGGCCCGTCAGGCAGCCAGCGCCGGACGAAGAGCGGGGTGCCGTCGGTCGTGGTCAGGGTGTCGGTGCTCGACCGCATGGTTCTCCTTCGATGAGGCCAGGGGCTCTCCACCGCACGGTAGCGCCGACCCAGCCCAGCGGCATACGTCAGGCGTTGCGCCAGGACTGTCCTGATCGGACAAGCCATCGGACAGGACCACGTCAGCCGGTCACGGGAAGGTCACGTCGCGTTGCCGTCCGGAGCAGGACTCTGCTGTCATCAGGGAATGACAGCGGAGTCACGCGATCGGACGACGAGCCGGCCGACAATGGCCGACATCGCCGCCGAAGCGCACGTCTCCGTCAAGACAGTCTCCCGCGTCGTCAACCACGAGCCCGGGGTTCGTCCGGACACCGCCGAACGCGTCCGGGGCGTCATCGAACGGATCGGGTTCCGGCGTGGCGACAGCGGGTCGACCCTGCGCCACGGCCGTACCTTCACGATCGGGCTCGTCGTCGAGGACCTCGCCGATCCGTTCTACTCGCAGATCAGCGCCGCCGTGGAGCGTGAGGCGCGGATCCACCGCTACCTCCTCGTGACCGCCTCAGCGGAGGGCTCACCGACCCGCGAGCGCTCGGTCCTCAAGGGTCTCGTCGCCCGGCGCGTCGACGGCCTGGTCGTCGTGCCGGCCGGCGAGACACCGGTCGCCGACCCGACGGTCATCTCGAGCCGGACCCCGGTTGTCTACCTCGACCGGCCCGTCCTCAGCGAGACACCGGTCGACACCGTGCTGTCGGACAACCTCGGCGGCATCCGCAGCGCCGTGGAGCACCTCGTCGCCCACGGGCACCGGCGGATCGGCTTCCTCGGTGACTCGCCGGACGTCTGGACCGCGCGGCAGCGCCGTGAGGGGTTCATCACGACGCTCCGCGACCTCCGGCTGCCCGGCACCCCGCTCGTCGCCATGGGTCCGCACACCCCCGAGACGGTGCGGACCGCCCTGACCCGGTGGACGTCAGGCGCCGACCCGGTCACCGCTGTCATCACCGGCAACACCCGCGTGACGATCCCGGCCCTCACGTCCCTGCACCACTGGGCGACGCAGCTCTCGTACGTCGCCTACGACGACTTCGAGCTGTCCGACGTCGTCGAGCCCGCCGTCACCGTCGTCCACCAGGACCCGGCCGCGATGGGCCAGAAGGCAGCGCAGCAGCTCTTCGCCCGGCTGCTCGGCGACGAGGGTCCGGCCCAGGTCGTCGTCCTGCCCACCCGTCTCATCGTCCGTGCGTCAGGCGTGCCACGGCATCCCGGCCGTGACGTGCGGACCGTGAGCGCCTCATGACACCCGAGACCACCGCCCGCTCCCGGGCACACACCACCACGCCGTCCGGCACCCAGCCAGGACGGCAGGAACGAGGAGGATCAATGCGCAACAGGTCTGTTGCAACCGTGGCGATCGCGACGATCGCCGCCCTCGGCCTCGCCGCGTGCGGGTCGTCGAACGAGCCAACCCCGACGCCGGGTGGTGACACGTCGTCGCTGGCGACGACGTCCGGCGGAGCCGGTGGCGAGGTCGGCGTCTTCACCTGGTGGGCCGCGGGCTCCGAGAAGAAGGGCCTCGACGAGCTGGAGAAGCTCTTCAAGGAGAAGTATCCCAACGACACGTTCGTCAACCTCGCCGTCGCCGGTGGCGCGGGCTCGAACGCCAAGGCCAAGCTGGCCTCGGACCTGCAGAACAACCAGCCGCCCGGCTCCTTCCAGGGCCACGCGGGCGCGGAGCTGCTCGACTACATCGACGCGGAGCAGATCGAGCCGGTCAACGACGTCATCGCCGCGCTCGGTGGCGACAAGGTCTTCCCGAAGAGCCTCCTCGACCGCCTCACGGTGGACGGGAACATCTACTCGGTGCCGTCCAACATCCACCGCGCGAACGTCGTGTGGGCCAACACCGAGGTGCTCAAGAACGCCGGGATCAACGCCGTCCCGACGGACATCAAGGGCTGGATCGCCGACATGGAGAAGGTCAAGGCCTCCGGAGTCGCCACGCCGCTGTCCGTCGCCGGTACGTGGACGCAGCTGCAGCTCTTCGAGACCGTCCTCATCTCGGACCTCGGAGTCGACAAGTACAACGGCCTCTTCGACGGCAAGACCGCGTGGGACTCCCCCGAGGTGAAGCAGGCCGCAGCCGACTACAAGACGCTGCTGACCTACGCCAACACCGCCTCCGACGGTGACGACTGGCCCGTCGCGACCGACATGGTCATCGACGGCAAGGCCGCGTACAACGTCATGGGGGACTGGGCCGTGGCCGAGTTCGCCGCCAAGGGCAAGAAGGAGCAGACCGACTACCAGTACTTCGCCGTTCCCGGCCAGGAGGGCGTCTTCGACTTCCTCGCTGACTCGTTCACCCTCCCCAAGGGCACGAAGAACCCCGGCGGCACGAAGGACTGGCTCATGCTGATCGGCTCGGCCGAGGGCCAGAAGGCCTTCAACCTGGCCAAGGGCTCCATCCCCGCCCGCACCGACGTGCCGGCGACGGACTTCCCGCCCTACCAGCAGTCCGCCATGGAGGCGTTCAAGACGAACGACATCGTCTCGTCGATCGCCCATGGTGCGGCCGTGTCCCTGGCGTGGAACGCTGACATGAGCACCGCGATCAGCAAGTTCTACACGACCAAGGACGACGCTGGGCTCGTCACCGACCTGACCGCTGCGGCCAAGAAGTACCTGCCCTGAGTCACACTCAGCACCAAGGGAAGTGAGCCGTATGCCGCTGAGCCAGCTCAGCGGCATACGGCCCCTCCCGCTCCTCCCGTCCTTCCAAGGAGACGCACATGCGCACGGCAACCAAGGTCCGTGACTGGCTGCCCGGCTTCCTGCTGGTGCTCCCGTCGGTCATCGTGGTGGGGATCTTCGTCTACTGGCTCATCCTCCAGAACGTCCTGACCTCGCTCGACCGCACGGTGACCCGCGCGACCAAACGCGTGACCAACCCCGGCGGGGTCGAGAACTACACCAACCTGCTCGGCGACGACGGCTACCAGCACGCGCTCTTCAACCTCCTGGTCCTCACGGTCGTCTTCGTCGCGGGAACCATGGTCTTCGGCCTGCTCTGGGCCGTCCTGCTGGAGAAGGGCGTCAACGCGGAAGGTGTCTTCCGCTCGGTGTACCTGCTCCCGATGGCGATCTCGTTCATCGCGGCCGGAATCGTCTGGCGCTGGCTCCTCTCTCCCGGCAAGGGTGAGCAGGCGGTCGGCCTCAACCAGCTCCTCGCGATGATGGGGCTGGAGCGGTTCCAGAGCTCGTGGTGGCAGTCGCCGAACACGCTGTCGATGGCGGCGATGGCGATCCCCGCGATCTGGCAGCTCTCCGGCTACGTCATGGCGCTCTTCCTCGCCGGCTTCCGGGGCATCTCCGACGACCAGCGCGAGGCGGCCCGGATCGACGGCGCGACCGAGCGGCAGATCTACCGGCACGTCCTCTTCCCGCAGCTGTCGCCGATCGCCCTGTCCGCGCTGATCATCATCGGCCACATGTCGATGAAGATGTTCGACCTCATCTACGCGATCGCCGGGCAGAACTCCTACAAGGCCTCGGTCCCCGCGACCCTCATGTGGACGCAGATGTTCCAGCAGAACAACCCGACCGCGGCGGCGGCCAACGCGACGATCCTGCTCGTTCTCGTCGCGCTCGTCGTCGTGCCCTACCTGATCTACACGAACAAGACGGAGAAGGAGACCCGCGGATGACCACGGCAACGGCACAGACGGCGCCGGTGGCCCCGGGCACTGACGCGCTCGGAGTACGCGTCTCCACCGGCAAGGCCCCCGGCACCGAGGGCACGGCCCTGGGTCGGACCCTGCGCTACGCGCTCCTCATCCTCTTCGTCATCCTCATCCTCATCCCCCTCTACGTCCTCTTCGTGACGAGCTTCAAGCGGAGCGGGGACGTCAACGCGAGCCAGGCGTGGACCTTCCCGAGCGCCTGGTCGATCGACGGCTGGCGCGCGGCCTGGGACTCGCTCTCGCCGGCCCTCTTCCGGTCGGTGATCCTCGCGACGTCGGTGGCGGTGCTGTCGGCGTCGCTCGGCTCGCTCAACGGCTTCGTCTTCGCCAAGTGGCGCTTCCCGGGTGCGACGACGATCTTCACGCTCTTCCTCTTCGGGATGTTCATCCCCTACCAGGCCGTGATGATCCCGCTCCAGGGGATGCTGCTGGACGTCCAGGGCACCCCGGGTTTCTCGTGGTTCGACGGGATCGCCAAGCTCATTGCCGTCCACGTCATCTTCGGCATCCCGATCTGCACGCTGATCTTCCGGAACTACTACGCCACGGCGCTGCCCAACGAGATCCTCGAGGCGGCCAAGGTCGACGGTGCCGGGATGCTCCGGACCTTCCGCTCCATCGTGCTGCCGATCTCGGCGCCCGGCTTCGTCGTGACGATGATCTGGCAGTTCACCTCGGCGTGGAACGACTTCCTCTTCGCGCTCTTCCTGACGAACCGCAACACCGGGCCGGTGACCTACGCGCTCAACGAGCTCGCGGGTGGGCAGAACCCGGACTACCCGTCGATCATGGCGGGCGTGCTGCTCGCCTCGCTGCCGACCCTGCTCGTCTACATCCTGCTCGGCCGGTACTTCATCGGCGGCCTCATGAGCGGCTCCGTCAAGTAGCCATCGAAAGAGCAGTTCGTCCGCCCGCGCGCCGGTGTCGTCCGGTGTGAAGGGGGACGAACTGCTCTTTCGATGGAGCCGCGGGCGGGCCATGCTGGGGGCATGGACGACAGCCGCACCTCCGCCAGCACCACCACCGAGCTGCTCATCGACGGGTTCGGCCGGATCGCGGAGGGGGTCCCCGGGGTCGTCGCGGGCCTCAGCGCCGAGCAGCTGCTCTGGCGGCCGGACCCGGAGGCCAACCACATCGCGTGGCTCGTCTGGCACCTGAGCCGGCAGCAGGACGAGCAGCTGGCCGGCCTGGGTCACGTTCGGTCCGCGTGGCGGTCAGGGGACTGGGCCGCGCGCTTCGACCTGCCCTACGCGCCCGATGCCCACGGCTACGGCATGTCGGCGGCAGAGGTCGGCGCCTTCACGGTCCCCGACCCGGCGCACCTCGTCGGCTACCACGAGGCGGTCCACGAGGTGACCCTCACGGTCCTGCGCGGACTGGGGGCAGACGACTACGGCACCGTCATCGACCGCAGCTGGGACCCGCCGGTCACGGTCAGCGTCCGAATCGTCTCGGTGCTCGACGACGCGGCCAAGCACCTGGGGCAGGCGCAGTACGTCAGAGGGATGGTCCTGCGCCGCAGCTGAGGTGCCCGCGTGACCAGAGGGACCGGTGTGGCTCCACAGGCGGGCCCCGCTGCCCACGAAGCGGGCACGGTTGGGTAATCCACAGGTATGAATGCGACCCTCGAGCCGATGACTGTCGCAGCCGCCACTCGCCCCGTGCCGCCCCGGCGCCGCCCCGGTCTCTGGGCGACGGTGGTGGTCGTCCTCGTCCTCGTGGGCCTCAACCTCGCCAACCATGTGTTCGGGTGGGGTTCCCTCTGGCTCGGACCCACCGGCGCGGTCGCCCTGCTGGCCTTCGCGCGGTTCTCGGGGCTCACCTGGCGCCAGCTCGGGCTGAGCCGCCGAACCCACGCGTCCGGGCTGCGGTGGGGCCTCGGCGTCATCGGTGTCGTCGCCCTCGTCTACCTGGTCGGGGTGCTCGTCCCGCAGACCCGCACCGCCTTCCTCGACGCCCGGTACCACCTGCCGCCGGCCAGCGCCCTGCTCACGGCCTTCGTCATCATCCCCGTCGGCACGATCCTCCTCGAGGAGGTGGCCTTCCGCTCGGTCCTCTGGGGCTTCCTGTCCCGACACGCCCGGGTGTGGCAGGTGGCCCTCGGCTCGTCGCTCCTCTTCGGGCTCTGGCACGTGCTGCCAGCCTCGGCCGCGGTCACGGCCAACCCGGCCCTCGGCGCGGTCATGGTGGGGCTCGGCGCCTGGCAGCAGGTCGTCAGTGTCGCGGGGACGGTCCTCTTCACGGCGCTCGGCGGCCTCGTCGCAGGTGAGCTGCGCCGCCGCAGCGGCAGCATCCTGGCGAGCGTCGGGATGCACTGGGCGACCAACGCCCTGGGGGTCCTCTTCGGACTCGTCGCCTGGCAGCTGGCCTGAGGCGGCGGTCAGACGGGTCTGATCCCCTGGGACCGCAGCAGCGCCCGGGCGCGGCCGAACGCCCGGTCGTCCGAGAAGACCTGCCACTCACCCCAGAGGTCCAGCTCGTCCACGGTCCGGCGGAACCGCGCGAAGGCGCCCTTCCCGCGGATCGCCACGGTCAGGATGCCCGCGAACCGGTCGGAGACCGCCTGGGCGAAGGCCTCCATGTCGGCATAGGCGGCCTCGGTGTCGTGGTCGACATAGATCCAGAGGTTGTCGACCTCCCGCCCTGCCTCCTCCTTCTCCTGCAGCCCGGGTGTGTCGAGGTCCTCCATGCTGTGGTGGAGGAAGGCATGGACGACCTCCCCCGTGTCGAGGTGCAAATAGCCGCCCGGGTCCGCACCACCGTTGCCCATGACCTCCGACAGCTCCTCGATGTCGACGTTGAGCGTCCGCCCACGCCGCTCGGACCCGCTGAGCAAGGCGCCGATCTCCTCAGCGAGAACGTCGTCGCCCTCCCAGCCACGGTCTCCGAGGAGCGTCTCGATCTCACGCAAGGACCCGACAAGGCGCCGCTGGTCGACCGTGCCAGCCGAGCGGTAGGTCCGGAGCAGGGCGTCCCCGACCTGTTGGAGCGCCGGACCGAGGTCGCGCCCCTCGATGCTGGAGAGCAGGGCCCCGACGTCGGCGCTGCGTGATCCGGAGCGCACGGCGGCCAGGTCGAGGGGTTTCGCCGCACCGCGGTGGCGCCGCTGGCCCTCCGCGGCTGGGCCACCGGCGCTCCCTGGCTCGGGTGCCCGCTCGATGCCGCCCGTGGCGCCCGGTGTGCCGGTGGCCGGCGCGGAGCCCTTGCCGGCCCGGGTCGGGCGGCCCCGCGGCGGGGCCGACTCCCCCTCCGGCGTCGCCGCCGAACCCGTCTGGGGGCCAGTCGCAGAGTCGTTGGCCGCGTCGGTCGCCGGGTCGGTGGCCGCGTCGGCGGCCGGGTGGGTGGCCGGGTCGGTGGCGGACCCCTCAGGCCCCAGCAGCCCGACCTCCTCAGGGCTCGTCCGTCCGAACTGGTCCGGAACGGACCCCCACCCGAGGAGCGGCACCGGGATCGGTGGTCGGCCATCGGTCAGGCGGCGGCCGACCAGCTCCTCGACGACGCACTCGTGGATCCACTTCTCGTCGTCGTCGAAGAGGTACTCGAACTGGGTCCCCTTGGCCACCGCGACGTGCACGAGGCGGTCCGGCGGGAGGTCACCGGGGCCCGCGCCGCGCCGCTCGTGGCGGCCGTGCCATCCGGTCCGGAAGGAGCGCGGCCGCGTGATGTCCCAGCGCCCGAGGGCGAGGTCGACCCCGAGTCCGAAGTCGTCGAAGGTGGCTGTGGGTGGCACGAGCATGATCCGCCCAGGCGCCGGGCGGAGGGTCTCTCCACGTCCGGCCACCAGGTCGACACGGATCCTCAGCCATCGTGGTCCCACCCGTCCAACTCTGCCAGCAAAAGGAGGGGGCGGCACATTCAGGGCAGATCGTCCACGTCGGCACGTCGGGCGATCGTCGCGGTGGCCCGACGGCACGCGGTGACCGGGACCCGGGGGACGATGTCGTCGAGGAAGGCGTACCGCCGGCGGAGCGACCGGTGGTAGGCGTCCCCACACGCGTCCGAGCACAGGCCGGTCCACCAGTCCGCGACGTCACCCCACCCGGGAGCCGCGAGGGAGCCGCCGTACTGCTGCAGGGCGAGGGCGGCGGCGAGGCTGGCGAACGACATCCGGTCCGCGAGCGGCCACTCGCCGAGCGTGCCGACGAGCATCGCGGCGGCGAAGACGTCGCCGACCCCGGTTGCGTCCACCTCGTGGACCCGCAGGGAGGGCACCTGTGCCTCCTCACCGGTGCGCGCGTCGATGCCCAGGGCTCCCTCGGCGCCGTTGGTCACGACGGCGATCGGCACGCGGTCGGCGAGGGCGAAGAGTGCCTCCTGCGGCGAGCTGGTCGCGGTGTAGGCCATCGCCTCGATGGCGTTGGGCAGGAAGGCGTCGCAGTGGCTCAGCCGGTCGAGCACCGAGGGCTCCCACCGCTCGTCCCGGTCCCATCCGACGTCGGCGAAGACCAGGGCGCCGCGTCGCCGCGCGGCGTCCACCCAGCTCTCTCCCGCGCGAGCCGCCGAACCGAGCCCACGGGTTCCGTCGCCGGGCTCGAAGAGCCCGCTCTCGGCGAGGTCGACCATGACGGCCCGGGACCGGGGCGGGTCCCCGATGAGCTCCAGGGAGGAGACCGGCGGTGGGTGGCCGTGCGAGACCATCGCGCGGTCCCCACCGAAGGCCATCGAGACGGTCACGGGGCTGTGCCACTCGGGGAACTGCCGGCTCCGGCAGAGGTCGATCCCTTCCTGCTCCTCGAGGGTCCGCCAGCAGAAGTCCCCGTAGTCGTCATCACTGAACGCCGCGGCGAGCGAGGTTCGCAGCCCGAGGCGCCGAGTGGCCACGGCGAGGTTGGCGATGCCACCCGGGCAGGACGCGAGCCCCTCGGACCACACCTCGGTCCCCGGCTTCGGAGCGGTCGGGAGCCCCGCGAAGACGAGGTCGAGGAAGACGGTCCCCCACACGAAGACGTCCACCTCGGGCGCGTCGGGTGACCGTCGGGATGCGAGTGGGTCGTAGGCGTTCTGCGGCATCCCCTTCATGATGGCGCAGCCCGGCCGCGAGGTCCCGTGGTTTAGCGGGTTCGGGCCCCCCGGCCGGCTCTCCCCGGGTAACCGGGCGATGGCGTATGCCGCTGGGCCCGAGGTGAGTGCGGCCATCCCCGAGCAGTCGGACCGACCGCCCCGTATCGTCGATGAGGTGGGGGTCGGGTCGTCACGGACGAAGCGAGCAGCCGGGGGAGCCGGGGGCGTCGCAGTGCTGCTGTGTTCTGTGCTGACCGCGCCGGCGCTGGCAGCCGACACCAGCCCGGTGCCGCGCCCCTCGCCCGGTGCCCCGGTGGCATCGCAGGGCGTGGCGGATCCTGTCGCCCCCGTCCCTCCCGTCGCCCCGATCGACCCGCTCGGGTCCGGCGCCGGCGAGTCGCTGCTCCGCCTCTACGACGTCGTCAAGGTGACCGCGGGCTATGTCGCGGCGACCCGTCTCGAGCCGGGAGGCGGATCCTCTCGCCCGGGGCGCGACTCGGCCTGGCAACCCCCGGCCGACCTGCAGACCCCGCCCGTCACACCGGGAACGGCCGCCGGGCCCGGGCGAAGGATGACGAAGTACGACGTCCTCGGGGCCGCTTACCAGAAGGCGGCCGACGCGCTGGCTGACAGCTGCCAGCTTCCCTTCGCCGTGCTGATGGCCATCGGCGAGGTGGAGTCCGGCTCCCTCCGGGGCCGCACCCTGGACGTCCGCCACAACGTCGTGCCACCGATCATCGGTCCGGCACTCAGCGGAAGCGGCTTCGCTGCGATCCGCGACAGTGACAGGGGCCGGCTGGACGGAGACCCCGTCTGGGACCGGGCCGTGGGCCCGATGCAGTTCATCCCCGGAACGTGGCGGCTGTGGGGCGCAGACGGCAACGGGGACGGGGTCGCGGACCCCCAGAACGTCGAGGACGCCGCGCTCTCCGCGGGCCGCTACCTCTGCGCGGGTGGACGGGACCTGGCTCGCCAAGCCGATCTGGAGAGGGCGATCCTGTCCTACAACCACTCCCGCCGCTACCTCGAGACGGTGCTCGACCTCTACGACTCCGTCATGGGGGGCGCCGTCGCCGGACCGTGAGGTCGTCCTGACCCATTCCCACTCACGTGGGGGGATTGGCCCAGATCATGGACGGGTTTGGGGATAGATAAGTGCTGGTTATACATTGCATTACATGACCGTCACCGAGATTCCCGGCGCGACGACGCCCGCCCGCCCGGCTGCCCGGCCGCCGCGCGCTGACCGCTCCAACGGTCAGTGGAAGGTCGACGGACTCGAGCCTCTCAACGCCAACGAGGTCTGGAAGCAGGAGGAGGGCGGCCTCGCCGTCCGCGAGCGGATCGAGAAGACCTACGCCAAGGAAGGCTTCGGCGCCATCCCGGCACAGGACCTCACCGGGCGTTTCCGCTGGTGGGGCCTGTACACCCAGCGCAAGCCGGGGATCGACGGCGGCCGCACCGCGCAGCTGAGCGACGACGAGCTGAGTGACACCTACTTCATGCTCCGGGTCCGTACTGACGGACAGGCCCTGCCCCCGGAGGCCCTGCGCGTCCTCGGCGGCATCTCGGTCGACTTCGCCCGGGGGAGCGCCGACATCACCGACCGGCAGAACATCCAGTACCACTGGATCGCCATCGAGGACGTCCCCGAGATCTGGCGGCGGCTCGAGTCCGTGGGGCTGGAGACGACGACCGCCTGCGGCGACACGCCCCGCGGCTTCCTCGGCAGCCCGGTGGCCGGGATCGCGGCCGACGAGATCATCGACCCGACGCCCGTCATCCTCGAGATCAAGCGCCGCTGGATCGGGAACCCGGAGCTGGCCAACCTGCCGCGCAAGTTCAAGACCGCGATCACCGGCCACCCCAGCCTCGACGTCGTCCACGAGATCAACGACATCTCCCTCGTCGGTGTCGTGCACCCCGAGCTCGGCCCGGGCTATGACCTCTGGGTCGGCGGCGGGCTCTCGACGTCGCCGCGCCTCGCGGAGCGGCTCGGCGTGTTCGTCTCCGAGGACGAGGCGGCCGAGGTGTGGCACGGCGTCATCCAGATCTTCCGCGACTACGGGTTCCGTCGGCTGCGCAACAAGGCGCGCCTGAAGTTCCTCCTCGCCGACTGGGGCGTCGAGAAGTTCCGCCACGTGCTCGAGACCGAGTACCTCGGGCACGCTCTGCCGGACGGGCCCGCGCCGAAACCCGCGACGGGGCCCGGCGACCACGTCGGCGTGCACCTCCAGAAGGACGGTCGCTACTACGTCGGCGCCGCCCCTGTCGTCGGCCGCGTGGGGGGACCGGTGCTCAGCGGCCTCGCCGACCTCATCGACGAGGTCGGCGCCGGACGGGTCCGCCTCACCGCCCACCAGAAGCTCGTCATCCTCGACGTTCCCGAGGCGGGGGTGGAGCGACTCGTCGAAGGACTCGAGGGTCTCGGGCTCACGGCCAGGCCGAGTCCCTTCCGGCGCACCACGATGGCGTGCACCGGCATCGAGTTCTGCAAGCTCGCGATCGTCGAGACGAAGGACACGGCCGCGGCGGCGATCACCGAGCTCGAGCGGCGCCTCGCCGATGTCGTCGCCGACGGCAGCCTCGACGAGCCGATCCAGCTCAACGTCAACGGCTGCCCCAACTCCTGCGCCCGGATCCAGACCGCGGACATCGGGCTCAAGGGGCAGATCGTCACCGTCGACGGCCCGGACGGACCGGTCCAGCAAGCCGGGTTCCAGGTGCACCTCGGTGGCGGGCTCTCCACGGTCGAGCGGGACGAAGCCGGTCTCGGGCGCACGGTGCGGGGCCTCAAGGTCACCGCGGCCGAGCTGCCCGACTACGTCGAGCGGGTCATCCGCTCCTTCATCGCCCGACGGAGCGAGGGCGAGACCTTCGCCGCCTGGGCCCTGCGAGCCGAGGACGGTGAGCTCCTGTGAGCGCGGGTTCGCTCCGCACGCCCACGGTGCCGCGTCGCCGCCGCACCGACGAGGAGCTCAAGACCGTCATCGCCGAGTTCGACGCGCGGCTCGCGGCACGCCTGGCGGCGGATCCGACCGACGAGCCGACCGCGGACGAGGTGGCGGCCTGGGCTGCAGAGCACTTCGCGGGGTCGCTCGCCGTGGCCTGCTCGATGGCCGACGCCGTGCTGCCGCACGTCGTGGCCCAGCACGCCCCGGGCGTCGACGTCCTCTTCCTGGACACCGGGTACCACTTCTCGGACACCTTGGTGACGCGCGACATCGTGGCCGCGGACCTGCCGATCACCCTCGTCAACGTCACGCCGGCCCAGACGGTCGCCGAACAGGACGCGGAGTACGGGCCGCGCCTCTACGAGCGGGACCCGGCCCTCTGCTGCCAGCTGCGCAAGGTGGAGCCCCTCGCCCGGACGCTGCCGCTCTACGAGGCATGGGTCACCGGCGTGCGCCGCGAGGAGGCGCCGACCCGGGCGGGCACACCGCTCGTCACGTGGGACGGAAAGAACGGGCTGGTCAAGATCAACCCGCTCGCGGCGTGGACCTTCGACGAGCTCCAGACCTACGCCGTGGACCACCAGGTCGAGGTGAACTCCCTGCTGTCCGACGGCTACCCCTCCATCGGCTGCGAGCCGTGCACGCGCCGGGTCGAGCCGGGCGAGGACCCGAGGGCCGGGCGGTGGGCCGGCTTCACCAAGACCGAGTGCGGTCTGCACACCTGACCTGCGGCCGGCTCGAGCGCCTGGCCGCGCAGCCCTCCACCGAGGAGTCCCGATGAAGTCCGCCCTGCCCCTGGTCGTCGACCTGACCGGACGCCTCGTCGTCGCCGTCGGCGGCGGACCCGTGTCGGCTCGACGGGTCCGTGCCTTCGTCGACGAGGGCGCGGTCGTCCGGGTCGTCTCGCCGTGGGTGTGCGAGGACCTGCGCGACCTGGTCCTCGACGGCACGGTCGAGTGGCAGGCACGCGACTACACGGGGGCCGGCGACCTCGACGGAGCCTGGTTGGTCCACACGGCCGTCGGCGAACCGGAAGTGGACCGACGCGTTGCGGGCGACGCCGAGCGCCTGCGCATCTGGTGTGTGGACGCGACGGATGCGTCCGCGAGGTCCGCCAGCGTCGCCGCCCGCACGGACGTGGCCACCCCGGACGGCCGGGTCACCATCAGCACGTATGCCGCTGGGGACCCCGGTCTGGCGACCTCCCTTCGCGACGGGGTTGCGGAAGCGGTGACCCAGGGCCGGCTCGACCTCCGCAGGACGCGCGAGCGCGTGTCGGCCGACGCCAAGCCCTCAGGGTGGGTCGCGCTCGTCGGGGGCGGTCCAGGCAGCGACGGCCTCCTCACGGCTCGCGGTCACGAGCTGCTGCGCTCCGCCGACGTCGTCGTCGTCGACCGGCTCGCACCCCGCGGGCTCCTCGAGCGGCTGCCCGCCTCCGTGCGGGTCGTCGACGTCGGCAAGACGCCCGGCCACCACGCAGTGCCGCAGTGGCGGATCAACGAGATCCTCGTCGAGGAGGCGTCCCGGGGGCTCGGCGTCGTGCGTCTCAAGGGCGGTGACCCCTACGTCCTCGGACGGGGCGGCGAGGAGCGGCAGGCGTGCGAGGCCGCAGGGCTGGCTGTCGAGGTCGTCCCAGGGGTGACGAGCGCCGTGTCCGTCCCCGCGGCCGCCGGGATCCCCGTGACGCACCGCGGGGTCGCACGCGGCTTCACCGTGGTCACGGGGCACGAGGCGATCCCGGGGCTCCCGACGGGCGGCGACCACACGCTCGTCCTCCTCATGGGCGTCAGCCTCCTCGAGCAGACGGTGACGGCCCTCGTGGCTCAAGGCCGCTCGCTCGACTCTCCGGTCGCGATCGTCGAGCGAGGCTTCTCGCCGACGCAGCGGACCACCGTCGGCACCCTGTCCTCCATCGCGGAGCTGGCCCGCGAGCGCGAGGTCGGGTCACCGGCCGTCATCGTCGTCGGGGACGTGGTCCGGTTGAGCCCGGAGTGGCCGGGGGACCCTGCGGGCTGACCGGCCGACCACCGGGGCGGCCGCCCGGACGTCAGGTGACGGCAGCGAGGACCCGGTCGATCCGAGCGAGGGTCACCGGGTCCTCGGGCGTCTCTCGGAACCACGCCTCGAGCCGGGCGCGCTCGGCGACGTCGCTCTCGCCGATCCACCGGGCGCACGCATAGGTGGTGATGTGGGCCTGCTCCGCGACGAGCATGGTGAAGTGCCCGCGCCGGCTGACCCGGGCCGGACCACCGGCGTCGACGTACGCGGCGTGCACCAGCCGAGCGCGCTCGGGATCGTCGTCGCCGAACTCGAAGAGCACCATGGCGAGCTCCTGCGCGGGGTCGGCCGGGCCCATGTTCTCGAAGTCGATGATGCACACGCGTCCGTCTGCGCTCGCAAGGACGTTGTCGGCCCAGAGGTCGCGGTGGCAGACCCGGGGCTGCTCGTGCGGCTCGATGACGCTCTCGACCGCCACGAGGTCGGGCAGGAGCTCCTCGAGCTCGTCTGCGAAGGGCGCCCTGGCCGCGACGAGTCGCCGGTGCATGTCATGCCACCCCACCGCTCCGACGCCGGTGGCGAACCAGTTGCCGACCCGCTCGTCGGTGGGGCCTCCAGCCCGGTGCAGGTGTGCGACCGTCCGCCCCACCTCGGCGGGGTCGAGCCGGCGGCTGCGCGGGGCCAGGTCCACCCACTCGGTGACGCGCACCGGTGTGCCGGAGACGTCGGCGAGGACGGTGCCGTGGACCGACGGGCGGGAACGGGGCGTGAAGACGCCGGCCGCCAGAGCAGCCTCCGAGAACTCGTGGTGAGCCTCGACCGCCGTGACGTCGGGGGGCGCGAACCACTCCTTGACCGCCCACGAAGTGCCGTCCGCTCGCAGTCTCCAGATTCGCCCGAGCTGGCCGCGGGCGACGGGTCCGTCGAGGACGGCGTCGGGTCCGAGGCCGAACGCGGCCGCGACCGCCTCGGCATCGGCGGTGGAGAGCATCCGGGGCTCGGCGACGGTCACGACAGCAGCTGCCACCCGGCAACGCCTGCGGCTGCGGCGGCGAGGCCGAACGCGAGGAGGCCGAGCGCGCGGCGACGGCTCACGAGCAGCACGACGGCGGCGAGGACGGACAGGGCCACCAGCGCAACGAGCTCAGTGCGGCCGCTGGTCGTCGTCGCGGCTCTCGCCGCATCGCGGAGCGTCTCGCCCGACACCTGGCGGAGAGCTCCGTCGGCGAAGCCGCTGCGCGCCACCGCGTCGGCGAGACGGACCGCGGCGAACAGCCACCAGCCGACAGCCATCCAGAAGAGGGCCGCGCCGAACCGGGTGACCCGCGACGCCGGCTCCGGGCGTCGCCCGACCGCGGCCACGGCATCGCCGCCAGGCATCGGGGTGAGTGAGCGAGTCCGCCACTCCTCCGTCGGGACTCGCTCGGTGTGGTCAGCCGGCCCGGGGTGGGGCGCCGCGGGCTCCTCCCGCAACCTGGGGATGGTCACCTCGAACTCCTCGTCGGCGGGCTCGGTCACCTCGGAGCCACCCCGGCGCACGCTGGTCATGCGACCAACGTATACGGCTGCGGTCCCGCTCCGGTCACTCCCGGGATGCGGCGCGCTGCTCGTCGTCGAAGGCGATGAGCTTGGCCGCTTCCGCAGCCGTGGCACCCGACGCCATGGCGGCCCGGGTCCGGCCGATGTTGCGCGAGGTGGCCGACATCATGGCGTGCACCCGGCCCCGGCTGTAGGTCATCGCATGGGTGGCGGCGACGCCGATGCTGGTGCCCACCTCGATGGCGTCCTGGTCGGCCCCCATGAACAGGAACTGCCAGCCGTAGGCCTTCGTCTGCTGCTCGATGAGCGCCTTCACTGCCGGGTGGGTCCACTCGCGCGACGCGTTCTCATGGCCGTCGGTCATGATGCCGATGATGACCATGCCGGGCCGCTCGTCCTCGGGGAGGGCGGCGAGGCGCTCCCCGGTCGTCGTCACGAGGCGCCCGACGGAGTCGAGCAGCGCGGTGGAGCCGCGGGGGGCGAGGTGCAGCGGCGGGACCTCGCCGAGGGGCAGGTCCCGGTAGACCTCCTCGTACTCGTTGTCGAACTGCGCGAGGGTGACGCGGCAGTCGCCGCCCTGCTGCCGCTGCTCGGAGATGAACGCGTCGAAGCCCCCCTCCGTGTCGTCCTTGATGGACTGCATCGACCCGCTCCGGTCGAGCAGGAAGGCGATGTGTGTGAGGTTCGGGTTGGTCATGGGGTTCCCTCCTGGGGATGGTGTGCCGCGGCGTGCGGGTCTGGCTGTGGGTGGCCGTCCGGGTGGTGCGGCTGCGGTGGCTGCTCTCAGGTGGGCCGGCGCGCCCGGAAGCGCATCGGTCGGCTTGGGTCGGCGCCGGGGTCGGTGCGGCGGTGGCGGCCCTCCTCCAGGTCGTACCGGGCCCGCTCGACCCCGGAGGCGGTGACCCGGCCGCTGTCCGGTCCTGCATAGGCCGAGAGGAGCGAGGTCCTCGCGAGGCGGGGGCCGACGGCGTTCTCGGAGAGGCCGGCCAGGGAACCGGCCGTCCGGATCGTGCTCCCCTCTGCGAGGACTGCAGTCGCCATCGCCTCGTCGATCGCTCGGGTGAGGTGGTCCTGGGCCGCCCGGAGGTGGGGCAGCGCAGCGCTCGGCCGGTCGGGATCGACGTGCCGCAAGGCGTCCTCGACGGCCGCAAGCGCCAGGGCGACAGGACTCGGTGACTTCGGTGACATGGTTACAGCGTAGACGCAGTAACTGCGGGAACGCAAGAGGCACCCCATGGGGGAAGGCCCGAACACACCCGGCTCCCCGGAAACGCACCGAGTTGAGGCACGGTGCGTCTCCGGAAGCCGGGTGTGTTGCGGGAAGGGGTGTGCTGTGGCAGGGGGCCGCGCCGCGCCGGGTCGGGTCAGGTGAAGGCGAAGAGCGCGATCGGGTCGGTCGTCGGCTGCTGGGAGCCGCCGGTGGGCTCGACCGAGATCCCCGCCGCCGTGGCAGTGCGCGCGTCGCCCTGGAGGACGACCACCTGGTCCGGGCCGGCGGGCATGACCCCCGCCGAGACCATGTGACCGGTGGAGTCCTGTAGCCACAGCTGGTACACCTTGCCATCCGGTGCGGCCGGCATCCGCGAGGTCACGAGGACGGCCCTGCCCAAGGACGGCGAGCGGACGACGGTGGCCGTCGCCCCACCCGTGAACGACTGGCTGGTCCGCATCGCATCCGGCGCGTCGAGCACCTGTTCGGCGACGGTCGGGGCCGGAGTGCCCTCCCGGGCCTGCCAGATCCCGACCCCGGTCACGCCCAGGACGGCCGCCGCTGCGGCGGCGACCAGGACCCGACGCCATGGTCGCGCCGGGCTGGCCGCCACGTTGGCCGCCTCGGTGGCCGGCGCGGCGGCACGAACCGGTGGCAGCGGACGGGCCTCAGCGATGGCGCTCATGAGGCGCCCGCGCAGCGCCGGTGGCGGGGGCAGCTCGACGCCGGCAGCGAGCTGGGCGGCGGCTTCGCGGAGTCCCGCGACCTCCGCCCGACAGGCCGGGCAGCCGGCGAGGTGCTGCTCGAACTGCACCCTCTCCAGCTCATCGAGCGCATCGACGGCGTAGGCGCCGGACAGCGCGTGGATGTCATCGGTCATGAGGTCACCCCCAACGTGTCTCGAAGTCTGATGAGGCCGTCCCGGATCCGGGTCTTGGCCGTGCCGAGGGGCAGGTCGAGGAGGCCGGCGACCTCGGTGTGCGTGTAGCCGGAGAGGTAGGCGAGCTCGACGGCTCGGCGCTGGGCCTCGGTCAACGAGCCCAGCGCGCGGCGCACGCGCTCCCCCTCGAGCCGCTGCACGGCCACCTCCGACGTGTGGTCATGGGCGACGTCCACGGTCGCCGCGCCGTAGGCCGCGTCCCGGCCGCGTGCGGACTCGGACGACCGGACCCGGTCGACGGCCTTGCGGTGCGCGATGGTCATGACCCAGGCGAGCACGCTGCCCTTGCCGGAGTCGTAGCGCGCGCTCTGACGCCACAGCTCGAGGAAGACCTCCTGGGTGACCTCCTCGGACTGCGCCGGGTCACGGACGACGCGGCGGACCAGCCCGTGCACCCGGGCTGACGTCCTGTCGTAGAACTCGCCGAACGCCCCCTCGTCGCCGGTCGCGGCCCGCCCGAGCAGGTCGCCCAGCTCGATCGGCTCGAACGGCTCGACCGGCTCGACCGGCTCGACCGGCGCGACGGGGCCGGTGGCCGCCCCCGGCGACGAGGCGTCGCCGGAGGGGACCACCGAGAACCGAGCCATGGGACCCATTCTCCTCACCCGGGCCCGGGCCGGGTGGGACCGGTCACGCTGCCGCTCATGGCATGAGCACCGTGTCGATGATGTAGACGGTCGCGTTGGCCGTCGGCACGTTGCCGCAGAGGACGGTCGCCCGCTCCTTGCCGACTGTGAACGAGTCACCCGAGGGCTCCACCGTCAGCGTCGTGCCGGCGAGGGTCTCGTGGGTGCCGGCCAGCTCGTCGGGCGACAGCGAGCCGGCGACGACGTGGTTGGTGAGGATCTTCGTCAGGGTCGGCTTGTCGGCGAGGACCGCCTTGAGGTCCGCCTCGGGGATCTTGGCGAAGGCGTCGTTGACGGGCGCGAAGACGGTGACGTCGGGGGCGGAGTTGAGGGTGTCGACGAGCCCCGCCTCCGTGACGGCGGTGACGAGGGTGCTGAGGAGCGGGTTGTTGCTCGCGGCGGTGGCGACCGGGTCGGTGGCCATCCCGCTGAACGAGCCCTTGCCGTCGCTCGGCACGGCGGAGCACGCGGAGCCGAAGACCTGCGCGGCAGGGTCCGTCGTCGCGGCCGAGGTCGCGCTGGACGATCCAGTGGTCGTGGGTGCCGACGAGGTCATCGCCGGTGCGGCGGTGGGCGCCTCCGGCTCGGCGCTGCCGCAGGCGGCGAGCCCGAGCGGGAGGACGAGGGCCAGGGCGAGTGCAGTGCGACGGGTGTTCATGGGGGTGATCTCCTTGAGTCGGGAGGTGCAGGTCACGAGCGGTTCGGAGCCCAGCGGCATACGGATTGGGGTGGACCGGAAGTCAGCTGACGGTGACGACGACCTCCTGGATGCCGCTGGAGCCGTCGGGGAAGGGAGCGGCCCGGTCGGCCGTCTGGACGTCCCCGGTCCGGTCGGTGGCGCGGACGGCCAGGCGGTGGAGCCCCGGCTTCGCGTCCCACGGCAGGTACCACTGTCGCCAGCAGTCCACCCCGATGTCCGGGCCGAGTCGAGCGGGCTGCCACAGGCCGTCGTCGATGCGCACCTCGACCGCGGCGACGCCCCGGTGCTGGGCCCAGGCGACCCCGCCGATCGCGACCCGGCCGCTCGGGACCGTCGACAGCGGTGCCGGGGTGTCGATCCGGGCGCTCGTCTTCACCGGCGCCTCCGTGGCCCACTGCCGTCGGGTCCAGTACGCCTGCTCGGCGGCATAGGTCGTCACCGTGAGCCGGCGCAACCACTTGGTCGCCCCCACGAACCCGTAGAGGCCAGGGGTGACCAGCCGCGCGGGGAAGCCGTGCTCGTCCGGGAGCGGCGCGCCGTTGAGGCCGATGGCGACGAGGGCGTGCCGCCCGTCGGTGAGCGCGCGGAGCGGCGTGCTGATCGTGAAGCCGTCGACCGCCGTGCTCAGGACCTGCTCGGCCGGGCCGGAGACGCCCGCGGCCTCGAGCAGGTCCGAGACGAGCACACCGAGCCACCTGCCGGACGACACATAGCCCCCGCCGACCTCGTTGGAGACGCACGTCAGGGTGATGTCGCGCTCGACGAGGCGCATCCGGGTCAGGTCGGCGTACGTCAACCGCAACGGCCGCTCGACCATCCCGTCGATGTCGAGGGACCACGAGTCGTGGTCGATGCGTGGGACGGTGAGATTGACGTCGACCCGGTAGAACCGATCGGTCGGGGTCTGCAGCGGCGAGATCCCCCGCACCGACGCGTCGAGGCCGGTCGGCAGTGGTGCGGCGGGCACCAGGGGCCGGGGCAGCACCAGGTCGCGCGCCGCCCGCGCCGTCGCCCGGACCTGGCCGCCGACGCCGGCCAGGACCGAGCCGACGGCCACCCCGACCGAAGCGCCCACCACGGCGCGGCGCGACACCCCTCGCCCTGCCGCCGGCCCGGGGCGCGTCCCGGCGGGGACCGTGCGGCGGGACAGCTCCGTCAGCCCCACGAGGACCCCGACGCCGACGACGAGGGCGGCCAGCGCGGGTACGGCGTCGCGCGCCGTCGCCGTCGGGCGCGCCAGGGCAGCGAGGCCGCCCACCATGACGAGGGCGCTCAGGAGCGCCCCGGCCACCCACAGCCGGCGCCGGGCCAGGATGCCGATGAGTCCCGCCACCGCGAGGGTGATGGCGAGGACCGACCCGATGAGGACCGGCTTGTCGGCCGTGCCCAGGGTCGCGACGGCCAGCTCCTTGAGCGGGGTCGGCGCCGCGTCGATGACGGCGGTCCCCACCGCGACGAGCGGGGAGGCGGCCGGCTCGTCCACCGACGCGGAGAGGTGGCCGGCTGCGAGTCCGGCCGAGGCGGCGAGGACGCCGATGCCGGCGTGGTTGGTTCGTCCCATGCGGCACGGTTCGGAGCCACCCCGTCGGCCGGATGGTTTCGGTGGCCCAGCTGAGTCTCAGTCGCCGCGGAGCAGCCGTCGGAGGGCCCAGCCGTATGCCGCTCGGCTCGCTCCCACGGTCAGCCATCCGAGCGCTCGGGGGACCCCCCGGACGTCGATGTCCTGGGTCCAGGAGACCGCCGACCCGCCCGGTGTGGCCTGCACGTGGAGGTCGATCGAGCCGCGAACCACCTTGCCCTCCTTGCGGATCCGGGCCGACCCGGGCTCAGCGGCCCGGGGCGGAGTGATCGACTCGACGACCATCGCATCGTCGAAGCCCACCGGCCCCATTCCCGTCCTCGCGACGAAGCGCGATCCGGCTGTGAGGTCGGCCGCGGCGGACCTCCCGGTGGTGACGCGGGTCAGTGGGATCACCCGGTCGTGGGCGCGGAGGTCGAGGACCCGTCGCCACGCCTCGTCGGGCGGCACGGCCGAGGAGACCCAGACCCGGAACGTCGCCATGAGCGGACCCTACGGGAGCGAAGCCCGGTCTGCGGTTGACCGCCAACCTACGGAAGCGTAGGTTACCAGTTGGTAACCCAGTCCGCTCGGGCACCGACGACACGGGAAGGACCTGGATGAGCACCCGCACGACCACACTGCACGGCCACCGGCTGGCCTACGTCGACCGGGGAGCCGGGCCGGCAGTCCTCTTCATCCACGGGCTCCTCGGCACCAACGCGAACTGGTCCCACCTCGTGACGCGCCTCGAGACCACCCACCGCGTCGTCGTCCCCGACCTGTTCGGCCACGGGGCCTCCGACAAGCCGAGAGGGGACTACTCGCTCGGTGCGCACGCCGCGACGCTGCGCGACCTGCTCGACCGGCTCGACATCGACCGGGTCACCCTGGTCGGGCACTCCCTCGGAGGCGGCATCGCCCTCCAGCTCTGCTACCTCTTCCCGGAGCGCGTCGACCGCCTCGTCCTCGTCTCCAGCGGCGGACTGGGCCGCTCCGTCAGCCCGATCCTCCGTGCTGCCACGCTCCCGGGCGCCGAGGTCGTCATCCCCGTCATCGCCTCCGGCTGGGTGCGCACCCGGCTCGAAGGGCTCGGGTCGGCCCTGGGCCGCCTCGGTCTGCGGCCGCCGGCCGACGTGCGCGAGGCCTGGCACGGCTTCACCTCCCTCAGCGACGCCGACAGCCGCCGTGCCTTCCTCGCCACGACCCGGGCCGTCATCGACCCGGGCGGCCAGACCGTCACGGCCCATGACCACCTCCCGATGGACGAGGACATCCCCACCCTCGTCGTCTGGGGCACCCACGACCGGATGATCCCGGCCTGGCACGCCACGACCGCCCACCAGGCCATCCCCAGCAGCCGGGTCGAGCTCTTCCACGGTGCGGGGCACTTCCCCCACCTCGAGGAGCCCGACCGGTTCGCCGCGCTGCTGCGGGACTTCATCTCCCGCTGAGGAGGCCGAAGCGGCAGGTCACGGGCCTGCGCGAGCCGGCTCAGCGGCATACGGCATCGGTGGTGTCTCCCAGCGGTGTCCCCCAGCGATGTCCCCCAGCGATGTCCCCCAGCGGTGTCCCCCAGCGATGTCCCCCAGCGATGTCCACAGAGATGTCGAAACCGACGTGCGCCACTCGACAGGACGGTGAAGGCTGGGGACCGACCCGGCCCCACAGCGAAGGAGACCGACATGCGCTACCTCATGATCCACAAGCTCGACGAGAGCCTCCCCGAGGCCTGGAACCCGAGCCCGGAGTTCATCGACAAGATGGGGGCCTTCATGGGCGAGGTCCAGGCGTCGGGCGCCCTGCTCGCCGCAGAGGGCGTCCACCAGAGCAAGGAGGGCGCGCTCATCCGCAAGGACACCACGGGCCTGACGGTGACGGACGGCCCGTTCACCGAGGCCCGCGAGGTCATCGGCGGGTTCGCCCTCGTCGAGGTCGCCGACAAGGCCGAGGCGATCCAGCTCGGCCAGCGCTTCGCCGACCTGTTCCCGCAGGTCAGCGTCGAGGTCCGCCGCGTCTTCGAGGAGGAGGACTTCGGCGCGGTGGCCGACTCCCAGGACGCCTGACACCCACCCCGGCGCTCGCCGGCGCCCGTGACGTCCACCCCGCCGGCCCCTAGGGTCGGTGGGGTGAACATCATCTTCGTCGAGCCGGCCTTCCCCGCGAACCAGCGCCGATTCGTCCACGCCCTGGCGTCAGTCGGGGCGAACGTCTACGGCATCGGCGAGTCCGACGAGACCCACCTCGGACCCGACCTCCGCGGCGCCATGCGGGGGTACTACCGGGTCGGCTCCGTCACGAACGTCCAGCAGCTCATCGACGCCGTCCGAC
Source organism: Intrasporangium calvum DSM 43043 (assembly GCF_000184685.1). Taxonomy (NCBI): domain Bacteria; kingdom Bacillati; phylum Actinomycetota; class Actinomycetes; order Micrococcales; family Intrasporangiaceae; genus Intrasporangium; species Intrasporangium calvum. The sequence continues at coordinate 104,443 of NC_014830.1, forward strand.
ACTTCCAGGCCCAGGTGTGGGTCGACGGCCTCGAGGCCACGATCGAGGCGCACACGATGCCCGCCGCGCAGGCCCGCGAGGCCACCGGCGTCCCGGGCACGAACGTGCGCACGACGTGGCTCTGCCGCGACAAGCCCTCGATGAAGGAGGCCCTGCGGGCAGCGGGCGTGCCGACCGCGGCCTCCGCGGCCATCGACTCGTCCGCGGAGGCCAAGGAGTTCGCTGACCGCGTCGGCTACCCCCTCATCGTCAAGCCGCGCACCGGTGCGGGTGCCCAGGGGACGGTCCGCGTGGACGGCGACGACGAGCTCGCGGACGTCCTGCACCAGTTCGGCGAGGAGGGCGCGACGTCCCTCGCGATCGAGGAGTTCGTCGAGGGGCACGAGGGCTTCTACGACACGATCACCCTCGACGGCCGGGTGACCCACGACTGGGTGACCCACTACTACCCCAACGTGCTCGAGGCGATGCGGCACCGCTGGATCTCCCCCCAGTTCGTCACGACGAACCGCGTCGACGGCAACGACTTCTACGCCGAGGTGCGCGAGCTCGGCCGTCGCGTCGTCGACGCGCTGGGGATCGAGACGTCGGCCACGCACATGGAGTGGTTCTACGGCCCGAAGGGCCTGCGCTTCTCCGAGATCGGCTGCCGGCCACCCGGCGTCGGCGCGTGGGACCTCTACTCCGCGGCGAACGAAATCGACGTCTACCGGGAGTGGGCGCACGTCGTCGTCCACGGGCGCCCGGAGCACCAGATGAAGCGGTCGTATGCCGCTGGGCTCGTCGCGCTCAGACCTGACCGGGACGGGGTGGTGACGGGCTACGACGGGATCGACGCGGTCGAGTCGCGCTACGGCGACTGGGTCATCGACGCCCACTTCCCGCCGCCCGGACAGCCGACCCAGCCCGTCGAGGCGGGGTTCATGGCCAACGCCTGGGTCCGGCTGCGCCACCCGGACTACGACACGCTCCGGGGGATGCTCGACGACGTCGGCCGCACCGTCAAGGTCCATGCCGGATGACCCGCCCGGACCCCCGGTGACGACCGTCCTGCTGGGGCCGCAGCGATTCACCACGACGGTGCAGACGGTGCTGCGCTCGCTGCCGGTGGACGGGCCGGTGGCCATGGTCAACGCCGGGTGGGAGGAGCGGGAGGCCGACGACGCCGAGCTCGCCGGCCTGCTCGACCATCGCGGCGTCAACCTCCGGCTCTACCAGCGCGCCGTCGAGGTGCTGGCCTCGGACCGAGCGCTGCGTCGGGTGGCGCTCGAGCACCGGACCGCTCATGCCGAGCTGCGCGCGTTCTACGGGATCCGGCTCCAGGCCGCCTGGGACACGGTCCTCGCCGTGCGGCGTCGCACCTCCCGGCCGTCGACGCCCGGCGTCGCCGAGGGGGCCCTGCGGTCGGCGCTGCAGGCGCTACGCGACGTCGACGACTGGTACGCGTTCGAGGTGGGCCGGATCGTCGCTGCGACCGCGGCCTCCGACGCCGTCCGGTCGAGCGCGGTGCTGGCCCGGCATCGTGGCGAGGTCGCGGAGACCCTCGCCGGGGCGAGCGTCGTCGTCCTGGCCGGCGGTCACGTCGGCGTCCTGATGGACACCGTGCGCCTGCTCGAGGTCGCCCTGCCGGCCGGGACGCCGGTGATCGCGTGGTCCGCCGGTGCGATGGCCGTCTGCGACCCGGTCGTCCTCTTCCACGACTTCGCGCCACAGGGGGTGACCGCCCCGGAGGTGCACGACCGGGGGCTGGGGCGCCTCCGGGGCGTCATCCCGCTGCCACACGCGCGGCGACGGCTGGCCCTGGACCACCATGAGCGGATGGCCGTCTTCGCGGAGCGGTTCGCGGGCCACCGCCTCGTCCCGCTCGACGACGGGACGGTGCTGCGGTTCGTGGCGCCGGCAGACGGCTCGGGGCACGGCCCGGGAGGCGTCATGGACCCGCCCGAGGGGGCCCGGGTCCTCGGCCGCGACGGCACCGTCCGGACCTGGGCGGCGTCGTGAGCACCCGACTGGCCATCAACCGACTCCGCGACCGGGAGCCCCTCGACGATGAAGCGGTGGACCGCTTCATCACGCGCTACGGCTCGCCGATCGTCGAGGGCGAGCGCGCGACGTTCCTCTGGCGCGGGCACGCCGACGAGGCGCGGGTGCGCCACCGCGTGGTCGGCCTGCCCGACCCGCTGCCGCTCGCCCCGCTCCCCGGCACCGACCTGTGGTTCGTGACGACGGTGCTCCCCGCGGGCTCCCGTGTCGAGTACCAGATCGAGGTCCGGCGCGGTGAGGCGTGGGAGCAGTTCAACGACCCGCTCAACCCCCGGCTCGCGCACAGCCCGCTCGGCTCCTCGTCGGTCTGTGCGAGCCACGGCTACCAGGTGCCGGACTGGGTGTCGTTCGACCCGGAGGCCAGACCGGGCACGATCGTCGAGGACAGCATCCGCAGCAAGGCCCTGCGTCGCGAGCAACCCATCAGCGTCTACCTCCCGGCCCGCTTCAACCGCGCGCTCCGCTACCCGCTGCTCGTCGTCCACGACGGCACCGACTACCTCGGCTTCGCCGCGATGAGGACCGTCCTCGACAACCTGATCCACCGGCTCGACGTGGACCCCCTCGTCGCCGTCTTCGTCCCGCCCGGCGACCGGCTGCGGGAGTACGCCAACCACGCACCCCACGCCCGGTTCATCGCGCGCGAGCTCGTACCGCTCCTCACCGAGCGGCTCCCCCTCGTCGACGCTCCCGAGGCCCGGTGCCTCATGGGGTCGAGCTTCGGTGGGATCGCGTCCCTGTCGACGGCCGTGCGCTACCCCGGCTACTTCGGCTCCCTGCTCCTCCAGTCGGCGTCGCTCGTGTTCACCGACATCGGGTTCGCCCACGGCGGGGGTCCCGCCTTCGACCCGGTCGTCAGCTTCGTCAACCGCTACCGTGCGAAGCCGACCGCGGTCGTCGAGCGGATCTACCAGTCCTGCGGTGTCTACGAGCCGCTCATCACCCCGAACCGGTCGATGGTCCCGGTGTTCCGGCAGACCGGCATGCAGGTTCGCTACACCGAGGCCCGCGACGGGCACAACTGGGAGAACTGGCGCGACCGGCTCGGCGACGGCCTGTCCTGGCTCTTCCCCGGACCCCAGAAGTTCGTATACGAATGAGGGCATCCGAGGAGGCGTGATGAAGACGACGGACCGGTGGTACTCCGACCGACTGCAGACCGACCTCACCCTGGCGCGCTGGGGCACGTACGGCGTGCCCGTGCTGCTCTTCCCCAGTGCGGGCGGCGACGCCGAGGAGGTCGAGCGGTTCGAGATGGTCGCCCACCTGCGCCCGCTCATCGACGCCGGGCGAGCCAAGATCTACTCGTGCGACAGCGTCGCCGGTCGGGCCATGATGGACCGGGTCGGCACCCCCGACCACCGCCTGGCACTCTTCAACGCCTTCCACCAGGCGGTCGCCGAGGAGGTCATCCCGGCCATCCACAGCGACTCCGGCGGGAAGCTGCCGGTCGTCGTCGCAGGGGCGTCGATCGGGGCGTTCAACTCGCTGGCGCTGATCTGCCGCTACCCCCACCTCATCGACTCGGCCGTCTGCATGAGCGGCACCTACGCGATCGAGAAGTTCATCGGCGGGCGCTTCACCGACGACCTCTACTTCAGCTCGCCCCTCCACTTCCTGCCCGGCCTCGACGGGCCGGTCCTCGAGGCCCTGCGGCAACGGATGGTGATCTTCGCCTCGGGCAGCGGCGAATGGGAGGACGTCGGCGAGTCGTGGAGGGCAGCCGAGGTGCTCGGAGCGAAGGGCGTCCCCCACCGCGTGGACGACTGGGGGCCCGACTACAAGCACGACTGGCCCACGTGGTGGGAGATGCTGCCGATGTACCTCGACGACCTCCTGCCCTGAGGGGACCTGCCGCTCCGGGCCGTCGGCTGGCGGGGTGCGGGATCCCCGGACACCCAGCGAACCCCCGCGGCTAAACTGGCCTTCGGACGGGGGCGTGTCGCTGCCTGCTCCGTCGCCCCTCGCGCCCCGGCCCAGCCGGTGGTGCCGCAACCGAAGAGGACCAGTCCCGATGCGCCGACCCACCGTCCCGAGGTTGGGCGTCGGCGCCACGCTGCTCACCGCCCTCGCCACGACGCTCGTCCTCGGCGCGTGCACCGGGCCGGCCGCGACCCCGGGCCCGGCGAGCCCGTCGGCCACGACCGCCACGGCGACCGGGCGGGGCACTCCCGCCTCCACGACGACCTCCGCGGAGCGCGCCCCCCTCGTCGTCGAGACGGTCTTCGACTTCACCTCGCTCGATCCACGGGTCCTCGTCGAACGCAGCGGCCTCCTCGTCGCCGACGCGGCCTACGAGACGCTGACGACGCTCGACCCGGAGGACCCCACCACCGTGCTGCCGGGCCTCGCCGAGTGGACCATGTCACCCGAGCGCAACTGGCTCACCCTGCGCCTCCGCCCGGACGCCACCTTCTCGGACGGCACGCGCGTCACCTCCGACGACGTCGTCTTCACCCTCGCCCGGGCCCGTGGCCTCGGCGGCACCGCGGCCCAACTCCTCGGACCCGTCGGCTTCACCAAGGTCGACGACCGCACCCTGACCGTCATCACGCCGGGCCCGAACTTCGCGCTGCCCGCCGTCCTCGCCAACCCGGCCTTCGGCATCCTCAACGCCGACGTCGTCAAACAGCACGGGGGCGCGGTCGGCGACGGCGACACCGCAGGCACCTGGCTCAGCTGGAACTCCGCCGGCTCCGGCCCCTACGTCGTCGCCGAGGCTGACGCCGGCCGCAGCATCACCCTCCAGCCCAACCCCCACTGGTCCGGCCCGTCTCCGGTGTTCACCGAGATCGTCGTCCGCAACGCCCCCCCGGCCCAGCAGGTCCGCGACATCGAGTCCGGCGCGGCCGACGTCGTGCTCGACCTGCCCCCCGACCACGCCGACGCGATGAAGCTCCGACCCACGGTCTCGAGCGTCGCCATCACCTCACAGACCTCACCCGCCCTCGCCTTCCTCCTCCTCAACGACGACCAGACCGTCAACCGGTGGACCGGCAACCCCGACTTCGTCGCCGCGGTGCGCCTCGGGCTCGACCTCGAGGCCGTCACGCGCCGCGCCGGGCCGGGCGCCGTCCCCGCGCTCGGGCTGGTGCCCCGCGGCCTGCCGGGCGCCTTCGAGCCACCCGTCCCGGCCGCGACGACGCCGCCCACCCCGACGGGAAGAGCGACCGGGACGGCCGCGCCTTCGCCCACCTCCGCACCCGCGTCCGTAGCCACCTCGGCACCGACCTCAGTGCCGACCTCAGTGCCGACCTCAGCGGCCACGCCCACGCCGAGCGGGACCGCCGCGCCCATTCCGACCGCGACGCCGACCACGCCCCGGGCCGGGGACCTCGCCGCGGCAAGGGCAGCGCTGGCCCGCTCCGGCTACCGTGGGGAGCCGATCCGGCTCAGCTACGCGAGCGACCGCCCGCTCAACGGCCTCGACCTCCGCGTCGTCGCCGCGGCGATCCGCGACCAGCTCAGGCCCGTCGGGATCCGCGTCGTCCTCGCTCCCGCCCCGATGGTCAAGGCCCTCTCCGACTACGAGAAGGGCCTCGACGTGATGGGCCTCTGGGCCTGGACCCCCGAGTACGCCGAGCCCGAGGCGGCGCTCGCCTTCGCTCCGGGCGGCCATCTCGCTCACCGCGCCCGCTGGGTCCGCGGCGTGAGCTCGGCGATGGACGCCCTGACGGCAGCGACCCGGACCTCCTACGGCGACGAGCGCCCCGGGGCCTTCGCGCGCTGGCAGCTCCAGATGGAGCAGTTCGGTCCGTTCGTCCCGCTCTTCCAGCCCGCCGCTCACCTCGCCCACGGCGAACGAGTCACCGCCGTGCCACGCACGTCGATCGGCTCCGTCGACCTCGCCGGGATCCGCTAGCCACAATGGCCGTATGCCGCTGAGTCCCCTCCCGCACGTCCGTGGCCTCCTGCTCGCGGCGGGCTCCGGCCGCCGGATGGGCCGGCCCAAGGCGCTGCTGCGCCCCGCAGAGGGCGGCCGCACCCTCGCCGAGCGGGCCGTGGCCGTGCTCCTCGAGGGGGGCTGCGACGGGGTGACCGTGGTGGTCGGGGCAGCCTCGGACGAGGTGACCGCCGCCGTGCGGGCCTCGTTCCCCGAGGAGGACGTCGTCGACGTGGTCCGCTGTGCGGACTGGTCCGAGGGGATGGGTGCGTCACTGCGGGCGGGTCTGACGGCGATGCGGCCGCATGCCCAGGTCCAGGCGGTCCTCGTCTCGCTCGTCGACCTCCCGGACCTCCCCGCCGGCGCCGTGCACCGCGTCGGAAGGTCAGGGGTCGGCGCGTCCAGTGTCGAGGTGTCCGGGGTCGGCGTGTCCGGGGTCGCGGTCGGCGCCGGCTGCCTGAGCCGCGCGGCCTACGGCGGGGTCCCGGGTCACCCGACGCTCATCGGGCGCGACCACTGGGCCGGAGTCGTCGCCGGGGCACGAGGTGACCGCGGCGCCCGCGACTACCTCGCGGTGCATGACCACGTCGTCGTCGAGTGTGGTGACCTCGCCACCGGTCGGGACGTCGACTCTCCGGCCGGGGCGCGTCGCGCCGGCCTCGATGCGTCCGGTTGAGGCGCCGCAGCGAGGTCGTACCGACGCATCCGGAAGGGCGTATCCTTCCCCGTTCCGCGTTTGTCGGTAATGCTCAGGTCATGGACACCGTCTCTGGTCTCACTGCGGGGCCCAATGCGGGACAGACCGCGGGCCAGACCGCGGGGCAGAGCACCGTGCAGACCAAGGGGCAGACCACCGGGAGCCCGCCCGCCGACTCCTTCGCCGACACCTTTGCCAGCCCCGGCGACGTCGCGGCGGCGCTCAGCCGGACGGGCTACCTCGCGGACGACGCCCTGGCCACGGTGACCTTCCTCGCCATCCGCCTCGGTCGGCCGATCCTCCTCGAGGGCGAGCCCGGGACCGGCAAGACCGCTCTCGCCGAGGCTCTGGCCGAGGCCCTCGGCCTGCAGCTGATCCGGCTCCAGTGCTACGAGGGCATCGACGCGACGCAGGCCCTCTACGACTGGGACTTCCCCCGCCAGATCCTGCACCTGAGGGCTGTCGAAGCGCTGTCACGCGACGACCACCGCGATCCGGGCCAGCTCGAGACGGAGCTCTTCGACGAGCGGTTCCTGCTGGCCCGCCCCGTGCTGCGGGCCCTTCGGGAGGCTCCCTGTGTGCTGCTCATCGACGAGATCGACCGAGCCGACGACGAGTTCGAGGCGTTCCTCCTCGAGGTGCTGTCCACGTGGCAGGTCACGATTCCGGAGGTCGGCACCCTCGCCGCGACGACGCCGCCGATCGTCGTGCTCACCTCGAACCGGACCCGGGAGCTGCACGACGCCCTCAAGCGGCGTTGCCTCTACCACTGGATCGACCACCCGGGACTGGCCCGGGAGCTCGAGATCGTCCGCACCCGTCTGCCGGAGGTCCCGGCCGCCCTCGCGGAGCAGGTGGTGGGGGTCATCCAGCGCCTGCGCACCGACGTTGGTCTGATCAAGCCGCCCGGGGTTGCCGAGACGCTCGACTGGGCCCGCGCCCTCGTCGCGCTCGGCGCGGCCGCGCTCGACCCGGAGGTCGCGGCTGCCTCGCTCGGCTCCGCCGTGAAGTACCGCGAGGATGCCGAGCGGGTCCGGGCCATGCTCGACCGACTTCTGACGCCATGACCGCTGCGCCCGGAGACTCGTCGGGGAGCGAGATCGCGCCCCGGTGGGCCGCCGACGAGTGGCTGCTCGGTTTCGCCCGGGCCCTGCGGGCCGCGGGCCTGCCCGTCACCGCGGACCGTGAGCGCACCTTCCTCGTCGCCCTGCGCGAGGTCGGCCTCGGCGAGCGCCGACACGTCTACTGGACGGGACGAGCCACCCTCACCTCCTCACCGGCCGACGTCGAGCGCTACGACCAGGTCTTCACCTCGTGGTTCAGCGCGGAGCAGCCGACTCAGACCCGGCGTCCCGAGCGGGAGGCACCGCGGGCGACCCGCGCCTCGCTCGAGGAGGTCGAGGGGAGCTCCGGCCCCGCCGACGGCGCCGAGGACGCCGTGCAGGCCCGCGCCAGCGGCCTCGAGGTGCTCCGTCACCGCGACGTGGCCGCGCTCGGCATCGAGGAGCGCCAGGGCCTCGCCCGGCTCTTCGGTCGGCTGCGTCCCCGGCCGCCCCGCCGTCGTGCCCGTCGCCACGTCCGCTCCCGCACGGGAGAGGTGGACGGCCCCGGAACGCTGCGGGAGCAGCTGCGCCGGATGGGCGAGCCCGGCCGGATCCACCACCGCGTCCGCGGCAGCCGTCCACGCCGGGTGGTCCTCCTCATCGACGTCTCGGGCTCGATGAGCGCCTACGCGGACAGCCTCCTCCGGCTGGCCCACACCTACGTCCAGGCCGCCGGTCCCCGGGGGCCGGTCGAGGTGTTCACCATGGGGACGCGCCTGACGCACGTGACGCGCGCCCTGCGCGTGCGGGACGCCGACCGGGCGCTCATCGCCGCGGGGGAGGCCGTCCCCGACTGGTCCGGCGGGACCCGGCTCGGCGAGTCCATCGCCGCGTTCCTCGACCGGTGGGGCCGGCGCGGCATGGCCCGCGGGGCGGTCGTCGTCGTGTTCTCCGACGGCTGGGAACGGCAGGGCCCGGAGCTGCTCGGGGAGCAGATGCGCCGGCTCGCCGCCCTGGCCCACCGGGTCGTGTGGTCCAACCCGCACCGAGGCAAGGACGGGTACCTGCCCGTGCAGCAGGGCATCATCGCGGCCCTGCCGCACGTTGACGACTTCGTCGCGGGCCACTCGCTCGCGGCGTTCGAGGAGCTGATCGAGGTGGTGGCACGTGCGTGAGGTGTTGCGGGAGCTGACGAGGTGGTGGGAGGCCGGCGACGTGGTCGGCGTCGGCACCGTGGTCGGGACGTGGCGCTCCGCGCCGCGCCAGCCCGGGGCGTCGATGCTCGTCGGGCCGGGCGGCGAGGCCGTCGGGTCCGTCTCCGGCGGATGCGTCGAGGGCGCCGTCTACGAGCTCGGCCAGGAGGTCGTCGCCTCCGGCGTCCCGGTGCTCCACCGCTACGGGATCAGCGACGACGACGCGTTCGCGGTCGGCTTGACGTGCGGCGGCATCCTCGACGTCTTCGTCGAGAAGGTCTCGAAGGAGACCTTCCCCGAGCTCGGCGCGGTCGCCGCGGACATCGAGGCCGGACGGCCCGTCGCGGTGGCCACGGTCATCGAGCACCCCGATCCCAGCTGGCTCGGTCGACGCATCGTGGTGCATCCGGAGGCGGTGGACGAGGAGGCCACTCGAGTGGCTGGGGTGGTGGACGACGGGGCCGCTCGAGGGAGCGTGGACGCCGGAGCGAGCCCGGCGGCATACGGCCTGCGCATGTCCCTCGGGAGCGAGCGGGCGGACGCTGCGGTGCGCGACGATGCGCGGGGACTGCTCGCCCAGGGGCGCACGGCGACCCTGGGCTACGGTCCCGACGGGGAGCGCCGCGGCGAGGGGATGCGCGTCTTCGTCCAGAGCCATGCGCCCAAGCCCCGGATGCTCGTCTTCGGTGCGATCGACTTCGCCGCGGCCGTCGCACGGGTCGGGAGCTTCCTCGGCTACCACGTCACCGTCTGCGACGCACGACCGGTGTTCGCCACGAGGTCCCGCTTCCCCGACGCCGACGAGGTCATCGTCCGCTGGCCGCACGACTACCTCACCGAGGAGGTCGAGGGCGGCCGGGTCGACCCACGGACCGTCGTCGCGGTGCTGACCCACGACCCGAAGTTCGACGTGCCGGTCCTCGAGGTCGCGCTGCGCCTCCCGGAGGTCGCCTACATCGGCGCGATGGGATCCCGTCGCACGCATGAGGACCGCCTGCGACGGCTGCGCGAGGCCGGCCTGACGGACGAGGAGCTGGCGCGCATGTCGTCACCGATCGGGCTCGACCTCGGCGCGCGGACCCCGGAGGAGACGGCCATCTCCATCGCGGCCGAGATCATCGCACTGCGCTGGGGTGGTCAGGGTGAGCGGCTGAGTGAGCTCGGCGGTCCCATCCACCACCACGAGCACCTCGATGTCCACGCCGACCACCCTGACGTGCCGTCACCCTGACCACCCGAGTCCGCAGCAGGCATCTGTCCCGTAGGTGTCGGTGGGCCCGGACCCGGCGTGTGCGTCAGAGGCCCGTCGCGAAGCCGACCCGCCACGTCGGGTACTGCAGCGTCCAGGCGAGCTCACGCTTGGCCTTGGCATTGGAGGAGCCGCGGATCTTGGTCATCAGGTTGACGCCGTGCTCGCCGAGCAGCGGGCGGGACAGGCACAACGGCAGGCGTCTCGGAGGTGTGGCCCCGAGAGCCTCGGCGAGGGCCGGCAGCCACTTCGAGACGAGGGTCTGACGCGCCTCGGGCGCAGGATCAGGGTCGTACCCGCTGGTCTCGTCGGCGAGGCCGGGCCCCGTGCGCGGGTTGGTGAAACCGGTGAAGCTCTGCGCGAGCACCCGCCCCACTCCGAAGGTGCGTGCCGCCTCGAGGGGGTGGTCCGTGCCTTCGGTGCGCAGGCGGTTCGTCGTCGCGAAGCCCGTGTCGAAGTGCTTGGGATCGATCCCGGTGCGCAGTGCGGTGAGCTGGTGGATGATGACGTCCGGCTTGGCCTCTTCCACCGCCTGCAGGACCGAGGTCCGGTCGAGGCCGTCCATGGTCAGCGGGGTCGCCCCGGCGGCCGTGATCGGGCCGGGGTTGCCCGTCCGGGTCGTGCCGAAGACGTCGTGACCCGCCGCGACCAGGGCGGGCGTCAGGGTGCGGCCGAGGGCGCCGCTGGCGCCGGCGCTCGCGAGGCCGCTGCACGGAGCGGTGGCCGGGGCGCGGTTCAGGGCCGGGCTGGCGCGCCGGGGCGGGCCTCTGGGCATCCGTCTGGAACAGGTGGCGGTCAACGGCGAGCCCGGCCTCCTCACCTTCGGCCGGTCCGGTGAGCTGCTGGGCGCACTCTCCATCGAGCTCGACGACGAGGGCGGGATCACCGGGCTGCGCAACCAGATCAACCCCGACAAGCTCCGCCACCTCGGTGAGGTGGGAGACCTGGGCGCCCTTCTGCGCGGGGACGCCTGATCGGTTCGTATGCCGCTGGGCTGGGTCCCCCCGCTCAGCCGGCCAGGCGGTCGGTCAGGAGCTGCTCGAGCGGGCTGAGGGGCTCGTCGAGGTGGGCGAGGTCGAGCGCGCTCCCCTCGGTGGGCTCGCGGTGTGCGGGGAGGACGGGAGGAGCCACCGAGGTGTGCTGGTGCCCGGTCGGTGTCGTCAGGCGGACCGTGTGCGCAGGGACCGGGTGCGCAGGGACCGGCATCGGCAGCGGTCCGGGGTGGACGACCCGGGCTCTCCAGCCCGGTTGCTCCTTGACCTGGTTGCACCGCACGCACAGTCCCTGGCCGTTCTCGGCCGTCGTCGGACCGCCCACGGCGAAGGGGGTCACGTGGTCGGCGTGCCGGATGGGCGCATCGCACCACGGCATCCGGCACACGCCGTCGCGGGCGACGAGAAAGCGTCGCAGACCTGGTGGGAACAGGCGGCGCTTCGAGTCCATCGCGACCAGGGTCCCGCTCGCCGGATGGGTGTAGAGCCGGCGGAGCCAGGTCCGCGCCCGCGGAGACCATTCGGGGCCGTGGGCGCCCGACCGGTCCCCGCCAGGCGGACCGAGGTCAGCGGTGAGCAGCTCGCGGACCCAGCCGGCGGGCACCGGCCCGTAGCCCGGGACCTGCGCCGGAGTGTCGTCACCGTCGAACAGTGCGCGGTCGGTGATGACGACCTGCACCTCCACGGGCACGTCGCCGAGGATGCCCGGCTCACCCGCGGCGCCGGACAGGACCCGGTCGACCAGGGTGTCGGCCATGACCTGTCCCTTGCTCCGGACGTCACCCGTTGCCTGCGCGGTCGAGGCCGCAGCCGTGAGCGCCGCGTAGAGGGCGACGGCCTGCCTGACCGGCAGGACCGCGGTCACCAGTGCCATGGTGTCGGGGATCGGCCGGATCGTGACGCGGCGCTCGGACTCCGCCGTCCTGGCCCGCGCGACCGCCCCTGCCGCGTCGATCCGGTCGGCGGCAGCGCGCACGGCACCTTCGAGCTGGCGGTCCCCCCACGTCGCGATACCGGTCAGCCCGGGGTCGGTCGGGTCGCTGCGGTGGGCGCCGACGACCTCGGCGTCGACCGCGGTGCGGTCCTCGGCAGTCAGGTGGCTCGTGAGGCGGGCGACCAGCTCGGCCCGACGCTCGTTGAGCTCGCCAGTCGTCAGCGCGTCGAGCGTGTGCGGAAGGTCGCGGACCAGAGCCAGCGCGGTCGTGGCGAGTCGCGCACCGCGGTGCGGTGACTCGTGCCGGGCCAGGCCGACCTGTGCGGCGATGCCTGCCTTGTCGTGGGCGCCCGTGCGGCGGCCGCGTGACGTCGAAGCCCGCTCGTCCCCAGGCCCGCGCCCGTTGAGAGCCGCAGGGGTGAAGTCACGGCGCCGCACCTCGTCCTTCGCAGCGCGGTAACCCTCGAAGTCGTTCGCGTCCAAGCACTCTCGCGCGCGGTCCGTCCAGTGAGCGGCCTCAACGGCCTGGGCGTCGACGAACGCCGCGGTCACCTTGGCCTGCGCTGCCGCACAGGCCGCCTTGGCCCGCTCCAGCGTGTCGAGCAGGTCGACGAGCTCGCTCGCGCCGAGGCCGCTCCCGTCCGTCTCCGAGAGCCGCGGCAACAAGGCCACCACGTCGCAGGCAGCCAGGGCCGCAGGCACCCGAACGGAGCCGGCGGACGCCGGCTCCGGGAGCACGCGAGGACCCTCGATCACGTGTTCGAGTCTACCTCGTCCAGCCTCGCCTCGCAGGAGATATCCCCAGCGAGTCTGGTTGATCGACAAACGAATTGGCGGTCCTGAGGCAGTGTCACCAGCACGCCGTAGAGTGCCGTCGGGGAGCTCGTGGGCACCCGCCTCCGCGAACTCGGAGAGCGAGCCCAGCGGCATACGGAAGGGTCGGACGCCGCTGGGCTGGGACCGAGCTCGACGCTCAGTGGGTGCTCGAGCGCTTCCAGAGGTTGATGCCCGCCTCGACCGCGTGCTCGTCGATGCGGTCGAGCTCCTCCTGAGTGAACTCGAGGCGGTCCAGGGCGCCGAGGCTGTTCTCCAGCTGGGCGACGCTCGACGCGCCGATGAGGACCGAGGTGACCCGGTCGTCACGCAACGCCCAGGCCAGCGCGAGCTGGGCCAGCGACTGGCCGCGGGACTGCGCGACCTCGTTGAGGGCCCGGACGTGCCGGAGCGACTCGTCCGTCAGCAGGTCCGGGCTGAGCGACTTGCCCTGGCTGGCGCGCGATCCGTCGGGGATGCCGCCGAGGTACTTGTCCGTCAGCATGCCCTGGGCCAGCGGCGAGAAGGCGATGCACCCGACGCCCTCCTCGCCGAGCGTGTCGAGCAGGTCCTCCTCGATCCACCGGTTGAGCATCGAGTAGCTCGGCTGGTGGATGAGCATGGGCGTCCCCATCTCGCCGAGGATCTCGATCGCCTCCTGGGTCCGCTGCGGCGAGTAGGACGAGATGCCGGCATAGAGGGCCTTGCCGCTCCGGACCGCCGTGTCGAGCGCCCCCATCGTCTCCTCGAGCGGGGTCGTGTCGTCGAAGCGATGGCTGTAGAAGATGTCGACGTAGTCGACGCCCATCCGCTCGAGCGACTGGTCGAGCGACGCCAGCAGGTACTTGCGGGAGCCACCGCCCTGGCCGTAGGGGCCCGGCCACATGTCGTAGCCGGCCTTCGTCGAGAGGATCAGCTCGTCGCGGTAGCGCCTGAGGTCCTGGGCGAAGATCGTGCCGAAGTTGCGCTCGGCGCTGCCGTAGGGCGGGCCGTAGTTGTTGGCGAGGTCGAAGTGCGTCACGCCGAGGTCGAAGGCCCGGCGGAGGATGGCCCGCTGCCGGTCCATGGGGACGTCGTCGCCGAAGTTGTGCCACAGCCCGAGAGAGACCGCGGGCAGGTCGAGGCCGCTCGCTCCGCAGCGACGGTAGGTCATCGAGTCGTAGCGGGTGCGGGCAGCCTGGTAGTCGTCCACGTGGTGCGTCATGGGCCCAGTCTGCCGCGCGGCGCCGACCGGAACGGAGCCTGGGGGCGTCCGTCACGCCGCCGGCTCCACCGCTCCGACCTCGGTGACGCCGGGCGACGCGTCGGCTGGTTCGCCGTGTCCGGCCCAGGCTCGCCGTCCCCGAGCCAGCAGGAGCACCGGCGCGACCGTGACGGTGAGCAGCCCGGCGCCGACGAAGACCGCCCGCGGTCCGTACCAGCCGGCCGCCACCCCGGCGACGAGGAGGGAGACCACCGACCCGCCGCGGATCGTCCCCATGGCGGCAGCCAGCACCCGGCCCCGCGCCGCGTCGGCGGTGCGCCCCACGACGAGCGCGAACCCGAGTCCGTTGATGAAGCCGTTGGCGAGACCGGCGACGACGAAGAGCGGGTAGAGCCACGCCACCGAACCCACCAGCCCCGCCGCCGCGATCGTCAGGCCCAACGTGCCGGCGGCGGCGGACAGGACCGCGATCCGCCGGCGGTCCCCGTCGATCCTGGTGCACAGCACGGAGCCGACGGTCACGCCCGTGCCGAGGCAGAGGCCGAGCAACCCGTACGCCGCGGGTCCGGCGCCGAGGACGTCGATGACGAGGAAGGCCTCGACGACGTTGGTCCCCTCGAGGGCGACGACGAACAGCACGAGCCCGGCCACGACGAGGCCCGAGACCCGGTCGCGATGCAGGATCCGCCAGCCCGACTCGAGTGCGGGCGCCGGGGTGGGCGCCGGGGTGGGCGCGGGGCAGCCGGCGCCGGCGCCGGCCCGGTGGGTCCGGACGGCCAGCGCCGCGCCGACGAGCGAGCCGAAGGCCAGCGTGTCGATGAGGATGACGCCGTGGAAGCCGACGGCCGCGAAGGCGAGTCCCCCGAGGGCCGTGCCGGCGAGCCAGGCTGCGGAGCCAAGGGCCTGCTGCAGCCCGATCGCCCGCCCGACCTTCTCCTCGCCGACGATCCGCGGCAACAAGGCCCCCCACCCCGGTCCCGCCACCGCCTGGCCGGACTGGATGACGAGGATGCAGCCGACCTGCCAGCCGAGGGAGGTCGAGGCGAGCAGGCCCGCGGACCCGGCCACCTGCACGAGCGCCGCCGCAGTGAGGAGGTGCCGCGAGTCTCGGGTGTCGACGAGCCGACCGGCCCACGAGGAGAGGGCGACGACCGGTGCCGCGAAGGCGACGAGGAGCACGGTGAGGTCGAGGGGCTGCCCGGTCTGGGCGATGAGGATCGACAGGGCGATCAGCGTCATGGCGTCGCCCAGCTGCGACAGAGCCCGCGCACCGAGAGCGATGCGCGCGTCCCGGATCCGAAGCAGTTCCTTCATAAATCGTGAAGATAGTGCTTCACAACTCCTGAAGTCAATCCTTCACGTCCGTCCTAGGATGAGGGTCATGGCCACCCTGCGCCGTCCCACCGAGGCACTCGAGGTCGACGACCCCCGGGCCCTACGGGCTCTCGCCCATCCCGCGCGACAGCGGATCATCAACGAGCTGCTCGCCGGCCGCGTCATGACGGCGACCGAGGCAGCCGAGCTCGTCGGACTGTCCCCCTCCGCCGTGAGCCACCACCTGCGGGCGCTCGAGCGGTACGGGATCGCTGAGCGGGCGGAGACGGGCGGAGACGCACGGACGAGGCCGTGGCGCTCGCGGTTCACGGAGCTGAGCTACGTGCCCAGGTCCCCGGGCGGCGTCCAGGTCGCCAACGCCGTGGTCCGGGGCGAGCTGGCCAAGCTGGCGCGCAACATCGCCGTCGTCGTCGAGGCCAACGAGGCCGCGCAGCAGGCGGGCGAGCGCCCAGCCCCGAGGGACAGCGTCGGGATCAGCGTGAGCGAGAGATGGCTGACCGACGAGGAGCGCCGCGACGTCGTTGCCCGGATCGAGGAACTGCTCCGCACCCTGCCCGAGCGACACTCCGGGAACGCGCCGGAGGGTTCGGTCCGGATGTCCCTCGTCCTGTCGTTCGTGCCTGTCGCGGGCGACTGACCCGGCCCGGGCGATCCTCTGAGCCACTCACCCCTTGCCTCCGGAGGCAAGGTCGGACAAGACTCCGGTGGGGGACCCCCAGACCAAGCCACGTTTCTCACTGCAGTGCGGCAGGAGGCCGAGGAATGACCCGTATCACCGTGAAGGTCGACGGAGTCGAGTACTCCGACGACATCGAGCCCCGGACCTTGTTGGTCCACTACCTGAGGGAGACCGTCGGCAAGACGGGCACCGTCGTCGGTTGCGACACGAGCAACTGCGGCGCCTGCACCGTCCACCTCGACGGTCGCAGCGTCAAGTCCTGCAACGTCCTCGCGGTCCAGGTGGACGGCCATGAGGTGACGACCATCGAGGGGCTGGCCGACACGGCCGGGACCGACGGGACGCTCCACCCGATGCAGGTCGCCTTCCACGAGGCCCACGGGCTCCAGTGCGGCTACTGCACGCCCGGCATGATCATGCAGGCCTGCGACCTGCTCAAGGAGAACCCCGACCCGACCGAGGCAGAGATCCGGGAGGGGCTCGAGGGCAACCTCTGTCGCTGCACCGGCTACCACAACATCGTCAAGGCGGTGCAGCAGGCGGCGGCCGCGATGGCGGGCAGCCGGCCCGAGCCCACCCGCGAGGAGGTGACGTCGTGACCATGACCGAGGACACCCCCACGACCGAGGCGCCGACGGGCGAGGTCGGTCGGGCCCGCAAGCGCAAGGAGGACCAGCGTCTCATCACCGGTCGCACCCGGTGGACGGACAACATCACCCTGCCCGGCATGCTCCACATCGCGATGGTCCGCAGTCCCTTCGCGCACGCACGGGTCACGGCCATCGCCACCGCCGAGGCCAAGGCCGCCCGCAACGTCGTGGCCGTCCTCACCGGCGAGGACCTCAAGGAGGTCCAGGGGGTCAACGCCAACGCGTGGCCGATCGCCACCGACCAGGTGACGCCCACGCACCTGCCGATGGCGGTCGACCACGTCGCCTGCGCCGGCGAGATCGTCGCCTGTGTCGTCGCCCGGTCTGCCGCGGAGGCGCGCGACGCGGCCGAGCTGGTCGACGTCGACTACGACGAGCTGCCCGCGGTCCTCGACATGAAGGAAGCCCTCAAGGACGAGGTCCTCGCACACCCCGACCTGGGCACGAACAAGTCCGCCTTCTGGCAGCTCGACTCCAAGGAGGCGGGCAGCGGCGACGACGTCGACGAGGCCATCGAGGCGGCCCGGTCCGACGGCATCGTCATCGAGCGCGAGTTCCGCCAGCAACGGCTCATCCCGGCCTTCATGGAGCCGCGCTCCGTGGTCGTCGACCCGACCGGCGAGCAGATCACCATGTGGTCCGCGACCCAGATCCCCCACATCCTGCGCTTCCTGCTCGCGGCGACCACGGGCGTCTCCGAGTCGAAGATCCGGGTGATCGCGCCCGACGTCGGCGGCGGCTTCGGCGGCAAGCTCCAGACGACGCCCGAGGAGTTCGTCGCGTTCGCGGCGGCGCGCCGGCTCGGCAAGCCGGTCAAGTACACCGAGACCCGCTCCGAGTCGCTCGTGTCCGGACACCACGGTCGCGACCAGTGGCAGAAGCTGACGCTGTCGGCCCGAAGGGACGGGACGGTCACCGGGCTCAAGGTCGAACTGCTCGCGGACCTCGGCGCCTACGTCGCGCTCGTCGGCGGGGGCGTCCCCGTCCTCGGAGCCTGGATGTTCAACTCGATCTACAAGTTCCCGGCCTACCGGTTCAACGTCCAGACCATCCTGACGAACAAGACCTGGGTCGACGCCTACCGCGGGGCCGGCCGTCCCGAGGCGACCTTCGGCATCGAGCGGATGATGGACGAGCTCGCGGCCGAGCTCGGCCGGGACCCCCTCGAGGTCCGCGAGCAGAACTGGATCACGCACGAGGAGTTCCCGTTCACCACGGTCGCCGGGATGACGTACGACTCCGGCAACTACGAGGCGGCGACAGCCCGGGCCCGTGAGCTCTTCGACTACGACGCGCTGCGCGCCGAGCAGCAGCGCCGCCGTGAGGCGAACGACCCGGTCCAGCTCGGCATCGGGGTCTCGACCTTCACCGAGATGTGCGGCCTGGCGCCCTCCCGGGTGCTCGGCTCGCTCAGCTACGGCGCCGGCGGCTGGGAGCACGCGAGCATCCGGATGCTCCCGACCGGCAAGGTCGAGGTCGTCACCGGCACGTCACCGCACGGCCAGGGCCACGAGACGGCGTGGAGCCAGATCGTCGCCGACCGGCTCGGGGTCCCCTTCGAGGATGTCGAGGTCCTCCACGGCGACACCCAGATCAGCCACAAGGGCCTCGACACCTACGGGTCCCGCTCGCTCGTCGTGGGGGGTGAGGCGCTCGTGCTCGCCGCCGACAAGGTCATCGAGAAGGCCCGCCCCATCGCGGCGCACCTGCTCGAGGCGAGCGCCGACGACCTCGAGTTCTCGGCGGGCCGCTTCGGGGTCAAGGGCACCGACCAGGGTCTGACGATGGCGGAGATCGCCCTCGCCAGCTTCGCCGCGCACAACCTTCCGGACGGGGTCGAGCCGGGCCTCGACTCGGACGCGACCTACGACCCGGTCAACTTCTCCTTCCCGCACGGCACGCACCTGTGCGCGATGGAGGTCGACACCGAGACCGGCGCGTCGAGGATGCGCTCCTACGTCTGCGTCGACGACATCGGCGTCGTGGTCAACCCGCTCATCGCCGATGGTCAAATCCACGGCGGGTTGGTCCAAGGCATCGCCCAGGCGCTCTGGGAGGGCGCGGAGTACGACGAGAACGGCACGCTGGTCACCGGCTCGTTCGTCGACTACACCCTCCCGACCGCGGCTGACACGATCAGCTTCGTCACCGACTACACCGTCTCCCCGTCGACGACGAACACCTTGGGCACCAAGGGAGTCGGCGAGGCAGGCACCATCGCCTCGACCCCTGCGGTCGTCAACGCGATCGTCGACGCGCTGCGGCCGATGGGCGTGCACGACGTGCCGATGCCGTGCACTCCGGAGCGGGTGTGGCGCGCCATCCAGTCCGGTGGGTCCGACCGTCAGGTCGAGTCGTCCGGGGACGCGCAGCCGCACTTCGACCCGGCGGCTCCCAACCAAGACACCCCCGAGACGGAAGGCGGTGCCCGGTGATCCCCGCATCGTTCGACTACGTGGCACCGACCACCGTTGCCGAGGCGCTCGCGGCGCTCGCGGAGCACGGGGACGAGGCCAAGGTCCTCGCCGGCGGTCAGTCCCTGCTGCCGATCCTGCGGATGCGCCTCAACGCCCCGAGCGTCGTGATCGACCTCGGGCGGATCGCCGAGCTCCAGGGGATCTCGGAGGAGGGTGACGTCATCGTCATCGGTGCCATGACGCCGTATGCCGCTGTGCTCGCTTCCGAGGTCGTGTCCACTCACGCCGGGCTGCTGTCCAAGGCGGTCGCCACGGTGGCCGACCCGCAGATCCGGCACCGGGGGACCGTCGGTGGGGCGCTCGTCCACGCCGACCCGGCCGGTGACGTCGGCGCGCCCGTGCTCGCGCTGGGGGCGCAGGTGGTCGTGGCCGGAGCCGGCGGGCAGACCCGCACGGTCGCCGCGGACGACTTCTTCGAGGACCTGTTCACGACGGCGGTCGGTGAGGGTGAGCTGCTGACCCAGATCCGGATCCCGAAGCACACGGGCTGGGGCTCCCACTACGAGAAGTTCGTCCGGGTCAGCCACCAGTGGTCCATCGTCGCGGTCGCGGCCGCGGTGCGGGTCGAGGGTGGCTCCATCGCCGAGGCCCGCGTCGGTCTGACCAACATGGGCGCGACCCCGTTGCGGGCCCGGTCCGTGGAGGCCGCGCTGGTCGGCCAGGCGCCCACCGACGAGGCCGTCCGGGCGGCGGTGGCTCAGGTGGCCGACGGCACGAACCCGCCGTCCGACCTCAACGGCGGCGCGGACTACCGTCGCCACCTCGCGACGGTGTTGACCCGCCGCGCGGTCCTCGCGGCGGCAGGGGCGTGATCGTCGGATGGAGCTCACCCACTCGTTCACCGTGCCGACCTCCGTCGACGAGGCGTGGGTGCTCCTCACCGACCTGAGACGCGTCGGTGACTGCTTCCCGGGGGCCACCGTCACCGAGGTCACCGGCGACGAGTTCACCGGAACCGTCAAAGTCAAGCTGGGCCCGATCTCCCTCGTCTACGGGGGCTCGGGCTCGTTCGTCGCCAGGGACGACGAGAACCACCGGGCGGTGATCGAGGCGAAGGGGAAGGACAAACGGGGCAACGGCACTGCGGGGGCCACGGTCACGGTCGAGCTGACGCCCGACGGTGACGGCGCCCGGGCCGACGTCGTCACCGACCTCGCCGTGACGGGCAAGCCGGCTCAGTTCGGCCGGGGAGTGATGCAGGACGTCTCCGACAAGCTCCTGGGCCAGTTCATCGCCTGTATCGAGAAGCAGCTCGGCGGCGGCGCGCCCGTGGTCACCGAGGCGGACGCGGCGCCGGTTCCGCAGGCGACGGTCCAGGACGCCGGGGAGGCCGCCCAGCGACCCGAGATCGTCACGGACGCGGTGCCCGACCAGGTGCACGACACCGGCGAGCCGCTGACCTTGCCCGAGGAGGTGGAACGGTCGAAGTCCGCTGCGGCCGAGGCCGCAGCGGCGGCTGCCGCACTGCGAGGTCCCACCCCGGGCGCTCGGTCGGCCGCTCCGTCGGGCGGTGAATCTGCCGATGATGCGCTCGACCTCGGTGCGACCGTGCTGCCCGTCCTCATCCAGCGTTACTCGGGCTTCGCGGTCGCCGCGGTCGCGGGAGCTGTCGTGGGCTGGCTCCTCGGACGACGGCAGTCCCACCGCTGACCGAGAGAGCAGTTCGCGCCATGCACGGTGTCGCGAACTGCTCTCCCGATCGGTCAGGCGCGCGCCACCCCGGCCGCGATGACGAGGTCCTCCCAGGACATGCCGACGCTCTTGAAGACGTTCGGGCGGTCGGTGGCGCGCCCGACGGCACCGGTGACCAGGTCCTTCAGCGGATGCAGGTCCGCGGTGCTGAGCACTCCTTCCCCCATCGCCAGCACGACGTCGCCCGCCTCGCGCAGGGCCGTGCCGATGTCCTCGACGACGACGAGCGAGCGACCCAGCAGCGCTGCGTCGAGCTCGCGGCGGTCCGGCTCATGCGAGCCGATCGCGACGACGCACGCGCCGTCGGCGACCCAGGAGCCGTCCAGGACGGGAGTGCCTGCGGACGTCGCTGTGACGACGACCTCGGAGCCGCCGACGGCGGTGCGCACCCGCACGTCCTCGGCGGCGAGAGCCGTCGTCTCGACTCCGAGCTCGTCGATCCGTCGGGCCGTGGCCCGGGCCCCGTCGAGGTGGCGCGTGACGATCACGACCCGCTCCGGCTGCCGGACGGCGAGCACGGCCTCGACGTGACCCAGTGCCTGCGGCCCGCCTCCGAAGACGGTCAACGTCCGAGTTGTCGGCGGGGCCAACGCGTCCACGGCCACCGCTGACACCGCCGGAGTCCGGAGCGACGTGATGGCGCTGCCGTCCAGGATGACCGACGGGGCGAGGGTGTCGGCGTCGAAGAGGACGTAGAGGGCCTGGATGCGCTCGAGCCCCCGCACCGGGTTGCCCGGAGCCACCGACAGGACCTTGACGCCGACCGAGTCCCCCGTCGACGAAGGCATGATGAGCAGCTGGCCGCCCGGGACCACGGGTGCCAGTCGAGCCGGGTCCCCAGCAGGGTCGAAGTCGCCCTCCAGCGCCTCGCGGATGAGGCGCCGAGCCTGCTCCGGTGAGAGGGCCCGGCGGATGTGCGCCGCATCGATCCAGCGGGGCGCCTCCATCACGCGTCCCGGACGCGAGATCGGGCGACCTCCGCGAGCCGTTCCACCTGGCGCACTGCCTGGTGGCGCAACAGCCACTGCGTCGGCTCGTGAGCGAGCCGGGCCAGCCAAGCCGGCCCAGCGGCATACGAGATGGTGTGGATGGCGAGCGCTCCGGCACCTTCGGGACGGAATCGCCACGCTGCTCGCACTGATCGGACGTGCGGGGGAACGCGTGGCCTCGCCGGGGGGAACGACTCGGCGACGGCCGCGGCCGCGTCGGGCGGCAGGGGGACGTGGGCGTCGGCGCTGACCTGCGGCATGAGTCGACCCTATGCCGTCAGCCCCGGCGGACCGGGGTCGCGACGAGCAGGCTGATGTCGTCGTAGTTCTGCGTGACGCTGTTCCAGCTGCCCCCACACGTCGTCAGGAAGAGCCGCTCCGGGCCCTCGAAGTCATAGAGGTGCTCCGAGACGACGATGCGCGGGTAGTCCCGCGCCGCATCGACCTCGCGCCACACGCGCGAGACCGAGTAGGAGCACGTCGACCCGTTCCGCTGCCGGACGTGGATCAGCTGGCCCACCGCGATGCGCTCGGCGAAGTCCTCCTTGAAGATGGCCGAGTTGTCGCGGTAGGTGTGCCCGTTGGTCAGGACCGTACCGGTCCCGGTGCCGGGGCGGGGTCCGTCGGCGTACCAGCCGGCCCTGGTGCGGTCCTTCGGGTTGCCGAGGGGACGGCGGCCCTCGGTGTCGGGCTCGGCGGTCTGGTCGAGCCCGATCCGCTCGAAGGGCGCGTCGACGCCGAGGGCGGGGATGACGAGGCGGGCGGGTTCGCCCGCGCGGCACGTCGACGCGCGCGAGGGCGTGCTCGACGGGGAGCCGGCGCGGGACGACGGTGGGGCCCGGTCGGCCGGTGCGACATCAGCTGCTCCGGTCGTCCCGGCCACGCGAGCGCCGGTGCCGCCCTGGGCGGGCTCCGGCTGGAACGGCTGAGCGAGGAAGACCCAAGCGGCGACGACCAGCACGAGTGCGGCCGCGACGAGGGCGGTCACACTCCGCGGGGTGGGCGTCACGGTCCCTCCTGCTCGACTCGTTGGCGGATCGGGCCGCCGGCATGACGCAGGGGCCGACGGTCATCCGACCGGCGGCCCCTGACGATGACTCAGCCGTCGGCGACCACGCGGCGGCGGCGGACCGCCTCGGAGGTCAGGATGCCCGCGGCGCCCAGCAGCAGGCCCGTGCCGATGAGGCCGTTGACCGGGACGGAGTCGCCTGCGCCACCCGCCGGGCCGCCGCCGGTGTCCGGCGCGCCCGGTCCGGGCGTCACGCCGCCACCCGCACCCGGAGGGGTCGTCCCCGGCGGCTGCTCAGGCGGGGTGGTGCCCGTCGTCGTCTCGGTGGTTGGAGGTGTGGTCGTCTCCGTGGTCGGCGGGGTCGTGGTCTCGGTGGTTGGAGGTGTGGTCGTCTCCGTGGTCGGCGGGGTCGTGGTCTCGGTGGGAGGCGGGGTCGTGGTCTCGGTGGGAGGCGGCGGGAGCTCCGGCGGGCACACCGGCTCGGGCTCGCCCTCCTGGCCGCCGCCCGGCTCGCCGTACCCGATCACCACGGAGCGGCCCTGAGCATCCTGGAACGGCGCTCCGATGACCGGGGGCCCGTCGATCGCGTTGACCGACACGAGGATGGGGTTCTGCCCGGTCTGCAGACGCTCATCCACCCCCGGTGTGCCCACGTACTTGCAGACGTAGACCCACTGGTTGTGCTCGTCGGCCGTGGCCGACGTAGCGCTCGAGAGGGCGAGTGCACCCGTTGCGGCGAAGGCGACGGACGTGATGAGCCAGACCGCTCTTCGACGCATACCGATCGTGGTCGTCATGACAGATCCCCTAACTCCAAGTTTTCAGCGCCTGTTGGCACCCCCGACGGCGCCGGTCGCGTGAGCCCCGTCCGTGGAGGGAGGGCACAGGTCAGTCCTACCCACTTTCGGGGAGCGGCACCACCCGCGGGCGCCGGACGTCACCCGGTCGTTACGTGGCACGCGGTCGCGGGCGCTGCGGGGACGGCGGAACGGGCCCGCACTCGTCAGGCGAGCGACCGCCCGCGCCACTCCGGCAGGGCGAGCGACGCCACGGCGGCGAGGGCGAAGGCGACGCCGAAGACGGTGAAGACGAGACCGGAACCACCGAGGTCGAGCAGCCACGGGACGGAGAGCGGCGCGAGGATCGAGGCGATCCGGCCGAAGGCGGCCGCGGAGCCGGAGCCGGTGCCGCGCAGGAAGGTCGGGTAGACCTCCGGGGTCACGGCGTACAGCGCTCCCCACGCGCCGAGGTTGAAGAAGGACAGCGCGCACCCGGCGGCGATGATCGCGCCCTCGCTGCCGGCCTGACCGAAGGCGTAGGCGGACACGGCCGACCCGACGAGGAAGGTGGCCAGGGTGGCGCGTCGGCCCCAGGCCTCGATGAGGAACGCTGCGACGCCGTAGCCGGGCAGCTGGGCCAGCGTGATGATGAGCGTGAAGCCGAAGGACCGCGTCAGGGAGAAGCCTTGGGACACCAAGAGGCTGGGGATCCAGATGAAGGCCCCGTAGTAGGAGAAGTTGATCCCGAACCACGCCGCCCAGAGCGCCGCGGTGCGGGTGCGCAGGCCGTCGGACCAGAGGTCGGACCAGCGCGGCCTGGGGGCGGGTGGTGCCTCCGGCGACTCGACCGCCGCCACCCCGGACGGGGCCTCGAAGGTGCGCACGGCCTGTTCCGCCTCCGCGGTGCGCCCCCGGCCCTCGAGGAACCGCACGGACTCCGGCAGCCGGGCCCGGACGTAGAGCGCGTAGAGGGCAGGCACGATGCCGATGAAGAGAGCCCACCGCCACCCGTCGTCGGAGGCGGGGACGACGAAGTAGCCGACCAGGGCAGCGAGGATCCACCCCACGGCCCAGAACGCCTCGAGGATCACGACGACACGGCCGCGGATCCGAGCCGGCGCGTACTCGCTGACGAGGGTGGAGGCGACGGGCAGCTCCGCCCCGAGACCGAGCCCCACGACGAAGCGCAGGCCGATGAGCATGGCCAGGCCGGTGGAGAGACCGGCGGCTCCGGTCGCGAGACCGTAGACGAGCAGGGTGAGCGCGAAGACGTTGCGCCGGCCGATGCGGTCAGCGAGCAGGCCGCCGAGCGAGGCGCCGATCGCCATCCCGACGAAGCCGATCGACGCGACCCAGGACAGCTCGGTCGGGCTGATCAGCCACTGCTTGGCCAGGGCCGCCATGACGAAGGAGATGAGACCGACGTCCATCGCATCGAGGGCCCAGCCGATGCCGGAGCCGACGAGGAGCCGTCGGTGCTGCGCGTTGAACGGGAGCCGGTCGAGGCGCTCGCTGCGCGTGGGACGGGGGCCGACCTCAGTGGGTGTCGTCATGGGGCTCGTCATGAGTGTGGGGTCCCTCATCCGGGGTGAGCTGGATCGCTTCGACCCAGTCTGGCCCATCCATCTCGATGGCGGCAGCGGGGAAGAGCCCGTTGTCCTCCTTGTCGATGTGGTCGCGCAGCTCGTCGTAGAAGGTGTTGACCAGCGCGGTGTCGCCGCCTCGGATGCGCTCGGCGAGGTCGTCAAGCCGGGCGTGCTCGGCGCAGAGACCATCGATGTGCTCGGTGAAGTCGGGGTTGCGCCGGAGAACGGCGAAGAGCCCCCGCTCCTCCGCCGTCGTGTGCGGGTGCAGGTGCGCGAGCGTGTGCCCGAGGGCCTCAGCGACGGAGTCCGGGCCGTGGCCCTCGACGGCACGGTGGAGGACCCCGGCGACGTTGACGATCTCCTCGTGCTCGGTCATGAACCGGCCGATCAGGGAGATGTCGCGACACCCGCAGTAGCTGCACATCGCCGGGGGCTCCTCTCGTGCGTCGCGGCCCGTCAGGCCGGGCGCGTCAGCCGCAGCGTCCAGGCCTCCGGGCCCTCAACAAGGTACTCGATCCCGATCTCGCCGAACTGCTGCTGCAGCTGGGCGAGCAGCGGGAGCGGGTTGTGGGGTGCCACGAGGTCCATCGCCCCGCCGGCCGGGATGGCGCTGAAGGCCCCGAAGACGGTGGCGTGCCGGATCGCGTGGGGGATGACGGTGACGTCGAGCGTCGGCACGCCCTCGTCGCTGCAGCCGCAGCCGCAGGAGTGCTGGCTCTTCTCGGTGAGGGACAGTTCGGTCACGGGATGCTCCTGGTTGAGTGGGTTCCAGTCGATGGTCGACAGGCCTGGTGGTGGCCGGCGTTTGGCGGACCGGCCGGCCGCGAGATACATTTTAGACGGTGATCAACGTGGAAAAGGACGAGGGGTGGGGCCCGAGGCCCTCCCGGCGCAGCGCAGCAGACGCTGTCGCCGGTCTCTCCGCGCAGCGCAGACGCGTCTTCGAGGTCCTCGAGGCCGAGCCGAGATCCATCGCCACGGTCGCCCAGACCCTCGACCTCCACGTCAACACGGTGCGTGAGCACCTCGACGGGCTCGTCGACGCCGGGCTCGCGCAGCGCTCGCGACTGACGCCGGCCGGTCGCGGTCGCCCCGGGTGGGGCTACTCGTCGCGGCCCGGTGTGGCCGCCCCCTCGATCGGTGAGTACGCCTCTCTCGCAGCCGTCCTCGCTGACCACGTCGCGGCCCAGGGTGGCGACGTGGCCGCCGACATGGCCAAGCTCGGCGTCGGCTGGGGGCGTGGGCTCGTCGAGTCGCACGGCGAGGTCGACGACCCCAACCGCGCCATGCTGGGCGTCCTCGAGACGCTCGGGTTCGATCCCGACGAGCGCGGGGACGTCGTGCGGCTGCGCCAGTGCCCCATGCTCGACGTGGCCCGCCGCCACCCGGAGGTCGTCTGCCAGGTGCACCTCGGACTCGTCCGGGGCGCCCTGGAGGCCGCGGGTGGCACCGCGGAAGGCGTCGGCCTCGAGGCCTTCGCCGAGCCGGATGCGTGCGTCCTCCACCTCAGTCGCGGCGCCGAGGCGGTCCGGGGTGCCCGCGCCGACGTCACGACCGGGAACTGAGGGCACCGCGCACTCCCCCGATGGGCGTGGGCCAGAATGAGCCCGTGCCCCACACCTCCGTCGCCGAGCACCGCATTGCCCTCCGCCACGTCATCGGGGCCGCGGCGACCGAGGTGATCCCCGTCGACCGGCACGCCCTCGGTCGGCGGCTGGCGGAACCGCTCCTCGCTATCGACGACCTGCCTCGCTTCGACAGCTCGGCGATGGACGGCTACGCAGCGGTCCCCGAGACGCCTGACCAGCGGGTCTTCCTCGTGGTGGGTGACGTCGCGGCCGGTGACGCGGCCGGTTTCGTCCTCGAGCCCGGCCAGGCCGCCCGCGTCATGACCGGCGCCCGGCTGCCGACGGGTGCGGTGGGCGTCGTGCCCGTCGAGCAGACCGACGCGGAGCGGACCGGACCCGCCCCCCGGCAGGTGACTTTCGCGGCGCCGGTCGCGCCGGGTCGTCACGTTCGGAAGCAGGCCGAGGACATCGCGGCCGGAGTCCCGGTCGCGGGGACCGGGGCCCCGCTCACTGCTGCGGTCATCGCGCTGGCCCGCTCCGCCGGCTGCACCGAGGCGGTCGTCCACGTCCCGACCCGGGTCGCGGTCGTCGCCACCGGTGCCGAGCTGACGGTCCCCGGCGTGGACCCCGGCCGGGGCGGCATCCACGAGTCGAACTCCGAGATGGTCGCCGCTCTGGCGTCCGCCGCCGGGTGCAGCGTGACCCGGGTCGCCACCTGCACCGACGACCCGGGTGCCCTGGAGGGTCTGCTCACCGAGCTCAGCGCAGCCCCCGACGTCGACCTCGTCATCACGACGGGCGGTGTCAGCGCGGGCGCCTACGAGGTGGTGCGCCAGGTCTGCGAGCCGCGCGAGTCGTTCAGCTTCGTCCACCTCGCCATGCAGCCGGGTGGACCGCAAGGTCTGGGCCGCTGGGATGGCATGCCGGTGGTCTGCCTGCCCGGCACACCGGTGGGCGCCTTCGTCTCCTTCGAGATGCTGGTGCGACCGGCGCTCGACGAACGCCATGGTGCCCCGGCGCGCGGAGCCAGCTCAGCGGCATACGTCGGAAGGCCCCGGCACACCCGGGCCGGCATGGTCCAGTTCATCTCCGGAGTCGTCGCTCCCGACGGGACCGTCAGCGCACCCGACGCGCGTCACCTGTCGGCGCTCGCGGGCTC
The DNA here is from genome assembly GCF_000184685.1 of Intrasporangium calvum DSM 43043. Classification (NCBI taxonomy): domain Bacteria; kingdom Bacillati; phylum Actinomycetota; class Actinomycetes; order Micrococcales; family Intrasporangiaceae; genus Intrasporangium; species Intrasporangium calvum. Next base: position 132,417 of record NC_014830.1, read on the forward strand.
CAACGCGCTCATCGAGGTGCCTGAGACGGTCGAGCAGATCGTCCCGGGAGACATCGTCACCGTCCACCCGCTCTGACCGCAACACACCCGCTTACCGCCTGACCCTGACGCCTGCAGACGGCAAGGTCACGCGGTAGGCGGGTGTGTTGCGGAAGGGGTGCGACGGAGGGCGCAGCGGTCAGGCGTTGCCCTGGCTCGCGTCGGCGACCCACGGCCCCAACGGCGGGTTCCACTCGCGCACGACCCGGCGCAGCACGTAGCCGCCGGCCCAGTACGGGTCCTCCTCGAACGTCGCCAGCACGTCGGCGAGCGAGTCCGCCTCCACGATGATGAGCGCGCCGTTGGGTGGCTCCTCGACCGTCACCTCACCCTCGGAGAACTCGTCGTGCCCGGCCTGGTACATCCCCGCGGCGCGGAGCCCCGGCAGCCCGGTCAGCCAGTCGCGGTGGTCGGGCCGGATCTTGAGCTGCTCAGTCATGTCCTCGGGATAGGTGTACTGGATCGCGAAGATGGCCATGGCTGGACTGTAGTCAGGGAAACCGCAATCGGTCACCGCGGGAGTACACGTTGAGCGTCGCCCCGCGGACGAAGCCCAGCAGCGTCATCCCCGCGTCGGACGCCGTCTCGACGGCAAGGGACGACGGCGCGGACACCGCGGCCAGGCACGGCACCCCGCCCATCAGGGCCTTCTGCGTCAGCTCGAAGGACGCCCGGCCGGAGACCATGAGCACGCACCCGGTGGCCGGGAGGCGCCCGGAGAGCAGGGCCCACCCGAGGACCTTGTCGACGGCGTTGTGCCGGCCGACGTCCTCGCGCACCGCGAGGAGCTCTCCGCCCGGGCCGAAGAGGCCTGCTGCGTGCAGCCCCCCCGTCTTGTCGAACGACCGCTGCTCGGACCGCATCCGCTCGGGCATGGCCGTGATCACGGCGGCCGGCCAACGGGTGGCGTCGTCCCGGACCGGCCACTGAGTGCGCGCGCGGAGCTGCTCGATGGAGGCCTTGCCGCAGACTCCGCAGGACGACGACGTGAAGAAGTTCCGCGCCAGCTCCGCGGCCGGTTGGGCCACCCCTGGAGCGAGGGTGACGTCGATGACGTTGTAGGTGTTCTCCTCGAAGCCGCTCTCCCCGGAGACGACGGCTCCCTCGCAGTAGCGGGCGAGGCTGACGTCGGCGGCGTCTCGGATGATGCCCTCGGTGAGGAGGAAGCCGTGGACGAGCTCGATGTCGTGGCCGGGGGTGCGCATGGTGACCGTGAGCGGTGTGCCCCCGACGCGCAGCTCGAGCGGCTCCTCCACGGTGACGGTGTCGGTGCGCGACCGGCTCGTCGGTCGGTCGCCCGACACGTCAACGACCGTGACCTTGGTGCGCTGCGTGACACGTCCCATGCGGCAAGCGTGCCAGACTCCGACCGTGCAGCCGTCCCTCGCCCGAGCCGCCGCCGTCGTCCTCACTGGTGGGGCGTCGTCGCGGATGGGCCGCCACAAGCCGGCCATCCACGTCGCGGGCCGCGCCATCGTCGAACGGGTCGTCGGGGCGGTGGGCGGGTGGCCCCTCGTCGTCGTGGGCAGCGGTGCCGCCGTTCCCGAAGGGACGCGAGTCGTCTCGGAGGAGCCCCCGGGTGGGGGGCCGGTCGCCGGGATCGCCGCTGGGTGGGCTGCCCTCACCACCGGGACGGATGCCGCTGGGCTCGCTCCCAGCGGACCGGACGTCGTCCTCGTGCTCGCTGGGGATCTGCCCTTCCTCACCCGGGCCCACCTCGAGGCCCTGGTGGCCGCTGCCGAGGGCTCGGTCGCCGTGACGTGGTCGTCGACCGGCCCCAACTGGCTGTGTGCCGCCTGGCCCGCCGAGCTGCTCAGGGAGCGGCTGGCGGCCGTCGGCTCGCCCGCCGGGGTGAGTGTGCGGCGCCTCCTGGGTGACGTCCCGCGGGTCGAGGTGCGGGACGAGGCGGACGTCGCCACGGACGTCGACACCCCGGAGGACCTGGAGGCGGCGCGACGCCGCGCTGACGGGTCGGAGGCGCCCGGGTCCTGACGGGGGACGTGTCCTGAGGCTCAGGGGTCGACCCGGGCGGTGGACCGCCTCAGGTGGCGGGTGCGGGGACCGGGCTGGTCGGAGTCGTGCACCGGGTGGTGGCGGGCGACGACAGGGTCACGTCGGCGACGAGCGCCCCGACGAGACCGGCCACCTCACCGAGCGAGGGGTCGCGCAGGTCGAGGGGGCGCAGCTTGTGGTCGGTGATGTTGATGAGGATGGCGTCGTTGGACGTCTGGTCGTCGCCCTCCGGCGGGAGGGGGACCGTGGCCGCCGTGGAGCCGGCGGTCGGAACGCTCGCGTCGACGAGCCGCAGCGTGTTGAGGAGCGAGAGGAGGTGCTTCTGCTCGGGACCGGTCAGCTGGCAGACCCTGCCGTGCACGGAGCGGGTGTCGACGAGCACCTTCCCGTCGGCGTGGAGCACGACGGTGTCGTCGTAGCCCGCGATGCCGCCGGTGCGGCGCAGGGTGAGCGGGAAGAGCGGCGTGGTCAGCGGCTCGGTCGAGTCGCCGATCGGCCCTCCGGCGAAGGTGCGCGTGGCGGGCTGCGAGTCGATCGGCGCGGGAGTGCCGCTGCTGCCGCGGTCGGCCCCGGCGCACCCGCCCAGACCGACGGCGAGACTCATCGCGACGACCGCGAGTCCCGTCCTCCCCATGCCGACCACTATGCGCCCTTCAGGTGCCAGGATGCGCGCCGACGTGCGCGCAGGATTGCAACACTACGGTGAACTTTTCCCGCGCCACCTCGCCACCGGCGTCCAGCTGGTGGGCGGGTCAGCCGGCGTCCTCGGCGTCGTAGGACCTGAGGAAGTCGATGATGAAGGGCGCCGCATGGGTCGTCCCGCTCGGCCCCTCCTCGTGGTACGCCGCGATGGCGAGGTCACCCCGACCGGCCACCATCCACGCATGGGTCCGGGGCGGGTTCGTCGTCCCGAACTCGGCGGTGCCGGTCTTGGCATACTCGACGCCGACCGTCCGGAGCACCGTGCCGCTGCCCTCCGTGACCACGGCTCGCAGGGCGCGGCGCAGCACCTCGGCCTCCTCCTGCCGCAGCGGGGTCGCCGGGGCCGGGAGCGCCGTGTCGGTGACGACCAGCCGCGGCCGGACCGTCTCTCCCCGCATCACGGAGGCGATGACGAGCGCCATGGTGAGCGGCGAGGCCTCGACGCGTCCCTGGCCGATGAACGACGCCGCGCGCTCGACGACGTCGTCGGTCGGCGGCACTGACCCGAGGAAGCCGGTGAAGGGCAGGTCGAGCTCCTCGCCCATGCCGAGGGACTCCGCCGCGGCGATGAGCTCGTCCTGGGAGACCTTCTCGTGCTGGCTGATGAAGGCGGTGTTGCAGGAGTATGCGACGGCCCGCTCGAGCGGGATGTCGCCGAGCTGGGAGGACGGGTACCTGCTGTAGTTGCCGAAGACGCGCCCGTTGACCGTCAGGGTGTCCGTGCACGGGAGCTTCGTCTCGGCGGTCGCCCCCTTCCGGATGAGGGCGAGCGCGCTGGCGATCTTGAAGGTGGAGCCCGGCGCCTCCTTGCCGGCCAGGGCGAGCGGGGCCTGCTCGGCCCCGGGGCCGACCGCGGCGGCGAGGACCTCGCCGGTCGAGACCTTGACCGCGACGAGGGCGGTCGGGCGCTTCGTCTGCTCCGCGAGTGCTGCCTCGGCCGCCGTCTGGGCCTTCGCGTCGAGCGTCACGGCGAGCGGCTCCGCCTTCTCCGAGGGCTCGGCGAAGAGCTCGCGTTTGTCGATGGCCGACCCGTCCTTGCCGCGCTGGACCGCGTGGACGGCGACGCCCGGCTTGCCCCGGAGCCGCTCGTCGTAGCGCAGCTGCAGGCCGTTCTGCCCGACGACGTCGCCGACCTCGAGCACGCCGCCGGACTTCTCGATCTGCTCGGCGGTCGCCTCGGCCACCCGCCCCAGGATCGGCGCGGCCCAGGTGCGGGTGGGGGCCAGCACCTGCATCGCCGGCACCCGGAGGGCTCCGTCCACGGAATCGATCCGGTCGACGTTGTCGGCGAGCGTGGGGTCCGTGACCCGGAGGGTGATGGCGGCGACGAAGGCCTTCGGCCCCGCCGCTGCGACCCGGTCGGCGAAGGCGGTGCCGTCGACACCGACGACCTCCGCCAGCGCACGCGCGGATCGCGTGGCGGTGGCTCCGGAGACCTTCGTCTTGTCGATCCCGATGTGGGCGACCTCCCGCTCGGTCATCAGCCTGCCACCGCGGCGGTCGACGATGTCGGCGCGCCGCGGCCACGTCCGGACGATGTCGAGGGTCTCGTCCGCGGCGAGCTCGGGGGCCACGACCGACGGGGCCCAGCGCACCTGCCAGGTGTTCTCGGCCAGGGTGAGTGGGACCTGGGTCTCGTAGGTCCAGTCCTGCGCGCTCGCCGACACGTCCCACGTCGTGCGGAGCGTCGCCGTCGCGCTCGTGCCCTCCTCGTCGGGCACGACGCCGGCGACCGCCACCGACGGCCGCAGGTCGCCGAGGTCCTCGTAGACCCCTTTGAGGAAGGCGGTCGCCTGTTGGGCGGTCGTGCCGCTCAGCGTCACTCCCGTCAGGTCGCCCCTGGCGAGACCGCGGGCGAGCGCCGTTGCGGTGTCGGCCGGATCCGGGTCGGACTCGAAGAGCGAGCAGCCTGCCGTGAGGCTGGTGGCCAGGACGAGACTGACGGCTGCGGAGATGGTGCGACGTGTGGAGGTGCCCCTGCGCATGGGGTCCACCGTACGTCGTGGTCCGGACGTCCTCGTGAAGTAGGTTGGGCGACATGTCCCGACCGCACGCGGCCGCCATCATCGAGGACGCCTTCAACGAGCAGGTCGAGCGGCTCCTGCGTGGGCGCGGTTGGGGCAACCGCGTCGTCACGCACATCGGCTACGGCACGAGCACCTACGTCCGCGTCTTCGCCCGGATCGTCCTCGGCCGCCGGGGTGAGGCGGGACCGCCGGAGCGACAGGACGCGACCGGCGCGCTGGTCCCGCGTCGGTACGACCGGGGGTGGCGCGTGTTCGTCACGGCGCCCGCCGCGGGCGTCCCCGTCGTCGTGACCATCGGGGACCGGGAGGTCTACGGCCGCTCGGACCGGGGCGGCTACATCGATGTCGTCGCCCACGACCACGGTCTGGGGCCGGGCTGGCAGCAGGTCGTCGTCGCGGCACAGGGCACCGACCCGGTGCCGGCCGACATCTTCGTCGTCGGCGACGACGTCACCTTCGGCATCGTCAGCGACATCGACGACACCGTCATCACGACGATGCTGCCGCGTCCGATGATCGCCGCGTGGAACACCTTCGTCCGCAGCGGCAAGTCGCGCCGGGCGGTGGCCGGGATGGCGCCGATGTACCGGCGGCTGCTCGCCGCCCACCGCGGGGCCCCGATCGTCTACCTCTCGACGGGCGCGTGGAACACGACACCCACACTGACCCGGTTCCTCGTCGAGGCGGGCTATCCACTGGGACCGTTCCTCATGACGGACTGGGGTGCGACCAACACGGGCTGGTTCCGGAGCGGGCAGGAGCACAAGCGCAGCGCGCTCCACCGGCTGGCCCGCGACTTCCCGCACATCACTTGGCTCCTCGTCGGTGACGACGGCCAGCACGATCCGCAGATCTACGCCGAGTTCGCGGAGGCGCGGCCCGACCGGGTCGGTGCCGTCTGCATCCGTCAGCTGACGCCCACCGAGCAGGTCCTCTCGCACCCGATGGGGCGAGCGGAGGGGCCGCACCGCGGGTGGGCGAGCCGGACCGCGCCCACCTTCCTCGCCCCGGACGGCGACGGGCTGCTGCGGATGCTCGACGAGGCGGGGATGGTCGGCGAGCCGGTCGCGGCCGACGAGCAGCCCTCCCGCCCGCCGGTGACCTGACGAGCACGTCGAGTGCGCAGTTCCTGCCCGGCAGGTTCTGCACACTCGACGGGGTGGGCGGGAGGGCTGGGACGCCCCGTGGCCCCTGGGAGCGAGCTCAGCGGCATGCGGGCGCGTGCTTTGGCAGGATGGGGGCATGCCTGAGCTGCCCGAGGTGCAGGCGCTCGTCGACTTCCTCGCCGAGCGGACGGCCGGCCTGGCCGTGACGAAGGTCGAGCTGGCCTCGATCAGCGCGCTCAAGACGTTCAACCCGCCGCCCCAGTCGCTCGAGGGGGCACCCATCGACGGGGTGCACAGGCACGGGAAGTTCCTCGACATCGACTGCGACGGCACCCATCTCGTCTTCCACCTCGCCCGGGCCGGCTGGCTGCGGTGGAGCGACCAGCTGCCGACGACCGTGCTGAGACCCGGCAAGTCCCCGATCGCCTTGCGCGTCAGGCTCTCCGATGGCAGCGGCTTCGACCTGACCGAGGCCGGCACGAAGAAGTCGCTCGCCGCCTACATCGTCCGCGACCCCAAGGAGGTGCCCGGTGTCGCCCGGCTCGGGCCGGACCCCCTCGCCGACGACTTCACGCTGGAGCGCTTCCGGGAGCTGCTCACCGGTCGGCGGACCCAGATCAAGGGCCTGCTCCGCGACCAGGAGGTCATCGCCGGGGTCGGGAACGCCTACAGCGACGAGATCCTCCACGTGGCGAAGGTCAGCCCCTTCGCCATCGCCGGGAGCCTGCCCCCGGACGTGGTGGACCGCCTCTACGCAGCGCTCCGCGAGACGCTGTCGAGCGCCGTGCACGCTGCTTCGGGCAAGCCGGCCAAGGAGCTCAAGGATGCCAAGCGGGCAGGCATGCGCGTCCATGCCCGCACGGGCCAGGCCTGCCCCGAGTGTGGCGACGTCGTGCGGGAGGTGAGCTTCGCCGACACCTCGCTGCAGTACTGCGCCACCTGCCAGACCGGTGGCAAGCCGCTCGCCGACCGGCGGATGTCCCGGCTGCTCAAGTAGGTCCCGCCGTCAGGGGACGATGCGGTTCGCAGGGCCGCCACTATCGTGACGAGCGTGAAGATCCTGTCGATCCAGTCCCACGTCGCCTACGGCCACGCCGGCAACTCGGCGGCCGTCTTCCCGCTCCAGCGGCTCGGGCACGATGTCTACCCCGTGCTGACGGTCACCTTCTCCAACCACACGGGCTACGGTGCGACCCGCGGACCGCTGATCGCACCGGATGACATCGCCGAGGTGCTCCTGGGCATCGAGGAGCGTGGCGCGTTCCCGCACATCGACGCGGTCCTGTCCGGCTACCAGGGTGCGGAGTCGGTCGGTGCGGTCATCCTCGACGCGGTCGCGCGGGTCAAGGCCGCGAACCCCTCGGCGCTCTACTGCTGCGACCCCGTCATGGGTGATGTCGGGCGGGGGTTCTTCGTCCGCGAGGGGATCCCCGAGTTCATCCGCGACGAGGTGGTCCCTCGAGCCGACATCATCACCCCCAACCACTTCGAGCTGGAGTTCCTCGTCGGGCGCCCGCTCGCGACCCAGCAGGCCGTCGTGGCGGCGGCCGAGGAGCTGGGCGCTCGCGGTCCGCAGGTCGTCCTCGTCACCTCGACCCTGACCGAGGACACTCCCGGCGACTGCATCCAGATGACCTGTGTCGCCCATGCCGGTGCCTGGGTCGTGACGACTCCGCTGCTGCCGATGACGGTCAAGGGTGGTGGCGACGTCACGGCGGCGCTGTTCCTCGCGCACTACCTGACCGATGGGCCACGGCTCGCGCTGGTGCGCACGGCGGCGACGATGCACGCGATCCTCGAGGGCACCCACGCCGCGGGCAGCGAGGAGATGCTCCTCGTCGCGGGGCAGGACGCCATCGCCCAACCTGGGGAAACCGTGGAGATTTCGCAGATTCGTTGACGGGGTCCGATCACATCGCGTTATGCTCGCTTCGCGCCGTTCCGCATGACCACCCCTGACCGTGCGGAACGGCGCCTTTTCATGCCCACCCCCACCGGGCCGTATGCCGCTGCGCTCGGTCGGGCGCCGGTGGCGCGCTCCTCGGGTGGCTGGGTGGCTGGCTGCGACACGATCGGCCCGTCTGCCGATGTCTCAGGTTTTCCCTAGAGGCCCGTATAGCCTCCGATCGTGGACCCCATCACGAACCCGTACGCCCCGGGCGCGGGGCAGCGTCCCCCCGAGCTCGCCGGCCGCGACGAGCAGCTGCGGACCTTCGACGTCGTGCTCGAGCGCATCGCCCGCGGGAGGTCGGAGCGGTCGATCGTCCTCACCGGCCTGCGCGGAGTGGGCAAGACCGTCCTGCTCAACGCGCTGCGATCCTCGGCCGTGCGAGCGGACTGGGGCACCGGCAAGCTGGAGGCGCGGCCCGACCAGCGGCTGCGTCGGCCCCTCGCCGCCGCCGCGCACCAGGCGGTGCGCGAGCTCGGACACCCTCGGGGCGACGAGGTCGACCAGGTGCTCGGCATCATCAAGTCCTTCGCGCTGCGTGACGCCGCGAGCGGGAGCAAGCTGCGGGACAAGTGGCAACCGGGCATCGACGTGCCCGCCGTGCCCGGCCGGGCCGACTCCGGCGACATCGAGATCGACCTCGTCGAGCTCTTCACCGACATCGGCGGGCTCGCCGCCGACCTCGGCAAGGGGGTGGCCTTCTTCGTCGACGAGATGCAGGACCTCGGGCCCGAGGACGTCTCCGCCGTCTGCGCGGCGTGCCACGAGATCTCCCAGTCCGGTCTGCCCGTCATCGTCGTCGGGGCCGGGCTGCCGCACCTGCCGGCCGTGCTGTCGGCCTCCAAGTCCTACTCCGAGCGGCTCTTCCGCTACCAGCGCATCGACCGGCTGCCCCGCGACGCCGCCGACCAGGCCCTCGTGGGCCCCGCCGCAGAGGAGGGGTGCGCGTTCACCGACGAGGCGCTCGAGGCGATGTACTCCGTGACCGCCGGCTACCCCTACTTCATCCAGGCCTACGGCAAGGTCGTCTGGGACGTGTCCCCCTCCTCGCCCATCTCGGCGCAGGACATCCGGGTCGCCGCACCGGAGGCCGAGTCCGAGCTCGCGGTCGGCTTCTTCGGCTCCCGGTTCGAGCGGGCCACGCCCGCCGAGCGCGAGTACCTCCGGGCCATGGCGGACGCCGCGCTCGTCCGGGGGCCCGGCGACCAGGCCACCACGGAAGGCCACGGTGACGCGGGAGCGAGCCCAGCGGCATACGGCATCGTCGACGAGCTCGACGCCGTCGCGACCTCCGCGGTGGCTGACCTCCTGGGGCGCAAGCCCCAGTCCCTCTCTCCCGCACGGGATGCGCTGATCAAGAAGGGACTCATCTACTCCGGCGAACGCGGGCAGATCGCGTTCACGGTGCCGCACTTCGGGCGGTACCTGCGCACTCAGGCCTGAGGCGCAACCAGCGGGCCAGGGCGGCGGCCAGGAGCAACCACCGCAGCCACTGCGGGCGTCAGACCCAGGCGCAGGAGCTGGGGGGTGACGGGTCAGTGGAGGTGGTCGCCCCAGTCCGGGGGAACCCGGTCGCGCGGCCCGGGGACGCCTTGGTCCTCGGGATGGTGGTCGGGAGGAGCCAGCGGCGGACCCTCGACGAACTCCTGGGTGCGGTAGTCGTAGAACCACGTCTCGCCCGGCTCGAAGCTGCGCACCACCGGGTGCCCGGTCATGCGGAAGTGGCGAGTCGCGTGCTGGGCGGGCGAGGTGTCGCAGCAGCCGACGTGTCCGCACGCGGCGCAGCGCCGCAGGTGGACCCACCATCCGCCGGCGGCCACGCAGTCCGCGCAGCCGGTCCCGCTCGGGGGCGCCGTCGGGTCGATGTCGGGGAGGTCTCCGGGAGGGACGGCCATGACGGCAGCCTAAGCCGCGCGCCGGCATCCTGCGCCTTCTCGACGCGGTCTGGCTAGGCTGAGAGGGTCCGGACTCGCCTCGCCTGAATGGATGTGTCGATGAACGCTGAGCTCCACGACCGACCGGAGACCGTGGTCCCCGGCTTCTGGATGACCATCCTCGGATCCATCCTGGCCGTGATCGCACCGCTCGCCGGCTTCCTCGGAGGAAGCAGCACCGGAGCGGTGGCCCGAGAAGGCCAGCTGGGCACATGGCTGCTCGTCGGCCTCGTCATCGGGGGCCTCGGGGTGCTCGTCGCGTTCGTGGGCGCCCAGCGGTGGTGGCGGGCCACCCACTGACCGGATCCGCGTCCCCTGCCGGATTTGTCCGGCTCTGGCCTAGCGAATTCGTCTCGGACGCGACAGACTGTCCGGCGTGATCGGCGCAGACTTCCAGACGGTCCTCGCTGACGCCCAGGGCGGTGACGAGTACGCGTTCGCCCGACTCTGGCGTGACCTCAACCCCGCGCTCCTGCGCTACCTGAGTCTCGGTGGCGAGATGGCCGAGGAGGTCGCGGCCGAGACCTGGACCACGGTGGTCCGTGGTCTGGCCCGCTTCGAGGGGGATGAGACCGCCTGGCGCGCGTGGGTGTTCACCACGGCTCGACGACGTGCGGTGGATGCAGGACGCAAGCGCGCCCGCGAGGCCGGCCTCGGCTGGCGCGCGAACACGTGGGCGGCCGAGGTGTCGCCGGACAGCGCCGAGGCGGTCATCGAGGCGGCGACCACCGAGGACATGCTGCGACTGGTCCGGACCCTCCCCGCGAGTCAGGCTGAGGCGGTGCTCCTCCGGGTCGTCGCCGGCCTGCCCGTGGCTGAGGTGGCGGAGCTGCTCGGACGCAGCCCGGGTTCGGTTCGGGTGGCGTGCCATCGGGGTCTGGAGAGCCTGGCGAAGAAATTGTCGAAGCAGGACGTAACGGATGGCGCCCTGCGGGCGCTTCGGGGGTGACATGAGCAACGAAAAGCAGAGCGAGGGGTTCCCCGACCGGGCCGGGTCGCACGACGACCTGCTCGATGAGGTCGCGGCGAACCCTGAGCTGGCTCGGGTGGCCTTCCTCCTCTCCGCCCGGCCCAGCGATCGGGAGCTGTCCGGTCTCGACGGTCCCCTCGATGCGTTCCGGGCTCAGGTCACCGCCCCGAAACCCCAACGACGGAGACCCTCCATGATCTCAACGCTCGCCGGCGCGAAGCTCGGCGCGACCATCGCCGGTATCGCCGTGGGCCTCGGTGGTGCAGCCACCGTGGCCTACGTCTCAGCCAGCACCCCGGCCACGCCCGAGACCCACGCCACCGCCGCCACCACGCCCTCCCAGGCGGATGCTGCAGCAGACGCGAGAGAGAACGGAAAGGGCGAGGGCAAGAAGGACAAGGCCACCCCCGTCGGCCCCGACGCGACTGGTTGGGCCGCTTTCGGCCTCGGCACTGCCTGGAAGGGCGTCGCCGGCAATGGCAAGGCCATGGAGTCGGTCGCCTTCCAGAACCTCGTCACCGCTGCCGGGGGCGAGGACGAGGTCGAGGCCTTCTGCGCCGAGGTGGACGCACCAGGCAGCTCGGGCGACCACGCCACCGGCAAGCCCGAGATCGCTCCCACGGGCAAGCCCGACTCGGTTCCGAGCGCCACGCCGTCGCAGCGACCCGAGATGACCCCCACACCTCCGGCCAAGCCGGACACAGTTCCGACCGCCTCACCCTCCCACCCGACCGGGCGGTCGTGAAGGCGCGGTAGCTAGCACCGCGCAGCCCCCAAAACCCAGCCGTATGCCGCTGAGCCCCACTCACCGGCATACGGCTGGGTCGCGTTCGGCCCTCCTTCCCCCGACGGACGCCCGACCCGCCCCGCTGACGGGGGCAGGGCCAGAGCACGTCGTCAGGGGGTGAGCCCCGCCTCCAGCGCGGAGATGATCCGGGGCCGGAGGTCGCTCGCCTCGATCACCTCGTCGACCGACCCCACGGCCACGGCACGATGGATGCTGTGGACGCTGTCGAACTCGGCGGCGACCGCTCCGAGCTTCTCGGCGCGCACCGTGGCCCGCAGGTCGGCCAGCTCGGTGGCCAGCTGGGCGCGTTCCACTCCCTCGGACGCGTCGACCCGGGCGGCGAGCTCGGCGACGCGCGAGTCCGCGGCCGTGCGCGCGTCGACGTCTCGGGCGAACACGACGGCGGCCGCCGGTGCGCCCCCGATGACGGAGGCGAAGGAGCCTTCGATCGCGAGGACCGTCATCCTGGGGTTGAGCGCCTTGGAGAAGACGACGAAGGCGCCGCCGTGGTAGCGGGAGACGACGGTGAAGACGATCGGCCCGTCGAAGTTGACGATGGCCCGGCCGATCTCCGCGCCGTACTCGAGCTGGAGGCTGCGCATCGACTCCGGTGACCCGTCGAAGCCGGACAGGTTGGCGAGGATGACCACGGGCCGGTTGCCGCTGGCCGCGTTGATGGCTCGCGCGACCTTCTTCGACGACCGGGGGAAGAGCGTTCCCGCGGTGTAGGTGTCGGGACCGTCGGTGGGCGGGAACCCGCGGCGCGGGACGGACTTCGACTCGATGCCGATGAGGCACACCGGGATGCCACCGAGGTGCGCGTCCTGGACCACGGCGGTCTCGGCGTCCGCCATGCCGGCCCAGCGCTCGAGCGTCGCGTGGTCCTGGTCGGTGAGGGCCCGCATCAGGGTCCGGATGTCGAAGGGCTTCTTGCGGTCGGGGTTCTTCTCGGCTGAGAAGATGTCGCCCACCGTCGTGAAGCCCGAGTCGGGCAGCGAGTGGGGGTATGACGTGACGTCGCGGTCGATCGGGTCACTCGTGGCGACCCGGCGCGGACCGCCTTCGCCGGGAGCGACGTAGGCGTGGTCGTAGTGGGTCATCAGGATGTCCCTGGCCGCAGCGAGGTCCTTCGCCCAGTACTGCGCCTGGCCGTTCGGGCCCATCACCCGGTCGTAGCCGCCGATGCCGAAGTTGTCCTCGGCCGAGACGCCACCGGAGAAGTCGAGCGACTGCTTTCCCGTCAGGACCATGGCGCTGTCGGGCGTCATGACGAGGATGCCCTTGGTGTGCATGAGCATCGTCGCCTCGGCGTTCCAGTAGGGCTGCGCGCCGACGTTGATGCCGGCCACGACGATGTTGATCTCCTGCCCCGCCTGGGTGAACTCGATGATCCGTTTGAGCGCCCGGGCGACCCAGTCCATGTTCTCCGTGCCGGAGTCCATCGAGATCCGTGCGCCGGCCGAGAGCGAGTACCACTCGACCGGGATGCCGCGCTCCTCTGCGAGGTCGAGTGCCGCGATGACGCGGGCGCACTCCGCCTCGGCCACCGATCCGAGGGAGCGGAGCGGGTCGCCGCTGAGCACGACGCGCTGGACCCCTTGGGGGTGGCGCTCGGTCGGCGACGTGACGAGAGCGACGATGATGCCGGCCTTGTTGAGGCCGAACGGCCGGTCCACCGGGACGAGGCGACCCGCGTCGTCGAGGTCGTGCTCGACCACGGTCCCACCGTCGCCGGCGATCATCGACTGCAGCTCGTAGGGGTAGACGAGGCCACGGCGACGGGCGCGGACGACCTTCGAGGCGTAGTCATCGAGCGGTTTGAGCGGCTCAGCCGGCGGCTGTCCCACTGTCCCGACGACACCTGAGCCCGGCTGGTAGGAGAACCGGCCGGCGATGGTGACGGGCCCCTCCTCGGGATCGAGGACGACCCGGGCCTGGACGAGGACCTCCTCCACGCCCGCGCCGACGGTCAGTGGGGCGATCTTGGCCTGGAGGGCGGTCAGCTGCTCGAGGTCGGCCTCGATGATCGGCCAGATGGTCACCCAGACGTAGTTCATGTCGAGCCGGGAGCCCGCCGAGCCGCGGGACGCTCGCACGCGTCGGATGGCGTCGAGGCAGTTGGCGATGGCCCGCTCGGCCTGCGGGAGCCCGGACACGCGACCGTCGTCGTCACGGACGACGACGAGCTGGCGGACCTGCGCCGAGGCGACGATCCGTCGGTCGTCCGCGTTGTCCCGGGCGACGCACTCGTAGAGGAAGACGTCCTCCGGGGCCTCGAGCCGAGTGACCTCGAAGTCACGCAGCCGCCACAGCTGGAGGCGGCGCCCGACCATCGGGTGCACGCCCCGGACGAGGCGGTCCTCGACGAGCTCCTCACCCTGGGGTCGGAAGGTGAAGTAGCCGACGGGCTGGTCGTGGTTGCCGGTGACCGCGACGGCCACGCGGCGCACGTCCCTGGTCCAGTCGAGGGCCTTGAGGCGCGTGGCGAGGGTCGCGCTCACCTCCTCCGGGTCAGCGGGCTGGTCGCGCCAGCGGAGGTAGAGGTCGACCACGGCGTGGTGCTGCTCGGCGCGGCTCCACACGTCGTTGCCGACCGACACGTCGAGGTCGCTGCCCGGAGCGAGCTCCGCGACGTCGCCGATCGTCGAGGTGAGATGGGTGGGTCTGCCGTCGAGCGTGTAGTCGGCCACGGCGAAGGGCCGGTCACCCGCGTGGAAGCGGTGCGGTCCGTGCAGGTCGTGCTCGTGGTAGTGCCGCTTGATCAGCACCTCGATCATCGGCTCGTGTCGCGGGATGCTGTCATCCGGCCGGTCGAGACGCTCGGCGAGGAAGCGGACGATCTGTTCGGGGATGGCGGCGAGCTCGTCGATCCCTGCCGCGTAGTCCGGGCTGACGGTCTCGGGAGTCGCGCCACCCTCGTCGCCCACCCGCTCGGCCTCGGCAGTCAGGGACTCGAGCTGGTCCCGGACCCCGGCGAGGACGCTCTGACGCTCCGCATCGACCATCGGCTGTTCGAACCAGCGGAAGCGCACGCTACGGGCGAGGTCGCCGATCACGGGGAACCGCAGCTGGGTGGCGAGCACGAGCCGGTCGAGGGTGTCGCGGGCGGCGGCGGCGTTCCGCGCCTCCGGTGTCGGCTCGCCGAGCCAGCGCTGGAGGAGCGAGGTCGCCAGCGCGATCTCCGGGGAGGTGCGCTGCTGGGCGAGGAAGATCCGGAAGACCGCCTCCTCCAGGTCCGGCGTGCGGTCGAGCTCAGTGACGCCGTAGTGCCGCAGCACGCGGGCGAGCTTGTCCCGGAAGGCGGCCGGCAACCCGGCCCGGTCGGCGTCGAGACTCTGCAGGTAGGTGTGGAAGTGCTCCCTGGGCGTGTGGACGAGCAGCTCGGTGTGCCGCTCCTCCTCCGCGGGTCGGTTGCGGCTCAGCTCGGCGAAGTCGGCGACGAGCTCGAGGAGGATGATCTCCTCGGCGATCGGGCTGGTCCCGTCCGCTGCGGCCTCGTCCCGAGCGGACAGGTAGGCGGTGAGGCTGCGGTGGGTGCCGTTGTCGTCGTTGTCGAAGCCGAGGACGCCGGCGGACAGCTCGGACACGCCGCGGGCGATCCGGTCGCGAAGGGTCTCGTCGGCCACGGTGCAGTCCGGCAGGTCGAGGTCGACCGTGGGGGCGGGGCTCGCGCCGGCGCCGGGCTCGTCCTCGTCACCCGTCGGCTCGAGTCGCACGAGGGCCGCACCGGTCTCGACCTGGCCGCCGACCCCGACGAGGATCTCCTTGACCCGTGCGGCGAAGGGAGCCGCCAGCACGGTCTCCATCTTCATCGACTCGAGGACGAGGACCGGGGCGCCCGCCGCCACCTCGTCGCCCACCTGCACGGGGGCAGCGACGACGAGGGCAGGGGCGGGGGAGCGGAGCACGCCGCCCTCGTCGCGGGACACCCGGTGGGTGACGCCGTCGACCTCGACGAGGAGCACCGGACCGTGCAGGGCGGTGATGAGGCGGTGGTTCTGGCCACCGACGACGATGCGGCTCTGGTAGTCGTCGATCCGGTCGAGCTGGGCCTCGACGACCTGGCCGTCGTCTCCGCTCGCCCCCGACCCGACCGTGACCCGGTACCGGTGCGGGGCGATGCGCAGGACGTTGACCTTGTGGATCGTGCCCCGCAGCTTGAGGTCCACGCCCCGGCCGACCTGGTGGTGCGCCTGCGGGCGGCCGCCGCGAGCGGTCTCGAGCAGGCGGGCGCGCTCGATCGCCTCGGCCTCCTCGTAGGCCTCGATGCCGGCTGCCACGAGGGCGATCCCGGAGTGGCGCTGGGACATGAGGCGCCCCTCGCCGCGCACCCGGTCGATCCAGCCGGTGTCGGCGGAGCCGTCGATGACCTCCGGCTGGTCGAGGAGGTCGAGGATGAAGCTCTTGTTCGTCGCCCCGCCCTCGATGACCACCGTCGTCTCGGCCATCGCCCGGCGCAGCCGCGCCAGGGCCTCGTCACGGTCGCGGCCGTAGGCGATGATCTTGGCGATCATCGAGTCGAAGTCGGCGGGGATCGAGTCGCCCTCTCCGACGCCCGTGTCGACCCGGATGCCCGGACCGGAGGGGAAGTCGAGCAGCGCGATACGTCCCGGGGCGGGGGCGAAGTCACGGTCGGGGTCCTCGGCGTTGAGCCGCGCCTCGACGGCGTGGCCCCGCTCGACCGGACGCGCTCCCTCCAGGCGACCGCCGTTCGCGACGTGGATCTGCAGCTTGACGAGGTCCGTGTCGGTCGTCGCCTCGGTGATCGGGTGCTCCACCTGGAGGCGGGTGTTCACCTCGAGGAAGGCGAAGAACTTCTCGGCCGGGTGGTAGAGGAACTCGACGGTCCCGGCCCCCGCGTAGCCGACCGCCACCGCGAGCCGTTCGGCCGCCGTGCGCACCTCGGCTGCCTCGTCGGCCGAGAGCACGGGGGATGCGGACTCCTCGATGACCTTCTGGTTGCGGCGCTGGACGGAGCAGTCCCGGACGCCGACGGCCCACGCCGTGCCCTGCCCGTCGCCGATGACCTGGACCTCGATGTGGCGGGCACCGGTGACGAGCTTCTCGAGGAAGACGACGCCGGAGCCGAAGGCGCGCGCCGCCTCGTCACGAGTCCGCTCGTAGGCCTCGGTCAGCTCGGCGTCCGACTCGACCTTGCGGATCCCGCGCCCACCCCCGCCGGCGGTGGCCTTGAGCATGAGGGGGTAGCCGATCCGGGCCGCGGCCTCCGTCGCCTCCTCGAGCGTGTCGACGCCGCCGCGCGACCACGGGGCCACGGGGACGCCGACCTCCTCGGCGATGAGCTTGGAGCCGATCTTGTCGCCGAGCTGGCGCATCGCCTCGGCGCTCGGACCGATGAAGATGACCCCGATCCGCTCGCACAGCTCGGCGAAGGCCGGGTCCTCGGCGACGAAGCCCCAGCCGACCCACGCGGCGTCCGCTCCTGTCTCGCGGAGCGCGCGCTCGAGGACGGCATGGTCGATGTAGGGCCGGTTCGCGGCCGGGCCGAGGTCGTAGGCGTGGTCGCTCTCGCGGACGAACATGGCACGACGCTCACCCTCGGTGTGCAGCGCGATCGTCTCGATCCTCTGGTCGCTGCGCCCCTCCACCGCGTGCTGGGCGTTGAGGTCGCGGACGGCGTGGATGAGGCGCATGGCGGCCTCGCCGCGGTTGACGATCGCGATGCGCGAGATCATGGGGCGGTTCTCCTTCGGTCACCCGGTCGGGCTGTGACGCGAGACACGTCACGACGCAGCCTTTCACCAGGAGCAGGTTACGGGCGAGTGCACCAGCCGACTTTCGGGGGGCCGCCGCAGAGGAGGCCGTATGCCGCTGAGCCGGCTCAGCGGCATCCGTGACCTTTGGCGGGTGGCTCGGCGCTCAGGGCAGGTCCGGCAGGTCGACCCCGTGGCCCCGCAGGACCGTCCGGACCGCCGCTTCATCGCGGTTGGCATAGACGAGCGACGCGGTGGGCTCAGGGTCCGCGGGCGAGTCGATCCGGTCCCACCACGGCTGCTCGTACCGGGGGTCGGGGCGCACGGCCGCGGCGACGCCGTAAGCCCGGAGCTCCTCCACCATCCTGGACACGTCCGCGACGGAGCCGCCCCAGCCGTAGCTCGTCTCCATCGCGGCCCACCGCCGCCGGTCGACGAGGATGACCGCGCCGAGCGGCAGCAGGGCAAGGGGGGAGCCCGCCCAGGCGGGCACGTCGATCGCCCGGGCCAGCAGGGTGCCGGCAAGGCCCGCAAGGGCGCACAGGCCGATGAGCGCGGACCAGCCCCGGACGTTGAGCTGGGCGGTGCGCAGCCAGGGCCGCCGGCGACCAGGACCCTCGCCCAACGGCTCGTACGGGCCGTACCCTCGGCGGCGGCTGCGTGGCATGCGCAACAGCGTGCCACGCCGGTCGCTGACCTCAGGGGGAGGGGACGGGTTGAACGGGGCTCCAGGGCAGCTGGTCGGCGAGGATCATGCTGCTGCTCGGCCGGCCGTATCGGGCCAGCCGGTCGATCAGGTCCTCGAAGGCGTCCATCGACGCCGTCGCCACGACGAGCACCGAGCATCCGGGTCCGGTCACCCGGTAGAGCTCCTGCACCTCCGGCCATGCGGCGACCTCGGGGTCGCGCAGGAGGCAGGTGGGTCCGTAGCAGTCCATGACGACGACGGCCCGGACCGGGCGACCGGCCCGCTCGAGGTCCACCTGTGCGTGGTAACCGACGATGACGCCGGCCTCCTCGAGCCGGCGCACGCGGTCGGCCACTGCAGGGGCGGACAGCTTCACCCGTCGGGACAGCTCGTTGAACGACAGCCGGGCATCCGCCTGGAGCTCGGAGAGGATGTGCCAGTCGACGCGGTCCACGGCACCCATCATGGCCGAACCCCTGGTGGCAGCGGGGCGGATGCCCGACTGGTCAAACCCGGGTCAGGCGGCAGGTCGCCCGATGCGGACCCGCCAGACGTCCGGGCCCTCCTCGAGGTAGTCCCAGGTGAACTGGTCCTTGTACTCGGCGTCGAACTGGTAGTAGAGCGGCTTGGGGTCGTGGTCGTTGACGAGCTCGAAGCCAGCGCCCGGGGTGAGGGCGTGGTAGGTGTCGAGGATCAACGTGTGGCGACGTGCCGGCGGCTCGGAGCGGACGTCGAGCTGGGGGTCGGTGGTCATGCGTTCTCCTTGGATAATCACGGAACAGGCCGTATTAAACCTCTGGAGCGTATCCCATGGCTCGCCGTCGCGGCGCGGGCACCTCGCCCTGCTTCCGGACCGGACCGTTCTTCCGATCATGAGGTGCCGTGGCCCATCCCGACATGATCGGAAGGCGACCACGACGAAACGGTCCGTGACGGGCCTTCCGAGCCCAGCGGCATACGGCCAATCTGTCGGTATGGACGACGCCCCCTTCACGACGATCATCGAGCCCTTCCGGATCCACTCCGTGGAGCCGCTGACGATGACCACCCGAGCCGAGCGGCAGGACCACCTGCGGACGGCCGGGTACAACCTCTTCCAGCTGCGCGCCCAGCACGTCCTCATCGACCTGCTGACCGACTCGGGCACCGGTGCGATGAGCCGCGACCAGTGGGCGGCCATCCAGCACGGCGACGAGTCCTATGCCGGCTCACCCTCGTACTACGTCTTCGTCGACGCCGTCCGGGAGCTGTTCCCCTTCGAGCACGTCATCCCGGTGCACCAGGGCCGGGCCGCGGAGAAGATCCTCTTCTCCGCCCTCGGTGGGGCCGGGAAGGTCGTGCCCAACAACACCCACTTCGACACGACGCGCGCCAACGTCGAGGCGAGCGGCGCGAGCGCCGTCGACCTCGTCATCGCCGAGGGACGCGACCCGGTGAGCGACCACCCCTTCAAGGGGAACATGGACCTCGCCGCCCTCGAGGCGCTCCTCGCCGCACGCGCCGACGACGTCCCGTGCGTCATGGTGACGATCACGAACAACAGCGGCGGCGGGCAGCCGGTCTCCCTCGAGAACCTTCGCGGCGTCCGGGAGATCTGCGACCGCTACGGCAAGCCGCTGTACCTCGACGCGTGCCGGTTCGCCGAGAACGCGTGGTTCATCCGCGAGCGCGAGGAGGGCCAGGGCGACCGCGACGTCAGCGACATCGTCCGCGAGATCTCCGGACTCGCCGACGGCATGACGATGAGCGCGAAGAAGGACCCGATGGGCAACATCGGCGGCTGGCTCGCGATGAACGACGACGACCTGGCGCAGCGGTGCCGCAACACCCTCATCCTCACCGAGGGCTTCCCGACCTACGGCGGGCTCGCCGGGCGCGACCTCGAGGCCCTCGCCCAGGGGCTGCGCGAGGTGGTGCAGCACGACTACCTCCGCTACCGGATCCGCTCGACCGCCTACCTCGGCGAGGCGCTCGTCAAGCTCGGCGTGCCGGTGCTGACCCCGATCGGTGGGCACGCCGTCTACATCGACGCCCGAGCCCTCGCCCCGCACCTCTCGCCGCTCGAGTACCCGGGTCAGGCCGTGGCCGTGGCGCTCTACGAGCTGGGCGGGATCCGGTCCTGCGAGATCGGGACCGTCATGTTCGGCCGACAGGCCGACGGCACCGAGCAGCCCGCGTCGATGGAGCTCGTCCGGCTCGCCATCCCGCGGCGGACCTACACGCAGAGCCACATCGACTACGTCATCGAGGTGTGTGAACGGCTGGCCGCGGTGGCGCCGTCGCTGCCCGGCTACCGGATCACGTCGGAGCCGCCGGTCCTGCGCCACTTCACGGCGTCCTTCGAACCCCTGAGGTGAGGGTGGGGCATGCCGAAGGGCCCGGAAGTGGTGTGGCGACGCCCGGGCCCTCGGTCAACTGGTTGTCAGGCGCCCGCGAGCGCCGGTTCGGGCCTCCCTTCCTCCAGGGCAGCCTCGGCCGCGAGCGGTTCGAAGCGTGAGGTGAAGAAGCGGAGCGTGGGGGACTCGTAGACGAACGTCAGGCCCTGGATCTCCCGGCGCCGCTGGAAGACCCGGATCACGGAGTCGGCGACGACGTCCATGTGGGAGTTCGTGTAGACGCGCCGGGGGATCGTGAGCCGGACCAGCTCGAGCTTGGGGTAGCGGTTGTTGCCGTCGGCGTCGCGGCCGGCGGACACGATGCCGCGCTCCATGCTGCGAACGCCGGAGTCGAGGAAGATCTCGGCGGCGAGGGTCTGTGCGGGGAGCTCGTCCTGCGACAGGTGGTCGAGGAACGCTGCCGCGTCGATGAACACTGCGTGACCGCCGATGGGCTCGACGATCGGCACGCCGGCCGCCTGGAGCCGCTCACCGAGGTAGCGGACCTGGCCGATGCGGTGGGTCAGGTAGTCGTCGTCGAGCGCCTCGCGGAGCCCGACGGCCATCGCGTCGAGATCCCGACCAGCCAGGCCGCCGTACGTCGGCATGCCCTCGTAGACGACGACGAGCTCCCGGGCCTTGGTGAGGATCGCCTCGTCGCGCATGGCGAGGAAGCCGCCGATGTTGACGAGGCAGTCCTTCTTGCCGGACATCGTGATGCCGTCGAAATGGGAGAGCATCTCGCGGACGATCTCGGCGACCGGCCGGCCGGCGTAGCCGTCCTCGCGCTCCTGGATGAACCAGGCGTTCTCGGCGAGACGGGTCGCGTCGGACCACAGGATGATGCCGTAGCGGTCGCAGATCTCGCGGACGGCCCGGATGTTGGCCATCGAGACCGGCTGGCCCCCAGCCATGTTCACGGTCACGGCGACGTTGATGTAGGCGATCTGGTCGGCACCGACCTCGTCGATGAGCGCCTGGAACTTGTCGAGGTCGACGTTCCCCTTGAACGGGTGGCGCGAGGCGGGGTCGTGGGCCTCGTCGATGATCACGTCGTGGAAGGTGCCGCCGGCGAGCTCCTGGTGGACGCGGGTGGTGGTGAAGTACATGTTGCCGGGGACGTGCTGGCCGGGCGTGATGAGGATCTTGGAGATCAGGTGCTCCGCGCCCCGGCCCTGGTGCGTCGGGCACACCAGGGGGAAGCCGTAGTTCTCGCGCACCGACTCGACGAGGTGGTCGAACGAGCGTGCGCCGGCGTAGGCCTCGTCGCCCATCATCATCGCGCTCCACTGGCGGTCGCTCATCGCCGAGGTGCCGGAGTCCGTCAGCAGGTCGATGTAGACGTCGTCGCTGCGGAGCAGGAAGGTGTTGTATCCCGCCGCGCGGATGGCGGCCTCGCGCTGCTCCCGGGTCGTCATCGTGATCGGTTCGACCATCTTGATCCGGTACGGCTCGGCAATGGCTGGCATGGGGAGGGGCCCTCTCTGTGCAGGACCGGCCTGGGCGCCGGGTCTTCTGCCGCCACTGTGCGCTCTGGCCCACCCGGTGCGCAATCGGTCCAGTAATCGATGGTCAGACTGCCCATCCTGACCAGCGAGACAGCGATTTAGCGGAACATATTGCCCAGTCGCGTCAGGGCACGAGGGCCCGGTCGCGCGCAATGGCGGCCGCCTCGGTGCGGCCCGAGGCCCCGAGCTTGGCGAGCAGGTTGGAGACGTGGACGCTCACCGTCTTGGTGCTGATGTAGAGCTGCTTGCCGATCTGGCCGTTGGACAGCCCTCGTGCGACCAGGGCGAGGACCTCGAGCTCGCGCGGGGTCAGCTCGACGGCCGTGGCAGCGGCCGGTGCGCGGGGGGCCAGGGCGTCGAGCTCGGCCAGGAGCGGTCGTGCCCGAAGCCGCACCGCGACCTCGCGGGCCGACCCGGCGACCTGCCGCGAATCGACGTCACGACCCGCGGCGTGGAGCGCCGCGGCGAGCCGCCCGCGGGACCGGGCTGCCTCGAAGACGTGCCCCAGGCGGTCGAAGGCCTCCACCGACGCCCGCCACGCGACGAGCATCTCCTCCACAGGCGGGGGGTCCTCCTGCCCCAGCACCCAAGCGAGGCGCAGCCGTTCGGCGCGGAGCCGCCTGGCCCACGCCCAGGTCTCGGTGCTGGACTCGCCGAGCACATCGACGTCGGTCGGGTCCCAGCCCGTGCCCTGGGAGGTGCGGATCACCTTGGCCACGAGCTGGTCGGCCCGCCTCCCCAGGTCGTCGACCGTGCGTGCGGCCCGCTCCCGGAGCTCGGGAGCGGCGCGCGGAGCGAGTGTCGCCACCTGCCCGGCGACCAGGGCGGCCAGCCGCACGCTCGCGTGGTACTTGCCCCACGCCGTGTCGAGGGTCTGCGCCGCCTCACAGGCGATCTCCAGCATGCCGGTCAGATCGCCGGCATCGCCGAGCAGGTCGATTCCGGGCATGACCGTGAGCACCACCGCGAGCCCGTCGACGTACCACCACTCGCGCAGGGACGACAGGCGGCTCGGTGGGACCGGCTCCCCTCGACCCACCGCCACGCCGAGCGCCGCGGCCTCGAAGAGGGCCCGAGCTGGTTGCGGGGTCACCTTCGAGGCGAGGGCCAGCCGGCTCGGGACGTCGTCCCAGTCACCCAGCTCGTAGGCGGTGAGCCCGCTGAGCAGGCGACAGTCGAGGCCCCAGGGAGCCCACTCCTGGTGCAGGCGGCGGGCGATGCGGGTGCCCTCGTCGTAGTGGGCGAGGGCGCCACGGAGGTCGCCACGGCGGTGGGCCACCGCGGCGAGCTGGTGAGTCAGCCGCAGCTGGATCGGGTTGTCCGTGCCCCGCACGTCAGCGAACAGCCCCCGCAGATGGGCCTCGACGGCGTCCAGGTCCTGCTGAGCCTCGATGACCCGGGTGAGGATCGTGCGGATCTCGAGGAGCGACTCGCGCAGTCCGAGGCGCTCGGCCGTCGCCATCACCTCGTCTCCCGTGCGGACCGCATCGTCCAGCTCGCCCGCATCGACGAGCTGCTGGACGTGCGCGATGAGCACGAGCACCTGTCGCGGCGTCTCCTCGTCCGGGAGCAGGTCCACGGCCCGGGAGGTCAGGGCGAGGCCCTCCACCGGCAGGTCGAGCATCCGCGAGAGCGTGGCGTAGCGCGCCAGGAGCTCGGCGCGGACCTCGTCCCGCTGCCGCGGCCCGGGATGGTCGATGCCGTCCTTGAGCAACCGGACCGCGCGCAGGATGTCACCCGCCGCAGTGGCCGCCTCCGACGCCCGGATCGTCACCTCGTCGCGCTCGGCAGCATCGTCCTCCAGCCAGCTCAGCGCCTGCTCGAGGTGGAACAGCGCATCCTGCGGCCCGCCGACCTCCATCGCCGACTCGGCGGCAGCGCGGCTCGCGGCCACCGCGGCAGGGAGGTCCCCGCTCGCGGCGGCGTGGCGAGCCAGCTCCGACGCCGGAGCCAGGTGTGGGCACTCGGCGAGCACAGCGGCATACGCCTTGTGGAGCCGGAGACGCTCCCCCGGGAGGAGGGACTCGGCCGCGGTCTCACCGAGGAGCGCATGGCGGAAGGTGTAGGCGGGAGGCCAGCTCGTCTCGAGGACGTGGTGCTCGACCGCCTGGGCGATCGCCGCCTCGAGCACCGGCTCGGGCAGGCCCATGATCCGGGACAGCAGCTCGTGGCCGATGAACCGGCCACCCTTGAGGGAGACCGCTCGCACGACTGCTTGGGACGTCTCGTCGAGGCGCTCGACGCGGGCGCGCAGGACCCGGCCCAGCCCGCCGCTCACCTGCTGGCCCGCCACGGCGCTCGCCGCGAGCTCCTCGGCGAAGAACGGGTTGCCCTCTGCCCGCCGGGTGATCTCTCGCATGGTGCGCGGGTCGTCCGGGACCCCCTCGATCCCCTCGACGATCTCGTCCACGGCGGCGTCGGGGAGCGGCGCGAGGCTGACATGCGTCACGTGCGGGATGCGGTCCCACACGGCCAGCGTCTCGTGCAGCGGGTGCTTGCGGTGGAGGTCGTCGGAGCGGTAGCTGGCGACCAGGGCGACCGGAGTCGTGAAGGAGCGGGTGAGCAGGAGGGTGAGCAGGTCGCGCGACGAGTGGTCCGCCCAGTGCACGTCCTCGATGACGACGAGAGTCGGCCGGACGGCCCCGAAGGCCGTGAGGAGGGCATGGACCGACTCGGCGACGAGGCCGGGGCTGGCCTCCTTCGCCGAGTCGGCGCCTCCCCCTGTTCCCGTGACGCCGTCCCTGCGTGGGAGGAGCCGGGCCAGGCTCGGGTGTGAGCCGAGGACCTGGGTGACGACGTCAGGGGTCATGCGGTCGAGCAGGCCGATGAGCTCCACGAACGGGAGGTAGGCGAGGGCACTACCGGCCTGCCCGACACAGTGGCCCGTCGCGGTGAGCCACCCGGCCCGGTCCGCGTCCGTGGTCAGCTGCAGGAGCAGCCGCGACTTGCCGATGCCGGCATCCCCGGAGACGATGGCCACGCCGCCGCGGGTGCCGTCGAGCGAGTCGACGAGCCCGACGGCACCCGCGAGGCGGGCCAGCTCCGAGCCCCGGCCGACCAGGGCCCCGGTGGTGAACGGCATACGCCGGATTATCCGTGATGGGTCCGACAACGTCTCGTCCGTTTTCGGGACGGCAGTCGAGGCCGGCTGGTCAGTGCGCCCGGGCCGGCACTGCCAGACGGGCCGCCTCGTCGGTCCGCTGACGGTGCGCCCGTGCCTCGACGGCGAGCGACGAGGCGGGCCTGCGTCGCCAGCTGCGGCGAGGCCGCGGGCCGTACCTGGCCTCGAGCTCCGCCTTCATGAACTCGGGAGTGATCAAGGTGATCGAGCTGGTCATGATGGTTCCCTGTCGTGGTCCTCTTCTGCTGACCTCTCCAGAGTCGGCTCGTGAGGTAGGCCGCCACATCGGGCGACCTCCCTATCTCTGCATTGCGGCGCCTTGGCCCCGGTACCTCAGACGCGGTTGCGAGGGCTGAGGCGCGTCGGGTACCTCAGCCGACCGGGCGTACCGCAGCGTGGAACGCCGGTTTGCATTAGGTAAGGCTTACCTATTCAATGACTCCGTGACTGTGCTGACCGGCGACCTCACCCGGGCGCCTTGCGGACTGCCATGGGTGCGCGACCTCGCCGCCCACGGCTCGGCGCGCGCCGTGGTGACGGAGCACGACACGCTCACCTATGCCGAGCTCGCCCGGCGCGTGGACGCGGTGGCTGAGTCCCTCGGCACGACGCGACGCCTCGTCCTCGTCGAGGGGGCCAACCACCTCGAGAGCCTGATCGGCTACCTGGGGGCTCTTGCGGGGGGCCACGTCGTGCTCCTCGTCCCCAGCGACAGCGAGCCGGCGCGCGAGACGCTCCGAGCGGCATACGACCCGGATGTCGTCATCGGCGCCAGCGGGGCACTCGACGTCGTCCGGGAGGGATCGGCGCACGAGCTGCACCCCGACCTCGCCCTCCTGCTCAGCACCAGCGGCTCGACGGGCTCGCCCAAGCTCGTCCGGCTCTCCTGGGACAACCTCGCGGCCAACGCCGACCAGATCGCGACCTACCTGAACATCCGGGAAACCGACTGCGCAGCGACAACCCTCCCGCTGCACTACTGCTACGGGCTGTCCGTGGTGCACTCTCACCTGAGCCGGGGTGCCAGCATCGCGCTCACCGACCTCTCGGTCGTCGACGAGTGCTTCTGGAACCTCTTCCGGGCCGCGAGAGCCACCACGCTGGCCGGCGTCCCCTACACGTTCGAGCTCCTCGAGCGCGTGCGTTTCGGCTCGATGGACCTCCCCAGCCTGCGCTACGTCACCCAGGCCGGGGGTCGGCTCGACCCCGAGCAGGTCCGCCACTGGGCCGAGGTGGGCCAGGCCCGCGGCTGGGACCTCTTCGTCATGTACGGCCAGACCGAGGCAACGGCCCGGATGGCCTACCTCCCTCCGCGGCTGGCACTCGAGCAGCCGGCGTCCATCGGGGTGCCCGTCCCCGGGGGGTCCCTCGAGGTGGTCGACGGGGAGCTCGTGTACTCCGGCCCGAACGTGATGCTCGGCTATGCCGACTCCCCTGCGGACCTCGCCCTGCCCCGCACGGTCGAGCGACTCCGGACGGGCGACCTCGGCCGACGGACGGAGGCCGGCGTCTACGAGGTGACTGGGCGGAGCAGCCGCTTCACCAAGGTCCTCGGCCACCGCATCGACCTCGACCAGGTCGAGCGCGGGCTGCGACTCGGTGGCCACGACGTCCGGTGCGCCGGCCGCGAGGGGCTGCTCGCGGTCACGGTCGCCGCCGGTGAGGTTGGCCCGGGGTTGGTGGACCACGGGGCGCTGCGCCGGTCGGCCGCCCGCCTGAGCGGCGCCCCGCCCTCGGCGATCGCCGTCGTCGCGGTCCCGGAGCAGCCGGTCCGAGCCAACGGCAAGACGGACTACGCGGCGGTGCTGTCGCTGGTCGAGCAGCTTCGGGACCGAACCGACGGCTCCGCGACGGCGCGGACGGACACGGTCGCTGCCCTCTACGCGGCAGCCCTCGGCCGGTCTCAGGTCGCGCCGTCCTCGACGTTCGTCACGCTGGGGGGCGACTCCTTGTCCTACGTCGAGGTGTCCATCCGCCTCGAGCAGCTGCTCGGGACCCTGCCTCCGTCGTGGCACGTCACGCCAGTTGCAGAGCTCGAGGAGGCCGCCGCGCGACGGCCCGCGGCGACGCACCGAACCGTCGAGACCAACGTGTGGCTCAGGGCCTTGGCCATCGTGCTCATCGTCGGCACCCACGCCGACGTCTTCGTCCTCCAGGGCACGGCGCACGCGCTCCTCGTGCTCGTCGGCTACAACGTCGTGCGCTTCGCCCTCGCCTCGGAGCGCGCGCGCGACCGCCTGCGTTCGCTGGCCCGCGGCGCAACCCGGGTCGTCCTGCCGACCCTGGCCGTCGTCGTGCCGGCGCATCTGTTCGGTGGCTACTACGAGACGCGCAACCTCTTCCTCGCCAACTGGCTCCTCGGCGAGGAGCGCCTGGGCCCGCCGTGGCGGTTCTGGTTCATCGAGGCCCTCGTCGTGGCGCTCGTCGTGGCCATGGGCCTCGTGGCCGTCCCGGCGGTGGCTCGCGCCGAGCGGCGCTGGCCCCTCGGACTGCCGCTGGCGCTCACCGCCCTGGCCTTCACGCTGCGCCTGCCGCTCTTCCCCCTTCCCGGTCCGCGCATGCAGGGCTCGGCCCTCGTCGTCCTCTTCCTCTTCTTCCTCGGCTGGTCGATCGCGCGGGCCAGCACCCGGCGCCAGCAGTGGATCGTCACGGCGGTCGCAGTGGTCAGCGTCGGCACGTTCTCCGGCAACCCGGCGCGCGACCTGCTCTCGCTCGCCTTCGTGCTGCTTCTCATCTGGAAGCCGCTCTCGCGGATCCCGGTTGCACTCGTGCCGGTCGTCCAGGTCCTCGCGGCAAGCTCGCTCTACGTCTATGTCATCCACTGGCAGGTGCTCGAGCACCTCTGGGGCGCCCCCGTTCCCGCCTTCGTCGCCTCTCTCGCCGTCGGTGTCGGCTACTGGTGGGTGTGGACGAACGGCGTGGACGCCGTCAGGCGGGGTGTGTCCGGCCTTTCCGCCGGCCGGTCCGCCGCGGGCCGAGAGCCGACGATCGGCCTCTCTGCGGATCTATTGCGCTCATACTAGATAGTCATAGACGAGTTCATCGACGGTTGCGTCGTTCGATCGCCGCGCTGAGCACCGTGGCGAAGCCGCACCACGCCACGTAGGGCACGAGGGCCCGGCCGGCGACCGGGTTGACCGCAGCGGAACGGCGCGCCAGGTCCGCTCCGCTCGCGGTCAGGACGGCCGACTCGAGGGCGGCGGCCCCAGGCCTCCGGGCCCGCCAGAAGACGACGCTCCACCCCGCGTTGAGGGCGAGGTTGGCGCCCACCGCGGCGAGGTACGTCCGGCGCTTCCGTGCCGCCCCCTCGCCCTCGCGGTCGAGGCCGGTGAGCGTCGCCGCGGTGGAGGCGGCGAGGTCCGCGTAGAGGAGACTCCAGACGATGGGGAAGGTCGCCTTCGGCGGTTGCCAGGCCGGCAGGTCGAGACTGCGATACCACCGTGAGTCGGGCTGGGTGGCGAGCGAACCCACGACCGCGGCAGCCGTGACAGCCGCACCGGTGAGTGCGAGGTTGCGCAGTGCCGTGTCCGGCGTGGTCC
Source organism: Intrasporangium calvum DSM 43043 (assembly GCF_000184685.1). NCBI lineage: Bacteria > Bacillati > Actinomycetota > Actinomycetes > Micrococcales > Intrasporangiaceae > Intrasporangium > Intrasporangium calvum. The sequence continues at coordinate 160,888 of NC_014830.1, forward strand.
CCTCCATCGCCCGTCGCACCGCGTCGTCGAAGCCGGTGAGCCCTCCGGGCACGGGGACGAGCTCGAGCAGGTCCGACTCCTTGGCGACGACCTCGTGGACGAGGCTGCCGACGAGGGGTTTGGCGATGCCGGCGCCGATCGGGGTGACGAGGCCGACCCAGTGGCTGGCGAGGCGTGGGGTGAGGACGGGGATCGTCACGACGACCCGCTGACGCATTCCTGTCACGGCGGCGAAGCGCTGGATCATCTCCCGATAGGTCAGCACGTCCGGGCCGCCGATGTCGAAGGTCCGGTTCGCGTCAGCGGGCAGGTCGGCCGCGCCGGCCAGCAGCGTGATGACGTCGTCGACGGCGATGGGCTGGATCCGGTTGTCGAGCCACTTCGGCGCCACCATCGCGGGAAGGCGGGTGGTCAGGTGGCGCAGCATGTCGAAGGAGACCGACCCGTCGCCGAGGACGACGGCCGCCTGCAGCACGGCCGTGGGCACCCCTGACTCGAGCAGGATGCGCCCCACCTCGACGCGGGAGGCGAGATGCGGTGACAGCTCCTCGCCGGCGGGGTGGAGCCCGCCGAGGTAGACGATGCGTTGCACGCCGGCGTCCCGCGCCGCGGAGCCGAAGGTGTCCGCCGCCTCCCGGTCGCGCTCGGCGAAGTCCGGCTCGTCGTCCATCGAGTGCACGAGGTAGTACGCCGTCCGTATGCCGCTGAGCGCCTTCCCGAGGTCGCCGCGGTCCGCGACGTCCCCCACGACGACCTCGACGTCCCTCGCCCACGGGCGGGCGTCGAGCGACCCGGCCCGTCGGGTCAGGACCCGGACCTGCCAGCCCTCGGCGAGCAGCCGGGGGACGAGCTGGCCGCCGATGTAGCCGGAGGCGCCGGTCACCAGCGCGGTTCGGCCGTCGTTCGGCTCGGCCGGGCCGTTCTGCGAGCGGATGGTCGGGCTGCGTGTCGGGCTGGGAGTGGGCTGGGTGGTCAAGGGTTCACCTCACGAGGTCGAGGACGGGTGGGAGGAGCAGGAGCATCCCGGTCGACCACGTGACATGCGTGATGACCGGTCCGAGGATCCCGCCGGTGACGCGTCGCTGCAGGGCGGTGACGAGGCCCACGACGACGGCCGCGAGGACGAGCAGGGGCACGCCGCTGCCGACCGTGGTCAGCGCGTAGAGCACGGTGGTCACGGCCACGGCATGCTTGGGGAGGGCCGCGTAGAGGGCGCCGCGGAAGTACAGCTCCTCGGCGATCCCGTTGAGCACGGTGATGCCGAGCACCACGGGCAGGGACCCGAAGCGGGCGTGGTCGAGCAGGTCGTCGACCGGGGCCCGGAGCACCGGGATGCGGGCGACGACGAGGGCGCCGGCGAGGAAGGCCCCGAGGAGGAGTCCGCCCAGGGCCAGGGACTGGAGGACGGGGCGTTCCCGAGCACCCCGGCGGGTGTGCCCGAGACCGAGGCGGAGCGGCCCGGAGAGGACCGCGCCCAGGCACCACACTCCGGCGAGGCCGAGGGTGGCGGCGTAGAAGAGGGCGTCACCGGGCCGGATCCGCAAAGCCCAGGCGAGCAGGGCCGCGCCGACCACGAGACTGAGCGCGACGACGACCCGGCGCCGGAGCCGCATCTCGGGCGGGTCGGGTCGGGCGTCGACGACGGGTCGCACGAGGGCGGCGTCGAGGAACGCCCTCAGCTCGGCCACCGGGCCTCGCACCAGGTCACCTCCTCGACAGCTCGTAGCGGGCCAGGGCCTCCCTGCGCTCGGCGTCGTGGTCGACGACGCGGCCCGGATACCCGTGCGCATACCCGTTCGGGTGGTCCCAGGGCTCGTGCACGGCCGGACCCGCCAGGTGCCCGAGCTCCGGCACCCACCGTCGCACGTAGTCGCCCTCGGGGTCGAAGCGGTGGGCCTGCCGGAGCGGGTTGAGGACGCGGAAGTACGGTGCGGCGTCGGTGCCGGTCCCGGCCACCCACTGCCAGCCGTGGCTGTTCGAGGCGATGTCGCCGTCGAGGAGCTGGTCGAGGAAGTAGCGGGCGCCGACGGGCCACCAGACGTGGAGGTCCTTGGTGAGGAAGCTCGCGGTGATCATGCGCAGCCGGTTGTGCATCCAGCCCTCTCCGAGCAGCTGGCGCATCCCGGCGTCGACGATGGGGTAGCCGGTGCGCCCCTCCCGCCAGGCGGCGACGAGCCGGTCGGTCTCCGGGCCGTCGTCGTACGACATCCGGCCGAGATCGGGCCGCAGGTCCTCCCACGCCGACTCGGGCCGGTGCCAGAGGACGTCGGCGTAGAACTCCCGCCAGGCCAGCTCGGTGACGAAGGTGGCTGCCCCGCCCGTGCGACCGTCCGGGTGGGAGGCGATGTCCGCGAGCAGGGTCCGAGGATGGATCTCCCCGTACTTCAACGGGACGGACATCCGGCTCGTGGCGTCGAGGTCCGGTCGGTCGCGGTCCTCGGCGTACCGGCCCAGCCGCCCCTCGGCGAGGAAGTCGAGCCAGCGGGTGCGTGCCGCCGCCTCGCCGGCGATGCCCCCGGGTCCGCCGGCCGCCGCGACGGCCGGCAGCGCCAGGCCCCCTACGTCGCCGTCGAACCAGGGGATCCGCAGCGGTGGCGCAGCCGGCGGCGGAGAGCCGTGGGCCCGCCACGCCCTGGCGAACGGGGTGAAGACGCGGTAGGGCGCGCCGCTCTGGGTGACCACGAGACCGGGCCCAGCGGCATACGGCGTGCCGGTCGCGACGAGGCGACGACCCTCCGACTGCAGGGCGACCTCGACGGCAGCGTCCCTCGTGCGCCCGAAGGGCGTCGTCTCCCGGGTGACGTGGACCGACTCCGCGCCGACCTCCCGGGCGACCTGCGGGATCACGTCGACCGGGTTGCCGGTGCGGACGACCAGGTGCCCGTCGAGGGAGTCGGCGAGCGCCCGCAGGGAGGTGATGAGCCGCCGTGACCGTGGCTGCCCGGTCTCGAGCAGCCTCGGGTCGAGCACGAAGACCGGCAGCACCGACGTCCCCGAGTCCAGCGCGGCGAGCAGGGCGGGGTGGTCCGACACCCGCAGGTCGCGCCGGAACCAGAGGACCGAGACGGTCACGCCCGGCCACCCCGGGAGGTGAGTGTCGTCCACAGCCGGCCGGGGACGAGACGGGCGACCGCCATCGCGACCGCCATCCGCTTGGGAAAGACGATGGTGTCGTCACCGCGCTCGAGGCCGTCGGCGATGGTGCGCCCCGCCTCGTCGGCGTCGATGAGGAACGGCATGGGGAACTCGTTGACCGAGGTCATCTCGGTGCGGACGAAGCCCGGCGCCACCGTCGTCACCCGGACCCCGTGGGGTGGCAGGGACGCGCGCATGGCCTCGAGGAGGTTGAGCTGCGCCGCCTTGGTCGCACCGTAGGCCTCGGACCCGGCGAGGCCGCGGTAGCCCGCGACCGACGCGATGCCGACGACGTGGCCGCGGCCCTGCTCCACGAACCCGGGCACGACCGAGGCGAGGACGTTGTTGAGGCCGAGCAGGTTGACCTCGACGTGGCGGGCGAAGACCTCGCGGTCCCAGCTGGCCGCGTCGAACTGCTTCCAGTAGCCGGCGCTGTGGATGACCATGTCGAGGCCGCCCAGGCCGTCCCGGACGGCGTCGGCCGCCTCGGCCACGGCGTCGGCGTCCGTGACGTCGACCGGGACGCTGCGCATGCGCCCCCCCGACACCGCCTCCAGCTCGCTCGCCCGGCGTCCGCTGACCGCTACCGAGGCGCCCCGCCGGACGAGCTCGTCGGCCAGCTGCGCCCCGATCCCGCTGGACGCGCCGACGACCCAGACCCGCTGGCCGCTGAGCGCCGTCCTCACGCTGCGTCCTGCGCCACGCCCGCGGACGGCGAAGCACCGCGGACCGTGTCGGGACCCTGCCGCTCGAAGCGGATCTGGGCGACGTCGAGGTAGCCGGAGTCGAAGCCGGCCTCGCAGTAGGCCAGGTAGAACTCCCACTTGCGGCGGAAGGTCTCGTCGAAGCCGAGCCGCTCGACCTGCGGCCACTGCGCCATGAAGGTCGCCCGCCAGCGGCGGAGCGTCTCGGCGTAGTCGAGCCCGAACCGGTGGACTCCCGTCACCCGCAGCTCGGTGCCGCGCTGGGTGACGTCGGTGATCGCGCGCAGGCTGGGGATGAGCCCGCCGGGGAAGATGTGCTTCTGGATCCAGCCGTAGGAGCGCCGCGTCACGAGGTAGCGGTCGTGGGCCATCAGGATCGCCTGGATCGCCGCGACCCCGCCCGGCGCGAGGAGGCTGTCGATGGCGCGGAAGTAGGTGGGCCAGTACTCCTCGCCGACCGCCTCGATCATCTCGACCGAGACGATCGCGTCGTAGCTGCCGCGTGCCTCGCGGTAGTCCTCGAGGCGGACGTCGACGCGGTCCGCGACGCCGGCGGCCGCGGCGCGGTCGCGGGCCAGGGCCGCCTGCTCGCGGGAGAGCGTCAGGGTCGTCACGTGAGCCCCCCTGCGGGCCGCCTCGATCGCGAGGGTCCCCCAGCCCGTGCCGATCTCGAGGACGGTGGTGCCGTCGCCGACGCGTGCCTCGTCGAGGATCGCGTGGACCTTGCGCAGTTGGGCGTCCTCGAGCGACTGCCCCTCGAGCGGGGCCGTCCGGTCGAAGAGAGCCGAGCTGTACGTCAGTGTCTCGTCGAGGAAGGCGGCGAAGAGGTCGTTGGACAGGTCGTAGTGCGCCTCGATGTTGCGGCGGGACCCCGTCAACGTGTTGCGCTGGTCGTGCGGGATGGCACGGTCGACGACCTGCCGGAGGGCGACCCACCTGCGTGGGATCGCCGTCGTGAGCCGCGCGGCGAAGGGTCGCAACACGTCCGCGAGGTCGGTGCCCGGCGCGGCGCGCCAGTCGCCGGCCATGTAGGCCTCGCCGATGCCGATCTTCGGGTGGTGGGCGAGGCGCTCGAAGAAGGCTGAGGGCCGTCGCAGCTCGACGGTCGGCCGGATGCCGCTGGGCTCGCTCCCGCTCGCGGCGGACCTTCGCAGCGGGGAGCCGTCGGGGAGGACGACGTCGACGGGCACCCGGTCGAGGACCTGCTCGAAGATGGTGCGTGCGAGCTTGGCCTGCAGACGGACCGGTGCGAGCGTCGGGACGATGGGGCGGGGCTGGATCGTGGTCATCGGGCTGCCTCCTCCAGGCGGTGTGGGCGGGGGACCACGGGCAGGCGTCGCATCCACAGTCGCACGCCGTGCCACCGGATGAGGGCCGTGACGCGGTACGTCATGAGGGCGTGGCGGGCGGTGGTCGAGAGGATCGTGCGGAGCGTGGCGGGTCTCGGCCGACCCGACACGGAGGCGTCGAGGATCGGCTGACCGTCCCGGGTGAGCCGGATGGCCACGGCGACGCGCTGCTCGTCGAGGACGAGCCGGACGTGGTATTCGCCGGAGACGTCGTTGAACGGAGAGACGTAGAACGCCTTGTCGACCACTGCGCGGCCATGGTCGTCGACGTCCACGAGGTAGGCGTGCCGGCCTCCGTAGGTGTTGTGCACCTCGAGGACCGTCGCGACGAGCCGTCCGTCGGGGGCAATGCACCAGAAGACGCTCAGGGGGTCGAAGACGTGCCCGACGGAGCGGGCGTGCGCGAGCATGAGGACCCGCGCGCCGGCTGGCAGGGCGACCCCTCGGCTCGCGAGGAACCGGTCGAGGTCGCCCCTGATCCCGCCTTCCTCGTGTCCGCCGTCGAGGTGGTCGGCGGGGTCGAACCGGGCGAGGACGGACAGCGGCCACGGCAGGCGGGGCAGGTCGTCCAGGTCGACGAGCCACTGGTGGTGGCGGTGGCGGAAACGGTGCGTCACCGGGGTCCGGCGGGTGTGGGACACGACCCCTTCGACGAGGCTCGGGACCCGGGGCGGCCTGATGGACGGGCTCACCAGGACACCCCGAACGACTGGGCCGCCTCGACGCCGGAGCGGCAGCCGTCCTCGTGGAAGCCCCAGCCGAGATGCGCTCCCGCGAAGGCGAGCCGCTCACCCCCGGCCGAGCGGAGCCGGCCGGCCGCGGCGACGGCAGGTGCGGTGAAGACGGGGTGCTCGTAGGAGAGGTCCGCCGTGACCGTGTCCGGGTCGACGTGGTCGCCGGGGTCGAGGGTGACGATGTGGTCCTCGGTGCCGGGGAGGCCCTGGAGCCGGTTCATCCAGTAGCTGACGGCGACCTGGGGGCTGGGCGCGTCGCAGGACTGCATCCGGTAGTTCCATGCCGCGCGGGCCTGCTTCGCGGCCGGCAGCACGGACGAGTCGCGGTGCAGCCACACGGTGTTGCGCGAGTACCGGATCGCGGCGAGGTCCTCTTTCTCCTGGGGCAGTGCGTCGGCGAGAAGGTCGAGGGCCTGGTTGGCGTGGGTGGCGATGACCACCCGGTCGAACCGCTCTGGGGCGGCGTCGCCGACCCGGACGTCGACCCCGTCGTCGTGCCGCTCGACCGCGGTGACCGGGGCCGACCGACGCACGTCGGCCAGCCTGGCGACGAGGCGGTCCACATACGTCGCCGAGCCGCCGACGACGGTGCGCCACTCCGGGGACCCGCTGACGGTGAGCATGCCGTGGTGGTCGAGGAACTGGAAGAGGTGTCGTGCCGGGTAGGTCTCGGCGTCGAGGTCACCACAGGACCAGACGGTGGCGACGAGCGGGATGGCGAAGTGGCGCACGAAGTAGGTCGAGAAGCGGCCCTCACGGAGGAACTCTCCCCAGGTCGGCTCGGCTGACGGGTCGGCGAGCAGGCGCCTGGCGGCGCGGTGGAACCGGGGGACCTCGGTCAGCAGCCGGACGAACCGCGGGTCGGCAGCCCGCCAGGGCTGGGCGAGGATGCCGGCCAGACCGCGACCCCCGGCGTAGGAGAGCCCGCACTGCTCGCAGGTGATGCTCATGCTCATCTCCGTCGGGCGGGTCTCGACGTCGAGCTCGGCGAAGAGGCGCAGCAGGTGCGGGTACGTCCGCTCGTTGTGGACGATGAACCCGCTGTCGATCCGGAGCGGGCTCGCGCCGGCGGTGGACCCGCCGGCCGGCACCGTGTGCGTGTGGGCGTGCCCGCCGACTCGCTGGTCCGCCTCGAAGAGGGTCACCGCGTCGGTCCGGGACAGCACGTGCGCGGCGGTCAGGCCCGCGACGCCCGCGCCGATGACTGCGGTGGTCTGTGGCCGGCTCTGGTTCATGGTGCTCCCTCGGGGGCGTGCGGTCGCGTCGACGACCAGCCATTCGGAGCCGACGGGCGGCTGGATGGGACTTTCCCTGGCGTGGAACTCAATGTAGAGTCGATGTATAAGGTTTGTCAAAGGTTCGTTCAGGAGGAAGCCATGCAGTTCGTCCGCACGCTCACCGTCCCCGTTCCGGCCGACCGGGTGTTCGCGTACCTGGCCGACTTCACGACCACGACCGAGTGGGACCCGGCCACGGTCCGCACGGAACGCATCTCCGGCACCGGGGGGGTCGGCACGCGCTATCGCAACCGCTCCCGGTTCATGGGGCGCGAGGCCGAGGTGGACTACGTCGTGACCGAGCTCGACCCGGGGCGCCACATCCTCCTTCGCGGGGAGAACCAGAGCCTCGTCGCGCACGACGACATGACGGTCGAGGGGGATGCGTCCGGGGCCACGGTGACCTACTCGGCGTCGTTCGACCTCAAGGGGCTGTGGAAGCTCGCCACCCCCGTCCTCGCGCCGGCCCTGAAGCGCCTGGTCGACCAGGGTGCCGACGGTCTGCGACGCACGCTGCACACGCTGTGAGCTCTGGACCTAGACTCGACAAACCATGTACACCATCAAGCGCGCTGCCGAGCTGACCGGCATCAGCCTGTCCACCCTGCGGGCCTGGGAGCGGCGCTACGGCGTCGTCAGCCCGGTGCGCTCGGACGGCCGTTACCGCCTCTACTCCGCCGACGACCTGCGCGCCCTCGGCATCATGGCGGCGCTCGTCAACGAGGGCTGGTCGGCTCGGGAGGCGGCCGCCGAGACCAAGGCTCGCATCGAGGGCTCCGCACAGCGTGGCGGCCCACTGTCGCAGGTCGACGGCGGCCCGGGCCCTCGACCGGAGGCCTCGGTCCTCCCGCGCGTCGACGAGCTCGTCGCCGCAGCCGGGCGACTCGACACGGTCGCTGTCTCCGACATTCTCGACGAGGCCTTCAGCCGCGCAGGTTTCGAGAGGGTCGTCGACGACTGGCTCATGCCTGCCCTCAGCGTCATCGGCGAGTCCTGGGCTGACGGGAGGATCTCCATCGCGGGCGAGCACCTGCTCAGCCATGCGATCCAGCGTCGGCTGGCGGCGGCCTACGAGGCGGCCGGGGCCAGGACCTCTGGCCCGATCGTGACGCTGGGTCTCCCGCCCGGTGCGCGGCACGAGCTGGGGGTCCTCGCCTTCGCCGTGGCCCTTCGCCGGGCCGGCTACTCCACTGCGTACCTCGGAGCGGACCTGCCGGCGGGGGACTGGGGTGAGGCTGTGGCGGCCCGCGGCGCCACCGCGGTCGTGCTCGCGGTGCCGCGAGCCGCGGATGTCGTCCCGGCCCGCCAGGTGTGCGAGGAGCTGCTCGCTGCCCATCCTGATCTCGTCGTCTTCGTCGGGGGCGGAAGGCAGGACGAGGTCGGTGCTGGGTCCGTCCCCCTCGGGCACGACATGCGCACTGCGGTCGAGGCCGTGGACTCGGCGCTGAACGCGCGCCGCCCGGCGTAGGAGCCGCGACGGCGGGGGCCCGACATCTATCGGGCCGGGAACGTCGCCGGGAACGACTCAGGGCGCAGATCCCAGAACGGCCTGCAGGGTGACGAACCCGTAGCCGCGCGCCCGGAGCGCGTCGATCATCCGGGGGAGCGCGTCGGCGTCGAGCGTCGAGCCGTCCTTCGGGTGGGCGCCGACGTGCATCAGCACGATCTCGCCCGGCACCGCGGCGTCGAGGACCCGGTTCACCACGGTTCCGACCGACTGGCCGCCCGAGGTGCCCTTCCACCCGAGCGTGTCGACGGTCCACCGGAACGGCACGTAGCACTCCGCGTTCACGACCGCGATCGTGCGCGTCGTCACCGCGCCGAACGGGAAGCGGAAGTACGGTCGCGGGTCCTGACCCGTGACCGCCTTGATGCGGCTCTCCGCGCTGTTGATCTCGGTGCGGATCCCGCTGTCGGACAGGGTCGTCAGGTCGGGGTGGTTGTACGTGTGGTTGCCGATCGGGTACTTGGCCATCGCCCGGGCGCTGCTCGGGAACGCGTCGACGAAGTCACCAGTGAGGAAGAACGTCCTCGGAACGCCCTTGTCCGCCAAGGTCGCCAGAATCGAGGCGACGCCGTCGTTGCTCGCCCCGGCGTCGAAGGTCAGGGCGACGACCTTGCGATCGGTCGGGACCCTGGTGAGGTCCCGGCCGAGCAGCCCGCTCGGGACCGTGCACGCCACCGGCCGGGGAGATGTCGTGGTCGGGGTCGTGCGGGGCGTGGTGGCAGGGGTGGTGGTCGACGCTCTCGAGGTCGTCGGAGGCGGCGCGGTCGGGGTGCGCGTGGGGGGCCGGGGCGGGGTCGTCACCGGCCGGGACGTGGGCGGTCGCGACGTGGCGCTGGTCGAGGACGGGCTCGTCGAGGCCCTGGGTGACGTCCTGGGTGACGGCGTCGACGTCGCCGAGCTGGTCGGGGCCGAGGCAGTCGGACTGCTGCTCGTCACTGAGGCTCCGCCGCCGGACGTCGGGCCGCCCGGCTCGTCCGGTGCCGTGCCGCTGCAGGAGGTCAGGAGCAGGCCGGACACCATCGCCGCGGTGGCGAACCACCGGGACCGGGGTGTCGACGCTGCACCCATGGCGCCTTCTTCCTTCACCTCCAGTTGACTCCCAGTGGGCCTTCGCGGTTGACCTGTGTGGTGGAGGGAACGCGTCTTCTCCGTCACACCGGCCGGTCGGCCGGTCGGCCGGTACGTTCGACAGGGTGACCGACCAGCGCGAGGGAGCCGCCGGGTGGGCGCGGTTCGCCCCCGGCCTGGGCGTGCTCCTCTCCTACGACCGGACCTGGCTGCGCGGCGACGTCCTCGCCGGCGTCACCGTCTCGGCCTACCTCGTCCCACAGGTCATGGCCTACGCGGAGGTGGCGGGGCTCCCCGCGATCACCGGGCTGTGGGCGTGTGCGCCGGCCCTCGTCGTCTACGCGCTCCTCGGGTCGTCGCGGCAGCTGTCCGTCGGCCCCGAGTCGACGACGGCCCTGATGACCGCGGCGGGCATCGGCGCTCTCGCAGGTGCGGCCGGCGGCGGTCGCCACGCGGAGCTGGCTGCCCTGCTCGCCCTCGCCGTGGGCGTCGTCTGCGTCCTCGCGTGGCTCGTCCGGCTCGGGTTCCTCGCCGAGCTCCTGTCGAAGCCGGTGCTCGTCGGCTACATGGCCGGTATCGCCGCGCTCATGGTGGTCAGCCAGCTCGGCAAGATCACCGGGATCGAGGTGGAGAGCGGCACCTTCCTCGAGGAGGTCGGCTTCACGGCGACCCACCTCGGTGAGGTGCACGGTCCCACCCTGGCGGTTGCTTCCGGTGTCCTCGTGGTGCTGCTGGCCTTCGGCCGCTGGGCGCGGCGCTGGCCGGGCCCGCTCATCGCGATGGTGTCGGCCGCGGCGCTCGTCCACGTCCTGGGGCTGACGGACGAGGGCGTCCGGGTCGTGGGCGAGGTGCCCCGGGGGCTGCCCCCGCTGAGCGTGCCCCAGCTCGACGACGTCGAGATCTGGAAGCTCCTGCCAGCGGCCGTGGGGGTCGCGGTCGTGGCCTACAGCGACAACGTGCTCACCGGTCGCGCCTTCGCCCTCAAGCGCCGCGAGACGATCGACAGCAACCAGGAGTTCGTCGCGCTCGGCGCCGCCAACATCGCGTCCAGCCTCGCGTCCGGGTTCCCGGTCAGCTCGAGCGGCAGCCGCACCGTGCTCGCCAACGCGATGGGGGCCCGCACGCAGCTGCACTCGCTCGTGTCCGTCGCCGTCCTCGCGGCGACGATGTTCTGGCTCGGGCCGGTGCTCGCGACGTTCCCGACGGCGGCCCTCGGGGGCGTGGTCGTCTACGCCGCGCTGCGCCTCGTCGACGTGGCCGAGCTGCGGCGGATCACCGGCTTCCGGCACAGCGAGCTGGTCCTCTCGCTCGCCACGACGGTGGCGGTCCTCGGGTTCGGCGTCCTGCCGGGCATCGGGGTGGCCATCGTCCTGTCCGTGCTCGACCTGCTGCGGCGGATCGTCCACCCGCACGACGGGGTCCTCGGCTACGTCCCCAACGTCGCCGGCATGCATGACATCGACGACCACTCCAACGCCGTGCAGGTGCCCGGTCTGGTCGTCTACCGCTACGACTCCCCACTGTTCTTCGCCAACTCCCACGACTTCGTCCGGCGCGCCCTGCAGGCGGTGGCCGACTCCCAGCGGACGGCGCCGGTGGAGTGGTTCCTGCTCAACGCCGAGGCCAACACCGAGGTCGACCTCACGGCCGTCGATGCCCTCGACACGTTGCGGCTGTCCTTGGCGGACGAGGGGATCCGGTTCGCCATGGCCCGAGTGAAGCAGGACATGCGCGAGCCGCTCGACGCAGCGGGGTTCGTCGACAAGGTCGGCGAGGACCACATCTTCCCCACCCTGCCGACCGCGGTCGCCGCCTACGCGAAGTGGTACGAGGAGCACCACGGCCGCCCGCTCGAGGGGCTCGAGATCCCGCCGGTGCCGAGGCAGCCGCGCCCCCCCGAGCGCTAGCGCCGGGGTCGCGGGAGGAGCGCGAGGGCGATCGCACCCACGAGGGAGAAGGTTCCCACGCGGCGGGACAGCCGGTTCGCCCGCGCGATGTCGGATGCCGCTGGGCTCGGCCCCGTGCCCAGGGTCCCTCGGTCCTCGGCCCGGCCCTCGTACACGTTGGTCCCTCCCAGGGTGACGCCGAGGACTCCGGCGAACGCCGCCTCGACGACGCCGCCGTTGGGGCTCGGGTGGGCCGGGGCGTCGTGCCGGATCGCCTCGCGGGCGCGGGACACCGCCAAGGAGTCGCCGTCGAGCGCCGCGCCCGTCAGTGCGGCTCCCGCGGCGACCCGGGCAGGGACCCAGTTCACGAGGTCGTCCAGCCGCGCCGCCGCCCAGCCGAAGTCGCGGTACCGCGGCGTCCGGTGGCCGATCATCGCGTCGAGGGTGTTGACGGCCCGGTAGCCGACGAGCCCGGGGATCCCGAGCAGGCCGCCCCAGAGCAGCGGGGCGACCACCGCGTCCGAGGTGTTCTCCGCGACCGACTCTACGCACGCCCGGGCCACCTCGTGCTCGTCGAGCCGGGTCGTGTCGCGCCCGACGAGGTGGCGCAGCCGTCGTCGGGCGGCCACCCGGTCCCCGGACGACAGGTGCCGGCCGATGACGTCGCCCTCGCGCACCAGGGAGCGCCCCCCGAGCACGGCCCACGTCGCCGCCGCGGTGGCCGCCACATGGACCACGGGGGAGTGCCGCGTCGCCCGCTCGGCGACGAGCCCGAGGGCGGCCGTGGAGCCGACGAGCAACGCGACGTGACGGACCCCGGCAGCGCGCCCAGCGGCATACGTCCGCTGCTCGACGGCCGCTGCCGCGGTCCCGAAGCCGGCGACGGGATGCCAGCGCCTCGGGTCGCCGAGGAGACGGTCCGCCACGAAACCCACCGCGAGCCCCACGGCCCTCGATCCGACGCCCTTCCGCACGGCTGCCCTCCTGTCGCCGCGGGCAGTCTGCCAGATCCCGGACGGGCGTTCCGCAGAGGCGGACGGCACGGGCGCGGTGGGCCCGGCTGTGGGACAGTGGCGCCGTGAGTGCCCCCGACAGCGTCACCGAGACACCGGTGTTCTTCCTCGCCGGCGGCACCGGCATCTCCGCGGAGACCCTGGGCAACCTCATGCTGAACCAGTTCCCCTCGGTCCGCTTCCGGCGCCGCAAGATCCCGTTCATCACCACACCCGAGATCGCCCGGCAGGTCGTCGCCGAGATGGACGAGGCGATGACCGACGCGGTCACCCCGCTCGTCTTCTCGACCGTCGCGGACGAGGAGGTGCGGACCGAGCTCGTCAAGACGAAGTGCGCCTTCATCGACCTCTTCGGCAGTCACCTCGACGCCATCGAGCGGGTCCTCCACGTCAACGCGAGCCACAACCGGGCCGGCCTGCACGGGCTCGGCGACCCGCGCCGCTACGAGCAGCGGATGAAGGCGATCGAGTACGCCATGGAGCACGACGACGGCCAGAGCCTGCGCAACCTCGCCCAGGCCGAGCTGATCCTCGTCGCCCCCTCACGCTGCGGCAAGACGCCGACGTCGATGTACCTCGCCCTCCAGCACGGGATCCGGGTCGCGAACTACCCCCTCGTCGAGGAGGACCTTCACTCCACCCACCTGCCCCGTCCGATCCGGGACTACGCCGACCGGTGTTTCGGCCTCGTCTCGACGCCCGCGCGCCTCAGCCAGGTGCGCAGCGAGCGGCGCCCGGGGTCGACCTACGCCTCGCTGGCCCAGTGCAGCTACGAGCTGCGGCGGGCCGAGGCCCTCTACCGAGCCCACCGGATCCCCTCGATCAACTCGGCGTCGATGTCGGTCGAGGAGATGGCCGCGGTCATCATGCAGACCCGGCACATGAGCAACCTCGCCTAGCGGCCGGGTTGCCGCCAGGCTCCAGATCTCCAGACTTCGCCCGTCATCGCCGACGAAAGGACAACACACATGACCGCCAACATCCTCTGGTTCCGTGAGCTGGGGCTCACCGACGTCGAGTCGGTGGGCGGCAAGAACGCCTCCCTCGGCGAGATGGTCCAGCACCTGTCGAAGGCGGGGGTGTCCGTCCCGGACGGCTTCGCGACGACGGCTGAGGCCTACCGCCGGTTCCTCGCGCACGAGGGGCTCGCCGACCGCATCAACGCGCTGCTCGACGACCTCGACGTCGACGACGTGCGGAGGCTCGCCGAGGTCGGGAGGCAGATCCGCGACGCCGTCGAGTCGCAGCCGTTCCCGGCGGACCTGGAGGGCGAGATCCGGACGGCCTACGACGAGCTCGTCGCCGCGGCCGGCGCGGAGGGCGTCAGCTGGGCGGTCCGCTCGAGCGCCACCGCGGAGGACCTGCCCGACGCGTCCTTCGCCGGCCAGCAGGAGACCTTCCTCAACATCACCGGGATCGACAACATCCTCCACGCGATCAAGCTCGTCTTCGCCTCGCTCTACAACGACCGGGCCATCGCCTACCGGGTGCACAGCAACTTCGACCACTCCGGCGTCGCCCTGTCGGCGGGTGTGCAGCGGATGGTCCGGTCGGACATCGGCGCGTCGGGCGTCATGTTCACCATCGACACGGAGTCCGGCTTCCCGGACGCCGTCTTCATCACGAGCGCCTACGGCCTCGGCGAAGGTGTCGTCCAGGGGGCGGTCAACCCGGACGAGTACTACGTGTACAAGCCGGCCCTGCGCGCCGGTCGGCCCGCGATCCTCAAGCGGGGCATCGGGGCCAAGGCGACCAAGATGGTCTACACCGAGGACGCCTCGGTGGGGCGGACGACGGAGTTCGTCCCCGTCGACCCGGCCGACCAGGTCCGGTTCAGCCTGACCGATGACGAGGTCACCGAGCTCGCGCAGCACGCGGTGCGGATCGAGGAGCACTACGGCCGCCCGATGGACATCGAGTGGGCCCGCGACGGGATCGACGGGCGCATCTACGTGCTCCAGGCCCGACCCGAGACGGTCAAGTCGCGCTCCGGCTCGTCGACGCTGCGACGGTTCCGGATGAACGAGCGTGGACCGGTCGTCGCCGAGGGGCGTGCCATCGGCCAGAAGGTCGGCTCCGGGGCGGTGCGCGTGCTCAGCGACGTCGCGTCGATGCACGAGTTCCAGCCGGGCGAGGTGCTCGTCGCCGACATGACCGACCCCGACTGGGAGCCGATCATGAAGCGGGCCAGCGCGATCGTCACGAACCGCGGCGGCCGCACCTGCCACGCCGCGATCATCGCGCGTGAGCTCGGCATCCCCGCCGTCGTCGGGTCCGGGAACGCGACCCGGGTGCTCGAGGACGGCCACGAGGTGACCGTGTCCTGCGCCGAGGGCGACACCGGGTTCGTCTACGAGGGGCTGCTCGACTTCTCCGTCGACGAGACCGCCCTCGACGAGATGCCCGAGGTCCCGGTGAAGATCATGATGAACGTCGGGACGCCGGAGCAGGCCTTCGAGTTCTCGCGCCTGCCGCACCACGGGATCGGCCTGGCCCGGCTCGAGTTCATCATCAACCGCCAGATCGGGATCCACCCCCGCGCCCTGCTCGAGCTCGACGACCAGGAGCCGGCGCTGCGCGACGAGATCCGCGGGCTCATCGGCGCCTACGACAGCCCGCGTGAGTTCTTCGTGAAGCGGCTCAGCGAGGGCGTCGCGATGCTCGCGGCCGCCTTCGCGCCGGAGCCGGTGATCGTCCGGATGTCCGACTTCAAGTCGAACGAGTACGCCAACCTCGTCGGCGGCGAGCGCTACGAGCCGCACGAGGAGAACCCGATGATCGGCTACCGTGGGGCCTCGCGGTACCTCTCGGCCGACTTCGCGGAGTGCTTCGCGATGGAGGCGGAGGCGCTGAAGTTCGTCCGGGACGAGATGGGCCTGACCAACGTCAAGATCATGATCCCGTTCGTCCGCACCGTCGCCGAGGCGAAGGGCGTCATCGACCTCCTCGCCCAGCACGGGCTGCGCCGCGGCGAGAACGACCTGCAGGTCATCATGATGTGCGAGGTCCCCTCGAACGCCGTCAACGCGGACGCGTTCCTCGAGCACTTCGACGGCTTCTCGATCGGCTCCAACGACATGACGCAGCTGACCCTCGGCCTCGACCGGGACTCGGCGCTCGTCGCGGGCTCCTTCGACGAGCGCGACCCGGCCGTCAAGAAGATGCTGAGCATGGCGATCCAGGCGTGCCGCGCGCAGGGCAAGTACGTCGGCATCTGTGGGCAGGGCCCGTCCGACCACGTTGACCTCGCCGAGTGGCTGCTCGACGAGGGCATCGAGACGATGTCGCTCAACCCCGACACCGTCGTCGACACGTGGCTGCGCCTGGCCAAGCACGCGGGCTGAGCCCGGCACCCACGGCGCCGGCCGCGCGGAGCGAGCCCAGCGGCATACGACCTCGTTCGTATGCCGCTGGGCTCGCTGCCGCTCGAAACGCTAGCTCTCGCGTCGGAAGGTCAGCAGGTAGTCGCCGGTGAAGTCGTGCGGGAGCGTGTCCCAGTGGACGACGGTCTCGCCCTGGAACGGGAGCACGGCGCCGACCGCCCGGGCGACGTCCCACGCGAGAGCGGTGGTGTGTCCGGCGTGGCGGATGTTGGCGACGTTGAGCACGAGGTGACCGCCGGGGCGGAGGATGCGCCGCAGCGCCTGCGCGATCGACGCGAGGTCCGCGAGGTAGCTCGCGTAGCTGCCCGCGACGAGCGTGTAGGCGGTGAGCGGGTCGTGCGGGTGGTCGTTCGCGGTGCGGTAGGGCGGCGACGTGAGGCAGAGGGCGACGGGGCCCGCGTCAGGGAGGAGCCGGTGCAGGCCGCGGGCGTCGCCCTCGACGATCGTCGCCGCGGGAACGCGCGCGCGAACCACGTCGACCCGCTCGGGGAGCAGCTCGACGCCGAGCCCGCGCCGCCCGAGCCGGTCCGCGACCAGGAGGGTCGTGCCGAACCCGGCGAACGGGTCGAGGACGAGGTCCCCCGGCTCGCTCAGGCGCTCGATGACCTCGGTGGCGAGGTGCTCGGTGAAGTGGACGTCCTCGTCGGCGCCATCGGCACCGGCGGCCCGCTCGGCCACGAGCTCGGACGCGGTCGCCGTCAGGTACGGCGGGAGGGGAGGCCTCGGCATGGGGAAGCCGGGCTCAGTCGGTGACGACCTCGCCGCCGGACTGTTGCCAGGCTCCGATCCCACCGCTGAGGTGGTACGCCGAGGTGAACCCGGCAGCCTGCATGAGCTGGAGCGCTGCGGCGGACCGGTTCCCCGAGCGGCAGTAGACGGCGTAGGGCGCCTTGGGGTCCAGCTGGGCGATCGTCGTCGCGAAGTCGGCTCCCTCGACGTCGACGTTGACCGCGCCCGGCAGGTGACCCTCCGCGAACTCGGCGGGCGTGCGGACGTCGAGGATGGTCGTGCCCTCGCGCTTCGCGGCGGCGGCGAAGTCGGCGGCGGACAGCTCGGCGCCCAGGGTCGGCGCGGCGGCTGCGGGTGCGGCGGAGGAGAGGTTCGCGCCGTCGTCCGCGCCGCTGCAGGCGGCCACGGAGGTGACGGCGACGAGGGCGAGGAGGGCGCCGGCGAGACGACGACGGTGTGACATGGGTGATCTCCTGACGGGGGCGGGGTCGCACGCCCATTGTGGGTCAGCGTCCGTGGGAGCGCCGACACAGGGCAGGTCAAACATACCCCCAGGGGTATCGTGCCTCGCAATCGAAGGAGCACTTCGCGACCCGCCCGCCCATCGGGAGGGCACGTCGCGACACCGAGGTTGTCGGTGCGTCCTCCTAGGGTCACGGCAGGGGCACCGACAGTAGGGACACCAATGGAGCTGAGTGCTGCACTGAAACTGGGCCGGGAGCTGATGGCCGTCCACGGCCTGAGCGACTGGACGCTGAACCTCGACCGAGCGAGGACGCGGGCCGGGGTCTGCCGGGCGGGCAAGCGGGAGATCTCGCTGAGTGCCCATCTGACGCGGCTCCACCCCGAGGCCGAGGTCCGCGACACGATCCTGCACGAGATCGCCCATGCGCTCGTCGGTCCCGGGCACGGCCACGACGCGGTGTGGCGCGCCAGGGCCCGGCAGATCGGCTGCTCCGGCAACCGCTGCTCCTCCGTCGACGCCCCGGGCATCGCGGGGGCGTGGGTGGGGACCTGCCCCGCCGGCCACCGGACGACCCGGCACCGGATGCCGTCGCGAGTCGTGCTCTGCACCCGCTGCCGCGGCACGGAGGCCGCCCGCGTCTTCGACTGGACCCACCAGGGACGGCGGGTGGCGATGCACCCGAACTACGCGGCCGAGCTCGACGCCCTGCTCCTGGGGTTGCCCCACCTCGCGCCGGGCCGCCTCGGACCCGGTGCAGTGGTCCGCATCGCGGCTCCGGGTCAGTACGACGGGGCGGTGGGTCGGATCGTCACGCGGGGGCGGACGCGCTACCGGGTGCGGGTCCCCGACGGACTGCTCTCGGTGCCCTTCGCGTGGGTGGAGCAGGCCGGCTGAGCCCGGCGGCCCGTCAGGCCGGGTGACCCCGCGCCCGGCGCGCCGCCGTGACGAGGTCGCCGGGCTCCCGGACGACCGCGCAGGTGCGGGCGTCGGGCCGGACCAGCCAGATGTCAGCGGGGTCCGACTTGAGGGAGTCGAGCAGGATGCCGCTGGGCCCGGGCTCGCGGCCCGTGACGCCGCGCCGCCCGTGACGCCGCGCGGCCCGTGACGCCGCGCCGCCCGTGACGCCGCGCGGCCCGTGACGCCGCGCGGCCCGTGACGCCGCGCGGCCCGTGACGTCGCGCTGACCGCGAACCGCCTCAGCGGCGCACCCGCGCGTACGTCACCTCGTCGGAGAAGGTCCCGTCCACGTTCCGCAGCCGGCCGGTGAGGACGCTTTCCCGGACGAACCCGGCGCGGGCTGCGACGACGCCCGAGGCGACGTTGCCGACCTTGTGGCCGAGCTCGAGCCGCACGATCGAGGTCGCGCTGAACGCCCACTCCGCGAGCAGCTCGAGCGCTCGGGTGGTGAAGCCGCGGCCCCGGAACCGGGGCAGGACCCCGTAGCCGATGAGTCCGATGTCGGGAGGCCCCATCCGCAGGACCCCGATCGCCCCCGCCGGGTGCCCCGTCGCCTCGTCGACCATGACGAACCGTGCCGCCCGCCCGCTGACCCAGTCCCGACGAGCCGAGGCGGCCCGGCGGCGGGCCTCGGCCTCGGTCAGCGGCCCGGTGAGCGACCACCTGAGCGACTCCTCGTCGTTGTTCTCCTCGAGCACCGTCTGCCAGTCGCTCGCGGTGAGCGGGCGCAGGCCGAGGACGCCGTCGGACAGGCGCTCGACCGGGGGCCAGGGGGGCGGCCCGACCTCGCTGCTCGGTTCCGACGGGCGCACGACGTAGGCGTCGAGCAGCCACCCCGACGCGTCCTCGGCACGCCGCCGCGCCGCGGTCAGGGTGGCCGCGAGGTCGCCGAGCCGCCCCGAGACGAGCACCTCGTCGTCGCGGTCGAGGTGCGCTCCCCAGAAGACCTCGAGGTCGGGGTACAGCTCGGCGAGCTCGAGGCAGCGCAGCTCGGCGTCGGCGACGACGACCGCATCGCCGTCGTGGGGCTGGTAGGTGTCCACGAGGTGCTGGCCGGAGATGGCGTGGACGCCCGTTCCGTCTCGTCCCAGGGTGATGCCGTGCCGCGCCGCGAGCAGCTGAGCCGCCCCGACGCCCGGAGTGATGGCGACGCCGATGCCGAGTCGGTCGGCCAGCGCCGTGGCGAGCTCGTGCGCCGCGGCCTCGAGCGCCGGGACCCCCGGCACGAGGAGGCCCACCGTCGCCGCGGGCGGAGCCAGCTCCCCGAGCTCCCGGACGATCGCCGTCACGCGCTCGCTCACCGACCCCACGCCGTATGCCGCTGGGCTCCCAACGCTCCCAGGCTCGCTCGGGTGGGCGGTGGGCTCGATGAACCGGTGCGCACCGGGGTCCGTCAGCACCGCGGCGAGCAGCTCCCGCTGGGCCGCAGCCCCGGGCTCGAGGACGACGAAGACGTCGAGGGTGTCGAGGGCGGCGACGCCCGCCCCGGTGAGGTGGGCACGGTCACCGAGTCCGATGCCGACGAGGTGGATTCGCTGGGTCATCGGGCCGGCTCCTGTCCGGGTCCGCGCCGGGAAGGCTGGCGCAGCTCCCGCGTTTGGGTGAATGCTATGGAGCACCAGTCTCGTTCGATCCGGGAGGGTTCATGAGCACCACAGCGGACGACGATGTTCGCGAGGCACATCGGGGCATGTTCTCCACGAGGCGGGTCTTCATCCTCGCCGCGATCGGGTCTGCCGTGGGCCTCGGCAACATCTGGCGCTTCCCCTATGTCGCCTACGAGAACGGTGGCGGCGCCTTCATCCTGCCCTATCTCGTCGCACTGTTCACCGCAGGCATCCCGTTCCTCTTCCTCGAGTACGCCCTGGGGCACAAGTACCGCGGGTCGGCCCCGCTGTCGTTCGCGCGGCTCTCCCGCGGCACCGAGGGGCTCGGCTGGTGGCAGGTCGGCGTCTGTTTCATGATCGCCGTCTACTACGCCGCCGTCCTCGCGTGGGCGCTCAGCTACACCGTCTTCTCCTTCACCAAGGCGTGGGGGGACGACCCGAACGCCTTCCTGTTCGGCGACTACCTCAAGGTCGCGGAGTCCCCCGGGATCTCGCTGGACTTCGTCCCGGGCGTCATCATCCCGCTCCTCATCGTCTGGGGAGCGCTCATCGTGCTGATGGCCCTCGGCGTCCAGCGAGGCGTGGGGCGCACCTCGGTCATCTTCATCCCGGTGCTCGTCGTCGCGTTCCTCGCGCTGGTGATCCAGGGGCTCACCCTCCCCGGTGCGGGTGCCGGACTCGACGCCCTCTTCGCGCCGAACTGGGGGGCGCTCGCCGACCCGGCCGTCTGGGCGGCGGCGTACGGCCAGATCTTCTTCTCCCTGTCGATCGGGTTCGGGATCATGATCACCTACGCCAGCTACGTGAAGCGGCGCACCGACATGACGGGCTCGGCGATGGTGGTCGGCCTGTCCAACTCCGGCTTCGAGATCCTGGCCGGGATCGGCGTCTTCGCGGCGCTCGGCTTCATGGCGCAGGCGTCCGGCGTCGCCGTCAGCGAGGTCGCCACCTCGGGGCTCGGTCTGGCGTTCGTCGCGTTCCCGGCCATCGTCAACGAGGCCCCGGCCGGCGCGGTCCTCGGCGTGCTCTTCTTCTTCTCGCTCGTCCTCGCGGGCTTCACGTCCCTCATCAGCGTCCTCGAGGTGGTCGTCTCCGCCGTTCGGGACAAGTTCGAGATGTCGCGGATCGGGGCGACGCTGTGGGTCACCATCCCGTGCGCCATCCTCAGCCTGCTCGGGTTCAGCACCACCAGTGGCCTCTTCGTCCTCGACATCCTCGACCACTTCATCAACCGCTTCGGCATCCTGCTCGTGGCGGTGGTGAGCATGGTCGTGCTCGCCTGGGTGGTCCGGGCGCTGCCGGGCCTGCAGAGCCACCTCAACACCGACGGGTCGGTGCCGGTGCGCTGGTGGTGGATCGCCCTCGTCTCGGTGATCAGCCCGATCGCGCTCGGTTTCGTCCTCGTCCGCGAGTTCATCGCCGTGGTGCAGGAGCCCTACGGTGGCGGCGACTACCCGCAGTGGATGCTCCTCGCCTTCGGCTGGGGAGCAGCCCTCGCGGTGCTCGTCGCAGGCTTCCTGCTGGCCCGGATCCCTTGGCGCCCGGACACACCCGTCCACGGACACGGGAGGGAGGACTCAGAATGAGCACTGGAGCGATCGTCATGATGGTCGTCGCCATCCTCGTGGTGTGGGGCGGGCTGGCCCTGGCCATCCACAACCTGCGTCGCGGTGACGCCCAGGAGATGCTCGAGCACCGGGACCTGTGAGGTCCGCCTGCCACGGCGGCTCCCCGGGGACCGTCGAGGTCTCGGGGAGCCGCCGGGTCTCACTCGGGGTCGCCATCGGCGAGGAGCTGGTAGAGGCGGCGCCGGGTCTCGGAAAGGATGTCGCGGGCCTCGGCGCGCTGTTGCGCCGTGCCGGTGGTGACGACCTGCCACATCGCGCCCATCACCTGTCCGACGACGGGCATCAGGCCGTCGCCCCCGGGGGTGCCGCTGAAGCCGTGGCTCGCCCGGTCGTCGGGAGCGGCGTCGTTCTCCGGCTCGAAGGGAGCCCACGTGGCACCCATCTCGTCCGGGTGCTCCTCGACGTAGCGGCGACCTTCGTCGGTGAGGCGGAGCAGACGCCGCCCCTCGGCGTCGCGGCCCTCGACGAGGCCCTCGTCCTCGAGCTGCTGGATGGTCGGGTAGACCGAGCCGGGGCTCGGTTTCCACCCGCCCCCGGTGCGCTCCGCGATCTCCTGGATGAGCTGGTAGCCGTTCATCTCGTTGCCGGCGAGCACGTCGAGGATGGCGGCCCTGACATCGCCCCGCCTGGCGCGGGGGCGGCGCGGTCCGCGGGGGTGCTGCTCTGGTCCCAAGGCCGGCCCCCCGAACTGGCGGATGAGGTCGTGGATCCATGGCGGCGGTCCGGGACGTCCGCGTCCCATGCCGCCCCAGGGGCCACCCTCCGGCCCCCAGCCCCCGAACCCGGTGAGCCAGTCCGGCCCCCCGGGGCCGCGGCCCCCCGGACCTCCCGGTCGGCGGTGGCCTCCGTGTCGGCTCGGGCCACCTCGGTGGCCGGGCTCACCTTCCGAGCCGGCCGTCGCGTCGGACCAGCCCCACTCTTCGTTCGCTTCGTTGCGGTCTGAGTTCATCGCTGCCTCCCTGTGATCCACGACCGGAGCAATCGTGATGCATCAACGATATATCGCGACTGGATCGTTGGCTAGGTTTGGCGGACTGAGGTTGCGGGTAGGACTCGGTTGATGCTTCATTGTTTGCGCGCCCCGACGTCGCTACGCTGACGGAGCGCATCCGGACGGGCGACCGGCGCCCAGGGGAGGAGGACCCGCGTGCCGACGATGCAGGACGGCAGTCCCAGCACGGACGGGGGTGCCCCCCAGAACGAGAAGAGGACTGTGCGCATCCCTTGGGCCCCTTCGGCAGCGCCCAGCATCCGCAAGACCCTCGTCGCCGACCTCGCGTCCCGCGAGGTCCCCGGCGAGGTGGTGGAGGAGGCCGAGATCGTCGTGAGCGAGCTCGTCGCCAACGCGATCCGCCATGCGAAACCCCTTGCGGACGGCGCGATCCGCGTCCACTGGAAGGTCAAGAACAACGTCGTCGAGGTCGAGGTCACCGACGGTGGCGGACCGACGGTCCCGCGGCCGGCCCCGCCGACGACGTGGGGCCCGGGCGGCCGCGGGCTGCGCATCGTCCGTTCGCTGGCCCACGAGTGGGGCGTCCTCGACGAGCCCAACGGCCGCACGGTGTGGGCCTCGGTGGGCGGTCCCTCGCGGCGCCGCTCACACTGAGCCACTGCGGGAGCCGTATGCCGCTGGGCTCGCTCACGCGGGCGTCTGACCACCCACTAGGGTGACGTCCCATGGGTAAGGCTTCTCGACGTTCCCGGGCTGACCGCGCTGCCCGCACCTCCGGCCCCGTGCCGGCCCCCTTCGTGGCGCGGCCCTTCGAGGGCCTGCCGGGAGAGACCGACTGGGTGGCGATGCGCGAGATCGTGCCGGCGGCGACGGCGACCATCCGCTTCGCACCGGGCAGGGCTCCCGAGGGCGCCCCGGAGACGGTGACCATCGCGACCGTCCTGCCGCTGGCCTGGCCCGCGCTGCACCGGGACACCGGCGAGATCCTCGTCGGGATCCAGTCCGGCAACGCCAGCGGCGACACGAGCCGGGACATCGCCCAGGCGATCGAGCTGGCCGTCGCGGCCCAGCCGGGCAGCCCCGTGACCACCCTGCCGGTCTCCACGCTCGACACCGACCGCCTCCAGGACCTCCTCGACCTCGACGCACCCTTCGACATCGAGGTCCACGAGGGCTTCGAGTTCTGGGTGGGGGACAGCGAGCTCGACGTCGAGGGGCAGCAGTCCCTCGAGCGCGCGAACGAGTCGGCGATCCCCACGGTGAAGCTGGCAGCGGCTCCCTCCGCCTACTGGTGCCGTATCGGCGAGCGATGCTACGTCCGGTGGGTCCTGCCCCACGACGAGGAGACCTCGACGAGTGCCCTGGCCCGGCTGCACGCCGCCGGCACGTCGACGCTCGGCGACGGGGGCCGGTTGCTCGGCTGCTTCCGTTCCAGCGGGCTGCTCATCCCCGTGTGGGAGGTGGACCCGGAGGCGGAGCCCGAGTCCCACGAGGCGGGCGTCTCGGCGATGCACGGGCGGCTCGAGGGGGCCGTCACGTCGACGGCGCCGCTCACCGCCGCGGAGCGCGGCGCGCGGGCGGGTCTGATGAACCGCCAGGTCACGCTGCGCTGAGCGACCGGCCGATGCCGCACCCCACCGGTGTTGCCGTCCCGTTCGTCGTCGTCATCCCGGCCAAGGACGAGGCGACACGCATCGCTGCGACGATCCGGGGCGTCCGGCGCATCCCGGGGGTCGGCGAGATCGTCGTCGTCGACGACGGCTCGAGCGACTCGACGGCGCGGATCGCGGCCGGCGCCGGTGCCGAGGTGGTCCGGCTCACCCGGAACCACGGCAAGGCCGACGCCCTCATGAGCGGCCTCGGCCGCATGGCCGGACTGCAGCGGGTGGGTCGGGTCGACCCGGGCGCCGCCGTCCTCTTCGTCGATGCCGACCTGGCGGACTCCGCCACGGAGGTCGGGGCACTCGTCGGCCCGGTCCTCCGTGGCGAGGCTGATCTCACCATTGCGACCCTGCCCCCACAGCGCAGCGCCGGCGGGGGCCGCGGGCTCGTCGTCGGCCTGGCCCGACGCGGGATCGAGGAGCTCACCGGCTGGAGCCCGGTCCAGCCGCTCTCCGGCATGCGGTGCCTCTCGCCGGCCGCCCGCGCGGCGGCGACGCCGTTCGCCCGCGGGTGGGGCGTCGAGGTGGGCATGACGATCGACGTCCTGGAGGCCGGGCTCGTCGTCCGAGAGATCCCGTGCGACCTGCACCACCGCGTCACGGGCGCTGACTGGCGGGGCCAGCTGCACCGGGCGGCGCAGTACCGTGACGTGGCCCTGGCCCTGGCGGTGCGCCGCCTCCGACTTGGCTCTCACCGCCACTCCCACCGCCCCTGATCCGCCACCGTCCCTGACCCGCCACCGTCCCTGACCCGCCACCGCCACCGCCACCGCCTGCACCGCGCTCAACCGCAACACACCCGCTTACCGACCGCACCCCTCGGTTGCAGGTGGGGGTGGCAGACGGTAAGCGGGTGTGTTGCGCGGCTGGCCCGGTCGCCGGGTTCGGGGTCCTGAGTGCGGGGAGGGGGCGGCTGGCGCGTCCGGCGTGCGGTTCGGTCAGCGGTGGTGCCGGTCACGCCGGCGTCGGACCGGCTCGTTGGCGCGCTCGATCGCCATGAACGCGGCGACGGCCGCGACGACCAGCGGAACGGTGAGGACCATGGCCACCGGGGGGATCGCGGCCCCGGAGTCATTGGTGAGGAAGCCGATGGCCGACAGGACGAGGATGGCGACGAGCCCGTCGCGCAGCAGCGGGGCCTCCTCGACGAGCCGCGCGAAGGGGGCCGTGCCGAAGCGGCCCGGCTGGAGCACGAGCACGAGGACGAACGCGGCGACGGCGAGGACCACCGCCAGCAGAGCCGGGTGCGCGGTGGACAGCTCGACGTTGGCCAGCAGCTTGCGGGACACGACCGTGAACGCGTCCCCGTCGAGCAGCGTCTGGAAGAATCGGCCGGGGTGCGAGCGGTACTGCTCCGGTCGGCGCCAGTCGAGGTAGCAGACGAGCCCGACGACGAGCCCTGCGGCGAGACCGACGAGCGCCAGGCTCCGCACCGAGACGCGGATCCCCGCGACCCGCATCAGGAGCAGACCCAGCGCCGGCACCAGGGCGATCGGGCCGCCGAAGTCAGCACCCCAGGCCGGCAACACGTCGACGGCCAGCGCGGCACCTCCGAGGACGAGGACGACGACGACGGCGAGCCGAGGGGCGTTGCGCCGCCTCAGGGCGTGCGCCATCGCCGCGCAGAGGAGGATCACGGCGGAACCGTAGAGGGCGAAGGCGACGTTGCCCATCCCGTAGAAGCGGCCGCCGACCAGGGGCTGCAGTCCGAAGATCGAGGACATCTGCAGGCGGGAGCCGGTCATCAGGTCGAGCCCGATGACGCTCGCGGTCACGGCCGACAGGACGGCGAGCGGGCCGAGGGCCGAGGAGCCCCAGGGTCCGTTGAGGCAGACCACGGCGATGAGTCCGCTGATGAGCAGGACGAGGGCGCTGAGCAGCGCGACGAGCACCGAGGACGGCGGCGACCACCGCCACCAGGGCACGAGGTTGGCGAGGAAGGTGGCGGCGGGCATTCCGGCCGCGACGAGCCCGACGAGCCGGGTGAGGCGCAGGATCCGCTGACGGGACAGGCGCGTGTGCCAGGGACGAGCGCGCTGCCAGAGGATCCACAGCACGAGCAGGGCGAGCAGGGCGCTGGCCAGCCACACGACGAGGAAGGGCACGACGATGCGGTGCATCGCGTCGGCCTTGGTGTCGATGTCGGTGAGCCGGGTCAGCTTCTTGGCGGCCGTCGACTCGCTGTTGTTCGGCGACGGGCTGGCCGACAGGGCCCGCCCGCCGATCGGCTCGACGGCCCGGACGCCGCCGCGCTGGAGGATCGTCGCGGTGACGTCGGAGATCTGCGCGATCCCCTCCATCCGGGTCGACGCGGACGCGAGGATGCCGGGTGCGTAGTGCGGGCCGGTTGCCGTGAGGATCCGCAGCCGCTCCTGCTGGTCGCGGTCGGCGAGCCCGGCGACGATGAGGTCCGCGCCGGTCGGCATGGCGTCCCGCACCCGGGCGATGCGCTGCTCGATCGCCGTGGTCTGCTCGACGTGCGTGGCCGGGTCGGGGTCCGTCGTCAGGATCCCCCCGGCGTCGACCAGGGTGATCGGGCACTGCGCCAGCTCCGACACCAGAGTTCCCTCGTCGAAGGGGGTGTACCGCTGCACCGTCCCGTCGGAGCGGGCCGCGGCGATGGCCGCCCCGGGCCCGATCGCGCCGACGCAGGAGGTGTGGTCGGCGAAGCTGTCGCCGAGCAGGCCGAGCCGGGCCTCGAACGCCGCCTCCCGGGACGCGGCCGCGATCTGCGCGAAACCCGCGACGGAGTAGCCGCGCTGCTCGTCCCCGACGACCTCGGGCAGGGGCGTGCACTCCGGGCGGTCGCCCTCCGCCCGGGGACCGGCGGCCTCACCTGCGGAGAGGGTCGCCCAGCCGTCCGTGGGGCAGGTCGTCAGGTGCAAGGTCTTGACTGACACCGAGGCGGCCGCCCCGTCCCGCAGGAGACCCCACAGGACTGGTGTCCGGTCGGGGGAGACGTCGTCCCAGGAGATACCGCCGACACCGACGACGACGAGCGACTCCCCCGGCTCCGGGTCGGCGGTGCGGGGCACGGGAACCGAGTCCCGCGTCGCATAGGACCACCCGAGGGCTGCGACCAGCAGGACCAGCACGGCGAAGAGCGCCTTGACGGGATGCCTGCGGATCACGGGGGACAGACTACAAAGCCGCCCCTCGGCCGATCCGGACGCTCCCTTGGGCGGCGGCCACAGCCTGGAACGGGAGCGAGCGTCGCCCGCGGCGGGACTACCCTTGCGGATCGTGGAGGAACCGACCCTTGCGGTCGTGGCCATCGGAGCCGCGGTCGTCGCCGTGCTCGCGCTCGCCCTCGCGGTGGGCGCGCAGCTGCGGCTGGCCCGGATCCGGCGTGACTTCCGGGCCCTCGCCGGGGACGGGTCGACCGACATCGCTCGCGTCGCGGCCGGCCAGAACCACCGCATCGACCGGATCGCGACGGAGGTGAGCCGGCTTCGCGAGCAGGTTCGCACCGCCGAGGACGACGTGCGCCAGAGCCTTCGCCACGTCGCGGTGGTCCGCTACGACGCCTTCGGGGACATGGGCGGCCGCCTCTCCTTCTCCGCGGCGATCGTCGACGACCTCGGCGACGGGATCGTCATCTCGTCGATCCACGCGCGCAGCGAGTCACGCACGTACGCGAAGGGCGTCGTCGGCGGCCGGTCGAGCATCACCCTGAGCCCGGAGGAGCAGCAGGCGCTCGCCGCTGCGACCAGGGGCGAGCCGCGTTCCGTCCATCCCTCGAGCCAGAAGGACGTCCCATGACGCCACGGACCCTGTCCGACCTGCATCGCTTCGGCTACCTGGGGCCGCGGGGCACCTTCACGCAGATGGCGCTCGACGCCTGGGACGGCGCCCGGCACGAGGAGCAGGTCCCCTTCGGCAGCGTCGACGCGGCGCTCGATGCGCTTCGGTCGGCCGAGATCGACGCGGCCATGGTGCCCATCGAGAACTCCGTCGAGGGCGGTGTGTCCGCGACGCTCGACGCCCTCGCCACGGGTGACCCGCTGGTCGTCATCGGCGAGGTGCTCGTGCCCGTGACCTTCGTCCTCTGTGCTCGAGCCGGTATGCCGCTGGGCTCGGTCCGCAGCGTCGGCACCCACCCGCACGCGTGGGCTCAAGTGCGCAGCTGGATGGCGAGCCACCTCCCCGACGCGGTCTACGTCCCGACCCTGTCCACGGCGGCGAGCGCCGCCGCCCTCGGCCGGCCGGGCGACGTGATGTTCGACGCGGGAGTGTGCGCGCCCGTCGCGGCGGCGAACGAGGGCCTCGAGATCCTCGCCGGGGACATCGGTGACAACCGGGCCGCGGTGACCCGCTTCGTCCTGGTGTCGCGTCCCGGGACCTTGCCGGAGCCCACGGGAGCGGACAAGACGACCGTCGTGCTCTTCCAGCGCGACGACCACGCCGGAGGGCTGCTCGAGCTGCTCGAGCAGTTCGCCGTTCGGGGCGTCAACATGACGAGGCTCGAGTCCCGTCCGACGGGGGAGGCGATGGGCAGCTACTGCTTCTCGATCGACTTCGAGGGTCACGTCCAGGACGCCCGGGTGGGTGAGACGCTGATGGGTCTGCGGCGGGTCTGCGCGGACGTGCGGTTCCTCGGCTCCTACCCCCGGGCCGACGGGGTCCGGGCGGATGCTCGCCTCGGCACGGCGGACCACGACTTCGACGCGGCGCGGCTCTGGCTGGAGCAGCTGCGCAGCTGAGCGGGATCGGCGAACCGGCGCCGGACGTGCCGAGGGGCGCCGGGTGTGTGACCACCCGGCGCCTCCTCTGTCCCCTGTCTCTCCCCAGGGTCCACCGGCCCCCTGAGCCGGTGGGATCCTGCGAGACATCGGGCCCCGTTGCCCCCCAGCAACGCCCCCGGGCGCCCGATGTCTCCTTGCCCCCACCGGACCAGAGACGATGGCCGGGTCCCTGATACGTCCCGGGCGAGAAAGTTTCCCGGGGCGGCCTGACGTATCACCCGCGGACGGAGCCGGCTCTGCACGTCGAGGCCCTGGGAGGGCCAGTGGGCCCGACGACGGGGGGAGTGCGATGACGGACTACGTGCCGGGGCGGCTGCTCGTCGCCGGCTTCCCGCGCACCGATGACGCGCCGTGGCTCGTCGAGCTCCGGCTGGCGCTCGCCGAGGTGGGCCTCACCTTCCGCCTCACGGCGGCGAGCCGACGGCGGACCCGCCGGCTGCGGTCCACGGGCGGGCGGGCTCTCGAGCTGCTCGACGCCATGTGGGTCTCCACGGTGGTGCTGGAGCCGCTCGTCGGGCCTGGTGTCGAGAGGCCCGAGATCCCTCAGGCCTGGTGGGTGATCGAGCGACTGCGGAGCCGTCGGCCGACCCTGGCCGACCGGCTGTCGCTCGTCGAGACCCGCCGCCCGGCCACCATGGGGACGGAGCCGCTCGGCCTCGTCATCGGCGTGCCCGCCTAGCTTCTGCGGGGGCGGTCACGCGACCCGCACCCCGCCTCTCAGCACCCGGGCGGGCCGAACGAGGGCCGCGGGATCCTCGTCGACGAGGCCGGTCACGACGAGGACGTCGGCGGTGCCGCCGGCGCGGAGCCGGCCGGCGCGGCGCCCCAGCCCGATGGCCTCGGCGGCCCGCGAGGTGCACATGGCGAGCGCTTCGGTGACCGGGATCCCGACCAGCTCGACCCCTTGGACGACGGCGAGGGGCAGCACGTCGTGCGGCTTGCCCGGGCCGATCCCGGCGTCCGTCCCGAGGATGCAGCGCACTCCCGCCTCACGGAGGCCGCGGATGTGGGCCAGGAGGGCCGGCATCCGGGCGGCGACCGCTGGCAGGGGCGTCGTGCCAGGGGGGGTGCCTGCGGTCAGGGACACGGCGACGCCGGACTCGGCAAGGCGTTGGATCAGCGCGGGGTCCTCGGCGATCCCGTCCTCCGTGAAGAAGCTGCAGTGCTCGATGGTGTCGACCCCGGCCGCCGTCGCATCGGAGACGCCGCCGGTGCCGTGCGCATGGGCGGCGACCGGGAGCCCGGCGGCGTGGGCCGCGTCGACGACCGCCTTCAGCTCGGGCAGCCGGAACTGCGACTCGTGTGGCGCGGAGCCCGGCGTGATGTTGCCTCCGGTCGCCATCACCTTGATGACGTCGACACCGGCCTCGTCGAGGCGGGCGACCGCCTTGACGAGCTCGTCGGCGTCGGTGCAGGCGCCGCCGAGGAACCAGCAGTGACCGCCGGGGGTCGTCAGGGCAGGGCCGGCGACCAGCAGCGTCGGGCCGGCGAGAGGGCTGCGGGCGGTCTCGTCGCGCAGCTGCAGAGCCACCCGACCGCGGCTGCCCAGGTCGCGGATCGTCGTGATCCCCGCGGAGAGGGCCCGGCGGGCGTTGGTGCGGCCCTGCTCGAGGAGCGCCGAGTCGTCGTGCTCGGCGTGCCACGCGAGTGGGTCGGCGGCGTCCCACGTCAGGTGCTGGTGGGCGTCGACGAGGCCGGGGAGGACGGTGACGGCGCCGAGGTCCTCGACCACGACCTCGCTCGCGTACTCCGTCGGCTCCTGCACCGCGACGACGTTGGGGCCGTCGAGGACGACGTCCGTCCGGCCCAGGAACCCGTCACCGTCGAAGACCTGGTCGGCCCGGATCACGTGCATGCCCTGTCCCTCCCGTGCTCCCGCCCCGGGGGTGGCGCGGCTGCTGCTCCCAGTGTCCGGCACCCGGTGGGCGGGCGCCGGGGCTTTCGGCGAAGGAGGCTCCCAGCATTCTCCCAGCGAGGTTAGGTTAGCCTTTCCTACATGCTTGTGAGCAATGCCCTCATCGGTCTTCGCGAAGGCCTCGAAGCCGCCCTCGTCGTCGTCATCCTCGTCGCCTTCCTCGTCAAGACCGGCCGCCACTGGGCGCTGCGGTGGGTGTGGCTCGGAGTCGGGACCGCCGTCGCGCTGTCCGTCGTCCTCGGCGCGGTCCTCACCTACGGCACGAGCCGGCTCTCCTTCGAGCAGCAGGAGCTGATCGGCGGCTTCGCGTCCATCATCGCCGTCGTCTTCGTCACGGGGATGGTCTTCTGGATGCGCTCTGCGGCGCGCACCATCTCGGGCGAGCTGCGGGGCCGCCTGGATCGGGCTCTCGACCTCGGACCGCTCGCGGTGGCCCTCGTCGGCTTCCTCGGGGTCGGCCGCGAGGGGCTCGAGACGGCGATCTTCTTCTACGCGACGACGCAGGCGGCCGGCGCAGGCAACTCGCAGCCGCTCATCGGCTGGGTCCTCGGCCTCACGGGAGCGGTCGCCCTCGGGGGTCTGATCTACCGTGGCGCCGTCCGGATCAACCTCACCGCCTTCTTCCGCTGGACGGGGAGCCTGCTCGTCGTCGTCGCGGCCGGCATCCTCGCCTACGGGCTGCACGACCTCCAGGAAGCCGGTCTCCTCCCGGGCCTGGGCGCCGTCGCGTTCGACATCAGCTCCGTCATCGCCCACGACGGCTGGATCGGCAACCTGCTCCGCGGCATCTTCAACTTCACGCCGCAGCCGACCGTGGTCCAGGCGGTGGCCTGGTCGCTCTACGTCGCGGTCATCCTCACCCTCTTCCTCCGTCCCCAGCGCACCTCTCAGCCGAGCGAGCCTGCGCCGAGTGCTCCTGCCGACCTGGCCGCGCGCCCCAGCGAGCCGGCCCCGGCGAACTGAGCCCAGCGGCATCCGGCCGCTGCCCACCCGACCGCGCTGACCCGCGCTGACCCGCGCTGACCCGCGCTGCAACTCACAAGGAGCCATGCCCCGCACCCTCCACTCCGCCATGTCCATCGCCCTGGGGGTGGTCGCGTTGACCGCCTGCAGCGCCGCTGAGGCGTCCGACTCGCCAGCCGACCCACGGGCGATCACGGTGACCGCGAGCGACACCCGCTCCGACCTGAGCGCGACCACCGCTCCCGCCGGGACCATCACCTTCGGCATCGTCAACACCGGCACCAGGGTGACCGAGTTCTCCGTCTACGCCGACGGGGACCGGATCGTCTCCGAGGTCGAGAACCTCACACCCGGCCTCAAGCGCGAGCTCCAGGTCGAGCTGACCGAGCAGGGCACCTTCACGACCGCGTGCAAGCCGGGCATGCTCGGCGACGGCCTCCGCAGCGAGCTGACGCTCACGGGAACGGCGGCCAAGAGGAGCGCCGACGCGAAGGTCGCCCGGGCCATCGCCAAGGAGCTCTACCCGACGGCCCGCCTCCCGTGGGAGACCATCGAGCCCGTCGAGAGCTTCGGGGACCTCGACCCGCGGATCGACGGGCGCGAGGACGTCATCGAGGACGGCAGGGAGTTCACCGGCTACCACCGCCTGGAGAAGGACCTCTGGGTCGATGGGCTGCAGGCCGAGGCCACCGACGGTGCCGGGCGCGCCCCCGAGGCGGCACCGGGCGGCCTCGTCGGCGGTGGGCCCCAACGCCCGAGGACACCGGCGAGGCGTACGGGCTGCCGGCCTCCGGACTGACCCTCACCATCGGCTTCGGCCCGTCCCTCTTCGATGACCGCTTCGACCTGGCGGCCCGCAGACCAGCCGCGCTCGAGGAGCTGGCCGGCGTTCCGCGGCGACCAGCTCGACCCCGCCCGTTCAGGCGGTGACCTGTGCATCCAGGCGTGCGCCAACGACCCCCAGGTCGCCGTCCACGCGGTCGCAACCTCATCCGGCTCGGCTTCGGCGTGTCCGTCCGCTGGTCGCAGCTGGGGTTCGGCCGCATCCGGATCCTGCGTCGGGGCTACAACTTCACCGACGGCAGCCCCCGGCACGCAACCCGGCCGGTGGTGGGGCGAGGTCCTGCTCACCTGACCTCTGGCCGTGCTCGTCGGTCCGTCAGGTGATGGGGACGCGGACGGTCAGGGCCGCGGGGCGGACGGTCGCGTTGATCTCGGTGGCCTCGCCGACGACGTCGCCGTCGACCTGCACGGGCAGGGGATGGTCGACGCGCACCCTGATCTCGCGACAGACCTTGTGGTCGAGCGTGGAGTGACCCTTGCGCTGTCGGGTGAGGACACGAGCGATGACCGGGGCCCACCCGACGAAGCCGCGGGGCGAGGCGATGACGACGTCGAGCTGCTGGTCGTCGACGCGGGCGTCGGGCATGAGGACCAGGCCGCCGAGCAGCCGACCACAGTTGCCGATGACGACGGCGCGGGCCCGACGCTTGAACTCCGGCTCCGCGTCGAGCCGGACCTGGGTGCGGAACTCCGGGGACACGAGGTGCTTGAAGCCGGTCAGCAGGTAGGCCGCCCAGCCGACGCGCTGCTTGAGGGCCTCGTTGGTGCCGCCCATGATGAGGGCGTCGAGACCCATGCCGGCCATGACGAGGAACTGTTGGGTGACCAGCTCGCCACCGCCGACCGGCTGCCCGTGCGCGTCCATCTCTCCGATGACGACCTCGCCGACGTCGATGCGGCGGTTCCGCCCCGTGAGTGCGACCCGGACGGCCTCGTCGAGAGCGAGCACCGGCAGGTCGAGATTGCGCGCGAGCAGGTTGCCGGTCCCCGCCGGGAGGATGCCGAGGGGCGTCTCCGTGCCGATGAGGCCGCTCGCGACGGCGCGCACCGTGCCGTCGCCGCCGAGGCTGCAGACGACGCTCGCCCCCTCGGCCACGGCCCGCTCGGCCTGGCCGGTGCCAGGGTCGGCCACGGTCGTCTCGTAGAAGAGGGGGTCACCCCAGCCGCAGGCGTGCGAGGTCGAGGTGATCCGCTCGTGGATCATCGGCAGGTCGGCGAACTTCGTCGGGTTGACGACGACGGCCGCCCGCTTGAGGGCGGTGCTGCGCTGGCCCGAGCGGAACTGGTCGCGACTGGGACGACCCCGCCCGCGCCGGCGCCGCAGGGCGGTCGTCGAGCGAGCAGCGGTCCGCGTGCCCAGGACGACCCCGACCCCGAGTGCCAGCGCCACGATGCCGGCGATGATCCACGGCAGGTAGTCGTTGGGCACCCGAAGAATCTACCGGAGCGTAGGGAGCGCCCTTGCCGCGTCCTACGCTGTGGGCATGAGCGACGCGCGCGTGCAGCCCAGCGACCCGGGTCCCGCGGCCCCCGACACGGCGGACTGGACCTGGGTCCTGACTCGGCCCTGCCTCGACTGCGGCTTCGATCCCGCCGATGTGCGCCCCGACGGCGTCTCCGAGATCCTGCTCGACGCGAGGCGCCGTTTCACGCGGGTGCTCGAGCGGGACGACGTGGCACTCCGCCCGGCGGAGGGCGTGTGGTCCCCGCTCGAGTACAGCGCCCATGTCCGCGACGTCTGCGATGTGATGCGGGGCCGGCTCGAGCAGATCCTCGCCGCCGGCGGTGCGACGGTGCAGTTCGCCAACTGGGACCAGGACGCCGCCGCCGTGGAGAAGTCCTACTGGCGGTCCGACCCGACGGTTCTGCGGCGCGAGCTCGACGCCGCCTTCGACGCTGCCGCCGCGGCCTTCGCGCGACCGACGCCGGGGCAGTGGTCCTGGCCGGGTCTGCGGAGCAACGGCTCGCCCTTCACCGTTGATACGCTCGGTCGCTACTTCGTGCACGACGTGCTCCACCACCTCTGGGACGTGCGGGGATGAGCCCCGTCGCAGTCGGCGGGAACGCCCACGCTCTTCCCGAGGCCCGCGTCCCGGACCCGCGTGAGGCGCCGCCGATCCGCTGGGGGATCCTCGCCCCCGGAGGCATCGCCAACGAGTTCGCCGCCGCCGTCACGGCCGGCACCGCGTCCACCGTCGTCGCGGTGGGGTCGCGGAGCGAGCAGCGAGCCCGCGACTTCGCGGACCGGCACCACATCCCCCGGGCCTTCGGCTCCTATGAGGCACTCGTCGCCGACGAAGCGGTCGACGCCGTCTATGTCGCCTCGCCCCACTCCGAGCACCACGACCACGCGCTGCTCGCGCTCGAAGCCGGCAAGCCGGTCCTCGTCGAGAAGGCCTTCACCCGCAACGTCACCGAGGCTCGCGCCGTGATCCGCGCCGGCGCGGACCGCGGGCTGCTCGTGGCGGAGGCGATGTGGGCGCGCTACCTGCCGCACTACGACGTGGTCCGACAGGTCCTCGACGGAGGCGTCCTCGGGGACCTCGTCCTCCTCCGCGCCGACCACTCACAGCTGCTCCACCCGAACGGGCCGGAACGGCTGGCCCGCCCCGAGCTGGCGGGTGGGGCGCTCCTCGACCTCGGGGTCTACCCGGTGTCCTTCGCCGACCACCTGCTCGGCCCGCCGGCCTCCGTGGCGGCCCGCGGCTCCCTCACGGAGTGCGGCGTCGACGCGACGGTCGGCATCGTCCTCGCCTACGTCTCAGGAGCGGTCGCCGTACTGACCTGCTCGATGCTGGCGCGGACGCCGTGCGCAGCGGAGATCATCGGCACCGAGGCCCGGCTCGAGCTCGACGGCCCGTTCTACGCGCCCACCGCGGTTCGGCTGCTCAGCCCGGCCGGGGAGGTCCTCGCCGAACGCCCCGGCACCCTGCCCGGCCCGCTCCGTGGGTTCAGCTACCAGGCAGCCGAGTTCGCGCGCTGCCTGTCCGCCGGCTCCCGCGAGTGTCCCGCCATGCCGCACGCGGCGACGCTCCGGGTCATGTCGACGATGGACGAGATCCGCGCACAGGTCGGGGTGCGCTACCCGGGGGAGTGACGACGGCACCGCCCTGCGACGGGGGCGCGCACCGAGGTCGAGTGTGCACTACGTGCCACTGTCACCGGCCTCCAGGACGGAGAGGTCCCGCTCGGCGAAGAGCCGGTGGTGGTACTCCTCGTTGAGGACGGTGAGCAGGCACTCCCGCACCGGGTAGCTGCGCGGCTCCGGCCAGCCAGGGCCGTCGACCGGTGTCGTCTGCGCCGCCAACGACTCGTCGGTGAGCCCCTCGAGGAGGCGACCCACCCGGGCCATCCCGTCGTGTCGCAGCGCGAGCGCCTCGTCGAGCGACGGCCGGGCCGCACGGTCCCGGGGCACGCCCGGGGTGTCCGGCATCTCGTCCCACGGCAGCTCGAGCGGGTGCCAGGGTGACGGGTCGCCCTGGATGGCGCGGCTGACCCACGAGTCCGTGGCGAACGCCAGGTGGCGGAGCGTCTCGATGAAGGACCACTCGCCGTCGACCGACTGGTAGAGCGCCTCGGCCGGCAGCAGGCGAGCCCGCTCCACCGTCCCGGCCCAGCGCCGTTCGTTGATCGCCCACGCCTCCCGGAACCCCGCGGGGTCGGTCGGGCGCAGCAGCGTCGGCCGCTCGGGGTCCCGGCGGTCTAGCTCGGCCTCGACGAGGGGGACGACGTCGACGCCGTTCACCGTCAGGCTGAGGATCTCACCCGAGACGTCGGCCTCCCGGACGAGCACACCCCGCAGCTGCGCGCCGGAGAAGTCGACGTCCCGGAAGGCCGCGCCGGTCAGGTCGACGGTCTGGAACCGGGCTCCGGTCAGGTCGACACGGCGCAGCTGGGCCCCGACCAACCGCACGTGCTCGAACTCCGAACCGGACAGGTCAGCATCGTGGAACCGCTCCATCTGACGACGGTAGCCCTCCCGCCGCGCCGGTGTGTGGGAGCGAGCCCAGCGGCATACGGGATGGGGGTGCGCCTCAGGCGCCCATGAGGTTCGGGTCGCGCCAGGGCCGCTCGAAGGGCAGCCGCCACGCGAACGGGGCGACCAGCTGGTGGATCTGGTTCGGCCCCCACGTCCCCTGTTGGTAGGGGCGCACCGGAGGCGGGTTGTCGAGGAGCGGCTGGCTGATCTCCCACAGCCGCTCGATCCCCTCGGCCCGCGTGAAGAGCGTCGCGTCCCCACGGGCCGCGTCGTAGATGAGCCGCTCGTACGCCTCGAGCGCCGCACCCGCCCAGTCGGTGTCCTGCATCGAGAACTGCATCGACAGCTTGTCGAGCGCCATCCCGGGGCCGGGCCGCTTGCCGTAGAACGACAACGACATGCGCGCGCGGTCCGCGAGGTCGAAGGTCAGGTGGTCGGGCCCGTCGTCGCCGACGCCCGAGCTCGGCGGGAACATCGTCCGCGGTGGCTCCTTGAAGGCGATCGAGATGATCCGGGCGCCCTCGGACATCCGCTTGCCCGTGCGGAGGAAGAACGGGACCCCCGCCCAGCGCCAGTTGTCCACAAAGCACTTCAGCGCGACGAACGTCTCCGTCTCGGAGTCCGGGGCGACGCCCTCCTCGTCGCGGTAGCCGACGTACTGCCCCCGCACGACGTCGTGCGGGTCGATCGTGAGCATCGACCGGAAGACCTTGCTCTTCTCCTCGGTGATCGCCGAGGGCTCGAGCGAGGTCGGCGGCTCCATCGCGGTGAAGGCGAGCACCTGGAACAGGTGCGTGACGACCATGTCGCGGTAGGCGCCGGTCGCCTCGTAGAAGTCCGCGCGCTGCTCCAGCCCGAGGGTCTCCGGCACGTCGATCTGGATGTGGTCGATGTGGTTGCGGTGCCAGATCGGCTCGAACAGCCCGTTCGCGAACCGGAACGCGAGGATGTTCTGCGCCGGCTCCTTGCCGAGGAAGTGGTCGATCCGGAAGATCTGCTCCTCGGCGAACACCTCGTGGAGCTCGGCGTTGAGCTTCCTGGCGCTCGCGAGGTCGGTGCCGAACGGCTTCTCCATGATGATCCGGCTGCGCTCCACGAGCCCGGCCGCCGCGATCTGGCGCACCACGGCCAAGGCTGCGGCCGGTGGCACGGACAGGTAGTGGAGGCGTCGCGCGCCCGACCCGAGGATCTCCTCCGAGTCGAGGACGGCCTGCCGGAGCGCGGCCGGACCCCCGGAGCCGGGGACCCAGTGGATCCGGTCGGCGAACTCGCGCAGGTCCTCGTCCGTCACGTCCCGACTCGAGTGCGTGCGCACCGAGTCGACGACGAGGTCGAGGAACTCGTCGCGGGTCAGGTCCTCGAGACTGGTCGCCACGATGCGCAGGCCCTCGAGCAGCTGCGACTCGTGCAGGTGCAGCATCCCGGGCAGGAGCTTGCGCTTGGCCAGGTCTCCGGTGGCGCCGAACAGGACAACGGTGGTCGCGGGCATGCGCCCAGCCTCCCCTACCCGTGCTGCCCGCGCACCCGTTGGGAACTCACGAGAACGTCACGCCGCAAGCGGCCACGGTGCGCCGCGGGGACCTACCGTGGAACGTATGCGCACGCGCCACCGACTCACCCGTCTCGTCGTAGCGAGCGTCGCCGCTGCGACCGCCGCCATCGCGGCGATCGGCTTGGCCGCTCAAGCCGCTCAAGCCGCCGACCCTCCCGGGAAGCCCGACATGGATGTCCGCTTCGCCACCTTCAACGCCTCGCTCAACCGCAACGCGGCCGGTCAGCTCGTCGCCGACCTGTCGACCCCGGACAACGCCCAGGCCCGGGCGGTCGCCGAGATCATCCAGCGGACCAGCCCGGATGTCCTGCTCATCAACGAGTTCGACTTCTACGAGGACGGGGTCGCGGCGGAGCTCTTCCGCGACAACTACCTCGAGGTCTCGCAGAACGGCGCCGACCCCGCCGACTACCCCTACTACTTCGTCGCGCCGTCCAACACCGGCATCCCGAGTGGCTTCGACCTCAACGACAATGGCGTCGTGGGCGGACCGGACGACGCCTACGGCTTCGGGTTCTTCCCGGGCCAGTACGGCATGGTCGTCTACTCGAAGTACCCCATCGACGCGGGGGCGGTCCGCACCTTCCAGCACTTCCTGTGGAAGGACCTGCCGGGCAACCTCATGCCCACCGAGTTCTACTCGCCCGAGGAGCAGGCGGTCCTGCGCCTGTCGAGCAAGTCGCACTGGGACGTGCCCATCTCCATCGGCAAGCACACCGTGCACTTCCTCGTCAGCCACCCGACGCCGCCGACGTTCGACGGGCCGGAGGACCGCAACGGCCGCCGGAACAACGACGAGATCCGCTTCTGGGCGGACTACGTCGGCTCGCCGGCCCGGTCCGCCTACGTCTACGACGACGCGGGCGCCACCGGCGGGCTCCGACCCGGCGAGCTCTTCGTCATCGCCGGGGACCAGAACTCCGACCCCAACGACGGCGACTCCGTCGAGGGCTCGATCGAGGCGCTGCTGAACCATCCCCGGATCAACACCTCGGTGACGCCCTCCAGCGCGGGAGCCGTCGAGGCGAGCGCGCTCCAGGGCGGGGCGAACCTCTCGCACACCGGCAACCCGGCCTACGACACCGCCGACTTCAACGACAACCCGGCGCCCGGGAACCTCCGGGCCGACTACGTCCTGCCGAGCAGGGCGCTGCGAATCCTGGACGCAGCCGTCTTCTGGCCGGTCCAGGCAGACCCGCTGTCCCGGCTCACCGGGACGTTCCCGTTCCCCTCGAGCGACCACCGCCTCGTCTGGGTGGACGTCCGCCTGCCGCACCGCTGAGGCACCACCTTTCCCGTATGCCGCTGAGCTGGCTCCCGCTGTCCGTTACGGTGGGAGCCAGCCGGGGTTCGGACCCTGACTGGACTCAGGGTCGGGCGTGTCGATGCCGGGGTCGGAATCAGGTCCATGACTGATGTGCCGGGCGGTGGCCGACCGGCACCGTGGTCCCATGATCCACGTAGACCGACTGACCAAGCGATACGGCCCCTTCACGGCGGTCGACGACATCTCGTTCGAGGTGAGGCCCGGGCAGGTGACCGGCTTCCTCGGCCCGAACGGCGCGGGCAAGTCCACCGCCATGCGCATCATGGCCGGCCTCACCCCGGCCACGTCCGGCACCGCGACGGTGCTGGGCCGCGCCTACGGGCACCTGCCCAACCCGGGTCGCCACGTCGGCGTCCTTCTCGACGCCTCAGCCCAGCACGCGGGGCGCACCGGTCGAGAGATCCTCAGCCTGAGCGCCATCATGATGGGCGTCGACCGCCGGCGGGTCGACGAGATGCTCGACCTCGTCGGGCTCACCGACAAGGAGGCTGCCCGCCGGGTCCGGAACTACTCCCTCGGCATGCGCCAGCGGCTGGGCATCGCCAACGCCCTCCTCGGCGACCCGGAGGTCCTCATCCTCGACGAGCCTGCCAACGGGCTCGACCCGGCCGGGATCCGGTGGATGCGGGACCTGCTCCGCGGCTACGCCAACCAGGGCGGCACGGTGCTGCTCAGCTCGCACCTGCTCAACGAGATCGAGCGCGTCGCCGACGAGATCATCGTCATCGGGCACGGTCGGATCGTCGCCCAGGGCACGAAGGACGCGCTGCTGTCCGGCGCCGGCACCTACGTCCGGTCCACCGACGACGCCGGCCTTGCGGCGGCCCTCGCTCTCGAGGACATCTCGGTCTCACCCGCCGCCACGGGCGGGCTGCACGTCGACGCCGAGCCCATGACGGTCGGCCAGGTCGCCGCCGCATCCGGAGTCGTCCTCGTCGAGCTCCGGTCCGGCGACAGCCGCGGCCTCGAGGAGATGTTCCTCGAGCTCACGGCGGCGACGGCCCGCGAGGAGGTGGCGGCATGAGCACCACCGTGACGGAACCTGTGGCCTCGCCGACCGCAGAGTCCCCGCTGCCCGCCACCGCGCGGATCCCCGAGCGGATCCCGGGTGAGCGACCCACCGCGGCAATCCCCTTCTCCCGACTCCTGCTCGTCGAGCTCCGCAAGATGGTCGACACGCGCGCCGGCCGCTGGCTGCTCATCGGGATCGGCGCCGTCATCGCCCTCGCCCTGACCATCATGTTCTTCAACGAGTCGGGCCACCACCCGTTCGCCGCCTACCTGCAGGCGACGACGATGCCGATGGCCGTCATCCTGCCCGTGGTGGGC
The DNA here is from genome assembly GCF_000184685.1 of Intrasporangium calvum DSM 43043. Lineage (NCBI taxonomy): Bacteria > Bacillati > Actinomycetota > Actinomycetes > Micrococcales > Intrasporangiaceae > Intrasporangium > Intrasporangium calvum. Next base: position 201,597 of record NC_014830.1, read on the forward strand.
ATCCTGGCCGTGACCTCGGAGTGGTCGCAGCGGACGGGCCTGGTCACCTACACGCTGGAGCCGCGCCGGGCCCGGGTCACGTGGGCGAAGTTCCTCGGCGCGATGCTGGCCGGGGTCGCCGCGATCGCCTTGTCCTTGGCCCTCGCCGCCGTGATGCACCAGGGGGCGATCACCCTGCGGGGCTACAGCGGCGACTGGTCGCTCGACAACAAGGCCCTGCTCGGTGCCTCCTTGTACGTTCTTCTGGGGATCGCTCAGGGCGTCGGCTTCGGAATGCTGCTGCGCAACACCCCGGCCGCCATCGTGCTCTACTTCGTGCTCCCGATCGCCTGGGGCATCCTCGGCGACCTGGTCAGCTGGCTCGACGGGGCCGCGAGCTGGTTGGACATGAACCGCACCATGAACCCGCTCTTCCTCGTCGAGTCGATGACCGGGGAGCAGTGGGCGCAGCTCGCGACCTCGGTCGGGGTCTGGGTCGCCCTCCCGGTCGCGCTCGGGATCTGGATGCTCCACCGCGCCGAAGTGAAGTAGCCGGTCCTCGCACCACACCTCCGCCCCTCCCGCAACACACCCGCTTACCGAGTGCACCTGTCATCTGCAGACGGCATGGTCACGCGGTAAGCGGGTGTGTTGCCGGTGCATGGGGGGTCACGGAGTCGGGACGGTGAAGCCGTAGGGCAGCTCGAGCCGGTGCCTGGCCATGAGATCCGCGTCTGCGAGCAGATCCCGGGTGGGCCCGTCCGCGGCGATGACCCCGCCGGACAGGACCACGGCGCGCTCGCACAGCTCGAGGGCGTAGGGCAGGTCGTGCGTCACCATGAGAACGGTGACGTCGAGGGACCGGAGGATCTCGGCCAGCTCGCGGCGTGACGCCGGGTCGAGGTTCGAGGACGGCTCGTCGAGGACGAGGATCTCCGGCTCCATCGCGAGCACGGTGGCGACGGCCACCCGGCGCCGCTGGCCGAAGGACAGGTGGTGCGGCGGGCGGTCGACGAACTCGACCATGCCCACCTGGTCGAGGGCCCGGTGGACGCGGCTGTCGAGCTCGTCCCCACGCAGTCCGAGGTTGGCCGGCCCGAACGCCACGTCGTCGCGGACCGTCGGCATGAAGAGCTGGTCGTCCGGATCCTGGAAGACGATGCCCACACGGCGGCGGATCTCCCGGAGATTGGCCTTCGTCACCGGGAGGCCCGAGACCGTGACGGCACCAGCACCGGCGGTGAGAATGCCGTTGAGGTGCAGCACCAGAGTGGTCTTCCCGGCACCGTTGGGCCCGAGGAGCGACACTCGCTCGCCCCTGCCCACCTGGAGGTCGACGCCGAAGAGAGCCTGGTGCCCGTCGGGGTAGGCGTAGGCGAGCCCGCGAACGTCGAGGACGGGGGCGCCGCTCATCCGGCCAGCACCGCCGCCGCGCTGACGAGGCCGCACGCGATGGGCAGCAGGCCGCTGGCCGCCCACTGCGAGCCGGTGGCCGTGAGCGGCCGGAGCGTCGGCAGTCGCCCGGTGTAGCCGCGCGACAGCATCGCCAGGTGCACGCGTTCCCCCCGCTCATAGGACCGGATGAAGAGGGCGCCCAGGGTGGCCCCGAGCGCGGGCCACTGGCGGACCGACCGGGCGCGGAAGCCCCTCGACTCCCGTGCGACCCGCATCCGCCCGAGGTCTGCGGCGACGACCTCGGTGTAGCGGAGCATGAAGCTCATGATCTGGACGAGGGACTGCGGCAGGCGCAGCTTCTCGAAGCCGGCGACGATGTCCCGGGGCTCCGTGGTCGCCGCCAGGAGCAGCGAGGCGAGGACGCCGAGGGTTCCCTTCGCCAAGAGGGCAGCAGCCGCCTCGAGGCCCGGCTGTGAGATCTCGACCGGCCCGACTGCGGTCCGCGGCCCAGTGGCGACGAAGGGCAGGACGAGGGCGAAGACCACGAAGGGCACCTCGATGACGAGCCGCTTGGCCAGGTGCGCCAACGGGACTCGCGACACGGCGACGGCACCGGCGAGCGCGAGGAGGTGAGCGGCATACGGCCAGAAGACGCCTCGGGGAGTGGCCACGACAGCGAGGACGTAGCCGACGAGGACGACGATCTTCACGTGGGCCGGGAGCCGATGCACCGGCGAGTGGCCGTGGAAGTGGAGGGCGTGCCCGTGGGGTGCTCCCATCGGAGTCAGGACCGGTCCGGGGAGGTTGGCCGGCCGTCGGGGGGACCCGGGTCGCCGCGACGACGGAGCACGAGGAGGAGCCCACCCATGAGCAGCCCGGTGACGACGACTCCGATGACCCCGGCGAGCCCGCCCGAGAGGCGCGCGTCCTCGACACCCTCCGCCCGGTAGTCGGCGAGCGGACTGTCGGAGGCGGCGTGCTCCTGGGCGGTCTGGGCGAACCCCAGCGTCTGGGCGACGCGCTCGAGACCGTCGGGGTTGCTGGAGGCGAACCACGACAGCACGCCGGCGGTGAGGAGGGTGACGGCGAGGGCGATGACGGCGAAGCGGCGCAGGCTCACGTCGTGGCCCCCTCCCCGGCTGAGACTCCCTCGCGGAGCTCGAGCGTCCGGCCTGCGAGGACGCCTCGGGCGCCGGCGACCAGGTCGGGGCGGACGGCGACGACCGACCCGACGACGAGGGCGGTGATGAGGGCCTCGCCGACGCCGATGACGGCGTGCCACGAGAGCATGGCGGTCAGGACGGTGCCGATGGGGATCTGGGCCTGTCCGCCGACGGCGAAGAGTGCGACGAACGCCGCAGCGGTCGCCGGCACGCTGACGAAGGCCCCGACAGCCGCCGCGACGGTCACCGCGCGAGAGGACCGGCGCAGGATGGATCGGGCCGCGCGGAACGTGATCCAGCCGGCCCAGACGGCGACGAGCCCCATGAGGACGACGTTGGTGCCGAGCGCGGTGATCCCGCCGTCCGCGAAGAGAAACGCCTGGACGACGAGGACGACGGCCAAGGCGAGGGTGGCGAGCCACGGGCCCGCGAGGACGGCGGCGAGGGTCCCGCCGAGGAGGTGACCGGAGGTCCCCGCGCCGACCGGGAAGGTGATCATCTGCCCTGCGAACACGAACACCGCCACGAGCCCCGCGATCGGCGTCGTGCGCTCGTCGAGCTCACGTCGCGCGCCGCGGAGGGCTGCCGCCACGCCGGCGGCGGCGGCGACGGCCGTCGCGACCGAGGTCGGGACGTCGAGAAAGCCGTCGGGAACGTGCATGGGTCCAGTCTAGAGTCACATGCGACGCAGTCGCATCTAGCCGTCCGTGGTGCGGGTCTACTCGGGGCGCTCCGCCGGTGGGCGCCCCACCTGCGGGCGCTCGGACCGCCGGTGGGCGATCTCGGCGCGCAGGTCCTGCTCCCGGCGCCGCAGTCGACCGATGCGAGCCGTGTGCCCGGGGCCGGGGCGGTAGCCGCCCGTCGTGAGCTCCTCGGTGATCCGGTCCTCGATGAGGCGCAGGGTCGCTCGAAGGGCCGCGAGTGACGCCGTCGCGAGGTCGAGTCCCGGTTCCCGTTCGGGGCTCGCGGCCGGAGGAGCGTCATCCTTCACCGTCGGCATCTACCCGCTCCCAGGGCCGACCTCACCCTCCCCTCGGGGATGCCGTATGCCGCTGGGCTCGCCACGCTGCCCGCTCGGGCGCCGATAGGCTGGCTCCGTGATCGACATCAAGCTCCTGCGCGACGAGCCCGACCGGGTGCGTGCCTCGCAACTGGCCCGTGGAGAGGACCCTGGGATCGTCGACGCGATCCTCGCCGCCGACGAGCGTCGGCGTTCGTCCCTCGGCGAGTTCGAGACGCTGCGAGCGGAGCAGAAGGCGGTCAGCAAGGACGTCGGCGCGGCGATGGGCGCGTTCCAGCGCGCCAAGAAGGCGGGAGCCCCTGACGCGGCGCACCTCGAGTCCGTGGCGCACGCGGCGCGTGCGAAGGCGGCCCATCTCAGCGACCAGGTCAAGGCCCTCGAGTCGAACGCCGACGAGGCAGGCGCCGAGCTGGAGCGACTGCTCCGCAAGGTCGGCAACGTCATCATCGACGGGGTGCCGACGGGCGGTGAGGACGACTATGTCGTCGTCGAGACCATCGGCACGCCGCGGGACTTCGCGAGCGAGGGGTTCGAGCCGCTCGACCACCTGGCGCTCGGCGAGCGACTGGGCGCCATCGACATGGAGCGCGGTGCCAAGGTCGGCGGTGCTCGCTTCTACTACCTCACCGGCGTCGGGGCGCTCCTCGAGCTGGCCCTGCTCAACATGGCCATGGCGCAGGCCACGGCAGCGGGTTTCACGGCAATGATCACCCCGACCATGGCGCGCCCCGAGATCATGCTCGGGGCAGGGTTCATCGACGCTCACGCCGACGAGGTCTACCGCCTCGAGGCCGACGACCTCTATCTCACCGGCACCTCGGAGGTGGCGCTCGCCGGGTTCCACGCCGACGAGATCATCGACCTGTCGGCCGGGCCCAAGCGGTATGCGGGCTGGTCGGCCTGCTACCGCCGCGAGGCCGGGTCGCACGGCAAGGACACCCGCGGCATCATCCGGGTGCACCAGTTCCACAAGGTCGAGATGTTCAGCTACTGCCGGCCGGAGGACGCCGAGGCGGAGCACGGGCGTCTGCTCGACTGGGAGCGCGAGATGCTCGCCAAGATCGAGGTGCCCTACCGGATCATCGACACGGCGGCAGGGGACCTCGGCAGCCCGGCGGCGCGCAAGTTCGACTGCGAGGCGTGGGTCCCCACCCAGGGCAAGTACCGCGAGCTCACCTCGACCTCGAACTGCACCACCTACCAGGCGCGTCGGCTCAACACGCGCGAGCGCGACCCCAACGGCTCGGGCACGCGCACCGTCGCGACCCTGAACGGCACCTTGGGGACGACCCGCTGGCTCGTTGCGATCCTCGAGAACCACCAGCAGCCGGACGGCTCCGTCGTGGTGCCCGAGGCCTTGCGCCCGTTCCTCGGCATGGATGTGCTGAAGCCGATCGCCTGAGGGCACCTCGGTCGTCGACATCCCCCGGGAGGCGTCGGCGGTAGGACATCCTGTGAGGGACCCTGCCGAGAGGATGCGCCATGGAGAGCTTCGACATCATCGTCGTCGGGATGGGTCCGGGCGGCGAGCACGTGGCGAACACCCTGGCTGAGCGGGGCCTGCGCGTCCTCGGCGTCGACCATGGACTGGTGGGGGGCGAGTGTCCCTACTGGGGCTGCATCCCGACGAAGATGATGGTCCGCGCCGCAGATGCCCTGGCCGAGGCGCGACGGGTGGACGGGCTGGCCGGGTCGGTCGCGGACGTGACGCCGGACTGGTCGCTGGTGGCGCGTCGCATCCGTGACGAGGCCACGGACGGCTGGGACGACCAGGTCGCCGTCGAACGGTTCACCCAGAAGGGTGGGACGTTCCTGCGCGGCACCGGCCGGGTCGTCGGGCCCGGCCGCGTCGACGTCGACGGCAAGCCGTATGCCGCTGGGCGCGGGATCGTGGTCAACGTCGGCTCCCGCGCGGCGACGCCTCCCATCGAGGGACTCGAGGGGGTGCCCTTCTGGACCAATCGCGAGTTCGCCGAGGCGACGGCTCTCCCCGGGTCACTCGTCGTCCTCGGGGGTGGTGCGATCGGGTGCGAGCTGGCGCAGGTCGCTGCCCGGTTCGGGACCACGGTCACCGTGGTGGAGTCGGCGCCTCGCCTCCTGTCACCCGAGGAGCCGGAGGCGTCCGAGCGGATCGCGACGGTCTTCGAGCGGGAGGGGATCACCGTGCACGTCGGCTCCGCCGCAGCGACCGTCGCCGCGTCCCCGACGCCCGGGGAGGCCGACCAGGTCGAGGTGACCCTCGAGGACGGGACGGTCCTGCGAGCCGAGCGACTCCTCGTGGCGACCGGACGTCGAACCGACCCGGGTGCGGTGGGCCTCGGCTCCGTCGGGGTGGCCGCCGACGCCAGGGTGGCCCCGACCGACGAGTGGTGCCGAGTCGCCCCAGGAGTGTGGGCGGTCGGCGACATCACCGGTAAGGGTGCCTTCACCCACGTCTCGATGTACCAGGCCGCAATCGTCGTCCGGGACGTCCTCGGTGAGGCGGGGCCACCGGCCGACTACCGGGCCGTTCCGCGGGTCACCTTCACGGACCCGGAGGTGGCGACCGTGGGGCTGACCGAGGCGCAGGCGCGGGACCAGGGGGTCGAGGTCAGGACGGGCTTCACCGCACTCGGCTCGACGACACGCGGGTGGATCCACGGCGTCGGCGGCGACGGTTTCATCAAGCTCGTCGCCGACCCGGGGCGGGGGCTCCTCGTCGGGGCGACCGTCATGGGGCCGGCGGCGGGCGAGGTGATGGGCGCGCTCGCCGTGGCCGTGCACGCCGAGGTGCCGCTCGACCGGCTCCGGTCGATGATCCATGCCTACCCGACCTTCCACCGGGGCATCGAGGACGCCCTGGCCGATCTGGACCAGAGGTCCTGACGTTCCGGGCTGAGCTGTGCCACGCTCGACCCATGGCGTCGTGCGCCTCGACGAAGTGGAGGATCCGTGACCGGTCAGCAGCAGGACGAGCCATCGCGGGTCGTGCACCCGCACCACCTCGGCGCCCGGCCGCTCGCCGAACGGATCGCGAGCGCTCCGATCTCGTGGGGGGTGTCCGAGGTGCCGGGTTGGGGCTGGCAGTTCGACCCCCACACGGTGCTGGCCCAGATGGCCGAGATCGGCCTCGCCGCAACAGAGCTGGGGCCTGACGGCTTCCTGCCGGACGCCCCTGCGGACCGGGCGCGCCTCCTCGGCGCTGCCGGGCTCGAGGCGGCGGGGCAGCTCGTGTCGGTCGTGCTGCACGACGCGACGGTCGACCCGCTCGCTGCGCTGGAGCCCACGATGGACGCCCTGGTGGCGACGGAGGCGACCACCCTGGTCGTGGTGGCCGCGACCGGGGTGGCCGAAGACGCGACCCGCCCGGACCTCGACGAGGCGGCGTGGGCGACGCTCCTGCGCAACCTCGACCGCCTCGAGGACGCCGCGCGGTCCCGCGGGCTCGTCGCGGCCGTGCACGCCTCCGCCGACACGGTGGTCCAGTCTCTCGTTGAGCTGCAGCGGGTCATCGACGGCAGCCGGATCGGGGTCTGTCTCGACACGGGGCACCTGGCGCTCGTCGGCGACGACCCGTTGTCGCTCGCCCTGGCCCGTCCCGGACGCATCGTCCACGTCCACCTCAAGGACGTCCGGGCGGCCGTGGCCGAACGGGTCCGCTCGGGTGAGCTGAGCCTCGTCGAGGCCGTCCGGGCGGGTCTCCACCCGCCGCTCGGGCAGGGGGATCTCGACATCGCCGCGATCGTCAGCGCGCTGGAGGATGCCGGCTACGACGGGTGGTACGTCCTCGAGCAGGACGTCGTCCTCGACGAGGACCCGGGCGCTCCCGGGCCGGCCCGCCAGGTCGAGCAGAGCCTCGACCACCTGCTGGGTCTCGCCGCGCAGTGGTCCGGGGTGGGTGCCTGACCGTGTGGCACCGGCGCCCCGGCACCCGACGGCCGGGCGCCGACCCGTTTACGGAGCGGCCGGAGCGGCCTAACGTGAGGCGATGGGACCACGACAGGCACTGGTGACGACTGCACTTGTCGCTGTCTTCGCAGCGACCCCACTGGGAGCGGCCACGGCCGAACCGTTCCCCGATGTCATACCCATCCCGACCGGGTCGCTTCCCGAGGGAATCGCCACGGGGACCGGGACCTCGGTCTACGCAGGATCCCGGGCGGATGGGTCGGTCTGGCTGGGTGATCTCCGAACCGGAGCGGGCGACCTCCTCGTCGAAGGAGGCGAGGGGCGGATGGCCGTCGGCGTCAAGGTGGCGTCCGGGCTGCTCTTCGTCTCCGGCGGGACGTATGGCGACGCCCATGTCTACGACGCGCGGACCGGGGCCGAGGTGGCGGCCTACCACCTGACGGACGGCCCGGCGTTCATCAACGACGTGACCGTGACGCACGAGGCCGCCTACTTCACCAACTCGGCCGCTGCCGAGCTGTACGCGGTCGAGCTGGCCCGCGGAGTGCCGACCGGGGAGTTCGCGACCATCCCGCTCGTCGGGGAGTGGCAGCAGGTGGCGGGCTTCAACGCGAACGGGATCGCTGCCACGCCCGACGGGCAGACGCTGCTCGTCATCAACAGCACGTCGGGCATCCTCTACAGCGTCGACCCGCACACGGGCGTGGCGCTCGCGGTCGACACGGGTGGCACGGACCTCACCGCCGGCGACGGCATCCTCCTGCGCGGGAGGACCCTCTACGTGGTGCGCAACGTCCTGAACGAGGTCGTGGAGCTCCGCCTCGCCCCGGACCACCGGTCCGCGGCGCACGTGGTGACCCTCACGGATCCGGATTTCGACGTCCCGACGACGATCGCGATGCAGGGCTCCCGGCTGTACGTGGTCAACGCGCGGTTCACGACCCCGCCCGGCCCGACGACCGAGCACGACATCGTCAAGGTGGACGGGGAGTAGCAGGCACGGCCGAGCCCCGGTTTGGGTATGGGTGGACGAGAGTCTGACGCCCAGACCTGGAGAGGAGTGCAGTCATGGGAGCAGGAGTCACGCTGGCCGTGATCGGGGCGATTCTCGCCTTTGCCGTGCGGGCCGACCCGGATGGCATCAGCCTGCCCACCGTGGGGGTCATCCTGATGATCGCCGGCGGGCTGCTCATCGTCCTCTCGCGGCGGGACCACCACCGCAAGGTCATCACGAGCGTCGAGCCCGCCGAGGACCCTCGCGACCCGCCGCACGTCTACACCGAGGGCGCCATCCGGGACATCGACGACTGACTCGCGTGCGGTGAGCTGGGCGTGGTCACCCGACCAGGGAGCCGGCGAAGATCTGCCACGCCAGGGCTGACTTGGCGACCAGGCTGAGCGCGAGGTAGGTCTTCTCGCCGAAGGCGTAGCTGCGCCAGCGCCCGACCTGCCGGTACTGCAGCCACTGGTTCAGCGCGAAGCTGTTGAAGAACACGAAGAGCGAGACGAAGATCCCGACCACGAAGCCGGGGACCTCGTCGGCGGCCACGAGGTTGTAGCCGATCGCCACCCACGGCGCCGCGCCGGCAACGCAGCCGAACCAGAACGGCTTCATCGTGGTGGCGGAGCGGCCAGGGGGGTTGGCCAGCTCCTGCAGCCAGCCGAACAGGATCATCGCGACGTTGGCGCCCGCGATCCCGATCAGTGCCGAGATCCCGTCGATGCCGGTGTACAGGGCGATGAGCACGACCATGAGCGTGGCGCTGACCGAGTACTCCATCCAGCGGAACCGGTTGATCCCGCCGCGCAGGTCCTGCTCGTAGGACTTCCGGAGGGCCGTGGCGGTCAGCAGGTGGTCCAGCGCAGCAAGGGTGAGGAACACGGCCACCGACGCCCCGATGGGCAGGTCGAACAGTGCCTCGGGCGATCCGGGAGGAGTGCCCGGAGGGCCGCTCGGCAGCGACTGCGTCACCGTGACGGCGAAGCCGGTCGCCAGCAGGAGCACCGTCACGGCCTGCCCGAGGTGGAGCAGCGAGAGAGCGAGGTTCCAGCGGCGCAGGGACCGCAGCCGGGTCTCGTCGACACCCGTCGCGGTCGTGGGCGGATGCGTCTCGGTGCTGCCGGTCGCGGTCATGGACTCATGATGGTGCCTCCCCACCCGTGGCCGTCGCAAAAGGGGACGGTCCTCGGGCCCCGGGGCAGGGACGTGGTCTGCGCGGCGGGGCGGATAGCGTGGGCCCATGGCTCTGCGCATGCTCGCCCTGGACCTCGACGGAACGACGCTCAACCACCTTGGTGAGCTGTCCGACGCTGTCCGCGACGCCGTCGCAGCGCTCCCCGACGAGGTCATCGTCGTCGTGGCGACCGGCCGGTCCATCATCGCGACCACGCCCGTCCTCGAGTCGCTCGGGGTCACCGAGGGGTTCGCCGTCTGTGCCAACGGCGCCGTGACGATCGAGCTGGACCGGCGCGCCCCGACGGGATATGCGATCGTCGACACGGTGACCTTCGACCCCAAGCCGGTGCTCGAGCGGCTTCGCGTGGCGCTCCCCGAGGCCCGCATCGCCGTCGAAGAGCTCGGGGTCGGCTTCAAGGTGAGCCGGCACTTTCCCGAGGGGGAGCTGATGGGACAGGCCCGCGTCGTCGACTGGGACGAGCTCGTCGCCCACCCCGTCACCCGCGTCACGCTGCGCCAGCCCGAGGCGACCGCCGAGGAGTTCATGGAGATGGTGGAGCGTGCCGGCCTGCACGGCGTCTCCTACGCCGTCGGCTGGTCGGCCTGGCTCGACATCAACCCCGAGGGGGTCAGCAAGGCCTCCGCCCTGGAGCTCATCCGTCGTCGCATCGGCGTCGAGCCGATCCACACCGTGGCCGTCGGAGACCAGCGCAACGACCTCGAGATGCTCCGCTGGGCAGCGTGGGGAGTGGCCATGGGCAACGCCCCCGACGAGGTCAAGGCGGTGGCCGACGAGGTGACCGGCCACGTGGACGAGGACGGCCTGGTGCCCGTCGTCCGGGGGATCGCCGAAGCAGCGCGCCACGGAGTCCCGTTCCGGGACGGAGTGCCGTCCACCGCAGCGGACCGGTCGCCCTGGCGCGCGGACCGCCGAACCGGGACCTGAGCCCAGCGGGATCCGGATCCGGCATCGGTGACAGCTGGACCCGGCGTCGAAACCGGCTCGCTTCGTTCGACGAAGGGGTGAGCGGGCCGCCCGGCCCTGCAGAGAGGAAGGACACCATGCGGTACCTCATCATCGTCCCGGGAGGCCCGGAGACGGAGAGCGACACCATCGGCACGGAGCAGCAGCTGGCGGACATGCAGTCGTACCAGGAGGAGATGCTCCGCGCCGGCGTCTACGTCGACGGCCAGGGCCTCCACCCCACGGCCAAGGGTGCGCTCGTCTCATTCGAGGACGACGAGTGGGTCGTCACCGACGGCCCGTTCGCCGAGGCGAAGGAGATCATCGCCGGCTTCTCCGTCATCGACGTGTCGTCGCGGGAGGAGGCCCTCGAATGGGTCAAGCGGTGGCCGCGGTCCTGCGCGCCCGGTCCCGGCCAGGCGCTCGAGCTGCGGCAGATGTACGCGCCGGAGGACTTCGACGAGCAGCTGAGCCCGGAGCTGCGCGAGCGTGAGCGGGCCCTGCGCGAAGCCGCTGCCCGGCAGGCCGCCCAGGGCTGAGCTGGTGGCCCAGGGCCGTCGCGGCGCCCGTCGTCACCGTCCCGTGCCAGCATTGACCGGGTGACCCCTCCCGCCCCGCCCGTCACCGACCCCGACGCCGACTCCGACGTCGTCCGCCGCACCCTCGAGGCCGTCTGGCGGATGGAAACCGCCAAGGTGACGGCCGTTGTCGCGCGGGTCGTCGGTGACATCGGGCTGGCGGAGGACCTCGCCCAGGACGCCTTCCTCCAGGCGCTCGAGCAGTGGCCACGCGACGGACTCCCGGACAAACCGGGCGCGTGGCTCACCGCGACGGCGCGTCGCCGCGCCATCGACCGGATCCGGCGGGACGTGAACCTCAGGGACAAGCTCCAGCAGGTCGGCCACGCGGAGGAGCTGCGGGCGGCCGACCTCGCCGAGGCCGGCTTCGACCGGGCCCTGGAGGACATCGACGACGACGTCCTCGGCCTCGTCTTCGCCGCGTGCCACCCCGTTCTCACCGCCCAGGCCCGGATCTCCCTCACCCTGCGGATGATCGGCGGGCTGACGACGCGCGAGATCGCCCGGGCCTTCCTCACGACCGAGTCGACCATCGGCCAGCGGATCTCCCGGGCCAAGAAGGCCCTCCGAGCCGACGGCGTCACGATCGAGGTCCCCTCCGGTGCCGACCTGCCACCCCGGCTGGCCTCGGTGCTCGAGGTGGTCTACCTGATCTTCAACGAGGGCTACGCCGCCACATCCGGACGGGACTGGGTGCGGGGCGACCTCATGGAGGAGGCGATCCGCCTCGGCCGCGTCCTCGCCGCGCTCGCCCCGCAGGAGCCCGAGGTGCACGGGCTCGTCGCCCTCATGGAGATCCAGGCCTCGCGGACCCGCGCTCGTATGGCTGCCGACGGCTCACCGGTCCTGCTCCTCGACCAGGACCGCACCAGGTGGGACTGGTCGCTCATCCGCCACGCGCTCGGTGCACTGGACCGCGCGACCCAGCTCAGCGGCATACCGGGCCCGTATGTCCTGCAGGCGGCGATAGCCGCGTGCCACGCTCGGGCCCGCACACCCGACGAGACCGACTGGGCGCGGATCGTCACCCTCTACGACGAGCTCGCGCGCGTGCGGCCTTCCCCGGTCGTCGACCTCAACCGGGCTGTCGCGATGGCGTATGCCGCTGGGCCCGGCCCCGCTCTCGCCGTCGTCGACCGGCTGGTCGAGTCCGGGTCGCTCGCCGACTACCACCTCCTGCCGAGCGTGCGAGGCGACCTGCTGCGCAAGCTCGGCCGTGAGGAGGAGGCGCGGGAGGAGTTCCGCAGGGCTGCCGCGATGACCGACAACGCGGCGGAGCGGCGCCTGTTGCTCGAGCGCGCCGGCGACGACGGTCCGGTCGATCCGTGACGAACCGCTCCGGACCGGCACGTATCAGGGTTAGGGTCGAAGCACCCTGAAGGACAGTGGCGTCTTGGGAGGGTTCGCATGGTCACGCACCGAAGCTGCCCGGGTTACGTCGACGAGCCGTTCGCCTCGCTCGTCGCGGACTATCCCGGGGCCGAGGCCTATCCACCGGGGGACTTCCGCGTCGAGTGGGGGCCGGTGTTCCACCGGGGCCGGCTCGACGGGTCGGCCCGCGTGCTCGTCATCGGCCAGGACCCGGCGACGCACGAGGCGATCAGCCGCCGCGTCCTCGTCGGTGAGGCCGGGCAGCGCGTGCAGGGGCTGCTCGCGCGGCTGGGGATCACCCACAGCTACGTCATGCTCAACGTCTACCTCTACAGCGTCTTCGGGCAGGCGGCCGGCTACCGACACGTGAAGGACCCGGACATCGTCGACTACCGGCACCGATGGCTCGACGCGGTCCTGCTCGACTCCGCGTCCCCATCCGTGACCCCATCCGTGACCCCTTCCGTGACCCCTTCCGTGACCCCATCCGTGACCCCATCCGTGGCCTCCTCCGGGGTCACCGCGGTCATCGCCCTGGGCACCCTCGCCAAGCGGGCGTTCGGTCTCTGGGAGGACAGCTCGCCCGAGCGGGAGGCACGCTCCCGCCGGCTCCACCTCGCGGCGGTGCGTCACCCCACGTATGCCGAAGGGTCGGCGCGGGCGAGTGGACAGCCCTTGGAGGACACGACTGCCGCCCAGCTCGCCGACTGGAGTGCCCACCTCCCTGCGCTCGGCGCCGCCGTGTCTCCCGAGGTCACCCCGAACCTGAGGTCGTACGGCGAGTCGTGGACCGAGCGCGACCTGGTGGCGATCCCGGAGCAGGACCTCCCCCCGGGCGCTCCCGCCTGGTGGCGCGCCGTCGACGCGTGGGCGGTCCGGGACGGAGCCGATGCGCAGGAGAAGCGTGCGACGATCCGGGTCGCCGTCCCGAAGGGAGCGCGATCATGGCCGACCCTCTGAGGACGGGACCCGCGCCGGGCAGGGTCACCTTCGAGGAGGCCTACAGCAGGGGGATCACCGACGAGCTGCCGCCGCCACCGCGGCGAGCGCGCGCCCTGCCCCCCACTCCGTTCGCGCTCCGGGGCGCCGTCATCACGCCGCAGGGTGCGTGGTCCTCGGGCTACGTCACCGTCGCGGACGGGCGCATCGACCGGGTCAGCCGCCGACGCCCGACCTCGGTCCCGGTGCTCGAGACCGACGGGGTCATCCTGCCCGGGCTCCTCGACCTCCACGGCCACCCGGAGTTCAACGTCTTCGCCGCCTGGGAGCCGCCGAAGCTCTATCCGAACCGGTATGCGTGGCGGCGCTCGACGGCCTACAAGCAACTGGTCAGGGACCCCCAGAACGCCCTGCTGAGCACGGTCCCACCGCAGACGCAGACGCGCTATGCCGAGGTGCGCGCGCTCGTCGGCGGCGTGACCGGGATCCAGGGCGCCGCATCGGCGAGCAGCAGCGCCTCGGCCGAGCCCCTCGTGCGCAACATCGACCGGTGGGCCTTCGGCGCCCACCGGGCCCGCTCGCTGGTCGACCTGCCGACCGGGAGCTTCGGCAAGGAGTCGTTCGACCGGATCATGGCGCACATCGCCGCCGGCACGGTCAACGCCTTCTACCTCCACCTGTCCGAGGGTCGGCGCGGGGACGCGGTGAGCACCGAGGAGTTCCGCCGGTTCGTCGACCTCGGGGCGGCCACCCCGGCGACCAACATCATCCACGGCAGCGCCCTGACGGTGACCGACCTCCACGAGGTCGCCGACGCCGGCTGCCGCCTCGTGTGGTCGCCCCAGTCGAACCTCCGCCTCTACGGCGAGACGACCTTGGCCGGGGAGGCCCTCCGGGCCGGTGTCCCCGTTGCCCTCGGTGCGGACTGGCTGCCCTCGGGCTCGACGAGCCTGCTGGCCGAGATGAAGGTCGCCCGGCGCGAGCTCGCCCGGCAGGAGCACCCCGTCGCGGCCGCTGACCTCGTCGCCATGGTGACGTCGGTGGCGGCCCGGGTGGCCGGGCTCGACGAGCACCTCGGGTCCGTCGCGGTGGGACGCCCCGCCGACCTCCTCGTCCTGGAACGGCACCACCGCGATCCCTACGAGAGCGTCTGCCTCGCCGACCCGTCGTGGGTCGAGCTCGTCTGCATCGGTGGTGACGTCACCTACGGCCGGGTCGACTGGTTCGACGAGCTGTCCGGTGGCGCGGTGGGGTCGACGGTCGAGGACCTCGTGGCCTGGGGCAAGCCGATGCGGCTCGACACCGGCTTCCAGTCGCCGGCCAGTGGGGCGACACCGTCGCTCACCGAGATCCGGGCCCTGCTGACGGCGGCCTACCCGCCCGTGGGTCCGATCTTCGCCTGAGGTCTCCGCCGGCCGAGCGCGGCCTGCCGGAACCGTGGATCCGCGAGCGTGTCCGGCACGACCTCAGTCCGTCCGGAGGCTCACCTCGGCGGTCGAGGCCGTGTCGCCCTTGCGGCCCGGCGCCTTCGCCTCCGACCAGTAGGCGTTGGTGTGCGCGATGACCTGCTCCGGGCTGACCGGGACGCCCCACTGTCGCAGGTCCTCCGTGGTGTGGGCGTCCGAGACGAGGGTCGCGTCATAGCCGCGGACCAGCGCACCGTGCAGCGTGGCCCGAACGCACGCGTCGGTCTGGGCGCCGGTCACGACGACCCGGCCGACAGCCCGCTTCGCGAGCACCGACTCGAGGTCGGTCTCCTCGAACGAGTCCCCGTAGTGCTTGCCGACGAGCGGCTCGTCGTCACCGGGCGCCAGCTCCGGGACGAGCTCCCACTCCTCGCTGCCCTCAGCGAGGCCCTCATCCGAGTGCTGCACCCAGACGACCGGCACGTCCTCGTCGCGGGCCCTCGCCACGAGGGAGCCGATGTTGGCGATGACGCGCTCACGGTCGTGCGCGTCAGCGACGACGCCCTTCTGCATGTCGATGACGAGAAGGGCGCTCTTGGGCCGGTTCTCCAAGCTGGCCATGGTGGTCCTCTCCCCAGGTTCCGTTGACCACGACGACGCTAGACCACGGCACCGACAGCCGTCACGGTCCGGCAGGACGCGCACAGTGGGATGCTGGCCGTGCCATGAACCTGCCTCGCGACCTCTCCGTGTCCTCCCCGTCGAACCCCCGCCTCAAGGCGCTCGTCGCGCTGCGCCGCCGGCGGGTCCGGGAGGAGACCGGCCAGACCATCGTCGAGGGGCACGAGGAGATCCGGTTGGCACTCGATGCCGGAGTCACCCCCCGGACGCTCTACGTGGCGGAGGAGCTGTTCAGCCCGTCGGGCCGCGCCGGGTCACAGGAGATCGGCACGCAACCGGAGCTCGTCGAACGACTCCGAGCGGCAGGGGTCGAGATCGTCCGACTCAGCCCAGCGGCATACGCCAAGGTGTCCTATCGGGAAGGGCCCGACGGCCTGCTGGCCGTCGTCGACGACGTCGGTGTGCCGCTGGCCTCGCTCACGGTCGACGGTCCCTCGTGGCTCGGGCTCGTCGCGCAGCGGATCGAGAAGCCCGGGAACCTCGGGGCGATGCTGCGCACGGCGGACGCAGCCGGCGTCGACGCGGTCGTCGCCGCGGACCCCGTCACGGACTGGGGCAACCCCAACGTCGTCCGAGCGAGCAAGGGCACCCTCTTCGCCGTGCCGGTCGCGAGCGGGACGACGTCCGAGACCCTCGCCTGGCTGGCGCACGGCGCCGTCACCCTGGTCGTGACCACCCCGGAGACCGACCTCCTCCACACCGAGGTGGACTACACCGGCCGGGTGGCCATCGCGGTCGGCTCCGAGAAGCACGGCGTCGACGACGCGCTCCTCGTGGCCGCCACCCATCGGGTACGCATCCCGATGCACGGCCGCGCGAACAGCCTCAACGTCTCGGTCGCCGCCGCCGTCGTCCTCTACGAGGCAGTCCGGCAACGTGCCTCACGCCTCGGAGGTGGCGGTCCGGCCTGACCGGGGGGTGGTCAAGAGCACCCTTGGCGGTGTGTCACGATTGACCGTATGCGAGTCGACCACGTGTCCTATGCGGCAGAGCACGACGGCCTCCAGGCAACGGCCGAGAGGCTCTCGAAGCTCCTTGGTGTGGAGCCCGTCGACGGCGGGGTCCACCCCCGGTTCGGGACGCGCAACGTCATCCTTCCCCTCGCGGACCGCAACTACGTCGAGGTCGTCGAGGTGCTCGATCACCCCGCCTCGGACAAGGCCCCCTTCGGGCAGGCGGTCCGGGCGCGCTCGGAGGCCGGCGGTGGCTGGCTCGGGTGGGTCGTCGCCGTGGACGACCTGACCGCCGCGGAGAAGCGACTCGGCCGCGAGGCCGTGGAGGGCAACCGGCACCGTCCCGACGGCACCGAGCTGCGCTGGCGGCAGATCGGCATCAGGGGACTCATCGCCGACCCCCAGGTCCCCTACTTCATCCAGTGGGAGGACATCTCGCTCCACCCGGCCAACGGCTCCGCGGCGCAGGTGCACATCGGCGAGCTGCAGATCGCCGGCGACCCGGCGCGCGTGCGTGAATGGCTCGGCGTCGACCAGACCTTCGACAAGGGCGACATCCACTTCACCTTCGTCGCGCCGCACGGCACCCCCGGGCTGCTGTCCGTCACGTTCCACACCCCGGACGGCGACGTCACGATCTGAGACGCTGCGCACTGGCGAGCGGAACGAACGCGGCCACCGCGGCGAGGATCGCGGCCCACGTCGGGTGGACCCAGCCCAGGCCACCAGCGACGAGGGCGATCACGTTGTAGCCGAGCGCCCAGCCGAGGTGCTGCCGGATCACCGACTGGGTCTGCTGGGCCAGCTCGATGGTGTCCGCCGCCGCGTCGACGTCGTCGGCCTCGAAGAGCAGGTCTGCCGGCGCCCGCCCGATGACGGCGACCCGGCGCCCCTGCCGCTGCAGCTCGGAGACCAGGTCCCGATCCGTGACGGCCTTGCCGCGCGATCCGGACCGGACCTTCCCCGGGTCGATGCCCACCGCGGCGGCAAGGCCTCGAGCGTGCGCTTCCCCGTCCTCGGTGAGCAGGTAGGGCGTCAGGCCGAGGCCCTTGAGCCGCGCGATCGCGGGCCGGGACGTCTCCCGGATCGTGTCCTCGACGGTGAGTGCCGCGCGGGCCCGGCCGCCCCAGCCGACGAACACCGTCCGGCCCGGGGTCCCGTCCGCATGGGCGAGCAGGTCCGGGTCGACGTGTTCGAAGAGGGCGGCCTTGCCGACGGTGACCTCGGTGTCCTTGATCCGCGCGGACGCCCCTTCGCCCGGATTGGCCTCGAAGTCGCGGATCCGCGGCAGGTCGACCCGGGCCTGCCCCGCCCCCGCGACGATGGCCCGGGCGATCGGGTGGTCGCTGCCCTGCTCGACCGCGGCGGCGGCGATGAGCGCCGCCTTCTTGGACAGCCGACCGGTGACCGCGATCTTCCGCAGGGCGAGGTCGCCGGTCGTCAGCAGCCCCGTGCGGTTGATGACGACGGTGTCAAGGGTGGCCGACCTCGCCAGGGTGCCGGCAGCCGGCGCCGACCCCAGCCGGCGCTCGGCCCGCGCCCGGGCCGCGGCCAGGGCTGCCGGCGCAGCCAGGGCGGCGGCCGGCAACGACGCGATGAACAGGACCGCGACCGTCGCGCTGAGCGAGTCCGCCACGGTGTGTCCGGTGCGGAGCCGGACGACGAGAACGACCGCCGCGACGAGGAGGACGACCGGGGGCAGCCACCTCGCGAGGCGGTCCACGACGGTCGGCTGCGGCATGTCCGGCCCGGCGGCTGCGTGGGCGCGGGCCGCGACGTGGCGGACGAGCAGGAGGAGGGTCGCGGCGACGGCAGCGGCTCCGAACCACTGCTCCGGAGCGCCGCGGACCAGGTCGGTCACGGACGCCGCCCACGAGACCAGGGCGCCGAGCAGGACCGGCACCTCCGGCCCCGGTCTGAGGGCCCTCAGCGTGCGCCCTGCCGCCGCGACCAGCGGGCCGGCGGACCAGCCGAGGATGACCGCGGTCAGGACCACCTGGGCCCAGCGTCCGACCGTGCTGTCGTTCGCCCAGAGCGCCAGTGCGACCACGGGAACGGTCAGGACGAGGGCGACCAAGAGCCGAGTGCGCGCCCCCGGCGGCGGGAGTGCGGCGGCAGGGTGCTCGTCCTCGCCCGGCGCTGCACCGGCGCTGCCCAAGGCCTCGGCGCGACGGCGCAGCTTCGTCAGCAGCTCGTCGGCCCGAGGACTCCGGTCGTCTCGGCCCTGCATGCTCTGTGACGGTAGCCCGATCGCTGCCTGACTTCCACGACCTGAGGGCCGAGTCGACGGTGCACTTCGGCGGACGGGGCGGCGGGAGCAGGTCGTCGGCGCTCGCAGGAGGGAATCCATACCCGCCGGGGGTATGTTGTACCGAAGAGCACCGCCGCGCGAAGGAGGACCATGGACCACGGGACGGAGGCCGTGCCGCACCAGCACGGCTACATCCACCAGAAGGACGACTACCTTCGCCGGCTGAGGCGCATCGAGGGGCAGTCTCGGGGCCTGCAGCGGATGGTCGACGAGGAGCAGTACTGCATCGACATCCTCACCCAGATCTCGGCGATGACGAAGGCGCTGCAGTCCGTGGCCCTCGGGCTGCTCGACGAGCACATCGCGCACTGCGTCGTCGACGCGGTACGTGAGGGTGGTCCGGACGCGGAGCTCAAGCTCAAGGAGGCCTCGGACGCGATAGCGCGGCTCGTTCGTTCGTGACGAGCGGGGCACCCCACCGGACCCGTGCTCCTGGACGGGACCCACGAGGGCCCGCCGGGCGAGCCGGCGGGCCCTCGGTCCTCCCCGCGTGGGGTCAGCGTCCCGGCGCCGCCGTCTTGAGGCGCGTCTGGACGACGAAGAGACCCTCCTCGGTCCCGGTGAAGACGACCTTGCCGTCCTTGAACCACGGGTACTTGCTCCACGAGCCGGCGAAACCGGTGCGGTCGTCGGCCGGGTAGCCGTCGAAGTAGCCGACCTCGCGCATCCGGCCCTGGTCGACGCGCCAGCCGTCGAAGATCCGCAGCCCGCTCGTGTAGTTGGACTCGTGGGCGAGGCCGTCCTGGCGCGTCGAAATCATGGGGGTCTGCGACCCCGCGTTGGAATGGATACCCCAGCGGGGTATGTTGGACAGGTAGGACGAGACATGCTCCAGTGCCCTGGACACCAGCGGCACCGAACCGGAAAGGCACGACCATGAGCGAGACCAGCACCTACACCGTCGTCGGCATGACCTGCGGACACTGCGTCGCCTCGGTGTCCGAGGAGGTCGGCGCCATCGCCGGTGTCGAGAACGTCGACGTCGACCTGGCCAGCGGCCGCGTCACGGTCACCAGCGGCTCGCCGGTGGACGAGGCCCAGGTCAAGGCGGCTGTCGAGGAGGCGGGCTACGCGCTCGCACCGACGGCATGACCACAGTCACCAGGATCGTCGGCTTCGCCCTCGGCCTGGTCGTCGTCTTCGTGCTCGCCCTCGGGCTCGGCCGCGTGGTCGGGCCCGTGGGGGAGCCACCGGCGGCGCACGCCGGCTCGAGCGGGGGTGGCGCGGGCAGTGCTGACCTGCCGGCGGCCGGACTCCCGGGCGGCCTCACGATCAGCGACGCCGGCTACACCCTGCGCCTCTCGGCGCCGACCGCTCCGGCCGGGCGGGGCGTGCCCGTGTCGTTCGCCGTCACCGGCCCGGACGGCACGCCGGTGACCGACTACGAGGTCGAGCACGAGAAGGAGCTGCACCTCATCGCGGTGCGGCGCGACTTCACCGGCTACCAGCACGTCCACCCGACGCTGCGCGCCGACGGCACGTGGTCAGCGGCGCTCGACCTCGAGCCTGGCGTGTGGCGTCTCTTCGCCGACTTCACCGCGACCGGCGCCGGCGCCCTGACCCTCGGGACCGACCTCAGCGTCCCGGGGACGGCGGCCCTCGCGGCTCCCGTCGGCGAGACCCGAACCGTCACCGTCGACGGCTACACGGTCAGCATCACCGGCGACCTCGTCGCCGGCCAGGATGCCGACCTCAGCTTCTCGGTCCGCAAGGACGGCGCACCCGTCGCCGACCTCCAGCCGTACCTCGGCGCCTACGGCCACCTGGTCGCGCTCCGCCAGGGCGACCTCGCCTACCTCCACGTCCACCCGGACGGAGCCCCCGGGGACGGACGCACCAGACCCGGCCCCGACGTCGTCTTCCACGCGTCCGTGCCGAGTGCCGGCGCCTACCGGCTGTACCTCGACTTCCAGCACGACGGGGTCGTGCGGACCGCGCCGCTCTCGGTCACCGCGCACGGCAGCGCCGCGCCGGCAGAACCGGCCCCCGCCTCCAGCGGCACGACCTCAGACCACGGAGATGACCACTGATGACCACGACGCCGACGACCACACCGGGGGGCGCCTCGCTCGGCCTGCCCTCGGCACCCGGGGCGATCGAGCTCGAGATCACCGGCATGACGTGCGCCTCGTGCGCCAACCGGATCGAGCGCAAGCTCAACAAGCTCGACGGCGTGACGGCCACGGTCAACTACGCCACCGAGAAGGCCAAGGTCTCCTTCCCCGACACGCTCTCCGCCGAGGAGCTCGTCAAGGCCGTCGAGGCCGCCGGCTACGGCGCGACGGTCCCCGCGCCACCGGTGACAGCGGAAGGCGCGGAAGGTCCCTCCGGCGGGGAAGCGAGCCCAGCGGCGTACGACCGCGTTCGTGCTCTGCGTGACCGACTGGTCGTCTCGGCGGTGCTCAGCCTCCCCGTCATCGCCATGGCGATGGTCTCGGCCCTGCAGTTCGACTACTGGCAGTGGGCCTCGCTCACCCTCGCGGCCCCGGTCGTCGTGTGGGGCGCCTGGCCGTTCCACAAGGCCGCGTGGACCAACCTCCGGCACGGCACGACGACGATGGACACCCTCGTCTCCATGGGGGTGCTCGCGGCCTTCGGCTGGTCGCTCTATGCCCTCTTCCTCGGGACCGCCGGGATGCCCGGGATGGTCCACCCGTTCGAGCTGACCATCTCGCGCACCGACGGCGCGGGCAACATCTACCTCGAGGCCGCGGCCGGGGTGACGACCTTCCTCCTCGCCGGCCGCTACTTCGAGGCACGGTCCAAGCGGCAGGCCGGAGCGGCTCTGCGCGCGCTCCTCGAGCTCGGCGCCAAGGACGTGTCGGTCCTGCGGGACGGGCTCTCGGGTCAGGTCGAGGAGCGGATCCCGACCTCGCAGCTCCAGGTCGGGATGCGGTTCGTCGTCCGGCCGGGGGAGAAGATCGCCACCGACGGCGTCGTCGAGGACGGCACCTCAGCCGTCGACGCCGCGATGCTCACGGGCGAGTCCGTGCCCGTCGAGGTCGGTCCCGGCTCCGCGGTCGCCGGAGCGACGATCAACGCCGGCGGCCGCATCGTCGTCCGGGCCACACGCGTCGGCTCCGACACCCAGCTCGCCCAGATGGCGCGACTCGTCGAGGACGCCCAGAACGGCAAGGCCCAGGTCCAGCGGCTCGCCGACCGGATCTCCGGGTTCTTCGTGCCCATCGTCATCGGCCTGTCGGCGGCCACGCTCGGCTTCTGGCTCGGAACGGGCGCGGGCGCCGCGGCCGCCTTCACCGCGGCCGTCGCCGTGCTCATCATCGCCTGCCCGTGCGCCCTCGGCCTCGCGACACCCACCGCGCTCATGGTCGGGACCGGCCGTGGCGCGCAGCTCGGCATCCTCATCAAGGGGCCAGAGGTGCTCGAGTCCACCCGCCAGGTCGACACGATCGTCCTCGACAAGACAGGCACGGTCACGACCGGGGCCATGGCGCTCCACGCCGTCGTCGCCGCCGACGGTGAGGACGAGGCGGAGGTGCTGCGCCTGGCCGGTGCCGTCGAGGACGCCTCGGAGCACCCCGTCGCCCGCGCCGTCGCGGCTGGCGCGAAGGAGCGGCTCGGGGCGCTGCCCGCCGTGTCGGGCTTCGAGAGCACGCAGGGTCTCGGCGTGCGCGGCGAGGTCGACGGCAGCGACGTCTACGTCGGCCGCCCCGTGTTCCTCGCCGAGCGTCGGCAGATGCGCTGCACCGAGCTCGATGCGGCTGCCACGGAGCACGAGTCCCAGGGCTCGACCGTGGTCGCGGTGGCGTGGGGCGGACGGATGCGCGGCATCCTCGTCGTCGCCGACACCATCAAGACGACCTCGGCGCAGGCCATCCAGGAGCTGCGCGACCTCGGCCTCACCCCGATCCTGCTCACCGGCGACAACGAGCGCGTCGCGCGGACCGTCGCCGCCCAGGTCGGCATCGCCGAGGCCGACGTCATCGCCGACGTCCTGCCCGCCGACAAGGTCGACGTCGTCAAGCGGCTCCAGGAGTCCGGCAAGGTCGTCGCCATGGTCGGCGACGGGGTCAACGACGCCGCGGCCCTGGCCCAGGCCGACCTCGGCCTCGCCATGGGCACCGGCACCGACGTCGCGATCGAGGCGAGCGACCTGACCCTCGTGCGCGGGGACCTGCGCGTCGCGGCCGATGCGATCCGCCTGGCCCGACGCACCCTCCGGACGATCAAGGGCAACCTCTTCTGGGCGTTCGCCTACAACGTCGCCGCGATCCCGCTGGCCGCGGCCGGCCTGCTCAACCCCATGCTCGCCGGGGCCGCGATGGCGTTCTCGTCGGTGTTCGTCGTGTCCAACTCGCTGCGGCTGAGGGGCTTCCGGGCGACTGCGGCCTGACCGCCTCTGCGCAACACACCCGCCCATCGACTCCGACCCCCTGGTACAGCCGGGGTGAGCAGTCGACAAGCGGGTGTGTTGCTGGTGGAGAGGGCGGGAGGCTGCGGGCGGACCGGTCCGGCTGGAACCCGGCTCAGCGGCATACGGCCTGGGGCGACCCAGCCCCTGCCTCAGGGCAGGTAGTCGACCAACCGGCTCGCCAGCGCCGTGTAGGTCTGAGGCGTCAGCGCGAGGAACCGCTCCTCGACGTCAGCCGGCAGCCCGAGCCCACGGACGAACTCGCGGACCTCGTCGCCCCCGACCCGGCGGCCCCGCGTCAGCTCCTTGAGCCGCTCGTACGGCTCCTCCATGCCCGGCACGCCCCGCGCTCCCAGCGCCCGCATCGCCGACTGGATCGGCTCGCCGAGGACCTCCCAGTTCGACTCGAGGTCGGCCGCCATCGCCGACGGGACGGCGTCGAGCCCGGCCAGTCCCCGCGCCACGTTGTCGAGCGCGAGGAGGCTGTGTCCGAAGGCCGACCCGATGTTGCGCTGCATCGACGAGTCGGTGAGGTCACGCTGCAGCCGGCTCTGGACGAGGGTCGACCCGAGGACGTCGAGGAGCGCGTTGCCGACCTCGAGGTTCGCCTCGGCGTTCTCGAAGCGGATCGGGTTGACCTTGTGGGGCATCGTGCTCGAGCCGACCGTCCCCTGCCCGCGGACCTGCGCGAAGTAGCCCATCGAGATGTACGTCCACACATCCGTGCAGAGGTTGTGCAGGACCCGGTTGAAGCGCGCGACGTCGGCGTAGAGCTCGGCCTGCCAGTCGTGGCTCTCGATCTGGGTCGTCAGCGGGTTCCAGGTGAGCCCGAGCCCTTCGACGAACTCGCGCGACACGGTCGGCCAGTCGACGTCGGGCAGCGCGAGGGCGTGGGCGCCGAACGTGCCGGTGGCCCCGTTGAACTTGCCGAGGTACTCCTGCCGGTCGACCCGGCGCAGCTGCCGGCCCAGTCGGAACGCGAGCACGGCCAGCTCTTTGCCCATGGTCGTCGGGGTGGCCGGCTGGCCGTGGGTGTGTGCGAGCAGCGGCACGTCCCGGAGGTCGCGGGCCAGCGCGGAGACCTGCTCGACGAGGGCCTGTGCCCGGGGCAGCCAGACGTCCGCCACGGCGCCCTTGACCATCAGGGCGTAGGCGAGGTTGTTGATGTCCTCGCTCGTGCAGCCGAAGTGGACCAGCTCAGCGAGACCCTTGTCCTCCTCGGCGGGAGCGATCTCGGCGAGGCGGCGCTTGAGGAAGTACTCGACCGCCTTGACGTCGTGCACGGTGACCCGCTCGATCTCGGCGAGCTCGGCCACCTCGACCGGCCCGAACGTCTCGACGAGGCCGCGCAGCGCCGAGATCTCCGCGTCGGTCAGCCGGCGGACCCCGGGGACGATGCCGTGGGACGTCTGGTGGATCAGCCACTCCACCTCGACGCGCACCCGCTCCCGGTTGAGTGCGGCCTCCGAGAGGTGGTCGACGAGCGGGGCGACGGCGGCACGGTAGCGCCCGTCGAGCGCGCCGAGCGCGATGGGGGGTGTTGCGGCAGCGAGGGAGGCCATGCGCCCATCCTCCCAGAGCGCGTGGCGTGCTTCCGAGCCGTCCGTATGCCGCTGGGCTGGCCGGGTGCCCACGTGCTGGGCCCTCTCCTGCCGCCCTCACCTGCCCGCAACACACCCGCTTGTCGTGCGGTCCTACCGTCTGCAGTTGGGGGGACCGGGCGCTAAGCGGGTGTGTTGCGGCGGAGGGGCGGTCAGTCCAGCTCGGGGACGAGGACCGAGAACACCTCTCCCTCGGGGCCGCTGAGCACCGCACCGAGGCCGAAGGGTCCGTCGAAGGGTCCTTGGAGCAGCGTGCCGCCGAGGTCGAGCGCGTGGGCGACGGTGGTCACGACGCTGTCCGTGGCGAAGTGGGCCACCCAGTGCGCTGGGATCTCGGGCGGCCAGTCGGCCTCGATCTCGGCCAGGCCGTACGCAGGGTTGCCGTCACCGGTGTGGGCCGTCGACCAGCGGGGGCCGCCGTTCTCGGTCTCGTCGATGAAGCCGTGGGCGAAGATGTTCTCGTAGAAGTCGAGCACCACGTCGTAGTCGCGGGTCAGCAGCTCGTTCCAGGTCAGGGAGCCCGGCTGGTCGAGGGTGCCGCTGCCGGGCAGGTCGCCCGGCTCCCACACCCCGAAGTAGGCGCCCCCCGGGTCGACCGCGACCATGGTGCGTGCCAGCGCCCCGATCTGGACGGGGCGGCCGAGGGGGCGTCCCCCGTAGGTGGCGATGGCCTGCGCCGCGACGGTGATGTCGCCGACGCGAAGGTAGGTCGTCCACTGGCTCGGCACCGGGGCGGTCGGGGGCCGGCGGCTGATTCCGGCGACGGGCTGGTCCGCGAGCAGCGCCATGGTGTAGCCCCCGCTGGCCGCGTCGCCCGTCAACCAGCGCCAGCCGAACAGCTCGCTGTAGAAGTGCTGGGCCCGGCCGACGTCGCTGACCAGGAGGTCCACCCAGCAGGGGGCCCCATAGGGGTAGTGCGGAACGGTCACGTGGAGGTCTCTCATGCGATCAGGGGTGCTCCATCTCCAGCCTTCCCCTGATGTGCTCGAGGACACCCTTGCAGGCGGCCTCGACCTCGGTGAAGCACCGCCGGAAGTGCTCCTCGTCGCCGTACCAGGGGTCGCTCGTCTCGAGCGTCCCGGCCGCGACCGCGGTCGGGTCGAACTCGCGGACCAGGCGGATCCGAGAGCGGTGGTCCGATGTCGGCGCGAGCCGGCGCAGGTGCCGGACGTGCCCGTCGTCGGAAGCGAGAACGAGGTCGATGTCGTCGAACGCGGTCGCGTCGAACTCTCTCGCCCGATGGCCCGAGCCGTCGTAGCCGTGGTGGGCCAGGACATCGACGGTGCGAGGGTCGGCGCGCTCGCCGACGTGCCAGTCGCCGGTGCCGCTCGAGGACACCGTCACGGCGTCGGCCAGGCCGGCCTCCGCGACGAGCTGCTCGAGGATGACGTGGCCCATCGGCGACCTGCAGATGTTGCCGCTGCACACGAAGGTGACGTGGAACGGGCGAGGCGACGGCATGGCCCCATTCAACACCCGTCCACCACATCGCCGGCGCCGTGTCGCCGAGCCGTTGTCGGCGGTCGGTGAGACGGTGTGCCCATGACGACGACCCGTGGTGCGAGGACCCCCCGAGAGCTGCTGTCCGCCTTCGTGGGACGGGTGGCGGCCGGTGACGTGGCCGGGATCGCCGGGGCGTATGCCGCTGACGCCGTCGTCAGCCTGCCGCGCGGTCGGGAGGCGGCCGGCTCCCAGGCGATCGAGCGTGCCTACGCGGCCGCGCTGGCCGGGGGTGCGCTCCTCGCCGTGGGCCGGCCCGACGATGCGGCCGCCCTCGAGCTGCTCGTCGAGTCCGCTCGGGTCATCGAGACCGGTCCGCTGTCGATGGTCTCGTTCACGGGCGCCGACGGTGCGGTCCGGACGATGGTGGCCTGGCAGGGCGAGGACGGCTGGGCCTGGGTCCGCGACGGGTCGATGCTCCGCGACGTCGAGGCCGCGCTCGGGGCGGGCCTGTCCGACGTGGCGTAGGTTCCTCGTGTGGTGGACGGCAGCGAGACGCGCGAGGGGGCCACCGCGCGCCGGTCGCACCTCGTCGACATCTCGCCGCTTCGGGCGAGCCTGCCGTTCGCGCGGCTGTGGGCCGGCAACACGCTCGCGGGCATCGGGGCGCAGGTCACGGCCACCGCAGTCGCCCTGCACATCTACGACCTCACGGCTTCGACCTTCATGGTCTCCCTCGTCGCCTGGTTCGCCCTCGGGCCGGTCATTGCCTCCGGGTTGTACGGCGGCGCCGTCGCGGACCGCTTCGACCGACGGTCCGTCGCGCTCATCGCGTCGGTGGTGGCCTGGGCGTCGACCGTCTCGCTGGCCGCCATCGCGTGGGCGGGGGTCACGACGGTCTGGGCCTTCTACGTCATCACCACGGTCAACGCCGTCGCAGCCACCATCGCGTCGGCGACGCGACAGGCCATCACGCCCCGGCTGCTGCCGCTGCACCTGCTGCCCCAGGCCGCCGCGCTGACGGGTATCTCGATGGGCCTCATGGTGACGGCCGGCCCCGGGCTCGCCGGCGTGCTCGTGGCCCGGGTCGGCTACGCGTGGACCTACACCGTCGACGTCCTGCTCTTCGTCGCGGGGCTGTTCGGCCTCTGGACGCTGCCGCGGATCCGGCCAGAGCTCGACGAGGACGGGGCACCACCGGCGAGCGGGCTGCGCGCGGTCGTGGAGGGTCTCGCGCACCTGCGCACGGCGCCGAACGTCCGGATGAGCTTCGTCGTCGACATCATCGCGATGACGTTCGGGCATCCGATGGTCCTCTTCCCCGCCGTCGGTGCCGTGGTCATCGGCGGGGGCCCGGTCACCGCCGGGCTGCTCCTCGCGGCGTTCGCTGCCGGGGGCATCCTCTCGAGCCTCGGGTCCGGGCGCGTCACCGGCGCCCGGTGGCAGGGGCGGGCCATCCGCAACGCGATCATCGTCTACGGCGTCGCGATCCTCGGCTTCGGGATGGTCCTCGCCGTCGTCATGGTGGGCGGTCATGCGGTGAGCAGCCGCGACTTCGGGGATGCCGACCGCACCGCCCTCGTGGCCGCGGTGGTCTGCCTGGCCGTGGCCGGAGGAGCCGACAACGTCAGCTCGATCTTCCGCCAGTCGATCCTGCAGGCTGCGGTCCCGGACCGGCTCCGCGGCCGGATGCAGGGCATCTTCACCGTCGTCGTCACCGGCGGCCCGCGCCTCGGGCAGATGCTCGCCGGGTCCCTGGCCACGCTCACCGTGACCTGGGTGCCACCGGTCGTCGGTGGGGCGCTCGTGGTCGGGCTCGTCGTGCTCGCCGTGGCGAGAGTGCCGAGCTTCCGGGACTACGACGCGCTCGACCCCCGGCCCTAGGGTTGCGCAGGAGCCCAGCCGAGCGGCGGCGTGATGTCGCGCTGGAAGCCAGCCCAGCGGCATACGGCCTGCGCTTGGTGGCTGGCGCCGTCAGGCCTCGGGGTAGCCCTCCGGGTTCTGGCTCTGCCACCGCCAGGTGTCGACGCACATGTCGTCGATGTCCTTCTGCGCCCGCCAGCCCAGCTCGCGCTGGGCCCGGGTGGGATCCGCGAACGCCGCAGGCAGGTCCCCGGCTCGCCGACCGACGACCTCGTAGGGGATCTGCCGGCCGCTGGCACGCTCGAACGCCTGGATGACCTCGAGGACGCTCGTACCGACGCCCGTGCCGAGGTTCCACGTCGACACCGGGGCGGCCGTCCTCGCCAGCTGGTCCAGAGCCGCGAGATGGCCGGCGGCGAGGTCCTCGACGTGGATGTAGTCGCGCAGGGCCGTGCCGTCCGGGGTGGCGTAGTCGCTGCCGAAGACGTGGAGCCGCTCGCGTCGCCCGACCGCCACCTGCGCGACGAAGGGCATGAGGTTGTTCGGGATGCCCTGTGGGTCCTCGCCGATGGTCCCCGACTCGTGCGCGCCCACCGGGTTGAAGTAGCGCAGCAGGGCGATCCGCCACGACGGGTCGGCCCGGGCCACGTCGCGCAGGACCTGCTCGATCATGACCTTGGTCCAGCCGTACGGGTTCGCGGCCGCGGTCGGCATGTCCTCCGTGAAGGGGGGTTCGTTGCTGCCGTAGACGGTGGCGGAGGAGCTGAAGACGAGCGTGCGGACCTGGTGGCGGCGCATCGCCCGGATCAACGAGAAGGTGGTGCCGAGGTTGTTCTCGTAGTACTCGAGCGGCTTCTCGACGCTCTCGCCGACGGCCTTGAGCCCGGCGAAGTGGATCACGGCGTCGATCGGCTCCTGCGTGAAGAGGTGCTCGGTCTTCTCCTGGTCCACGAGATCGAACGCGTGCACGGGCAGGTGGGCGCCCGTGATTGCCTCGAGCCGGGCCACCACGGTCGGCTTGCTGTTGGCGAAGTTGTCGACGATGACGACGTCGTGACCTGCGGCGACGAGCTGGACGACCATGTGGGAGCCGATGTAGCCGGCGCCGCCGGAGACGAGTACACGCATGGAGCGAGCCTATCGACGCCGCAACACACCCGTCTGTCGCGTGCCTCCCCCTGCTGCAGGCCGGTGGAGCAGTCGGTAGCCGGGTGTGTTGCTCGGGGGTGTGGGCTCAGGCCGGGGGCCCTCAGTCGTGTCGGCCGCGAAGTCGGGGGCGGCGTCGCACAGGCGGAGCGAGGTCATGGTGGGGACCTTTCGGCCGGAACTGCGCTTCGACCTGCACTGAAACCATGACCATGACTTATGGAACAGGCCCGTCCGACCCTCGGACTCGAGTCGATGTGATCGATCGAGCATCGGACCGGTCGATGACATCGACCGGGAGGAGGGTCAGAGGGGGAGGGTCAGGCGGTGGCCCACGCGACGACGAGCAGGGCGACCGGCATGATCACGACCGACGTGGCGAAGAGGTACATCACCGTCGCCGCGACCCCGGCGGGCAGCCCCGCGACGGGTCCGGGCTGGAGCAGCTCGAGTCGCAGCCGGGCTGCCGACGGGGACTCGCCCATCGCGAGCATCCCCTCGGGCTTGACGGCCCCGGTGGCCATCCCGACGATGGCGCGGGCCGTGGACACGACGCCGGTGGCTCGCACGGCCGCGCGGTCGGCCAGCACCTCGATGAGCAGCTTGACCTCATGCATGGCCATCTCGCACCGGAACCAGCTGGGCACGGCCTCGTGGATGACCGTGAAGAACTCGAGGATGAGGTCGTGCCGGGCCCGCAGGTGCGCCCGCTCATGGGCGAGGACGGCGACGAGCTGGTCCTCGGGGAGCGAGTCGAGGGTGCCTTGCGTCAGCACGACGCGGCGGCGCATCCCCGGCACGCAGTAGGCGGTCGGGGTCGGGTGCTCGATGACGCGCATGTGCGCGGCGTGGGACCCGTCCGCCCCGACCGGCACGGCGAGGAGGTCGACGAGCCTCCGGTGGCGCCGGCGATGGGCGCGCAACCGGGTGCCGACCCGGTGGCCGGAGACGATGAGCCGGCCCGCGATGAGACCGCTCACGGCGACGGCGACCGCGATCTGGGTGGCGTTGTCAGCGAGTGCGGCGGTCGGCCCGATGACGTAGGGCAGCGCGGCGGGTGCGGCAAAGAGGGCGGCCAGCACGGCCCCCATCGTGGTCGACTGCCAGACGACGAGGGCGGCCCGCGGGGCGCGTCGGAACGTCGTCATGCCAGCCATGAGACGCGGCACCGGCCACGCGAGGGCGATCGTCAGGGTGAGCAGGGCCGCAATGACCATGGGCGACTCGAGGGCTAGCCGGTCTGGTGCGTGCCCTCACGCTGCTCGAGGTCAGCCAGCGCCGCACGGAGCTCGTCGAGCTCCTCGGGGGTGGACTGGTCGAGGAAGCGGAGCAGCGCGCTGCGACGTTGGGATCCGGCGAGCTCACCCAGGGTGTGGTGGAGCGCCTCGGACGTCAGCTCGTCGCGGGAGGAGGCGGGCAGGTAGCGCCAGGCGCGGCCGTCTCGCTCTCTGGTGACGAGCTGCTTCTTGGCCATGCGGTCGAGGACGGTCATCAGCGTGGTGTAGGCGAGGCCCCGCGTGACGCCGATCGCGTCATGGACATCGCGCACCGTCAGACCCTCGGGGTGCGCCTCGGTCGAGACCCAGAGGTGCTCCATGACGGCACGCTCGAGGTCACCGAGTCGGGTGGGTGGGTTGCTGGCCATGATGCTTCCAATCTACCTGTGCGGATGGGTGACAGTGAAAACGCGGTCCACGAGGTGAAGCCCCTCAGGCCGGTGTGTGACCAGAACGACAGCGGGGTGTCCGCCGTCGCCGGTGTCGCGCCGCTGTGCGAGCAGGTCCGTGAGCACACTGCGGGCGGTCGGGGGGTCGAGGTGGGCGACCGGCTCGTCGAGGACGATCACGGGCCGACGGCTCAGGTGAGCCCGGGCGATGGCGAGACGGGCTCGCTCACCGCCGGACAGTCCACGGCCGCCCGCCCCGAGGACGGTGTCGAGTCCGTCCGGAAGGCTCGGAACGAGTCGGCCGAGGCCGGCACGGTCCAGGGCCCGGAGCACGTCCTCGTCAGTCGCGCCGGGGCGGGCGAGCGTGAGGTTGTTGCGCACCGAGGTCGCGAAGACGTGCGGCTCGTCGTCGACGACGGCGACCCGCGCGCGGGCCCGGTCGAGCGGCTCGGTGAGGACGTCGCGGAGCCGCCCGTCCGCCGCAGTCTCGTACCGTCCGGCACGGGGGTCGAGGTGCCGGGCCAGGACGGCGAGCAGGGTGGACTTCCCGCTGCCGTTCGGCCCGACGACCGCAACGGTCTCGCCGGGCGACAGGTCGAGGTCGAACGGGCCCAGTACCGGCCCGTCAGCCTGCTCGTCGCCCGGCACGGCCGACCCGCCCGACCCTCCCCAGCTCGCCGTGACGGCCTCGAGGCGCAGGCCGCCGAACGGCTCCGGTCCGGTGTCGGCGCCGTCGGGCCCAGCCCGTCCGGCGTCGTGGACGGCGGGGTCCTGGGTGAGGAGCGCGTCGGTGCGTGCTGCGGCGGCGCCGGCCTGCGCCCGGGCCCGCATCGCGTCGGCGAGCGGGGCGATGGCGTCGGCCAGGGCGACGGGCGTGAGGACGAGCAGCGCCTTGACCGGGTTCGACAGCTCGAGCCCGGTGGCAACGGCGGCGGTGGCGATGGTCGCGGTCGCGACGACGAGGAGGAAGGTGCCGGCGGCGAGCGCTCGGCCGCGAACGGCCGTCCGGGTGGCGCGTGCGACGTCGTCGTGCGCCTCGTCGAGCCAGCGGGTGGCCGTCCCCCAGGCCCCGATCGCCCGCAGCTGGTCGGCCTGGGTTGTCACGAGCTCGCTGACCCTGACCACCTCGGCGCGGGCGGCCACGAGGGCTCCCAGCGTGCGCGCCTCGGTCCGGTGCGCCAGCACGCTGACCAGCGCGACGGCGACGCAGACCAGGGCCACGACGAGGCCGACGGGCGGCGCGATGACCGTGGTGAAGCCGATCGCGAGGGCGCCGGCGACCGCGCTGGAGACGACGGGCACGGTGACCCGGACCTGCGCCTCGACCTCGTCGGTGATGTCGTGGACGACGGCGGTGAGCACGTCCGCGCGGCGACGCCGCCCCAGCCGGGCCGGGGTGAGCGGGAGGAGTGCCTCGTATGCCGCTGACCTCCGGGCGGCGAGCGTCGCGAGGGACGCGTCGTGGCTGACGAGGCGCTCCCAGTAGCGGAACACGGGCCGGGCGATGCCGAAGGTGCGCACGGCGACGATGGCCGTCATCAGGGTGAGGATGAGGGGCCGCTCGGCCGCCCTGGCGATGAGCCACCCCGACGTGGCGGTCAGGGCCACGCCTGAGGCCGTCGCGATCCCGCCGAGCAGCCCCGCGAGCGCGATGCGGCCGCGGTGCTCGGGGGCCGAGCCGGGGCGGACCGGCCCCGTCACCGGGCCACCTCCGGCCGGACGCCGGGGGTGAGCCCGGGGATGGCCAGGTCGTCGCGCGGTCCATCCGGCTCGGGCAGCGGGAGCAGGTGGAGGTGCTCGTCCGCCACGGCGACGAGCTCGGGGCGGTGCGTGACGACGACGACGATGCGGCGCTCGGCGAGCTCGACGATGAGCGCGTTGACGGTGTCGGCGACCTCGGGGTCGAGGTGGGCGGTGGGCTCGTCGAGCAGCAGCAGCGGCTCGGGGGCGAGCCAGGCGCGGGCCAGCGCGAGTCGTTGCCGCTGACCGGCGGAGAGGCCGAAGCCGTCGTCCCCGAGCCTCGTCGACAGCCCCTCGGGAAGCCCGGCGACGACACCGTCGAGGCCCACGGTCCGGAGCGCCTGCCAGAGGGCGTCGTCGGACCGGGCGTTGCGCTCGGCGTCGTCCGCGAGGGTGAGGTTGGCGCGAATGGAGCCCGCGGCGAGGAACGGTCGTTGAGTGACGTAGTGCGACGGTGGCGCCGTCAGCGAACCGGACGAGGCGGCCTTGAGACCCGCGATGAGGTCGAGGAGCGTCGTCTTGCCCACTCCCGAGGGGCCGGTGATGGCGTAGAGGCCCGACCCGACCACGAGGTCGAGGTCACGGATCACGGGAGCCAGCCCAGCGGCATACGTGTAGCTGACGTCCCTGAGGTCGACCCGGGCGAACGGGGCGCCGGTCGGGGACGGGGAGGGCGGGTCAGCGAGGGCGCCCAGGATGTCGTCGAGCGCGGTCGCGCCGTCGGCGGCGGCGTGGAACTCCTGCCCGACCCGGCGGATCGGCCAGTACGCCTCGGGGGCCAGGAGGATCGCGGCGAGGGCCGGGGTGAGGTCCATCGAGCCATACGACAGGCGCAGGCCCACCGTCACGGCGACGAGGGCGACACTGATCGTCGCCAGGAGCTCGAGCGCGGCCGAGCTGAGGAACGCGATACGGAGCGTCTCCATCGTCGCCCGGCGGTGGCGTTCGCTGACCTCACGGACGACCTCGACCTGGCGCCGCCCCCGCCCGTAGCCGACGAGCGTCGGCAGACCCCGGACGACGTCGAGGAAGTGCCCGGACAGGCTCGCCAGGGCTGCCCAGCGGCGCTGCGTCGAGTCCTCCGTCGCGCGGCCGATGAGGGCCGCGAACAGCGGCAGGAGCGGGACCGTGAGGACGACGATGAGCGCGCTCGGCCAGTCGACGACGGCGAGCGCCAGGACCGCGACGACCGGCACGACGGCCGCCGTGACGAGGGTCGGGAGGTAGCGAGCCGCGTACGGCTCGACCGCACTCGCTCCCGAGGTGGCGAGGGAGAGCGCGGTCGCCTGGTCGACGGGGGCGCTGCCGGCCGCAGCCGGACCCGCGCCCCAGCGTCGGACCAGGGCGGAGCGCAGGGCGGTCGACACGCTGACGCCCGCCCAGGCGGCGACGACCTCGGTCGCCCAGGCGAGCACCGCCCGGATGGCGAAGAGGATGCCGAGCCAGGTGGCGGGAGCGGCAACCGGACGGTCATCGACAACCGCCACGACGACGCCCGTGAGGGCGAACGCCGTGGCGATCGTGGTGACTCCGGTCGCGATCCCGATCGCCGCCAGGGCGGCCACCGGCCTCCGCGCCGCCGGGACGACGTGGAGGAGGCGCGGGTCGAACGGCCTCATCCAGGCATCACCCGACCCGCTGCAGGGGCTGGTCGGGCCGGTCTGGCAGGACGTCCTCAGGAATGTGGCCGACGGTGAGGCGCTTGCGGAAGATCCAGTACGTCCACGCCTGGTAGACGAGCACGAGCGGCGTGAAGATGAGCGCGACGACGGTCATCACCTTGAGCGTGTAGTCGGAGCTCGAGGCGTTGTCCACCGTGAGGTTCCACGCCGGGTTCGTCGACGACGGCATGACGTTGGGGAAGAGCATGAGGAAGTAGGTCGCGACGGCCAGGGCGATGGTGACCGCCGTGCCGAGGAAGGCCCAGCCCTCCCGCCCTGCCCGGTTCGCCTGGAGCGCGCCGAGGAGCGCGACCGCGGCGACGATGGTCGTCGCCCACGAGGCCGCCGTGCCGTCGCTGATCCCGAGGAGGAGCAGGAGGGCGACGGCGAGGACGACAGTGACGAGCCCCATCCGCTCAGCGATGCGCCGGGAGTCAGAGCGGATGGGGCCGTCGGTCTTGAGCGCCACGAAGATCGCCCCGTGCGTGACGAAGAGCGCGACGAAGGTGAGGCCCCCGAGGATCGGGACCAGGCCGAGGAGCGTGAAGAGGTTGCCGGTGTACTCCATGTCGGCGTCGATCGGCACCCCGCGGACGATGTTCGTCAGGGCGACGCCCCAGAGGAAGGCAGGGACGAGGGAACCCCAGAAGATCGCGAGGTCCCAGCGCGACTTCCACTCCGCGCCGCCGCGCTTGTGGCGGTACTCGAAACCGAGGTTGCGGAGGATCAGCGCGACGAGGATGAGGAGCAGGGGCAGGTAGAAGCCGCTGAAGAGCGTGGCGTACCAGTGCGGGAAGGCCGCGAACGTCGCGCCACCGGCGGTGAGGACCCAGACCTCGTTGCCGTCCCAGACAGGGCCGATGGTGTTGAGCAGGACGCGGCGGCGCTTCTCGGCGTCGACGGCGGCCGCGCCGACGGCTCCCTTCGTCCGGCCGAGGACCGGCAGGAGGATGCCGACGCCGAAGTCGAAGCCCTCGAGGACGAAGTACCCGGTCCAGAGGACGCCGAGGACGATGAACCAGAAGGTGGCGAGATCCATGGTGGACGGTCCTTTCAGTAAGCGAAGACGAGGGGTGCGTCCTCGTCCCGCTCACTCGGTTGCTGCGGCTGCTCGAACGGGTCGGCGCCACGCCGGACGTAGTGCAGGAAGAGCTTGATCTCGACGACGGCGA
The DNA here is from genome assembly GCF_000184685.1 of Intrasporangium calvum DSM 43043. Classification (NCBI taxonomy): domain Bacteria; kingdom Bacillati; phylum Actinomycetota; class Actinomycetes; order Micrococcales; family Intrasporangiaceae; genus Intrasporangium; species Intrasporangium calvum. The sequence goes on from NC_014830.1 coordinate 237,083, forward strand.
GCGCCCCGTAGAGGAGCGTGAAGCCGACCATCGAGGCGATGACCTCGCCGGCGGAGACGGAGGGGGAGACGCCGCTGGCGGTGGTCATCAGCCCGAAGACGAGCCAGGGCTGCCGGCCCACCTCGGTGAAGATCCAGCCGAACGAGTTGCCGAGGACGGGCAGCAGCGGCGCGGCGACGGCGGCCCAGAAGAGCCAGCGCTGCGTGGGGGTGCGCCCCTTCCGCGTCAGCCAGAGCACGGCAAGGGCGATCGCGGCTGCCGCCATCCCGACGCCGATCATGAGACGGAACGTCCAGTAGGTGGTCGGGATGTTCGGGACGTAGTCGGTGGCCGGGTCCGCGACGAGCGGGTTGCCGGTCTCGCCGTAGGTCTTGGCGTACTCGTTCTTGAGGTCGAGGATGCCCGCGACCGCACCGTTGACGTCACCGGTGGCGAGGAAGCTGAGCAGGCCGGGGACCTCGATGATCGGGTTGGCGTGCTGTCCGTCGAGGGTGCCGAGCGTGAGGACGGAGAACGGCGCGCCCTGGCCTTCGGGCACCGACTCGTAGAGGCCCTCGGCGGCGGCCATCTTCATCGGCTGGACCTCGGTCATGATCTTGCCCTGGATGTCACCGGTCACCGCGACGCCGAGCCCCGCGACGAGGGTGACGACGGCGCCGATGCGGACCGCCGTGCGGTAGAGCGAGGCGTCCCCGGAGGCGAGCCGGTCGGCCGGGTCGACGCCCTCGGCGGGCAGGGCCTCGCGACGCATGAGGTGGAGTGCGACGCCCATGACGACGGCGCCGCCGACCATGTAGGCGGCGAGGATGACGTGCGGGAAGGTGACGAGCTGCACCTTGTTGGTCAGCAGCGCGAAGAAGTCGGTGAGCTCGGCGCGCCCGGTGTCGGGGTTGTACCGGTAGCCGACCGGGTTCTGCATGAACGAGTTGGCGGCGAGGATGAAGTAGGCCGACAGCAGGGTGCCGATGTGGACGATCCACATCGTCGCGGCGTGGAGCCGCTCGGGGATCCGGCCCCAGCCGAAGATCCACAGGCCGAGGAAGGTGGACTCGAGGAAGAAGGCGAGGAGCGCCTCGACCGCGAGCGGTGCGCCGAAGATGTCTCCGACGAAGCGGGAGTAGTCGGACCAGTTCATCCCGAACTGGAACTCCTGGACGATGCCGGTGACGAGCCCGAGGGCGAAGTTGATCGTGAAGAGCTTGCCGTAGAACTTGGCCAGCCGCAGCCACTCCGGGCGGTGGGTGCGCACCCACCGCGTGTGGAAGTAGGCGACGACGGCGGACAGCCCGATCGTGATCGGCACGAACAGGAAGTGGTACACGGTCGTGATGGCGAACTGCCATCTCGCAAGGTCGGTGGCATCCATGAGGTCTCCGGGAAGGCATGCGGCAAACTACGTGTGGTAGTAGATACTACGGTATGTAGTAGCCGGTATGCCGCTGAGTTCCGTTCCGCGGGACGGTGGCCTTGGGCACCCTCCCGCCCTCCCCCTCGGCGGCGCCCAGGGGAGTTGGTTCAATGAGGCATCGAGCCGAGCATCGGGAGGGCGTCATGACTGGTCCGAACGACCTGAGCATCACCATCGACCCGGCATCGGCGGAGCCGCCCTTCGAGCAGGTCCGCGCCCAGCTCGCCGCCCTCATCCGCTCGGGCCGGCTCCTGCCCGGGGACCGGCTGCCCACGGTCCGGGCGCTCGCGGCCCACCTCGGGCTCGCGGCGAACACCGTGGCTCGCACCTACAAGGAGCTCGAGGCGGCCGGGCTCGTCGAGACCAGGGGACGGGCCGGCACCGTCGTCGCCTCGGGGGAGCACACGGCCGACGTCGCCCTGGCGGCGTTGGCCGCGAGGTACGCCGTAGCCGCCCGGGAGGCCGGCGTGGATGACGCGACCGCGGTCGACCTGGTCCGCTCGGCCCTCCGCAGCTCCTGACCCGGGTGGCGGTCCGACATGGGAGCATGTGGGCCGTGATCTACGAGCGCGTCGCCCGTCCGGCCCTGTTCCGCCTCGGTGGTGGCGACCCTGAGATCGCGCACGAGCGGACCATCGGTGCGCTGACCGCGCTGGCCAAGGTCCCGCCGGCGGTGGCGGCGCTCCGCCGCCTCAACACCGTCGAGGCCCCACGGACCGTGTTCGGCGTCCGCTTTCCCGGCGTCGTCGGGCTCGCTGCCGGGATGGACAAGAACGGCGTGGCGCTCCGGGCCTGGCCGGCCCTCGGTTTCGGCCACGTCGAGGTCGGCACCGTGACCCGGCACGCCCAGCCCGGCAACCCCCGGCCCCGCCTCTTCCGGCTCCGCGAGAGCGGCGGGATCATCAACCGGATGGGCTTCAACAACGACGGGGCCGAGGCCCTCGCGGCGCGGCTCACCGCCGTCGGGCCGCTCGGCGTGCCCCTCGGGATCAGCATCGGCAAGTCGAAGGTGACGCCGGTCGAGGACGCGGTGGAGGACTATCTCCACTCATTCCGGGCGCTGCGCCGCTTCGCCGACTACGTCGCGGTCAACGTCAGCAGCCCGAACACTCCGGGACTGCGGGGGCTGCAGGACCGCGCCGCTCTCGACGAGCTCGTCGGGGCGCTGGCGGCCGAGGCGCAGGGCACCCCGCTGCTCGTCAAGATCGCGCCGGACCTGACGGACGAGGCGATCGGGGAGGTGCTGCAGGTCTGCGCGGACCACGGCGTCTCCGGTCTCATCGCGACGAACACGACGGTCTCCCGAGGCGGAGTCGCCGCCGCCGACCGGCCGGTGGCCGACGTGGAGACCGGCGGGCTCTCCGGGCGCCCCTTGACGGCGCGGGCCCGCGAGGTCGTCGCCTTCATCCACCGCGAGGCGCCGGAGCTGCCGGTCATCGGCGTGGGCGGGATCTCGAGCGTCGACGACGCGCACCGGATGCTCGACGCCGGGGCGTCCCTCCTGCAGGTCTACACGGGTTTCATCTTCGGTGGTCCTCCGCTCATCCGGGCGATCAACCGCAGCCTCGCCCCCGCTGGGACCTGACGGGGGGGCACCCGGCGAGCTCAGCGGCATACGGCGGAGGGGACGGGCGAGGGGACGGGAAGCGCGTCCGCGTGTCCCACCCTCACCCCTTGGGGCGTTCGTCGACGATGCGCCGCGCCTTGCCGATGGACCGCTCGATCGACCCCGGCGCTCGCACCTCGACCCGGCACGAGGTGCCGATGTTCGTCTTGATCTCGTGCTGCAGGTGACGGGCGATCGCGTCGGCGTCGGCGTCGCCGAGCGACTCCACCGGCTCGACGAGGACGGTCAGCTCCACCATCCGGCCGGGCTGGCGCAGCACGCACTGGAAGTAGGGGGACAGGCGCGGCTCGGCGAGGACGAACTCCTCGATCTGGGTGGGGAAGACGTTGACCCCCCGGATGATCATCATGTCGTCGGAGCGGCCGGTGACCTTCTCCATCCGGCGCATCGACGGGCAGGCCGTCCCGGGCAGGAGGCGGGTCAGGTCCCGGGTGCGGTAGCGGATGACCGGCATCGCCTGCCTCGTCAACGAGGTGAGGACGAGCTCGCCGAACTCGCCGTCGGGCAGGACCTCCTCGGTGACCGGGTCGATGATCTCGGGGTAGAAGTGGTCCTCCCACAGGTGCAGGCCGTCCTTCGTCGTGCCCGCCTCCTGGGCGACGCCGGGCCCCATGACCTCGGACAGGCCGTAGATGTCCACCGCGTCCATCCCCGTGCGCTCCTCGATCTCGCGGCGCATCGCCTCGGTCCACGGCTCCGCCCCGAAGATCCCGACGCGCAGGCTCGTCGACCGCGGGTCGATCCCCTCGGACTCCATCTGGTCGATGAGCGAGAGGAAGTAGCTCGGCGTCACGAGGATCACCGTTGCGCCGAAGTCCCGGATCAGCTGCACCTGCCGCTCCGTCATGCCGCCGCTGACGGGGACGACGGTGCCGCCGAGCCGCTCCGCCCCGTAGTGCGCGCCGAGCCCGCCGGTGAACAGGCCGTACCCGTAGGCGACGTGGATGATGTCGCCCGGGCCGCCGCCGGCGAAGCGGATCGAGCGGGCCATCAGGTCGGCCCACGTGTCGATGTCCTGCTTCGTGTAGCCGACGACCGTGGGGCGGCCGGTGGTGCCGGAGCTCGCGTGGATTCGCACGACCTCGGTCCGGGGCACGGCGAACATCCCGAAGGGGTAGTAGTCCCGCAGGTCGGCCTTGGCGAGGAACGGCAGCCTGCGGAGGTCGTCGAGCGACCGGATGTCGTCCGGCGTCAGGCCCTTCGCGTCGAACGCCGCCGTGTAGTGCGGGACGTTGGCGTATGCCGCTGAGATCGTCGCGCGCAGCCGCTCCGTCTGCAGGTGGCGCAGCTCGTCGACCGAGAGGGTCGGGATCTCGTGGTCGGGCAGGGCGGGGGCCGGTGACTCCGTCGTCATGAGCCCCAATCAAACATCAAGTGGCCCCGCCGTCCACCTGTGGACGAGGGGCCACTCGAACGGAGGTCAGGCGGGCTCGACCTGCTCCTGCTCCTGCTCGTCACGCCGTTCCTGCTGCTCCTCCGAGCGCATCCGGCGCAGGAAGGAGCGGGTCCGCTCCTGCTGCGGGTTGCTGATGACGTCCCGGGCGGTGCCTTCCTCGCAGACGACGCCGGCGTCCATGAAGACGACGTGGTCGGCGACCTCACGCGCGAAGCCCATCTCGTGCGTCACGACGATCATCGTCATGCCGGCCTCGGCGAGGTCGCGCATGACGCGGAGCACCTCGCCGACGAGCTCGGGGTCGAGGGCCGACGTCGGCTCGTCGAAGAGCATCAGCTTGGGGTCCATGGCGAGGGCCCGGGCGATGGCGACGCGCTGCTGCTGGCCACCGGAGAGGGCCCCGGGGTACGCCTTCGGCTTGTCCGCGAGACCGACGCGCTCGAGCAGCTCGAGGCCGCGGGCCCTCGCCTTGGCCTTGCTGACGCCCTTGACCTGCATCGGCGCCTCCATGACGTTCTCGAGGGCCGTCTTGTGCGGGAAGAGGTTGAACCGCTGGAAGACCATGCCGATGTCGCGACGTTGCGCCGACACCTGCTTGTCGGTCAGGTGGTGCAGGTGTCCCTTCTCGTCCTCGCGGTAGCCCATGAGGTCGCCGTCGACCCAGATCCGGCCGCCGTCGATCGTCTCGAGCTGGTTGATGCAGCGCAGGAAGGTCGTCTTGCCGGAGCCGGAGGGGCCGAGCAGGACGACGACCTCGCCCCGGTGAACGGTCAGGTCGATGCCCTTGAGCACCTCGTTGCCGTGGAAGGACTTCGTCACGTTGACGGCGCGCACGAGCGGTTGGCTCCCGTCGGCGCGGGTCCGCTGGTCCGGCCGGCCCTGCTGGTTCGTCGTGGTCGTCATCAGGCCCCTCCCATCCCGGCCGGGCGTGCCGCGCGCTTGGCCTGGGCCTTGCGCGCCTGGCGGCGGGTCTCGCCGAACCCGCGCCCGAAGTAGCGCTCGAGGTAGTACTGGCCGACCATGAGGACCGAGCAGACGATGAGGTACCAGCCGACCGCGGCGACGAGAGACGGCATGATCTGCAACGTGCGGGTGCCGATGATCCGGGTCTGGTTGAAGAGCTCCATCTGCACGGGGATCGCAGTGAGCAGCGAGGTGTCCTTGACCATGGCGATGGTCTCGTTGCCGGTGGGCGGCACGATGACGCGCATCGCCTGCGGCAGGACGATCCGGCGCATCGTCTTGCCCGAGCTCATGCCGAGAGCCTGCGCGGCCTCGGCCTGGCCCTTGTCGACCGACAGGATGCCGGCGCGGGCGATCTCGGCCATGTAGGCGGCCTCGGACAGACCGAGCCCGATGATGCCGAGGAAGATCCCGGTGCTGATCCCGGTGCTGAACCGGTTGACGTCGACCGTCGCGAAGGTCAGGTCGGTGCCCCACCCGAGCGACTCGGCGAGCTGTTGGCCGAAGGGCAGCCCCAGCGCGAGATCCGGGTAGAGGTACCCGATGCTCCCCATCATGACGAGGAGCACGTAGCGGGGGATCGCACGGAAGAACCACGTGAAGACGAACGACACCCCTCGCAGCACCGGGTTGGCCGAGAGGCGCATGACCGCGATCGCCACGCCGAAGACGACGCCGAGCACCATCGCCCCGGCCGTGCCGAGGAGGGTTCCCTTGAGGAGCCCCTCGAGGACCGGGTTGAAGTTCATGATCCGCAGCGCCTGCGGGAAGTTCCACCGCTCGTTCGTCAGGAACGAGCTCGCGACCATGGCGACGACGACGGCGATGGCCGCGAGGGCGACCCAGCGCCACGGGTGGGGGACCGGCCGGGCGTGGATCGCGCCCGGCCGGTCCTCGGTCCCGAGTGACACCTGAGGAGTCTGCTCAGGGGACACACTCATCAGGGGTTGACGGCGAAGTCCGTGATGCCACCGCTCTCGTTGCCCCACTGCTTGAGCACGGCGTCATACGTGCCGTCGGCCTTGAGCGCCTTGAGTGCGTCGGCGATCGCCTGGGCGAAGTCGGCCTGGTCCTTCGGGACGACGAAGCCGTAGGGGGCGGCGTCGTAGATGTCGCCGACCGCCTCGAGCTGGCCGTTCGTCTGCTTGACCGCGTAGAGCCCGATGGGGGAGTCGGCGAGCATCGCGTCGGTCTTGCCGGAGACGACGTCCGCGGTGACCTGGTCCTGCTTCTCCTGGACCACCAGGGTGATGTCGGGCTTGCCGGCGTCCTTGCAGGCCTTCTGCTTGAGCGGAAGGTCGTCGGTCTCCTGGACGGTGCCCTTCTGGACGCCGATCGTCAGGCCGCAGGCGTTGTTCGGGTCGACGTTCTTGGGGTTGCCGGTCTTGGCGACCCACTGGGTGCCGGCGTTGAAGTAGCTCACCATGTTGACTTCCTTCTTGCGGTCGTCGTTGATGGTGAAGCTCGAGACTCCGGCGTCGTACTTGCCGCCGGTCACGCCGAGGATGATCGTGTCGAAGCCGGCGTTCTGGTACTCGGCCGTGACGCCCAGCTTGGCGGCGACGGCGTTGAAGAGGTCGACGTCCATCCCCTCGACGGTCTTGCCGTCGTTGCCGATGAACTCGTTCGGCGCATAGCTCGCGTCGATGCCGACGATGATCTTGCCGGCGCTCTTGATCTTGTCCGGAACCTTCTCGGCAAGGGCCGCGTCTGCCGAGCCGGTGGAGGCAGGGGTGCTGGCCGACGGGGAGCTGGGGGACCCGGAGCCCGGCTCGAGGCTGTCAGAGCCACAGGCCGAGAGGGTGAGCCCGACAGCAACCATGCCGGTTATGGCAAGGAGGGGCAAGCGACGCATGAGTGGTCCTTCCACGGTTCGGACGGGGGCGTCCGTGGTGCTGTTTGAGAACGCCGATACTGCCACCTTCCAGCGCGCGTGCCCATGGGCGCAACCGAACCGTTGTGTTGCGTCCGAGTTGAGCGAAATCCTCCCGCTGGACGGGCGGATGCGAGGAAACCGCCCACCGTCCGTTACCGTTGACCTCAGTGGCCCGCCCAGTTCTGCCTCGGGCCATCTCTTCTTGGTGGGACCCATCGCTCTCGCCCCAGTCGATTCGCTCTTGCGCCGCGACTGGCCCTCCGTCTCGGAGTGGCCTCGCGCCGGGCAGAACGACCATTCTCTGACCTCTGGAGTCCCCACCTGTGTCCATCGACACGACTGACCTGACCTTCGGCGCGCTCGGCGTGCCGTCCGCCCTCACCGCGGCGCTGGCCGACCTCGGCATCACGACGCCGACCCCGATCCAGGCCGCGACCCTCCCCGACTCGCTGGCCGGTCGCGACGTCCTCGGCCGTGGCCGCACCGGCTCGGGCAAGACGTACGCCTTCCTCCTGCCGATCGTGGCCCGTCTCGCCGCGGCGCCGACCCGGCGCAGCCCGGGCCGACCTCGTGCGCTCATTCTCGCCCCGACCCGTGAGCTGGCCACGCAGATCGACACGGCCCTGGCGCCGCTGGCCGCGACGGCCGGCCTCAACAGCCTGACGATCTTCGGTGGCGTGGGCCAGAACCCGCAGGTGCAGGGCCTGCGCCGCGGCGTCGACGTCGTCGTCGCCTGCCCGGGTCGTCTCGAGGACCTGATGGGCCAGGGCCACGTGTCCCTCGACTCGGTCGAGATCACCGTGCTCGACGAGGCCGACCACATGGCCGACCTCGGCTTCCTCCCCGGTGTCCGGCGGATCATGGACAAGACGCCGGCGACGGGCCAGCGGATGCTGTTCTCCGCGACGCTCGACGGCGCGATCAACGTCATCGTCAAGCGCTTCCTCACCAGCCCCCGCACCCACGAGGCGGACTCGGCCCAGTCGCCGGTCTCCACGATGGCGCACCACGTCCTGCACGTCACCTCCGACGCGCACCTGGCGGTCATCCTCGACCTCGCCGCGGCCCCGGGCCGCAAGGTCGTCTTCACGCGGACCAAGCACCGGGCCAAGAAGCTTGCCAAGCAGCTCAACTCGTCGGGAGTTCCGGCCGTCGAGCTGCACGGCAACCTCAGCCAGGGCGCGCGGACCCGCAACATGGACGACTTCCACAGCGGTCGGGCCCAGACGCTCGTCGCGACGGACATCGCAGCCCGCGGCATCCACGTCGACGACGTGGCGCTCGTCATCCACGCCGACCCGCCGGTCGAGCACAAGGCCTACCTCCACCGCTCGGGTCGCACCGCGCGTGCGGGGGCTGACGGCACGGTCGTGACGATGATGCTCGACGACCAGGTGCGCGACGTCCGTGACCTGACGCGCAAGGCCGGCATCAAGCCGACGACGACGCGCGTTGCGGTGGGACACCCCCTCCTCGTGGAGCTCGCTCCCGGTGAGCGGTCGTATGCCGCTGGGCTCGTCCGGGAGGCCGTCCCCACCGTGGGTGGTGGCGCTCGCAGACAAGGTGGATCCGGATCGTCCCGCGGGACCGGTGCTCGGGACGGGGCCGGGCAGGGTCGCGCCGGTGGCGGTCGGGCCGGTGGTGGTCGCGCCGGTGGTGGCCGCGGGGCGGGTCGGTCCGGTGGGTCCGCCGCTGCGGGCGGCTCCGGCTCCTCGGCCGCGTCCGGCAGCGGGCGCCGTGGTGGCAGTGGCAGCAGTGGCAGCAGTGCCGGTGCCCGCGCCGGGGCCGGCGGCAACGGTGGACGGGGCCGGCAGGGCGGCAGCGCCACGGTGTACTCGACGAGCTCCGGCGGTGGAGCAGCGGCGTTCTCGGCCGGCACCCGCGCCGGAAGCCGCCGCCGGGCCGGCTGAACCCAGCACCCCCTCACCTCTCGCAGGGTCGACGTGATCGATCGAGCCCGTTCTCGATCGATCACCTCGAATCGGGGAGGGCTCTTTCTCGCAGGGCCTGCTCGCGGTGCAACCGCTCGAGGTCCCGGCGGTAGCGCTCGGCCATCACCGCCGTGAGGATCGCCTCGGGGTCGTTCCCGGGCGGGGGCGGAGGAGCGACGAGCGGCAGCACCCGGGCCAGCAGCTGACGGCCCAGGGCCTGCCTCGCCTCCGGCACGAGGAGCCGGGCCCGGGGCAGGAACTGTCGGACGGCCACGGCCAGGTCAGCGGCCACCGGCGCGATGTCGGCTCGCCGGGCCCAGCCCTCCAGGGCGAGTGGCGCGACGGGTGGCAACGGCAGCTCCAGACGGCTTCGCTCGGCGATGACGTAGGTGCCGGCAGCGAGGTCCCCGAGCCGTTTCGTCCGGGCCGTGACGAGGGCGGCGATGACGGCCGCCACCCCGGTCAGCAGGTACACCTCGACCCACCCCACGAGAGCCCGGGCCAGCGCGTGCCGGAACGAGATCGGTCCACCGTCGTCCCGCACGACCCGCAGCCCGGTGATGAGCTTGCCCAACGTCTTCCCGCGGGTCAGCGTCTCCGACACCGTGGGCACACCGACGAGCACCGCGACGAAGGACACGATGACGGCCGTGCGTGAGACCGCCTCGGAGGACTGGCCGGTCAGGGCCCCGGCCGCGAAGAAGACGCCGACGAGCAGCCCGACGTGCAGCACGACGTCGATGAGGCCGGACAGGACGCGGGTGCCGATGCTCGCGACGGGCACCTCGAGCGCGACGCCCTCACCGGTCACCGACTCCTCGGGGGCGTAGCTCCGCGAGCCCTGCCTCGTCGGTGACCCAGCCGTCATGGGAGGCAGCGTACGCACCCGACCCGGCCCAGCGGCATACGACCTCATGGCCGCAGGCCCAGCGGGGAGTGGGCTATATCGTGACCGCGTGAACCTCGACGCGCTCGTCGCCGCGCACTCGGCCCAGTGGAGCCGGCTGGACGAGCTGAGCCGGCGGCGTCGGCTGACCGGCGGCGAGGCGGACGAGCTGCTCGACCTCTACCAGCAGGTGTCGACCCACCTGTCGCTGATCCGCTCCGGCGAGGCCGACCCGACGCTGATCCGGCACCTGTCGACGATCCTCAGCCGGGCCCGCGTGACCCTGGCGGGACGAGGCTCGTCGACGTGGGCTGACCTCGGGGCGTTCTTCGTGCGGACGTTCCCTGCGGCGCTCTACCGGCTGCGGCGGTGGTGGCTGGGCACGCTCGCCCTCAACCTCGTGGCCGCGGTGCTCGTCGCCTGGTGGACCGTCGAGCACCCGCAGGTGTACACGTCGGTGATGTCGCGCGCGCAGATCGACGCCTACGTCGGCACCGACTTCGAGAACTACTACCGGGAGTTTCCGCACCACGAGTTCGCCACGCTCGTCTGGGTCAACAACGCGTGGGTGGCGGCCCAGTGCATCGTCTTCGGCGTGCTCGGCCTGCCCGTCGTCTACGTGCTCTGGCAGAACACCCTGAACCTCGGCGTCGCCGGCGCGCTCATGGCCAGCCACGACCGCGCCTCGCTCTTCTTCGGGATGATCCTGCCGCACGGGCTGCTCGAGCTGACCGCGGTATTCGTCGCGGGCGGGGCTGGGCTGTGGCTCTTCTGGTCGTGGATCGAGCCGGGGCCGCGGCCCCGGGCGGTTGCCTTCGCCGAGGCGGGGCGCACCGTCATCGCGATCGCGCTGGGGCTCGCCGCGGTGCTGCTCGTCAGCGGGATCATCGAGGGTTTCGTCACGCCGTCCGCCCTGCCGACCGGGGCGCGGATCCTCATCGGTGTCCTCGCTGAGGGGGCGTTCCTCGCCTACGTGTTCGTGGTCGGACGGCGAGCCTTCCGGGGCGGGGCGACCGGGGACGTGTCGCGCGCGGCCGTGGGCGACGCCGCCCCCGTGGTCGGCTGACCCCCAAACCCCATCGAAAGAGCACTTCGTCCCCCGGCCAATCGAAAGAGCACTTCGTCCCCCGGCCAATCGAAAGAGCACTTCGTACCAAGGGGGACGAAGTGCTCTTTCGATGGTCAGAGGAGGCCTTCGCTCTTGAGCCAGAGGTAGTGGTCGGCGAGCCTGGCCGGCAGCTCATCGGCCTCGGCGTCGATGACGTCGACGCCCAGCCGCGCGAGGGCGGCCGCCACGCGCTCCCGTCGGGCCATGGTGCGCTCCGCGGCCGCGGCGCCGTAGACGTCGGCCACGGTGGTGCGCTCGGCCAGGAGGGTTCCGACCGCAGGATCGGCGACGCTGGCGAGGACGACCCGGTGCCGTGCGACGAGCGTCGGGATGACGGGGAGCAGACCCTCCTCGATGGCCGCCGGCTCGAGCGGGGTGAGCAGCACGACGAGGGATCGCTGGTGGTGGCGGCTGACCACGGCGGACGCCAGGGCGGACCAGTCGGCCTCGACGATGGCCGGCTGGATCGGCGCGAGCGCGGAGACCACCTCGGCGAGCGGGCTCGTCCGGTCGGTCGACCCGATCACCCGCACGCGCACCCGCTGATCCCCCGCGATGACGTCGACGCGGTCGTGCGCGTGCCCCGCGAGCGCCGTGAGGAGCAGGGTGGCGTCCATCGCCGCATCGAGGCGGGGGACGTCGCCGACCCGGCCGGCGCTGGTCCGCGACGTGTCGACGACGACGACGATGCGACGGTGCTGCTCCGGCCGCCATGTGCGGACGACGACCGACCCTCGCCGGGCGGTGGCCCGCCAGTCGATCGACCGCACGTCGTCGCCCTCGACGTAGTCGCGCAGGGAGTCGAACTCGGTGCCCTGGCCGCGCCGGCGGACGGCGGAGCGCCCGTCGATCTGGCGCAGGCGGGACAGCTTGCTCGGCAGGTGGCGCCGCGAGTGGAAGGGATGGAGCACCCGGATCGTCCCGGCGACGGTGATGGAGGCCTGGCGGGCGGCGAGGCCCAGGGGTCCGTGCAGGCGCAGCGTCACCAGGTCGGCGTGCCGGTCACCCCGCCGCGTCGGGCGCAGCCGGGTGGTCAGCCGCACGCGGTCCCCGGAGCGGAGCCGCAGGTCGTGCCGGTCGTGCTCCGCCCCGGCGGACGGCTGCCACGCATCCCGGACCTGGCCTCGGACCGCTCGCCGGCCCGGGTTGGTCACCAGCAGCTCGCTCGTGACGGCCTCGCCGAGCCGGACCAGCGGCGCCACCGACCGCTCGATCACGAGACCACGCGGGGAGGGCGCCAGGGCGAGATCGGCCAGGACGAGAACGAGGACTCCGAGCGTCCACAGCAGCACCGTTCCGACGCCCGGACGCCAGGCAACGGCGACCGCGCCGAGCAGGACCACGAGGGCGGCCCGGCCCGTCAGGACCATGGCTCACACCCACTCCGCCGGCTCACCGAGGCACCGCCACGGAGCCCAGCGCGCTGTCGAGCACGGCTGCGACGCTCACTCCCTCCAGCTCGGCCTCGGGACGGAGGGCGAGGCGGTGCGCCAGCGTCGCGTGGGCCATCGCCTTGACGTCGTCGGGGGTGACGAAGGCGCGCCGGTGCAGCCACGCCCAGGCCCGGCTCGTCGCGAGCAGGGCGGTGGCCCCGCGCGGGCTGACTCCGAGGGCCAAGGAGGGGGAGGTGCGGGTCGCCCGGGCGATGTCGACGATGTAACCCGTGATCTCGGGGGAGACGACGACTCGCTGCACGGCGGCGGACCCCGCGGCGAGGTCGGCCGGCCCGGCCACGGCTGTCAGGCCGGCAGCGGCGAGGTCCCGGGGGTCGAAGCCGGTCGCATGGCGGCGCAGGACCTCGACCTCGTCCTCTCGCGCCGGCAGGGGCAGGCTCACCTTGAGGAGGAACCGGTCGAGCTGGGCCTCGGGCAACGGGTAGGTGCCCTCGTACTCGACGGGGTTCTGGGTGGCTGCGACGAGGAACGGACGGGGCAGCGGCCGGGCGGTCCCCTCCACGGTCACCTGCCGTTCCTCCATCGCCTCGAGGAGGGCGGACTGCGTCTTCGGCGGCGTCCGGTTGATCTCGTCGGCCAGCAGGAGGTTGGTGAAGACCGGTCCTTCCCGGAAGGTGAAGTCGCTCGTCCTCGGGTCGAGCACGAGCGAGCCGGTCACGTCGCCGGGCATGAGGTCGGGGGTGAACTGCACTCGCTTGGTCGTGACGTCGAGCGCGGCTGCGAGGGCCCGGACGAGGAGGGTCTTGGCCACCCCCGGAACCCCTTCGAGCAGGATGTGGCCCCGGGTCAGGAGCGCGACGATGGCACCGGTCACGGCCGCCTCCTGCCCGACGACGGCCTTGCCGACCTCCGCCCGGACGGCGAGCAGTGCGTCGAGGGCGGCCCGTCCGGCGTCGTCGGGGCGCCCGGGATCATGGGTCGGGGTGTCAGTGGTGTGGTCGGTCATGCGCGTCGCACGTTCTCCTCGAGTTGGGCCAGCTGCTCGGCGAGCAGCACCAGGTCTCTGTCGTTCGTTGGGGCGGGGCCGTCGAGCAGCGCACGGACCTCCGCGGTGCCACGCCCTGCGGCCCGGGCCACCGCCTCGACCAGGTCCGACCCCACGGTCGGGGTGGGCAGACCGAGCCGTGCCGCCAGACGGTGCCGGGTCCCCGATCTCAGGCTGCTGGCCGCTCGGCCCCGGTCACCGGCGCGGCGGTACAGCCGCCCCCGGGCCTCGGTCGTCTCGACGGCGCGCACCACGACCGGCAGCGGCTCGGTGACGATCCGGCCCAGCCGCCGCCCACGCGCGAGCGCGAAGGCGATGAACGCGATGACGAGCAGGAGGACGCCGGGGTCGAACCAGTCCGGCACCCCTCGGTCGGACGAGCGATGTTCGCCGCTGGCGTCAGCCACATCCAGGTCGGAGAGGCCGGGCACGTACCAGACGAGCCGCTCGCTGTTGCCGAGGGAGCGAAGTCCGACCGCTGCGTGGGAGGCGTCGCCGACCCGCGCGTTGGTCAGGGCGTCAGCCGAGCCGAGGACCACGGTCTCGGGCTGGGCGCCCGACGCAGGCAGCACGACGAGCGCGACGCCCGACTGCTTCTCGGGGAAACAGCCCGTCGCGCCGCGCGGGAGGGCCGGCCCGTCGTCGTCGGCAGATGCGTAGACGGTGGTCGTGGCGTCGAGCCGGTCGTCGGCCTCGACGATGTCGGAGTTGCACCCGCCGGTCAGCTCTGCCCGCCCCCCTCCGGTCGTCACGAGAGGGACACCCAGGTCGCCCAGGGCGAGGTCCCCGGGCTCGAGCAGGACGAGCCGGCGAGCGGATGACGAGTGCCGGGAGGTGCGCTCGGCAGCCGCCTCGCCCAGGTAGTCGAAGGACCCCACGACCACGGTGGTGCTCGGGTCCACCCGCGCGGCCTCGAAGGCTCGGATCGTCCGCACGACCTCGACCTGCACGCCCTGCTGACGCAGGACCTCGGCGAGCGCTCGGGACCCGTTCCGCGAGGCACTGTCCGGGTCACCCAGCGTCCCCGAGCGACCAGCTCCACCGGAGAGGACCGCCAGCAGACCCACCGCCACGATCCCGGCAACGGCGAGGAGGGCGGCGAGGCCCCAGCGACGTCGCGCCGGGGGCCCGGCGCTGGCCGGGGACCCACCCGGCAGGGCGGGCAGGGCGGGCAGGGCGGTGGCCTCCGGCAGCCGGGTGCTCACGGGGTCACCCTCGTGCGCCGGAGAAACGGCCGGGAGGCAGCGAGCCGGGTGTCGAGATCGGCGATGGACCGGGCGACCGCCTCGTCGACGTGGGCGTCTCCGTAGCGGATGGCATCGAACTGGTCGGCGGCGCGACTCAGAGCCGGCGCCTCCTCGGGCAGGAGCGCTGCGAGGGCCACGCTCACCTCGTGGGCGGTCCGGCCGGGGCTCTCGTCGATGACGGCTCGCTCCGATGCGGAGGCAGCGATGGCCCGGAACCAGTCCGTCGCCGCGTCGTCGACCTCACCGACGGCGTAGGCAGCCCGCGCCCGCGCCCGGTACGCCTCGGCGTCGAGGTGCGGCTCGTCGAGGACGCCACCCGCGCCGCCCCGGGGTGTTCCCGCTTCCCGGCCGAGCCTCGTGACGAGGACCACGCCGAGGAGAGCCGCGAGGAGCGCCAGCACGACGGGCAGCACCCACCCCGGCAGGGCTCCCGGGTCGTGCCGCAGCAGCTCGTCGACGAGGTCACCGACCCAGTCGAGCAGCCGCTGGAGCAGGCCGCGCTCGTCGGCGTACTCGGGGCGGGACAGCTCTCGCAGCACCCACTCTCGAGCCTCCTCGGCCGAGGGGTCGACCGGCACGGACACGGCCCAGACGTGCACGGTCAGCCGCTCGGTGAGGTGGGGAGCTGCTGCATGAGCTGCACGTCGAGCCCCTCGCGACGGATCCGCTGGTCGACGTAGAGGAGCGAGTCGACGCCGGAGACGAAGGGGGTGACGAGGACGCCCTGGACGAGGAGCGAGACGGCCTGGGTCAGCGGCAGCACCCAGGCCATGGACGTGGCGTCGGGATCATCCGCTGCGAAGAGGGCGATGAGGCCGATGGGTGTCGCGACGATGGACCCGACGATCGAGGCCACGATCGCCGTCAGCAGCCGGATCCCGAAGATCCGCCAGAACGGTCGTCCACCGGTCAGCCCCCACGACCGGCGGACCGCACGGCGCGGACCGGCCGACTCGAGCACCACGATCGTCACGGCGAAGCTGACCTTGACCCACAGGTAGACGGCAGCGGCTGCGAACCCGACGACGAGGAGCACCGTGAGTGCCACGCTGCCCGCGCCGTCACCCGAGGCCCAGGTTCCGGCGGCGGCCAGGAGGACGACGACGATGACCCCGGCGAACATCGCCACGATGAGGAGCGTCGTGCCGATCGCGGGAAGGATGCGGCCGCGAGTCTGCTGCCAGGTCTGCCCCAGGGTGACCTTCCGGCCCTGGATGGCGTGTCCGATGACCAGGGCGACGAACAGCGGCAGGAGGAGGGAGACGACCCACATCGCGAGGCCCGGCACGTACGACGCCAACGTCGCGTCGCTGTACGCGCCCGCGCTGAGGTTCGGGTCGCCGAAGGGGTCGGCGCTGAGGACCGCAGCGAGGCCGAGGTCCTGGCCGGCGAGCCAGATGGCGAGGGCCGTCGCGGGCACCAGGGCGAGCGCCGTCGTCAGGAGCGCCAGGCCGAGGGTCGCGCCCGGGTTGCCGCGGACGGTGGCGAAGACCCCGCTCCAGATCTCGCCCAGGGTGAGCGGGCGCAACGGGATGATCCCGGGCCGGTACTCCAGCCGCGGAGCGGGGGGAGGTGGCGGAGCGGGGCGGTACCCGCCCGAGGGCGGCGGTGGCGGCGGGGCCGAGCCCGCGTCGGGCGGCACCGAGCCCGCGTCGGGCGGCACCCATCGGTCGGTGCCGCCGGAGGGGGCAGGGCCGGGGGCCGCCCAGCCCGGTTCGTCGCTCATCCGTCGTCCGTCCTCCCTGTGGTGCCCGAAATCTACCGGGCTCCGCCGTCACTGACGCTTGAGGGACCTGCTCCGGCCGCGGAACTCGGCGATGATCTGCCCGTCCGACTCGCGCTTGACGGTCACGTCGGTGATCCCGCTGCGGCCGAAGGCGGATCGCACCATCCCCTCCGCGACGAGCACGTCCCCGAGGCGGCTCGGCGCGGTGAAGGTGATGTCGGCCCCGGACGCGACCGTCACCACGCCGCGGGAGTTGCAGGCCAGCGCGAAGGTCGAGTCGGCGAGCGTGAAGACGAAGCCGCCGTGGCAGATGTCGTGCCCGTTGACCATGTCCGCGCGGACCGGCATCCGGACGACGGCGTGGTCCTGCTCGATGACGACCGCCTCCATGCCGAGCCGGCGGGAGGCCTCGTCGTCAGCCCACATCTGCCGCGCGAACGCCACGCCGGCGTCCTCGCCACCGCCCACGGGTTCGCTCATTGCACCGTTCCGTCGAGGAGGGCGGGGCTCGGTCGGTAGCGCCCCCCGGGGAAGACCCGGTCGAGCTCCTCGATCTGGCGGGAGACCACGGCGAAGCCGAGCGACCGCCCCCACTCGATCGGCCCGCGCGGGTAGCGGGTCCCGAGCACCATCGCGATGTCGACGTCCGCTGCGGTGGCCTCCCCCCGCCCGACGAGGTCAGCGGCCTCGTTGACGAGCATCGCCACCGTCCGCGCGAGCGGGTCGGTCTCGACCGGGCCGCCGACGAGACGCTCAGCCAGCCCGAGGTCGGGGTCACCGCCGACGAGAACGCCGTCAGCGGCATACGTGTAGACGCCCTGCCCGGTCTTGCGACCGAGCCGGCCCGCCTCGACGAGGCCACGCTGGAACTCCGTCGGCGCGTAGCGCTCGTCCCGCCCGGTCTGCTCCCAGACGGACGTGCCGACGGCGAGGTTGACGTCCTGGCCGATGAAGTCGGTCAGCTCGAGCGGCCCCATCGGGAAGCCGCCCTTCTCCCGCAGGATCCAGTCGATCGTCGCGGCGTCTGCCACGCCCGCCTCGACCATCCGCTGCGCCTCGCCGTAGAACGGCCGGGCGACGCGGTTGACGATGAAGCCGGGCGTCGACGAGCAGCGCACGGGGGTCTTGCCCCAGGCGCGCATCAGCTCCACCGCCTCGTCGAGCACCGTGGCCGAGGACCGTGCGCCGTGGATCACCTCGACGAGCGCCATCACCTGCGGCGGGTTGAAGAAGTGCAGGCCGACGACCCGCTCGGGATGGATGACCGCCTCGGCGATCGCCGACACGTCGATGCTCGAGGTGTTCGTCGCGAGGATCGTCGAGGCGGGCTGCGAGCCGCCGAGCTCGCCGAAGATCTTCCGCTTGAGGGCCAGGTCCTCGGGGACCGCCTCGATGACCAGGCCGCAGTCGGGCAGCTCGGCGACCGAGCCGGCCGGTGTCAGGCGCCCGCGGATCGCCGCGGCGTCGTCGGCGGTGAGCCGGCCCTTCGCGACGAGGCGGTCGAGGCCGCCCCCCAACCGGTCGGTCGCGGCCTCCGCAGCACCCGGGACGGCGTCCACGAGGCTCACCCGGTGACCGGCCGTGGCGGCCACCTGCGCGATCCCGGCACCCATCGCGCCGGCTCCGATGACAGCGACGTCAGTGAGGTTCATGGGCACCATCCTGCCCGGTCCGCCGCCGGGCCGGACAACGCCTAACCTTGAAAGCGTGACTGCACAGGCAACGAAGCCCACCCACCCGCTGCTCGACCAGCACGCCGGCGTCCTCGACGAGATCCGTCAGGCGCTCGCCGAACGATCCTGGTTCTCCCGCTACCCCGAGTCCCCGTCCCCGCGCGTCTATGGCGAGACGGCGGCCGCCGACGGGCTCGCGGCCTACGAGGCCCACCTCAACCGGCCGTATGCCGCTGAGCTGGCTTCCGGGGTGACCGGCACCTTCGTGGGGAGCGAGGTCTCCCCCTACGGGCCGACGCTCGGGGTCTCCTACCCGGCCCTGGACCTCGATGCAGCGCTCGCCGCGGCACGGGCTGCCGTCCCGGCCTGGCGGGATGCCGGTCCGCAGGTCCGCGCCGCGGTGTGCGTCGAGATCGTCGACGCGATCAACAGGCGGTCGTTCGAGGTCGCCAACGCGGTCATGCACACGTCGGGCCAGCCGTTCGTGATGTCCTTCCAGGCGGGCGGGCCGCACGCTCAGGAGCGGGCGCTCGAGGCGGTCGCCGCGGGCCTCGTCGAGCAGGAGCGCGTGCCGGCGTCGGTCGTCTGGGAGAAGCCGGGCAAGGACCGCGAGGGCAAGCCGGCGCCGATCCGGATGCAGAAGGACTACCGCATCGTCCCGCGCGGCGTCTCCCTCGTCATCGGGTGCAACACCTTCCCCACGTGGAACGCCTACCCCGGGATCTTCGCGTCCCTCGTCACCGGGAACCCGGTCGTCATCAAGCCGCATCCCCGCGCCGTGCTGCCCCTCGCGATCACCGTGGAGGCGGCCCGGGGCGTGCTCGCCGCGGCCGGCTTCGACCCGGCGCTCGTCCAGCTCGCCGCCGAGGTCGACGGGCAGGGCCTCGCGAGGACGCTGGCCGAGCGGGACGAGGTCGCGATCATCGACTACACCGGCGGGCCGGCGTTCGGCGGCTGGCTCGAGGAGCGCGGGGCGGCCCTCGGCAAGCTCGTCTACACCGAGAAGGCGGGCCTCAACACGGTCGTCGTCGACTCGACCGACGACCTCAAGGGCCTGCTCGGCAACCTCGCCTTCTCCCTCACGCTCTACTCGGGGCAGATGTGCACCGCACCGCAGAACATCTACGTGCCGACCGGTGGCGTCGACACCGACGAGGGCCATCTGTCCTTCGACGAGTTCGGCGAGCGGCTCGGCTCCGCGGTGTCCCGCCTGACCGGTGACGACGCGAAGGCGGTCGAGCTGCTCGGCGCGACGGTCAACGACCAGGTGCGCGCCAACGCCGAGTCCCTCGAGGCGATGGCCGCCGAGGCGGAGGGCCGCGTGCTGCTCCAGTCGCGGCGGATCGCCCACCCGGTCTATGCGGAGGCGGTCGTCCGGGCGCCGGGGCTGGTCGCGGTGGACGTGCAGCGCGAGGACGTCTACACGCAGGAGTGCTTCGGGCCCGTCGGGTTCCTCATCCAGACCGCCTCGACCGAGCAGTCGTTGGCGCAGCTGGCCGACACGGTCAAGGAGCACGGCGGGATGACGGCGTCGGTCTACTCGACGAGTGAAGAGGTCCTCGAAGGGGCGCGGGAAGCGGCGGCGACCGGCGGCGTCGCGCTGTCCGAGAACCTCACCGGCCAGATCTTCGTGAACCAGACCGCGGCGTTCTCCGACTTCCACGGCACCGGCGCGAATCCGGCGGCGAACGCCGCCTACACCGACTCGGCGTTCGTCGCGAACCGCTTCCGCGTCATCACCGCCCGCCGCCACATCTGACCCCCCACTCGAGTGTGCAGGAAGTGCCAACCGTGACGCTCCTTGAAACGCCCGTCGACCGGGCCTCCTTGCAGCGCAAGGTCATCCGCACCCTGGTGGCGACCCAGATCCTGGGAGGCGTCGGCATGGCCAGCGGGATCGCCGTCGGCGCGCTGCTCGCGGAGGAGCTGAGCGGGACCGAGTCGCTCGCCGGGGTGGGCACCACCTCCCAGGTCCTCGGCAGCGCCCTCATCACGATCCCCGTCGCCCGGGCGATCGCCGCCCGGGGGCGCCGCGTCGGCCAGTCCCTCGGCCTCGCGGTGGCCTTCGCCGGGGCCGCGCTCGTCATCACTGCCGCGGTGGCCGGCTCGTTCCCGCTCTTCCTCGTCGGGATGTTCCTCTTCGGCGGTGGCACGACGGCGAACAACCAGGCGCGCTATGCCGCGGCCGACCTCGCCGCGCCCGCCCATCGGGGCCGCGACCTGTCAATCGTCGTGTGGGCCACCACGATCGGCTCGGTCGCCGGGCCCAACCTCGTCGGACCCGGTGTGTCGGTGGCCCGACTCATCGGCATCCCCGACCTCGCGGGCTCGTTCGTCTTCTCCCTCGCCGGCTTCCTCCTCGCGTGGGCCGTCGTCACCCGCCTGCTGCGTCCCGACCCGCTCGTGACGGCCAAGGCGCTCGAGGCCACCGCCCACGAGGAGCGAGCCCAGCGGCATACGGCTGCGATCGCTGACGGCACGACGACGGGACCGGCTCCCACCGCGCCCAACCACGACGGGTCGATGGGGCGCGGGCTCTCGGTCATCCGCGGCAACGCCCGCGCCCTTCGGGCCGTCCTCGTCATGGGGCTCGGCCACCTCGTCATGGTCAGCGTCATGGTGATGACGCCGATCCACATGAAGCACGGTCACGCCGAGCTCGAGGTCATCGGCTTCGTCATCTCGATCCACATCCTCGGCATGTACGTCCTGTCGCCCGTGGTCGGCACGGCCGTCGACCGGTGGGGCGGCCGGCCCGTCGCGATGCTCGGCGGCGGGATCCTCACGGTGTCAGCGGTGCTCGCTGCGCTGTCCGACGCCGGGTGGTCGGCGCTGCTGCTCGTCGCGCTGTTCCTGCTCGGCGTCGGCTGGTCGTGCACGCTCGTGTCGGGCTCGACGCTGCTGACCGGAGCGGTCGAGACCGATGAGCGGCCGGCCACGCAGGGGCTCGCGGACGTCTTCATGGGCTTGGCCGGTGCCGGCGGCGGGGCTGCTGCGGGAGTGGTCGTCGGTGGCTTGGGCTACTCGTGGCTCGCCTCCGGTTCGGCGGTCGTGGGCCTCGTGATCGTCGTCGTCGCCGGGTCGACGTCGCGGCTGAAGGATCAGCAGCCCCACTGACCGCCCCTGTGGGGACGCTCGAACCCGCCCGCGCGACGACGGTCGGTGTTTGACCGAATCGGCGGACACGCGATGCTCGAGGCGGGACCATGTGGGTGAAGGTCGGTGTCACCGACCCGGACGCAGTCGGGGGATGCAGTCCGTACTCCGACGGCGCCATCCATCGGAGTCAGGAGTGAGCATGACCAATCCAACCGCTCGCCGAATCAGCCGATCCAAGAAGCTCGCCGCTGGGGCTGCTGCCCTCACCCTGCTGGCCCTCGGGGGGGTGCAGGGCGCGAGCGCCGCGGACCCAGGGGTCGACATCGTCTACGTCGCCACGGGCGCCAACTTCCCCGACGCCCTGGCCGGAAGCGTTCTCGCGGCCCTCGAGGGCGCGCCGATTCTCCTGGTGACCAGAGATACGATCCCGGGTCCGACGGCCACGGAGCTGGCCCGGCTCGACCCGAGGTACATCAGGGTCCTCGGCGGAACCTCAACGGTCAGCGACGCGGTCCTCACCCAGCTCAAGGCCTACGCCACCGCCAACACGGCGGACGAGGTGACCCGGATCGCGGGGCTCAACCGATACGCCACGGCGGCGGAGATCTCCCAGCTCGTTCCCGCCGCCGCCTCGAAACTGCCGGACAACCAGGTCAGGATCGTGACAGGCAGCCCAGGACTTCCCTCGTCGATCGGCGTCGTGGCATCGACGACCGTCACCCTCCCCGACGTCTGCCCCGGGGCCGACGGCTGGAAGGTGCGTGCCACCGCCAACGGGTACTACCTCACCTCGGGATCGGTGACCTCTGGCGCGGCGACCACGGCGCTGTCGCTCGACAACCCCGGCAGCTACCTCGCGTCCACCATCACGAACCAGAACTTCGTGCCGAACGTGGGACAGACGCGTGAGAACTACGTCAGCGACTTCATCTTCGATGGCGTCGACGCGGGTACCCACACCATCCGCCAGTGGGGGGTGGAGGACACCAACGTCGACGTCACGGCTGCGCAGAACCGCCTTCTCGTCGAGGTGATCGGCTACACCTGCTGACCACCTGATGCCGTATGCCGCTGGGTCCGCTCCGCACGGACCGGACCCGGCGCGTCGGCCGGGGCCCGGGTGGCTGAATCAGGCGGTGACGCGCAGGGTTGACGTGCGGTCCTCGTTGACGAGGATCTCGATGCGGTCCGCGACCCGGGACTTGAGCTCAGTCACGTGGCTGACGATCCCCACGGTGCGCCCCCCGGCCCGCAGGCCCTCGAGGGTGTGCATCACGTCGTCGAGGACGTCGGGGTCGAGCGTGCCGAAGCCCTCGTCGACGAAGAGGGTGCCCAGGTCGACGCCGCCGGACTCGGAGCGAACCACCTCGGCGAGCGCCAGCGCGAGGGACAGGGAGACGTAGAAGGTCTCACCGCCCGACAGCGTGCCGACGTCACGAACCTGGTTGGTGTGCATGTCCTGAACCCGGACTCCGAGCCCCGACTTGGCGTTGCCCTGCTTGGCGTCGGTGTGCTCGAGGGAGTAGCGCCCCCCGGAGAAGCGAGCGAGCTCGGTGTTGGCCGCGGCCAGCACCTCGGCGAACCTCCGGATGAGGACGTACTTGGCCAGGTCGAGGTTGAGCTGGTTGTCGCCGTTGCCCGCGACGAGCTGGCCGAGCCGCACCGCGTCGGCGGTCTCGGCGATGCAGGTGGCGTGGCGGTCGAGGGCGGCCCGGATCTCCGCCACGCGGTCCTTGGTGCGCTTCACCTGGCTGCGCAGGCTGCCGTGCTCGCTGGTCGCGGCCTCCATGTCCTGCTTCGCGGCCCGCTCGAGGGTGACCATCTGGTCGATGTCGTCGAAGAGCGTGTCCAGTTGGACGTCGGCCAGCTCCGGGCCGGACAGGCCGGCCTTGACGCGCGTGCAGGCGGTCTCGAAGTCGGCGATCTCCTTCTCCCGCGCCGCGATCCACTCGACCGGCTGGTCGGCCGCGAGCCAGGCCCCGACGTCGGCGAAGCCGGCGGCTGCGAGGTCGGAGTCTCGCGCCGCCTCGTCCTCGGCCACGCTGGCCCGGGCGGCGTCGCGCCGGCTGAGGGCGTCGACGAGGGCGTCGACCCGCGCCGCCACCTCGACGAGGGCCGCCCGCCGCGCCGACACGGTGGGGTGTCCGGCCCGGGCCGTCTCGACGACCGCGGTGTCCGAGCCGAGGCGTTCGCCGAGCTCGGTCGCCGAGTGCTCGCACCGGGCGACCTCGGCGGTCAGCTCGGCGCTCCGCTCGCTCAGCTCGGCACTACGGAGGCGCAGCCCGGCGAGCGTCGCCTCGGAGCTCGCCACCGCGTCGGCGGCCTGCAGTGACGCGGCCAGCTCCGCTGCGGCGCGCTGCGCGGCCGCGGTGGCCGCGTCGACGTCGAGGCCGTCCGCGGCGACCGCGAGCCCGGCGATCTCGGCGCGGAGGCCGGCGAGCCGGTCGGTGACCGCGGTGACCTCGGCGCGCAGCGCCTCGACTCGCTCCTCCTGCTCGGCGACCTGCTCGGGGGTCACGGCGTCTGGGGTGGGGCGCGCGGGTGCGGGGTGCTCGAGCGAGCCGCAGACGGGGCAGGGCCGCCCGTCCTCCAGGGTCAGCCCGAGCTCGCCGGCGATGTCGTCGATCCGGGCCTGACGCAGGCTGGCCAGGCGGGACTCTCCGGCGCGCAGCGCGATGAGGGCCCCGGCGGCTCGCTCCTCGGCCCCGGGCAGCCGGGCGCGGGCGGCTGCCTCCTGCGTCGCCGCCTCCAGCTGCTTGTGGGCGCGGGCCGCCGCAGACGTGCGGCCCTCGAGCAGGGAGTGGAGGTGCCGGGCTGCCGTGAGCGACTTCTCGTGGGCCGCGAGGGACGCCGGGAGCGACTCGAGCTCGGTCGTGACGCTGCCGAGCGCGGCGCGGGTGCGGTCGGCGCGGGCACGGAGCTCACCGAGCCGCGTGCGGCGTAGCTCGAGGGCGCCCTCGAGCTCGGCCGCGGACGTCAGGGCGCCGACGACCTCGCGCGTCGTCGACGCGGCAACCCGCAGCTCGGCCGTCGTGAGGTCGCGCTGCTCGGGGAGCACCCGGGCGCGGGCTGTTGCGACCGCGGCCTCGGCCCGCTTGAGCGCCGCCTCGCTCTGGGCCAACGTGCGCACCGCACCGGCCACCGGACGGGCCTGCCGCGCTCGTGCCACCGCCGCCCGGAGCCGGTCGAACTCGACCGCGCGGGCGCCGAGCGACTCGTCCTCCCGCTGGAGCTCGAGGAGCCGCTGTCGTCGCTGCCGTCGGAGCTTGGCGTCACTGACCATGTCGGCCATCTGCTGGTGGGCCTCGATGGCCTCGCGGCTCGCCTTCGCGGCGTGGCGCTCCCTCGTGGCCAGCTCGTCCACGACCTGGGCGAGCTCGTCGTCGAGATCGCCCGGGGTGGCCTGGGCCAGCGCGACCAGCGAGTCCCGCCGGTCCGCCTCGATCGCGGCTGACACGGCGAAGGCGTGGATGCAGTCGCGGATCTCCGTGACCGCGCCCTGCCGGCGGGCCTGCGCGAGCCGACCCGACTCGACGATCTCGTCCTGGACCCGGCGGAAGAACGCGGTCCCGAAGACCTTCTCGAGCAGCTTGCCCTTCTCCTCGGACCTGGCCCGGAGGAACGTCGCGAACTCTCCCTGCGGCAGGATCACCGTCTGGACGAACTGGGCGCGGGTGAGGCCGACCGCTCGAGTGATCTCGTCGTCGCACTCCCCGATGTTGGCGGAGAGCAGCTCGCCGCCCTCGAGGTCGTCGGGGCTGGTGATCCGCCACAGCTTGACCGAGGGCTGTTGCACCGTGAGGCCGGTGCCGCGGGACTTCGGGCGCTCGAACCGGGGCGTCCGCCGCACCCGGTAGAGGCCTGACTGCGTCTCGAAGACGAGCGTGACGACGGGGATCTCACGGGGGTCGGCATGGTGGGAGTGGATCCGCTCGGCGTCGGCCGACTCCTGGGCGACCTTCCCGTAGAGCGCGAAGGTGATCGCGTCGATGATCGTCGACTTGCCCGAACCGGTGGGCCCCTCGAGCAGGAAGAGGCCCGCCCGCCCGACCGCACTGAAGTCGATGACCTCGGTGCCGGCGAACGGCCCGATGGCCGTCATCCGCAGGTGGTGCAGCTGCATCTCAGGCCACCTCCTGGGCCTCGGCGAGCGCCTGGGCCTTGACGGCCGCCTCGTAGCCGGCGACGAAGCAGCCGATCTCGCCGGTGCTCGCCTCGGTCTTCGTCACGTAGGAGATGAAGTCGGACCCGAGCTCGCGCGGGTCGCGCTCGCTGACGGCGGTCGTCCCGCGCACGCCGCGCTCGATCCGCCCGTCCGGCTCGTGGAAGACCTGGAGGACGTGCGGGAACCGGGACTTGAGCCGGTCCATCAGGGAGTCGGGCCGGACCCGGTCCGTCAGGGTCACCCGCAGCCATGCGTCCTCGTGCATCGCGTGCGCGGGGTCGGCGAGCAGGTCGTCGAGCATCCCGCGGAGGGTGGCCATCGGGCGAGGCTGGGTGATCGGGAGCGGGGTCACGACGACGGGCCCGGCGGCGGGCAGGTCGACGAGAAGGACGCACTTGGCGTGGTCCTGCTCGGAGAACGAGTAGCGCAGCGGCGATCCCGAGTAGCGGACCACCGACCCCTCGGCGCACTCGGGCGACTGGGGGCCGTGCAGGTGGCCGAGGGCCGCGTAGTCCAGCCCCGCGAAGACGGTGCCCGCGACGCGGTCGACGCCACCGACGGCGATCGAACGCTCGGAGTCGCTCGGCTCGGCACCGGCGACGAAGGCATGCGCGACGACGACAGAGCGCACCCCGGTGCGGGCCCTGAGGTCCTCGCGGATCCGGTCGCAGGCCGCGCCGACGACCGCCTGGTGCGACCGGGGGAGGAGCTCACCGCCGCGGGCGAGCGCCGCGCGGGCGTGGTCGACGTCGAGGTAGGGGATCCCGTAGATCGCCGCCCGCACCCCGTCGGACCCGTCGAGGAGCACGGGCAGGTCGACCATCGAGAGGTCGGTGATCATCCGGATGGTGTCGCGGAACAGCCCCGCGCCGTAGCCGAGCCGGATCGCCGAGTCGTGGTTGCCCGAGGTGACGACGACGGTGGTGACCTGGGACAGGCGCGACAGGGTCCACTCGAAGAGCTGGACCGACTCGACCGGCGGCACCCCGCGGTCGTAGACGTCGCCGGCCACGATGACCGCGTCGACCGGCACGCCGTCGGGCGGGTCCTCGACGAGCTCGCAGATCCGCTCGAGCACAGCGGCCTGCGCCTCGTGGAGGCTCACCCCGTGGAGGGTGCGCCCGAGGTGCCAGTCCGACGTGTGGAGCATCCGCATGCCATGAAGGTAGGACGGCCCGCCGACAGCCACGTCGCGGACACGCCACGTGTGACCAATGAGGCCGTATGCCGCTGGGCTGGCTCCCGCTCGAGTGTGCACTTCGTGCCGCCCAGGTCCCGTTCGAGTGTGCACTTCGTGCCGCCCAGGTCCCGTTCGAGTGTGCACTTCGTGCCGCCCAGGTCCCGTTCGAGTGTGCACTTCGTGCCGGTCCCGGGGTGTTGTCGGTGCCGCGCGACACCATGGCTGCATGAGCCGCGAGTTCCAGGTCACCTTCGATGCCGCCGACCCGATCGGCCTGAGCCTGTTCTGGGCGGAGGCCCTGGGCTACGTCGTCCAACCCCCTCCGGGCAGCGACCTGTCGCCGGAGACCCCGGCCGAAGAGGTGGTCGAGGCGTGGATGTCCTTCCTCACCGCCACCGGCGTGGCGATCGAGCGGCACCGTTCGGCGTCGGCGATCGTCGACCCGACGGGGTCCGGACCGCGGGTGTTCTTCCAACAGGTCCCCGAGCCCAAGACCGCGAAGAACCGCGTCCACCTCGACGTCCGGGCCGCGCCGGGCCTCGAGGGCGACGAGCGGATGGCCGCGCTCGAGGCCGAGTGCCAGCGGCTCATCTCGTTGGGCGCCAAGAGGATCCGCCGCTTCGAGCCAGTCCCACCGATGTCCGCCGGGTTCATCGTCATGGCGGACCCTGACGGCAACGAGTTCTGCCTCGACTGAGCGCCATACTGCTGCCATGGCCTACGACGAGGAGCTCGCCAACCGGATCCGGTTCGTGATCGGGCCCGATCCGGTCGTCTCGGAGAAGAAGATGTTCGGGGGCCTGGCCTTCCTGGCCCACGGCAACATGGCCGTCGCGGCGAGCGGCCAGGGCGGCCTGCTCGTCCGAGTCGATCCGCAACGGTCGGACGCACTCGTCGACGACGTGCACGTCCGCCGGATGGAGATGCAGGGCCGGCAGATGGCCGGGTGGCTGCGCGTCGACGGTGACCTGGTCGACGAGGATGCGCAGCTGCGCAGGTGGGTCGACGAGGGTCTCGGCTACGCCCGCACGCTGCCACCGAAACGCTGAGGCCCCGCGCCCGAACGTCGACGGGACCACCCGGTTCCGGGCCGGGGCCCGATGGGTGTTGCCGACAGGAGCCCGCGGCCACCCGTTATCGGGCCGGGGCCCGATGGGTGTTGCCGACAGGAGCCCGCGGCCACCCGTTATCGGGCCGGGGCCCGATAGGTGGGCCCCGATGGGTGGCCCGATAGGTGGGCACGAGCGGGAGCCAGCCTCCGGTGAGGAAGCGGGCTCAGCGGCATACGGACGAGGGGTTGTGTCAGTCCTTGGGGTTGAAGAACCCCAGGATCATCGACACGAAGGTGATGATGAGCGATCCGAGCACCGCGTCCCAGAAGAAGTGCTCGACGTGGAAGGCGAGGTTGAGCTGGTCGGCGAGCCACGAGGTCAGCTGCAGCATCAACGCGTTGATGATGAAGACGAACAGCCCGAGCGTCAGGATGATGAAGGGGAGGGACACGGCCTTCGCGATCGGCCGCACGAACGTGTTGAGGACACCGAAGATCAGCGCGACGATCAGGACGGTGCGGACGATGGCCGCCGTGTCCGCCTGGGTCCCGAAGGTGATCCCGTCGACGAGGAGGGCGGCGATCCAGAGCGCGATGCCGTTGATGACGGTCTTGATCACGAAGTTGAGCAGCATGGCGGTCAGTCTTCCACGCGCTCAAGCCGGTCGGCGGGTATGCCGGGGTACTCGTCGCCGGGGATCCGTGGCTGGAACATCGTGTTGAGCCGGAGCAGGTCCGCGTCGACCATCTTCAGCTGCCCGACGGCGTCGGAGATCGGCACCCGGACGATGTGACCCTGCTGCAGGGCCACCATCTGCCCCCACGCGCCGTCGAGGGCGGCCTCGACCGCGGCGACGCCGAATCGCGTCCCGAGGACCCGGTCGAAGGCCACCGGCGAGCCGCCGCGCTGGATGTGGCCGAGCGCCGTCATGCGGCTCTCGATGCCGGTCCGCCCCTGGATCTCCCGGGCGAGGATCGACCCGATCCCGCCGAGGATCTGGTGGCCGTACTTGTCCATCTCGGGCTCGGGCAGCTCCATCGTGCCCGGCTGGGGAAGGGCACCCTCGGCGACGACGATGATCGTCGCGAAGCGGCCCTTGCGGTGCCGGTGGACGATGCGCTCGCAGACCTCGCCGATGTCGAAGGGCTCTTCCGGCACTAGGGTGATCGCCGCGCCACCGGCGATGCCGGACCACGTGGCGATGTGGCCGACGTGCCGGCCCATCACCTCGACGACGAGGACCCGGTGGTGCGACTCCGCGGTCGTGTGGAGCCGGTCGATGGCGTCGGTGCAGATCTGCACGGCGGTCTGGAAGCCGAAGGTCATCTCGGTGAGGGAGATGTCGTTGTCGATCGTCTTGGGGACGCCGACGATGGGGAAGCCGTTCTCGTGGAGACGGGCGAGGACGCTCATCGAGCCCTCGCCGCCGACCCCGATGATCGCGTCGAGGCCGTGCCGGTCGTAGGCCTTGCGGACCTTCTTGAGGCCGTCCTCGAAGGCGAAGGGCTGGTCGCGGCTCGTCCCGAGGATGGTGCCGCCGAGGGGCAGGATCCCGCGGCAGCGGTCGACGTCGAGCAGCTCGAAGTCGTTGTCCATGACCCCGCGCCAGGCGTTGCGGAAGCCGACGACAGTGCTGTCGTAGGTCACCTCGGCGGCGCGGACCGCGCCCCGGATGACCGCATTGAGGCCGGGACAGTCCCCGCCCCCGGTGAGGATGCCGATGCGCATGTGCAGCGTCCTTCGTGTGTGGGCATGCAAGAGGAGTCGAAGCGGCGTTGGCGCGACAGTGTGAGCCTAGCCACAGTAAGCCGTATGCCGCTGGGCTCGGTCCACGGGTCGGGACCCTCCCAGCCCTCCCGCCCATCAATAGAGTGGTGTGCATGAGCGACGACGCCGTGCAGCCCCCGCCCGCCACCCCGGGTGCCTCCCCGACCGTGCGGTTGCGCCAGGTGCTCGGACAGATGCCGGACTACAAGCCGGGCCGGCCCGCCGCGGCCGCCGCAGGGGTCACGCCGTTCAAGCTCTCGTCCAACGAGAACCCCTACGGGCCCCTTCCCTCGGTCCTCGCGGCGATCACGGAGGCGGCCGGTTCGGTCAACCGCTACCCCGACATGGCCGTGGTGGGGCTGCGCGAGCGGCTGGGGCGGGCCCTGAGCGTGTCCTCCGACTGCATCGCGACCGGTACCGGCTCCGTGGCCGTGCTGGCCCAGATCGTGCAGGCGGCGTGTGACGCAGGGGACGAGGTCGTCTTCGCGTGGCGGTCCTTCGAGGCCTACCCGATCGTCACCCAGCTGGCCGGTGCGACCCCGGTGATGGTGGCGCTGGACGACCGCGCCCGGCACCGCCTCGACGCGATGGCCGACGCCGTCACCGAGCGCACCCGTGTCGTGCTCGTCTGCACGCCCAACAACCCGACCGGCCCCACGGTGCACCGGGCCGAGCTCGACGCGTTCCTCGACCGGGTGCCGAGCGACGTCATCGTCGTCATCGACGAGGCCTACGTCGAGTTCGTCCGCGACCCCGAGGCGGTGCGCGGCCTCGAGGTCTGGCGCGAGCGGCCCAACGTCGTCGTCCTGCGCACCTTCTCCAAGGCGTACGGCCTCGCCGGGCTCCGCGTCGGCTTCGCGGTCGCGCACCCGGACGTCGCCGCGGCGATCCGCAAGACGGCGACGCCGTTCGGGGTCAACTCGCTCGCCCAGGTCGCCGCGGTCGCCTCGCTCGACGCCTTCGACGAGCTGAACGAGCGCGTCGAGTCGATCGTCGCCGAGCGTGAGCGCGTCGTCCGGGCGCTCCAGGACCAGGGCTGGAAGCTCCCCGACTCGGACGCGAACTTCGTGTGGTTCCCGCTCGGGTCGGACTCGACGGCGTTCGCTGAGGCGTGTGAGGCGGCCGGACTCATGGTCCGGCAGTACGGCGACGACGGGGTGCGGGTCACCATCGGCGAGGCCGAGGCCAACTCGCGTCTGCTCGAGGTGGCCGAGGCGTTCGGCGCGCGGTAGGCGGGAGCTCCTGACGCGGCGCCCACGGTCGCCACGTACCGTGAGTAGCCGTCCCGCATTGTGAGGTTTCCGGAGGGCTCCGGTAAGTTCCGTGCCGAGGACCCTCATGGGTGCGCCGTCACCTCGGCGAACCCGTGTGACACAGCCGTCGGGCGGGTGACCCCCGTGCGCGGCCCGACCAGAAATGCCGGACTCCACTCCGGTGAAGGAGCCCACGTGAGCGACAAAGTAGTCGCCGAGCTGCACGAGCCGACCCCAGCGGTCGGTGACGGCGGCCCGGACATGATCCAGCTGCTGACCCCCGAGGGGGAACGCCTCTCCCACCCCGACTACGACAAGTACGTCGCGGACCTGACGCCCGAGGATCTCCGGAGCTTCTACCGCGACCTCGTGCTCATCCGCCGCCTCGACGCCGAGGGGTACGCGCTCCAGCGCCAGGGTGAGCTCGGGCTGTGGCCCAGCCTGCTCGGCCAGGAGGCCGCCCAGGTCGGCTCGGGCCGGGCGCTCAAGCCGCACGACATGTGCTTCCCCACCTACCGTGAGCACGGCGTCGGCTTCGTGCGGGGCATGGACCCGCAGAGCTCGCTTCAGCTCTTCCGCGGGGTGAGCCAGGGCGGCTGGGACCCGAAGGACCACAACTTCCACCTCTACACGATCGTCATCGGCGCCCAGACCCTGCACGCCACGGGCTACGCGATGGGCGTGAAGATGGACGGCAACGTCGGCACGGGCGACCCCGACCGCGACACCGCCGTCATCTGCTACTTCGGCGACGGTGCATCCTCGCAGGGCGATGTCAACGAGGCGTTCGTCTACGCCGCGTCGTTCGACGCCCCGGTCGTGTTCTTCTGCCAGAACAACCAGTGGGCGATCTCCGAGCCGGTCTCGAAGCAGACCCGCATCCCGCTCTTCCAGCGCGCCCGCGGCTTCGGCTTCCCGGGGATGCGCGTCGACGGCAACGACGTCCTCGCGACCTACGCCGTGACGCAGCACTGCCTGGACGAGGCGCGCAACGGCAACGGTCCGCTCCTCATCGAGGCGTTCACCTATCGGATGGGCGCGCACACGACGGCTGACGACCCCACGAAGTACCGCGTCTCCGCCGAGGTCGAGCAGTGGAAGTTCCGCGACCCGATCCTGCGCCTCAAGACGTACCTGTCCCACGAGGGCTGGGCCGACGAGGCCTTCTTCACCCGGGTCGACGAGGAGGCCGACCAGTTCGCCGCCGAGCTGCGCCACGGCTGCATCACGATGGACACGATGCCCGGCGAGACGATGTGGGACCACGTCTACGCGGAGGACCACCCGGTCATGGAGGCCGAGCGCGCCGCGTTCCAGGCCTACCAGGCGAGCTTCGAGGAGGCGAACTGATGGCACTCGAGAAGGTCACCCTCGGCAAGAGCCTCACCAGCGGCCTGCGCCGGGCCATGGAGCGGGACCCCAAGGTCGTCCTCATCGGTGAGGACATCGGCAAGCTCGGTGGCGTCTTCCGGATCACCGAGGGCCTGCAGAAGGACTTCGGTGAGGCGCGCGTCATCGACTCGCCGCTCGCCGAGTCCGGCATCGTCGGCACCGCGGTGGGTCTGGCCCTGCGCGGCTACCGGCCCGTCTGCGAGATCCAGTTCGACGGGTTCGTCTATCCGGCGTTCGACCAGATCGTCAGCCAGGTCGCGAAGTTGCGTGCCCGCTCGCTCGGCGCGGTCACGATGCCGATCGTCATCCGGATCCCGTTCGGCGGCGGCATCGGCTCCCCCGAGCACCACTCCGAGAGCCCCGAGGCGTACTTCGCCCACACGGCCGGCCTGCGCGTCGTCGCGTGCTCGAACCCGGAGGACGCCCACTGGATGATCCAGCAGGCGATCGAGTGCGACGACCCGGTGATCTTCTTCGAGCCCAAGCGCCGCTACCACGACCGGGGTGAGTACGACACCGCCGCGACCGAGGCCCCGAGGGGCCTGTTCGAGGCGCACATCGTCCGACCGGGGTCCGACGTCACGATGGTCGGCTACGGCCCGGTGGTCAAGACGATGCTCGAGTCGGCGGCCGCGGCCGAGGCCGACGGAACCTCGATCGAGGTCATCGACCTGCGCTCGCTGTCCCCGCTGCCGATCGACACGATCGTCGGCTCGGTCCGCAAGACCGGCCGGCTCGTCGTCGTGCACGAGGCGAGCAGCTTCCTCGGGATGGCCTCGGAGATCTCTGCCCAGGTGACCGAGCAGTGCTTCTACGACCTCGAGGCTCCGGTCATCCGGGTCAACGGCGCCAACATTCCGTATCCGCCGAGCCGGATGGAGGAAGACTTCCTTCCGGACCTCGACCGGATCCTCGACGGCGTCGACCGCGCCCTCGCCTACTGACGACTCGCGAAGGAATCCTCTAGTGGCAATTCGCACGTTCAACCTGCCCGACCCCGGTGAGGGTCTCGTCGAGGCCGAGATCGTCGAGTGGAAGGTCGCTCCCGGCGACACCGTGAAGGTCAACGACATGGTCCTCGAGATCGAGACGGCCAAGTCGCTCGTCGAGCTGCCGATCCCGTGGTCCGGCACCGTGAGGGAGCTCCTCGTCAACGTCGGCGACACCGTCGACGTCGGCACGCCGATCATCAGCATCGACGACGGTCAGGGTGGCGACGCCCCGGCCGCGCCGGCGGGTGAGACGGCCCAGGCGCCGAAGGGGGAGCAGCAGGAGGCCAATCTCGTCGGCTACGGAGCCAAGGCCGGAGCGACCGCTCGCCGCGCTCGCAAGCAGGGGGATGGCCGTATGCCGCTGGGCTCGGTCCCCGAGTCGGCGCCGGCACGCGCGGCGGCACCCACCGAGACGGAGCAGGTTGCCGAGGCCGAGCCGGTCGCCGAGCAGACCGCCCCGGCTCCGCGCACCGAGTCCCCGGCACCCGCCGTCGAGCCGGTGGCCCGAGAAGGCCGTCCCAAGGCGAAGCCCCCGGTCCGCAAGCTCGCCAAGGACCTGGGTGTCGATCTCTGGTCGGTGCCGGGCTCCGGCCCCGACGGCATCATCACCCGCGACGACGTCGAGTCCTTCGCGCGCGGCGTCAACCTCCCTGAACGGCAGGGCGTTTCGGACCAGGGCGAGGCGGCGGCCAGCGTCTCCGCGGCACCGAGCCCAGCGGCATACCCCTTCGGCTCGGGCGAGCGGGAGGTGCGGACCCCGATCAAGGGCGTGCGCAAGATGACCGCGCAGGCGATGGTCGGGTCCGCGTTCACCGCGCCGCACGTCACCGAGTGGGTCACCGTCGACGTGACCAGGACGATGGAGCTCGTCGACCGGCTCAAGCGGTCGCGTGAGTTCAAGGACGTCAAGGTCACGCCGCTGCTCGTTCTCGCCAGGGCGATGATCCTCGCGATCAGGCGCAACCCCGGCGTCAACGCGACGTGGGACGAGGCGGCGCAGGAGATCGTCCAGAAGAACTACGTCAACCTCGGGATCGCCGCGGCCACCCCGCGAGGGCTGATCGTCCCGAACATCAAGGACGCCCACGGCATGTCGATGCTCCAGCTCGCGCAGGCCATCGGCGAACTGACGGCGACGGCGCGGGAGGGGCGGACGCAGCCGGCGGAGATGTCGGGCGGCACGATCACCATCACCAACGTCGGCGTCTTCGGCGTCGACAGCGGCACCCCGATCATCAACCCGGGCGAGTCGGCGATCGTCGCGTTCGGTGCGATCCGCAAGATGCCGTGGGTCGTCGAGGGCCCGGCCGGCGACGAGATCGTGGTCCGGCACGTGACGCAGCTGGCGATGAGCTTCGACCACCGGCTCGTCGACGGCGAGCTGGGGTCGCGCTTCCTGGCTGACCTCGCGGCGATCATGGCGGACCCGGGCCAGGCCCTGGTCTGGGGCTGAGCCCCGCTTCCACCGCAACACACCCGCTTACCGGCTGCTTGCCCCCGCTGCATCTGGGGTGAGCACGCGGTGGGCGGGTGTGTTGCGTCCGGGGCCTGCGACCAGGACGGCCGACACAGCCACGAGCGAGGCCAGCCCGAGCACCGCATAGGCGTCTGACAGGAACTTGGCCGCGAGGGACGCCGAGTACTCGCGTCCGCCACCAGAGGGTGCAAGCCACATGACGCGCGTCGTGGTCGCGACGAGCCACGCCACACCGAGACCGACCAGCACCGGTTGGCGCCGAGATCTGCCGGCCCGTCCCGGGGCCACGAGCCAGAGCATGAGCGGCAGGGTCCACACCCAGTGGTGGATCCACGAGATGGGAGAGACGAGCAGACCGCACAGGGCCACGATCAGGACGGTCCCGAGCGCGTCCCGGTCGCCCGCCCGTCGCACGGCCAGCAGGGTGACGAGGACGACGGCCACCACGAGGAGGGCGGTCACGACAGGGAATCCGCCCGGGCCGGCGGCTCGCCAGACGGCACCCTTGACGGACTGGTTGGAGAGGAACTCGACACCGCCCACGCGCTCCGGGCTCCAGACCGCGCGCGTCCAGAAGTCGAGCCACGACGCCGGCATGACGAGGGCAGGGACGACGGTCAGGACCGCGCTCGCGACGGCGGTCCGCGCGAGGGTTCGCCACTCGCGGCTCACCAGGGGAACGAGCAGGAAGATCGCCGGGGTGAGCTTGACGCAGATGGCCACGGCCAGGAGCAGCCCGGCAGCGCGGCTGCGTCGGGGCATGAGTACGAGGAGGTCGACCAGGACGAGCCCGGCCAGGATGAGGTTGACCTGACCGAAGCGAACCGTCTCGGCAACCGGCTCGGTCAGCGCGGCCAGCAGCACGACGGGGACCCCGAGTCGGGGTCGATGCGCAGGTGGCGGAGGCTCAGTCCGACGATCGTCGACAGGCCCAGGTAGGAGAGCGCGGCCACGAGGAACGCCGCGACTCCCGCGGGGACGAGGGCCAACGCCGTGAACAGGGCCGCGGAGAACGGGGGATAGGTGAAGGGCAGCGCTCCGTCCGCGCCGCGGTACATCTGGTCGCCGCCGCCGAGCAGGACCTCGCCCGCCCGGCGGTACACCTCGAGGTCGATCGGCACGCCCGGAGCCGTGGCGACGTGGACCGCAGCGAGGGTCACGGACAGCACGAGGTAGGCGAGAGTCAGCCGACGGCCCCGAAGCGCCACGCATAGTCCTTCCGACGCGCCAATGGCACGTACGGAGGAACGCTTCGGACTGATCATTCGATACCCCTGATCGGATGTGTGCGGAACGGACGTGCGTGGCCACGCGCCGCAAACCTATGGGGACTACGTGACCCCGGCAATGTCAAACGGGAACGTTCACGCGACGGGCAGCTGCACTTCACCTTGGGGCGCAGAGCGGAAGGGCCGCCGAGGCACCGGGCGTGGAGGGTGCCTCGCAGCGGCGGCGAGCCCAGCGGCATCCGGCCTCCCGATCGGCCACCCGCGCCCGACGGCAACACACCCGTTTACCGACCGCTTGCCCCCGATACATCTGGGGTGATCACGCGGTGAGCGGGTGTGTTGCGGAGCAGGCCGAGGGTCAGGCGCGGGTCCGCATCGCGTCGACGAGGTAGGCGGCAGTGAGGTCGTCGCCCACCCGCTCGAGCATCTGGATGTCGACGGCCTCGTACCGCTCGGCCACGGTGGGCTCGACGGTCGTCATGACGGTCCGCGCGTCCCGCTCCGCCACGGCCGTCGCCAGCTCGCGCTTGAGCTCCGGCGTGAGGGGCCCGGAGACGCGGGCCGCCTCGGCGACCTCGACGGCGTAGCGCTCGGTCTCGGCGGCGACGGCGTTGTCCTCGGTCGTCAGCATGTGGGCGGTGCGCTGCAGCAGCGCGGCTCCTCGCTCGACGTCGCCCTGCCCGACCTCCGCGACGGCTCGGGACAGGAGCGGCCGGTCGCCGGACAGGGCTGCGTCGGCAAGCAGCCCGAGCCGGAGGCCGAGCAGCCGCTCCTTGGTCCGCGTGTTGCCGGCCTCCCGGCCCAGCGGGACCACGAGCTCGTCGTCCGCGGCGGTCTGGGTCATCGTGTCGAGCAGCTCACGCCCCGCCTCGTCGGCGGTGTGGACGGTGTTGCGCAGCGGCAGCTCCTTGATGAAGAGGGTCGCGACGAGCGCGATGGCGAACGGCACGAGGCCCCAGAGGAACACGGCGTGCAGCGAGTCAGCGAGGCCCTGCTGAACCCCCGTGACGACCTCGGGGGGCAGGTTGACCAGCGCGGCCGGGTCGAGCACCGACCCGGCGTCGACCTGCTGGCCGGACGTGGCGAGCCGCTCGGCCGCACCCGCCGGCAGGTGCGAGGCGATGTTGACCGCGAGCCCGCTCGACATGATGGTGCCGAAGACGGCGATCCCCACCGTCGAGCCGACGTTGCGGAAGAACTGCGTGGACGCGGTGGCGACCCCGAGGTCGCGGCGTTGGGCGGCGTTCTGCACGATGAGTGTGTACACCTGCATCGCCATGCCCAGCCCGATGCCGAACACCACCATGGCGAGGGTGAGGTCGAGCTCGTCCGCGGCGTAGTCCATCCGGATCAGCATCCAGAACCCGGCCCCCATGATGAGGATGCCGACGAGGGTCTGGAGCTTGTAGCGGCCGGTCCTGGTGATGACGAGCCCGGCGACGATCGACAGCCCGATCATGGCCACCGACATCGGCATGAGGATGAGGCCGGAGTTCGTGGCGGAGACGCCGAGGACGCCCTGCGCGTAGACGGGCAGGTAGATCATCGCGCCGAACATCATGACGGAGACCATGAAGCTGGCGATGTTGGACAGCGTGAAGATCGAGCTGCGGAAGAGGCGTAGCGGCAGCACCGGCTCCACGGCCCGCCGCTCGACCGCGATGAAGGCCACGAGCGCGACGAGCCCCACGGCGTAGAGGCCCATTGTGACGGGGGAGTCCCACGCCAGGGTCGTGCCGCCGAGCGAGGTGGGCACGAGCAGGAGGATGAGCGCGAGGGAGAGGAGCGCGATGCCGGCCTTGTCGATGACCGTCTCGCGGTCGACGTGGTCGAGGTGGAGGAAGCGGGCGATCCCGATGTAGGCGACGACCCCGATCGGCAGGCTGATGAAGAAGAGCCAGCGCCAGCCCCAGTTGTCGGTGACGAAACCGCCGACGAGGGGGCCGAGGATCGAGGAGAGGCCGAAGACGCCACCCATGAGGCCCTGGTACTTGCCGCGTTGTCGCGGCGGGATGATGTCGCCGATGATGGTCTGGGACAGCGGCATCAGCGTCCCCATGCCGACGCCCTGCAGGGCGCGCGCCCCGATGAGCCACCAGAAGTTCTGTGCGAAGCCGGACAGGACCGAGCCGACCATGAAGACGACGAGGCCGCCGAGGTAGAAGCCGCGCCGTCCGTAGATGTCGGACAGCTTGCCGACGATGGGCACGGTGATCGCGCTGACGAGCATGGCGGCCGTGGCGAGCCAGGAGTAGTGCTCCATCCCGCCCAGCTCGGCGACGATGCGGGGCAGGGCCGGACCGACGATCGTCTGGCTGATCGACGCCACGAGCATGCCGAGCATGAGGGCGGTGAAGATCTGCCGCGCGCGGGGGTCGAGGCCGGTCGAGACGTCGTCCGGCTCGGTCGTCCGGGAGGTGGCGGGGGAAGACGGCATGGACCAACGATATGCGAATAGTGCACCCACTGCAAAATTGCGCTGACTGCACGAATTTCCTATGCTGCCCCCATGAGCGAGCCGGACTGTGGACTGCGTGAGCGCAAGAAGCGTGAGACGCGGATGGCGATCCACCGCGCAGCCCTGGACCTCGTCGAGGAGGCCGGCTTCGACGCCGTGACGACCGACCAGATCGCGGCTCGTGCCGGGGTGAGCCCGCGCACCTTGTTCAACTACTTCCCGACCAAGGAGAGCGCCGTCCTCGGCGCGACCCCGGCCGACCTCGACGAGATGCGGGCCCTGCTCGATGCCCGGCCGGCGAGCGAGCCGATCCTCCAGTCGATCCGGGCCATCGTCGAGGCACGCCTCTCCCCGACGACGTACGACCCGCAGCTGCGCGCGCAGCGACGGCGGGTCATCCTCAGTGAGCCGTCCCTCGGGCCGGCGCTGGTGGGCAACAACATCCGGGCGGAGAACGTCCTCACGGAGCTCGTCGCCGACCGGCTCGGCCTCGACCCGCGCGAGTCAGTGCGGCCACGCGTCACTGTCGCGAGCGCCCTCGCCGCGGTCCGGGCGTGCATCGAGCACCAGCACTCCGGGGGGAGCGGCACCGTCGAGGAGGCGGTGGACGAGGCCTTCCTCCTCCTCGAGCACGGCTTCGCCTGAGCGGTCAGCCCTGTCCGGCGTGCTCGACGCAGGTCCGGGCGGTGGGGCGGGCCTCGAGCCGCTCCTCCGGGATCCGGCGACCGCACACGACGCAGAGCCCGTAGCTGCCCTCGTCGAGGCGCGCCAGGGCCGCGTCGATCTCGCCGAGGTGCTCCTCCGCCTGGTCGATGAGGGCGGCGACCTGCGACCGCTCGTAGGCGATCGTCGCGCCCTCGGGGTCGTGCTCGTCGTCCGAGTTGGAGTCCACCGCAGCCTCGACCACCTGGCCGAACTCCCGCCGGAGCCCCTCGAGCCGATCCACGGTGGTCTGGCGCTCCTCGGCCAGCCGGGTGCTGTGCGTCGTCGTGTCGGTCACTCGGGTCTCCTCTCGTCGTCCTCGGTCCGAAGTTCCCCACATTGTCCTCCGTCAGGCCCCGGCCGCACGTGTGTGGCCCGTCACGCCTCGCCCGGAACCGGCAGGATGGGGTCATGGCTGAGCACCGCGGTGTCGTCTTCCCGCTCGACGAGGCGTCGGGGCGGCGCAGCACGGCCGCCGTGGGTCGGGCCGTCGTCGCGGACGCGCTGCTCTCCGTCGACCCGGTGGGGGCCGCGTCGGCCGCCCGCGAGACGAACTGGCGGCAGGGCTACCTCGAGCACTTCCGCCGGCTCGTCGAGGCGGGCCTGCCCGGCGCGGCGGCCGCCCACACCATCGCCAGGGAGGGCCTGATCTCGGTCCATGCCCGGATGCGCTGGACGGGGCCGTCCGGCGAGGTGGCGCTCGCGGCGGCGGTCGAGGAGCCAGTCACCCGGCTGGGCTCCGCAACCATCCGCGGCGAGGGCGCCCCCGACCGCACGATCTCCCTGCCTTATGCCGCTGAGCGCGCTTCCGGGGACCGGCTCCGTCGCGTGCTGGCCGGGTGGGTCGAGCGCGGCGTCGTCGAGCCGAGCTGCGCGGAGGCGGTCGAGCTGGTCATCGCGAACCCGGACTGGCTGGACCTGTCCGACCAGACGATTGTCGTGCTCGGCGCCG
The DNA here is from genome assembly GCF_000184685.1 of Intrasporangium calvum DSM 43043. Taxonomy (NCBI): domain Bacteria; kingdom Bacillati; phylum Actinomycetota; class Actinomycetes; order Micrococcales; family Intrasporangiaceae; genus Intrasporangium; species Intrasporangium calvum. The sequence continues at coordinate 277,081 of NC_014830.1, forward strand.
CCGCCGAGATGGGCCCGCTCCGGTCGCTCCTCCGGTGGGGCGCCGACGTCGTGGCGGTCGACCTGCCGCGCAAGGACCTCTGGCACCGGCTCATCGGCGACACCCGACGGCTCTCCGGCTCGATGACCGTGCCGGTGCAGCCGGGCTCGGGTCCCGTCGAGTCCCGGCTGGGCGGTGACCTCGTCCACGACCTCGCGTCGGTGACCCAGTGGGTGACGTCGCAGGAGGGGCCGCTGGTCCTCGGCAACTACGTCTACGCGGACGGCGCCACCAACGTGCGGGTCGCCACTGCCGTCGACGTCCTGACGCAGCGGGCCGTGGCGGAGCGCGGGCGCGACGAGGTCTCGCTCGCGTTCCTGGCGACGCCCACCGACGTGTTCGCGGTGCCCGGGGGCGCGGTGGCCAGGTCGGTCGAGAACTACGCCCAGCGGCATACGTCCAAGGTCTTGCGGGTGCCGTTGCGCACGCTGAGCGGCGGGCGCCTGATGCGCCGCAACTACGTGCCGGGCGAGGACCCCGGCATCAACGACTCCGTCGTCCTCCAGCAGGGGCCGAACTACCTCCTCGCCAAGCGGCTCCAGCGGTGGCGCGCCACGGCCCATCGCGCCGACGGGGGACTCGTCTCCCTCAACGTGGCCCCGCCCACTCGGACCCGCTCGGTCGTCAAGAACCGGGCGCTCGCGGCGGCCTATGCCGGGGCGCACCGGTTCGGCGTCGAGGTCTTCGAGCCCGGAACGGCGAACACCCTCATGGCGATCCTCCTCGTCCACGACCTCCGCGTCGGCGCGCCGGCCCGTGAGCACCCGTGGCAGGACGAGGCCGCCGCTGCCGTCCACGGTGGGCTGTGGACCTCGGCCTATGACCCCAGGAGCGTCCTCGGGATCGCGGCGCTGCTCGGTCTCGCGGCGGCCCGCTGATGCGTGTGGGTGTGAGCGTCGGGTGAATGTGGTTGTCCGAGTTGGCGCGACGGGTCCCTGTGGCCCATGCTCTGACCATGGGTGACCGACCGGGCCGCGCGCTGCCGTCGCACGTCGACGCGCGCTCCCCCGAGCACGGGCTCGGCGGGACCTTGCGTGCGCCTCGGACGCTCGTGCCCGCGCTCCTCGCGGCGATCGCCTACGTCGACCCCGGCAACTTCGGGGTCAACATCACGTCCGGCGCCGAGCACGGGTACGCGCTCGTGTGGGTCGTCGTGTTCGCCAGCTGTGCGGCGATGGTGATCCAGTACCTCGCTGCCAAGCTCGGGATGGTCACCGGCCTCAGCCTCGCCGAGCACAGTGCCCGGCGGTACCCGGGCGTCGGGCGCATCGTGCTGTGGACCCAGGCCGAGATCGTCGTCATCATGACCGACCTCGCCGAGATCGTCGGCGGTGCGATCGCGCTGTACCTCCTCTTCGGGATGCCGCTCATGTGGGGCGCGGTCGCGGTGACCGGGTTCAGCCTCGTCGTCCTCTACCTCAAGGTGCACGGGCGCAGCCACTTCGAGTCCGTGGTCCTGGTCCTGCTCGCCGTCATCATCGGCTCGCTCCTCTGGCAGGTGCTCGTCGCCGAGGTCGACCGGGTGGCGCTGCTGCGGTCGGCGGTGCCCGGCCCGCTGGACTCGTCGGCGGCGCTGCTCGCCGTCGGCATCGTCGGCGCGACCGTCATGCCCCACGCCCTGCACTTCCACTCCGCGGCGTCGCGGACCCGCGACGACGGCCAGGTCGAGCCCTCGCAGGCCGTCCGCCTGCGGATCGGGCGGCAGACAGTGCGCTCCGTCGTCATCGCGATGACCGTGGCGGGCGCGGCCAACATCAGTCTCGTCGTCTTCGCCGCGGCCCTGCCGAGCGAGGCGGGCGCGAGCATCGAGACCGCCTACGCGGCCCTGGGGGCGGAGGCAGGGCAGATCGCGGCCACGATGCTCGCGGTGGCGCTGCTCGCCTCGGGTCTCGCGTCGACCCTCGTCGGCGTGCAGACCGGGGACGTCGTCATGACCGGCTTCGGCAGGCGGCCGATCCCTGCCCTGCTGCGGCGCACCCTCGCCGTGGTGCCCGCGCTCATCATCCTCGGGCTCGGGGTCGAGCCGACCCTCGCGCTCGTGTGGAGCCAGGTCATCCTGTCGTTCGCGCTCCCCGGGACACTCATCCCGCTCCTCCTCTTCACGCACGACCGGCGGCTCATGGGCGCCATGGCCAACCACCGGCTGACCACGGCGGTGGCCTGGATCATCACCGCCGTCATCGTCGGGCTGGTCGGGTTCCTCCTGGTCAGCGGCGCCTGACCCCATCCCCCGCCCCCCATCCCCCGCAAGCCAGTCCCCGCAAGCCAGTCCCCGCAAGCCAGTCCCCGCAAGCCAGTCCCCGCAACACACCCGGAAAACCTGCAACTCACCGTGCTGCAGCAGGGGCGAGCAGTCAGGAGCCGGGTGTGTTGCGGTGTCAGCCGAGGTCGCCGGCGAGCGGCATACGGCCACGCGTGCATCGGCGGCGGCGCGTGTGGGAGGCTGGCCCAGAGAGCCAGCCAGCATGCCGAGGGAGGTTGCATGGCGCGGGAGCCCCGAGCGCCGATCGTCCCTCCCGTCGTGGTCGAGGGCGAGGTCCTGAGGGGACTACGGCTCGAGGTGCGGGAGTTCCTCGCCGGGCAGATCGAGTCAGGTCGCTTCACGCCGCACGTCGACACGTGGCTGACCCGCTGGGACCGCGACTTCACCCGTGAGCTCGGCCGGCGGGGGTGGCTCGGCATGGTCATCCCCGAGGAGTACGGCGGCCAGGGCCGGACCTATCTCGAGCGGTTCGTCGTCACCGAGGAGCTCCTCGTGGTCGGTGCCCCGGTGGCGGCGCACTGGGTGGCCGAGCGGCAGATCGGCCCGTCCCTGCTCAGGTTCGGCACCGAGGAGCAGAAGCGCCACTTCCTGCCCCGGATCAGCCGGGGTGACCTCGTCTTCGGCATCGGGATGAGCGAGCCGGACTCGGGCTCGGACCTGGCCAGCGTGCGCACCCGGGCGCAGCAGGTCGACGGTGGCTGGCGCCTGACCGGTACCAAGGTGTGGACGTCCGGCGCGCACGAGGCCGACGCCTTCTTCGCGCTGGCCCGCTCGGCCCCCCTCGACCCGGCCCACCGGCACCAGGGCCTGAGCCAGTTCATCGTCGACCTGCGGGCCCCCGGTGTCGAGATCCGCCCGATCATCTCGATGGGCGGGGACCACCACTTCAACGAGGTCCACCTCGACGGCGTCCTCGTCCCCGACGACCGGGTGCTCGGCACGATCGGGGAAGGGTGGCAGCAGGTCACCTCCGAGCTCGGCTTCGAGCGCAGCGGCCCGGAGCGCTACCTCTCGACCTTCCAGCTGCTGGCCGCCGCCGCCGAGGCGATGGAGGCCGGCGTCCTGCCCCTCGACCCGGGCCTCGGCCGCCACGTCGCCCGGGTCGCGGCCCTCCACCAGATGTCCTTCGCCGTCTCGACCGCCCTGGAGGCGCACGCCGACGCCGACACGGCGGCGGCGGCCGTCAAGGTCCTCGGCACGACGACGGAGGGCGACATCGCCGACTACGTCGACACGCTGACGGCGACCGGCTGGATCGAGGACGAGGAGCTGCACACCCTCCTGCACGCGGCGATCCTGCAGCGACCCGGGTTCACCCTGCGCGGCGGCACCAACGAGATCCTGCGCGGCGTGATCGCCCGCGGACTGGGGATGCGGTGATGGCCGAGCTCGAGCACCTCGCCAGGTCCACCAGCGCCGACCCCGATCTCGTCGCGATGTTGACGGACCTCTTCGCCACGTACCGATCGACCAGGCCGGCGCCCACCGAGCTCCTCGACCTCGACCTCGGACTGTGGGCCCAGCTCGACGAGCTCGGCCTGACGAGGCTCACCGCGTCCGAGGCGAGCGGGGGCAGCGGCGCGAGCTGGGTCGAGGGGTCCGCCCTCCTCGGGCTCGCCGCAGCGGCAGGGGCGCCGGTCCCGCTCGTCGAGCACGGGATGCTCGGCGCGTGGCTGCTCGAGGAGGCCGGCCTGCCCAACGACGGGGCCCTGCGGACCGTGTGCCGCCCGGACCCCTCGGGGCGGGCCCTCAACGTCACCTTCGCCCGGGACTCCGCGTCGATCGTGGCGCTCTGGGAGGACGCGGACCGCTGGCGGGTGGCCGACGTCCCGACGGAGCGAGTCGGCCTGACCCAGTCCCGCAACCTCGCCGGAGAGCCCTGCGACACGGTGGAGTTCGAGCTCGTCGACCTCGCGTCCGCGCCCTTCGTGGACGACTCGGTCGGCCACCAGTTCCACCTCCGAGGGGCGCTGGCCCGCTCGGCGCAGGTGTGCGGAGCGATGGAGCGGGTCCTCGAGGTCGTCCTCACCCACACCCGCGAGCGGGAGCAGTTCGGCCGGCCCATCGGCCGGTTCCAGGCGGTCCAGCACCTCGTGGCCGACATCGCCACGGAGTCGTCGCTGGCCCGCGCCGCGACCGACACGGCGGTGGCCCGGGCGGCGGCCTCGCAGTGGCAGGACCCCGGCATGCTCTTCGCCGTCGGGGTGGCCAAGTCCTGCGTGGGCCATGCGGCCTCGGTCGTCGTGCGCAACGCCCACCAGGTCCTCGGGGCCATCGGCACGACTCTCGAGCACGAGCTCCACGTCCTCACCAAGCCGATCCTCGTCCGGCGCAGCGAGTACGGCTCGGTGCACGAGTGGGACGAGACGCTCGCCGAGCTCGCGGCCTCCGCCGGACGCGACCGCCTGTGGCCGCTCATCCTCACCGGCCGACGCTGACCGCGGCCGGCCACGACCGAGACGAAGGAGACCCCCGTGAGTGAAGTGACCTACACCGTGGCGGACGCAGTCGCGACGATCACCCTGTCCGCCCCGGAGCGGCGCAACGCCCTGTCGGTCGAGATGTCCCGCGAGCTGATCGACGCCGCGCAGGCCGCGGGGCAGGACCACGCCGTGGGCGCCGTCGTCGTCACGGGCGGCCCGCACTTCTGCGCCGGCGCCGTCCGCGCCGTCCTCGCCGACACCGGCCTGGACCCCGTCGAGGACGAGGCCTACCGCAACCTCGAGACGGTCTACCGCGCCTTCACGACCATCGGCGACCTCGCCGTGCCGACCGTCGCGGCCGTCCGCGGGGCCGCCGTCGGCGCCGGCCTCAACCTGGCGCTGGCCACCGACCTGCGCATCGTCTCCACATCCGCCCGGCTGCTGCCCGGCTTCGCCCAGATCGGCATCCATCCCGGCGGCGGGCACTTCACGCTCCTGGGCCGGGTGGCCGGGCGGGAGGCCGCCGCGGCGATGGGCCTCTTCGGCGAGGAGGTCGACGGTGCGCGGGCCGTCCAGCTCGGCCTGGCCTGGGCCGCCCACGACGACGCCGACGTCGAGGCGGAGGCGCACGCCCTGGCCGCCCGCGTCGCCAAGGACCCGGAGCTCGCCCGTCGCCTCGTGCGCAGCTTCCGGCGGGAGACCGCCCCCGGTGGCATCCCGTGGGACGTCGCCGTCGAGCTCGAGCGCTCGCCGCAGATGTGGTCGCTGCGGCGCAAGCACGGTCCGCGAGCCGATCGGGCCGAACGAGCTGAACCAGACGGTCGCTGACGCAGTCGGTCGCCAGCCGTGCCACTATGGCTCGGGCCGACCCTGCGTCGGCACCCCACCCGCCCGGCCCTCCACCCGACACCCAGGATGCTCTTGTGCTGTCGTCGTACCGTCCTCTGTTCGAGGTGCCGGGAGCACGGACCTTCATCATCGGAGGGATGACCGCCCGTTCCGCGGGGGCGATGTTCGCCGTGGCCACCGTCGCCATGGTCGCGGCGCGGCGCGGCTCCTACGAGCTGGCCGGCGCGGTCATGGCAGCCGGGCTCGTGGCGCTCGCCGTCGCGGCACCCGTCCTGGGGAGGCTCGTCGACCGCTACGGGCAGAGCCGGGTGGCCGTCCCCTTCTTCATCTGGTCCGGGTTCTGGGCGGCCATGACGATGGTCGCCTCCTGGCGCGGGTGGCCCTCGTGGGTGCTGTTCATCACCTTCCCCCTGTGCGCCGTCATCCCCAACCTCGGCACGATGGCGCGCGCCCGGTGGTCGCACATCTTCGCCCACGACCCCCGCAGCCTCCACACGGCGATGTCGTTCGAGCAGGTGATGGAGGAGGTCACCTTCGTCATCGGGCCGGTCCTGGCCATCTGGCTGTCGACGACGTTGTTCCCCGAGGCCGGGTTCCTCTTCGCGGCGATCTGCTACGCGGTCGGCGTGCTCGTCTTCGTCTCGGCTCGCTCCACCGAGCCACCGATCGTGCCGCACCACGAGCGTCCGGGTGGGGGCGCGCACCGCCATCCCGGAATCTTGCCGCTCGCGTTCATCATGGTGATGACCGGCGCGATCTTCGGGGTGAACGAGGTCGTCACGCTCGCCGTCGCCGAGGACGCCGGTCACCCCAACGTCGCCGGGGCGGTCCTCGGGCTCTTCGCAGTCGGCTCCGCGGCCTCCGGCCTCGTCTTCGGCCAGATCTCGCACGGGCGCAACCTGCTCAAGCTGCTGCTCGTCGGCACGCTCGGAATGATGGTTCTCGAGGCGCCGGTGCTCCTCGCCGGAAACCTCTGGGTCCTCGCCGGCATCATGCTCGTCGCAGGCATGGCCACGGCTCCGACGCTCATCACGACGATGAACCTCATCGAGCGGATCGTCCCGAGGGCCCAGATCAACGAGGGCATGACGCTCGTCCTCACCGGGCTGATCATCGGCATCGCCGCCGGGTCGGCGGTCTCGGGTGCGGTGATCGACCGGGTCGGGCCGCGCCACGGCTACTGGGTCGCCGTCGTCGCCGGCGGAGCCGCTTTCCTCATGGCGCTCGCCACGCGGCGCTTCCTCTCGCGACGGGACATGCACAACCTCCGCTGACCCCGCCGACCCTTTCGCGTCACGTGCAGCGGGTGCCGGCTGAGCGGCATACGGCTGCCGTATGCCGCTGGGCTCGCCCCGCGGCCGAGGGCACCCGGGTGCCACCTCCCTCCCAGGGGGACCGGCCCGGGGGGCACGCATGGACGGGATCGTGCGAGGATGAGCGCAGCGGGGCGCAGCGCCCGGCTTGAGGCGACCACGAGCGAAGGACAGGGGATGAGCGAGCACCTGCCGGCCGACCAAGGCACTCGCGACGTCTTCGTGCGGCTGTCCGCACTCATCTACGCCGGGGCGGACGAGGCCGACGTCTACCAGACGATCGTCGATGCGGCGCGACGGCTCGTCGACGGGTGCGAGCGAGCCTCGATCATGCTCAAGCGGCGGGACCGGTTCGTGACCGCCGCGTCGACCGACGACATCGCCCGGCTCGCGGACCAGATCGAGCGGGAGGTCCGCGAGGGCCCCTGCTACGACGCGGTTCTCGACGAGGCCTACCAGCACGACACCGACCTCACGTCGGGGACCAGCCCGTGGCCCCGGTTCACCGAGCGGGTCCTCGCCGAGACCCCGGTGCGGTCGGCCATCGGCTACCGACTCTTCCTCGACGGCGACAAGGTCGGGGCGCTCAACCTCTTCGCCGACGAGCCGGGCGCGCTCACCGAGCGCTCCGCCGACCAGGGCGCGGTCCTGGCCTCGTTCGCGTCGGTGGCCCTGATGGCCGTCCGAGCGCGTGAAGAGGCGGCGACGCTCCGCCTCGGTCTCCAGAGCAACCGTGAGATCGGCAAGGCCGTGGGGCTGCTCATGGCGGCGCACCACATGGGTTCCGAGCAGGCCTTCGGCGTGCTCCGGCGGACGTCCCAGGAGCTGAACATGAAGCTGACCCAGGTCGCCGAGGAGGTGGTCCGAGGGCAGGAGCAGCAGTTCGGCAGCACGTCCTCGGACGGGCAGGGATGACCGGCGGCGACACTCGAGCCGTCCTCGCAGGGCGGCTCGACCCCGCCTGACTCGAGCTCGTCGCGGAGCAGCCCGGGGTGGCCGGATCAGTCAGGAGGCAGCGGGGCCGAGCACGTCGAGCGCATCGAGGATCCGGTGACCCACCGACTCGTCACCGAGGATGGTGAAGTGGATCTCGTCGCGGGTCCGCCGCCCCGCGGCCCTCCGGGTCAGGGCCTCCGTCGTCAGCTGGATCGTCGTCACGTCGAGGGGCTCCCCGGCCTCCGGGTCCTGACCGCTGAACAGCGCCTCGCCGACCGGTCGACCGTCGGGGCCCTCGACGACGCGGGCGCCGCCCCTCGCGAGGACCGGACCGGTCACGTCCAGGACGACTGCCGACCCCGGCTCGATCCCCGCGTCCCGGACGGCGACGAGGGGGAGGGCATCGACGATGGCTGCGGTGAAGACCGCGGCCGCCGGTGAGTCGAGGTTGCCGGGGCGGTCCAGGGCCGTCCGGACATCCTGTTCGTGCACCCACGTCTCGGTGATCTGCGCGCGGAGCTGGTCGCCGAACGTCGTGCGCTCCCGGAAGAAGCCGGCGATCTCGGTGTCGAGGTCGACGTCGAGGGAGCGCAGCTGGGACATCCGGTGCTGGTGGAAGTCAGCGAGCTCGGAGATGACGCTGCGCCCGGTCCACTGCCGGCGCGCCGCGACCTCGAGGTCCACCATCCGGTTGAACTCGTTGCGCACCTCGGCCCGGTTGGCGGGGCCGTGCGGCTCGCGCGGGAGGGCGGCGAAGGCCTTCTCGGTCGCGACCACCTTGACCATGTGGTCCTTGACGGTCCAGCCCGGGCATTCGGTCGGCTTCTCGAAGTCTTCCTCACGGCAGGCCCAGCCCAGGTCGACGATCGCCTGGACCACCTGCTCGAAGGCGTCGAGAAGGCCGCCTTGGTCGTCGGGTGCGGCCGGGTGCAGAGGCATGCCCCCAGACTACTTAGGCTGGAGCCATGCCCTCAGCCGCCCGTGACGTCGCCGTGGGTCGTTCCGTGCTGCCGTGGGCCGTCGCTCTGGCCGTCGTGGCCGGACTCGCCGCCAGCGTGCTCGCCGCAGTCTTCAGCGGCGCCGTCGCAGCGCCACCGGCCGGCCTCACCGACGCGGGTCCCGTGGTGCGCTGGGCCCTGCCCCTGGTCCGGGTCGTCCATGACGTCGCGGCGGCCCTCACCGTGGGCGCGCTGCTGCTGGCCGCGACGATGATCCCCGGTCCCACACGGGCCGCGTCTGCGGCGCTCGAGGAGCCCCGTCGGGCCGCGGCCTTCCGGGTCGCGACGGCGGCGGCGTTCGTCTGGGCCAGCGCCGGCGCGGTCGGCGTGGTCTTCACGTTCGCCGATGCGGCGGGGCTCCCGCTCGACCACCCGGCCTTCGCTGCCGAGCTGCTCCGCTCCGTGTGGTCCATCGACACGCTGCGGGTCGAGCTGATCTCGACGATGGCGGCCTTCATCGTCGCCTCCTTCGCCTCGCTCGGTCGCGCCCGGTCGGTGGCTGTGGCGCTGGTGGTCCTCGCCGTCCTCGGCGTCGTCGTGCTCGGACTGACCGGCCACGCCGGCGGGTCCGCGGACCACGAGACCGCGGTCAACGCCCTCGCGGTGCACCTGCTCAGCGCCACCCTCTGGACCGGTGGTCTGCTCGCCCTCATCCTGCTCCGGGGTGCCCTTGGTGATGCCCTCGCCGTGGTGGCCCGGCGCTACTCGTCCGTGGCGCTCTGGGCCTTCGTGGCGTTGGGCGTCTCCGGGGTGATGGCCGCCTCGACGCGGTTCGCCCGAGTGGAGGACCTGACGTCCCCCTACGGCGTCCTCGTGCTGCTCAAGGCCGGGGCGTTCATCGTGCTCGGCTTCGCGGGCTGGTGGCACCGGCGCGTCACGATCCATGCCCTCGAGCGGGAGCGCGCCGAGTCCCGTCCGGGCTGGGCCTTCCTCCGTCTGGCGATCGGCGAGATCGTCGTCATGGGTGTGGCGTTCGGCCTCGCCACGGCCCTGGCCCGGACCCAGCCGCCTGTCCCCGAGACCGTCGCGAACCCCAGTGCCGCCCTCGCGCTGACCGGCTTCCCCGAGCCGCCGTCCCCCACCGCCCTCTCCTGGGTGACCGCCTGGCGGGTCGAGTGGCTCTTCCTCGCCACGGCGCTGCTCGCGATCGGCCTCTACGTCGCCGGTGTGGTCCGACTGGCCCGCCGAGGGGACCGGTGGCCGGTGCTGCGCACCGTGAGCTGGGTCGCGGGCTGGCTCGTCTTCATCTGGGCGACGAACGGCGCGCTCGGGATCTACGGGCGGGTCGCCTTCTCCTGGCACATGACTCTCCACATGGTCGAGGCCATGGTCGTGCCGATCTTCCTCGTGCTCGGCGCCCCGGTGACCCTCGCGCTGCGCAGCCTCCGGGCCCGGCTGGACGGGACCCTCGGTCCCCGCGAGCTCCTCCTGGGCCTCGTCCACTCGCCGTACCTCAAGGTCGTCGGCAACCCCATCTTCGCGGCGGCGTTCTTCTTCATGAGCCTCGTCGTTTTCTACTGGACGGACCTGTTCTACCTGGCCCTGACGACCCACACCGGGCACCTCATCATGACCGCGCACTTCCTCATCGCGGGCTACCTCTTCGCCTGGGTGCTCGTCGGCTCGGACCCCGGCCCGGCGAAGTGGAGCCCGGCCCTGCGGCTCATCGTGCTGTTCGCGACGATCGCCTTCCACGCGTTCTTCGGGGTCGCGATGATCAGCGGCACGGCCGTGCTGGCTCCAGACTTCTTCACGGCGATCGACCTGTCCTGGGTCGACGACCCGTTGGCCGACCAGCGCAACGGCGGAGCGGTGGCGTGGGCCATCGGCGAGCTCCCGTCCCTCGCGCTCGCCCTCCTCGTCGCCGTCCAGTGGTCCCGGACCGACAAGGCGGAGGGGCGCCGACGGGACCGGCACGCCGACCGTGACGGCGACGCCGAGCTGACGGCCTACAACGAGCACCTGGCCCGCCTGGCCCGGCACGACGAGCGGCCCCGCCCCTGACCTCTCCCCAGTCGAGTGTGCACTTCCTGCCGAGGACCCGCTGGCATCTGCTGCACACTCGATGCGATGAAACCGGCAAGAAGCGCACCCTCGAGTGAGAGGGCGGGAGGGCTGGGACCCGCGCCGGTCTCGGGGAGCGAGCCCAGCGGCATACGGCCAAGTAGTTTCGCGTTTAACTACTACACAATGTAGGATTGCCGCAGGAGGTTCCCATGGCCGGTGTGCCCACGCCCAAGTGTCCGATCCGGATCGGCGAGCCGTGCACCCTGTGCTTCCCCGGGGCGAGCGGACCCCAGGACTGCGGCCTCGTCTACCTCGTCCAGTCCGACGACGAGTGGCGCGACCAGCTCGCCGACAAGCGGCGCGAGGTCCGGGCCGGCGGCACCCTCGCCAGCTGACACGAGGCGGCCGACCCAGCCGGCATGTGTGAGAGTTGGCGCATGAAGGTAGCCCTCATCCAGCTCGCCTACGGTGACGACGAGAGCGTCGCCGATCGCACGGCCCGCGTCGTCGACCTCGTCCTGGCCCAGGAGGGTCACGACCTCGTCGTCCTCCCGGAGCTGTGGCCGGCCGGAGGCTTCGACTACCGAGCCTGGGACGAGCGTGCGGAGCCCGTCGACGGCCCCGTCGCCCGGGCGCTCGCGGCCGCGGCCCGCGAGGCGCGCGTCACCCTCCACGGCGGGAGCATCGTCGAGCGAGCCACCCCGACCGACGGCGACGGCCACGGCCTCTGGAACACCTCGCTCGTGTTCTCCCCCGCTGGGGAGCTCGTCGCGACCTACCGCAAGATCCACCGGTTCGGCTTCGGCGAGGGGGAGCCGAAGCTGATGGACCCCGGCGCGGACCTCGTCGTCATCGACGTCCCCGTGGCATCGGCCGGGCCTCGCGCCTCCGTGGCCGTCGGCCTGTCGACGTGCTACGACCTGCGCTTCCCGGAGCTCTACCGCGCCCTGCTCGACCGTGGCGCCGAGGTCTTCGTCATCCCCGCGGCCTGGCCCGCCAAGCGGGTTGCGCACTGGACCCTGCTCGGCCAGGCCCGGGCGGTCGAGGACCAGTGCGTCGTCATCCAGTGCAACACCGCCGGCACCCACGCCGGCCACGAGATGGGTGGCCGGTCGCAGGTCGTCGACGCCCAGGGCGTCGTGCTCGCGACCGCCGGTCACCACGAGGAGGTTCTCAGCGTGGAGTTCGACCCCGCCGAGACCCACGCGTGGCGGGGGGCCTTCCCCGTGCTCGCCGACCGGCGGCTGCGGTGACGACTGAGCCATCCCTCCGGGCCCGGGTCAAGGTCCGGGCTCCCGAGCTCGTCGGCCGCGGCTGGCTCAACACCGGCGGACGGGCCTTGTCGCTGGCCGACTTCCGGGGTCGCGTCCTCGTTCTCGACTTCTGGACCTTCTGCTGTGTCAACTGCCTCCACGTCCTCGACGAGCTGCGTCCGGTCGAGGCGCAGTACCCTGACGCGCTGACGATCGTCGGGGTGCACTCGCCCAAGTTCGAGCACGAGGCCGACCCGGACGCACTCGCCGCGGCGGTCGAGCGCTACGCCGTCCACCATCCCGTCCTCGACGACCCCGAGCTCGTCACGTGGCGCGCCTACACGGCTCGCGCCTGGCCGACCCTCGTCGTCGTCGACCCCGAGGGCTACGTCGTCGCGTCGATGTCCGGCGAGGGGCACGGCCCCGGTCTGGCCGCCCTCGTGGGCGAGCTCATCGAGGAGCATGCGGCCAAGGGCACGCTCCAGCCGGGAGGCGACCCCTTCGTCCCGCCGCCCGCGCCCGACACGGCCCTCCGTTTCCCGGGCAAGGTCGTGGCCCTCGACGACGGATCCTTCGTCGTGTCCGACACGGCCAACCACCAGGTCGTCCACCTCGAGGCCGATCTTGAGACGGAGCGCCGGCGCTGGGGCGGTCCCGGTGTCCTCAACGAGCCCCAGGGACTCGTCCTCGCCACGTCCAAGGTGCGCGACCAGTACGGCGTCGACCTCGTCGTCGCCGACTCGGTGAACCATCAGGTCAAGGGAATCCGGTTCTCGGACGGCACGATCCACCCGCTGGTCGGCACGGGACGACAGCTGCGCCAGCGTCGCGGGGGCGCACCCGCGCGGCAGCAGGACCTCTCGACGCCGTGGGACCTCGCATGGCTCGATGGTCGGCTCATCATCGCCATGGCCGGCACCCACCAGCTCTGGGCGTGGTCGCCTGCCGGCCCGCCCGAGACGGCACCCACTCCGGGTGGGACGGTCGAGGTCATCGCCGGCACGACCAACGAGGGCCTGCGGGACGGTCCGGGCGCACAGGCCTGGTTCGCCCAGCCGTCAGGGCTGTGCACCTCCGCCGACGGGCGGCGCGTGTGGGTCGCCGACAGCGAGACGTCCGCCCTGCGATCCGTCGCGATCGACGACACCGGCGGCCTCACCGTCCAGACCCACGTGGGAACGGGCCTGTTCGACTTCGGCCACCGTGACGGACCCGCAGCCCAGGCCCTCCTGCAACACCCACTCGGCGTCACCGAGCTCCCCGACGGGTCGGTCGCCGTCAGCGACACCTACAACGGGGCGATCCGCCGCTACGACCCGGTCACCGGGGAGGTCACCACCCTGGCCCGCGACCTGGCCGAGCCGAGCGACGCGGTGGTCGAGGGTGATCCCGAGAGCGGCCGGACCCGCCTCGTCGTCGTCGAGTCGGCTGCCCACCGGCTCACCCGGATCGCCCTTCCCGAGGACGCCCAGCGGGTCGACGGCCCGGCCCGCCGGACCCAACGGCCGGCGACCGAGCTCGCCCCCGGGGAGGTGCGACTCGAGGTCACCTTCGTGCCGCCCAAGGGCCAGAAGCTCGACGACCGGTGGGGCGATCCCACCGTGCTCGACGTGTCCGCCTCCCCCGAGGGCCTCCTCCTCGACGGAGGCGGCAGGACACGGGGGCTGCGCCGCACCCTCACCCTGGCGAGCGGCATCCGGACGGGCACGCTGCACGTGTCGGTGCAGGCGGCGGCCTGCGACGGGGACCCAGAGACGGATGACCTGCCCGAGCACGCGGCCTGCCACCTGTTCCAGCAGGACTGGGGCATCCCGCTCACGCTCGTGGCCGACGGGCCGACTGAGCTGACGCTGGACCTCCGAGGAGCGTGAGGAGCCCGAGGTCGAGCGTGGATGGGAGGCGGGACTTCGCGACGCGTTCACCGAACTCGTCCCGGACCCCGTCGGCTCCGCCGTCATCGCCGCCGCCCACCAGCACGCCGAGGAAGGCCTGCCCGGGCGACGGCGCTCGCCCTGTGGGTGTCGGCGGGTTTGCTCGCGGTTGCGGTGATTCTCGGCTTGACGCGTGTGATCTTCGGCCGTCGCGGGTAAGTGAGGTCCGAGGCGGGCGCGTGGCCCGCCCGAGAAGGCACGGAGAAGGAGACGACATGGGTATCGGACTCGGTATCACGTTGCTGGTTCTCGGGGCGATCCTGACGTTCACCGGACTCGACGAGAACATCCTCAACTACAACCTCGACACCGTGGGGATCATCCTCATGGTGGGTGGCGCACTCGCCCTCATCATGGGCATCATCCAGAACGCCCAGCGCACGCGGCACACCACGGTCACCGAGCACCGCGGAGCGCCCGAGGTCGTCGAGCGTCGCGGCCCGGACGTCGTCGAGCGTCGCGACGAGATCATCGACCGCCGGGACGAGCGGTACTGATCCCTCCCTCATCAGGTTCCTCCCACGGACCCACGAAGGCGGGTTGGGCGCAAAGTGACGCGCCCGACCCGCCTTCGTAGTTCCATGGGAGAGTGACGACCCGTTCCACGACGGCCTCACCCGACCCGGCCGCGCAGGCTGCCGCGGCGACCCCCGCGCACCGGGATCGCTGGGTCGACGCCCTGCGGGCCGGCTCCCTGCTCGTGGTGGTCCTCGGTCACTGGCTCATGGTGGGTCTCACGCCGGGGGGCGAGATCACCAACGCGCTCACCGAGGTGCCCGCCCTGCAGCCGCTGACGTGGTTCCTCCAGGTCATGCCGATCTTCTTCCTCGTCGGTGGCGTGGCTCACTCGTACGCGCTGGAGTCGCTCGACCGCCGCGTGGCGCCGGGTACGCCGGGCCGCTACGCGACGTTCTTCCGGGGCCGGGCGGTGCGCCTCCTTCGTCCGACGCTCGCGTTCCTCGCGCTCTGGGTCGCGCTCGGTGTCGTCGCCCACGTGACCGGACTGACGGCGCGGCCGGGGACCGTCGGGCGGTTCGCCCGCGATGCCCTCGTTGGCGTGCCGCAGCTGCTGTGGTTCGTCGGCATCTACCTGGGGGCGTGCGCGCTCGCTCCGGTGATGCGGACGTTCCATGAACGATGGGGGCCGTATGCCGCTGGGCTCCTCGCCGGGGCGGCTGTCCTCGTGGACGTGGTCCGGTTCAATGCGGTGGGGCTCGCCGGCAACCTCAACTTCGCCCTGGTGTGGCTCGCCTTCCACCAGCTCGGGTTCCTGTGGCGGGACGACCGGCTCACCCCTCGCGTCGGATGGTTGATGGTCGTGGCCGGCTACGCCGGGATGCTGGTCGCCGTGACCGTCGGCCCCTACCCGACGTCGATGGTGGGCCTCCCGGGCGAGCCGGTCTCCAACATGGCCCCGCCGACCGTGGCCCTGCTCGCCCAGGGGATCGGCATCTGCGGCCTCGCCGTGGTGGCCCGGCCTGTGATGAACCGGGTCCTCCGGCGCCCCCGTGCGTGGCTGGTCGTGGTCCGGGCCGCGCCGTTCGCGATGACCGCCTTCCTGTGGCACCTCACGGCGCTCATGGTCGTCCTCGTCACCTTGTGGGCGCTGGGGGTCGAGCAGCCGGCGGTGGCGTCGTGGAGGTGGTGGTTGACGAGGCCGCTGCTCTTCGCGGTGCTCCTCGTCGTCACGGCTGTCGTCGTGGCGGTGTTCGTCCGTTTCGACCGGGGGCCCCGTACCGCGTCGGACGTCCCGACGACGGCAGCTCGTCGCTCCGATGTCGCGGCGGCGCTGTCGGCGGTCCTGGTCTTCTTCGGGATCCTGATGGTCTCGATCGTCGGGGTCGACGTTCTCGGCAGCCGACCCGTCTTCTTCCTCCTGGGGGAGGTCACTCCGGTCGTGGGCCTCGGGGTGCTCGCTGCCGGTTTGGCCGTGCTGCCAGGAGCCAGCCGCGCCTGGTGGCACCGCGCCGCTGGCTGACCGGTCTCAGTCCAGCTTGCGCTGGTAGGCCGGACTCAGCTCGACGACGTGGAAGCCGAGCGCCTCGTTGATGCTGACCATCCAGGAGTTGGTGCCGTCGTTGCCGGTGACGACCCGGCGGCGCTCGGGGTGGTCAGCCTGCAGCCTTCGGAGGTTCTCCACCTTGATCGCCATTCCGAGGCGGCGGCCACGGTGCTCGCGGTGGACGTAGGTGCCCCACTGGAACACGGTGGTCGGTGCACCGGCCGGCAGCACGAGGTCCGAGTAGCCCACGACCTCTCCGGCGGCACCCAGGGCGACCGTCGTGAGCCGGGTCCGGGCCATCTGCCGTTCCACGCCGAGGTGCTCCCGGTAGCGGCCGGGACTCATCGACTCGGGCTCGTACTCGATCTCCCCGGTAGGGGCGTCGACGATGAGCTGGTTCATCACCTCGCACAGGGACGGCTGGAGCGCCTCCGGCACTCCGTTGACATAGGTCTCGAGCCGGTAGTCGCCGGCCCACCTGGGCCGGCTCGCGGAGTCCAGGTGCTGCAGCTGGGAGTCGGGAACGGGAAGATCGAGGTGGCGGACGACCTCGGTGTTGCTCAGGGTGTAGCCGTGGCGCTCGACGAAGCGCCGGTACCCGTGCTCCGGCTCGTCGACCGGAACCATGAACTCGGTGACGAGCGAGGTACGGCGGGCATCCTTGGCCCGCTCCACCACGCGGTCCATGAGCGCGGAGCCGTGGCCGCGGCGGCGGTGCTCAGGGTGCACGTGGAGGTCGCACCACGCGAGCCAGGTGTTGTCCTCCATGGGCAGGTAGAGCATGGCGAGGCCGGTGACCTCACCGTCGTGCTCGGCGACCCAGATCTCCTTCGGCTCGGCCTGGTCCTCGTGCCGCCAGTCGACGACGGTCTCCTCGAACGACGGCGGCTCGTACCACGGTCGGCCGACCGCCCGGCTCGCGGTGAGCGCCTGGTGGGCCTGCCGGGTGAGGCGGTCGTCGTTGACATCCAGCTGAACGGTGCCCATGGACACGACGGTAGGCAGGTGCCCGAGGCGGGTGCCACCGAGTTTCCGCCGGCCCTCGTCGAAAGAGCAGTTCGTGACACGCCTCCCACATCGAAAGAGCAGTTCGTGACACCGCGGGTGTCACGAACTGCTCTTTCGATGGTGTCAGAAGGCCGACTCGGGCACGTCCATCAGGTCGTTGTCGATGCTCTCGGCGATGGCCCGCTCCGCGGCGAGCTTCGGCAGGACGTTCTTCGCATAGAAGGACGCGGCGGCCACCTTTCCCCGGTAGAAGTCGGCGTCCCTGCCCGTGGCGCCCGCGTCAAGGGCGGCCTGGGCGATGGCGGCCTGGCGGAGGAGGAGCCAGCCGACGATGAGGTCACCGGCGCTGAGGAGCAGTCGCGACGTGTTCTGGCCCACCTTGTAGAGGTTGGTGATCTCGCCGCCGACGCGCGGGTCGCTCTTCATCAGGTCGTTGATCATGTGACCGACGATGGCCTGGACGTCCTCGAGGGCCTTGCCGAGGAGCTCGCGCTCGGTGTCGAGCGAGCCACCGAGGTCCTTGGCGAACTCCTGGATCTGACCGGCGACGTGCTGGAGGGCCTGGCCCTTGTCCCGGACGATCTTGCGGAAGAAGAAGTCGAGCCCCTGGATCGCCGTCGTGCCCTCGTAGAGGGTGTCGATCTTGGCGTCCCGGACGTACTGCTCGATCGGGTAGTCCTGCAGGAAGCCGGAGCCGCCGAGGGTCTGCAGCGACTCGGTGCCGAGCAGGACCCAGGCCCGTTCCGACCCCAGGCCCTTGACGATCGGCAGGAGCAGATCGCTCACCCGGCTGGCGAGCTCGGCGTCGGAGCCCTTCTCGACCGCGACGGTACGGTTTCCGTTCTGGGCCTGGGCGACCGTGTCGAGCTGGGTCGCCGTGTACAGGACGAGCGCGCGCAGCCCCTCGGCGTAGGACTTCTGGAGCATGAGCGAGCGGCGGACGTCGGGGTGGTGGGTGATCGTGACGCGCGGAGCGGTCTTGTCGGTCATCTGCGTCAGGTCCGCGCCCTGGACGCGCTGCTTGGCGTACTCGAGCGCGTTGAGGTAGCCGGTGGAGAGGGTGGCGATGGCCTTGGTCCCGACGAACATGCGCGCGTTCTCGATGACGTGGAACATCTGGGCGATGCCGTCATGGACGTCGCCGAGGAGCGTGCCGACGGCTGGCTCCTTGTCTCCGAAGGTCACCTCGCACGTGGTGCTGACCTTGAGCCCCATCTTGTGCTCGACGTTCGTGACATAGGCGCCGTTGCGCTCACCCAGCTCACCCGTCTCGAGGTCGACGTGGAACTTCGGCACGATGAAGAGCGAGAGCCCCTTGGTCCCGGGGCCGGCACCCTCCGGCCGGGCGAGGACGAAGTGGACGATGTTGTCGACGAGGTCGGACTCCGCCGACGTGATGAAGCGCTTCACGCCCTCGATGTGCCACGTGCCGTCGGGCTGCTGGATCGCCTTGGTCCGTCCGGCGCCGACGTCCGAGCCGGCGTCCGGCTCGGTGAGGACCATGGTCGTGTGCCAGGCCTTGTCGACGATGTGCTTGGCCAGCTTCTTCTGGTCGTCGGTGCCCAGGTGGTAGAGCAGGTTCGCGAACGAGTAGCTCGCGGTGTACATGTGCACGGCGGGGTTGGCGCCGCAGACCATCTCGGCGGTCGCCCAGCGCAGTGACGGTGGGATGACCATGCCGCCGAGCTCGGCCGGGACGTCGAGGTTGCCCCAGTCGCCGTCGACGTAGGCCTTGAACGACTTGTGGAAGGACTCGGGCATCGTCACCGAGTGGGTGGCCGGGTCATAGACGGGCGGGTTGCGGTCGGAGTCGAGCAGGCTCTCGGCGAGCTCGTTCTCGGAGAGGCGGGCCACCTCGCGCAGGATGTCCTTGGCGGCGTCCACGTCGACGTCGCTGTAGAGGCCCTGTCCGAGGATCTCGCCTCGGCCGAGCACCTCGAAGAGGTTGAACTCGAGGTCGCGTACGTTGCTCTTGTAGTGGCCCATGGGGTCCTCCACTCGCTCTCGTCAGGAAAGATGACGCCCTTCGGGCGCACGCCAAGTTACTGGCGGGTCACTTCCATGATGCTACTGCTCGGTAACGAATGCAAGAGGGTGTGGGGAGTCGAACAGCCCCCGGCTCGGCACCGGGGGCGTTCCACGGGCGTCAGGCCTGCGTGATGGAGGCGACCCAGTCGCGCAGCTCGGCCGCCGTCTCCCCGGTGATGCCGTGGCCGCCCGGGTCGCGACGGGTGCGAGCCGTCGCGCCGGACTCGCCGGTGACGTAGTCCCAGGTGCGGTCGAGCAGCTCCCGCGGGATGACGTGGTCCGCGTCGCCCTGCGCCACGAACACGTCTGTGCCCGCCAGGTGCCCCGGCGTCACGGGCACGCCCGCGTCGAACGGGAGGGTTCCGTAGAGGATGGCCGCACCGGCGAAGCGCTGCGGGTCCGCGAGGAGGAGCCCCCCGGCGAACGCGGCGCCACCGCTGAAACCGACGAGCACGACGGGCCGGCCAGCGGGGGCCACACCGTCGAGCCACTCGCGGAACCAGGCCATGGTCGCCGTCAGCGACTCGGCCACGGGTCGCCCGATGCCGCGGTTGGCGAACCAGGCGTAGCCGCCACCCTCGCCGATGGGCGCTCGCACCGCAGCGTAGGCGGGGCCGTCGGGCAGATGGGGAGCGATCGAGAGGATGGAGCGCTCATCCGCTCCACGGCCGTGCAGGAGGACGACCAGGGGCGCGGCCGGGTCCTCGGACCCGGCCCACGCCACCTGCGCGGGACCGAAGTCCGAGCTCACTGGGCTTCCGTCGGGCCGACGAGCTTCCAGCCGCTCTGCCAGGTCCAGCCGTTGCCGGCGTTGAGCGAGATGTTGAGGAAGGCCATCTCCTCGAGGGCGCGCGCCATCCGGAGGCTGCCGGCGTCGATGACGCGGTAGCCGAGCGAACCGGCCAGCTCTGCGGCCTTGGCCTTGGCGGCGGCGTCGTCGCCGGCGATGTAGGCGTCCAGCGGCTGGCCACCCTCGCTCGGGTTGCCGTGACGGCTCGCGAAGATCGTGTTGAAGGCCTTGATGACGGGGACGCCGGGGACGCGCTCCTGCAGCTCCTCCGCAGCGGACCGGTCGGTGGTGAACGTGTCGGTGAAGCTCTCGTTGAGCGGGTTCGTCGCGTCGATGACGACCTTGCCCTGCAGGGCGTCGCGCAGCTCGTCGGCGACGGCCGGGACCGCGAGGCCGGGGATGGCGAGGACGACGACGTCCGCGTCGCGCACGGCCTCTGCGTTGGTCGCAGCTGCGGTCGCGCCGGTCCGGCCGGCGACCTCGGCGGCGTGGGCGGCGTCGGCCGCGGACAGGGTGACCGAGTGACCGGCTGCGATTGCGGCGCCTGCGAGCGCGCCGCCGACGTTGCCGGAACCGATGATTGCCACGTGCATGATGTCTCCTCAGTAGATTGATTGACTCGTCAACTATCTTGCACTCCGAGTGGCGGCGTGTCAAATAGTTGCGTGTTAAACTACTTTCATGACCACCACGACCACCGACCACGACCTGGTCTCCACTTTCGGCCTGCTCATGGAGGCGTACAACTCCTTGGAGAAGCAGCTCGGCGACTCCTTGGAGCGCGAGGCCGGCGTGCCGCACACCTGGTTCGAGGTCATGCTGCGCATCTCCCGGGCTGACGCCGGCCTGGCCCCCATGGGGTGTCTGGCCGAGCAGGTCGCCCTCACTGGGGGCGGCGTCACCCGGATGGTCGACCGGATGGTGGCGGCCGGCCTGATCGAACGGGTCCCCTGCGCGCAGGACCGCCGGGTCGTCTATGCAGCCCTCACCACGCAGGGCCAGCAGGTCCTCACGAAGGCGGTCGCGGTGCACGAGGGCAACCTGCAGCGCATCCTGTCCGACTTCGCCCCGGGCGAGCTCGACACGCTCGACGAGACGCTTCGACGCCTCCGCACCGCGCGCCTGCCCGACTGACCCCGCCGTCCACCCAGGGGGACGTATGCCGCTGGGCCGGCTCAGCGGCATACGCCTCCTTGGGTGGGAGGTTGCGGAGACGACGGAGGGCCCGGTCAGCTGACCGGGCCCTCCGTGCGTCGAGCGGGCGGCAAGAATCGCACTCACGTCTCCTCCCTGGAAGGGAGGTGTTCTGCTACTGAACTACACCCGCGGGGTGCGGGTCGATGTTAGCGGACACGGGATCGGAGACCGAATCGGGCTCGCCGAACTCGTCGTGTGGGTCGTCCAGGTCGCGGGCGCCGGCCGGGATGAAACCCAGTCGTTTGAGCAGGCGGGGGCCGGGCTCGGCCCAGATCGGCCAGCCGCCCTGAGGCTCCCTCGCCGCGATCTGGCGGTACAGCGCGGTCGTCATCTCGACCGTGACGTCGCCGAAGAAACCATCCGCGATCTGGGTCTCCTTCAGGTGGTTCGCGGCAAGGATCCTCGCGCGAGTGGCTGCCGCGAGCCGGCGCCACACCGCAGCCTGGTAGCGCTTGACGTCGCCGTTCCTGCGTCCGTGCTTGAGGTTGGCGACGGCGATGGTCGCCTGCGGTGCGGGTGGTCGCACGCCCTGCCGGTCGCTGCGGTACTGCTTCCACGTCTGGCGCAGATGGGTCCGGTCCCCGTCGTCGGGGTCGCTGCCGACGAGGCCGTTCCCACCGGAGTACCAGTCGCGCAGCTGGGTCCGCGCCTCCGGGGAGAGATGACGGCAGTCCTTGAGCAGCATGTGCAGGTGGGAGGACCACTTCTCACTGAGCCACTGCCTCCGGGTCGGCGACCACCATGTCGGCTCCCGGATGTCGGCGTAGAAGCCGATCCGCCGCGCCAGGCCCTCGAGCCGGAGCTTCTGCTCGGGAGTGAGGCCCCGCAGGGCGAGATCGACGTGTCCACCCCCGGAGCCCGTCCCCGCCGACGCAGTCCGGCCGACCTGGTACGAGCCGAACCCCTTGATGGGCGAGACGAGGATGTCCTTCCCGGATGCCCGCGCGAGCTCGTCGAGCGGCTCCTTCAGGCAGGGGCAGATCGTCACGCCACGCCACGTCGGATGGGTCATGCTGCCTCCTCACGGTTCGCTGTCCATGGTGTCCCGTGGAGGCTCCCCGCGGGAGGCGAATGCCCGGATCGTCAGGGGCTGGGTCAGGGGCTGGGTCAGGGGCTGGGTCAGGGCTGCGTCAGGGCTGGGTCAGGGGCTGGGCGGCACCTCGTAGTTGTAGAGCCGCTTGGACACTGCGTCAGAGACCGCAGCCGTGCCACCGAGCACGACGACCTTGCCGGGCGCGAGGCGAGTCAGCTCGTCGGCGGTCGTCGCCGGCAGGGTGTCCGGGCGGGTGATGAGGACGGGGCCGCCCAGGTCGCCTCCCATGGGTCCGCCGGAGAGCGCGTCCGGGAAGTTGGTCCCCGTGGCGACGAAGACCACGGGCACGCCCGGAGAGAACGTCCGTCGTGACGTCTCGGCCGCGGTGGCGAAGCGGTCGTCGCCGGCGACCCGGACCACGGAGGGCGCGTAGTCGTGGAGGACGGACTCGACCTCAGGCGAGATCGCGCTGGTCCCGCCCAGCACGACGATGCTCGCCGGGTTGAGGCGGCCGAGCTCGGTGAGCGTCGGCGCTGGCACGGTGGCACTGGTCGTGAGCAGGAGCGGCCCCCCTCGGAAACCGCCCGCGGGCCCGCCGGCCAGAGCGTCGGGGAAGTTTGCGCCGGTGGCGATGTAGGCGACCGGGACGCCGGTGCCGAAGGTTCGAGCGGACACGGCCGCCGCCGTCGAGTACCGGTCGGCTCCCGACACGCGCGTCACGGTCGGGGCCCACACGGCGAGCTCAGACCTGACCGCGTCCGAGACGGCCGCCGTTCCGCCGAGGATGACGATCTCGGCGGGCTTGAGCCGCTGCAGTTCGGTCTCGGTGTCCACCGGGAGCGAGCTCCTGGTCGTGAGCAGGACCGGCCCGCCCCGGTACCCGCCCGCCGGGCCGCCGGCGAGCGCGTCGGGGAAGCTGGCGCCGGTGGCGATGTACGCGACGGGGGCTCCCGGCGCGAAGGTCGCCGCCGAGGCCGCGGCTGCGGTGGCGTAGCGGTTGATGCCGGCGTATCGGGGGGCGCTCGGTGACAGGGCGGCGGTGGCGGTCCGCAACGAGGGGAGGGTGGCGTAGAGGTACTGCCCGGGGCATTCGGTCTGGTTGACGTTCCGGTGGCCCGAGATGTTGTCGTACGTGACACCGCCGATCGTCGTCGTGCCGAGGACGTCGAAGCGGTGCACGTCCGCCTTCCACGCGATGAGGTCGCGCAACGCCGTACCGATGGCCTGTTTGTCAGCATCCGGTGGTGCGGTCGTCTCGAAATCGCCCAGGACGGAGGCGCCCATCGACCAGGAGTTGACGCCGTAGGCGTGCGCGCCGACGACGGCCCGGTCCACGCCACCGTAGCGACCCTCCCAGATCCGGCCGAACCGGTCGACGAGGAAGTTGTAGCCGATGTCGCGCCAGCCCCTCGTCTTCACGTGGTACGCGTAGATGCCCCGGATGATGCCCGGCACGTCCGCCTCGGAGTAGCTGTTGGACCCGGCCGTGTGGTGCACGACCGCGAGGTCCACCGAGCCGTAGTCCGGCTCGGAGGGGTCGCGGAGCGTCTCGTCGGCGCCCCAGTCGGCACGGGTGCGGATCACCGGCTCGGCCACGCCGGTCATCGTCCCCGGCGTGGTCGAGGTGCCGGGTGTGCTGTCCGAGGTCGTCGGGGCCGTGGGCTGGGGGGAGGTCCCAGAGGTCCCCGGATCGATCACTGCGAGCTGCGCGTCGTCGGGCGTCGACCCGTCCGCGGCGAGGACTCGGACCTGGACCTGCTCGGAGTCCGTCGTCACGAGCGGTGCGGAGCCGTCGCGCGCCCCGCCGAGCTTTGCGGCTGCCTCCTTCGCTTCCGCGTCGTCAGGGGCGTGGTCGCCATCGAGCTCGAGGAACGCCCAGTCCGACCACGTCGACCCGTCGAGGGTGCGGTACTGGATGCTGGCACCGGGGGCGGAGCCGGCGCGCCAGGTCACACCGACGACGCCGAGGTCGGGAAGGGTGACGGGCGTCGAGGCGGAGACGACCTTGACGGATTTGCCGCCGGCGTGCTCGGCGGCCTCGGCGGAGTCAGCGGCGGCGAGGGCCGTGACGCCCGGCACCTGGTCGGCCCCGAGGAGCGCGTGGTTCGTCTGGCGCGTGGTCGGCGGGCGGGTACTGGCCGACGCGGTGACCGTTGACGAGGCGCGGGCCGGGGATCCGGTCTCGCTCGGCTGGACCTGGGCAGACGCCGAGGCTGCCGCGGAGAGCACGAAGGGCAGGAGGAGCGCGGCGGCCGCCAGGGTCGTCGGTCCCAGGTTTCGTCTGGTGGAGGGGGTCATGGAGAACCTTGGAATAGGGTGATTTCGGGCACAGGGACTCTACCTTCCCACGGTTGGGGCAGCACGGCTTCCGGGACGCTGAAGACGAGCGCGCGCCCGAGCTGGGGACTCCAGTCCTCGTCGGCGACCACTGGGCACTCGTGGTCGGCGATCGCGATGTCGGACCGCCGGATCACCTGGGCGAAAGTGCCGTCGAGTCCGGTGTCGACCGGCTGCACAGCGTGGTAGGGCTCGCGGTCGGGTGGGTCGACGACGGTCGGCGCGGCGTACCGTGCGGTCCCCCCACCGAAGACCCAGTCCCACCCCTTGCCTCGGGCCACGGCCTGGGTCGCAGCGCCGCGGTCGGCGCACAGGCTCCCCAGGTTCGTGAGAGTCCAGATCTCAGACGGGTCGTATGCCGCCCAGCTCGCTTCCAGCCCAGCCCCCGGTTCCGACGTGGCGAGGACCGGGTAGTCGAGGGCCCTGGCCTTCTCGTCCCCGAACAGGTCGGGGCCGAACATGCCGAACGGCCCCTTGCCGGTGATCGACAGCACCTTGGTGGCCGGCTGCACCAGGCCAGGAGGGAGGTTGGTCAGTCCGGTGACGACGGCCAGCGGGAACGTCGGGGGCGCTGCGGTGGGGATCGGGGAGGAGGAGGACGACGGTGCGCTGACCGAAGCTGTCGCGGTCGCGGCAGAACCGGAAGAGGCGGTCGGGGCGGTCGGCGCTCTCGCGGGTGGCCCCGCGGTGCTCGTGCAGGCAGCGAGAGTCAGCAGCGCGAAGGCGCCTGCAGCACTCCGGACTCTCCCCGCACAGTCCACTCGGCCAGCGTAGGCGCGCAGCCCGCCGAGGGTGGGTCGCGACCCGCTGGAGGAGGGTGTCAGTTCAGGATGTCTTGAGCCAGCACAGGGAGCGGCGGTTGGACGCGGTCGGTACGAGGGTTGGCCTTCACGGACGCGAGTGAGGTCGCGCGGGTGCGGGTGCATCGGAAGACGTCACATCGGTGGGTCGGTCGGTGTTTGCCGGGCGAGCCCGACGCTGGGGAAGTCGTGATGTGACGCGACGCCGATACGATGGGGCTATGACCGAGACTGCAGCACCGGCTCGTGGGCCACTCAGTGGCCCAACAGGCCGACTCGTCGCAGCTCACCGGGAGGAGTTGCGCGAGGTGCTGCGCCGCCACGGTGTGACCAACGCCCAAATATTCGGAAGCGTTGCGCGCGGGGACGATCGCCCCGGCAGCGATCTCGACCTGCTCGTCGAGCTCCCCCGCGGGACGAGCCTCTTCGACCTGGCAGGCATTCAGGTCGAGTTGGAAGAGGTTCTGGGCGTTGAGGTCGACCTCGGAACCATCGGAAGCCTCAAGCCGCGCATCCGTCCGCGCGTGGAACGAGACTTGGTTGCTCTATGAGCCGTTCGGACTCGACCGGCTCTATGACATCGCCGACGCAATTGCGGCCATTCGGTCCCATGTTGCACAGGGGACTCTCAGCGAGGCTGTGGTGTTCGACGCGGTGCGGATGCGACTCCTCGAAATCGGCGAGGCCGTCAAGGGTCTCAGCGAAGAACTCACAGCAAGGGAGCCTGCCATTCCGTGGCGCACGATTGCGCGGTCGCGAGACAACTTGGCCCATCACTACTTCGCGACCGAACTGCAGATCGTCGAGGACACCATCAAGGCGGACTTGGCGCCACTCGACGAGGCCGTCGCCCGGCTGATCGCGGAAGTCGAGCGGCCGAGAGGGTAAGGCGCCTCCTGTGCCGTGGAGCGCGCATCACCCTCTATTGCACGTATGTTGCCCGCTGGCTGTATGAGGCCTCGGGAACGACGAAGCCGCAGGCCGGGACATGTGGCCTGACCTGCGGCTTTGCGTTGGAGCGAGCGACGGGAATCGAACCCGCGTATCCAGCTTGGGAAGCTGGCGCTCTACCATTGAGCTACGCTCGCGAAGCCGCTGCACCGAGGTGTCGGCGGCACGCGGCGTCAGTGTAGCCGACGCTGTGCCGCTCCACCGAAGGACCCTCCACCGCATGGATCTCGTCAAGCAGGACGCCCTGATCACGCATGTCCGGGAGCGGGGCGGCCACGAGACCCAGGTGGCCGTCACCCTCGAGCAGTTCTTCGACGGCAACGACTGTGAGTGGTGCATCGCCCCGAACCGGTCCGAGGACCTCACCCTCGGCGACGTCCGCCGCGCCCTCGTCGAGCTGCGCGGGCACCCGGACGTCCACGACGTGCTCGTCGAGCTGGACCAGCTCGAGTTCGGGACCTACCCGGACGACGAGTGGCCGTACGCGAGCGGAGCCGCCGTCATCACGACCCTCATGCCGGACGAGGTCGACGCGTTGCTCCTGGAGGTGGAGGTCGACCCGAGCGGGGGGCCGGCCTCCAGCCTCGACTGGCTCGTCGACGCGCCGGCCATCCCGGCGGGGCACCACTACGTCGGCGTGTGGTGGAGCTGACGAGGTCAGGGGCGATCTTGGCGGCGGCGTGGATGTGCTGGAGGGCCCCACGGCTCAGCAGCACTGCCGTCGTTCCGGGAGTGACGCTGAGCAGGTAGCGAACCGTGTGCGTGTTGCTCGTCCCGGGCGGCCCGTAGAGCAGGACCCCGCGCTTGAGGTGCTGCCCGTGCCGCTGGAGCCGAGCGCGCTGCCGCCCGATGCCGACGACGTGGTGCTCGATGCGGTCGAGCGTCCCCGTCGGGAGGACGATGTCGGCCGCGGTGAGGTCGGGGCGCTCGAGGAAGGTGGCCCCGGCCAGTCCCGGGCCGTACGGGTCAGCGGCGAGGGTGATCACCTGGCCACGCAGGATGCTGCGCTCGTCCATCAGTGCGCGCAGGCGAGCCACGACCCGCTCCGCCCGCTCGCGCTCCGGAGCCAGGACCTCGAGGACCGCGGCCTCGCGACCGACGTGCGGGTTGCGACCCAGGATCCGAACGGCGACCGGCAACTCGTCGTGGCGGAAGAGGCGGATCCCCGAGCTGATCACCTGTCTCGTGTCCTCCGGGCGCGGCCCCGTGTCCAGCCGGAGGTAGTCGACCTGCCCCACGGGGACCCGGCCCGGCCCGTGCTGCCCGCTCTGGAGCAGGTCGCCGAGCGTGAAGTGGTGGCGCATGTCCCCGCCACCGATCCCGATGAGCTGCGCCCCGGGGTCGGGCTGCGCCAGCTCCTCCAGGGCGATGTCGGCGTCGACGAGCCGGTGCTGCGGGACCTCCTCGGTGACGACGGCGAGCCCTTCTGCGGCCATCCCGAGGTGCGCCGTCAGGACCTCGACCAAGGGCGTGCCTCCCGAGTCCGGGGGGCCGAGCTCGAGGTCCATCCGCCGGAGCACCCCTTGGAGCTGCCGCATGAACTCGAGGACCTCGCCGTCCCCGCCGAACCCCTGTCCCGTCATGTCGCCCAACCCAGGCCGACCCGGAGACCGCGGAAAGGGCTGGGAGCGAGCTGGGCGGCATACGACATCGACGCCGGTCAGCGGCACTGCGCGCGGTAGCCTCCCTACGTGCTGCTCTCAGACAAGGACATCCGGGCCGAGGTCGACGGCGGGCGGGTCGTGCTCGACCCCTGGGACCCGGCGATGATCCAGCCCTCGAGCATCGACGTGCGGCTCGACAAGTACTTCCGGCTCTTCGACAACCACAAGTACCCCTACATCGACCCCGCCCAGGAGCAGCCCGACCTGACGCGCCTCGTCGAGGTCGGGCCGGACGAGGACGGCTTCGTCCTGCACCCGGGTGAGTTCGTGCTCGGGTCGACGTGGGAGAAGGTGACCCTCCCCGACGACCTCGCCGCGCGCGTCGAGGGCAAGTCCTCGCTCGGCCGGCTCGGGCTGCTGACGCACGCCACGGCGGGCTTCGTCGACCCCGGCTTCTCGGGCCACGTGACGCTCGAGCTGTCCAATGTGGCGACCCTGCCGATCATGCTCTACCCGGGGATGAAGATCGGGCAGCTCGCGTTCTTCCGGCTCAGCTCGCCAGCCGAGAACCCTTACGGGTCAGGCGTGTACGGCTCGCACTACCAAGGTCAGCGCGGGCCCACCGCCTCCCGCTCCTTCCAGAACTTCCACCGCACCCGGGTGTGAGCGCCGTCCCGACACCAGGCCGTATGCCGCTCGCCTCCTTGGCGTGGGACGCGCGGCCCGCGCGGGCCGGGGCGGTCGCGCTCGTCCTGCACGGGGGAGCGGTCGACGGGCGCGAGCCCAACCACCCGTGGTCGCACAACGTGGCCCGGCTCGTGCCGTTCGCCCGGGCCCTGCGGAAGGTCCCCGGTCCGCTCGCCGTGGCCCGACTGCGGTTCCGATACCGCGGCTGGAACGGCGCCGAGGCGTCACCGGTGGAGGACGCCCGGTGGGCGCTGGCGCAGATCCGCGCCGACTACCCCGACGCGCCGGTCGCCCTGGTCGGCCACTCCATGGGAGGGCGTACGGCCCTGACCGTCGCCGACGAGGACAACGTGCGACTCGTCGTCGGCCTCTCGCCCTGGATCGAGCGCGGTGACCCGGTTCCGCGCGACGGACGGAAGACCGTCCTCATCCACGGTGACCGAGACATCATCACGCCGCTGTCCGCGTCGCGCCGGATCGTCGAGGGGCTGCTCGACGACGGGCGTGACGCGACCCTGATCCGCGTCGCGCGCGGCGACCACGCGATGCTCGTGCGGGCGGGCCTGTGGAGCACCCTCGTCGTGGACATCGTCGGATCGACGTTCGCCCGAGAGCTCGGGGGCTGGTCCGAGCCGCGGTCCGGGCCGATCGGCGCGGTCGTCGCGCGCGCGGTGCACGGCAGCGGTGGCATCCTCGACATCTGACGGCAGCGCGCCCCTGCCGCCGGATCGCCTCTCGCAGCATGGTTGGTCAGAGGTATTCAGCGACTCCCTGTGGTCGACCATCACCTCGAACGACGGTTCCTCGAAGTCGGCCACTCGGTTTCCCCGGCCGTGTCGCACCCGGTCGGTAGGTTGGGCGGCATGATCCGCTTCGAGCGCGTCACCAAGACCTACGGTGCCGGCACCGCCGGGGCGACGACCGCGGTCGACGACCTCACGCTCGAGGCCCCCACCGGCCGGATCACCGTCCTCGTCGGCCCGTCGGGCTGCGGCAAGACGACGACGCTGCGGATGGTCAACCGGATGATCACGCCGACGTCCGGCACCATCACGATCGACGGTCGGGACACTGCCGCTCTCGACGTCGCCGAGCTGCGCCGCAACATCGGCTACGTGATCCAGCATGCCGGGCTCTTCCCGCACCGCACCGTCGTCGACAACGTCGCGACCGTGCCCCGCCTCCTCGGTGTCGACCGGCGCACCGCCCGAGCCCGGGCGATGGAGCTCATCGAGCGGGTCGGTCTGGACCCCAGCCTCGCCCGGCGCTACCCGGCCCAGCTGTCCGGCGGGCAGCAGCAGCGTGTCGGCGTCGCCCGTGCGCTCGCTGCCGACCCGCCCGTCATGCTCATGGATGAGCCCTTCTCCGCCGTCGACCCGGTCGTGCGCGAGCAGCTGCAGAACGAGTTCCTCCGGTTGCAGTCCGACCTCGGCAAGACGATCCTCTTCGTCACGCACGACATCGACGAGGCGATCAAGCTCGGCGACCAAGTGGCGGTCCTGCGCGTCGGCGGCGTATTGGCCCAGCTCGACACGCCCGCTCGCCTCCTCGCCGACCCGGTCGACGACTTCGTCGCCGAGTTCGTCGGGCGCGACCGCGGCTACCGGGCCCTCGCCTTCGAGGACGCGCCGGAGCTTGCCCTGACCACCGAGCCGACGACCCGTCTCGGCGCGCCCGGCGACGAGGTGCGGGCGATCGGCCAGCCCTGGGTGCTCGCCCTCGGCGCTGACGGCGACCCGGTCGGCTGGGTGCGGGCCGACGCCGTGACGACCACCGTCGACGCCACGCTCCTCCACCGAGGCGGCACCGTCGCCCGGTCCGACGGCTCTCTCCGCGCGCTCCTCGACGCGGCCCTCAGCTCCCCCAGCGGTCGCGGCGTCGTCGCCGACCGTGACGGCCGCTTCCTCGGCACCATCCTCGCGTCGCAGGTGGTGCCCGCCATCGAGGCCCGTCGTGAGCACAAGGAGGTTCCGGCCTCGTGAGCTGGGCCCTCGACCACCTCGGCGAGATCCTCTCGCGCGCAGGTCAACACGCCTGGCTCGCCGGGATCCCCTTGGTGCTCGGGCTGCTCATCGCGCTGCCGCTCGGCTGGCTCGCCGCGCGCAAGGCGTGGCTCAAGGGGCCGCTGCTGAGCGGCACCGGCCTGCTCTACACGATCCCGTCGCTGGCGCTGTTCATCCTCCTGCCGAGCATCCTCAAACGCGGCATCCTCGACCCGGTCAACGTCATCGTCGCCATGACGATCTACACCGTGGCGTTGCTGACGCGAACGGTGGCGGACGCGCTGTCGAGCGTCGACCCGTCCACCCGGGCGGCCGCCACGGCGATGGGCTACGGCGGCTTCGCCCGCTTCCGTGCCGTCGACCTGCCCCTCGCCGTCCCGGTGCTCGCGGCCGGCCTGCGCGTCGCCGCCGTGAGCAACGTCAGCATCGTCAGCGTGGCCTCGCTCATCGGCGTCAACCAGCTCGGCTACTTCCTCACCAACGGCTATGCGCGCAGCTTCGCCACCGAGGTGTGGGTCGGCATCATCGCGTGCGTCGCGCTCGCCGTCGTCTTCGACGTGGCCATCCACGGGATCGCCCGCCTGCTCACGCCCTGGGCTCGAGCGGCGGAGGCGAGGTCATGATCGACGACCTGGTCACCTGGCTGCAGGACCCGGCCCACTGGAGCGGGCCCGACGGCGTGCCGGCGCGGCTCAGTGAGCACGTGGTGTACACGGCGGTCACGGTCCTCGTCGCCGTGGTGCTCGCCGTGCCGCTCGGGGCGTGGGTCGGGCACACCGGGCGCGGGCGCTGGCTCGTGACCGGCGCCAACGCGCTGCGCGCCGTCCCGAGCCTCGGGCTCCTCTTCGCCATCTCGATGCTCGTCGGGCCGCTCATCCAGAGCAGCCTCGCCTTCACCCTGCCGAGCATCATCGTCCTCGTCATCCTCGCCATCCCGCCGCTGTTGTCCGGCAGCTACGCCGGTGTCGAGAGCGTCGACCCCGCCGCCCGGGACGCAGCGCGCGGCATGGGCATGCGTGGTCCCCAGGTCCTGGCCCAGGTCGAGCTGCCCATCGCCATGCCGCTCCTCCTCTCCGGGCTGCGGTCCGCCACCCTGCAGGTCATCGCCACGGCGACGATCGCGGCGTCGATCAGCCTCGGCGGGCTGGGTCGCTACCTCATCGACGGGCTGGCCGCCCGGGACCTGTCCCAGATGGTGGCGGGGTCCGTCCTCGTGGCCCTGCTCGCGCTGTTCACCGACGGGGCGCTTGCTCTCGTCCAACGTTTCCTCGTCTCGCCGGGAATCTCCGGCAGACGCACCCGTGTTGGACCTACCGACGTCGCCCGGATCGGCTCCCCCCGAGCCGGCGTCAGCTCCACCCCACGTGGCACCAGCCCCGCGGTCTCCCCCAACGGAAGTGACTGAAGATGCCTCGCACGCGCACCCTGCTCGCCGGACTCCTCGCCGCCGCGGTCCTTCCGCTCGCCGCCTGTGGCAGCGCCGAGGATCCTCTCGCCCCCAGCCAGCCGGCCGGCACGAACGCCGGCACGGGCGGCGCCTCGTCGGTGACGATCGGTTCAGCCGACTTCCCCGAGTCCGCGCTCCTCGGCGAGATCTACGCGCAGGCGCTCGAGGCCAAGGGCGTCACCGTGCAGCGCCAGTTCAACATCGGCAACCGCGAGACCTACCTCAAGGCGATCGAGGGCGGGGAGGTCGACATCCTCCCGGAGTACACCGGCTCCCTGACGAACTACTTCGACAAGACCGTCACCGCGACCAACCCCGACGAGGTCTACGACGCGCTCAAGAGCAAGCTCCCCGGCGGCCTCACCGTCCTGGCGAAGTCCACGGCAGAGGACAAGAACTCCATGGTCGTGACCAAGGAGACCGCTGATGCGTGGTCCCTCAAGGCGATACCCGACCTCGTCGCCCACCAGGACGAGCTGTCGATCGCCGCGCCGCCCGAGTTCCGCACCCGACAGCAGGGCCTCGTCGGTCTCAAGGAGGTCTACAACCTCGAGCCGAAGGAGTTCCGCCCGCTCGCCAGCCAGGCCACCGTCGAGGCGCTCAAGAACGGCCAGGTCAAGGCCGCCAACATCTTCAGCACCGACCCCTCCATCGCCGCCAACGGGTTCGTCGTCCTCGAGGACCCCGAGCTGCTCTTCGGCTCGGACAACGTCGTTCCGCTGGTTCGCGACGACGTCGCCGGATCGGTCCAGGCGCCGCTCGACGCCGTGTCGGCCAAGCTCGACACGACAGCCCTCGCCGACATGGTCAAGCAGGTCGTCGTCGA
Source organism: Intrasporangium calvum DSM 43043 (assembly GCF_000184685.1). Taxonomy (NCBI): domain Bacteria; kingdom Bacillati; phylum Actinomycetota; class Actinomycetes; order Micrococcales; family Intrasporangiaceae; genus Intrasporangium; species Intrasporangium calvum. Next base: position 309,806 of record NC_014830.1, read on the forward strand.
CAAGAAGGACGCGAGCGTCGTCGCCAAGGAGTGGCTCACCGGGGCGGGCCTCATCTGACGCGGGTGCCCCGTCCCCGACGGGGAGGGCGGGAGGAGCGGCGCGGCAGGGACGCGCGGACTAGGCTCAGCGGCATACGGAAACCTGTTTGTCGGAGCTCGAAGGAGAGTCATGTCGATCGCTCATCGCGTCGTCGGGTCCGGCCCGCGCACCGTCATCGTCAGCCACGGCTGGTTCGGTTCCTCCGAGGGCTGGGGGCTGTTCCCCGACTACCTCGACGGTGACGCGAACACCTACCTCTTCGCCGACCTGCGCGGCTACGGCGCGCGCAGGGACGTCGAGGGCAACCAGACCCTCGACGAGATCGCCGACGACCTCATCGCCCTCGCCGACGAGCACGGAGCGGAGCGGTTCGCCCTCCTCGGACACTCGATGAGCGGCGCCTTCATCCAGCGGGTCCTCGCACGCGTTCCCGAGCGCGTGGAGGCGCTCGTCGCGCTCTCGCCGGTGAGCAGCAGCCCGTTCCCCTTCGACGACGCCGGCCGCGAGCTCTTCTGGGGCGCCGTCGACGACCGCGACAAGCGGTACGCGATCATCGACTACACGACCGGCAACCGCAACTGCGCCCCCTGGGTCAACCGGATGGTCGACTTCTCGTTGGCGACGTCGACCCGCGACGCCTTCGCCAACGCCCTTGAGGCCTGGGCCAACCCGGACTTCGCCGACGAGGTGCGCGGCAGCGACGCTCCGGTCCTCGTCCTCGTCGGTGAGCACGACCCCGCGCTCAGCGCGGACTACGCCCGCGCCTACTGGCTGCCGCTGTTCACCAAGGCGAAGATCGAGGTCATCCCCAACGCCGGGCACTACGCGATGTTCGAGACGCCGGTCAACCTCGCGACCCGGATCGATGACTTCCTCAAGGACGTCGGCTCCTGACCGTGTCGGAGACGGCCGAGGCGACCCGGCTGCTGCACGACCCGTCCACCTATGTCGACGGCGTGCCCTTCGGGGTGCTGGCCGACCTGCGCCGGGAGCACGGTGTCGTGCGGGTCGAGGAGCCGGCGCAGGTCGGCTGGCCCGAGGGGCCCGGCTACTGGTTGGTGCTGCGGCATCCCGACGTGGTGCGGGTCCTCCGCGAACCGCGCACGTTCTCGTCCTGGCTCGGCGGCACGCAGATTCGTGACCCCGCGACGCCGGCGGACCTCGCCTTCGTCCGCCGGATGATGCTGAACATGGACCCGCCCGAGCACTCGCGCCTGCGCCGGATGCTGGCGAAGTCCTTCACGCCGCGGGCCGTCGCCGCCCTCGAGGGGCAGATCGGCGCCCACGCCCGGACCATCGTGGACCGGATGCTCGACGGCCCGCGTGAGTGCGACTTCGCCAAGGACGTGGCCGCGGACCTGCCCCTGCTCGCCCTCGCCGACATCCTCGGTGTGCCGCCTTCGGATCGTTGGCTCATGTTCGACTGGTCGAACCGGGTCATCGGCTGGCAGGACCCGGACTACGCGTCGAGCGCGGCGTTCACCGGCGAGGGCGGGTCCGATCTGGCGGCGGCAGCGTTGGCGGTCCGGCCGTCGCCCGGGCCGGACGGCCGGATGCCAGATCCCCGGAGTCGCGCGGGCATGCCCGACCTCTACACGTATGCCGCTGGGCTGGGTGAGCGCAAACGCGCCGACCCCGGACACGACGTCATGTCGATTCTCATGGCGCAGCGCGACGACTCGGCGGGTGGGGACGGGCACGTGTCTGTCGAGGAGTTCGAGAACCTCTTCTGGCTCTTCGCCGTCGCCGGCAACGAGACGCTCCGCAACGGCCTGCCGGGGGCGATGATCGGGCTGCTGGACAACCCCGATGCGCAGGAGGCGTTGCGCCGCGACCCGGCCCGGATCGCTCCCGCCGTCGACGAGCTGCTCCGGTGGTGGACTCCCGTGATGACGTTCCGCCGGACGGCGACGGTCGACACGGAGATCGCGGAGCAGCCGATCGCGGCGGGTGACAAGGTCGTGGTGTCGTTCGCGTCGGCGAACCGCGACGAGGCTGTGTTCGCCGACCCCGACGGGCTCGACCTCGACCGCAACGCCAAGGCCCACCTGGCCTTTGGGCACGGGCCGCACTTCTGCCTCGGGGCGCACCTGGCCCGGGTGCAGATGAGTGCGCTCTTCACCGAGGTGCTGACGCGGACGTCGTGGATCCAGGCCGCGGGGGAGCCTGCCCATCTGCGCTCCAACTTCCAGCGTGGGGTGAAACGGCTGCCGGTCCGCTGGACCGCCTGAGCCGCCGACACCGGCGAGCCGCGCTGGCAGGTCGACTCGGGCGGTCCTCAATTCCACATGCCCACCATCTCGCCCGATGCCCAGCGCGTGGCGGTGCAGCACTACGGCCCGGGCCAGACCCTCGAGCTGCGCTCGGCCGCTGACGGTGCGGTGCGGTGGAGCAAGACCCTCGAGGACCTGGGCGACCAGAGCCCCGAGGGACCCCTGGAGGACATGGCCGACGGCGTCGTCTGGCTCGATGCGTCGACGCTGGCCGTCGTGGGCGCAACCCAATGGCTCGAGCTCGACGCGGACAGCGGCGCGATCGAGAAGGCTCACCCCTTCCCCGACCAGCTGCCCTTCATCACCGAGGTCCGCGACTTCGGGGGTGGCCGGTTCGGGGTGTCCGTCGAAGGAGACCAGACGCTCGTCATCGACCGGAGCCGGCCGACTGACGGAGGACAGCGGATCGACGGTTACCTTTTCGGTCATCCCGGCACGGGCCGAGCGGTCACCGTGGTCGAGCACAAGGCTGACAACACCATGGCGCTGACTCCGCTGCGCTCCACCCGGGACCCACGGCCCGCAGGCGGGTCCGTGACCGTCGACGGCTTCGCCCCCTGGGTCAGCTTCACCCGGGACGGCGCGCAGCTCGTCGTCTGCGTGGAGAACCGGGTGGAGCTTCGAGATGCCCGGACCGGAGCCCTTCGACGAACGTTCGTCGGGCACAGCGGCTCGGTGATGCAGGCGCGCGTCGCCGGGTCGGCACGACCTGGTCTGGACGGCAGGGCGGGACGGCGCGACCGCTTCGGCGAGCTTCCCCTGGGTGAGTGCCCGGGCGACTGCCAAGTGGCAGCCACGGCGATGAGCCCCGACGGTGCGACCGCCTACGGCTCCGTCGAGTACATCGTCGACATGGGCCCGGGCGACCGGGGCGTCGTCGTCGCCTGGGACGCGGCCACGGGTGAACGCAGGGCGACGTGGCCGACGCCCTGGCCGGCCTACAGCATCTCCGTGACCCTCTCAGGACGCACGGCGCTCCTCAACGGCCGGTGGGGCTGGGGCCTCATGGACCTGTCCTCGGGCGCGCTGGTGTGGTGAGTCGTGACGACGGCCTGCACCTGGTCGACCTGCGAGACGGTCGGGTCGTGACGACCAGGACGAGCGACGACCTGGCGGCGTCGTTCACGTGGACGGCCGACGGGCGGACCTTGGTGGCGGGCACGATGGGGGGCCGGGTCCACTTCGTCGACCCGAGCACACTCGCCGACCGTGCTCCCTCGCGTCTCGTCGTCGGCGGGTTCGTCATCGACCTCGCGACGAGTCCCGACGGGAAGCTCATCGCCAGCCTCGGCACCGACGGCGACGTCATGCTGTGGGACCCCGCGACGATGCGCCCCTATGGCAGGCCCGTGACCGGGATGCGGTTGTGGGGCCTGTTGTCCTTCTCCTCCGACAGCGACACCGTGCGGGTCCTCTTCGAGAACGGCACCCGGACCGACATCGACGTCGACCCGGACGACTGGGTCCGGGCCGGATGCAGGGTCTGGGGCCGCGACCTGAGCGCCGAGGAGTCGGCCGTCATCCGCCCCGGCCAGCCGCCTCGCTCCACCTGCGCGGGCCTCATCTGACCGGAGCCACCTTCAACACGCGTGACCACCGTCGAGCCCCGGCCGCGACCGCGTCGGACGCGAATCCCCCGTCCCGGCCACCGCGCTCGCCGAGCGAACGGTGGGAGCGAGCCCAGCGGCATACGGCATCGGCTGGTCGGCACACGGAGTCGCCGGCCGCCCCCCGGCCAGCCGGCGCCTCCGCCCCCCACCCTCAGTCGTGCTGCTCGGTGTACTCCACCGCCGACTGGACGTCGGTCAGGTGGAACGGGTCGTGGGTCGTACCGACCTCGACGCCGCAGTGCGAGATGTTGACGTAGACCGTGGCCCGGAAGGTCGGCTCCATCTCGTCCGTGTAGCCGGCGTGCGTCGCCGTGCCCGCCTGGTCGAGGCCCTCGTGCACCGCGTGGACCGCGCCAACCCTCGGGCGGCCGGTGTGGCCGCCTCCGAGACGAGGGTCACGCGCCGTGGTAGCGGTTGGGTCGCGGTTCGGTCGCGACCCCACCGCTGGCCGAAGCCGTCAGTGGGCGGCCTGCGAGCGGACTTCCTGCATCGCCATCGGCAGGGCCGCGGTCGTTCGGCTGGCAGCCTGCTCGGCCGCGACCGCCTTGGTGTCGTCGATGGCCTGCCGCAGCAGTCGGACGAGGTCGGCCGACGGGTCGTCGACGCAGGCCCGGGCGATGCCGTTGACGGCCAGGGCCACGACCTTCGCGGCCGCTTCAGCGCGCAGGTCCCGCGTGCCCACCCGACGGACGAAGTCGTGGGCCCACTTCTCGGCGCCCGGGACGGCGGCGAGGGCGGCCGTGGTCTCCGGTGTGAGCTCGTCGGGGTCGCGGCCCGCGAGGTCGTTGAGGTGCCGCTCGGCACCCATCACGGCGAGCGCCATGATGTTCTGCCGCTCGGCCGAGGCGATGGGCAGCGCGGCCAGGGCCGCCCGTCGCATCAGCAGGGGTGCCACCCGCCGGTCGTCGGGGTTGAGCCCGACGACCTCCGGGATCATCACGGCGAGCTCCTGCCGTCGGACGTCGCCGAGGGCGTCGTTGACGCAGCGGGCCAAGGAGGCGAGGACGGCATGGGTGCACTTGGGGTGGTCGCTCCACCGTTCGCCCGCCAGGTAGGAGGCCATCTCCATGAAGCAGGCGCCCTTGCGGGGGTTCCGATGGCGGCCACGGGAGAGGACCGGCACTCCGTCCGGCACGGTGTCGAGCGGCTGGGGCGTGGCGGCTGGTCGACCGAACATGTTGGCTCCCTGGTGTGCGGTGCGCTGACCTCTACCCAGCATGCGCGCAGTGACACCCGCGTGACCAGACCTTTGGCGGATTCGGAGGAGCGCCTGCGTCAGGCGCCCAGCTCAGCGGGCAGTCCGTATGCCGCTGGGCTCAGTTCCCGTGCCGAGCTCGCGGTCGAGCCGGGCGAGCTGGGCGGTCACGAGGGGCCGGAGCGGGGATCGGGTGCCGAGAGCGCTCAGCTGGGCCTGCCACATCTCGTAGTCGTCGGCGCCCCAGGACGACCGTGTCCAGGTGGACATGAGGTCCGCCTCCCGGCTGGCAAGGACGGCCCTGCGGACCGACCCCGCGAGGCCGTCCCGCAGTCGCGACACGCCGGGGGCCGCGGACCGGGGCAGGAGGGGGCCGCGGTAGGCGCGGAGGGCCTGCCCGATGGCTCCCGCCGCGAGGTGAGACTCCACGGCGAGCCAGTCGGAGGAGACGTCCGCCACGAGCCGGTACGGACGCGACGCGAGGAGCTCGTCGCCGAGCAGCGACCTGAGCCGGCCGAGCTCGACGCGAAGCGTGGACGGGCTCACGTCGTCCTCGTAGAGCAGGACGGCGAGCTCGTCCCCGGACAGGCCGCGCGGGGCGGCCGCGAGGAGCAGGAGGATCTCGCTGTGCCTCCGGCTGAGGCGCAGGGTGCTCTGGCGGCCGTGTCCGTCGTCGACGCGGAGCAGCGCCTCGTCCCGCCCGAGGACCTCGAGCATCGCGCCCAGCCCGGGCCGCTGCCGCTCGGTCCCGGAACCACCGGGGCGGGACCGGACGAGCAGCTCCCGGGCCAGCTCTGCCTCCGCCATCCGGGCGGCGGCTCGCACCATGGCCATCGTCTGGGGGACGACGAGCTCGTCGGCGCAGGTGATGTCGAGGACGCCCAGCAGCGACTGGTCGCTCGGGTCGTGGATCGGCGTGGCGGCGCAGCTCCAGCGCTGGACCGAGCGACGGAAGTGCTCTGCCCCGATGATCCTGACCGGCGCGTCGAGACGCAGGGCCATTCCCGGGGCGTTGGTGCCGGCCACGCGCTCGTCCCAGTTCGAACCCTCGACGAAGCCGATCGCCTCGGCCCGTCGGAGCACGCTCGGCGTCCCGCAGACCCAGAGCAGCTGGCCGGCCGCGTCGGACACTGCCATGATCGCGTCGCAGTCGCGGGCCGCCTGGCCGAGCACGTCGTCGAGGGCGGGGAACACAGCCGCGAGCGGGTGGGCCTCGCGGTGGTCGTGCAGGACATCGGCCGCCAGGGTGATCGGTGCGTCGACGGTGTCCGCCTGCACCCCGGCCGCGGCGGAGCGCACCCAGGACTCGGCGACCTGGGCGCGAACCCCGCGGTCCCGGTACGGCTGCATTGCCATGTCCCTGATTGGACCCCACGGGAGTCCTCCCGGCAAGGAAACGGCCGAAACTCGATGCAACGTGGATGCAACCTCGTGCTGCCTAGCGTCACGCCAATGCCCGGTGAAGGTCACTCCGGTCCCTCACCGGGCCACCACCAAGGACGTTGGGAGAACACCATGACCATCTACGCCCCGCCCGGATCGGCGGACTCGCTCGTCAGCGTGGAGCCGCGCTACGGCCACTTCATCGGCGGCAACTGGGTCGAGCCGAAGAAGGGCGAGTACTTCGAGAACATCTCCCCGGTCACCGGGCGCGCCTTCTGCGAGGTGGGCCGCGGGACGGAGGAGGACATCGAGGCGGCCCTGGACGCCGCCCACGCCGCGGCACCGGCGTGGGGACGCACCTCGCTCGGCGACCGCTCACTCATCCTCAACCGCATCGCCGACCGGATCGAGGAGAACCTCGAGATGCTCGCCGTGGCGGAGACGTGGGAGAACGGCAAGGCCGTCCGAGAGACGCTCGCCGCGGACCTGCCCCTGGCCGTCGACCACTTCCGCTACTTCGCGGGTGTGCTTCGGGGACAGGAGGGTTCGAGCTCGGAGATCGACGAGAACACCGTCGCCTACCACTTCCACGAGCCGCTCGGGGTCGTCGGCCAGATCATCCCCTGGAACTTCCCGATCCTCATGGCCGTGTGGAAGCTCGCGCCCGCGCTCGCGGCTGGCAACTGCGTCGTCCTCAAGCCGGCCGAGCAGACCCCGTGGTCGATCCTCAAGGTCGTCGAGCTCATCGGCGACCTCCTCCCGGCAGGCGTCCTCAACGTCGTCAACGGGTTCGGCGTCGAGGCCGGCAAGCCGCTCGCATCCTCCCCGCGGATCGCCAAGATCGCCTTCACGGGCGAGACGACGACCGGCCGGCTGATCATGCAGTACGCCTCGCAGAACATCATCCCGGTGACGCTCGAGCTGGGCGGCAAGAGTCCCAACGTCTTCTTCGACGATGTGGCGCAGGAGCGGGACGCGTTCTATGACAAGGCCCTCGAGGGTTTCACCATGTTCGCGCTCAACCAGGGCGAGGTGTGCACCTGTCCGTCGCGCGCGCTCGTCCAGCGCTCGATCTACGCCGACTTCGTGCCGGACGCGATCGCCCGCGTTGAGAAGATCGTCCAGGGCAACCCGCTCGACACGACGACGACGATGGGTGCACAGGCGAGCAACGACCAGCTCGAGAAGATCCTGTCCTACATCGACATCGGCCGGCAGGAGGGGGCCAAGGTCCTCACCGGTGGGGAGCGCAACGTCCTCGACGGCGACCTCGCCGGGGGCTACTACGTGACGCCGACCGTCTTCGAGGGAAGCAACTCGATGCGGATCTTCCAGGAGGAGATCTTCGGCCCGGTCCTCTCGCTGACCGGCTTCGACGATGAGGCCGACGCGCTGTCGATCGCCAACGACACCCTCTACGGCCTCGGCGCCGGGGTCTGGACGCGCGACGGCTCGCGGGCGTACCGGATGGGTCGTGGCATCAAGGCCGGACGGGTGTGGACGAATTGCTACCACCAGTACCCTGCGCACGCAGCCTTCGGTGGCTACAAGCAGTCGGGCATCGGCCGCGAGAACCACAAGATGATGCTCGACCACTACCAGCAGACGAAGAACCTTCTCGTCTCCTACTCTCCTGACGCCCTCGGCTTCTTCTGAGCCGATGGACGAGACCCGGCTGAGCCGGGTCGAGCTGACGCGTGAGGCGGCGGACCTGCTCCGCCGCCTCACCGCGCGGCACGGCCCGCTGATGTTCCACCAGTCCGGTGGCTGCTGTGACGGCAGCGCGCCCATGTGCTACCCGGCAAACGAGTTCCTCACCAGCGACGCGGACGTGCTCCTCGCGGCGCTGGTCGTTCCCGACGTTCAGGACGCCGTACCGTTCTGGATGTCGCGGGTGCAGTACGAGTACTGGAAGCACACCCACCTTACGGTCGATGTCGTTCCCGGCCGGGGCAGCGGCTTCTCGGTCGAGGCCCCCGAGGGGGTCCGGTTCCTCATCCGCTCGCGGCTCCTCACGGACGCAGAGGCCGAGGCCTGGGGCATCCAGCCGCCCTCGCTGCTCGGGCCCGAAGCCCTCTTCGGTCCCCCTGGGGCGGCACCCCCGGGACTACGTCACTGACCCCCCACGCGAGTCAGTGGGTACCACTGACCCCCCACGCGAGTCAGTGGGTACCACTGACCCCCCACGCGAGTCAGTGGGTACCACTGACCCCCCACGCGAGTCAGTGACGTAGTCACGGCGGACGAGGAATCCCGGATGCCGCTGGGCCGGCTCCTGGTCTCGCGCGCGGTTCTCCTGGCGCGCGGTTGCCGCCAAGAGTCGGCTGCGACAACTAACTGCTGGCAGGCGGGTTCGCCGGCGGGTTTGCCGGCGGCGGAGCGAGCCGGTTGAGAAGCGGCCCCACGATGTCCATGGGCAACGGAAAGACCACTGTGGAGTTCTGGTCGGCCCCGAGCTCCAGCAGCGTCTGCAGGTAGCGCAGCTGCAGCGACGCGGGGCTCTGCGACAGCACGTCAGCGGCCTGCTTCAACTCACCGGACGCCTGAAGCTCGCCCCGGGCGTTGATCACCTTGGCGCGCCGCTCGCGTTCGGCCTCGGCCTCACGAGCCATGGCCCGCTGCATCTGCTCGGGGATCTCGACGTCCTTGATCTCGACGACGGAAACATCGACGCCCCACGGCTTGGTCTGCAGCTCGATGATCTCGCGCAGGTCGCGGTTGAGGTCGTCGCGGTGGGCGAGCAGCGTGTCCAGGTCGGCGCGGCCGAGCACCGAGCGCAGCGTCGTCTGGGCGATCTGCGAGGTGGCGACCGCATAGTTCTCCACCTGCATCACGGCGGCCTCGGGGTCGACCACGTTGAACAGGACGACAGCATTGACGCGCGCCGGGACGTTGTCCTTGGTGATGACCTCCTGCGGCGGGATCGTCAGGGTCACGACGCGCAGGTCGACGCGTTGGAGGCGGAACACGCCGGGAACGAGCAGGTGAAGTCCGGGCTGGTAGAGCGGCCGGAGCTTGCCGAGCCGGAAGACGACGCCTCGCTCGTACTGTGGGATGACCCGGAGCGACGTCGCGATGACCGCGGCGACGATGACCAGGACTGCGAGGACAGGGGCGATGAAGCCGGGCATTCAGTTCACTTCCGTGTCTTGGGGTCAGGCAGGTCGACGCGACGCCGGTCGCTCGCCCACCGGGTCTGGTAGCGGTCGAGCAGGTGGTCGAGCGGGGCCACGGCGGCATCAGCGGTCGGCTCGGGCATTCCGGGGGCGTCGCTGGAGGCGTCGCTGCGCAGGTGCTGAGGGAAGTTGGTGGGTGCGTTCCACAGGTGCTGGGCCAAGGGCACACCGGCGATGATCCCGACCGCGACCGTCGTCACGAGGACGATGACGTCGCCGGCCCCGTGGGCGCCGAGGAGCATCGCGGTCGGCATGAAGACTGCGACGGACGCCACGGCGAGAGCGATCCCGCGGTGGAAGCGGCCCGCCTCGGAGTGCGGCCACGGGTCGACCTGGCGGGTCAGCTCCCGAGGGCCGGGCGTGGGCGAGCACTCGGTCTTGACGGGGCAGCGCCCGCAGATCGCGTGCTGGCCCTCGTAGCGGATCACCCGCTTGTCGGGGTCGAAGGACGCGGGCCAGAGCCACTGGTCCTGGTGGCACTTCCAGGCGTCCTGGTCCTCGTGGTAGATGAAGTTCCCCGTCCGCCACCGCGCCGACCGTTCAGCGGATCGCGCCCCCATGCGGTCGAAGAGCCAGGCGACGACGAGGAGGACGGCAGAGTACCCACTGACGAGCAGCACGGTGACGGACGGGGTTCGCATGGTGGTGCCTACTTCTTCTTGACGGGCTCGAGCTCGACGAAGAGCACGTCCTGCGGCAGCTCGTCGACGACCGTGCCATCTCGGTAGTGTCGCAGCCCGAGCCAGGTGATCCAGAGGAACGGCAGCACGCCGCCGATGATGAAGATGAGGTCGCCGGGCATGCGGCCCCACTCGAGCAGCGCGTTGGTGTTGTTGGTGATGAACGCGAGCTCCCGCGCCTCGTAGTAGCCCTGGCCCACCGAGTGGTAGAGCTGCAGCACGCCGAGGGGCAGCAGGGTCGCGAACACCATCCACGCCAAGCCGATGTTGAGGCTCCAGAAGGAGACCTTGGCCCACTTCTCGGGCCACTTGTCCGGCGGGATGAGGTAGCGCAGGGCGAACATCGCCAGGCCGACGGCAAGCATGCCGTAGACGCCCATCATCGCGGCATGGCCGTGGTTGGCGGTCAAGGCCGTGCCGATCTCGTAGTAGCTGACGATCGGCAGGTTGATGAGGAAACCGAACACACCGGCGCCGAGGAAGTTCCAGAAGCCGACGGCGACGAGGAACATGACGGCCCAGCGGTGCGGGAACGGAGCGGACGTCTTGGCCTCCTGCCGGGCACCGAGCTGCATGAACGCCCAGGCCTCGACGGTGAGGAAGGTCAGCGGGATCACTTCAGCGGCGGAGAAGAATGCACCCAGCGCCATGTGCTCCACCGGCGTGCCGGAGAAGTACAGGTGGTGCATCGTCCCGATGACGCCACCCATGGAGTAGAGGATGACGTCCATGAAGATGATGCCGAGGGCGATCTTCTCCCGGACCACGCCGAGCATGACGAAGATGTACGCGACCATGACGGTCGTGAACAGCTCGAGGAAGTCCTCGACCCAGAGGTGCACGACCCAGAAGCGCCAGAACTCAGCGACCGTCAGGTGCGTCTCGCTCGAGGCGAGCAGGCCGACGGCGTAGAACGCCGGGATGGCGAGGGCCGAGAAGAAGAAGAGCCAGGGCATGTTGCCCTTGGACTCGCCCTTGAGGCGGGAGCGGATTCCCCTGAAGATCATGGTGATCCACAGGATCATGCCGACGGTGAGCAGGATCTGGAAGATGCGCGGCAGGTCGAGGTACTCCCACTGCTGCTGGAACAGCGGGCCCTTGGCCCATTCGACGCCGTGGATGGACAGCGCCTCCGCGGTGAGCGACCCGAAGACGACGACCGCGAGGGCCCCGAGGAGCGCGTAGGCGATCCGGTGCTGGCCCTTCGGCTCGCGGCCGGAGATGAGCGGCGTGAGGAAGATGCCGGCTGCGAGGAACCCTGCGGCGGTCCAGAAGAGGGACAGCTGGACGTGCCAGGTCCGCGCCAGGTTGTAGGGCAGCCACTGGGCCAGGTCGAAGCCGAAGAAGGACAGGATGTCGGCCCGGTAGTGCTCCGCCGCGGCCCCGACGACGACCTGGATGAGGAAGAGCAGCGCGATGACGAAGAAGAACCAGGCCGTCGCGCGTTGTGCGAGGGTGAGGCCGACGGTGCCCGGCTGCCGGAAGGCGATGGCGGGCGCCTCCTCGGAGTGCCAGCCGATCTTGCGGCTCCAGCGACCGTAGATGGCGAAGAGCAGCCCGGTCCCGCCGATGAGGGCGATGAGGGACAGGCCGGACCAGACGAGCAGGTCTGGGGTGGGGCCGTTCTCGACGCGGGGCTCCATCGGCCAGTTGTTCGTGTACGAGTAGTCGAACCCGGGGCGTTCGGCAGCGGAGGCCCAGGCGGTCCACGCGAAGAACGCGGTGAGCTGGTGGATCTGCTGCGGGTCGGTGATGAGACGCGGTTTGAGCCCGTACTTGGTGGAGTTCTCGCCGAAGAAGCCGGTGTAGTAGGCCTTGGCGTCCTGGAACGCGCTCACCTGGTTGTCGGTGAAGGTGAGTACCCCGGTGGTCTCGTCGTAGCGGTTGGTGCGCCACTCCTCGACGTTGAGGGTCCGGGGGTCCTGGGCGCCGCTGTCGCGGATCTGGTGCTCGGTGAACTCGGTGGCGTGGCGGAGGTACTCGGCGGTGAAGTCCGGTCCGAGGTACCCGCCGTGGCCCATGATCGAGCCGTACTGCATCAGCCCGCGGGCCTGGAAGATGACCTGGCCGGCGGTGATGTCCTCGGTGGTGAAGACGGTCTCGCCGCTCTGGCTCACCACCTTGTCCGGCTGGGGCATCGAGGCGGTGTAGGTCCGGTAGGCGAGGATCCCCATCACGAAGAACCCGAAGAGCATGACGAGGGCGACGCCCTGGACCCAGCCCTTTCCTACCAGCATCTGTCGTTGCGAGGTGTCCCTCTGGGTTGGCGTAGCAACCATGCGCTGCTCCTGGAGTTTTCTACGGTCAAGGCCAGTGAAAATCAGTGGAACTGTAGCAGTGGTTGGGACCGTACTACTGAGGGGGTCGGGCCGCGAGGGGTGACACGGTCGGACAGCCCCCCGCCGTCGTGGCGGGGGGCTGTGGCCGTATGCCGCTGGGCTCGGTTCCGTCTGCCGGCTCACTCGGGTGGTGGGCCCGATTGACCTGCTCAGCGGACGGGGGCGGCCTTGCGGTAGAAGGCTCCTCCCTTTCCGGGCCGGTCGTGCTCGAGGAGGGACTGGTCGGTGATGGTGATCCCGGGGCCGGCGACGACGGCGAAGAACACCGTCTGTCCGACGACGACATCGACCTCCGCCGGCTCGGCCTGGCCGTCGTTGACCATGACGACGGTGCCCTGGCGCTGGGACCGGGCCCAGGCGCGCTGCCCCTTGGCCGTGGAGACGTCCGGGTTGGTGACGCGGACAACGCCCCGGGCACCGGAGCCGTGCGCGTCGGCCCACTCGTAGACGCCCTCGCTCGTGAAGGCGTGGGTGTAGCCGGACTCGTTGACGAGGCGCTCGCTGGTGAAGAACTCCTTCTCCCCGACGACGACGAAGGGGCGCGTGCCCGCTCCGGGTGCGTGCCACATCACCATGTCGCCGGCGTTGATGCTCAGCTTCGGCTGGTCGGGCACGAGCGTGCGGCCCTCGCGGTGCACGACGACGAGGGTCTGGCGCATCTCGCCGCGCTTCGGCTCGCCCTCACCGACGGTGATGACGTAGGGGTGGTCCTGCGTGTAGCGCCCGGTCCCGGCGGGGCCCAGCGCGTAGCGGTAGGTGCCGGGCCGCATGAACCGCTGCCCGTAGGTGTCGGTTCCCCGCAGTGCCCTGCTGTCAAGGTGGTCTGTCATGGCTCGGCCCTCCTCAGGCGCTGATGTCGGCGGTGAGGACGAGCTCGTCCTCGGGTGCGTTGTGCTGGACCTCTGCGCCGATGGCGTCGAGGTGGACGAAGACGGCTGGGTCCGAGGCCCCGGCGGACGGGAGCACCTCGAACCACTCGGGTTGGTCGTAGACCGGGAAGCGCGTCCCCGAGATGAACGGCGAGATGATCGGCCCGAGCCACCCGGTGAGTCCGGCCACGCCGATGGCGGACGCGACGGCGATGGCCAGCCCGGCGAGGAACGGTCCGATGAAGGGGACCCAGGCGACGGCTGCAGCGACGGCGAGCCCGATGGCCGTGACGATGGCGGCGGTGCCGGGGCCGAACGAGAGGCTGGGCACACCCTGGACGACACCCTCGACCTTCCAGACGCCACCGGCGAGGCCGACGACGATGCCCAGGTCCACGGTCGCCTTGACGAAGTCGCCGAACGACAGCGGGACCGACAGGGTGGGCCAGGTGATGTCGATGGCCGGCGTGCAGACCTTGCCGACGCACGGGATGGTGACGCACACCTGTGGGATGTGGATCTCGGGCAGGAAGTCGCCGAGGTCGATGCTCAGCGTGAGGGTGGCGGTCCAGTCGAGCCGCAGGTCGGCGACCCGGATCGTGTCCGGCGGGATGAGGTCGACCGTACCGTTCGTGAGCGTGCCCGTGACGGAGTAGGACGCCCCGAACGGGCCGAGGCTCGAGGAGCCGGAGGTCGACTGCGGGCCGACTCCGGCGACGACGATGTCGAGGAAGTCGTTGGCGGCGCCCTCGTCGATGGCGGCGATGATCTCTGACATGGCTGGCTCCTAGAGGTTTCCGCGCGCGAGGACGACGTCGGTGTCGATGAGCGGCCCGACGGTCGGGGTCAGGCTGAAGGCGCCCGCCTGCAACGCCGAGACGGGAAGGCGGACCTGGGCGAGTGCGGCGCGCAGCATCTGGGCGAGGAGGCACTCGAGGACGGACTCGAGCTCGTCGGGGTGGATGTCGACGATCTCGACGGCGTCGAGGGCGAACCCGACGGCCGGTCCGCCGGCCGTGGACGTGCCCACGAGGTGCCCGACGGCGAAGACGTCGAGCTTGGTGCAGACCGGGTGCTCGACCTTGCTGGGCTTGTCGTCCCACGGCCGGTCCCGGTTGGGCTCGTCCGGGTGGTCGTGCCCGTCGTCCTTCCCGCCGTCGTCCTTCCCGCCGTCGTCGCGGCGCCCGCCCTTGCGGCAGTCGACGCAGAGCTCGACCGTGGTCGAGAGGCTGAACTGCCCGGGCCCGAGCGACAGCTCCGGCGGCAGCGGGCTGTCCTCGTCGAACAGGTCGAGGTGCGGGATCGAGAACCGGACGTGCCACTCGATCCCGCCGCTGCCCGGGAAGAGGATCGGTGGCATCTGCGTGTCGTAGACGTCCGAGGCCGGGACGAACGCGGGCGAGCCGTAGGACAGCAGGTGCGGCCTCGTCTGGCAGATCGCCGTGACGAGGTCGTTGATCGCGGTCTCGTGTGCGGACACGAAGACCTCTGAGCTCTCGGTGAGACTCATGTTTCCCCCAATGTGATGTGACAGCCGGCGTGGAGCCGACTGTCACATCAGATGGGGGGCGGACGGGCCGTGATACCTCTCGGTCAGATGGCGGGCTCCGGGGTCGGTGCGTCGGGCACGGCGTGCGCCTGCTCGACACTCGCGCCGCCGTCACCACGGCGGACCGCGGCGAGGAGCATCTGGGCGACGTCGACGACCTCGACCTCACCCTCGGCCTTCTTGCCTTCCTGGACGGCGGCGTTGAGGCCGTCGGTGAGCATCACCTTGCAGAACGGGCAGCCGATCGCGATCCGGTCGGCTCCGGTGGCCAGGGCCTCCTCGGTGCGGTTGGTGTTGATCCGGGTGCCGAGCTTCTCCTCCATCCACATCCGGGCGCCGCCGGCGCCGCAGCAGAAGGACTTCTCGCCGCTGCGCTCCATCTCGGCGTACTCGACGCCGGGCAGGATCTGGAGCAGCTCGCGCGGCGGCGCGTACACCTGGTTGTGCCGGCCGAGGTAGCACGGGTCGTGGTAGGTCACCTTCGATCCGGTCGATCCGGCGCGGGACATCCCGAGACCGTCCCCGTCGCCGGGCCGGGCGACCGGGGTGAGGCGCTTCTCGCGGACGAGCCGGTTGAGCAGCTGGGTGTGGTGCAGCACCTCGTAGGTCCCCCCGAGCTGCGGGTACTCGTTCTTGATCGTGTTGAAGCAGTGCGCGCAGGTGACGACGATCTTCGTCGCGCCGACCTCGTTGAGGACCTCGACGTTCTGCTGGGCGAGCATCTGGAAGAGGAACTCGTTGCCGGCGCGCCGAGCCGAGTCGCCCGTGCACGCCTCGCCGTCGCCGAGGACGGCGAACCTCACGTCGGCCAGGTGGAGCAGCTCGGCGACCGCGCGGGTCGTCTTCTTGGCCCGGTCCTCGTAGGCGCCGGCGCAGCCGACCCAGAAGAGGTAGTCGACATCTTCCAAGGCCTCGACGTCTGAGCTGCCTGAACCGCCGACCTGTGGCACGTCGAAGGGCAGGTCCTTGGCCCAGTCCATCCGCAGCCGCGGGGCGAGACCCCAGGGGTTCGCGTTCTTCTCGAGGTTCTTGAACAGGCCGCCGAGCTCGGACGGGAATGCCGACTCGATGAGGTTCTTGTAGCGGCGCATGTCGACGATCGCGTCGACGTGCTCGATGTCGACCGGGCACTGCTCGACGCAGGCGCCGCACGTGGTGCAGGACCACAGCACGTCCTGGTCGATGACCGCGCCGCCCCCGTCCGGAGCGCCGTACGGCTGGTAGGCGCCGAGCGGGTCGGTGATGTCGTACCCGGTCTCGCCGACGAGCTGGTCGACCGCGACGGCGGCCTTGGTCCTCTCGGAGAAGGAGCCCGCGTCGATCCCCTTGGCGCGGACCTCCTCGGAGGCCTGTAGCCACGGCGCCTTGGCGTGGGCGTGATCGCGCAGGGACATGACGAGCAGCTTCGGGGACAGCGGCTTGTCGGTGTTCCACGCGGGGCACTGGCTCTGGCAGCGGCCGCACTCGGTGCACGTCGTGAAGTCGAGCAGGCCCTTCCAGGTGAAGTCCTCGATCTTGCCCACGCCGAGAGCGGCGTCCTCGTCGAGGTCGTCGACGTTCTCGAAGTCGAGCGGCTCGCCGTTGACCCGGATCGGCTGCAGCTCGCCCAGGGAGGTGCGCCCGTCGGCGTGGCGCTTCCAGAAGATGTTGAAGAACGCGAGGAAGCGGTGCCAGGCGACCCCCATCGTCGGGTTGAGCGCGATGGTGATCATCCACGCCATGGAGATGAGGATCTTCAGGGTGGCGATGACGACGATGGCGCCCTCCAGCGCCGCGACGGACAGACCGGTGAAGGACTCGCCGAGCCAGGCAGTCATCGGGAAGTTCAGGGCGCTCGCCGTGTCGAGGCCCTCGACCTTGGCCAGGGCGTACTCGAGCACGCGCAGGGCGAGGATGCACAGGGTGACGCCGAGGATGGTCAGCTCGACGTAGTAGGCCTGCCACCACGTCGACCCGAAGAACCGGCTCCGACGGCCGTGCTCGCCGGCTGCGGAGCGCGGGTGGTTCTGCTGGCGGATCGCCATCAGCAGGACGATGCCGAGGAGGCCGGTCCAGGCGAAGAACTCGGTGATCCACTCGTAGGGCGGGAAGTGGCCGATGAGGGGCAGCGTCCAGGACGGCTCGAAGAGCTGCCCGAACGCGTTGATCAAGGTGAAGAAGAGGATCCCGAAGCTGACCATCGTGAACCAGTGGGCGATGGCCACCACGGGCAGGCGCGACATCCGGGTGTGCCCGAGGAACTCGCGCACCAAGGTGACGGTCCGGGCCCCCTTGTCGTCCCCGCGGTACTCCGGCTGGCCGAGCCGGAAGGTCGCCACGTAGTGGTTGATCGTCTTGGTGAGCAGCGCGACCCCCACCACGGTGATGGCGAGGCTGATCACGATCGCGATGATCTGGAGGACAGTCATGCGGGGAAGTGTACTGAGGCCTGAGCGGCCGCTTAGTGGTTTGTGACGGCGGTCCCAGCCTCCGGGTGGGGGACCTCACTCGGCGTTTTCTCCGCCCCGTACTTGGCAAGTGATAACCAAGTATTGGAATATGCATAAGGAGAACTCGGTTGTCGGGGACAATCGGGGAACCCAGACCATCCAGCTGCTCCGATCCCGCTCCGATCCCGCTCCGACAACCGCTCAAGAGGTGCTACCCATGCCGATCTACGACGACGTGACCAAGCTCATCGGCAACACGCCGCTGGTCCGCCTCAACAAGGTGACCGACGGGGCCGAGGCCACCGTCGCCGCCAAGCTCGAGTTCTACAACCCCGCGAGCTCGGTGAAGGACCGCATCGGTGTCGCCATCGTCGACGCGGCCGAGGCGAGCGGTGAGCTCAGGCCGGGCGGCACCATCGTCGAGGCCACCTCCGGCAACACCGGTATCGCCCTCGCCATGGTGGGCGCGGCTCGCGGTTACGACGTCGTGCTGACGATGCCCGAGTCGATGTCCAAGGAGCGCCGCGCCCTGCTGCGGGCCTTCGGCGCCGAGCTCGTCCTCACCGACCCGGCCACCGGCATGAAGGGCGCCGTCGAGCGCGCCGAGCAGATCGCCGCCGAGCGGGGCGGGGTGCTCGCCCGCCAGTTCGCCAACGAGGCGAACCCGGAGATCCACCGCAAGACGACCGCCGAGGAGATCTGGAAGGACACCGACGGCCAGGTCGACATCGTCGTGGCCGGCATCGGCACCGGCGGCACCATCACCGGCGTGGGTCAGGTCCTCAAGGCGCGCAAGCCGGGCGTCAAGATCATCGCGGTCGAGCCCGAGGAGTCGGCCATCCTCAACGGCGGCCAGCCCGGCCCGCACAAGATCCAGGGGATCGGCGCGAACTTCGTCCCCGAGGTCCTCGACACCACCGTCTACGACGAGGTCATCGACATCAACGCGTCGACCGCCGTCGAGTACGCCCGCCGGGCCGCCACCGAGGAGGGCCTCCTCGTCGGGATCAGCTCCGGCGCCGCCATCGCCGCCGCCGTCCAGGTGGCCGCGCGCCCCGAGAGCAAGGGCAAGACCATCGTCGTCATCGTCCCGTCGTTCGGCGAGCGCTACCTCTCCACGATCCTCTTCGAGGGTCTCGTCGACTGAGCCGAAGGGCCCATCATGACCACCGCCGCGAAGCGTGAGGACGTCGCACCGACGCCCGCGCACGCCACCCCGCTGAAGCTCGTCCGCACGCCCGACGGCGAGCCGGCTCAGCGGCATACGGCAAAGAAGACGTCGTATGCCGCTGGGCTCGGTCTCGTCCGGAAGGTCACCCAGCGCGTCCGCGAGGACCTCGACGGCGCCCTCGAGCGCGACCCCGCCGCGTCGTCACGGCTCGAGGTGGCGCTGACCTCGCCCGGGCTGCACGCCATCTGGGCGCACCGCGGCCTCCACGAGCTGTGGAAGCTGCCCGGTGGGCGGCTGCCGGCCCGGGTCCTCGCCACGGTCACGCGTTCGGTCACCGGCGTCGAGATCCACCCCGCCGCACAGATCGGGCGTCGGTTCTTCATCGACCACGGCATGGGCGTCGTCATCGGCGAGACGGCCGAGGTGGGCGACGACGTCATGCTCTACCACGGTGTGACTCTCGGGGGCCGCTCGATGGAGCACGTCAAGCGCCACCCCACGGTCGGCAACCGCGTCACCATCGGCGCGGGCGCGCGCGTGCTCGGCCCGGTCCTCGTCGGCGACGACACGCAGATCGGTGCGAACGCCGTCGTCGTCAAGGACGTGCCCTCCGGAGCCGTCGCCGTGGGTGTGCCCGCCGAGCTGCGGTTCCCCAAGCGGGACGCCACCAACCACTGGCTCGACCCCGCGATGTTCATCTGAGGGAGCCGGCGTCGGTGTTTGCCGGTCGCCGCCCCGGGTATCCGTGGAGCGAGGCGTTCTGCCTCCGAGCGGCCCCGCTGCGCACCCCCCGGCGCAGCGGGGCTCTCCCTTCCCGTCGAGCGGGCACTTCGCGCCGGGCTCGGCTCCCCTCGAGTGTGCACTTCGCGCCGGCGGCACTGGCGGAGGGCGTGGGATTCGAACCCACGATGGGCTATGAACCCATAGCGGTTTTCAAGACCGCCGCACTAGGCCACTATGCGAGCCCTCCAAGTGCGCCGAGTCTAGCCAAGCCGCCGCCGAAGCCCGAATCCCGCTGGCAAGAAGTGCACACTCGACCCGGGGGTGTGTCGTGGCAAGAAGTGCTCACTCGATGTCGGTGGTGGCGACGTAGGGTACGACTCGTGACCGGAGATGAGCCGAGCCGCCCGACGCGTCCTGGCGATCCCCGCCACGAGGCCCTCGCATCCGTCCTGTCGGGGCTCCGCCCGGTCGACCCGGTCCCAGCGCCACCCCTTGTCCTCCGGGGACGTACCTTCGACGCCGGCCGCCCGGCGGTGATGGCGATCGTCAACCGGACCCCGGACAGCTTCTTCGGCGGCAACCGGCATGCCGACCTCGACTCCGCGAAGCGCGCCCTGGAGGAGGCGCTCGCGCTCGGCGCCGACATCATCGACGTCGGCGGGGTCCGGGCCGGTCAGGAGGGCGAGCCGGTCGACGAGGACGAGGAGGTCCGGCGCGTCGTGCCCTTCCTCGAATGGGCTCGCCGAGCGCACCCGGACGTGATCCTCAGCCTCGACACCTGGCGCTCAGGCGTCGCCCTGGCCGCTGCGGGGGCCGGTGTCGACATGGTCAACGACACGTGGGCCGGCGCGGACCCGGACCTCGTCCGCGTCGCGGCCCGGCTCGGCGCCGGGTACGTCATCTCCCACACCGGCGGGCTGCCCCCGCGCACCGACCCGGTCGCGGTCACGTATGGCGACGACCCGCTCGACGTCGTCCGGGACGTCGTGACCACGCTGGCCGACGGTGCCCGCGCGGCTGAGCTGAGCGGCATACCGCCGGAGCGGATCCTCGTCGACCCGACGCTGGACTTCGGCAAGACGACCATGCACTCGCTCGAGGTGCTCCGGCACACCGCCGACGTCGCAGCTCTCGGCTACCCGGTGCTCCAGGCGCTCTCGCGCAAGGACTTCGTCGGCGAGAGCCTCGACGTGCCCGTCGAGGACCGTCTCGAAGGGTCGCTCGCGGCGACCGCGGTCGCGGCCTGGTTGGGGGCCACCGTGTTCCGGGCGCATGACGTCCGAGCGACTCGTCGGGTGGTCGACATGGTCGCGACGATTCGGGGCGATCGGCCCCCGGTCCACGCGAGGCGTGGGACCCCCCAGACCGGTTCCGCGAACTCTCGGTGAATCCCGCAAAACGTGCTGGATTCCACCAAGACGACCCGTCGGTAGCGTGCTAAGTTCGACGTGGTTGCAGTTGCAGTTCCGCGCAGTCGAGTAGGTGCCCGTCACCCACAAGGTGACGGGTTTTCAGTATCGACGTCGACGGGTTCGCCCGACGAGTGGCAGAAGCGGCAGCCTGGGACTCGCGAGGTGCGGGTCCCACTGGCTAAGAAGGAAAGAGTTACCCGTATGGCACAGGGAACCGTCAAGTGGTTCAACGCTGAGAAGGGCTTTGGTTTCATCGCCCAGGACGGCGGCGGCCCCGACGTTTTCGTCCACTACTCGGCAATCCAGTCGAACGGCTACCGTTCGCTGGACGAGGCGCAGCGCGTCGAGTTCGAGGTCACGCAGGGTCCGAAGGGCCCGCAGGCTGACGCAGTCCGTCCGCTCTGACCACGATCGCGCGCAACGAGCGACACACCTAGTCGTTTGTGACAGAGCCCCCCGGCTTGGCCGGGGGGCTCTGTTCGTCCCCCGGGGAGGGGAAGGCTCAGGCGCACTCGTCGACGTCGGCGGGCTCCGTCACCGTGGTGGAAGGCGTCGGGATCGTTGCCTCCGTCGGAGTGGTCACGGCGGGCTTGGGCTTGCTCTTCTTGGTGGGCGGGTCGATCGCCTTCTGGACGAGCTCGCGGACGAGTTGGTAGTCGGGGTTGCTGCTGTAGGGGAACCCGTTCTTGTCGGTGAACCCGAGACTCGTGATCTTCGCCTTCTGGACCCGTTCCACGAGCTCCGCGAAGGCGGGCAGGTTCGCCCCAGGGATGTCCGTGTAGACGTTCTCCTTGAGGATGTGCGCGATGCTCGCGTACTTCGCCAGCATGAAGGCAGGGTCGACCTGGTCGACGACGGCCTGGACGACGCAGCGCTGCCGGCGCTGCCGGTGGTCATCGTTGTCGGCTGCCCGTGTCCGGGCGTACCACAGCGCCTGGTAGCCGTTCAGCTGCTGCGGGCCGAGGTCGTCGAAGTAGTGGGCGTAGCTGCCGTCTGCGAACTTCTGTCCGTACGGGAGCGGGGTCTTGCCGTCGAAGCCGCCGAGCTTGACGTTCACCTCGACGCCGCCCATCGCGTTGACGAGATCCATGAAACCCTGGAGGTCGATGACGACGAGGTGGTCGATCTTCAGGCCGAGGACCTCCCCGACGACGTCTCGGGTCTCGCTTCGTCCCGGCACGACCTCGTCCGCGTAGGCGTCGGGGTTCGCTTCTCGGAACTGGTCGACCTCGGTCCAGATCGCGTTGATCGCGCAGGGGTCCGCAGCGTCGGCGGCCTTGCGCGGGCAGTCCGGCTGGTCGTGGGTGCCGCCATAGAAGCCGCCCGGCCAGCGCTCCCGGAGCGGGCTGTCCGCGGGC
Source organism: Intrasporangium calvum DSM 43043 (assembly GCF_000184685.1). NCBI lineage: Bacteria > Bacillati > Actinomycetota > Actinomycetes > Micrococcales > Intrasporangiaceae > Intrasporangium > Intrasporangium calvum. The sequence goes on from NC_014830.1 coordinate 332,013, forward strand.
AGCGGGGCCCATTCGAAGTTGCGCGGCACGGAGATGAGGGCGGTGCGGCCGGTCCTGGTGTCGACGCTGGCGACGATCATCGAGTCAGGGCGCGTGCCGGTCCGCCCGATGCCGGCGTCGGAGCCCATCAGGAGCAGGTTGACCCGCGGGGTGTCCCGCCACGGGTCGACGTCCGGCTCGTTCACGACCTTGGCGCCTTCTCCGGGCCGGAGTCCCTCGGCGCTGAACACGCCGCGGATGGTGTCGGTGGTGATGAGGGCAGCCTCCGCCCCCTTGTAGGTGCCCGCGCCCACCAGACCGACCAGCAGGGTGGTGAAGACCGCGAGCACGCGCGTGCGGGTCCGGTCCAGCCGGTCGGGCCGTGCCGCCACCGCGGTGGCGATGATCGAGGCGCACCAGAAGAGGCCGCCCACAGCGAGGAGCACGCCGAGACCCTGGAGCACGTCCGGGTGGCTGAGCACATAGAGCCCGACGTCCTTCGCGCCCTGGGACACGATGAGGGCCACGCCGACCGCGATGGCCAGCAGAAAGGCCAGGAAGATGGCCCAGCCCGCCATCCGTGCCCGGGTGCGGATGAGTCCTGTCCCGGGAATCGCCGCGCTGAGGGCGACGAGCCGCATCGAGCGTCGGAAGTGCGTCCGGAGCTGGTGACGAGCTGAACGCCGCCCCACGGGCGCGGTCTCGCGCCGGTCGTGCACGGTCATTCGGTCCCCTCGATGGTGGCTGGTGGAGGCAGCCCCAACATTGTGCACGCTCCGGGCCGAAGTGCCAGCCGAAGGGTCGCGGACAGGCGGTTTCAGGCGCAGGGGTCCACGTCGGCCGGGTCCGTGGTGGGGGTGGTCGTCGTGCCCGGTGCGGGTGTGCGCGTCGGCGTCTGCTGTCCGCCGGTCGTGCTCGTGCTCCTCGGCTTCGGCGCCGGCGGGGTGATGGCCTGCTGGACGATCGTGCGGATCTTGTCGTAGTCGGGGTTGCCGGTGTTGATCCCGTGCGTCGGGTCGATGCCGACGCTGACGTACTTGCCGGCCTTCTGGATGCGCTCGACGAGCTCGACGAAGGCGGGCAGGTTCTCCGCCGGGATGTCCGTGTAGATGTTCTCCCGGGCGATCCGCGCGATCTCGGCGTACTGGCCGAGCATGGCCGTGGGGCTCACCTGGTTGACGACGGCCTGGACGACGCACCGCTGGCGTGACATGCGGTTGTAGTCGTCATCTGCGGCACGAGAGCGGGCGTACCAGAGCGCCTGGTAGCCGTTCATCTTCATCGGCCCGGGTTTGTCGAACGCGTGGGCGTAGGTGCCGTTGGCCGTGAGGGGGCCATAGGGGATGGGGGTCTTGCCGTCGTAGCCGCCGAGCTTGACGTTGATCGTCACCCCGCCCATGGCGTTGATCAGCTGGCGGAAGCCCTCGAGGTCGACGACGACCGTGTGGTCGATCTTGAGCCCGAGCACCTCGCCGATGACGTCGCGGATCTCCGAACGGCCGGGGGCCTCGTCGTCGGCCGGATAGGCGCCGGGGTTCTGGGCCCGGAAGGCGTCGACCTCCATCCAGATCGCGTTGAGCATGCAGGCGTCGGAGGCTTCCTTCTCCTGGCGGGGACAGTTGGGAATCCCGTACACGCCACCCGGCCACCAGGCCCGGAGCTTGCTCGTCTCCGGCAGGGGCACCCGCTGGAGGTTGCGTGGGAGGGAGATGAGGACCGTACGGCCCGTCTTGGTGTCCGTGCTCGCGACGATCATCGAGTCGGTCCGCGTCCCCTCGCGGCCGACGCCGGCATCCGAGCCGAGGAGCAGGATGTTGACCCGCGGGGTGTCGCGCCACGGGTCGACGTCCGGCTCGTTGACGACCTTGGCACCCTGGCCCGGCTTGAGGCCCGAGGCCTTGAAGATGACACCGACCGTGTCGCGTCCGATCAGCGCGAACTCGGCGCCCTTGTAGGCGGTTCCGCCCACCACGGCGACCATGAGCGTCGTGAAGATGGCGAGCGATCGAGTCCGAGCCCGGTCGAGACGTCTGGGCCTGGACTGGACCGCGGTCGCGATGATCGAGGCGCACCAGACCAGACCGCCCACAGCAAGGACCAGAGTCAGGATGAGCAGGTAACGGGTGTTGCTGGCGATGACCAGCCCCACCTTCGTCACCCCGCGAGTCGCGGCCAGGACGACCACCGTGGCGATGCTGCCGAGGAAGGTCAGCAGGAGGAACCAGCCCCAGGCGCGGCTGCGGGTGCGCGTCAGGCCGGCGCCCGGGAGGAGCGTCCCGAGGGCGGTCAGGCCCAGAGCGCGTCGGAAGCCCGTGGAGAGCTCACGACGCAACATCCTGCGGCCCCCGCTCGTCGCGGGCGGCCGGTCCGGCTGGTCGCTCATGGGGTCCTTTCGGGCATGCAGGCGCGGTGACCGCGCGTCATCATTCTGCACCGTTCATCTGTGAGGACGTCCCGAACGCCGAGAACGTTGTCAGGGGGGCCGGTTTGGGTCAGCGCGCGGTCCCCCGGTAGCCTGTGCTGGCTTGCGGTCCCCTGCTGGGGCTCACGAGTGGGGAGGCGTCGCATAGTGGCCTAGTGCGCCCGCCTGCTAAGCGGGTTGAGGATAAAACCTCTCGCGGGTTCAAATCCCGCCGCCTCCGCCAGACGAAGAAGGACCCCGACACGCCTTTCGTCGGGGTCCTTCCTCGTTTGAAAGGGACGGGGGACTTGGGAGGAACGGGAGCGGGAGCCAGCCCAGCGGCATACGGCCTAGCTCTCGGGCTTCTCGGGCGGCGCGACGCGCCGCTTACGGGCGGCGGGCACGAGGTACCACAGGACCACGGTGAGCGCCGCGACCGCTCCCCCGACCCACATGGCGAGCGTGTGGGCGATGAGCACGTCGAGGACGAGCACGAGGCCACCGACCACCGACAGGGCGAGCGCGACGAGGCCGACGGAGGCGAGCTTTGAGGTGTAGGCGACGATGAAGTCCTTCAGCCCCTGCCGGAAGAGCACGCGGTGGACGGCCACCGGTGCCGTGAAGAGCACCACCGCGACGGCCGACGCGAGGAGCGTGCCCAGGTAGATCTTCCGCTGGAAGTCGGTGAGCGTCTCGAACCGCTGCTGGAACGGCAGGGTGAGGAGGAAGCCGAAGAGGATCTGCACACCCGCCTGGGCGATGCGCGCCTCCTGCAGCTGCTCGTCGAAGTTGCGGTCGAGTCGTTCACCGCGGGTCTCCTCGCGGTCGTACGGGGCGTGCTCGCTCATCCCCGAATCCTCGCAGGCCCACGGGCTCGGCGGGCGGAGAAGGGCGCCGACACGGCCCCCGTGACGGGAGGGCCCGGCACCTGACGGTGCCGGGCCCTGCATCACGTCGTCCGATCCCACCGGAGGGACGGACTACGGCTCACTGCGCGGCGTTGATCCGCGCCTTGAGACCGTCGAACTCGGCCCACAGCTCCGCAGGGAGCTCGTCGCCGAACTTCGTGAACCACTCCTCGATGAGCGGCAGCTCCTCGGCCCACTCCTCAGGGCGGACGGCACCCGCCTTGGCGAGGTGCTCCTCCGTCACGTCGAGACCGTCGATGTCGAGCGCCCCCGGGGCCGGGACGAGGCCGATCGGCGTCTCCACGGCCTCGGCGTCGCCCTCGAGGCGGTCGACGATCCACTTGAGCACGCGGCTGTTCTCGCCGTAGCCCGGCCAGAGGAACGAGCCGTCCTCGTCACGACGGAACCAGTTGACCCCGAAGATCCGAGGCAGCTTCGACGCGTCCGCCTGCTTGCCGATCTGCAGCCAGTGCCCGAAGTAGTCGGTCGCGTTGTAGCCGAGGAAGGGCAGCATCGCCATCGGGTCGCGCCGGACGACGCCGACCGCGCCGGTCGCCGCCGCGGTGGTCTCGGACGAGAGCGTGGCCCCGACGAACGTGCCATGGGTCCAGTCGCGCGACTCGTAGACGAGCGGGATCGTCGTCTTGCGGCGTCCGCCGAAGAGGATCGCGGAGATCGGGACGCCGTCCGGGTTGTCGTACTCCGGCGCCGCGATCGGGCACTGCGCGATCGGGGTGCAGAAGCGGCTGTTCGGGTGGGCCGCGGGCTTGTCGCTCTCGGGGGTCCAGTCCTCGCCGAGCCACGAGGTGAGGTGGGCCGGCTTCTCGTCGGTCATCCCCTCCCACCAGATGTCGCCGTCGTCCGTCAGGGCGACGTTGGTGAAGACGGAGTTGCCCTGGTTGACGGTGGCCATGGCGTTGGGGTTCGTCGACTCGCCGGTCCCCGGAGCGACTCCGAAGAGGCCGGCCTCGGGGTTGACGGCGTAGAGGCGGCCGTCCTCCCCGAAGCGCATCCAGGCGATGTCGTCGCCGACCATCTCGGCCTTCCATCCGGGGATGGTCGGGTCGATCATGGCGAGGTTGGTCTTGCCGCACGCGCTGGGGAACGCTGCCGCGATGTAGTGGACCTTCCCCTGGGGGTTGGTCAGCTTGAGGATGAGCATGTGCTCGGCCATCCAGCCCTCGTCGCGGGCCATGGCGCTCGCGATGCGGAGGGAGTAGCACTTCTTCCCGAGCAGGGCGTTGCCGCCGTAGCCGGAGCCGTAGCTCCAGATGGTGCGCTCCTCCGGGAAGTGGACGATGTACTTGGTGTCACTGCACGGCCACGTGACGTCCTGCTCGCCCTCGGCGAGTGGTGCGCCGACCGAGTGGAGGGCCGGGACGAAACTGGCGTTGGTCTCCTCGATCTTGCGCAGGACCTTCTCGCCGCACCGAGCCATGACGAGCATGGAGACGGCGACGTACGCCGAGTCGGTGATCTCGACGCCGAACATCGGGACCTTGGCGTCGAGGTGCCCCATGACGAAGGGGATGACGTACATCGTGCGACCCTGCATCGACCCCCGGTAGAGGTCGGTCATGATTGCCTTCATCTCGTCGGGCGCCATCCAGTTGTTGGTGGGGCCGGCGTCGCGCTCCTCGACGGAACAGATGAAGGTGCGGTCCTCGACGCGAGCCACGTCGGAGGGGTCGGAGGCGCACCAGAAGGAGTTCGGCTTCTTCTCCTCGTTGAGCCGCACCAGGGTGCCGGCCTCGACGAGCTGGTCCGTCAGCTCGGTCCACTCCTCAGGGGTGCCGGTGATCCAGCGGATGTCGCGCGGCTGCGTCAGCTCGGCGACCTCGTCGACCCAGGCCTGCAGGCCCGCGTGGGTCGTTTGTTCGGTCTTCGGTGTCGTGGTCAACTTGGCCAATCCCTTCACGCGGTGTCCGGGTCACCGCGTTGTGCCGGTGGCGTTCATCTCGCGGTCCTGGGGCCTGCGCCGGTGTGCGTGGTCCGAGTGTCCGCATGGTGAACAAATGACGTGATGGGACCACGGTACCCAGCGCGGGGCGGGGGGTTTGACCACGGTTCGGGGGCTCAGCGGTGAAACCAGTCACAACCGCCCTTGCGTGCAAGGATTCTGGCAGTTGACTGCCCGTTTCTTGCAAGGCTTGCGGTGGTGCGCGCCCTCGGCCGGGGCCGCCTGCTGGCTCGAGCGGTGGGTCTGCTCCATCGGGCCGGTAGACCTCGATGCGTCGGGTTGAGGCGACGCATCCAGGTCTTGCCGACGTCTGAGACCGGTGCGGACGCGGCGGGGGCGGGCGCTGAGGGAGCCAGCCCAGCGGCATACGGCCGGAGTGCGCCCGATTTCGTGGTTGCGGCACCGAACCGCTAAGGTGACTCTTCGTCCGCCCCATGCGAGCGGCACTGCACCCGTAGCTCAACGGATAGAGCATCTGACTACGGATCAGAAGGTTAGGGGTTCGAATCCCTTCGGGTGCGCTCTGTGTTGAGACAGAAAAGGGCGGCCTGACCAGCGGAAACGCGGGTCGGGCCGCTTCTTTGTACGGGGCCTCCGAGCATTTCGCCGGGCTCTTGGGCCCTGGGATGGGCCCTAAGATGCTCACCGGCGAGCAGCAGTCGGGTGAGTGACACTGCCGGTGTGCTCCTGACATTTCCGGTCGGCTGTGACCCTGTGCCTCCGATGTCGCTCCTTAGGTTGAGCATGGAGACCACTGCCCAGGCCCCGACCCTTCTGCTGAACCTCAACGAGGTCGCGACCCACCTCAGATGCACCCGCCGCAGCGTCGAGCGACAGATCGCGCGGCGTCGACTCCGTGTCGTCCGGATCGGGCGGGCCGTCCGGGTGGAGCGCGAGGAGCTGGACCGTTTCATTGCATCGTCGCGGGACTGCGATGGCCGGTAGGCGTCAGAAGGACTCCGAGACCCACACGACCAAGTACCGCGGCAAGGATGGCCGGTGGCACGCACGAGTCACGGTCGGCCGCCGGATCGACGGTCAGCTCGATCGGCGCCATCTGCAGCGCAAGACCAAGCGGGAGCTCGATGAGGCGGTGCGCGCCTTGGAGCGGGACCGGGACGCGGGGAAGCGGACCTGGCTCCAGGGCGAGCAGACCCTTGGCGGGTGGCTCGAGCACTGGATCACCGCGATCCTGCCGCTCTCTGTGCGGTGGAAGACGCTTTCTACATACCAGAGCCTGATGAAGGTGCACGTCATCCCGAAGATGGGGGCAGCGCGCCTCGCGGACGTCCGTCCGGAGGCGCTCGAGCTCCTGTACGGGCAGTTGTTGAACGAAGGGCGTTCAGCCCACGTGGTCCATGCCGTCCACCGGGTGCTTCGGTCAGCGCTGGGCGAGGCGGTGCGGCGCCACCACCTGAGCCAGAACCCGGCCACGGTCGCGCGTCCACCGCGCGTGGCCACCGTCGAGATCGATCCCTTGACCAGCGACGAATGCCGTTCTCTGCTTGAGGCGGCACGGGGAACGCCGAACGCAGCCCGCTGGTCCGTGGCGCTGGCACTGGGTCTTCGACAGGGCGAGGCGCTTGGCCTGTCTTGGGATGACGTGGATCTCGATGCGGGTGTGATCCACGTTCGGCGTGCTGTGCAGCGACGGACCTGGCAGCACGGCTGTGGAAGTAAGCCCGGTGGCCAGCCGGCCTGCGGTCACGGACGCGGCGGCTACTGCCCGCAGCGCAGAGCGGGAGGTCTGATGCTGGTCGAGCTGAAGACCCGCGCCTCACGACGGCTCATCGTCCTACCGGGGCCACTGCTATCGGAACTTCAAGCGCATCGCTCCGATCAGCTGCGGCGCCAGGAGGAACGGCGAGGCCTATGGGACGGCACCCACAACCTGGTATTCGCGACGGACGTGGGTGGGCTCATCGACCCCGCGCGAGATTTCAAGGACTGGAAGAACCTCCTGAAGGCCGGCGGCGTCCGCACGGTCCGCTTGCACGACGCGAGGCACACCGCAGCAACCCTCCTCCTCGTCCAGGGCGTTGATCTGCGCACCGTGATGTCCATCATGGGCTGGACAGAGATGGCCACGGCCCAGCGATACGTCCACGCCGTCTCATGCTTGTTATGTACGTGATCTTGCAGGACATTTCGATGAGCCGTGGTGGCTGCTCGCCTCTGATGTTGGAGGGCCTGAAATGTCTGTCTTGTATCCGTGCCTGATCCGTTCTCGTCGGCCGTTGGGGGAGGTGGTGGTCCGCGTCGGGGTGCCGCTGGTGGACGAGTATCTCGAGTTCTTGCAGGGTCGGTGCCGGCCGAACACGGTGGTGGCGGCGGCGTACGACCTGAGGGTGTTCTTCGGGGTTGTCGGCAAGGAGCCGCGCGAGGTTGTGCCGGCTGATGTGCTTGGGTTCATCACGGCCCAGCGGACCGGCCGCCTCGAGCCGGGCCCGGTTCAGGCGGTGGTGGCCGACGGGGAGCCGGCGGGGGTCGCGACGAGCACGGTCGCTCGGCGGCTGTCGAGCATCTCGGGATTCTTCGGGTACCTGCAGGCCCGTGGGGACGTGGTCGTGAACCCGGTGCCGCGGGGCCTGCCGACGCGTCGTGAGCGTCAACGACCGAGCCAGGGTGTCCCGTTGACGCGCCGAGTCTGGCGGCTGTCGAGGATCCTGACCCCGGCCGAGGTCGACGCGCTGACCGGCGCGCTGCGCACCCACCGGGACCGGGCGATGGTCGCGGCGATGGTGCTCGGTGGGCTGCGTCGCTGCGAGGTCCTTGGGCTGCGGATGGGCGACGTGCGGGTGGCCGAGCGTCGGCTGTTCATCGCCGAGGGCAAGGGCGGGCACCAACGCCTCGTGCCGGTGTCCTCCCGGTTCTTCACGGAGCTGGCCAGCTATCTGGAGGCGGAACGACCGCGCGCCACCGGCACCGACCGCGTGTTCGTCGTCCTCAGGGGCCCGAACCGGGGGAATCCTTTGAGTGTCAGAGGAATCGACGAGGTGCTGGCTGGTGCGAGGCGGCGGGCCGGGCTGGCGCACGCAACCTGTCACGAGCTGCGGCACACCTGCCTGACCCGGTTACGGGAGGCCGGGATGGCGCTCGAAGCCGTCCAGGCCCAGGCCCAGGCCGGGCACGACTCGATCGAGTCGACCCGGATCTATCTGCATCTGGCCGATGACTGGCTCGCCTCGCAGTACCGCAAGGCCGCCGAGGTCATCGACGCGCAGGTCTTCGCCGGCCACCCGGACGGCAGCGGCGGGAGCCGGCGATGACCACGACGACGATGTCGAGCACCGCGACGAGCACGTCGATCAAGCGGCGAGGGACCTCTGGCCCGGCGCCCGGGTCGCCGAGCGGTAATCCCCGCGGCCACAACGGGACCGCGCCGATGCGGACCTGGGCCGAGCTGGACGCGGCGCGTCCGGAGCTGGCCGCGACGATGCGCCACTACCTGGAGCAGATCGGCTGCGTGCTGCGCCCGGGCAGCGTCCGCAACACCGACCAGGCGCTGCGCTCGTTCGCGGGGTTCCTGCTCGAGCAGGCCCCTGAGGTCACCACGCTCGCACAGGTCACCCGCCGCCACATCGAGGGCTACAAGCCGTGGCTGGCCGCGCGGCCCGGACAGCACCAGCCGCGGGTGTCGCCCGCGACCCTGGCGCACCGGCTCGGGACGCTGCGGATGTTCTTCCTGCGGGTCGACGAGTGGGGCTGGGAGCAGGCCCCGCCCCGGGTGCCGATGTTCCCGGCGACCTGCCCCGCCAGGACCACCCGCTGCCCAAGGCCCTGGACGACGCCGCCGCCGCGCAGCTGCTGCGCGCGGCGCACCACGACCCCTCGGCTGCTCGTGCGCGTGACCGTCGAGGTGCTGCTGCGCACCGGGCTGCGCGTGAGCGAGTTCACCGGGCTGCGCGCCGACGCCGTCGTGCTGATCGGCTCCGGCCCGTGGCTGCACGTGCCGGTCGGCAAGCTCCGCGAGGACCGCTACCTGCCGCTGCACCCGCAGCTCGTGCAGCTGATCGATGACTACCGCCGCGAGTACGTCCCGCCCGGCCACCCGCTGCTGCTGCCCAGGGAGAACGGGCGACCCGCCGACCGGCACTCCGTCACCCGGATCCTGAACACGGTCGCCGCCGCGGCCGGGCTGCCGCATCCACCCTCATGTCCTGCGCCACACGCTGGCCACCCAGTTTCAACCGAGGCATGAGTCTCGAGGCGATCGCCGCGATGCTCGGCCACAAGTCGCTGGACATGACGCTGCGGTACGCCAAGATCGCCAACCGGACCGTCGCCGACGAGTACTTCGCCGTCACCGAGAAAGTCGACGCCCTCTATGAACAGGCCCGCGCGCTACCGGCCGACGTCCTCGGACCCAACCTGGCCCGGCTGTCCCGCGAACACCACCGCCACCTCGGAAACGGCTACTGCACCAGGCCGCCCACCCTCGACTGCGCCTTCGAATCGATCTGTGAGACGTGCACCTTCTTCCAGACCAGCATCGAGTTCCGGCCCACCCTGCTCGCCCAGCACGACGACGCGGCCGCCAAGGGACAGACCCACCGGGCCGAGCTCTTCGCCAACCTGCTCGACCGCACCCACCACGAGGCCTCCTGACATGACCACCCCGACCCGCCCGCCGATCCAGCCACAACAGGCCCTTCCTCGATCCATGCCGCCCCATGCCGGTGCGCCCGAGGCGTCAACGTGGAGCACGCGCAGCGCAGCGAGCATGAACGACGTTGACACCGACCAGCACCGGCACACACTTGGCAGCGAGGAAGGACCGCTCAGCGACCCCGGCACCCACCCGGATCACGTGCATAATGCCGATCTCCGGTCGCTCAAGTTTGCCCAGCACAGGTCCTCATGTTTGCTAACTAGCCTCACTCACGTATGCACAGCTCGCGTCCTCATGTCTGCTAGGTTGGGACCATGATCCTCGACTCGCTCGTCCCTCGTAGGGTCAGCGAGCTCTTGGCAGGGTTGGTCGCGGTGGAGCCGGTGATCGCTCTACACGGGCCGCGCTCGGTCGGTAAGTCCACCGTTTTGCGCAGGTTCGCTGCCGACGTGGGGGGATCGGTCCTCGACCTGGACGATATCGCGGTGCGTGAGGCGGTCGTCGGCAATCTGGCCTCGGTTGCTGGTGGTCCGGCACCGGTGTGCGTAGATGAGTACCAGCGGGTGCCCGACATCCTGGATGCGCTCAAGGCACGGCTCAACCGGGAGGGCAGCCTTCCCGGCACTGCCGTGATCACCGGCTCGACCCGACAGGATGCCTTGCCCGCCACGGCGCAGGCTCTCACGGGGCGGCTTCACTCGCTGACCATCTGGCCGCTGTCTCAAGGCGAGATCGTCGGGATCAGGGAGGACCTGCTCGAGACGTTGGGGGCCGACGCTGATGGAGTGGTCAGCCAGGTTCCCTCCTCGAAGACCGTTCGCCGGGATTACGTGGAGCGCGTCTGTGCAGGCGGGTTGCCTTTGGCTCTGCGACGTTCCGGCGCGGCTCGTGCCCGATGGTTCGATGACTTCGTGAGGGCATCGGTCGAACGAGATGCTTTGGAGCTGAGCCGGATCCGTGAACGACAAGCCATGACCGAGCTGCTGGGTCTGGTTGCTGCGCAGACAGGGCAGCTGCTGAACCTCTCCGCTGCAGCGGAGAAGCTCGGTGTCAGTAGAGCCACCGTTGAGAGTCATCTGCGGCTGCTCGAGGACCTCTTCCTCGTGGTGCGGCTGCCCGCGTGGGGCAAGACCCTGCGCTCACGAGTCAGTGTCAAACCCAAGGTTCACGTCGTCGACTCCGGGTTGGCTGCCCGACTGCTCCGGCTCACGCCCGACAAACTCGCAGGACTCGATCCGGCATCACTGGCCGACTTCGGGCACCTGCTGGAGACCTTCGTCGTTGGCGAGATCCGCAAGCAGGCCTCTTGGCTCGATGAGCCGGTCACCTTGGGCCACTGGAGGACCAGCGATGGTGTAGAGGTCGACCTGGTCATCGAGTATGACGACGGCACGGTTGTCGCAGTTGAGGTCAAGGCCAGCGAACGGGCACCCGGCTCGGACTTCCGCGGTCTGGCCCAACTTCGCGACGCCCTTGGACCACGGTTCGCCGGCGGGATCATCCTGACCACAGGGGCTCGTTCCTACACCTACTCCGACCGCCTCCACGTCATGCCCATCGACCGCCTATGGACCCCCGTCACACCCGAACCGCGCACCGCGCTCCCACACGGAGACTGAGGCTCGCCTTGCCGCAGGTGGTGCGAACGGGCGTGCTGATCGGTGAGCAGTGAGCTAGACGCGCTCGGGAGAGGCTCGGCGATCCTCGGCCTTCGTCTTGGGCGGGCACAATGGCCATCGTGGCATCCGGAGAGCGCCCGAAACCGAGCCAGTCACCCTCCCCGTGGGAAGACGGCCCAACACCGGTCGTCACCGCTGGTGACGCAGTCCTCGTCCGCGGCGACCTACGACTCATCTGGCGTGCCGCGTTACAGGCCTTGGTGGTCGCTGCTTTTTTCGCCCTGTTGGGCGCAACGGCGGGCGACGATGACACCGCCTTCACGTGGGTCGTGGCGGGACTCTTCGTCATAGCCGCTGCCCTACGAGTGCTGATCTGGTTTCGTGGCCTGGCGGCTCGGGCTCTGATCTCCACCGAGCAGTATCTGGTCGTGATGCGCCGAGGAAGGGTCGAACGCTGGATGCCGTGGGCAGCCATGACCGTTATCCGCGTGTGCCCAGGCGACCTCCTCCCGGAATGGCACCGCGGTGGTGGTACCTGGTTCACGGTCACAGGCGAACCCGTCACTGCGATGCGCCCCATCTCGCCCTTCGCGGGCGAGCTTGGAGAGTACTTGGTTCGTAGGCGCGACCGGGCTCACGCCACCGCCACCATCGAAGCGGCAGCGGATGCTCACGGCGTTCGCCTCATCGTGAGCCAGTAGCCGAGTTCAACCCCCGCTACCCGGGGAGACTGGGCGCAAGTGTCAACACACGGACCTGAGTGTGAGACGTTTACCGGATTTGCCGACGCGCGGGCGGACGCCCTGCTAGGCGCCGGTCGCGGTGATGATCGCCGCCAAGGGCTAGCATCGCGCTCATGCGTAGGTGGCTCCGGGCGGTGCTAGTCCTCGTCGGCACGCTCCTGATAGTCACGACTGCCGCCTACCGCTATGCCTACGGGACCTGGTGGCAGGCGCCAGAACGCATCCCCTACTGTGGCCGGACTTACATCGCGGTCACGCCGCACTTGAGCCTCGCAGATATTCGTCAACGCGAGCGCCAGACCTCGTTGCCCGGCGACCAGCCATACGCCGTCGTACCCATCGGCAAGGCGCCCCCTATCGTCGGGGCGGAGATGTTGGCCGCCGTCACTCCCGTGGCCCAACGCGAGAAGTTGGGTGTGCCCTGCGCGATGGGGCTGTACGTCAAGACAGGCGATGACCAATACACCTCGTACGGGATCACAGGCGGCCCGTAGCTCTCGGCCAGCCCCGAGAAGCAACTCGCACATCGGCGTGTAGCGGTTACCGGAATTGCCGCAGATGGTGTGCTCGATCGTGCCGAATGGCGGACGTGCAGCCCTCGCTACCCGGCCGATCCTGTGCCCGATTCGCTCGGGGAGCCCTGAACCTGGAGGAGCCCAAGGGCGATGTACACGAAGAGCCCGAGGCACAGGCCGACCCCCAGCCCGAAAGCAATAGGCCGAGCGCGCCGCGATGTGATGCCCACCGCCACGCAGACCGCACCAGCGACGAGCGGGAACCACAGATCAAAGGCCGTCAGTAAAACACCCACGACCACGCCGAGGACGGACGACCAAACCGCCTTCTCCATGTGGTGGCTCGGGTTGGTTCGCGTGCTGGACGTAGCCATCCCCCATTGTCGCCGAGAGGGCCAAAGTAAGAAGCCGCCTGTCGTCGAGCGCCAGGACGAGCAACCGCAGCTGGGGAAGCGGGTGTCACCATACTCTTTGGCCGTGAGCGCTTCTGCCGCACTGAGGGCGACGACGGTCGTCCGAAACTGCCACGGAGTACGTGGCGAGTTCGTCGAGGGCCAGCCTCCCGGGACTGACCGAGCACACCCCGGTTGCGTACAGCTCGAACGCGTCTGGTCGCACTAGAGCGTGTCTCTTGATTCCCATCAGTGGGTCGTGAAGTAGATGAGGCTGGCACCGAGCAGGACACCACCGAGGAACGTTCGGGCCTGTTTGTCGTAGCGGGTGGCGATGCCGCGCCACTGCTTGAGCCGCAGGTAGCTGCGCTCGACGGTGTTGCGCTTCTTGTAGGCGCCCGGGTCGAAGCCCGGTGGGCGCCCACCGCGGCTGCCCTTGGCCTTGCGGCGCGCGATCTGGTCGGAACGCTCCGGGATCGTGTGCGCAATCTTGAACGCTCGCAGTCGAGTTCGTGTCGACGGGTGCGAGTACGCCTTGTCGGCCAGCAGCCGGAACGGCGGACGCTTCCCGGCCGAGCGGTAGTCCTCGATCAGCGGGATCAGCTGCGGGTTGTCCCCGGCCTGCCCACCGGTCAACCGGATCTGGACCGTGGCGGTGGCCTGGTCGGCCAGCGTGTGGATCTTCGTCGACAGTCCGCCGCGGGAGCGCCCCAGCGCGTGGTCAGCCGGCTCGGGCGGCAGATTCTTGTAATTCGATCCTGCCCCCTGTGTGGCCTGCAGGCTCGGAAACGACCTCCGCGGTGGCCGAGTCGTGCCGGGCGCCGGCCGCGTGCTGGTGCGCCCGCACGATCGTCGAGTCCACCGACAGGAGGTGCTCAACATCGTCGGTGGCGTTCTCATCGACCAGTCCGGCCTGCTGCACCGCGGCCATCATCAGGTGATACGTGCCGTCGGTTGACCAGCGGAAATGCCGCTTCCACAAGGTCTGCCACGGACCGAACTCCTCGGGCACATCCCGCCACGGAGACCCGGTGCGATACCGCCAACAGATCCCCTCCAGAACCCGACGGTGATCGGACCAGCGCCGCCCGCGACGACCCGCCGAACACGGCAGCAGCGGCTCCACGACCGCCCAGAACTCGTCAGAAACCTGACCCTGTCGCACCATGAGTCCGACACTCTCAGGATGGGCCGCTCAAGTTTGGGAGACACGCTCTAGCACCTCACGTCCGACGATGCCCAAAGGCGGATCGCCAAGCACGTCGAGAAGGACAATCGCGGCGTCGACCCCACCTCCGCCACGCACGGCTGTGTTCGTGGGGTTGGCGATCGCATCCGCGTCCTGCCGAGTGAGGTCGCCGTGAACCGCAGTCAGAGTTGCCACGACCACAGTCTGCCGGTCACCGACGGAGTAGCTGACCAGTAGGCCCTACGCTCGGCTTCCGTGGCCCTCACCGCGGTCGCGAGGTGCGACTCTGCGCCGCAGAGCGTCGGGACGATCCGCCAGGGGTGAGGCTTGGGTCGGGAGGGGATGCCTACCGCCGCTGGAGATCAGGAGGCGGTCTGGTCGTCGACCTGCGCCGTCTGCGCGTTCTTGCGGACGGACTCGATGCCGTTGAGGGCGCTGGCCTTGGTCTTGTAGCCCTCGCCGGTGGCGATGATCTGCCCGTTGGTGGCTTTCAGCCGGAAGCGGTACTCGCCGGAGGCGCTCTTGTAGAGCTCGAACTTGCCTGCCATCACATCACTCCTTTGAGAAGGAACTCGACAGTGCCGACGCTAGGGGCGAGGCGCTGTCCACGGTGGACGACTCGCCGACAACGGCTCGTTGCTCTACCCGGACGCCGAGGCTTCCAGGAAGGTGCGGGCCTTGGCGAGCCAGCGTTGTCCGGTTCGTGGTGTCGCTTTCCAGCCGCGTTGGGTGAAGGCGTCGGCGACGTCTTGTCCGCTGACTGTCTGGTCGCGCCGGACAAGAGCGACAGCGACTTCCAGGCGCGCTGCCGGGTCGTCGACAGCGGCGGCGCTGTCCGCCGGTAGGTCCCGGCCGGGGACGAGACGCTCCCTGGCGTTGGCGTTTGGGACGACATCGCGGGAGGCGAAGTGGCCTGCAAGGTGCTCGACGCGGCCGACTTCGGACAGCCACTGCGATAACTGTCCGGACAGCTGCTTATCGGTGGCGGGGATGTGCTTCAGCAGCGCGCGGTGGTGTCGGTCGAGCCTGCGGTGGGCACGCAGGGTCGCGCGTGAGTTCGGCTGGGCATGTTGGACGCGTTGAAGGTCGAGTCCGGCGGTGGCGACAGCGAGCATGAGCCGGTGTCGCTTCGCTTCCCGACGTGTCGGCGCGGTGTCGCGGTCGTGTCGGTCACCGGTCAGGATGCGGTGCCAGAGCCAGACGGCGACGAGCGGCGCGGCGACCCGCACCCCCGCGGCGAGGGCGGCGCGGGCGTCGGGCTGCCAGTCTCGAAGGCCAGCCTCGCCGGCGGGTCCGAGGAGCTCGTGGGCCGCGGAGAACATGCCGCTGATCGCCGAGAAGACCCACGTCGACACCAGGTCGGCCCGCGCCGACCGGCCGCGGAACACGGCCGCCCGCGCGAGCAGCGCGGAAGAGACCAGGGCGAGCTCGAGGAAGACGGCCAAGGAGAGCGCGACCGCGACCGCCAGCCCGAGGACATCGACGCCCACGAAGATCATTCCCTGGGCCGAGAGCAGGGTGGGCATCAACGCCGCAACCGCGGTCAGGATGACTGCCACCCCCTCCACGGAAGGCGCTCGTGTCTGGGGCGGGTCTGGGAGCCGGGCCGGGTCTGATCTCACGTTGGGCCTCCTCGCGGCGGGGGTCGGCCCGAGTGGCCGACCCCTCCAGTAGCCCCAAGGGCGGCTGACCCGCGCGGGCGGTCCGTTCTCGCTGTGGATTCCGAGAGTTCATCGAGGTGGGTTGTGGACAACCGCGTCTCGACGAGCGAGGTTGCCCGTTTTGTGGTGACATGGACGCGAACGCAGCGAAGGGCCGCTCCGCACCACTGCTGGGGCCGGACCGTGGAGATCTTGGGGGCAAGACGCAGCGCACCGCCAGGTCCGCACTCTCCACTTCCGCACGCGCCTTGAAAGAAACCCCGGCTGGGGTGATCGCAACATGAACATCCTCGCCTTAGGCCAGATGAGACCTGAAGGAGATGCCATGACCAGCAACGCCCGCACCGGCGTCATCGGACTTGCCATCGTGGCGGTCCTCGCGACCGGCGGGTGCACCGACCAAGGTCTGCCGCCCGCCACCACCTCCAGCCCCTCGGCGACCGGGACGACACCGATCACCACGAGCACAACCATGACGGCGCAGGATCCCGAGCTGGCGGCGGCGGAGGCGACCGTGGAGAAGCTCTGGAAGCTGGTCGACGCCCTGGGCGCCGACAAGCAGCGCAGCCTCGACGAGCTCAACACGGTCGCCCGCGACCAGACTCTCGAGATCTGGCGCGAGCTGCTCACAAAGAGGCGGCGGGAAGCGATTCGCCAAACCGGCAGCACCTCAATCGTCTCTACGGAGGCATCGTCGGCCAGAGGCAAGCTCACCGTCGACACGTGCTTCGACGTCAGCAAGACGAACCTGCTCGACACGGACGGCAAGTCCGTGGTCTCCGAGAACCGTGCCTCACGAGTGCGTTACACCTCCGTGGTCGAGCGCGGGAGCAACGGCAACTACTACGTCGTGCAGGACAAGGCGGTGGAGACATGCTGACGCGATCCGCGCTCGTCCCCGCGCTGGCACTCGGGATAGGGCTGTTCTCGCCGGCTTCGGCCACCGACCCCGTGAACATGTGCACCGCCCTCATTTCTGGGACTCCTCGGCTTCCTGTGGGTCCGGGAGGGGTGGTTTGTGACCGAATCGCCTTGTGGGGGTTGATGCGGGTCGTTCGAGTGAGGTTGATGCGTGACGCGCACGCGTCGGCTGCCTAGGTTCGGAGCTGCCAAGCAAACCGGGCCTGCGACAGGAGCGGCCGCGTGCGCGCCACCACTGCATTCAACAAGATGCTCGCCATTCCCGGTGCCCATGTCACCGGTGTCGTGTTCACCCCGGACGGGATCGTGGTCGACCTGGGCCGGCGGGCCAAGCGGCTGCGCTGCCCGTGCGGCTGGTCGACCCGGGCTGTCTACGACCGCTCGAGGCGGTCTTGGCGCGGCTTGGACCTGGGCACGGCCAAGGTGTTCCTGCGCGCTTCGATCCGCCGGCTGATGTGTCGACGCTGCGGCCGGGTTCGTACCGAGGCGGTGCCGTGGGCGCGGCCGGGAGCGCGGTTCACCCGCGACTTCGAGGACGTCGTGGCCTGGCTGGCCCAGCGGATGGACAAGAGCGCGGTCACCCGGCTGCTGCGCTGCTCGTGGGAGGCGGTGGCCAACATCGTGACCCGGGTGGTGGCCGAGCAGCTGGACGAGACGCGGCTGCGCGACCTCTACCGGATCGGGGTCGACGAGGTGTCCTACCGCAAGGGCCACCGGTACCTGACCGTGGTCGCCGACCACGACCGCGACGGCGCGGTGGTCTGGGTCGGCGAGGGCAAGAGCGCGGCCACCCTGGGCGCCTTCTACGAGCAGCTCGGCGAGGATGGTTGCGCCCAAGTCCAGGCCGTCTCAATGGATCTGGGCGCCGCGTTCAAGAAGGCCACCGACGCCCACGCGCCGACGGCCCGCCAGTGCGTCGACCCGTTCCACCTGATCGCGCTAGCGAACGAAGCGATCAACAAGGCCCGCCGGTGGGCCTGGAACATCGAACGCGACAAAGCCAGACACGCCGCCGCGCAGGCCGGCCCGAAACGCCGCGGCCGACCACCCGCCGGCAGCCCGCCACCGACGCGGGACCAGGCCCGCTGGGTCAAGCACACCCGCTGGGCGCTGCTGAAGGACCCCGAGCACCTGAACGCGTCCCAGCTGCAGGTGCTGCACGAACTGCGCCGCAGCCACTCCGTGCTCTACCGCTGCTGGCAGCTCAAGGAAGGCCTGCGCGACCTCTACCGACTCGCCGACCCCGCCGACGCTCCCGAGCACCTGAACTGCTGGCCTGGGCCTGCCGCAGCCGGATCCCCGCCTTCATCACCCTGTCCAAGACCGTCCGGGCCAACCGCGACCGGATCCTCGCCGCCGTGCAGCTCGGCCTATCCAACTCCAAGCTCGAGGGCCTCAACTCAAGATCCGCCTGATCAACCATCGCGGCTGCGGACACCACAGCGCCGCCGCCCTCATCGCGATGATCTACCTCTGCTGCGGCGGACTGACCATCCAGCTACCCACACAAAGGTGAGGAGAACCGCATTTAAGGCATGATTCTCGTCAGCTAAACCTGCAATTCTGGTCGATCTGGTGGCCTGCCGCCAGCAAGTTCGGCAGCGTCAAGCCACGGTTCCCAGGTGCGCCGTGATGATGACCGAGCCGACGTCGCGATGTCCCCCTGCGGCCACGATGTGTGCGGAGATGTCCGTGACCCCGTTCGCTGCGAGGACCGCTAACCAGCTGCTTATGCGACTCGAGGACCTCGACTGTCAGCTGGTCGTCGCTCAACATGGCCGCGCGAGTCGTTGGAGTGCCTCGAAGTAGCCGCGGGTAGGCGTACATCTCGGGCCGGGCCGTCCACGTCCAGTGCGTCTTCCACACGATGAAGAAGCGTTCCCCGGTGATGGTCCGCCGTAGCTTGGCCACGCCGCCGGACACTTGGGGGTGGAACCACCTGAGGAACTCCGGGACGAGGGCGTCGGCGCTGGTGACGGCCTTGGCCTCGATGGCCGCCATGGGTGGCCGCTGGGCAAGTCCTGGGTCGTCAGATCCTTCCGGGCGACCCCGAGATATGACTCGCGCCTGGCGATGTGGCCACGGTCGCTGCCGTTGATGTTGATCGCGGCTCGCAGTGCGTCGTTCGCCTCGCTCTCAGGCTTCCTCAAGCACATGGCCACGAGGTCCTCGCGGGGCCGGCCACGGAGGCAGAGGGGGAGTGCGTCTTCGATCAGCTTGCGCATGCTTCCGGTCTCGTCAGAGCTCACGCCGGCACCCTATGAGAGGACGCACCAGAGATCCGGGACGCCGAGACGCGAAAGCATCTGCTCCGCAGGGTCAGTTACTCACTTCGGGCGACCAGCATCCGCAGCGCCTCGAGCTCGACGTCGTAGGCCAGGACTCGTAGCCCCGTGGTGCGGACCGCGACGACGGCGACGGCGTGCGCGTCGTGGGCGTCGGTCTTGCGGTTGTGGCCGGTGTCGAGCGCTCGGGCTCGGCGGCTGAGGCTGGCCCGCACGTCGACGACGTGCTCGCCGTCGGCGAGCAGCCGCTGCGCCAACGGCCGGCCCGCGCCGTTGCTGCCCTCGACCGCCCAGACCCGCTCCCGGTAGGCCGCGACGTGCCGGCGCATCGCGGCATAGCCGGCCCTGTCGGTGCCGAACCGGCCCGTGGCCAGCACTCGGTCGTCGACGACCTCGATGGTCGCCGACAGCTTGTGGGGATCGACGCCGATGAACACCATCTCTAGCACCCGCTCTCCGTCGTAGGCCTCCATGGGGTCGCGAGGCGGGCAGTGCTACTGAGAGCTGGGCAGAGCCCTCTGGAGCCACACCTCACGGGCGGCACTCGGCGGGAACGCAAACCGATGTAGAGCCACACCGATCACGCTGGTGGGCGGCCGCTTGGAGAGCTTCCCGCCGGGCACCTGGACCGAGTCTGGCCGGACACCGGTCCTACCGAAAGTGTCAAGTAGCCGCGTGTCGGCTGGCCGGCTTCGCGCCGGCCTCCCGAAGTCAGGCGCTTGAGAAAGGTGGGGAGGTGCAGCCGCGTCACGGCGTGCAGTTCAGGAGTTCGTGACCCCGCCGCGCGGGCCGAGGCACGGCGTAGCTGGCCCCGTTTCGGACCATGCGATGGAATCCTCGGGGCGTAGAACTCCGAGACCTACGGCCACGTGACCCGCACCATAGATTTCCCGATTCGTGTCTCATCGGGTGCGTACGCGGCCTACCGTCCATGTACCGCGGCCCGCTGAGTCCGCCGGTGCAGTGCTGGGGGCGGTTGCCGTGGTTTCTCTGGCGGGAGCCTGCTCATGCACCCTTGGTCAAGGCTGACATCGTTCCTCGCCGCGGGCGTCGTCTCGTTCGCGGCCGCCGTGGCGGCGGCCCCGCCGGTCCAGGCCGCTCCCGTCACGGCCGCGAGCTTGCCGGCGATGCTGAGCGTCCAGGCCGAGGACGGCGCCCATGACTACAGCCGGGACTACTTCCCGCTCTGGATCGACGCGGACCGCGACGGCTGCAACACCCGCTACGAGGTCTTGATCGCCGAGTCCACCACGCAGGTCACCGTCGGCGCGGGATGCAGCCTCTCAGGGGGCGCCTGGCTGTCCCCGTACGACGCCGCGACGTGGACGGACCCGGCCGACGTGGACATTGACCACATGGTCGCGCTCGCGGAGGCGTGGCGTTCCGGCGCGTGGGCGTGGACCACCGACCAGCGCACCCAGTACGCCAACGACCTCGACGTCGACTACGCCTTGGTCGCCGTCACGGACAACGTGAACCAGGCCAAGGGCGACCAGGACCCCGCCGAGTGGCTACCGCCGTACATCCCGTTCCAGTGCCAGTACGTCATCGACTGGGCACTGGTGAAGTACCGCTGGTCGCTGTCCATCGACCCCGCAGAGGAGGCAGCGGTGGTCGCGATGCTCTCCGGCGCCTGCGGCGACACCATCGTCACCCTGCCGACCCAGCAGGTGAGCACCACCACCCCGGCGGGCGGCGCGGTGACCGGCTTCCCGGATGGGATCACCCGCCTCGCGGGAGCCACCCGGTACGAGACAGCCATCCAGGTCTCACAGCGCTACGCCCCGGGAGTGCCCGCCGTGTACGTCGCTACCGGCACGAACTTCCCCGACGCGCTCTCCGCCGCAGCCGCCGCCGCCCAGGTCGGCGGCCCCCTGCTGCTAACCAGCCCGACGGCGCTGCCGAGCGCGGTCAAGACCGAGATCACCCGACTGAACCCGGCACGCATCTACCTGCTCGGCGGAACCGCAGCAGTCTCCTCCGCAGTTGCCACCACACTGGCAACGATCGCCCCCGTCACCCGCTACGACGGCGCCGACCGGTACGCCACCGGCCTGAACATCGTCAACAGCACCTTCGCCTCCGCCGCCACGGCGATGATCGCCACCGGACGATCCTTCCCCGACGCCCTCGCTGCGACCGGCGCGGCCGGCAAGGTCGACGCCCCCGTGATCCTCGTCGACGGAACCCGCAGCACCGTCACCAGCGACACCCTCAGCGCCCTGACCCGGCTGGGCGTACGACACGTCACCGTCGCCGGCGGCACCGCCGTCGTCTCCACCGGCATCGTCACTCAACTGCAGAGCCTCGGCTTGACCGTCACCCGGTACGGAGGCTCCGACCGGTACGCCACCGCCGCGCTCATCAACAACGCCTACTTCCCCACCGGATCCACCGACACCATGTTCCTGGCCACCGGCACGAACTTCCCCGATGCGCTCGCCGGGGCCGCTCTGGCAGGGCGCCTCGGCGCGCCCCAGTACGTGACCGCCGCGGCGTGCGCACCAGCTCCGATCCACGACTCGGTGGCCGCCCTGGCCCCAGGCAAGACCGCTGTCCTCGGCGGCACCGCGGTCGTCTCGGACATCGCGGCCATGAACTGGGAGTGCCCTCCCGGCAAGCTCTTCCCCGACCCCGTCACCCCCGGCGCCTTCTGCGCCAGCACCTACAGCGGCTGGTACGGCTACACCACCACTGGGACGTTGATGCGCTGCACCACCACCGCCACCGACAGCAGGCTGCGCTGGCGAGCCGCCTGAACGAAGGGTCCAGTTGAACCGCAAACGGATCCCCCAAGGTGGACGGCATCTCGTGTCTGGGCGGCCGCGCTGCGGAACTCTGCCCCAGACGCTCGCAGCACGAAAGGAGGGGGCGGTGCGCGAGCGCCGGCCCCTCCCCATACCCACGCCGTATGCCGCCGAGCTGGCTCCCAGTGACACCGGCGTCCGCAGTGAGGTGAGCTTGACCCACACGCCGCTGAGGGCAGGGACTCCGCGTGGCTTGACCCGATTCGCGGCATGCCTCCCACGGATTCAGAACCAGTTCGCCCGAAAGCCCGGGTGTGAGGCATCTCACAGGTCTAGTTTCGTCTCGTCCATCAGGGGGTGACTCGACGGCCCCTTGTGGTCGTCTCCAGACGAGGAGCAGAGATGGTCAGAATCATGCGTCGTGCACGACTGGCGTTGGTCGCAGGGGTATCGGGGGCCCTGCTCATGGTCGGGCAGGCGGCAGCCGCTCCGGGAGGAAATGGCTGGAACTCGGCCGGCGGTGACCGGTCGAACACGAGGAACGCGGCGAGCGAGACGAAGATCTCGCCGAGCACGGTTGGGGACCTCACGCCGAAGTGGGTCCTCACGGCGGGTGGAGACGTCTCGGCGACGCCCGCCGTGGACGGCACGCGCGTCTACGTGCCCGACTGGGCGGGCAACCTCTACGCCGTCGACCGGATGACTGGCGAGGTCGCCTGGCAGGCGTCGATCCCCGACATCACCGGTGTGCCCGGGAACAAGGCTCGAGCCACGCCGGCGTTCACCGACACGACGCTCGTCGTCGGGGACCAAGGACCCTTTGGAGGCGGTGGGCGCGTCATCGCTCTCGACAAGGCCACCGGGGCGGCGCGTTGGGTGACCCAGGTGGACAGCAACCCGGGGGCGATCATCACCCAGTCAGCGACGATCTTCGACGGCGTGGTTTACGTGGGCGTCGCGTCCCAGGAGGAGGCGTACTCCGCCCTCGTCCCCGGCTACGACTGCTGCACGTTCCGCGGCAGCCTCGTGGCTCTCGATCTCGCCACCGGCAGCATCCTCTGGAAGACGTACATGACACCCGAGGACTTCCCCGGCGTCGCGGTCTGGGGCAGCTCCCCCGCCGTCGATCCCAAGCGCGGGACGGTCTACATCGCGACGGGGAACAACTACGACGTCCCGCAGGACGTGCTTGACTGCGTGGCCGCGGCCGGAACCGACCCCGTAGCGCAGCGTGCCTGCCTCCCACCGGAGGATCTCTTCGACTCGATCGTCGCACTCGACATGCGCACGGGCGCGGTCAAGTGGGCCACTCACGCAATCTCCTACGACGCCTGGACCGTCTCCTGCATCTTCGGCAACCCCTCCAACTGCCCGTCACCGGCCGGGCCCGACTACGACTTCGGCCAGGCGCCGGCGCTCTTCAAGGTCGCGAGCGGGCCGGCCAAGGGGCGCGAGCTGTTGGGGGCGGGGCAGAAGAGCGGCCAGTACTGGGCGCTCGACCCCGACACCGGGGCGGTCGTGTGGGAGACCCAGGCTGGACCGGGCGGCACCGCCGGCGGGCTCCAGTGGGGCTCGGCGGTCGACGGCAGGCGCATCTACACGGCCAACGCGAACAGCAACCTCGTCGAGTTCCCGGACGGGTCCGGAGACACGAGCGGCGTCTGGTCGGCGCTCGACCCGTCCACCGGGGCGATCCTCTGGCAGACGCGTCCCACCCACGGCGGCAGCACGTCGGGGCCGGCCACGACGGCCAACGGCGTCGTCTTCGGCTGCGCGCTCGACGCGGACGGGTACATGTACGCGCTCGACGCCGCTACCGGAGAGATCCTGTGGTCGTTCGAGAGCGGTGGCTCGTGCCTGTCCGGGGCGGCCATCTCCAACGGAATGGTCTACTGGGGCTCGGGCTACAGCAACTTCGGCTTCGGCACGGCGAACAACAAGCTGTACGCCTTCGGCCTGAACTGACCCGGCGCGGCGGCGTCGGTGGCGGCACGGCGACGGCTCGCCCATCCCGGGCGGGCCGGCGCCACTGCCCGACCGAGCCAGCTTGTCCGGACGCCCGAGCTTCGGCTTCGTGTCGTAGAAGAAGAACGCGACCGCCCCAACCGGCAGCACGGAGTTCCAGTTCACGGCCGGCAACCTGAACTTCCACTCCGACGACTACCAGTGGCTCGTCGTCGCCGGCGACAAGGCGCAGTACAAGGGCACCGGCACCGTCAACGACGCGAGCGGCTACGGCTTCATGCTCACCGCGACCGACGGCAGCCCGGACACGTTCCGGATCGAGATCTGGAAGACCGCGGACGACACGATCGTCTACGACAACCAGATCGGTGGCGGCGACACGGCCGACCCGACGACCGCGAGCGCGGGCGGCTCGATCCAGATCCACAAGGGCTGACGCCCCCTCACTTCAGGTCCCAGCCGTATGCCGTGAGGCACGGGCTCCGACATGAGTGTCCTCAGCTGGTGGCGGGGACGATTCGGATCGCGTCGGAACCTTGACGTTCTCACCGGAGTAGGTCTTCGCCGTCAGGTACGCCGTGGCGTCACCCAACGAGTAGGTGCCGTCGGTGTCCTCGATCTGCACGACGAGGTCGAGGTCCCCGTCGCCGTCGACGTCCTGGAGTGACCCGGCCTGGCCGCTCTTGCCCTTCATTTGGACGCTGGCGCCATCGAGAGCGACCGTGGCGGGGTCGACCGTGGACGCGTCGAACGCGGCCGTGGTGAGGATGGCCACCGGGATGACACCGTTGCCGTCGTCGTTGATGCTGTTGTCGTCGCTTCCGGGCTTGATGTCATCGCGACCTGACGGCCCTCGTACTCCACGACGTAGCCACCCGAGGCGCCGTAGTTGTACAACTCGGGCGCGTCGTTCCACTTTCCGTTTGTGCCCAGGAAGGCGAGGGCGTCCTCGCCCCCGGAGTTGTTGGGCTCGCCCAGGAGCCAGTTGGTGTAGCCCCAGGTTTCGCCGGTGATCCACGTCCAGCCACCCGCTGGCTCGGTCGCGCCGTCCGTCTGGTAGCCGCCCAGCCACGTCGTGTGGAGACCCTCCCCGAAGGTGCTGAAGAGGAAGGCCTGCTCGTCAGCCGTCGTGATCGTGGCGAGGTGGCCTGCGCAGAGCGGACCACCCTGCGTACGCTCCGCGGCCGCGGAGCGGGCCTGGTGCCAGGTCATCCCGTCTGGGACGACTTCGTAGCTGTTGCCGTTTGCCGGCGTTGAGCGTTGCGGCTGAAGCGGCGGAGGTTCCGGCGATGCCGAGGCTCAAAGCGGCTCATCACAATCGAGGGTGTAGAGATGGTCGGCGCGTCGGTGCCTGAGTAGGGGTCGAGGTCTTCCGATGATGGGAGTTCTCACACTGCCCATCTGGAAGACCTCGACGTGTCTGACGCTACCTTCGCTTCCCCTGCCCTGACCACCCTCGCTCGCCTCGATGGGCTCGGGCTGGTGGTGACGGGGCAACGACTCGAGCCGGATCGCGCCGTGCTGGCCTGCCGTGTGGTCGAGCCCGATCAGTGGTGTCGCCGCTGCGGCTGCGAGGGCCTCCCACGCGACACCGTCGTGCGGCGGCTGGCGCACGAGCCGCTGGGCTGGCGTCCCACCATGCTGGAGGTGACGATCCGTCGCTACCGGTGCGCCGGGTGCGGGCACGTGTGGCGGCAGGACACCAGCCTGCGGCACGACACTGCGCGCCGTTACTCAATGCGCAGGTCACACGGGTGGCTAGGATCAACGGCATGACCGAGCGGGCTGTCCACAGCGTGATTTCCGGGATGTCCTACACCGAGTGCCCACGATGGCATGAGGGCCGGCTGTGGTTTGCCGATTTCTACACCGATGCGATCTATTCGGTGACCGAGGCGGGCGAGGACTTGCGTACCGAAGTCGAGGTACCGGCCCAGCCATCCGGCCTCGGCTGGCTGCCGGACGGCCGGCTGGTGTTCGTGTCGATGAAGGACCGCAAGGTTATGCGCCGCGAATCCGACGGCAGCGTTGTCGTGCATGCCGACGTCACCGATGCCG
The DNA here is from genome assembly GCF_000184685.1 of Intrasporangium calvum DSM 43043. Classification (NCBI taxonomy): domain Bacteria; kingdom Bacillati; phylum Actinomycetota; class Actinomycetes; order Micrococcales; family Intrasporangiaceae; genus Intrasporangium; species Intrasporangium calvum. The sequence continues at coordinate 357,968 of NC_014830.1, forward strand.
TCACAGGCCATCCGAACGACATGGTGGTGGACGGCGAGGGTCGATGCTGGCTGGGCAACTTCGGGTTCGACCTGATGGGCGGGGCAGATGTGGAGACTGCGAGCCTGCTACGGATCGATCCCGACGGCTCCGTGACCGAAGTGGCACATGACCTGTGGTTTCCCAACGGCAGTGTGGTCACGGGCGACGGGGGCACTCTCATCGTCGATGAGACGTTCGGAAACCGCATCAGCGCGTTCACGATCCAGTCCGATGGTCGACTCGGCGAGCGCCGCGACTGGGCGAGGTTCGGTGACCTGCCCACCTCTCGGGTAGTCGCCGAGGCGGTGCCGCAGGCCGTCCTAGCCCCGGATGGGTGTTGCCTCGATGCGGAAGGGTGCCTCTGGGTTGCCGACGCGGTCGGCGGTCGTGTCTGCCGGGTCGCCGAAGGCGGTGAGATCCTCGAGGAGATCATGCCGGGCAGCGGGGTGTTCGCCTGCATGCTCGGTGGCAGTGACGGGCGCACCCTTTTCCTCAGTTGCGCGCCGGATTTCGACGAGCACGCGCGCAGCGCGGCTCGCGAAGCAGAGATCCGAGCCGTGCGGGTGGATGTGCCGCATGCCGGTCTACCCTGACCGGATCGCGGCTCTGCGAGCCGCATCATTCTGGCCGGAGTGACGCGGGGACTCCACTCTGGTTTGCCAGCGGAGACTCGAGCGTTCTAGACCGTCACGTGGTCACTCGGTACCACGCGCATGGGCCCTGACATGGGCCCTGAGATGGGCCCTCAGATGCCTCGCAATCTCGGTTGCGTAACGATGGGTCTGGACCCGACTTGGGATGCCTGCAAGGCCTTGACCTGCGCAAACGCCATCTCCCGGTGGGGTACGGCCCGACGCGAGTGAATGGCTGCAATACCTTCTCTGTGGGAGATATAGTTGCCGCGCGGTAAGTATTTCTGCCATTCTCGATTGCGTGGACTTATCCCAGCCCTTGAGCACGGTTGCGCCGACGCTCGATGCTGATGCGCTGACCGTGCTTGCCCGCACCGACACCCCGCTGACCGGCCGGGGCATCGCCTCGCTCGTTCGCCGGGGCAGCCGCCCGGGCATACAAGCAGTGCTAAACCGGCTCGTAGAGCACGGGCTGGTCACCGCCCAGCCCGCCGGCTCGGCCACGCTGTACCGACTCAACCGGGAGCACCTGCTCGCCGAGCCACTGCTGGCCATGGTGACGGCGAACGCCACCCTGACGCGCCGGATCCGTGATGAGATCGGCAGCTGGAACCATCCGGCTGTCGCCGCGGCACTCTTCGGCTCGTACGCCCGAGGGCAGGCGCACGCCGGCAGCGACATCGACCTGTTCCTCGTGCGCCCAGACGGCACCGACGAGGGTGCCCCAGGCTGGCGTGCCCAGGTGGACTCCCTCGAGGTGCGCGTGCGGGCTTGGACTGGCAACCTCCTCGAGGTACTTGAGGTCGACGAGCGGGAGGTGGCGGCCATGGGCGCCAGGAAGGATCGGCTCGTCGAAGAACTGCTCAACGACGCGCTCCAGCTGGTCGGACCAGAGCCCCGGCATCTCTTCCGTTCCAGGCGGAGCGCTCGATGAGCGCGCTCACGCAAGCTCGCGACCACCTGAACAAGGCGCGAGAGTTCCTCGAGGCGGCTGAGATTGACCTGGACCTCGAATTCTTCTCAGCCGCGACCTCCCATGCTGTTATCGCCGGTATCAACTCGAAGGACGCCATCTGCCTCAAGTTGACCGGGCGCACCACGAAGGGCGATAAGCATCACGAGGCCGTCGCGGAGCTGAAGCCGGCAGGCCCGGAAGGCGCCGACGTGGCCGCGACGATGAGCCGCCTGCTGAAGTTGAAGACGAAGGCCCAGTACCTCGCGCCCGCGATTGGCAGAAAGGATGCAAGTAAGGCGGTCGAGTGGGCCACGCGCATGGTCGAGCAGGCGATAGCCGAGGTGAGCCGCTGAAGTCCCCGGCGCAGACGCTCCGGCAACCCTCTGACAGACTGAGGGCCGACAGGCAGTCGACGGGCCGTCAAGCCATCTCCTCGATGCGTCAGCGGGGCGGGTGGGCCATCGCCGGCCATGTCTGGATGAAGGTGAGCGAGTGTCAGTGGGTCGCCTCTCGGGTCCAGCGGCGCCGCTGGTGTGGGCCCTGAGATGGGCCCTGAGATGGGCACTGAGATGCCTCGCGATGTCGGTTGCGTAACGATGCGTCTTGGCCCGACTTGGGATGCCTGCAGCCCTGTGACCTGCGCAAAGTCGCGTCCGCGGGAGGCGTGGGTCGTCAGATGTCGGCCCGGGTCGGGGTGTCCGGTTTCCTACGGATCAGAAGGTTAGGGGTTCGAATCCCTTCGGGTGCGCACTGTGTTGGGACAGTAGATGGCGGCCTGACCTGCGGAAACGCGGGTCAGGCCGCTTCTTCGTGCGCTCCGTGAGCACTGCTCATCTTTGGGCCCATGGGCCCTGAGATGCTCGAGCCGATCTCCCTTCGGCCAGCTCGCCTCGGGCAGTGCAGATTCGTGCCGCAACATGCGGTGTGGCACGCCAAAGCTCGCCGTGCCGCTCTCGGGCACGGCCCGTTGAGGTCAGCCTGTGTCGCGCCAGCAGACGGGTCCCGTTCCCACGCGACGTCCGCGGCATGAGCGGACGCCCGCGTCGTGGCGGCGCCAGTGATCGTGCCCGGCGATGGATGGCACCCTGTGGGCGTGGTCCGGTGCGGTGTGGGAGCGTGCTTCGCGGTTCTTCCATGACGAGGACCCAGTGCGATCGATGCGGCGGTAGGTGCTGGTCCCTGCGTCGGTGGTCGACAGTTCTGGGAGGGGCTGTACGTCCGGTTCGCAGCGGCCTGCTCGGTTGCCCTAGTCGCAGGATTGCTCCTGCTGGCCATCACCCCAGACGGAGCGAGCGTCGCCGCGACGTGGTGAGCAGCCCCGCGGACGGATTGTCCGGAGTGCTGGCGGCGGGCCACCGCCGCGCCGCAGTATCCACGGCGTCGCCGAGCACCGCGAGGACGGCGTAGTCCTGGTCCGCGACGAGGAAGTCCTCTGTCGAGCTGGTGGCCAGGTGCGAGAGCCGGGCCCCGGGCCTCTTCCTCACGTTCGTCAGAGGCGCGTCGTGTCGATGCCGTACCTTCGCATCTTCCGGTAGATCGTCGCTCGCGAGATCCCGAGGTCCCGGGCCGTCTGGAGCACGTTGCGATCATGTTCGACGAGTCCCTTGAGTATGGCGTCGCGCTCCACCTCCTCCAGCGTCGTGAGCTTGCTGCGCCCCTGCACTCGGAACTCCGGCGGGAGGTCGGTCGGCTCGATCGTGCTCTTGGTATGCCGCCTGCTGAGCAACCGGACGGTCTGCTCGAGCTGCCGGACGTTCTCCGGCCATGGATAGCGCTGCAGGGCGTGCTCGGTGGCGGGCGAGAGGTGGAGGTCCTCGTGCGGGCGATACCGCCTGAGGAAGAAGCGGATCAGGGCCAGGACGTCATCGTGTCGGTGACGCAGGGGCGGAATGTCGATGTGGGTGCCGCACAACGTCACCAGCTCGTCCTCCGGCGCCACGGCGGACGCCTGCGCGGTCAGGACGATCCGGGCAGAGTTCGCCGGCGAGCGGAGACTGAGCTGGTCGACGACGAGAGTGCGCAGGCGGGCGCTCATCCAGTGGGCGTTGCGCACGATGACCACGTTCTCCGGGTCGGTGACGCTGAGCGCGAGCGAGGCGACCCAAGCGCACTCGGTCTCCGGGCTTTCCTCAACCGGCGGGTCGAGCACCAGCGGGGGGGTGCCCCCGTGGGCGCGATGAATCGCTCCGATGAGATGGACCTTCCCCGCGCCCGCCTCCCCGAAGATGCAGATCCAGGAGCGTGCCCGGTAGGCGGCCTCCGCCTCGGCGACGGACTTCACCCACGCCGGGTCAGAGCCGACCAGACCCGAGATGCGCCGGGGCGGGTGGGCCCTCACTGAGCTGCGGGGACGGCCCACGAGACGCACCTGGAGCACCTCACCGGCTTCCTGGGCCTCGTCGTTCCCAACGGGCGAACGCCGGATCTCGACGACGAGTCCCGACGGGAGGATGAGCGTCCTGCCATCGGCCAGGCTTCCGTCCTGCGCGATCTCTCGGGCGTGCGAGAGCAAAGCGGTCTGGTCCCCGCCGGTGATCGAGGCCCGGAGACGGTCGTTCATCATCACAACATCCGCGTTGAAGGCGAGCACCGGCGTGTGGCGGATCGCCCTACACGTCTCCAGGTAGCGCTCGAACAGGACGTACTCGCGCTGGGATGAGATGAGCGCGAGCTCGCGCTCGATCTGGCGGGCCGTGGAGGCGGCCAGGGCCAGTGCCATGCTCCCAGAGCCCGAGGCGACGGTGGCAGTGAGGTTGAAGGCCCCAAGCGCGACCCTGCGGGTGGGGTGGAGGATCGGCACCGCGGCACAGTGGAAGAACCGGAGCTCCTCCACGTAGTGCTCAGGCCCGCTGATGACGGTCGGCCTCGCGCTCGCGAGGGCGGTGCCGATGCCGTTGGTGCCGACAAACTCCTCCGCGTACACATGCCCGGGCGCGAGGCTGACGTGGTTCAGCCGGGTCGTGAGGCCCTCGTGCGTGACCCTGCGCTCGAGCACGAGGCCGCTCTTGTCGGTGAGCATGGTGGCGACAGGCTCGTTGGCCAGCTGCTCGTGCAGCGCCTCGAGGATCGGGGAGGCCGCCTTGACCAGCGGGGTGTCGAGGTCCGGGTCCTCGACGAAGGGTGCGTCAAGTCGTGTCATGTTCACCTGGTGGCCGATCGAACGCTGCCATGAGGCGATCACCATCGGCCGTACGGTGGAAGATCTCCCCTGAGCGGCGAGGTACTGCTCGCGCGCGACCTCCATGGCTGAATCGGCCATACGAGCTCCTTGTTCGCGCTGGCGGACGTCGTTATCCAGCCTGCGCTCGACATTGCACACCCCTGCGGTACGCCTGACCAGCCCCCCGTCTCAATATGAGACACCCGGCGACGCATTGTGAGACAACGCATCTGGCCAGATTCCGCTCTCCTAGACCCACGCGCACGGCGACCTGTCCGGCGGTGAGAGGAGATCGTGGTGAAGGCAGTCAGGCTCGTCGGGTACGAGCAGCAGCCCCAGTTGATGGACGTCCCGGACCCGACCCCGAGCAGCCCGCTCGATGTCGTGATACGCATCGGCGGTGCCGGCGTGTGCCGCACCGACCTGCACATCATCGAGGGCCAGTGGGAGGAGAAGTCGGGAGTCGCCCTCCCATACACGATCGGACACGAGAACGCCGGCTGGGTCGAGGCCGTCGGGTCGGCCGTCACGAACGTCAAGCCGGGGGACCCGGTGATCCTCCACCCACTGGCCACCTGCGGCCTCTGCCGCGCCTGCCGAGCCGGGGACGACGTGCATTGCGTCAACTCGTCCTTCCCCGGGATCGACAGCGACGGTGGGTATGCCGAGTACCTGCGCACCACAGCCCGCTCGGTCGTCCGGCTTGACGACTCCCTCGAGCCGGCGGACGTCGCGGCGCTCGCGGATGCCGGCCTCACGGCATACCACGCCGTGGCTAAGGCCGCGCGCGTCCTGCGGCCCGGTGACACGGCCGTTGCCATTGGTGCCGGCGGGCTTGGCCACATCGGCATCCAGGTCTTCAAGGCCCTCTCGCCGGCACGACTGGTCGTCGTCGACCGGTCGCCGGAGGCGCTCGAGCTCGCGAGCGAGCTCGGTGCCGACGTGACCCTGCGCGCCGACGGCACCCAGGTCGAAGCCATCCAGGAGCTCACCCAAGGCAATGGCGCCGAGGCCATCCTTGACTTCGTCGGGGAAGGGGGCGCTGTTGAGGACGGGGTCCAGATGCTGCGCCGCGCCGGAAACTACTACGTCATTGGCTACGGCGGCGAGATCCGCGTTCCCACCATCGACGTGATCTCCACCGAGATCAACTTCATCGGCAATCTCGTGGGGTCGTACAACGACCTCGTCGAGTTGATGGTCCTCGCAGCGGAGGACCGGGTTCGCCTGCACACCCAGCGCTACGCGCTGTCCGACTTCCAGAAGGCCTTGGACGACCTCGACGCGGGCCTGGTCCGCGGCCGGGCGATTCTCGTCCCGTGACGGCCTACGGACTCAAAGGAGCATCAATGAAGTCACGAAGGACCCAGGCGGCTCTGGGCATTGTCGTTGGGATCGCCGTCACGACCGCAGCGTGCACCGGCGGTGGCAGCCAGACGACGCAGAAGCCGGACAAGACGGCGATGTTCGGCTCTGGCTCGGACATCAGCTACGCCAAATACGGCTCGGACTACCCGAGCACGACCACCAAGGACGTGCCCGGCAAGTGCAGCTACGAGTCGATCAGCAAGCGTGACTACTCGGACGTGACCCTCAAGGTCATCGCCAACGCCGTGCCCGTCATGGGCGAACCCGCCCAGCTGCACGCCAAGCAGTTCCACGACATCACAGGCGCGAAGGTCGACGTCGTCAATGTCCCCTTCGGCGAGCTGTACCAGAAGATCCTCACGCCCCTGCAGGCCGGCCAAGCCGCGTACGACGTGATGTTCTACCCCTCACTATGGATCGGAGACATGGCGCCGTACCTCGCGCCTGTGCCGCAGGACTACCTGCAGACCTCGGGCATGAAGGACGTCAGCAAGGCGTTCATGGACGTGGCGACGTGGAACGGCACGGTCGTGCAGTACCCGGTGGACGGAGACCGCCACTACCTCAAGGTGAGGACCGACCTCCTCGAGGACCCGAAGAACCAGGCTGACTACAAGGCCGCAACCGGTCAGACGCTGGAGATCCCGAAGACGTGGGAGGAGTACCAGCGCGTCGCCACGTTCCTGACGGGAAGGGACTTCCCGGGTGGAAGGAAGGGGTACGGCAGCGCCGAGGTCACCAAGCGCGACGACCTGATGTTCTCGGCATTCATCAGCCGGGCCGCCGCCTATGCCAAGAACGCGGACGTCAAGGGCGGATTCTTCTTCGACGTGGAGACGATGAAGCCGCTCATCAACACACCCGGATTCGTCAAGGCGCTCGACATGTTCAAGGCAGCCAAGTCGACGTGGCCGCCGGGCGGCGCAAACTTCGGGCTCGGCGACGAGATCCTCTCATTCGGTGGCGGGCAGGCTGCGATGTCCTACTCGTGGGACGACGCCTTCATCCAGGCCCAGCAGGAGAACAGCAGCATCCGCAACAAGGTCGCTGCCGCACAGCTGCCCGGTTCTGCCGAGGTTTGGAACAGGAAGACGAACAGCTGGGACAAGCCCAGCACGCCGAACCAAGCTCCGTACTTCACCTGGGGCTGGACCTCGGCCGTGGCCAAGAGCAGCAAGAACCAGCAGGCGGCCTTCGACTTCCTCTGCTTCTTCAGCAACGAGGCCAACACCTCGCTCGACCTCACCATCGGCCGTTTCGGGGTGAATCCCTACCGCAACTCCCACTTCGACGCCGCGTTCTGGGAGAAGCAGGGCTGGAGCACGGCGACCGCTGAGACGTACGTCAAGACCTTCGCCGACATGGAGAAGAACACCAACCGGGTCTTCGACCTGCGCGTGCCCGGAGTCAACCAGTACATGTCCTCACTCGCGGCAGGTGTCGCGTCCGCACTTGCCGGACAAAAGAGCTCGCAGCAGGCCCTGGACGACGTCGCAAAGGAGTGGACCGACATCACCACGCAGGTGGGCAAGGACAAGGTCCAGGCGGCCTACCGCAACGTGGTGAAGCTCGAGGACAACGTGGGCTAACCAAACCCGGTGGGCGGCGCTCGACGCGCCGCCCACCGGCCGCCAGCCCGTTCACACCACTGCCCTTCTACACAGCGAAGGAGGACCGATGACGTCCGTTCGGCGGTACAAGGCCGTCTTCCTGCTGCCCGGCCTGCTCACCCTCTTCTTCATCATCATCTTCCCCCTCCTGTTCACGATCCGCGTCAGCTTCTCCAGCTGGAACGTCAGTAGCCCAGAGCTCGACTTCATCGGCGGAGCCAACTTCGCCCGGATGCTGCAGGACGAGCGGTTCCGGGCATCGATCCTTCACCTGTTCGTCCTGGCGGGTGGAAGCGTGGCCCTGCAGTACCTTCTCGGCTTCGCTCTGGCTCTCGCCGTGTGGCGCGACGTCAGGGGCCGCCGCTTCCTGCGGGTGCTGTTCCTAGTGCCGATGATGACGACTCCGGTCGTCATGGCGGCCATCTGGCAGATGATCTTCCACGAGTCCCTCGGCCCGGTGAACGACGTCTTGACCCGCGTCGGCCTCGACCCGGTGGGGTGGCTGACCTCGAGCACCCCGTCCTACGTCTCGCTCATGACGGTCGAGGTGTGGCAGTGGACCCCGTTCATGTTCCTGTTGCTCCTGGCCGGCCTGCTCAGCCTGCCCCATGAGCCCTTCATGGCGGCGGCGATCGACGGCGCGGGCCCGGTGCGGACGTTCTTCAAGGTGACCCTGCCACTCATGGCGCCCGTATCGGTCACCGCCCTGATCATCCGACTCATCGAGGCGTCGAAGATGTCCGACTCCATCTACGTCCTCACCTCGGGCGGCCCCGGCTCGGCCACCGAGACACCTGGCTACTACCTCTACATCCGGGGCCTCAAGGAGCAACAGACCGGCTACTCGGGAGCCCTGTCCATCACGTACCTGGTGCTGATGATCGTCACGCTGACCATCGTCTCCGCCCTGCTCGTGCGAGCCTTCCGGACGAAAGTGGACTGACATGCCCCGGCTCTACCCCATCTTCAAGTACGCGTTCATCACCGTCTGGGCCTGCTTCGTGGCCGGGCCGTTCCTCTGGGCACTGACGACGAGTTTCAAGGACGACAATGGCGTCCAGCACGGAGCCACCTACCTGCCGTGGGTGCAGTACCGGCCGACCACCCTCGCCTGGCGCAACATCTTCGGCGGAGCCGGTGGCGTCGATGTCATCAAGCCCTTCCTGAACAGCCTGATCGTGACGGTCAGTGCATCCGTGGTCGCCCTCATCCTCGGTTCGCTCGCGGCCTATGGTCTGTCGCGCTATACGTACCGGTTCGGCCCGATGAAGAACCCGGACATCGTGTTCTTCTTCGTCTCCCAGCGCATCATGCCCCCGATCGTGCTCGTCATCCCATTCTTCTTCCTCCTGCAGTTCGGAGGTCTGCTCGACTCCATCCCCGGTCTCGTCATCGTCACCGTGTCACTGCTCCTGCCGATCTCGGTGTGGGTGATGGTCGACTTCTTCGACAACATCCCCAAGGAGATCGACGAGATGGCGATGCTCGAGGGCTGCACGCCACTCGGAGCGTTCACGCGAGCCATCCTCCCCAACTCCCTACCAGGACTGACCGTGGCGGCCATGTTCTGCGCCGTCTTCGGGTGGAACGACTTCTTCTTCGCCTTCCGCCTCACATTCACCGAGGTGCAGACGCTGCCCCAGGCGGTCGTGGCCCTCAACTCCTCCATCCCGCCCTGGTGGACCCTTTCGGCCGCTTCGCTCTTCGGCGTGGCGCCGCTGGTCCTGCTCGCGATCATGGTCGAGCGCTACCTCTCCAAGGGGAACCTGTCGGGGGCGGTCCGATGAGCCTGACGCTGACCGGGGTGTCGCTCGCCGTCGACGGGGCCGCCCACTTGGACTCGATCGACCTCGACTTCCAGGCGGGACGGATCTACACGATCATCGGTCGCACTCTCGCGGGCAAGACCACGCTGCTCCGAGCGCTGGCCGGGCTCAGTCCGGTAGACACCGGCCGCATCGAGCTCGACGGCGCGGACATGCAGGACGTGCCCCCGTGGAAGCGGGACACCGCGATGGTCTACCAGCAGTTCATCAACTACCCGCACCTCTCGGTCATGGACAACGTCTGCTTCCCCCTCAAACGGGCGGGCCTCGATGCTGCCGAGGTGCGCCAGCGCGCCGAGGAGAACCTCGAGAAGGTGGGTCTGACGCCATTCGCCCACCGCAGGCCGCGCCAGCTGTCCGGCGGTCAGCAGCAGCGAGTGGCACTCGCCAGGGCCCTGGCGAGACGGTCCCGGATCCTGCTGCTCGACGAACCGCTCGTCAACCTCGACTACAAGCTCAGGGAGCAACTGCGCGAGGACCTCCGCGGGCTGTTCTCGGGGGTCGGTGACGCCATCGTGGTCTACACCACCACGGAGCCCACCGAGGCACTGATGCTCGGCGATGAGGTCGTCGTCATGCATGAGGGCCGTGTCCTGCAGGTCGCGGCTCCGGCCGAGGTGTTCGAGCGGCCTCTCAACACCGACGTGGCCCGGATCATCAACGACCCGCCGATGAACCTCTTCGACGGGGTCGTGGCCGGGGACTGGATCTCGTTCGGGGGGCTCGCGGAGATCCACTGCCCCGCGCACCTTGCGGGTCTGCCCGACGGGCCGTACCGATTCGGGCTGCGAGCGACAGACATCCGTCCTTCGAGCCGCAGCCCGGTCTCAGGCGAGGTGACGTTCGTCGAGATCTCCGGTTCGGAGACGTTCGTGCACCTCAGTGTCGGCGATGCCGCCCTGGTGATGAGGGCCGAGGGGATCCATGATCTCGCGATCGGGGACCCGGAGCGGGTCGAGCTGCGCGCAGAGCGACTGTTCGTCTTCGGCCCCGACGGACGCCTGCGCGTCGCTCCTGAGACCAACGAGAGGTTCTGATGACATGGCACGGATCGACCTGACCGATGTCGGCCACGCATACTCGCGCGGCGACGGCTCCGAGGACTGGGCGTTGAAGCCCCTCAGCCTCTCGTTCGACTCCGGCAAGACGTACGCCCTAGTGGGCCCGTCAGGCTGCGGCAAGACGACGATGCTCAACATCATCTCCGGTCTGATTCGGCCGAGCCAGGGACGGGTCAGCTTCGACGGTGTCGACGTCACTGCGCGGCCGACGAGGCACCGGAACATCGCACAGGTGTTCCAGTTCCCCGTCATCTACAGATCCATGTCTGTGAGGGACAACCTCGCCTTTCCCCTCGAGTGCCGCGGCTGGGAGCAGCCGAGGATCGACACGCGCGTGGGGTCTGTCGCGGAGGCCCTGGGCCTCTCGCACCGGCTGGACCGGGCCGCCCGCCACCTGAGCGCGGACGAGAAGCAGTTGATCTCACTGGGCCGCGGACTCGTGCGCGACGACGTCGCGGCCGTCCTGATGGATGAGCCGCTCACGGTGATCGACCCCCAGCTGAAGTTCTCCCTGCGACGCAAGATCCGTGAGCTCAGCGAGCAGTTCCAGCCGACGGTCATCTACGTCACCCACGACCAGTACGAGGCCATGAGCTTCGCCCAGGAGGTCCTGGTCATGCGTCATGGCCGGATCATGCAGCAAGGAACACCGGAGCAGCTGTTCGAGAGCCCTCGGTCCACGTACGTGGGGTATTTCGTCGGATCGCCCGCGATGAACTACCTTGATGCCGCGTGGGACGGTTCGGCCGCCACGGTGGCCGGAGTCCCGGTCACGCCGGCTTGGGCTCCTCCGGTCCGTGCCGGCGCGCGGTTCCAGCTCGGCATCCGCCCCGAGTACGTGCGGTTGGTGCAGCGCTCCGGCCCCAACACGCTGCCGGCCACCTTGCACTCCGTTCGCGACCATGGTCCGACCCGGGTGTGTCATGTCGATATCGGCGGACAGTCCGCGACGGTCAAGGTGCCGCGCGAACATCCCATACCGTCGGAGCCGCTCCTCTACCTGGAGATGCCACGAGCCAAGGTGCTGCCCTACGTGGAGGGAGAGCTCGCGGTGGTGGACTAGTACACGGCCCGGCGAGGGCAGAAGAACCACGGCGCGCCCGAGCCTCGTGTCAGGCCTGCTCGCGAGTGGTCTGTGGGCCCAATGATGGACCCAGAGATGGCGGGTCATGTCGGTTGCGTAACGATGAGTCTGGACCCTACTCGTTATGCCTGCAAGGCCTTGACCTGCACAAACGCCGTCCGCCGGTGGGGTACGAGTCGTGCCGTGTCGGCGCCGTTCGGGGTGATCGAACTCCTACGGATGAGAAGGTTAGGGGTTCAAATCCCTTCGGGTGCGCTCTGTGTTGAGACAGAGAACAAGGCCCTGACCAGCGGAAACGCCGGTCGGGGCCTTGTGCTTTGTGCCCTGGGGCCCAGGACGAGGGGGGCCATTGACAGCAACGCTGACAGCAACCGGGCCGCACGAGCACGCCAGATCACGGTCCGAACACCCCGTCGAGGGCGTCCGCGGCCGAGCGCAGCGACGACGGCATGACGTGCCCGTAGAGGTCAGTCGTCATGCTCAGCTGCGTGTGGCCCAGCAGCTCCATCACGACCCGGGGCAAGACTCCTTGGGCGAGCAGCAGGGACGCGCACGTGTGCCTCAGGTCGTGGAAGCGGATGCGCCGGACGCCGGCGCGCTCGATGGACTGATCGAGGAGCCGGTTGAGGTTGCGGGGCTCGATGACCGTCCCGCGTCTGGTGGCGAAGACGATGCCGCGGTCCTGCCAGCGTGACCCTGCCTCCTCGCGCGCCGCCGCTTGTGCTGTGCGGTGGGCCTTGAGTGTCGCGACGAGCACGCGGGGGATTGGCAGCGTGAGACGGCTCCGAGCCGTCTTGGGCGAGCCGGTGACGAGGCCGAGGCGCTTGCCCAGCCGCTGGACCGTGCCTCGGACTTTCATGGCCGAGCTCTTCCCCACCCGGGTCCGCTTCACCGGTGCCTCTCTCACCTTCCAGTTGGTCTCCGTGCTCGGCGCCGGGTTCGCCCCATCAATCGCCGCGGGACTGGTCCTCGCCGACCAAGGGGGGCGTCGGGCTCCTCGGAGTCGTCTGGGTCGGGACTCTGATCTCCTCTCTGGCCCTCGTCCTCTCCACGAAGGACGCCCGCCACCGCAGCCTCACCGACATCAACTAGGGGCCGGGCGGCGGCTGGCCGCCGCGGACCATCAGCAACGGGCGTGACGCCTAACGAGCTTGGGCTGGAAAAGGACGGCGAGCGCCTCCCGCAAAGCAGCCACTCCGGCGTGCGAGCCGCCTTGAGATTGGAGAGGTCGGCTCAGCCAGTCCCGCGGCGGGTCAGGACGTACACGGCCATGTTGCCGCCGCCCACAAACTTCGTGTGTTGAAGTTCCATGCCGAGCAACTCGGCCAACCGGGGCACCCCACCTGCGGCGAGGAACGTCCGCGAACGTTGCAGGTGCCGCGCAGTCAGCTCGGCCAACACGGAGAACCCTCGCAGTCCCCAGCCCTTGAGTCCACGAAGCGGCCCGGGGGAGAAGTCGATCACGACCAACCGTCCCGAGTCGGTGAGCACGCGTGCCATTTCCTTCCCAACGGCCTCACACTCCAGCGGTCTCAGCTCGTGCAGCACCAGCGTGGCCGTGACGACGTCGAACATCGCGTCCTCGAAAGGAATCCGCTGGGCGTCAGCGAGCCGAAGGTCAGCCGCGGAGCCGAGCCTCTCGCGGGCCCGCGCCAGCATCGCGGGCGAGGTGTCGATCCCCGAAACGTCGCAGCCTGCGGCGAGGTACCGCTCCAGCTGGGTCCCCGTCCCGCAGCCGACGTCGAGCACCCGTGAGCCCCCACCCACCCCGCTCACTCGAACCGCGATTTCGCGCAGCGGCGCGTTGAGCGGCTCGAGGGCCGCGTCCTGCAACCGGGCCAGGCGGCCGTAGGCATCCTTCTTCATGACAGGCCCCTCATCCATGTCTCGAGGCTAGCGATCCTTGGGGCCGCAAACTCTGACGCCAGTCTTGAGTTCTACGCGGCGGTTCCGAGCCGCGCGGTGTCGATGTAGCCGCGGACGTGTCGGTCGATGGTTCGCAGGGCTTGGCGCAGTTCGAGCGGGGCGGGTCGGGTGTTGGCGGCGATCAGCGGGCGCAGGAGCCGGTCGTGGACCTTGGTGTAGAAGATCGCCACGCGTTGCCCGTCGGGGGTCAGGTCGTAGGTGTTGGCTCCGGGTCGGCGTCCGATGAGGCCGTTTGAGCGGAGTCGGGCGAGGTCGTAGCTCATCTGGTTGACGGTGTAGGGAACGCCGAGCAGATGGCTCACCTGGGCGCGCAGGCTCCGGTTGGTGAATCCGAGGGCGTTCAATCCGACACACAGGGCGCCGAGCAGGGCCATGACCCGAGGATCTCCGAACCGTAGCGCGGGCGACCTCCGGCCATCCTCGGTGAGGGTGGACTGTGCGACCCGCTCAAAGGCTGGGCTCGCAAGGACACAGCCCTGCCCGACACGTTCAGTATCGAGCAGGCGAGCGTTGACGTCACGGGCCTTGGACTGCAGCTCGTGAAGATGGATCAGGCGGCGGTGGCACTGCAGGTCGTCGGGGCAATTGATGACAGTCTCGATCCGCAGCGCGCGACCGTCTTTGAGGTACTGCTTGAGCCGGGAGTGCTTGAAGAACGCGTTGACGGTCACGTCTGTGTCGCGGGTGACGACTTTGGTCTTGGGCTGGCAGCCGATCTTGAACGGGCGACCGCGCTTGGGTGGGCCGGTGAAGATCAGCTCCACCGACTCGGGCCGGCCGATGTCGAGGTTGTCCACGACGAGGGCCTCGAAGAAGGCGCGGGCCTGGCGGGGGGCGTCGAACACGATGGTGCGGGAGACCTCGACCTGGCGCATCGACAGCTCCCACCAGTACCCGGCGCTTCGGTCGTGGTCGGTCAGCGGCAGCGGCAGCACGCTCATCCAGCGGTCGAAGAAGGCCCCGATGACCTCCGGTCCGAGCCGGTCACAGATCGCCTGCAACGCGGCGGGGTCATCGCAGGTAGCGAACCCGTTGGACAGCTCGGTGAACCCGATCCCCGCGAGGGTGGCTTGCCGTTTGGCCCACTCGTGCCCATTGAGCCAGACCTTGACCGGGTACGGGAAGTACGCGCAGACCTTGATGAAACCCGGCCCGAAATCGGCGTCCCACAGGTAGAAGTAGAAGCAGGTGACACGCCGGTCGGCCTTGTGGAACGAGAACCAGGGCATCCCATTGCGTCCCTGCCGCTCACTCGAGGCGTACACATTCTGGTACTCCTGCGCGACCCCGATCGCGGCCACCCCCGACGCGCCCGTCTTGGCCTGCGCGTTCAGGTAGCGGCGCATCACCTCGACCTTCCGAACCCCCTTGGCGAACTTGACCACCGGGACACCCCGCGTGTCAGCGAACTTCCTGACCGAGCGGCGAAACGCGGTGCCGATCTTCTCCATGATCGCCGGCGACGGGAGCGGCAGTCCCAAATGCGTGGTCATGAACGAGACCACCTGACCGGGCACCTGCAGGTTCGGCACGTAGCCGTTAAGGTAGATCCGGTCCAAGCACTGCACATCCAGTGCCACGTGCCCATCGAGCAGATCATTGACCGTCACCGTCGCGCCCATCACCCCAGCGTGATCCCGCCCGACACGACAAACCAGCCCCGCACCTCGGCGGTCAGAGGCGAAGCCTCGTTAGGAGCGTGGGTCAGTAACACGCCAGTGGGGTCCGCGGCGGGCAGTGTGAGGCGCTCGGGCTCGGTGCCCGTCGTGCTGTGGAGATTCATGAATGTGGGTCGGGTTCCGGCGCGGTGAAGGACTGGAATGGCATCAGGCGCCGAATCAGGTTCCGTGACAGGCGATTCGCCAGCCGTGGCGGGCCAGTCAGGTGGTCGCGAGCCCGGCCAGGCCGCCGGTCCCGACGTGCCGGTGGAGTTTGCGCAGGTTGTGGCATGCCGCGAGCAGCAGCCACTCACCCCGGGCGCCGTCCAGCCCGCGTAACAGCAGCTGCTTCCCGTTCTGCAGGGTGGCCATCTGACCGAACACCGGTTCCACGATGACCTTGCGCCGCGCGTACGCGGCCCGCCCCTTCTTCGTGGTCAGCTTCCGGGCCATCCGTTCCCGCGGGCTGGCCGCGGTCGGGATCCGCCCGCGGGGTGAGGTCGGGATCGGCGCGTCGTGCTTGCTGCGGCCGGTCGCGATGAAGAACTCGGTCCCGGTCGCCGCGGTCACCGCGGCAGCCTGCGCCAGGTTGTCGGCCGAGCAGTAGCCGGCGTCGGCGACCATCTCCCGCGGCGCGGCTCCGGTGTTGGCGGTGACCTGCTCGGTCATCGGGATCAGGTTGGCCACGTCCGCGGCGCAGTCGCTCACCTCGGCCGCGACGATCACCTGGTGCGTGTCATCGACGACGGCTTGGGCGTTGAAGCACTGGTGGAACGACCCGTCCGCGGTCTTCATGATCCGCGACTCGGGGTCGGTGAAGTTCCGCTGCGCCTTCGGTTTCGGGACCGCCGCCGCGACCGCGTCGGCCACCCGCTGCGCGCTCGACTCCGCGCCCTCGCCCCGGGCGGCGGCCTTCTCCCGCGCCGCGGCCTCGGCCCGCTCCCGCGCCTCGGCCTCCAAGGCCGCCTTGGCTTCCCGGATCCTGGCCAGCCGCGACTCGCGGCGGCGCAGCTCCTCAGGGAGCTCGTCCCCGCGGCGGTCCTTGCCGAACTTCGCGTCCTCCGCCTGGTCGGTCTCCTCGGCCTGCGCGAGCAGGTCGGACACCTCCTGGGCGAGGATCTTCTCCTTCTCACTCATCCGGGCGTAGCTCATCGCCTTGCGGCGTGAGGCGTTCGCGCGCAGCTTCGTCCCGTCGAGGGCGACCCGGCCCAGCTTGACCATGCCGGCGGCCTGGCACAACGCCAACGCCTGCACGAACAGGTGCCCCAACGCGGCCAGGTGCCGCTTGCGGAACCGGCCGATCGAGCGGAAGTCCGGGCCCGCCCCGGCGGCCAGCCACCGGAACGCGACGACGTCCACACAGGCCGCCTCCAACTGGCGGGAGGACCGCACCCCGGTGGTGTAGCCGTACAACAAGATCCGCACCATCAGGCGCGGGTCGTACGGCGGGCCACCCTTGGCCTTCGTGTACGACGCGTGGATCCTCGACAGGTCCAGATGCTCATCGACGAGATCGGCGATGAACCGGGCCAGATGATCGGCCGGGAGCCACTCATCCAACGACGGCGGCAGCAACAGGTCTTGGTCCGGTGCGAACGCCCGGAACGTCTTCCTCACCCCGGCCACCGAACCGGTCGGCGCCGGCGCCGTCACCTGCTCGCTCAGCTCGAACAAGGCCTGCGCGTCGTCATCATCGGGCACACCGAATTCTCTCCAGAACCAGCGCCGCGACCCAGTACCCCGGCTGGCGTGTTACTGACCCACGCTCCTAACGAGGCTTCGCCTCTGACCGCCGAGGTGCGGGGCTGGTTTGTCGTGTCGGGCGGGATCACGCTGGGGTGATGGGCGCGACGGTGACGGTCAATGATCTGCTCGATGGGCACGTGGCACTGGATGTGCAGTGCTTGGACCGGATCTACCTTAACGGCTACGTGCCGAACCTGCAGGTGCCCGGTCAGGTGGTCTCGTTCATGACCACGCATTTGGGACTGCCGCTCCCGTCGCCGGCGATCATGGAGAAGATCGGCACCGCGTTTCGCCGCTCGGTCAGGAAGTTCGCTGACACGCGGGGTGTCCCGGTGGTCAAGTTCGCCAAGGGGGTTCGGAAGGTCGAGGTGATGCGCCGCTACCTGAACGCGCAGGCCAAGACGGGCGCGTCGGGGGTGGCCGCGATCGGGGTCGCGCAGGAGTACCAGAATGTGTACGCCTCGAGTGAGCGGCAGGGACGCAATGGGATGCCCTGGTTCTCGTTCCACAAGGCCGACCGGCGTGTCACCTGCTTCTACTTCTACCTGTGGGACGCCGATTTCGGGCCGGGTTTCATCAAGGTCTGCGCGTACTTCCCGTACCCGGTCAAGGTCTGGCTCAATGGGCACGAGTGGGCCAAACGGCAAGCCACCCTCGCGGGGATCGGGTTCACCGAGCTGTCCAACGGGTTCGCTACCTGCGATGACCCCGCCGCGTTGCAGGCGATCTGTGACCGGCTCGGACCGGAGGTCATCGGGGCCTTCTTCGACCGCTGGATGAGCGTGCTGCCGCTGCCGCTGACCGACCACGACCGAAGCGCCGGGTACTGGTGGGAGCTGTCGATGCGCCAGGTCGAGGTCTCCCGCACCATCGTGTTCGACGCCCCCCGCCAGGCCCGCGCCTTCTTCGAGGCCCTCGTCGTGGACAACCTCGACATCGGCCGGCCCGAGTCGGTGGAGCTGATCTTCACCGGCCCACCCAAGCGCGGTCGCCCGTTCAAGATCGGCTGCCAGCCCAAGACCAAAGTCGTCACCCGCGACACAGACGTGACCGTCAACGCGTTCTTCAAGCACTCCCGGCTCAAGCAGTACCTCAAAGACGGTCGCGCGCTGCGGATCGAGACTGTCATCAATTGCCCCGACGACCTGCAGTGCCACCGCCGCCTGATCCATCTTCACGAGCTGCAGTCCAAGGCCCGTGACGTCAACGCTCGCCTGCTCGATACTGAACGTGTCGGGCAGGGCTGTGTCCTTGCGAGCCCAGCCTTTGAGCGGGTCGCACAGTCCACCCTCACCGAGGATGGCCGGAGGTCGCCCGCGCTACGGTTCGGAGATCCTCGGGTCATGGCCCTGCTCGGCGCCCTGTGTGTCGGATTGAACGCCCTCGGATTCACCAACCGGAGCCTGCGCGCCCAGGTGAGCCATCTGCTCGGCGTTCCCTACACCGTCAACCAGATGAGCTACGACCTCGCCCGACTCCGCTCAAACGGCCTCATCGGACGCCGACCCGGAGCCAACACCTACGACCTGACCCCCGACGGGCAACGCGTGGCGATCTTCTACACCAAGGTCCACGACCGGCTCCTGCGCCCGCTGATCGCCGCCAACACCCGACCCGCCCCGCTCGAACTGCGCCAAGCCCTGCGAACCATCGACCGACACGTCCGCGGCTACATCGACACCGCGCGGCTCGGAACCGCCGCGTAGAACTCAAGACTGGCGTCAGAGTTTGCGGCCCCAAGGATCGCTAGGAAGACCGCGGGGCGGATCGGTAGGGGCGTAGGTCCCCCGGGCGTCACCCACCCCCACGCCATCCGGCGAGGGTCTCGGCACGGACCCCGAGCCGCGCTGCCACCTTCCCCACTCTGGGCTGCTAGAGGACTTTCCCGCTTTGGTCTACCTGCTGTGCAGGAACAGCCGGACTCGTCAGGCAGCATGTGGCGCGTCGAGACGTTGGACGCCGTCTGTGTTGTTGACCAGCTCGCCAGCGCAATCCGCGTAGCCCGGACCGGCGGTGTGACACAGCTGGTTACACCCCGCCAGATCTGTCAGCGGCGGCTGTAGATGTCTCGCCGGTGCCCGATCGCCACGACGAACAGGAGGAGGACTTGGTCGTGGATCTCGTAGATGATCCGGTGGTCACCGGTGCGGACCCGCCATTCGCCTTCACCGCCTGTCAGCTTCTTGGCCGCCGAGGGTCGCGGCTGCTCGGCCAGCAACTCGATCGCCGCCTGCACCCGGCGTCTGGCGGCTGGGTCGAGCTTGCGCAACTGCCGCAGCGCGGCGGGCGCGACGTCGATTCGGTAGGTCATGCCAGGCCGAGGTCGGCTTTGACCTGCTCCCACGGGATCGCTGCTTCCCCGTCAGCGATCTCCGCGCGCGCCGCTCGTGCGGCCTCAATGTCGGCCAGGTCCTCGGCTGCGGCGATCAGCCGGTCCAGGTCGTCGGCATCGATCACGGCGGCGACCCGCTGCCCGCGCCGAGTCAGGTAGACCGGGTCGTGCTGGACGCGAGCAGCGTCCACCACATCGGCCAGCCGGGCTCGGGCATCGCTGACGGTCATCTCACTCATTTGTCCATGTTAGCGCTGAAACCGCGCTTTTGTACAACACAGCGCCGCCTGGCGCATGTCCTGCCTTCGGGGCGGTCAGACTGCGGCGACGTACGCGGTCACTTCCAGGCCATGGATGGGTCCGGCCCAGAGGACATCAGCCTGGTCGACTGGCGGCTCTATGACGTAGCTTCCATGTGCGCTCCCAGCCAGCTAGCGATCTGGGGCACGTCGAGCTGCCCTGCTGCGGCGTCGACCATCAGGCCCTCGGCGTCGTCGACGTCGTACGTCAGGTCCCGCCCGTTGAGTAGGCAGAAGACACGAGTCGCGGACCATGCCAAGCGCTTGTTCCCGTCGACCAGGGCGTGGTTGCGCACCAAGGAGTGCAGCAGCGCTGCGGCCTTGTCTTCGAAAGTGGGGTATGCGTCGTCGCCGAAGACGGTCACCCGCGGGCGTGCGGCGGCTGCGGCCAGCAGGCCCACGTCTCGGACCACCACCTCGTCCATCACGCCGGTGGCGATCTCCAATAGATCCTCGAGCGAGAGGTAGTCGAGGTCCTCATTGCTCACTGGCTCAGTCGCTCGAGCAGATCGTGATCCTCGGTGCGCACGCGCTGGATCGCGGCAGCCAAGCGCTGCGGACGGTCCGAGACGTATTGAGCGATCGCGCTGCGCGCCACCTCCTGCATCGAGCGACCCTCTTGCTCCGCCTTTGCGCGCAGGGCTTCCGATTCGGCATCGGTCAGCCGCAGGTTCATCGCCATGCCCACATGGTACCACCGCGGTACCATTTCGGCCGAGCGGCCGACAGGCCGCGCCCTAGGGGCCCCACAGTGGGCGGAACGACGCTCCCTCAGCGGAAACCAAGCTCGTTATGAGCGGCTCGGCAAGACCGACGTTGACCCGTACCTGGGCGGCGAGGCGTCGATCACGACGGAGGTCCTTGAGTATGCAGTTCTGGAGGCCCCCGACTCCGTACCTGTACTTGCAGGAAGGTCGGCTCTCCGGGTTCTTCGCCGCAGAGCCACCAACGGTGAGCCCTATGCGGTGATCCGCACCTGGATGCCCGCGGAGTTCGCTGCCGCGATCCCATCCACGAGCCTGGAGAACGCATCGGTCCACGAGCGTTTCGCCACGGCGCTGCAGCGCCCGGTGACCGGCGGCCGGCGGCAGGTGCGAGCGGTAGCCGCAACGCCCCAGGTCGCACGACAGCTCGGCATCGCGGAGGGCGACCCGCTGCTTCTCCTCGAGGGCCAGAGCGTGGACCGTGAGGGCCGTCTCCTCGAGGTCTTCCAGACCTGGCACCGTGCCGACCTCGTCACCTTCGACGTGGCGGCCACCCCCGGCCCACGACCTGCCGTCACCGAGCCGCATCCCGCCGAAGCGTCGGTGGGGCTCGATCAGCGGGTCGACGCGATCGCCGCTGCCATCAAGTCTGTCCAGCAGAGCCTCGAGGCGATCCGTGCGTCCTTGGATGAGGTGCGCCGCGACCTGTAGATGCCACCCAGGGTCGGCGTGAGAACCCCGCAACCCGGTCCGCGCGGGGGCACCTGCTCAGCCCAGCGGCATACGACCAATCGAGCCGTATGCCGCTGGGCTGGCGAGCGCGCGATGGCGCTGGCACGCTGGAGCTGGGTCGCGAACTGGAACCATCACCAGCTTTCCGAAGGGGGACCACGCTGCCAGAGCTGCTCGTCGACTTCATCACCTCGCTCGACGGTTGCGGGTCGGCCGATGGGTGGCCCGGCTGGTGGGGGCTGGAAGGGCCGGAGTACCTCGCCTGGCTGCAGCAGCAGCCGGGCGACTCCACGGAGCTCCTGTCCGGACCGCCCGCCACCACCAACCCGAACGCGTCCGCGTAGGGCGCGAAGGAGCGCGGCCAGGCTCCTGCTGGTCATCGGTCTCGTGAGCCGCCCCCTCCACCCACGGCCCTCCACGACACGCGTGCGGAGGGGGAGGCCGACCAAGGAGGCGCTCGTCCCAGCTCGGGGGGTACTGGGACGAGCGCTCTGCCTTGAAGACGGACGAGGCGCTGGATCGTGACACGGTTTCTGTGACCTTTCTCGAAGATCTCTCCAGACTCCCCGTTCGCCGTTGTGCAACGGCACCCTGTGTGGTGAAGTCGGGCTGGACCCGTCCGCCGTCGCACGATCCGGAGAGACCATGACCGACGTCCTCGACCCGACGCTGTCGCACACCCGCGGGGAGACCGACATCCCGCTGCTCGAGCAGACGATCGGGGACAACCTCGACGCCACTGCGGCCCGCTTCCCCGACCGCGAGGCCCTCGTCGACGTCAGCCAGGGCAGACGCTGGACGTATGCCGCTCTGCTGGCTGACGTGGACCGGCTCGCTCGCGCTCTCCTGGCCATCGGGGTCAAGACGGGTGACCGGGTCGGCATCTGGGCGCCCAACTGCTCGGAGTGGACCCTCGTCCAGTACGCGACCGCGAAGATGGGCGCGATCCTCGTCAACATCAACCCCGCCTACCGGGCCCACGAGCTGCACTACGTCCTCGGCCAGGCCGGGATCTCCACCCTCGTCGCGGCCGAGTCGTTCAAGTCGAGCAACTACCGCGAGATGATCGACGAGGTGCGACACGACGTGGCCTCCCTCGAACGGGTCATCTACATCGGCACGGACGACTGGGACTCCACCCTCGCGGAAGCCGACCGGGTGAGTGCGACCGAGCTCAGCGGCATACAGGCTGCGCTGAAGCCCAGCGACCCGATCAACATCCAGTACACGTCCGGCACGACCGGGTTCCCCAAGGGCGCCACCCTGAGCCACCGCAACATCCTCAACAACGGCTTCTTCGTCGGCGAGCTGTGCCGCTACACCGAGGCCGACCGGGTCTGCATCCCGGTGCCCTTCTACCACTGCTTCGGCATGGTCATGGGCAACCTCGCCTGCACGACGCACGGCGCCTGCATGGTCATCCCGGCGCCCGGCTTCGACCCCACGGCCACGCTGAAGGCGGTCCAGGACGAGCAGTGCACGAGCCTCTACGGCGTCCCGACGATGTTCATCGCCGAGTGGAGCCTGCCGAGCTTCGCCGACTACGACATCTCGTCCGTGCGCACCGGCATCATGGCCGGGTCGCCCTGTCCCGCCCCGCTGATGAAGCAGCTCATCGCCTCGGGAATCGAGGAGATGACGATCTGCTACGGCATGACCGAGACGTCACCGGTCTCCACCCAGAACCGCACCGACGACACCTTCGAGCAGAAGACCGGCACCGTCGGCCGGGTCCACCCGCACCTCGAGATCAAGATCGTCGACCCGGGCACCGGGGAGACCGTGAGACGCGGGCAGGCCGGGGAGTTCCTGACCAAGGGCTACTCGGTGATGCTCGGCTACTGGGAGCAGCCCGACAAGACGGCCGAGGCGATCGAGGACGGCTGGATGCACACCGGCGACCTCGGTGTCATGCACGACGACGGCTACGTGGAGATCACCGGCCGGATCAAGGACATGGTCATCCGCGGCGGCGAGAACGTGTACCCCCGCGAGATCGAGGAGTTCCTCTACACGCACCCCGACATCCTCGACGCACAGGTCATCGGCGTTCCCGACTCCAAGTACGGCGAAGAGCTCTGTGCCTGGGTCCGGATGAGGGAGGGCGCCGAGCCGCTGACGGCGGAGGCGTTGCGGGAGTTCTGCACCGGGCAGCTCGCGCACTACAAGATCCCCCGCTACGTCGAGGTGGTGGACGAGTTCCCGATGACGGTCACCGGCAAGATCCGCAAGGTCGAGATGCGCGAGCTGACCGCCAAACGGCTCGGGCTCGTCTGAGCCGCGGGAGTCGGGCGACGACCTGAGTAGCGAAGCTCAGGTGGACTGCTCGCCACCAGCAGTACGGTGCGAGACAACGCCGCTCCTGGCGTCGGACGAGCGGGTAGGACCCGCAGCGGAGGAGGCCTTCGATGGCCGTCGGACTCGAGATCGTACTGACCCGCGGAGTCGCCGAGGGGGTCATCACGGGGGAGCAGGCAGAGCGGCTGCGACACCTCGGCGAGGACGGGACGGGGCCCGTCCCCGGTGAAGGGGCCTGGCAGTCGCCCACCAGGCGGGGCCCTTCGCTCGTCACGGAAGCGCTCGGCTACCTCGGCGGCATCATCCTGCTCGTCGGCGCGATCCTCATCGGCTCCCAGTACTGGCCCGACGTCGACCCGCTCGTGCGTCTGGGCGTCGTGGTCCTCGTGGCAGTGGCCTTCGTCGTCGCCGGCGGCCTCGTGCCACGGGGACTCGACGCAGTCGGGACTCGGTTGCGCTCCGTCCTCTGGGCCCTCAGTGTGGCCGCCGGGACGGGCGCGGCCGCGATCCTCTTCTATGACGTCGTCGACCTCGACGACGACCACGTCCCCGTACTGATGTTCCTGCTCGCCACGGTCTACGCGCTCGCGCTCTGGACCTGGCGTCCCACCGGGCTGCAGCTGGCCGTGGCCGCCGCCGGTACCGCCGTGACGGCCGGCCTGCTGGTCATGCTTCTCGTCGAGTCGTTCGATGCAGCGATCGCGGGCGTGCTGGTGGTGGGTGTCGTCTGGCTCGCGTTGGGCTGGGCCGCGGTGATCAGACCGCCGCGCGCTGCACTGGTCGTCGGGGCGGGCATCGTGTTCTTGGGCAGCCAGATGTACGTCGTCGGCGGGTCAGGTCCGATCTGGGCCGTGCTGGCCTCAGCCGGACTGGTCGGCGTCGCCCTCTACCACCGCGACCTGATCATCCTCGGGATCGGCTCGCTCGGACTGCTGTTCGCCCTGCCGAACCTCATCTACGAATGGTTCCCCAGCGTGGTGGCGGCGGCCGTGAGTCTGCTCGTCGTCGGTGGCCTGCTCGTCGTCGCGGCCCTCTACACAGCCCGGCGCGGCCGGCAGCATCCCGGAGACGGTCCCGCAAAAGGCCCGGCAAACGGCGCCGCTGGCGGGCCAGCGAACGGCCCTGCCACCACGCCCGCCGGTCAGGAACGCTGAGCCGAGGTGGGTGGGTGCAGCGATCGGGGGCGCGACCCGATCGCTGCACGCAGGTCTGGAGCCGACTCTCGCCCAAAGAGCGAGGGTCGGCTCCTGCGCCGGCGCTCCTCTGCGCAGTAGGTTCTCCGGAGGAGGCTCGACTCAAACCGTCACCTGAAGGGGTTGGCATGCCGGACAACATGCAGACGATCCTGTGGATCGTCCTTGCGCTGGTCGTCGTTGCACTGGTCATCTGGTTGCTGGTCTCGTCATCGAGACGCCGAAAGCTCGAAGCACGGCAACGCGCCGATGCGGCCGCGCTGCGGGCCCGAGCGGAGGAGCAACGGTCCCGGGTCCAGGTCGTGGAGGATCGCGCCTCCGTGGTCGGCGCGATCGCGGATGACGCCCGGGCCGAGGCCGAGGCGAAGGCCGCGGAGGCGGCGCGCCTCGAGCGCCAGGCCGAGCACGAGCGCGCGGCGGCGGAGGCGGCCCGACACGAGCGCGAGACATTGGTGCGAGAGGCCGACCGCCTCGATCCCGACGTGCGCACGGATGACGAGGGCTACCGGGTGGACCGGTCCGGCCATCGGCTGGAGGGCGACGGGCAGCGGGCGGAGGAGCGGGGGGCCTTCGGCCGGCCCGGCGGCGCACCCGGGTCGGTGGCTGCGGGCGTGGCGCTGGGGTCCGCCGGAGCAGCAGCGGCCCCCACCGACCGTCCTGGCGGTCCCCGGCCCTTCACCGAGGAGGAGGACGAGCCCGATCTCGCGGACGCAGAGAACCCCTTTGCGGGACGAGATGACTCGGAGTCCCGAGCCGAGCACGTGGCAGACGCCGCGGTCCAGCTGGCGGCAGACGAACGTGCGCCGGAGACGGCGGATCCTGACTGGGTCAACAGCCCCGTCGAGGACATCGACGACGACGAGCTGGCCGCCTCGGCCGCGGAGGAGACCGCAGCTGAGGACTGGATCAACGGCCCCGAGCAGACATCCGGCGGCGCCCCGCCCTACACGTCGGAGGGCGCGCCGGCCGTCGAGGTCGACGAAGCCGGGGCTGTTGCGCCAGGTGCTGCCGCGGGTACCGGTCCTGCGAGCACGACCGACGCGCGAGAGGACGAGGCGATGACGAACGAGGACGCCGACTGGGTCAACGGTCCGGTCGAGGACGTGGACCAGGAGGAGATCGATGCCTCCGCGGCGGCAGAGACGGACGCCGCAGACTGGATCAACGGACCGTCGGACGACGAGGCGGTGACGTCGCACGGCGGGTCACCCCAGGATGCCGGGTCGGCTGCGTTCGAGGAGCAGCTGGCGGCTGATCCGATGACGGTCGACCACGTGGACGTGCCGGCGCTGGACGACCGGGACGACGTGGTCGTGGGCGGCGGGACCCCGAGCGACGACCCCGGTGACCACCGGGGACAGCCGTGGTCGACGGATCTCACCACGCCGGGCGGCGCGGGCTCGACCTCGGCCGCGACGAGCGGGGCGGCCCAGGAGCCGGCGGCCCCCGCGGGCCATGGTGAGGAGCAGGAGCAGGCATCTCGGGCCGAGGTCCGATGGAACGACGAGCAGGAGCCGGACGCCGCGGGGGAGGACGGCGCCGAGGCGCACGCAGCCCGGAACCCAGGACCCATCGAGCACTCCGGCGATGCTCCCCTTCTGGACGACGCCGCGGGGACCGACGAGGGCGACGAGGCAACTTCCGAGTCGTCCGAGTCGTCCGAGTCGGAGTTGGAGGCGGAGGCGGAGGCGGTGGCGGAGCGGTCCCAGCCGCCGTTCGGACGTGATGAGCGCCTCGACGTCGAGCCGGCCGCCGAGCCTGCCGGCTCCGAGGTGCCGCCCCTCGACGACTCCGGGTTGCTTGACCAGGACGAGACGCCCGCGGCCCCGCCGCAGGAGCGCCGGATCTCGAACTTCGACGAGGTGCGGGACGGTGGCTTCGGGATCGGCTCGGCCGCACCGCTCGACGACCGTGCGCAGCCCCTCGGCCATGCGGTCAAGGGCTACCGTGACTCCAACACCTTCCTCGCTCCCGGCGCGTCCGGTTATGAGGACCGCGAGCCCGACGTGTGGTTCTTCAACGAGGAGGCCGCGCGCCGAGCCGGCTTCAACCCCACCAGCGAGTAACCCAACGATCGAAAGAGCAGTTCGCGACGATCGAAAGAGCAGTTCGCGACGCGTCCCAGCGGAGGGCTGAGGCCGCCGGAACCTCCTTCACGGCTGAGTGTCGCGAACTGCTCTTTCGATCTGGTGTCGCGAACTGCTCTTTCGATCTGGTGTCGCGAACTGCTCTTTCGATCAATCCCAGGTGCGGGCGTCGACGATGCGGCCGAAGTCGCCTTCGGGCAGCGCCTCGACCCGCCGGACGTTGGCCGCGAAGCGCAGCCCCGACCGCACCGACGACCGGACCTGCTCGAGGACCCGCTCGGCGTCCCCGCCTGACTCACCAGCGTTGACTGGGTCGTCGAGGACGACCTCGCAGGCCAGCTCGTCCTTGTGGTTGACCCGGTCGATGACGAAGCGCCACGCCGCGACGCCACCCACTCCGCTCATCACGGAGGCGGCCTGCCTCGGGTGAAGGAACATCCCCTTGACCTTGACCGCCTCACCGACTCGACCGAGCACCCCGGCCAGCCGCGCCGAGCCATCGGCCCCTGTCATCCACGCGGAAAGGTCACCGGTGCCGAAGCGGATGAGCGGGTAGTCGAGCCGCTGGAGGGTGACGACGACCTGGCCCTCGCCGTCTGAGACCGGAGCCCCGGTGGCGAGATCGCACACCTCGACGTGCAGGCCCGGCCCCGGCAGCAGGCCACTGCCCGGTGCGGTCTCGTATCCGATCAGCCCGACCTCGGCGGTCCCGTAGGACATCAGCACCGTGGGCACCCGTTCCTGGAGCAGCGCTCGCAGCGAGTCCGGAAGCGGCTCCGCCGTGACGAGCGCCTTCCGGAGGCGCCACCGGTCGACGGGCAGGCCGAGCTCGTCGAACCGGTCGATCAGCGCCTTGAGATAGCTGGGCAAGCCGACATAGGCCGTGACACCAAGGTCGGCGATGGCCCTGGCCTGCAGGTCCTGGTTGCCGATGCCACCGGGCACCACCACGGCCCCAACCGCACGGCAGCCCTCCTCGAACATCGCGCCCGCGGGGGACAGGTGGTAGCCGAAACAGTTGAGGACGACATCGCCGGAACCGATCCCGGCGGCAGCCAGGGCCGACGCCCACCGCCACGGGTCGGTCTCGTCGAGCTCGGGCTCGTAGATCGGCCCCGGTGACTGGAAGATCCGCCGCACGCCAGCACCGGGAGCGAGCAGACCACCGAACGGCGGGTCTGCCTGCTGCTGGGCGAGGACGTCGTCCTTGGTGAGGATCGGCAGGGCGGTGAGGTCGCCCGCGGCCAGGTCGTCGACCGTCAGACCTGCCTGCAGGACGCGCTCGGCGAAGGCCGGCACGACAGACGCAGCCCGGCGCACGACGTCGCCGACAGCGGGAGCCAGCTCAGCGGCATACGCCTCGACTGCCTCGGTGAGCGTGTGGGAACCATCGACCGACACGGGAGCCCCTCTCAGAGCCAGCGCTTGCGGCGCTTGTAGTGCTTGACGTCGCGGAAGCTCTTCCGCCCGCCGGACTCGCCGAGGCCGAGGTAGAACTCCTTGACGTCCGGGTTCTCCTGCAGCTCCTGGGCGGTGCCCTCGAGGACGATCCGGCCCTGCTCCATGATGTAGCCGTGGTCGGCGACCTCGAGGGCGCGCCGGGCGTTCTGCTCGATGACGAGGACGGTCAGGCCCATCTCCTCGTTGACCCGCTTGATGAAGGCGAAGATCTCCTTGACGAGCAGGGGGGCGAGGCCGAGCGACGGCTCGTCGAGCATGAGCAGCTTGGGCTTGGCCATCAGGGCGCGACCGATGGCGAGCATCTGCTGCTCACCGCCGGAGAGATAGCCCGCGACCCGGGCCCGCATGTCGCTGAGCTTCGGCAGGAGCGCATACACCTCGGCGAGGTCGCTCTGGATGTCGATGCGCCCGCGGAAGTAGGCGCCGGAGATGAGGTTCTCCTCGACCGTGAGGTGCTCGAAGATGTGCCTGCCCTCCATGCAGAGGGAGAGGCCCAGGCGGACCCGCTCGGCGGCGTCGAGGTGGGTGACGTTCTTGCCGCCGAAGAGGATCGACCCGTCGGTGACCTCGCCGTGCTCGGTCGGGAGCAGCCCGGAGATCGCCTTGAGGGTCGTCGACTTGCCGGCGCCGTTCGAGCCGAGCAGCGCGACGATCTTGCCCTCGGGCACCGCGAGCGAGAGCCCGCGGAGCACGAGGATGACGTCGTCGTAGATGACCTCGACGTTGTTGATGGTGAGCAGGTCGGTGGTGGCCGGCCCGGGCGCTACCGCGCCGGCCACCGTCCCGCTCACAGGGGTCGAGGTCATGACTCCGGCGTCTGGTTCGCTGCGAGCTCGACCATCTGGCCCGCCTTGACCTCGTAGATGCCGGTGCCGGTGGACCCGCGGTGCGAGTCCGCCGTGAAGGAGACCGTGCCGGCTCCGACGACGCCGCCGGTGTCGACCGAGACGGACTCGAGGGCCTTCTTGATCGACTCGCCGGTCAGCTCGCCACCAGCGTCGAGGGCCTTCTCGATGCCCTTGGCCATGACGTCCATCGTGTACCAGCCCTGCGCGTAGTGCAGACCCTTGTCGGCGAGCGAGGAGCCCTTGCTCTTGAGGTAGTCGTCGATGACCTTGTGGCCGGGCTTCTCGGCGGTCGGCGGGGCGAACGGCTGGACCATGACGTGGCCCTCGGCGTTGTCCGCGCCGGCCGTCTTGATGAACAGCTCGTCAGAGCACCAGTTGAGGCAGACGATCTTCATGTCGAGGCCCTGGGCCTTGATGTCCTTGGCGACCTGGGCCGCCGGCGACGAGACGTTCTGGATGACGATGTACTTCGCGCCCTGGCTCTTCGCCTGGGTGAGCAGGCCGACCTGGTTGGGGGTCTTGGGCATCGGGTAGGCCTTGTAGCCAAGGTTGAGGCCCTTCTCGGTGACCCACTTCTGGCCGTCGGCGACCGGCGCGAGGCCGAACGGGCTGTCGTTGTGGAAGACCGCGACCTCGGCCTTGCCGCCGGCGTCCTTGGCGATCCAGTTGAGCGCGACGCGCATCTGGTCCGAGTAGGTCGGGGCGACGACGAAGTTGTAGGCGGACTGCTTCGGGTCGGTCAGCGGCTCCGCGTAGGAGGCCGACATGAACGGCAGCTTGTCGGCGGCGACCTTGGTGCGCAGGGCCTCGGAGTCACCGGTGCCCCAGCCCTGGATGGCGACGGCGCCGTCGTTGACGTACTTCTTGTAGAGCTCCTCGGCCCGGGGCACGAGGTAGGCGTAGTCGTTGGAGTCGGCGTCGATCTGGTGGCCCTTGATCCCGCCCTTGGCGTTGATCCAGTCGATGTAGCCGAGCATGCCGTCGTTGTACGGCGTGCCGACGTCGCCGGTGGCGCCGGTGCGGTCGGCGATGATGCCGATCTTGATCGGGGCGGTGTCGCCCGAGCCGCCGTCGCCGGGGCTGGTGTCGGTCGCTGCTCCGCCGCACGCGGACAGGGCGAGTGCAGCGGCTGCCGTCGTGGCGACCGCCGCTATGCGGGTGCTGAACTTCATTTCTTCTCCATTCATCGGTCGCCTGGTGGCGGGTGGGGGTCTGCCTGAGTGGTGCGGGGTGGGACGTGGGGCCTGGTGGGACGAGGGGCGCGCTAGTAGCGGAACGGCCAGAACCGGACGTAGTCCTTCATCCGGGTCCAGATCCGGTCGAGTCCTCGAGGTTCCACGAGGAGGAAGACGATGATCGCGATGCCGAAGACCGCGTTCCTGAGGGCCGGGAGCTGGTCCGACAGGGACGGCAGGCTCGAGCCGAGCACGTCCACGAGCTCCGTGAGCAGGGCCGGGAGCAGGCCCATGAAGATCGCGCCGTAGACGGCGCCGGCGATGCTGCCGAGGCCACCGACGATGATCATCGCGAGGTAGAGCACCGAGACGTCGAGGGTGAAGCGCTCCCAGGTGACGGTCTCGGTGTAGTGCGCGGTGAGGGCGCCGGCGAGGCCGACGAAGCCGCTCGAGACGGCGAAGGCCGTGACCTTCGCGCGGGTGATGTTGACACCGATGGCCTCGGCCGCGATGTCCTGGTCGCGCACGGCCATGAAGCTGCGGCCGAGCGTGGTCCGGAAGAGGTTGCGGGCGACGACCACGGCGAGGGTCGCGAGCGCGAGGAGGATCCAGTACCACTGGACCTCGAACATCTGTCGCTCGACCTGGAACCCGCCGACGTGCAGCCGCTCCACCTCGAGGTAGCCCTTGCCCTCCGTCAGCCACTCCCAGCGGCGTACGACGAACATGATGATCTCCTGAGACGCCAGGGTCGCGATCGCGAGGTAGAGGCCCTTGAGCCGCAGGGCCGGCAGGCCGAAGAACGCTCCGACGGCCGCGGTCATGAGGACCGCGATGGCGATGCTGATCGGCACCGGCACGCCCGCCCGGTCGGAGATGATGACGGAGGTGAAGGCTCCGACGGCGAGGAAGCCGCCCTGGCCGAGGGAGATCTGCCCGGTGAAGCCGACGAGGATGTTGAGGCCGACGGCGCCGATGACCGAGATGAGGATGACGTTGGCGATGCCGAGCCAGTACTTGTCGAGGACGTAGGGGGCGGCGAGGAGCAGCACGAGCATGAGCGCGAGCCGGAAGTACTCCGCCTTCGTGTGTCGCAGCCGCAGCTCGGACCGGTAGGTCCGGTGGTGGATGCCGGTGGCAGTCGCCATGGGTCAGACCCTCTCGATCCGTGTCTCGCCGAAGATGCCGTAGGGCCGAACGACGAGGATGGCCACCAGCACGATGTAGGGGATCACCTCGGCGAGGCCGGGATCGGCGTACCCCGAGACGTACTGCTTGAGCATGCCGATCACCAGCCCGCCGACGACCGTGCCGGGCACGGAGTCGAGACCGCCGAGGATGACGACCGGGAAGACCATGAGGCCGAACGCGGCGATGCCCTGCTCGACCGCGGAGAGGTCCGCGAGGAGCACCCCGGCGATGAGAGCCGAGACGGCCGCGAGGACCCACGCCAGGCTGAAGATCCGCTTGACCGAGATGCCCATCGTCAGGGCGGCCTGCTGGTCGTCGGCCACGGCCCGCATGGCGACGCCGTGCCGGGACCGTTGGAAGAACGCCGAGAAGGCGAACAGCACGATGACGGCGATGCCGATGACGATGAGCCGGTTGACGGGGACCGTGGCGCCGGCGACCTGGATCGAGCCGGTGGGCAGGATCGGTGGCTGCTCGCGCACGGACGTGCCGTAGAAGATCTGGACGAGGGCCTTGAGCACCGACGACAGACCGATCGTGACCATGATGACGCTGATGGCGTGCTCGCCGATGAGCGGTCGCAGGATGAAGCGCTCGACGACGACGCCGAGGACGATCGCCACGAGGACGCCGAAGACAGCGGCGAAGATGAGCGGCAGTCGCATGACGACGAAGCCCGTGTAGAACATGTAGGCGCCGACGAGGAGGAACTCGCCCTGGGCGAAGTTGATGACGCGGGTCGCCTTGTAGATCAGCACGAACCCGAGCGCCGCGAGGGCGAGCAGCGCGCCGTCGGACAGGCCGTAGATGGTGAGCGAGATGAAGGTGTTCATCGGCGGCCACTCCAGACGGGTCGGCGCCCCCGGCCTTCGGGAGCGCGGAAGGTGGACATGTCGACGATCTTGAGCACGAGGTTGCGCTCCACCTGGCTGCCGTCCTGGTAGGTGACGAGGCTGCGGATGGTCACGTCGTCCGAGCCGCCGGCCAGGCCGTTGATGATGTCGGCGTAGCGCTCGGCGATGACGTTGCGCCGGACCTTGCGGGTGCGGGTGATCTCGTCGTCGTCCGGGTCGAACTGCTTGTGGAGCAGGACGAACCGCTTGATCCGGATGCTCTCGGGAAGGTCCTCGTTGGCGCGCAGCACCTCCTCGGCGATGAGGTCGCGGACCTCCTGCTTGCCGGCGAGGTCGGTGTACGTCGTGTAGCTGAGGCGCTCGTGCTCGGCCCACGACCCGGTCGTCATCGGGTCGATGGTGATCATCGCCGTCATGCCGTGGTCCGTCGGGAAGGTGACGGCCTCCTCGACGTAGGGCGAGAACTTGAGCTTGTTCTCGATGAAGGCGCTGGAGAAGCGGGTGCCGTCGCTGGTCGTCAGGACGTCCTTCGCGCGGTCGATGACGACGAGATGGCCCTGCTCGTCCAGGAACCCGGCGTCCCCGGTGTGGAGCCAGCCGTCCGCGTCGACGGCCTCGGCCGTGGCCTCGGGGTTGCGGTGGTAGCCGCGGAAGACCGACGCCGATCGGAGGAGGATCTCGCCCTCGTCGGTGATCCGGATCTCGGTGCCCGGGATCGGCGTGCCCACGGACGCGAAGGCGATGTCGTCGTCGCGGTGGACGACGGCGATGCCGCAGATCTCGGTCTGCCCGTAGATCTGCTTGAGGTTGACGCCGATCGCGTGGAAGAAACGGAAGACGTCGGGTCCGAGCGGGGCGCCGCCGGTGTAGGCGTGGTCGATGCGGGCGAGGCCCAGCTGGTCGCGGACCGGCCGGAGGGCGACCTGGTCGGCGAGCCAGTAGAGCGGGTCGATGGCCTTGGCCTTGCCGTGGATCCGCTGCTCGGCGACCCGGTCGCCGATCGCATAGCCCCAGCCGAAGACCTTGCGCTTGAGCCAGCCGGCCTCGTCGATGCGCACCTGGACCTCGGAGAGCATCGACTCCCAGATCCGCGGCGGCGAGAACATCACGTTGGGACCGATCTCGCGCAGGTCGGTCTTCTGGGTCGCGCTGTCCTCGGGGAAGGAGAGGGTGAGCCCACGGGAGAGGCCGCACGCGACGGCCAGCATCTGCTCGCCGATCCACGCGAAGGGCAGGAAGGACACGTAGCGGTCCCGGGCGCCGATCGGGTCGATCGTCGTGAGGTGCTCGGCCATGGCGAGGAGGTTGGCGTGGGAGAGCTCGGCGAGCTTGGGTCGGGAGGTGGTGCCGGACGTCGTGCAGATGACGGCGACGTCCTCGGGTCGACCTGAGGCGATCTGCTCGTCGAGCCACCCCGGGTGCTCGTCGCCCCATTCGCGGCCCTGCGCCTCGACCGCGGTGAAGTCGGTGAGGAACTCGTCGGTGTAGGCCTCGAGCCCGTGCGGGTCGTAGTAGACGACGGTCTCCATCGGCAGGTCGGCGGCCTCGCTGCGCAGCCGGATCAGCTTGTCGACCTGCTCCTGGTCCTCTGCGATGACGACCCGCGCGCGGGAGTGCGTGAGGATGTGGTGCAGCTCCTCGCCGATGCTGGTGGGGTAGACCCCGACCACCGAGGCGCCCAGGCTCTGGGCCGCGAGCTCGGCGATGAGCCACTCTGGACGGTTGTCGCCGAGCACGGCGACGATCTGGCCGCGCTCCACGCCGAGGGCGGCGAGTCCGTGGGCGAAGTCGCGGACCCGCTTGTTGTACTGGGCCCAGGTCAGCGGCTGCCAGATACCGTAGCGCTTCTCCTGCAGGGCCGTGTCGTTCGGGCGCTGGGCGGCGAGCCCGGCGAGGAGGCGGGGGAAGGTGTCCCCGGAAGCAGTTCCGTATGCCGCTGGGCTCGCCCCGCGCGAGCCGCTGGGTTCGCTGGGAGCGAGGTCAGCGGCATACGGCGTCTTCTCGGTGCTCATCAGTGCTCCTCCGCCCCGAGGTAGGCCTCGACGACCTTGGGGTTGGCCTTGACCTCGTCCGGGGTGCCGTCGGCGATGAGCCGGCCGAAGTCGAGGACGCTGACCCGGTTGGAGATGTCCATGACGACGGCCATGTCGTGCTCGATGAGGATGACGGTGACGCCGGCGAGCTCGTGGACGTCGAGGATGTAGCGGGCCATGTCCTCCTTCTCCTCGGCGTTCATGCCGGCCATCGGCTCGTCGAGGAGGAGCAGTGCGGGCTGGAGGCACAGGGCCCGGCCGAGCTCGACGCGTTTCTGGATGCCGTAGGCGAGCGACCCCACTGACTTGTGCCGGAAGGGCTGGAGCGAGAGCAGGTCGATGACCTCCTCGACGAGCGCGCGGTGGGCGATCTCCTGGCGGCGCGCGGGCCCGAGCCAGACGAGGGAGGCGAGGACGCTCTTGCTCATGTGGATGTGCCGGCCGAGCATGAGGTTCTCGAGGACGGTGAGCCCGGAGAAGAGCTCGATGTTCTGGAAGGACCGGGCCACGCCGAGCCGGGCGATCTTGTAGGGCGGGAGCTTGGTCAGCTCGTGCGAGGTGCCCTCGACTCCGGTGTGGAGGACGATGCTCCCGTGCTGGGGGTGGTAGAGCCCGCTGACGCAGTTGAGCAGGCTCGACTTGCCCGCACCGTTGGGGCCGATGACGGCGTGGATGTGCCCCTGCGTGACGGTGAAGCCGACGTCGGCGAGGGCGTGGACGCCGCCGAACCGGAGGCCGATGTCCTTGACCTCGAGTGCGGGTTGGCCGGACGGGACGGCCGAGGAGTTCAGCGAGTGCTGGTACGCCCTGGTGAGACCGGTGGTCACGCGGGGTCCTCTCCTTCGTTGGCTGGGGACCCGCTGAGAATAGGTTTCCACTATCTGAAAGTGCAAGGGCTGCTTGTGAAATTGTTATCCACGCAGTTACAGTCTGATTCCGGATCCGGGTGCCGCCCGGGAGCGAGCCAGCACGAGGAAAGAGGACACGCGTGCCGCCTACGGAGGTCGGGGACCGCGACTCGAGGGGCAGCCTCGGCACGGTCCGCAACGCCGTAACCCTCCTCGAGCTCCTCGGCGAGGGACCGGCCTACCAGCAGCTGACCGACCTCGCGGACCGCTCCGGGATGTCGGTGCCGACGGTCCACCGGCTGCTGCGCTCCCTCGTCCTCGCCGACCTCGTCGAGCAGGACCCGAGGTCCTCGCGCTACAGCCTCGGGCCCGAGCTGGTCCGGCTGTCGCACCGCTACCTCGCCCGGCTGCCCATCCTCGGTGCGCTCGCTCCCTACCTCGCGCAGCTGCGCGATCTCGTCCGCGCGACGGTCGTCGTGCAGACCCTCGTGCGCTCGGCCGTCGTCACCATCGACCGGGTCGACGGGCCGGACGCCGGGCTCTACCGCGAGCCGCACAGTGTCCGCAACCCCTTGACGACCGCCACCGGACGGCTCCTCGGGGCCCGCGCCGGCGACGACGAGTGGAAGACGATGCTCGAGCTGTGCCCCGAGTCCGACCGAGCCCGCGCCGAGGCGTCGCGGGAGGCCTGGGCCTCGGCCCCCTGGCTCCTGGTCGAGGGGAACCCCCTCGGTCCGCCGGGCCACGTGGCCGTGCCCCTGCTCGGGGGACAGGGCACCGCCCTCGCCACGCTGGCCGCCACGGTCGCGCCGGGGACCTCTCGCGAGGACGTCGAGGCCGTCGCCGGGCACCTGGCGCGCGCCGGTGCTGCCGCCGTGAGGACCCTGGGTCATGCCTGACGCCGTCCTGAGGTGCGACGAGGCTGCCTGGCGGCGGGCCGCCGAGCTCGTCGGGTGGTCGACGCCGTTCCGCTCGGTGTGCGAGACGAGGGACGGTCGGCCGGTCTGGTTCCCGGGCGGCCGCCTCAACGCGTCGGTCACCTGTGTCGACCGCCACGCGGCAGTCGATCCCGACCGAGTCGCCATCAGCTGGGAGGGCGAGCCGGGGGACCGCAGGGTCATCACCTACGCAGAGCTGCTCGACGAGGTCTCGAGCCTCGCCAAGGGCCTGCGCTCGATCGGGGTCAGGTCCGGGGACGTCGTCGCTCTCCACCTCGGCCTCGTGCCCGAGGCGGCCGTCGCGATGCTCGCCTGCGCGCGGATCGGGGCCGTCCACGCCGTCCTGCCGGCCCCTCTTCCCGCGGAGGCCCTCGCCGACCGCCTCGAGAGCCTTGGCGCCTCCGTGCTCTTCACCCAGGACGGCGCCTGGCGGCACGGCACGGTGCTGCCGCTCAAGGTCCGGGCCGACGAGGCGCTCACCGCCGTCGCCGGCATCGAGCACACCATCGTGGTGCGGCGGACCGGCATGGACGTCGCCTGGTACGAAGGGGACCGGTGGTACCACGACCTCGTGGCGGCAGACCGGACCCGCGGGCGACGATCCGCCAGGGGCCACCGCGGTGCGGAAGCCGCGGTGGACCGATCCGCGCTGGACGCCCCTCGCGGTGTGGGCCGGGTCGGCGGCGAGGCCGTCGACCTGCCGAGCGACCACCCGATCTACCTGATCAGCCAGGCGCACCGGCGCGGCCGCCCGGTCGTCGTCACCCACGGCCTCGCCAACAGCCTCGTCACGGCAGCCGCGCTGCACGAGTGGGGCGTCGGTGAGGGACAGCGCCTGTGGAGCGCCGGCGACGTGTCCTGGCTCGCGGTCCAGACCCACGGCATCTACGGACCGCTTGCCCGGGGCGTCACCACCGTGCTCTACGAGGGCACCCTCGACGTGCCGACCCATGCTCGCGCGTGGGAGATCATGCGCCGCCACCGCGTGACGACCATGATGACCACCCCCTCGGTGCTGCGGACCATGCGTGGGTGGGCCCCCGCGCTCGCCGACACGAGCCGGGTCGAGTCGCTGCGCCGGGTCGTGCTCTACGCCGAGCCGTCCGACCCCGACCTGCGCAGCTGGGCCGCCTCCGACCTCGGCCACCACCCGATCACCGTCGCGGACGGATGGGGGCAGGTCGAGCTCGGCGGGATCTGCCACCTCAGCCGACCCCTGGACCCGGACCTGCTGCCGTCGGTCGCCCCTGAGATCATCGACGACACCGGCCGGC
Source organism: Intrasporangium calvum DSM 43043 (assembly GCF_000184685.1). NCBI lineage: Bacteria > Bacillati > Actinomycetota > Actinomycetes > Micrococcales > Intrasporangiaceae > Intrasporangium > Intrasporangium calvum. The sequence goes on from NC_014830.1 coordinate 395,282, forward strand.
CGGTCCCGGAGGGCGAGGCCGGCGAGCTCGTGCTCACCGAGGCCTGGGCCGGCGCGATGCTCCCCGGCGCCGGGGACGTGGCAGCCGCGACCGACCACCACTGGACGACCCGCCCCGGGCTCTACACCACGGGCGACCGGGTCCGCAGGACGCCCGAGGGCAGCCTCGAGTTCCTCGGCCGCACCGACGAGGTGGTCTCGCTGTCCGGGCAGCTCGTCTCGATCAGTGAGGTGCGCCAGACGCTCCTAGACCATCCTTTCGTCCAGCGCGCCGACGTCATCGAGCGGCGTGACACGCAGGGCGGCCGATACCTCGCCGCCGCGGTGGTGCTCGACCCCGCCACGGCCGCCGCCCAGGACCTCTCGGCCGTCGCCCGGGACCTCAACGAGACGGTCCGCGACAACCTCGGTGGGGTGGCCCGGCCCCGGATGCTCGTCTTCGTCGACCGGTTCGGCGACGAGCTGCGCGGCGACGAGCGTCGGCGCGCGCTCGCCGGCCTGCCGCTGGGCGACACCCCGGAGCTCAAGCGCATCACCTGGGCCCAGGTCCTCGCCGCGGCCGACCTCAGCACCCCCTGAATCGAAAGAGCGGTTCGGCCCATGCGGATCGAAAGAGCGATTCGTGCGCCCGTCCGAGCATTCAATACGGGACGATCGCTCTTTCGATGCCGCGGGCTTGACCAGATCTTCAGCGAATCTTCCGCTGAAGCCATACGCTCGTTGCGTCCACTGGAGGCATACATCGAACGTCCCCTGAGGGATGCGTGGCTGGGGGACCGACACGAAGGAGTCGGGACATGGGAGCCAAGGACGGTGCACGGCCGGGTGTGAACAGACGCCTGCTCCTGCAGGGCGCAGTCGGCGCGGGGGGCCTGATCGCCCTCGGCGGGCTCGGCGCCGCGCGGTCGATGGTGTCCGCGGCTGCCCCGCCGGTCAAGGGTTCACTGAACAAGCTCTTCATCCCACTGCCCGCCCACGCGACCACTGAGCTCACAGCGGCGCCGGGCCTCACCGACCTCGGTGGGGGGTCGATGGGCATGGCTCTGCTCTACAACGGTCACCTGCCCGGGCCGACCTTCGTCGTGCCCAAGGGCCAGTTGGTCTCCGTTCCCTTCACCAACGGCCTCGACGCCCCGACCACGGTGCACTGGCACGGGCTCATCGTCCCGACCGCCGCGGACGGACAGCCGCACGACGCGATTGTGCCCAAGAGCTCCTACTTGTACCAGTTCACCGTCAACCAACGCGCGGGCATGAGCTGGTACCACCCACACCCCCACCTGGCCACGGCGAGCCAGGTCGCCTACGGACTGGCCGGCGGCTTCATCATCCGCGACGACGTCGAGGATGCGCTCAACCTGCCCTCCGATCCCTACGAGGTGCCGCTCGTCATCCGCGACGCCAACGTCGACAAGGCCGGCAACCTCAGCTACAACGGCAAGGCGTCCGGCTTCACCGGCAGCATCGCCCTCGTCAACGGGACCCGGGACGCCCAGCTCGAGGTCGACCGGACCTGGTACCGGTTCCGCATCCTCATCGGCTCGAACTCGAGACTCTTCAACCTGACGCTCTCCTCAGGAGCATCCTTCCGCCTCATCGGCAACGACGGCGGTCTGCTGCCGACGGCCGTGGACGTGCTCGCCATGGAGCTCAGCCCGGGCGAACGGGTCGACGTCCTCGTGGACTGCACCGGGATCGGCGCCGGGGAGACGGTGAACCTCGTCGACACCAACAGCGGCTGGACCCTGCTGCGGCTCACCGGGACGGGTGCCCTCAATGCACCCACCTCCGTCGGCCGGATTCCAGCGGATGGCGATGCGCTTTGCGTCGATATTCCGACGTTGGTCGCGCCGGCCGATGTCACGAGGCGCACGTTCTCCTTCGACGGGATGACGCGGATCAACGGCCTCGTCTACGACATGGACCGCATCTCCTTCGAGGTGCCAGAGAACACTGTGGAGGAGTGGGTCTTCCGCACGAACGGCAACGCGCCCCACCCGGTTCACATCCACGGCGCGTCGTTCCAGGTGGTCTCGCGGACGGGGGGCCGGCGCAAGCTCTTCGAGTGGGAGGCCGGGTGGAAGGACACGGTGCTCCTCCACGACCGCGAGACGGTCACCGTCCGCATCCGCTTCGACGGCGGTCATCGGGGTCGGTACCTCATGCACTGCCACAAGCTGGAGCACGAGGACGCCGGGATGATGCTCAACTTCATGGTCGTGGACCCGAACGCGCAGCTGGGAGCGAGCCCAGCGGCATACGACACGGCGGTGCCCGGGCCTCACGGAATGGCGGCACAGGGACACGTCAGCCACAAATAGACTGGCGGGCATGGTCTCCCCGCTCGTCGCGCTCACCCCGAAGGTCCAGTCCGCGATCGCCGCCGCCCTCGGTGACGACTTCCGCGAGGCGGACCCGGTGCTGCGCCCGTCGCAGTTCGCCGACGTGCAGGTCAACGCCGCCCTTGCCCTCGGCAAGAAGGTCGGCGCGGCACCCCGCGACGTGGCCGCGAGGATCGTCGCCGCCCTCGACCTCGACGGTGTCGCCGAGAAGGTCGAGGTGAGCGGGCCGGGCTTCGTCAACATCACGTTCAGCGACGCCTGGCTCGCGTCCCTCCTCGCCGACGTCGACCAGGACGACCGGCTCGGCGTGCCCGTCGAGGAGCCGCAGAACATCCCCATCGACTACTCCGCGCCCAACGTCGCCAAGGAGATGCACGTCGGCCACCTCCGCACGACCATCGTGGGCGACTCGCTCGCCCGGACCCTCGAGCACCTCGGCCACCACGTCATCCGGCAGAACCACATCGGCGACTGGGGCACGCCCTTCGGCATGCTCATCGAGCACCTCCTCGAGGTGGGGGAGGACTCACCCGAGGCGGAGCTGCTCGTCACCGACCCCAACGCCTTCTACCAGGCGGCCCGGGCCAAGTTCGACGCCGCCGAGCAGGCCGACCCCGACGGCAGCGCAGGCGACTTCGACATCCGGGCCCGCGCGCGGGTCGTCAAGCTCCAGGCCGGCGACCCCGAGACGCTCGAGCACTGGCACCGGCTCGTCGGGATGTCGAAGGTCTACTTCAACAAGGTCTACCAGGCGCTCGGGGTCACCCTCGGCGACGAGAACCTCGCCGGCGAGTCGACCTACAACCACCTGCTCGCCGACGTCTGCGGCGAGCTCGAGGCCAAGGGCCTGGCGACCGTCTCGGATGGTGCGCTGTGCGTCTTCCTCGACGGCTACACCGGGCGCGAGGGCAAGCCGGTGCCGCTCATCATTCGCAAGTCCGATGGCGGATATGGTTACCCCACAACGGATCTCGCGACGATCAAGTACCGGGTCGGCGACCTCGGAGCACACCGGGTGCTGTATGTCATCGGCGCCCCGCAGGCCCTGCACCTCAACATGGTGTGGGACACCGCACGGCTCGCCGGCTGGCTGCCCGACGACGTGACCCCGGTGCACATCCAGATCGGCAACGTCCTCGGCGAGGACCGCAAGATCCTCAAGACCCGTTCCGGCTCGTCGCTGCGGCTCATGGCGCTGCTCGACGAGGCCGTCGCCAAGGCGCGGGGACTCATCGACGAGACGCGGCCCGACCTGTCCGAGGAGGAGCGGGCGACGATCGCGCGGCAGGTCGGCATCGGCGCCGTGAAGTACGCCGACCTCTCGGTCGCCCACAACAGCGAGTACGTCTTCGACCTCGACCGGATGGTGTCGCTCACCGGCAACACCGGCCCGTACCTCCAGTACGTCGTCGCGCGGGTGCGGTCGATCTTCCGCCAGGCGGGTCTCGACCCGCTCACCCAGCACGCGCCGATCACCCTGGGGACGCCGCACGAGCGGGCCCTGGGTCAACAGCTGCTCGGCTTCGGGGACGTCGTCACCGAGGTGGGGGCGGAGTACGAGCCGCACCGGCTCTGCGGCTACCTCTTCGAGCTGGCCCAGGCGTTCTCGGCCTTCTACGAGAACTGCCCCGTCCTCAAGGCCGAGACGCCCGAGCTCCGCGAGTCGCGGCTGACGCTCAGTGCGCTCGTGCTGCGGACCATGGTGACCGGTCTCGACCTCCTCGGCTTGGAGTCGCCCGAGCAGATGTGAGCGTGGAAGCTGGCCCGTCCCCTGAGGCGGGCAAGCTTCCACAGTTCTCACGCTCATGCCGTATGCCGCTGGGCCGGCTTCCCAGCCGAAGCCGTCCCCTGCGTGGGGCCCGGTGGGATGATCGGCAGATGCGGTTCACGTTCGGGGACGTGGTTCTCGACACCGACCGGTTCCTCCTGGAGCGCGGCGGCGAGCCGGTGCACGTGCAGCCGCAGGTCTTCGACGTCCTCTCCCACCTGGTCCGCCACCGGGAGCGGGTCGTGCCGAAGACCGAGCTGCTCGATGCGGTGTGGGGCAACCGGTTCGTGACCGAGTCGACCCTGACGAGCCGGATCAAGACGGCCCGGCGCGTCGTCGGGGACGACGGAGCGCTCCAGCGAGTGATCCAGACCGTCCACGGCCGGGGGTACCGCTGGATCGCCGAGGTCGAGACGGAGGGGATCGGGCCGGGTGACGGACCGGACATCCCTCCCGACCCGCCGCTCCGCAGGGAGCAGCACATCCGCTTCTGTGAGGCGAGCGACGGTGTCCGGATCGCCTACGCAACGGTCGGGGAGGGTCCGCCGCTGGTTCGCGCAGCGCACTGGATCACCCACCTCGACTACGAGTGGCACAGCCCTGTGTGGCGCCACTGGATGGAGGGCCTCTCGCGCGGGCGGACGTTCATCCGGTACGACGAGCGCGGCTGCGGACTGTCTGACCACGACCCGGAGGACATCTCCTTCGAGTCGTTCGTCCGCGACCTCGAGACCGTCGTCGACGAGCTCGGGCTCGAGCGGTTCCCGCTCATGGGGCTCTCGCAGGGGGGACCCGTCGCGATCGAGTACGCCGTCCGCCACCCGGAGCGGGTCAGCCGTCTCATCCTCATCGGTGCGTTCGCCACCGGCCGCCTCGTCCGGGCCGGCACCGCGGCGGAGCTGCGCGAGGCCCAGATGCAGGGCGAGCTCATGCAGCTGGGCTGGGGGCGCGACGACCCGTCGTTCCGGCTCTACTTCTCGTCCACCTTCATGCCGGACGCCCCGCCGCAGATGTGGAGCGACTTCGCCGCCCTGATGCGGCGCACGACCTCAGCCGAGAACGCCCTGCGGCTCAACAACGTCTCCATCGCCATGGACGTCCGCGAGTCGGCGACGAAGGTCTCGGTCCCCACCCTGATCCTGCACGGCCGCCACGAGGTGCGGATCCCGTTCAGCCAGGGCCGGGAGCTCGCGGCCCGGATCCGGGGGAGTCGGCTCGTGCCGCTCGACACCCGCAACCACCTGCTCCAGGCGGACGAGCCCGCGTGGCGGCACCTCTTGCGGGAGATCGACGCCTTCCTCGCCGAGGACGAGTCCACGAGCCGTCCAGCAGAAGTCCACCGCTAGTCCGAGACCTTCGGGCCCATCCGGCGGATGGTTTCCCTCGAGCCGATCGAGAGGAACCACCGTGAACATCAGACGAGCAGGTGCGGAGGCCGGGAAGGAGCCCCGGACGGTCACCGCCGACGTCGTCGTCGTGGGGGCCCGCGTGGCCGGTGCCGCGACGGCCACGCACCTCGCCCGGGCCGGCCACGACGTCCTCATGCTCGACCGGGGGGCGTTCCCGAGCGACACGGTCTCGACCCACGTCATCGCGCGGTCCGGGATGGTCCTGCTCTCGCGGCTCGGCGTTCTCCAGCAGCTCGTGGAGGAGGGAGCGCCGCCGCTGCGCCGGGTGGAGTTCGCCAGCCGACTTGGCAGCGTGCAGCGCGACATCAAGGACCGCTACGGGACCGACTTCGTGCTGGCCCCGCGCCGCTACGCCCTCGACGACGTCCTGCAGCGAACGGCACTCGCGGCCGGGGCCCGGCTGCACGAGGGGTTCTCGGTCGACGTGGTGCTCACCGACGCGACCGGCAGGGCCATCGGGGTCCACGGGCACGATGAACGTGGGCCCGTCGAGGTGCGGGCGGCGCACGTCGTCGGGGCCGACGGGTTGAGCTCCCGGGTGGCCCGGTGTCTGGGGGCGCAGCCCACGGTCGTGCGACCGGCCTTCGGAGCGTGTCAGTACGCCTACTTCGCGGGCGCCTGGGACGCCGTCGAGTACCACCTCGGTGACGGCGTGTTCGCGGGTGTCTTCCCGACCCACGGCGGCGAGGCGTGTGTGTGGGCCATCACGCCGGAGGCCGTCGCACGGCGCTACCGGAATGGTCGCCGCGGAGGCCACGGCCATCCGACCCGTGGCGGCGCGGACGCCGCCTTGGCTCACCTGCTTCGGGACCGGCTCCCCGACCTCGCCGACCGCCTCGGGCCAGGTTCGCAGCAGGGTCCGGTGCGCGGAATGCTCCGGATGCCGAACCACTTCCGTCGGGCGCACGGACCGGGCTGGTCGCTCGTCGGCGACGCCGGCTACCACCGCGACGCCATCACCGGTCACGGGATCAGCGACGCCCTGTGCCAGGCGGAACTGGCAGCGGCAGCGATCGAGGCGAGTCTCCGCTGTCCTTCGCAGGAGGCCGAGGCCCTCGCCGACTACGAGGGCCACCGTGACCGGATGTCCCTGCCGATCTTCGAGACCACCGTCGCGCTGGCCGCCTTCCCCGACCAGTCGACGTTCATCGAGCTCCAACGTCGCCTAGCCGTCGAGATCGACGAGCTCGCCGAGGAGCTGTACGACCGCCCGCTCCCGGTCGGAGCACCAAACCACCCATCACCCGAGATGAAGGAAGCAGCTACCCATGTCCACTGAGACCGCACACCGCAACGGCGTCGACACGCCGACGCTCTTCGCCACCCTCGACGCCGTCAGGGAGACGCCTGCCGCGGCGCATTTCCAGTTCCGGGCACACAACGAGTGGATCGACGGGACGCACAGCCTGTCCCGGATCCACGACTTCTTCGGCGTCGGGGAGGAACGAACGCACGAGCGGGTGTTCACCTTCGATGCCGACCACCCGGCCGTCCTCGTCGGGAGGGACCGCGGGCCGACACCCGTCGAGCTCCTGCTTCACGCGATCGCCGCCTGCATCACCGCCGGGATCGCCAACATCGCGTCAGCGCGGAAGGTCACCCTGACCGAGGTCCGGTCGACGGTGCGCGGAGACATCGACCTCAACGGCATCCTCGGCCTGCAGGACGTCCGCAACGGCTTCCAGCACGTGACAGTGACGTTCCAGGTCAAGGGTGATGCCCCCGAGGCGGTGCTCCGCGAGATCGTGGAGCAGTCCCGACAGCGGTCCGCCGTCTACGACGTCATGGCGAACGGCGTCCCCGTCGACCTGCGAGTCGAGGTGGGCTGAGCGCAAAGGGGGGCCGAGCGCGTCAGGGGGGTACGCGCTCGGCCCCTCGGGCCTCACGTCCGGCTGGGACAGCGGGACGTGAGAGGCGGGGTCGGCGAGGGTCAGCCTCGGCCGAAGAGCCGGCCGAAGACGCCACCGGAGGAACCGGACGACTCCTTCGCGTGGCCCCCACACCGCTGTGCCTGGGGCACGTGGCGCATCACCTGGTCGACGTGCTGGCCGCAACCGGCCCAGGTGGTCTTGCCGCAGGTCCTGCAGTTGGCGGGTCGGCACATGTCATGTCCTCCTCGAGGTCTGTGTGACTCATCAGTCTATGTGAACGGAAATAGATACCCCAGGGGGTATGTTGGAAGCACTGTAGACCACGCCAACCGGGGCGCGCCAGTTGGCGCTGCCACACACCCTGAAGGAACCCATCCATGAGCACCCGAAACCTGACCTACGCCGACTTCGAGTCCGTCGTCTCCGCAGAGGGCATCGTCCTCGTCGACTTCTGGGCCTCGTGGTGCGGGCCGTGCCGCATGTTCGCGCCCGTCTATGAGGCCGCATCGGAGACCCATGCCGACATCACCTTCGGCAAGGTCGACACCGAAGCCGAGCAGCAGCTCGCCGCCGCGGCGCGGATCACCTCCATCCCGACCCTGATGGCCTTCCGCGACGGCATCCTCGTCTTCAGCCAGCCCGGGGCGCTGCCCGCCGCTGCCCTCGAACAGGTCGTCCAGGCCGTCCGTGACCTCGACATGGAGGACGTCCGGCGCCAGGTCGAAGCGCAGAGCGCAAAGGCTGACGCCTGACCCGACCGCGGACCAGACTGGGGTCGATGCCACCATCTGTGGCGCACCCCAACCAACCGAGCACGAGGAGCACAGCGATGGACCACGCGATCACCGTCACGACAGGCCTCCCCTTCGAGGCGGCCCTCCAGGCCACGCGCGAGCGGCTCTCCGAGGAGGGCTTCGGCATCCTCTCGGAGATCGACCTCGCCGGGACCCTCAAGGCCAAGATCGGCGCAGACCTTCCGCCGCAGGTCATCCTCGGAGCCTGCCGCCCGCCGCTGGCGCACGCGGCCATCCAGGCCGAGCCGTCGATCGGGGTCTTCCTGCCGTGCAACGTCGTCGTCCGCGTCGATGAAGCGGGCCGCACCGTCGTCCAGGCGATGAACCCCGACTTCATGACCCAGATCGCTTCCGGTGCGGCGCTGGCGGACGTCGCGGCGGACGCGAAGGCACGGATCACCAGGGCCCTGGACGCCGTCGCGGCAGCCCCGGTCAGCTGACCTGACGCACTACGTCACTGACCTGCCAGCTGAGTCAGTGGGTACCACTGACCCGCCAGCTGAGTCAGTGGGTACCACTGACCCGCGGGGCGGGTCAGTGACGTAGTCGCGCTGCCGGCACCCTCCGCTGCTCACGCCGGTCACCTTCCTCCACGGACGGCTCGCCCTGTGCCGTATGCCGCTCAGCGCGCTCCCGAGGTCAGGTGACCCTGGGAGCGCGCTCAGCGGCATACGGAAGGGCTTGTCGTCCCTCAGAGAAAGGCGCTGATTCCCGTCTCGGCTCGCCCGATGAGCAGCTTCTGAATCTGGCTGGTGCCTTCGTAGAGCGTCATGACCCGGGCGTCGCGCATGTACTTCTGGATGGGGTACTCGTCGACGTAGCCGTAGCCACCGAAGGCCTGCAGGGCGCCGTTGGCCGCCCGCACGGCAGCCTCTGACGCGAAGTACTTCGCCTTGGAGGCTTCGACGCCGAAGGGTTCGCCCCGTTCGATGAGGTCGGCTGCGCGCCAGGTGAGCAGGCGGGCGGCGTCCACGTCGACCGAGATCTCGGCGATGATCTCCTGGATCAGCTGGAAGGACGCGATGGGGCGGCCGAACTGCTTGCGCTCGGTCGTGTACTTCACGACTTCCTCGAGGCAGCCCTGGATGATGCCGGTGCAGCCCGCGCCGACGGACACGCGCCCCTTGTCGAGCGAGTGCATCGCGATCTTGAAGCCCTCACCCTCAGCACCCAAGCGGGCGGACTCGGGCACGCGGACGTCGGTGAGGAAGATCTCGGCGGTCGCCTGGCCGCGGAGGCCGAGCTTCCCGTGGATCTCCCGCGCCTCGAAGCCGGGCGAGTCGGTCGGCACGAGGAACGCCGAGACGCCCTTGGGGCCGTCGCCGCCGGTGCGGGCGAAGACGAGGCAGACGTCCGCCCAGGTGCCGTTGGTGATGAAGATCTTCTGCCCGTTGATGACGTAGTCCGAGCCGTCGCGCCGCGCTCGGGTCTTGAGGTTGCCCGGGTCCGAGCCGTTGTCCGGCTCGGTGAGTCCGAAGCAGCCGAGGAGCGTGCCGTTGGCGATGCCGGGAAGGTACTGGTGCTTCTGCTCCTCGGTGCCGTGCGACAGGATCACCTTGCCCACCAGGCCCATGGAGACGGAGACGATCCCGCGGACCGAGGAGTCGGCACGGCCGAGCTCCTCCATGCCGATGCAGTAGGTGATGTAGTCGCCGCCGAGCCCGCCGTACTCCTCGGGGATCGTCAGGCCGAAGAAGCCGATCTCGCCGAGCCTGGGGATGATCGCCGTGTCGACGGACTCGCGGCGGTCCCACTCGGCCCGGTGGGGGACGACCTCCTTGTCCAGGAACTCGCGCGCCAGCGCCTTGAAGCCGAGCTGGTCCTCGTTGAGGGACAGGTCCATGAGGGGGTCTCCTGATGACTGCGAAGGGATCGGGTCTGGCCGTGGTCAGCGGCCGTGGAAGGCGGCAGGGCGCTTGGACAGGAACGCGTCCGTGCCCTCGCGCTTGTCGTCGCTCTCGTAGAGGACCGCCTGGGCGAGCCGTTCGACGACCTGCCCGGTGCGTTGGTCGGCGTCCATGCCGGCCCGGATGACGAGCTTGGCCAGACGGGTGGCGAGCGGTCCACGGGCCGCGATGGTGGCGGCGACTGCCCGAGCGGCGTCCAGTAGCTGCTCTCCGGGTGCGACCTGCGTGACGAGCCCGATCCGCAGGGCCTCGTCGGCGTCGACCATGCGCCCGGTGAGGATGAGCTCGATGGCGCGGCCGGTGCCGACGAGTCTCGCGAGCCGCTGGGTGCCGCCAGCGCCCGGAAGCACTGAGAGCGCCGTCTCGGGGAGCCCGAAACGCGCTGTCTGCGAAGCGATTCGGATGTCGCAGGCCATGGCGACCTCGCACCCGCCCCCCAGTGCGTATCCGTTTACCGCAGCGATCGTGGGCTTCGGGAAGTCCTCGACGAGGTCGAAGAGGCGCTGGAGGTCGGAGTCGAGGGCTGTGGCCTTCGTGTAGCCGGCGACCTGGGAGATGTCGGCGCCGGCGATGAAGGCCTTCTCACCGGCGCCGGTGAGGACGACGCTGTGGACGTCGTCGTCACCCCTGGCCTGGTCGAGTACGGTCCGAAGGTCGTGCTGGACCTGGCGGTTGATCGCATTCCGCACGTCGGGGCGGTTGAAGGTGACGAGCAGGACGCCGTCGGTCACCTCCGTGAGGAGCGTCTCGAGGCTGGCGTATGCCGACCCAGGGGTTGCTCCGCCCCCCGTGCTCCCGACTACCCGCGTGGCTGGGTTCTGTGACTCCATGCTCACACCGCCTCCAGCAGGAGGGCGCCGCCCTGGCCGACCCCGACACACATGGTGGCGAGGGCCCGACGTACGCCCCGGTCGGCGAGCTCCACAGCCGCCGTGAGCGCCAGCCGGGCACCACTCATTCCGAGGGGGTGTCCGAGGGCGATGGCGCCACCGTTGGGGTTGACGTGCTCCGCGTCGTCCGGGAGGCCGAGCGCGCGGAGCACGGCGAGCGACTGCGAGGCGAATGCCTCGTTGAGCTCGAAGAGGTCGATGTCCCCGACCTCCAGCCCGGTCCGAGCCAGCAGGGCCTTGACCGCGGGGTCGGGTCCCATTCCCATCACGCGCGGCTCGACCCCGACCGAGAGCGAGGTGGTGATCCGGGCCAGCGGCGTGAGTCCGTAGCGCGACACCGCCGCCTCGGACGCGACGAGGAGCGCTGCTGCTCCGTCATTGACCCCCGACGCGTTGCCTGCGGTGACGCTGCCGCCGGGGAAGATCGGCCGCAGGTTGGCGAGGGCCTCGAGCGACGTGGTCCGGGGGTGCTCGTCGGTGTCCACGACGCTGACGGCACCCTTGCGGCCCTGGATCTCGACGGGAACGATCTCGCGCGCCAGCCGACCGGAGGCGATCGCTTTCGCCGCCCTCTCCTGGGACCGCAGCGCAAACGCGTCCTGGTCCTCGCGGGAGATGTCGTACTCGTCGGCGACGATCTGTGCGGTGCCCGGCATGGAGTCGGTGCCGTAGCGCTCATCCATGCGCGGGTTGACGAACCGCCAGCCGATCGTCGTGTCGTGTACCTCGGCCCGGCGCGACCATGCCGAGTCGGGCTTCGGCATGACCAGTGGGGCCCTCGTCATGCTCTCGACCCCGCCGGCGATGACGAGGTCGGCGTCACCGGCCCGAATCGCTCGTGCGGCGGCTCCGACGGCGTCCAGACCAGAAGCGCAGAGTCGGTTGACGGTCAGGCCAGGCACCTGGACGGGAAGTCCTGCGAGCAGCCCGGCCATGCGAGCGACGTTGCGGTTGTCCTCCCCCGCCTGGTTCGCGCAGCCGAGGATGACGTCGTCGACGCGGCCCCAGTCGATGGCCGGGAAGCGGTCGACGAGCGAAGAGACGGCGTGGGCAGCGAGGTCATCGGTGCGCACGGGAGCCAGCCCACCGGCATACCTGCCAATGGGGGTGCGGACACCCGCGACGAGATAGGCGGTGCTCACGACGTCTCCCCGAAGCGGTCACGGAGCTGGAACTTCTGGATCTTGCCGCTCGCGGTGCGGGGCAGGGCATCGATGACCTCCAGCCGCTCGGGCCAGTACTGCTTGGCGATCCCCTTCTCCTTGAGGAGGACCTGCATCTCCTCGAAGCTCAGCGTCGAGCCCGGGGTGAGCGTGACCACCGCAGCCGCGCGCTCCTGGAGCCGCGGGTCGGGCAGGCCGACGATGGCGACGGACTCGATCCGCGGGTCCTCGTACAGGGCGTTCTCCACGTAGGCGACCGGGATGTTCTCACCACCGCGGATGATGACGTCCTTGGTGCGGCCGGACAGCTTGACGTAGCCGTCCTCGTCGATGATCGCGAGGTCGCCGGTGTCGAACCAGTCCCCCTCGAAGCTGTCCTGCGTCATCTTCATCCGGTTCGCGTAGCCGACGAAGAGGAACGGTCCCTGGACCTGGAGGCGGCCCTCCGTGCCCGCGGGTACCGGCACGCCGTCGAAGTCGACGGTCCGGATCTGCATGCCGGGCCAGGGGTAGCCGTCGGTCTCGACGACCTTCTCCTCGGGGTCGCCCGGGATGCCGAGGGTGACGAGGGCGTTCTCGGTCTGGCCCCAGCCGCCGAGCACCGCCATGCTCGGGAGGAGCTCCTTGGCCCGCCTCACCAGGGCGCGGGGGATCGGGGCGCCCATGCAGCAGAACCGCGACAGCGTGCTCATCGGGTGCTGGTTGACGTCCGGCACGGACAGGACGTCGTGCAGGAACGGCGTCGCGGCCGACGTGTAGGTGATGCCGTGTCGCTCGACGAGGCCGATGAACTCCTTGGGGTCCCAGATGTCCTGGAGAATGCCCGTGGCGCCGTTCTGCACGGGCAGCCTTGCGCCGTAAAGGAATCCGGTCAGGTGGGCCAGCGTCGAAGCCATGTGGATGACGCTCTCGGTGGAGATGCCGAGGCGCTCTGGAAGGGGGTTGTTGGCAGCGACGACGGTGTTGTGCGAGTGCATGACGCCCTTGGGCTCACCGGTGGTCCCGGAGGTGAAGATGAGCAGCGTCACGTCGTTGGGGTCGGGCCGCAGCGCGGCCAACTCGGCGGGGTCGCGCCGCTCCTCCCATGGCGTCGACATGAACACCTCCCAGGAGGCGGGCGCCTCGGGGCCGCCGACGACCAGGATGTGGTCGAGGGCCGGCCAGTCGGGCTTGAGCGACTCCACCAGCGAGACGTGGTCGAAGCCCCTGAACTCGCGCGGGACGACGATGAGCTTCGAGCCGGCCAGCCCGACCATGAACGCGACCTCTCGCTCCCGGTAGATCGGGATGAGGGGGTTGCTGATCGCGCCGATCCGCGTGCAGGCGTAGTGCAGGACCACCCAATCGATCCAGTTGGGCAGCTGGAACGACACGACGTCACCCGGCTCGATGCCCAGCTCGAGAAGCCCGAGCGCGCAGCGGTCGACCTCGGCGCGGAGCTCCGCGTAGGTGACTTGACGACGGGAGTCGATGAAGGCCACCTTGTCCGGTGTGCGCTCGGCCCACTCGTCGAGGTAGTCGGTGATGAGGCGGTTCACCCAGAACCCGCCATCGGTGTACTTCGCGATCAGCTCGTCGTTGAGGCGTGTCTCGAAGGTCATGGTGGTCCGTTCAGCTCATGGTCAGGCCGCCGCTGATGCTCAGCGTCTGGCCCGTCACGTATACGGAGTCATCGGAGGCGAAGTAGGCGACTGCGCCCGCGACGTCGGAGGGCTGGCCGAGGCGGCGCAGCGGGATGGCCTTGGTCAGGGCGTCGCGCAGGCCCTGGTTGTCGCCGGCGAACTCGGCGAAGAGCTGCGTGTCGGACGGGCCGGGACAGATGACGTTGACGCGCACCTGCTTGCGGGCCATCTCCCGCGCCGTCGACTTCGTGAAGGCGATGACACCGCCCTTGGCCGCCGAGTAGACCGCCTCGCCGGACGAGCCGACCCGGCCGGCGTCGCTGCTGATGTTGACGACCGACCCGGAGCCCTGCTCCGCCATGATCGGCAGGACGGCCTTCATCGTGTTGAGCACGCCGTAGAGGTTGATCCCGATGATCTTCGGCCAGAGGTCCTGGTCGAGGTCGAGGAACGGCGCGGCCTTGTCCCAGCCGGCGTTGTTGACGAGCACGTCGACGCGGCCGAACCGGTCCTTCACGTCGGCGACCATCGCGGCGACGGAACCGTAGTCGGACACGTCGCAGCCGAGCCCCAGGGCGGAGCCGCCGAGCTCGGTGGCGGTCTGCTGGGCGCCGTCGGCGTTGACGTCGGTGACGACGACGACGGCGCCTTCGGCGGCGAGCCGCTCGGCGATGCCGCGGCCGAGTCCGCGGGCGGCGCCCGTGACGATGGCGATCTTGCCTTCGAGCCTGTTCATGGTGGTTCCTTCGTGACGTGGATGGGGTATGCCGCTGGGCTGGCTTCGCGTCAGGGCGCGTACTTCCGGCCCAGCAGGTTTCGTGAGATGACGAGCTTGGAGACCTGTGCCGTGCCGTCGCCGATCTCGAGGCCGATGACGTCGCGGAGCCGCTGGCCGACCTTGTGCTCCGAGGAGTAGCCGATGTGCCCGATGGTGAGCAGGCACTGGTGGATCACGTCGGCGGCGAGCTTGGGGGCCCAGAACTTCGCCATGGCCGCCTCGGCGCTGTGCTCCTGGTCGGTGTCCTTGCGCCAGAGCGCCTCGAAGCACACGTGGCGGGCGCCCTTGAGGTAGGTGGCCGCCTCGGCGAGCGGGAACGACACTCCCTGGAAGGTGCCGATCGGGGCGCCGAAGGCCTCGCGGTCCCGGGCCCACTGGATCGCCTCGTCGAGGCTGGCCTGCGCGGCCCCGATGCAGAGCAGCCCGATGATGGCCCGGGAGTAGTCGAAGCCCTGCATCACCGAGACGAAGCCGGCACCCTCCTCGCCGATGAGGTCCGCGCGGCTGACCGGGGTGCCGTCGAAGTGGAGGCTGGCCCGGCCGATGGCCCGGCTGCCGAGGTCGTCGAAGGCGCTGCGGCTCACCGAGGGGTGGTGCAGGTCGACCCAGAACGCGCTGACCCCGCGGGCGCCGGGTCCGCCGGTGCGGGCGAGGACGACCGCGCGGTCCGAGGCCATGCCCAGGGTGATGGACGTCTTCTCGCCGTGCAGCGTCCAGCCGGTCGCGTCGGCGCTCGGGGTGGCCTTGAGCTCGAGACTCGCGGCGTCGGTGCCGTGCCCGGGCTCGGTGATGCAGATGCACGGGATGGTCTCCCCGGAGGCGATGCCGGGCAGCCAGGCCGCCTTCTGCTCGTCCGTCGCGTTGCGCACGATGATGTCGCTGATCAGCGCGGTGTTGATGATGAGGTAGCCGGCGTTGAAGTCCTCGCGCCCCACCTCCTCCGCCGCGATGCCCGCGATGACCGCGGTCGCCTCCTGGCCGCCGTACTCCTCTGGAATGCGCAGCCCGGTCAGCCCCATGGCCGCCATGTCGAGGGCGAGCTGGCGCCGGAACTCCGCCGCCTTGTCGTCGGACTGGTAGTGCGGGGCGAGCGTCTTGACCGCGAACTTGCGCACCTCGTGGGCGTACGTGTCCTGGTCCTCGTCGAACGCGTAGTGCATATCGATCCTTCGTGACGGAGCGGCGGTGGGGGAGAGGAGGGGTCTCGGCACTCAGTGCCAGTTGACCTTGCTGCCGAAGTCGGGCTTGCGCTTCTCGGCGAAGGCCGCGGCGCCCTCCATGCCCTCCTCGGAGGCGACGAAGATGTCGAGCGCGGTCATCGCCATGTTGGAGAAGCCGGCCTGGTGGTCGGTGTCGGCGTTGAAGGACTGCTTGAGGAACTTGATCGCCGTCGGGCTCTTGTCGGAGATCTCTGCCGCCCAGGACTTGGCCTCGGCGAGCAGCTCGGCGGCGGGGACGACCTTGTTGACGAGGTTCATCGCCAGTGCCTCCTGGGCGTCGTAGATCCGGCACCAGTACCAGATCTCGCGCGCCTTCTTCTCCCCGACGACGCGGGCGAGGTAGGCCGAGCCGAAGCCGGCATCGAAGGAGCCGACCTTGGGGCCGGCCTGCCCGAAGCGGGCCGTGTCAGCGGCGATGGAGACGTCACAGAGGACGTGGAGGACGTGGCCGCCGCCGACGGCGACACCGTTGACGGCAGCGATGACCGGCTTGGGGATGTCGCGAATCAGCTTGTGGAGGTAGCCGATCTCGAACATGCCGGACTCGCTGGGGCCGTAGTCGCCGGTCTCGGCGCGCTGCTTGACGTCACCACCGGTGCAGAAGGCCTTCTCGCCGGCGCCGGTGAGGATGACCGAGCGCACCTGGTGGTCGGCCCAGGCGCTGCGGAAGGCCTTGATGAGCTCGTCGACCGTCTTGGCTCGGAAGGCGTTGTAGCGGTCGGGGCGGTTGATCGTGACGATCGCGGCACTGTCCTCGACGACGTAGGTGATGTCCTCGTAGTTGCTCATTCGCCTGCTCCGTTGCTTGTTGAATGGACGTTCATTCATTAATGTAGGAGGAGAGCGCTTCTTCGTCAATGGTCTGACGGGGTTCGGCGAAGGTGCCGGGCGGCTCCGTTCCCCAAGGAGGAGCAACGAGGTGGCAACCGCGGTCACGCGCCAGGAGCGCATGCAGCGCCGCCGGGTGGAGATCATCCAGGCCGCGGTCGAGCTCTTCCAGGAGCTCGGGTTCCACGCGGCCACCACTCATCAGGTGGCCGAGCGAGCCGGCCTGAGTGTCGGCCTGATCTACCAGTACTTCGGCAACAAGGAAGACCTGCTGCGCTCCGTCATCGTCGACATCCTCGGGCAGTTCCGGGACCGGATCCCGTCGGCCATAGCGGCGGCCGGTCCCGACCCCGTGGCTCGTCTCCGGGCGGGCTACCGGGCCTACGTCGACGTCATCGACGAGAACCGGGAGGGCGCGCTGCTCACCTACCGCGAGGGCCTCACCCTGTCGCCGGACGGCCGCGACGAGATCAAGAAGCTCGAGATCGAGACCGCCGCGCCGCTCCGGGACGTCATCCTCGAGGGGATCGCGTCAGGCGCCTTCACCGACGTGGACGCCGAGCTCGTGGTCCACAACCTCGTGCTCACTGCCCATGGCTGGGCACTGAAGCACTGGCGCCTCGCGAAGACCTACGACGTCGACGGCTACGCCGACCGTCAGCTCGATCTGCTGCTCCGCGCCATCCGCCCCTGACCAACTCGAGTGTGCAGTTCCTGCCGAAGTCGACGGCAGGAACTGCACACTCGAGCTGGGGTGGGCAGGGGGCCGCTACTGCACGCGTTCCCATCCGCGCTTCGGCGCCCGGGTGCCCACCGCGGTTCCCTCGCGCTCGTCCTTGCTGCGGTAGACGATGTAGGGCCGGGTGACGTAGCCGAGCGGGGCCGAGAAGACATGGACCAGGCGGGTGAACGGCCACAGCGCGAAGAGGAAGAACGCGACGAGCGCATGCAGCTGGAACCCGAGCGGGGCGTTGGCCATGAGCCCGGGATCGGGCTGGCCGTAGAAGATCTGCCGGAACCACAACGAGACGCTCTCGCGGTAGTTGAACGCGTGCCCCTCGCTGCCGCCGAGCCCGAAGATGCTCGAGGCGATGGTGTTCCACATGCCGAGGACGATGACGAGGGCGAGGAAGAAGTACATCGTCTTGTCCATGGGCGTCGTGGCGGAGAAGACCGGACCCACGGTGCGCCGGCGGTAGATGAGGATGACGAGTCCCGCAAGCACCATGAGGCCGGAGATCATCCCGCCGATGACGGCGACCCAGTGGTAGAGGGTCTCGCTCATCCCCACGGCCTCGGTCCACGACTGCGGGATGACCAGCCCGATGACATGGCCGCCGACGACGCCGAGCAGCCCGAAGTGGAAGAGCGGCGAACCCCACCGCAGCATGCGTGACTCGTAGAGCTGCGAGCTGCGGGTCGTCCAGCCGAACTTGTCGTAGCGGTAACGCCACCAGTGGCCGACGACGAAGACCGCCAGGCAGATGTACGGGAAGATCACCCAGAGAAAGGTGCTCATGACGGGGCTCCTACGCGGATCGTGCTGCCGAGGGAGACGGACTCGGTAACGCGGGTCGTCGGGGGGGACACCGGGGCCAGCGCCCCGGATGGGTTCGGATGCCGCTCGGCCGGGTTCTCGGTGAGGCGTGGGTCGAGCGCGTAACCGTCCAGACCGACCTCCTCCTGTGGTGGGCCTGCCTCGATGAGGCGGGCGACCGCAGTGAGGCCGTCGCCGTCGAGCTCGGGCAGCGTGGCGCGGAGGGCCTCGATGACCGCTGACCACGGTGAGGTCCGGTCGTCCAGGGCGACCTGGAGCATCTCGATGCCGGCCCGGTAGTCGCCGAGCAGCTTCCACGCCGCCTCACGGTCGGCGGTCGCGCCGAACTCCAGGACCACCCCGAGGTGGTCGGGCAGCTCGTCCGCGGACAGCTCGACCCCCGACTTCTGGAACGCCTGCTTGAACTGCACGAGCGCCACGCCACGACGTCGGGTGTCACCGAACGTGAAGTACGTGAGGTAGAGGCAGCACTTGCGGGTGTGGTCGAACGTCTCGACGTACTCGCGTTGGACAGCCTGGAGGGGCTGGGAGGCCACGTGGTCGAGGAAGGAGGTGAGCGGCATACGGACGGCGTCGGGAAGCGGAGCGATGGCGCGGCGGATGAGCGGGTGCCGGCCGACGGACTCCTCGCTCGGGTAGTCGAGCAGCAGGGAGACCGCCTGCCACGCGGCCTGCAGGTGGTCGTCGCGCAGCCGGGACGACTGGGACTTCGCGAGGCGCCGGAACGGGTTCATCGGTCCTGCTTCTTCCGGTGCGGGAACAGGCCCCGCGGGGCCCCCTTGCCATCCCAGTTGAGCAGGTTGACGCGGCCTCGCTTCGAGCCGCCGGCCACCAGCTCGTCGGACTTCTGGCGCTCCTCGAGCATCCGGAAGTTCTCGACCGCGACGGGCGTCAGGTCGCCAGATCCCTCCCCGAAGATCCCCGTCGTCGGCTCGTAGTCGAAGTCCACGGGACACTCGGTCGCGAGCTCCTCGAGGCCGTGGGCCTGCTCGACGTGGGCCGTCGGGATGACGTAGCGGTCGTCGTACTTCGCGATCGCGAGGAGGCGGAACATCTCGTACATCGACTCGGCGTCCATGCCGACCGCCTCGGCGATCGAGGCGTCCGGGTCCCCGCCGAGGTTGATGTCGCGCATGAAGGAGCGCATCGCGGCGAGCTTGCGCAGCACGTCGTTGACCGGCTCGACGTCGCCGGCCGTGAAGAGGTTGGCGAGGTACTCCACCGGGATGCGCAGCGCCTCGATGGCCGCGAAGAGGTTGCCCTTGTCCTCGGCGTCGAAGCCGGTGTCACGCACGACGTCCACGACGGGTGACAGCGGCGGGATGTACCAGACCATGGGCATGGTGCGGTACTCCGGGTGCAGCGGCAGGGCCACCTTGTAGTCCTGGATGAGTCGCCGCACCGGGGACTTCTTCGCCGCCTCGATCCAGTCGAGCGGGATGCCGGCCTGCTCGGCCGCGTGCGCCACCGCTGGATCGTTGGGATCGAGGAAGACGTCACGCTGGGCCTCGTAGAGGTCGTGGTCGTTCTCGACCGAGGCCGCCTCGAGCACCTTGTCGGCGTCGTAGAGCATGAGGCCGATGTAGCGCAGCCGGCCGACGCACGTCTCCGCGCAGACCGTCGGGATGCCGACCTCGATGCGCGGGTAGCAGAAGGTGCACTTCTCGGCCTTGCCGGTCTTGTGGTTGAAGTAGACCTTCTTGTAGGGGCAGCCGGACACGCACATCCGCCACCCGCGGCACTTGTCCTGGTCGACGAGGACGATGCCGTCCTCACTGCGCTTGTAGATGGCCCCGCTCGGGCAGCTCGCCGCACAGCTCGGGTTGAGGCAGTGCTCGCAGATCCGCGGCAGGTAGAACATGAAGGTCTGCTCGAACTCGAACTTCACCTTGTCCTCGATGCCCTTGAGCATCGGGTCCTTGGCGGCGTGCTCGAGGCTCCCGCCGAGGTCGTCGTCCCAGTTCGCCGACCACTGGATGTTCATCTGCTTGCCGCTGATGAGCGACTGCGGCCTCGCGACCGGGAACGTGCTCGACGCGGGCGAGCTGAGCAGGGTCGCGTAGTCGTAGGTCCACGGCTCGTAGTAGTCCTCGATCGAGGGCAGCTTGGGGTTGGAGAAGATCGTCGCGAGCTTCTTCCACCGTCCGCCGGCCCTGAGCGTCAGGCGCCCGTTGGCCTTGCGGACCCAGCCGCCCTCCCAGGTCTCCTGGTCCTCGTAGGTACGGGGGTAGCCGAGACCGGGACGCGTCTCGACGTTGTTGAACCAGACGTACTCGGTGCCGGCGCGGTTGGTCCACGCCTGTTTGCACGTGACGGAGCACGTGTGGCAGCCGATGCACTTGTCGAGGTTCATCACCATCGCCATCTGGGCCATGATCTTCATTGCTTGCGTCCTCCGGTGGAGATGGGTCAGTACTCGACGGGCGCCGTGCGGCGACGGATCATGGTGACTTCGTCCCGGTTGTTGCCGATGGGGCCGATGTAGTTGAAGAAGTAGGCCAGCTGGGCATATCCGCCGACGATGTGGTTGGGCTTCAACAGGATTCGCGTCAGGCTGTTGTGGATGCCACCGCGCTTGTGGTCCCGCTCGGTCAGCGGCACGTCGATGAGCCGGTCCTGCGCGTGGTGCATGTAGACCGTGCCCTCCGGCATCCGGTGGCTGACGATGGCCCGCGCCGCGACGACGCCGTTGCGGTTGACCATCTCGATCCAGTCGTTGTCCTTCACCCCGATCTTCGCCGCGTCGCGGTCGCTCATCCACACGGACTGGCCGCCGCGGGACAGCGAGAGCATGAAGAGGTTGTCCTGGTACTCCGAGTGGATCGACCACTTGTTGTGCGGCGTCAGGTAGCGCACCGACACCCCGAGCTCGTTCTGCTCGCCGATCGGGCTCTCCCCGAAGAGCGTCGTCATGTTCAGCGGCGGCCGGTAGACCGGGAGCATCTCGCCCATGCCGAGGAACCAGTCGTGGTCGACGTAGAACTGCTGCCGGCCGGTGAGCGTGTGGAACGGCTTGCTCCGCTCGATGTTGATCGTGAACGGGCTGTAGCGCCGACCACCGGACTCCGACCCGGACCACTCCGGCGACGTGATGACCGGGACGGGGGCGACCTGCGTGTCGGCGAAGGTGATCTGCTTGCCCTCGTGCTCGGCGGCGAGGTCGGCCAGCTGGGTGCCGGTCCGCTTCTCGAGGAACCGGAACCCCTGGGTCGCCAGGTGGCCGTTGGACACGCCGGCCAGGTGGAGCATCGCGTCGGCCATCTGGACGTCGGTCTCGACCTTCGGCTGGCCGTTCCCGACCCCGCCGTGCTGGACGCCGTTGCGGCCGCGCAGGATCTCGACCTCCCGTTTGACGTCGTAGGCGACGCCCTTGGTCAGCATGCCGACCTTCTCCAGCAGCGGGCCGATCGTGATCATCTTGTCGTAGATGGCCGTGTAGTCGCGCTCCGCGACGGCGAGGACCGGCATGGTCTTGCCGGGGACCGGCTCGCACTCGCCCGCCCGCCAGTCCTTGACCACACCGTGCACCGTCGCCATGGCCTCCGGGGTGTCGTGCCAGAGGGGCTTGGCGACGACGTCCTTCCGGGTGCCCAGGTGGTCGACCGCCAGCTCGCTGAACTTCTTCGCCACGGCCTTCCACGCGTCCCAGTCCGACTTCGTCTGCCACGGCGGGTTGATCGCCGGGTTGAACGAGTGGATGAAGGGGTGCATGTCGGTCGTGCTGAGGTCGTGCTTCTCGTACCACGTGGCCGCGGGCAGCACGACGTCGCTGAAGATCGTCGAGCTCGTCATGCGGAAGTCGATGGTCATGAGCAGGTCGAGCTTGCCCTCGCCCGCCTCGTCGGCCCACCGGATCGTGGCCGGGCGCTGGTCCGGCCCGGCCTCCTCGGCCGTTGCGGCGCTGTCGGTTCCGAGCAGGTGCCGGAGGAAGTACTCGTTGCCCTTCGCCGAGCTGCCGAGCAGGTTGGAGCGCCACAGCGAGAGAATGCGAGGGTAGTTGTTCTCGGCCTCGGGGTCCTCGACGGCGAAGTGCAGCTTGCCCTCCTTGAGCTGCTGCACGACGTAGGCCGGCGGCTCCATGCCGGCGGCCTCGGCGTCGTCGGCGAGGTCGAGCGAGCTGCGGTCGAACGTCGGGTAGCTGGGCGTCCAGCCGAGGCGCACCGACTGCGCGAGCAGGTCCATGACGCTCTTGCCGGCGAACACGCCGGTGCCGGAGTCGAGGTCGTCGGCGCTGAACGTGTCGTAGCGGTACTGGGACGTGTGGACATACCAGTAGGCCGTCTGGTTCATGTGCCGCGGCGGACGCTGCCAGTCGAGGGCGAAGGCCATGTGCTGGAAGCCCATGATGGGCCGGATCTTCTCCTGGCCGACGTAGTGCGCCCAACCGCCGCCGTTGCGGCCCTGGGTCCCGGTGATCGTCGTCAGCAACAGGATCGCGCGGTAGATCTGGTCGCTGTGGAACCAGTGGTTGGTCCCCGCCCCGAGCAGGATCATTCCGCGGCCGGTGGTGTCGATCGCGTTCTGCGCCCACTCCCGGGCCAGTCGCGTGACCTGCTCGGCCGGCACGGAGGTGTGCTGCTGCTGCCAGGCGGGCGTCGCCGGGACCGACGGGTCGTCGTAGCCGGTCGGCCACGCTCCGGGAAGGCCCTCCCGGGCCACGCCGTACTGGGCGAGCAGCAGGTCGAACACCGTGGTCACGACGTGGTCGCCGACGCGGCGCACGGGCACTCCGCGGCTCTCGTGGGCGACCCTGCCGTCCGCGGCGTCGAAGCGCGGGAGCGAGACCTCGACGGCCTCATCGTGGTGGCCGTACAGGCTCAGTGCGGGGTCGAGGTCACCGAGCTCGAGGTTCCAGCGGCCGAGCCCCTCGTCGCCGAAGCGGTCGCCGATCGAGCCGTTGGGGATCGCGACCTCTCCCGTGGCCGCGTCGAGGACGGCGGGCTTCCACATGGCGTTCTCGGAGTCGGACTTGGGGCCACCCTCGATGTCGCCGGCGACCAGGTACTTGCCGGGTCGGTACGTGCCGTCGTCGCCGCGGACGAGGCTGATCAGGTAGGGCAGGTCGGTGAACCGCTTGTTGTAGTCGGCGAAGAAGGGGACCTGCTGGTCGACGAAGTACTCCTTGAGGATGACGTGTCCCATCCCCATGGCGAGGGCGCCGTCGGTGCCCGGAGCCGTGGTGACCCACTCGTCGGCGAACTTGACGTTCTCGGCGTAGTCGGGCGCGACGGCGAGGACCTTCTGGCCCCGGTAACGCGCCTCGGTCATCCAGTGGGCGTCGGGCGTGCGGGTGAGCGGCACGTTGGAGCCCCACATGATGAGGTAGCCGGCGTCCCACCAGTCGCCCGACTCGGGCACGTCGGTCTGGTCACCGAACATCTGGGGCGACGCGTTGGGCAGGTCGGCATACCAGTCGTAGAAGGAGAGCATCGGCGCGCCGACGAGCTCGAGGAAGCGGGCGCCGGACGCATAGGACACGGGCGACATCGCCGGGATGGGGGAGAAGCCGGCGATCCGGTCGGGGCCGAACCGCTTGACGGTGTACACGTGCGCGGCGGCGACGAGCTCGGTCACCTCCTCCCAGGTGGCCCGCACGAGACCGCCCTTGCCGCGCGCCTTCTTGTAGCGCCGCGACTTGTCGGGGTCCTCGACGATGGACCCCCACGCCAGCACGGGGTCACCGCCGTGGGCCGACTTGGCGGCCCGGTACATCTCCAGCAGGACACCGCGCACGTACGGGTACCGGACCCGGGTGGGCGAGTAGGTGTACCAGCTGAAGGCAGCGCCGCGCGGGCAGCCGCGCGGCTCGTAGTCCGGTCGGTCCGCACCGGGGCTCGGGTAGTCGGTCTGCTGCGCCTCCCACGTGATGATGCCGTCCTTGACGTACACCTTCCACGAGCAGGAACCGGTGCAGTTGACGCCGTGCGTGGAGCGCACCACCTTGTCGTGGCTCCAGCGGTCACGGTAGAAGGCGTCGCCGGTGCGCCCGCCCTTGGCCTCCATGCTCCGCTTGTCCTCGGACACCTTCGCCTTGGTGAAGAACCGGCGAGTTCCGACGAGAGCCTCGCTCAAGGGGCCGTCGAGGCCCGTCTCGGTGAGGCCGGTCGGGGAGGCGTTCATGGGTGATCTCCTTGTCGAGGCGGGTGGTTGAGCGTGGTGGGGTGCTCGAAGCTCGAGTGGGTGGTCAGGGCGGCGATGCAGAGGCTGGGGGCGACGAAGGGGGTGAGGCCGACCTCGGTCGAGTCCTCGCCCAGGGCCTCCAGGACTCCCCGGATCAACCCGCGGTGGATCCCGCAGACGACGGCCGTGTTGTCCTTGGCGAGGGGCAGGAAGGGGCAGTCGTGGAGGGCGACCCGGGCGGTGCGACCGTCATTTGTCGTCGACACCTCGGGGCTGTACCCCCACTCCCGGAGCAGGTCGACCATCTGGCCGATCTTGCCGAGCCACCGGCCGGGGGACCGGGCCGCCTGCTGGCCGATGAGCCCGACGTGGCCGTCGAGGACGTGCCGACGACCCCAGCGGGCGCCGGCTTCCTCAGGCGTGTTGGGCATCGCATCGCTGCCCGAGCTGAGCGTCTCGACGAGCAGCTCGGTCAGCATCCGGTAGGACTGGTCGGAGGTGACGTGGCCGAGCGACCCCTGCTCGATCGCATAGAGCTTGCGCGGGCGTCCCGCCTCCTTCCGACGCTGGAAGGAGGTCCGCAGCAGCCCGGCGGCGACGAGCTGGTCGAGGTGGAACCGGACCGTCGTCACGTGAAGGCCGAGCCGGTTGGCCAGGTCCTGCGCCCGCAGCCCCGGGTGGGGGATGACGGCGCCGCTCTCGGGGTCGACGCCCGTCGGGAGGTTGGCGAGAGTGTCGACGATCGTCCTGCGAACGGGCGATCCCAGCAGGTCAGTGCCGGGACCGGCGCTCACACTCGCGGTTTGTGCCACAGCCTTGCCCTTCAATTAGCGAACATCTTCATGACGTAATTTAGAGGAACGCCGTTCCTCCATCTAAGCACGTTTGTCCCGCCAGGTCCCGTGACCATTGGGCGGACCGCGCTCCGGCGTTCCAACTCCGCACAATCCGCCACCGAATGGAGGATTTCCTCGTACTGTGAGGCGGATCCCACGGGCTCAACTTGCATGGCCGGCAACCTACTACGTACTGTAGTTGACCGTCGACCCCGGGTGCTGAATGATGGACCGAGGGATTGAGCGGGTCGACTGCCCCTCACCGGCTGCCCAAGTTAAACGGAATCGTTCCGCCAATTTAGACGGAGACAAGATGAGCGGCTCATCGGCAGGATCAACGGGTCGGACCCGCGTCCTCGTGATGTCCACGACGGCCTTCACCGTGATGTTCGCGGTGTGGATGATGTTCGGCATCCTCGGCATCCCGATCCAGAAGGAGCTCGGCCTCAGCAACGTCGAGCTTGCCTGGGTCTCGGCGGTCGCGATCCTCAACGGGTCCATGTGGCGCCTGCCCGCGGGGATGCTCACCGACCGGATCGGCGGCCGCAAGGTCACCGTGGCGATGCTCCTGGCCACCGCGGTCCCCGCGTACTTCGTGTCCCAGGCGACGAGCTACCTGATGCTCCTCGTGCTGGCCTTCCTCGTGGGCTTCGCGGGCAACCTCTTCTCGGTCGGCATCGCCTGGAACGCCGCCTGGTACCCCCGGGAGCGTCAGGGGTTCGCCCTCGGCGTCTTCGGCGCCGGCAACGTCGGAGCCTCGGTGACCAAGTTCATCGGACCGGCGATCATCACGGGGACGGCAGGCGCCACCTACCTCTTCGGAGTCGACGGCGGCTGGCGGCTCGTGCCGGCCATCTACGCCGTCCTCCTCGTCGCCATCGCCGTCCTGACCTGGGTCGTCACGCCCCACCACGACAGGATGCCGGGCCGGAGCCAGCCGGTCGCCACCATGCTGACGCCGCTCAAGGACGTTCGGGTGTGGCGGTTCGGCCTCTACTACGTCGCCGTCTTCGGCGCCTACGTCGCCCTCTCGGTGTCGCTGCCCAAGTACTACGTCGACAATTTCGGCGTCGACCTCTGGACCGCGGCGCTGCTCACGGCGACGTTCATCTTTCCTGCCTCGCTGCTCCGGCCCGTCGGTGGGTGGTTCAGCGACACGTTCGGTGCCCGGCGGGGGATGTACTTCACCTTCACGGCGATGCTCGTGACGAGCGGGATCCTCATGATGCCGAACGGCCACGTCGTCATCCAGCAGGCCGACGGGACCCTGACCGAGCACTGGAACTACAGCATCGGGCTCGTGCCCTTCGCGATCCTCGTCTTCCTCCTCGGCTGCGCGATGGGCATCGGCAAGGCCGCGGTGTACAAGCACATCCCGGAGTACTTCCCGAGGAGCGTCGGCCCGGTCGGCGGCCTCGTGGGGATGCTCGGTGGACTGGGCGGCTTCGCCCTCCCCCCGCTGTTCGCCTACTCCAACAGCTGGCTCGGGTTCGCCTCGAGCACCTTCCTGGTCATCTTCCTGCTGACGCTCGCGTGCGCCGTGTGGATGCACTGGACGGTGGTGCACATGCTGCACGAGGGCTCGCCGCACCTGTCCGACTGGTTCGAGCCGCCGCCGGCCCACAACCCGCTCATCGAGGCGGCCCACGCCGAGCCGCTCGACGCGAGCGAGCCGACCGGATCGCCTAGCCTGCACGTCGGCACCACCACCACGAGCGCCCCGACCACCACGACCGCCCCGACCACCACCCCAGAGACCGCCCACGCTCCTGCGACGGGCACCGAGAAGCAAACGACGGAGGCTCGCGCATGACGACCAAGACCGCACCCGCCACGGGGGAGTGGCTCGAGGCCTGGGATCCCGAGAACGAACAGACCTGGGACAAGTCCCTGGCCTGGCGCACCCTCTGGGTCACGACGTTCGTCCTGACCCTGGCGTTCATCGCCTGGTTCCTGCCGAGCGCCATCATCCCCAAGCTCAACCTGCTCGGCTACTCGTTCAGCAAGGGCCAGCTCTACTGGATGGCGGCCATGCCCGGCCTCGCTGCCGGTCTGCTGCGACTGGTCTGGATGGTGCTGCCGCCCATCATGGGCACCCGGAAGATGGTCTCGCTGACCTCGCTCCTGCTCATCGCCTCCACCCTCGGTTGGGGCGTCCGGGTCCAGAGCCCGACGGCACCGTACTGGGAACTCATGGTCCTCGCCTTCCTCGCCGGCATCGGTGGGGGTGCCTTCTCCGGTTTCATGCCGAGCACCTCCTACTTCTTCCCGCGGCGCATGCAGGGCACGGCGCTCGGGCTGCAGGCCGGCATCGGAAACTTCGGCGTCTCGATCGTCCAGCTCCTCACGCCATACCTCATCGCCATCGGCGCGCTCGGCATCTTCGGGGGCAGCCAGATGCTCGAGATGCCGGGCAAGCCGACCCAGCAGGTCTGGTACCAGAACGCCGCCTTCGTGTGGATCCCGCTCATGGTGGTCGGCGCGATCCTCGCGTGGACGATGCTCAAGTCGGTCCCGATCAAGGCGAACGTCCGACAGCAGTTCGACATCTTCAGCAACCAGGACACCTGGTGGATGACGCTGCTCTACATCATGACCTTCGGTACCTTCTCCGGCCTGTCGGCCCAGTTCGGTCTGCTCATGGCCAACCTGTACGGCATCGGCAACAGCGAGATCGTCAAGGGCGCGGGGGCCTCGGCCACCCTGCTCATCGACGGCTACGCCGTGCCCGACGTGGTCAAGTTCGTCTTCCTCGGCCCCCTCGTCGGTGCCGGCGCCCGCGTCCTGTTCTCGCCGCTCACCGACCGGATGGGCGGCGCCAAGTGGACGCTCGTCTCGGCGCTCGGCCTGATCGCCTCGATCGCCTACACGATCCCGGCGCTGACCCCCGACACGTCGTCGGCCGCTGCGCTGGACAGTGGCTTCACCAGGTTCCTCTGGGGGATGCTCGCGATCTTCCTCTTCGCCGGCATCGGCAACGCGTCGACGTTCAAGCAGATGCCGATGATCTTCGAGCGGCGCCAGGCCGGCGGTGTCATCGGGTGGACGGCGGCCATCGCCGCGTTCGGTCCGTTCCTCTTCGGTGTGGGCCTGACCATCATGTCGCCGACGATGTTCTACATCCTCGGCATCGCCTGGGCGGTCATGTGCACCGGGATCATCTGGTGGCGCTACGCCCGTCCGGGTGCCCCGAAGCCGGGCTGACCGAGCCCACCCACCCGGCCGTATGCCGCTGGGCTCGTCCCCCACGAGCCCAGCGGTGCCGCCCCTCCCGCCCCGAGCCATCGAAAGAGCAGTTCGCAACCCGTGCCCTTCCACGCCATGACCCCCCAGCCCGACGACGGAGTGTCGCGAGCTGGTCTGTCGCACCGGGCGTCAGCGCTTGTGCCGCGGGCCGAAGTGGGCCGTCTCGGTGCCGAGGGCCGCCCGTTGGGCGTGTCGGGTGTTGGGCGTCCGCAGCAGGAGGCGCAGCTGCTCGGCCCGCTCCCGGGCGAAGGTTCGTCGCGGGCCGGCGGACCAGGTGCCGTCGAAGAGGCGCTTGGCCGCCGCGACGGCATCGGGCGACCGGGTCATGATCTGAGCGACGAGCTCGTCCGCGGCGGCCCGAGGGTCGTCGGCGACGCCGGTGGCCAGCCCGATGGCGGCCGCCTCCTCCCCGGAGATCACCGCACCGGTCATGGTGAGGCGTTTCGCGACGTCGAGCCCGACCACCTCGGTGAGACTCTGGATCCCCGACATGTCCGGGATGAGTCCCCACTTGGCCTCGAGCACCGACCACTTGGCGTCCGGTGTGGTGAACCTGAAGTCGGCGCCCAGCGCGATCTGCACGCCGCCGCCGAAACAGTGGCCGTGCACGGCCGCGACGACAGGCACCGGCAGCCGGCGCCAAGCCCAGGAGGCCTCCTGGAAGGTGTTGGTCCCCAACCACGGCCTCGGCACGAAGGCGGTCGCGATCGCCCTCGGGTTCTTGAGGACGGTGGCGAAGTCCAGGCCGGCACAGAACGAGTCGCCGGCGCCGGAGAGGATGACGGCGCGCAGCGCCCGGTCGTCCCGAAGCCGCCTCGCGGTGGTCGCCAGGGCCTCGAGCATGTCCAGCGTGAGCCCGTTGAGCTTGTCGGGGCGGTTCAGCTCTACCCTTGCGATGCCGGCCTCGACGGTGCAGGAAAGATGGGCTGCGGACGCGTCGCTCGACATGTTACGCAGCGTAAGCCAACCCTGCGTCGCACCCGCCTGGGTGCCGCGCTCCTGGGGTTGTGATTTGAGTGGCACTGCCTGCTGGCCCGTGGACCCTGTGCCATAGGTTGCTTCAGGCAGTATCGCTCTTGGATAGAAGGAGCAGTTGTGCAAATCGGCGTTCCCCGTGAGACGCGGCCGCGTGAGACCCGCGTCGCCGCCACCCCCAAGACGGTCGGCCAGCTGATAGCGCTGGGGTACGACGTCGTCGTCGAGCGCGGAGCCGGTATCGGTGCGAGCTTCGACGACGCGGCGTACGTCGCGGCCGGCGCCCGTGTCGTCGACGGATCGGAGGCGTGGGCCTCCGACATCGTCCACAAGGTCAACGCGCCCTCTGACGCGGAGATCACGATGTTGCGGCCGGGTGCGGTCCTCGTCAGCCTGATGGCTCCGGCCCTGAGCCCCGACCTCGTCGAGAAGCTCCGTGCCGCGAACGTCACGGCGATGGCGATGGACGCGGTGCCCAGGATCAGTCGCGCCCAGTCCCTCGACGTGCTGTCCTCGATGGCCAACATCGCCGGCTATCGGGCCGTCGTCGAGGCGGCCCACCAGTTCGGCTCGTTCTTCACCGGGCAGGTGACTGCAGCCGGCAAGGTACCCCCCGCGAAGGTGCTGGTCGTCGGCGCCGGGGTCGCTGGACTTGCCGCAATCGGCACGGCTGGCAGCCTCGGCGCCATTGTTCGTGCCACCGATGCCAGGCCCGAGGTGGCCGAGCAGGTCGAGTCCATGGGCGGCGAGTTCCTCCGCGTCCAGGTCGGCGAGCTGCAGGCCAGCAGCGACGGGTATGCCCGCGAGATGGGCGAGGACTACAACCGCAAGGCCGCAGAGCTCTACGCCGAGCAGTGCAAGGACGTCGACATCATCATCACGACGGCCCTCATCCCCGGCAGGCCGGCACCGCTGCTGATCACTGATGAGATGGTCGCGACGATGCGCGCCGGCTCCGTCATCGTCGACATGGCAGCCGCCAACGGTGGCAACGTCGCGGGGTCGGTGGCCGACGAGCTGGTCGTCACCGACAACGGCGTGAAGATCATCGGCTACACCGACCTTGCGGGCCGGCTGCCGACGCAGGCCAGCCAGCTCTACGGGACCAACCTGGTCAACCTGATGAAGCTGGTCACGCCGGGCAAGGACGGTCAGCTCGTCGCCGACCTCGAGGACACTGTCGTGCGCGGGATGACGGTGGCCCGGGACGGTGAGCTGCTCTGGCCGCCCCCGCCGATCCAGGTCTCCGCGGTCCCTGCCCCGGTTGCTGCGGCACCGGTGGCCAAGGCGCCACCACCGCCACCGAACCCGAACCGGAAGTTCGTGATGATGGGAGTCGGCGCGGCCGCGTTCGCCCTCATCGCGGCGTTCTCACCGGCCAGCTTCCTCTCGCACTTCACGGTCTTCGCCCTGGCCGTGGTCGTCGGCTTCTACGTCATCGGCAACGTGCACCACGCCCTGCACACTCCGCTCATGTCCGTCACCAACGCGATCAGCGGCATCATCGTCGTCGGTGCGCTGATCCAGCTCGGGGTGTCCGAGTCCGCGGACGTCGCGATCCTCGCCCTGGCGTTCGTCGCGACCCTCGTCGCCAGCATCAACATCTTCGGCGGGTTCCTCGTGACCCGGCGCATGCTCACGATGTTCCGGAAGGGCTGACCCGTGGAACTCTCTCTCATCACCGCCGCCTACATCATCGCGGCGATCCTCTTCATCCTCAGTCTTGCCGGGCTGTCCAAGCACGAGACGGCGAAGGACGGCAACGTCCTCGGCATGGTGGGCATGGGCCTCGCCCTCCTCGCCACCCTGTGGCTGGCCGGTCGATCGGCCGAATGGCTCAACTGGGGTCTCATCGCCGTCGCGGTGGCCATCGGGGCCACGATCGGGGTCACCAAGGCACGCAAGGTCGAGATGACCGGCATGCCCGAGCTGATCGCGATGCTGCACAGCTTCGTCGGTCTCGCTGCGGTGCTCGTCGGCTACAACTCGTTCCTCACCGGGTCAACGGACTCGGTCCACAGCGTCGAGGTCTTCCTTGGCGTCTTCATCGGAGCAGTGACGTTCACCGGCTCGATCGTGGCGTACCTCAAGCTGTCGGCGAAGATCTCCGGCGCTCCGCTGATGCTTCCCGGCCGGCACTGGCTCAACCTCTTGGCAGGCGTCGTCTCCGTCGGACTCATGATTTGGTTCGTCGCGGCGCACTCGATCGTGCCGCTGCTGGTCATGACCGCGATCGCGCTCGCGTTCGGCTGGCATCTCGTGGCCTCGATCGGTGGCGGTGACATGCCGGTCGTCGTCTCGATGCTCAACTCGTACTCCGGGTGGGCCGCGGCCGCCGCGGGCTTCATGCTCGGCAACGACCTGCTCATCGTCACCGGCGCCCTCGTGGGCTCCTCCGGTGCGTACCTCTCGTACATCATGAGCAAGGCGATGAACCGCAAGTTCCTCAGCGTCATCGCCGGCGGCTTCGGCCAGGATGGCGGCAAGCCCGCAGGGGACGTCGACTACGGTGACCACCGCGAGACCAACCCGAGCGAGGTCGCGGACCTGCTCGTACACGCGAGGTCGGTCGTCATCACCCCCGGCTACGGCATGGCTGTCGCCCAGGCGCAGTACCCCGTTGCCGAGCTGACGTCTCGGCTGCGCGAGAAGGGCGTCAACGTCCGGTTCGGCATCCATCCGGTCGCCGGTCGCCTGCCCGGGCACATGAACGTCCTGCTCGCCGAGGCGAAGGTCCCCTACGACATCGTCCTCGAGATGGACGAGATCAACGGGGACCTCCCCGAGACGGACGTCGTGCTCGTCATCGGCGCCAACGACACGGTCAACCCGTCCGCCGAGGAGGACCCGAACAGCCCCATCGCGGGGATGCCGGTCCTGGAGGTGTGGAAGGCCAAGGACGTCGTCGTGTTCAAGCGGTCGATGGCCGCGGGTTACGCGGGAGTCCAGAACCCCCTCTTCTTCCGGGACAACAGCGCCATGCTCTTCGGTGACGCCAAGGACCGCGTCGAGGACATCATCAAGGCACTCTGACCGACCACCGCACCTGAGGCCCGACCCCACGGGGGTCGGGCCTCTGGTCGTGTCCCGGGTCGCCGTCCCCGGCCACGACCAGTCCCCCCGACTACCCCACTGACCCCCTCCGCGAGTCAGTGGGTACCACTGACCCAGCCCGCGAGTCAGTGGGTACCACTGACCCAGCCATCGAGTCAGTGGGTACCACTGACTCGTCGGGCGGGTCAGTGACGTAGTGGCCCGAGGCGCACTGTCGGTGCCGTGCGTCAGGCTGCTCCCGGGGCGGGAGGAGAGGACATGTCACATGAACCCAGCCTTTGACGCATCGGCGCACGTGACGCGGGCCCGACGTCGGGCAGACCTGAGCCAGCGCGAGCTGGCCGCTCGACTGGGGGTTTCGCAGTCAGTGGTGAACCGCTGGGAAGGGGGCTCTCCGATGAGCGTCAACCGTCTGGTGACGATCCTCGCCCTCGCGGGACTGCGGCTCTGCGTCGTCGACGGGTCCGGGCGGCAGGTTGACCCGACGCCCTCCGACGTGGTGCGAGACAACGCGGGCCGTCGGTTTCCCAGTCACCTCGATGTGGACCCGCCAGAGCGCGTGCCGGCGGAGC
This sequence comes from Intrasporangium calvum DSM 43043, assembly GCF_000184685.1. Taxonomy (NCBI): domain Bacteria; kingdom Bacillati; phylum Actinomycetota; class Actinomycetes; order Micrococcales; family Intrasporangiaceae; genus Intrasporangium; species Intrasporangium calvum. Next base: position 428,234 of record NC_014830.1, read on the forward strand.
GAGTGTTGATGCCCCGACGCGACCGGCCGGACCCGCGAGGCTGGTACCGACTTCGCGACAAGCGGGATGCGCGGCGGCTGAGCGAGGGCGCTCCCACGGACCACCCCACTGTCAGCGGTGAGCTGTCTCGAAGGCTCGACGAGGTGCGTCGTCAACGCCTCCGCGCCCGTGCTCGCGCCAGGGAGGAAGCCCTGCCCGAGTGCGAGTGCCTCGATGGCTGCTTCGAGCTCGCCTGCCTCCCAGGATGTTCCTGCCAGTGCGAGCCGGACCGGTCGAGCGGAAGAGTCTCGTGAGCGAGGCGCAGGGACCAGCTCAGTCGCTCCGCGGCTCGTGCCGCGGACGGCGGTCCTGCTGACGGATGGGGACGGGTCCGGTGTCGGCCGACCTCCGTCTGCGGCGGATGTCATCACTCTCGTAGAGCGGCTCACCGCCGCGGACGCGCCGGATGGGTATCGCCCGCGAGTACTGGTCGAGCCGGTCCTGGATCGGGTTGTGGATCGGTGGCACGTCGGGGTAGGACGGCGTTCCGTACGCGCGCGTTCCCGGGTTCCCCTCAGCTCCTTGACCGCCCGGGTCAGTCGGGCCTCCTCGACCGCCCGTGCCTCCAGGGCCGCCGGAACCGCCTTCGGGCCCGGCTCCCTCGGGCGGAGTCTGCTCCGGGCCGTCATCGACCTCGACGACGGTCGCGGTCCCGGGCGGCGGTCCGATGTTGAAGATGACGGCGCAGATGGCCCGGTAGGTCTCATCCGGCCGGGGGACCCACTCGACGGTCCGCAGGGCCTGGTCCTGCCCGGCGCTCTCCATGATGAACCGGCCGTAACCGAACAGGAGGCCCGATATCGACCTGACATAGCTCATGTCGGTCACCTTGATCAGGGGCATCATGGCGACCTTGTGAGTGATGATCCCGTAGCGCAGCAGGAGGCGCTTGTCGGTCGCGACGAACCAGTCGTTACGCCATTCGAGGATCCGCCAGAGCAACCACACCACGGTGATGAAGAAGAGCAGCCAGAGCGCGTTGCCCACCGGCTGGGTGGCCGGGGTGAGGTTGGCGTCGACGACGATCGCGATCGTCAGGGCGAGGGCGCTGATCGAGACCGGTTTGACCAGTCGGGCCCAGTGCGAGTGCACTGCTGTGACGAGCTGCTCTCCGGGCAGGAGGATCGGTGAGAGACCTGAGGGGATCTCGTCGCTGCGCCGCAGGATCGCCATCAGGCCGCCGCCATCGGCCCGTCAGTTGCTGTTCAGCAGGGTGTCGAAGAAGCGGAGGATGGCATTGAAACCGTCGACGAGAACGCCCCAGGCGTTCGTGACGATGCCGGCTGCCTTGTCGGGGGACGTGAAGATCGCATAGATGAAGAACGCGCCAACAAGGATGAGGATGATCTTCTTGGCCTTGGGGCCCATGGCGTTCGCTCCTCAGCGTGACAGACGGCCGCGGCGACCCACGGCACACGTGTGCGACCAGTGTGCCCGATGTGACGCGTGGGGACGTGGAGGTGGGGGGTGTGTCGGCACCCACAGTAGTCTCCTGCCGTGCATCAGTCTCTGCGGGCTCCGGGGGGCGGCGCGTGAAGCCGCCTGAAGGGGAGCTGCGCCACGCTCTCGCTGATGCCCTGAGGGGGTTCTCCCAGCCTGAGCTCGCCGCGGCCACCGCCGAGCTCGTCGCCCGGTACCGACAGCCACGCGCCGCGGCCCGCGCGATCCTCTCGACTCCGGAACGCGTCGCGGCCTATGCGGCCTACCGCATGCCGGCCACGCATGCGGCGATGCAGCGCATCCTCGAGGAGCTCGCCGAAGGCGGCTTCGGGCCCCGGACCATGATCGACCTGGGCGGTGGCACCGGAGCTGCCGCCTGGGCGGCAGCGGGAGCCTTCGACACCCTCGAGTCGATCCTGGTCCTCGACCAGGTGCCTGAGGCCCTGGCACTCGGGAAGGACCTCGTTGCGCGGGCCAGCACCCCCGCGCTGCGGTCAGCGCGGTTCGAGCGGGCCCTCGTGGGCGGCGGACCGGCCGGCACCGCCGACCTCGTCACCGCGTCCTACGTCCTGAGCGAGCTCTCAGGGGCCCAGACGACCATGCTCCTCGACGAGATGATGGCTCGCGGGCGGGTCGCCGTCCTCGCCGAACCGGGCACTCCGGACGGCTACGCGCGAATCATCGAGGCGAGACGTCGGTTCCTGGCCGACGGGTGGCGCCTCCTCGGCCCGTGTCCACACGAGGTCGACTGCCCGCTCGGCGTGGGGGACTGGTGCCATTTCGCAGCCCGCGTCAACCGTTCGGCGGAGCATCGCCGCATCAAGGGCGCTGACCTGTCCTACGAGGACGAGAAGTTCTCGTGGGTGGCCGCAGCCGCCCCGGGCGTGATGGAGCCCCGGGCTCGGGACAGCAGGATCCTGCGGCACCCGTCGAAGCGAAAGGGGCTCGTCGAGTTCCGGGTCTGCCGGCCCGACGGCTCGGCCGGTCCTGCGGTGGTGAGCAAGCGCGAGGGCGAGCGCTATCGGGCGGCCCGGGACCGCGACTGGGGTGACACTCTGCCGGGTTGACCGACGTGACGCCCCCTGGTGCGCAGACGAACCCGACCCGGCGCCGCGCACGCCGCGCCCGGGAGCGGCGGCGAGCCCAGCGGCATACGGAATCAACGCCGGTCGAGATCACCGGGTGTTGCTCAGTCCACGGTCCCGTAGAGCCGGTCGCCCGCGTCGCCGAGGCCCGGCACGATGTAGCCCTTCTCGTTGAGGCGCTCGTCAACGGCGCCGGTGACGACCCTGACCGGCACGTTGGTCGACGCGAGCGACTCCTCGAGGTGCGCGATGCCCTCGGGGGCCGCGAGCAGGCAGACCGCGGTGATGTCGTCGGCGCCCCGGTCGATGAGGAAGTGGATCGCGTCGGACATCGAACCGCCCGTCGCGAGCATCGGGTCGAGCACGAAGACCTGACGTCCGGTGAGGTCGTCGGGCAGCCGGTTGGCGTAGGTGACCGCCTCGAGCGTCACCTCGTTGCGCTGCATGCCGAGGAACCCGACCTCTGCACTCGGGAGCAGGCGCACCATGCCCTCGAGCATGCCGAGGCCGGCCCGGAGGATCGGGACGACCAACGGCTTGGGGTTGGAGAGCTTGATCCCCGTGGTCGCGGTGACGGGCGTCTCGATCTGGAACGGCTCGACGCGGACCTCACGCGTCGCCTCGTAGGCGAGCAGCGTCATCAGCTCCTCGGCCAGACGCCGGAAGGTCGGGCTGTCCGTCCGCTTGTCGCGCAGGTAGGTGAGTTTGTGGGCGATGAGGGGGTGGTCTGCGACGTGGACGTCCATGGGTGGAAACTTAGCGCGTGGGCAGGGAATCGGAGAGACCTGGGACCGATGCCGCGGCGACCGGCGAGACGTATGCCGCTTGGCTCGGTGAGGCGCTCGAGCTCGCCGCTGCGACGGCGGGGTCGGACGACGTGCCAGTCGGGGCCGTCGTCATCGGCTCGGACGGACTGGTCATCGGGCGGGGGCGCAACGTGCGCGAGGAGCTCGGCGACCCCACCGGGCACGCCGAGGTCATCGCCCTGCGCTCCGCCGCGGCGGCCGTGGGGACCTGGCGGCTGGACGGGGCGACGCTCGCAGTGACCCTGGAACCGTGCGTCATGTGCGCCGGAGCCGCGATCGCTGCCCGGGTGGAGCGGATCGTCTTCGGCGCCTGGGACCCGAAGGCCGGCGCGTGCGGCTCCGTCTGGGACCTGACCCGCGACCCGCTCGCGACGCATCGGGCCGACGTCGTCGGAGGCGTGCGGGCGGAGGAGGCGGCCACCCTGCTCGTCGACTTCTTCGAGCGGAGGCGACTGCCCGGGGCCGACGAACCTGACTGGACGGGCACCGTGAACGGTGTGCGGCGTCAAGAAGGAGGAGACGGACCATGACGAGGATCGGCGTGCTCGGACCGGGGGGCGTGGGAGGTGTCATGGCGGCGCGGCTGGCGCGAGCCGGTGGGGACGTCGTGGTCGTGGCCGGGGAGCGGACCGCTGCCGCGATCGCGGCCGGCGGCCTGCACTACACGGGTCCGGAGGGGACCTGGGACGGGTTCGTCGAGGCGAGAAGCCTGCTCGTCGCCCCTGTCGACGTCCTCATCGTCGCGACCAAGGCAATGGACCTCGCCGCAGCGCTCCAACGCGTCCCGGCCAGCCTGCTCGGTGGCTCCGTGGTCGTTCCCCTGCTCAACGGGGTGGACCACCTGCCCTACCTCCGGGCCGAGCTTCCTGGAGCCCAGGTCGTGGCGTCCAGCGTCTCCGTCGAAGCCACCCGGCACCGACCCGGTGTCGTCGAGCAGGTGAGCGGCTTCTGCGACGTCGGGGTGTCGGTCGTCAACGCCGAGGGTCATGGCTGGGCCCAGCTCGCCGAGGAAGCCGGGTGCACGGTGACCACGGCCCCGGACGACGCGACGGTCCTGTGGCGCAAGCTGTCCTTCCTCGCTCCCCTCGCCCTGCTCACCACCGCCGCGGCGGCGCCGATCGGCCCGGCGCTCCGACGCCAGCCTCAGCTGGTGCGGCCGATCGTGGCCGAGGCGGCTGCGGCCGCTGAGGCGTTCGGGGTCACGATCGACCCCGACGGCATCGAGGAGCGGCTGCGGTCCCTCCCGGAGACGATGCAGTCGTCGATGCTCAAGGACCTGCTCGGCGGCCGGGCCGTGGAGCTTGATGCGATCGCGGGCCCGGTGATCCGCGCGCTCGGTCACGAGGGCGCACCGGCCACCGTTGCCGCCGCCACGGAGATCCTCGCGCGTCAGGGGGCAACCTGAGCCGCGCGGGGCGCCTCGGCGATTTCGCCGCCGTCCCGGGGCTCCGGTAAGGTTCTCGGCGGTGGCGTGTCCGAGCGGCCTAAGGAGCACGCCTCGAAAGCGTGTGTGGGGGTAACTCCACCGTGGGTTCAAATCCCACCGCCACCGCCAAATGAGAAGGACCGCCCCGGAGCGCAGCGGAGGGGGCGGTCCTTCTCATTTCGTTGTGTTGCAGCGGGATTTGGGAGGAGGCCGGAGCGAAGCGGAGGCCGACGGCTCCCACCGCCACCGCCAATCACCTGCGGAAACGCCGGTCAGCCCCTGAGGGGGCCGGCCGGCGTTTCCCAGGCTTAGACCGTATGAAGCGGTCACTTCATACGGTCTAAGGGGTTGGGCCCGGACATCTAAGGGGTGAGGCCCGATGTCGACCAGGACCGCAGGGGCGGACCATGAAGGGGTCCTGAATGACCGTTGCCTAGTCAAGGGAGAAGCCATGAAGCAGGCAATCGGAGCAGCAGCAGTGATCTCACTCGCCGCCGTGTTACACGTTTCGGCCAGCATCGGCGCATCTGCACACAACCGGGCGCACATCATCCTGCCCTCGGGCGAGTGCCTGATCGTTGGTTCCGAGAAGTCCGTGACCCTCCCGGACGGATCTCTGCACGACCTGCGCCCGGAAACCTATCCGGCCGATGAGATCGGCACTGCGTATGCGGCCGATGAGGGCAACTCCTTCCTCCTCAAGGGCGCGTGCCCGTAAGCGGCGGTCACCGCGTCCCTCAAGGGGAGAAGAGGGGGTCTGCCGCTGGACGAGTTCAGCGGCAGACCCCATCGTTCGCGCCTCGAGCGGGAGAGCGCGTGCGAAGTGTGTGTGTGGAGACACCAAAGTGCCGCCTGTCCGCCGATGACAAAACTGCCGTTTCCCCATCGACCCGGACATCATGCAACCGATCTCCTCGCCCGGCCGACGGTGAGTGCGTCTTAGCGGGCGGAACGACGCTTGCTCGCCTACCGGAGCCCTGTGTGCCCCGGGGCGGCTCCGTCAGTTCCGGCAACGCTGACGGTTCGCGCCAGCGGGGAGGGGCCTCGCCTTCTCATGGCGAGGGCCCTGTCTCCTCGGGGTGCTCAGTTCTGGTCCGACGCCGTCGGCGACCCATCCGTCGTCGATGCCCGGGATCGCACTCGGAGCCGGCACGGCCCGAGGCCCTGATTCGGCGTGGGGCGCGCTGGTTCGCGGGCCGTTCGCCGGGCCGTGGGCCTGGTGGCGGTGGACGTGGGAGGAGCGGGGAACGAGCGACCGCCACCACCGCGGGGGGCAGTGTGGACGCCCTCAGTCAGTGCCCTTGACCGCGGTGGCCAGGAAGACCGAGTAGGTGACGCCGTCCCGCTCGATGTGGGTGCAGTCCGTGATGGTGACGTCGACGAGCCCGGCCTGCTCGAGGCCGGTCCTGAGCTCGCCCCGGTCGAACCCGTGGTGCCCATCGAAGTCGTGGGTGTGGAACGTGCCGTCCTCCCGGTCCAGGTCGGCGATGCAGACGCGGCCACCGTCGACGAGCAGCTCGGCGAACGCGGAGAGCACCACCGGCAGCCTCCGCACGTGGTGCATGAACATCGACGACACGATCAGGTCGAAGCGGTCGGGCGGCGCCGACTGGTCCTCCAGGTCCAGGTCGAGGATGGCGGTGTCGGCGGGGAGGGCGCCGGAGAGGGCCTTCTCGCGCAGCACGGCCCGCATTCCGGGGGAGTTGTCCGCCAGCGTGACCCGGCTGACCGGGCCGACCGAGGCGAGCAGCTCCTCCGTCACGAGAGCCGTTCCGGCGCCGTACTCGAGCAGCCGGGTCCCCTCGCCCACCGGCACCGCCGCTGCGACCGCCCGGGCGACGTCCCGCGCCTGCCTGCGCTTCCCGGGATCGTCGTCCCACGTCGCGGCCTTCTCGTCGAAGTGTTCGGTGTCCATGTGGCCAGCCTGCCACGGCGGTGGTCCGGTCGGCAGGGTCCCCCTCGCGGTGGGTCTGGAGCGCTGGGTGAGGCCCGACGACGAGCAGGCGATGGGGCCGGCGCTACGTTGTGCTCGTGACTGTTGGACTGCCCGATCGGGCGCGCGTCGTCGTCATCGGTGGTGGGGTCATCGGCTCCTCCGTGGCCTACCACCTGGCCCACGCAGGCTGGACGGATGTCGTCGTGCTGGAGCGGGACCGGCTGACGTCCGGCACGACCTGGCACGCGGCCGGGCTGATGACCTGCTTCGGGTCGACGTCAGAGACGAGCACGGCGATCCGCCTCTACTCCCGGGACCTCTACGCGAGGCTGGAGGCCGAGACCGGCCAGTCGACCGGCTTCCGCCCCGTCGGCCTCATCGAGGCGGCGGCTGACCGGGACCGCCTGGAGGAGTACCGCCGCGTTGCCGCGTTCCAGCGCCACCTCGGGCTGGAGGTGCACGAGATCTCGCCGACCGAGATGGCCGAGCGGTTCCCATGGGCGAGGACGGACGACCTGCTCGGGGGCTTCTTCGTCCCCGGCGATGGCCGGGTCAACCCGGTCGATCTGACGATGGCCCTGGCCAAGGGGGCGCGGGCACTCGGGGTCCGGGTGGTCGAGGGCGTCGCCGTGACCGACGTGCTGACCTCGGGGGGCGCCGTCACGGGTGTGCGTGCGGCGGGCCAGACGATCGAGTGCGAGTACGTCGTCAACTGCACCGGCATGTGGGCGCGCGAGCTCGGGGAGCGCAACGGTGTCGTGATCCCCAACCAGGCAGCGGAGCACTACTACCTCATCACCGACACGATCGAGGGGCTCGACCCCAACGCGCCCGTCTTCGAGGACCCTTCGTCCTACGGCTACTACCGCGAGGAGGGCGGCGGCATGATGGTCGGCCTCTTCGAGCCCGAGGCCGCGGCCTGGCGCGTTGAGGGCATCCCGTCCGACTTCTCCTTCGGGACGCTGCCTGCCGACTGGGACCGGATGGCGCCCTTCCTCGAGAAGGCGATGGCGCGGGTGCCGATCACCCAGGAGGTGGGCATCCGCACCTTCTTCTGCGGTCCGGAGTCCTTCACTCCCGACCTCGCACCCGCCGTCGGCGAGGCACCGGGCATCCGCGGTTACTTCGTCGCGGCCGGGATGAACTCGGTCGGCATCCTGTCCGCCGGTGGCCTCGGCCGCGTCCTCGCCCACTGGATCACGACGGGGCGGCCCGACGTCGACGTGACGGGCTTCAACGTCGACCGGTTCCGGGTCGACCAGCTCGAGCCGGCCTATCGGGCCGCCCGCACGGCCGAGGTCCTCGGGACGGTGTATGCCGCTCACACCCCGGGCACGCAGCTGACCTCCGCGCGGGGTCGGCTCCTCTCGCCGGTCCACGACCGGCTCGTCGCGCAGGGCGGCTTGCTCCGCGAGGTGTCCGGCTGGGAAGGCGCCGACTGGTTCGCGGGAGCGGGGCGGACACCGGAAGCCGAGCCGACCTGGGGTCGAGCGCCGTGGTTCGAGCAGTGGGAGCAGGAGCACCGGGCGGTCCGGGAGGCGGTCGGGCTGATGGACCTGTCCTTCATGGCGAAGTTCCGGGTGCAGGGCCAGGGGGCCGGCTCCCTGCTGGATCGCCTGTCGGCGGCAGCCGTCAACGGGGACCCGGGAGTGATCACCTACACCCAGTGGCTCAACGACGACGGACGGATCGAGGCCGACCTCACCGTGACCAAGCTCGACGACGACGACTTCTGGGTCGTCGCGTCGGACACGGCACACGGCCACGTCCGGGCCTGGCTGCACCGGTTCGTCGACGCGACCGTCTCGATCACCGACGTGACGGTCGACTACGCACAGCTCAATGTGCAGGGGCCGCGGTCTCGTGACGTCCTCTCGGAGCTCACCGACGCCGACCTGACCACCGAGGCATTCGGCTTCCGCAGCGCCGGCTGGGTCGAGCTGGCTGGCACCCGCGTGCTCCTCGCCCGGATCACCTACCTCGGCGAGCTCGGCTACGAGCTCTACGTGCCGGCGGGTGACGCGCTCCGGGTCCACGACGCGATCCAGTCCGCCGGCACCACTCACGGCCTGCGCCCAGTGGGGCTCAAGGCGCTCGCCTCCCTCCGGATGGAGAAGGCTTACCGGGACTACGGCCACGACATCGACAACACGGACTGCCCCCTCGAGGCCGGGCTGGGCTTCGCCCTCGCTCTGGACAAGCCCGCGGACTTCATCGGTCGGGAGGCGGTGCTGGCCCGGCAGGCAGCCAACGCCGCGGCTGGTGGGATGGCGCGGCGGATGGTCCAGGTCCGCCTGCTGGACCCGGGGCCGCTCCTCTTCCACGCCGAGATCGTGCTGCGGGACGGTCAGCCGGTCGGGTACGTGCGGGCCGGTTCCTACGGGTGGACCCTCGGCTCGGCCGTGGGGCTGGCCATGGTCGAAGGTGGGGGCCAGCCGGTGACCTCCGAGTGGCTCGCAAGCGGCAGGTGGGAGATCGACGTCGCAGGGACCCGGTGTGCGGCAGCGGTCTCCGTGCGCCCGATGTATGACCCCACCAGCGCCCGCGTCCGACTCTGACGCGTCCGACTCTGACGCGTCCGACTCCGGGGCGTCCGACTCCGGGGCATCCCGCTTGGACACACATCACTGAGACGCCGGCACCTCGTGGGGTGCCGGCGCCTCAGCTGTGTCAGCCGGGCGGTCAGCTGCAACCGGAGACATCGACGGCGCGCCACATGCCGGCGTTGCCCTGGGGGGCGTCGACGGTCATGGCGTGTCCCATGCCGGCGCCTGAAGGCAGGATCGCCTGCAGCATGTTGCACGCGCCGGTCAGTCCGGTGCCCGGCGCAGGTCCGGTTGCCGCCGAAGCGGGGATGGCGAGAGCCAGGGGTGCAGCCCCGAGGGTGATGATCAGCGCGGTCCTGGCGAGCCAGTTCTTCCTCATGGTCGTTGTCCTTTCGTCGTGTTGCGTCTTAGTGCGGGTGGACGGCACTCGGGGGCGCGCCGTCCGGGTCGAGGACTCCTTGCCGGACACCGGTCCTCGTGCCGGCGCGGTCGGATGTCTCCTCACGGTGGGCTCCGGGCCGCCCTTCCGGGGTGATCAGGACCTGCAAAACGGGTTGCAGGGTCTGGGTCGCGGCTCCCCCCCCGACCAAGTCGCTGGCTTCAGCTGCGTGGGTGATGGCGTCGAAGGCCCAGCCGTCGAGGACCACCGCTTCGGTCCGTTGGTCGCGGGCAATGGTCACGTGGGTGACCCCGAGAGCCGCGAGACGGTCGGCTGTCGTCACGCCCAGGGCGGTGACCTCGCGCTGCCCATCGACCAGCGCGACCAACACGATCAGCATCGGCATCCCGCTCGCCTCCTGTCGGTCGCCTTGATCGGTACCACCGACGCTAGGGACGGACACGTCCGAAAGGTATCCGGGGATATCCCTACTTCTCGGTGCCGTCGGCTGCGACGTCGAGGTCGTCGGCGTACCGCGACCCGAGCTCCGCTCGGTTGTGCACCCCGAGCTTGGCCAGCACGCGCGAGATGTGCTGCTCGACGGTCTTCGGCGAGATGAACAGCGTGTGGGCGATGTCGACGTTGCGGGCGCCCGTGACGGCGAGACACGCGACATCGAGCTCGCGACGGGTCAGGGTCGCAACGGGTGAGGCGTCCGCAGCTGACCGCCGGCTCGGGGCAACTCGTCGCACGCCGATCGCCCGGAGCCGTTGGTCGACGAGCCGCTGCTCGGAGACGGCGCCCAGCTCCGCGGCCAGTCGTGATGCGGTCGACCACGCCTCGCTCGCCGCGGCCCGGTCCGCTCCGGCGAGCACGCTGCCGAGGTCGATCAGGCCCCACAGCTCTTCCAGTCTCGTGCCCGCCGCTGTCGCGGAGGCGATGACCTGACGGAGCAGCTCGGGCGCCCTGCTCTCCTCTGCGGCCGCGGCCAGCGCCGCGTCGGCCCGGAGGCGGTGGAACGCCGCGCGGGCGTTGGGGTCTGGCCACTGGGCGTCCCAGGCCCGAAGCAGGCGTCGGGTCGAGTCCACCTCGCCGACGCGAGCCAGCGCCTCGGCCCCGATCACGTGGAGGTCGGCGGCGCATCGGACACAACCGGCGGCCCGCGCGTCCGTGTCAGCGGAGTCGAGGAGCCCCACGACGAGCTCTCGCGAGTCGGCGGGCGCGAACCGTGCGGACCACAGTGCTGCCCGCTGCCGCAGGATGATCCGGTAGTGGGGGTTCTGGTGTCGGTCCGCCTGCTGGCGGAGCGAGTCGACGGCCGTCCGCCAGTTGGCCGCGGACGCCTCGATCACCTCCCGCAGGCCGCACAGCCAGGTGTCTGCGGCGTCGAACGAGGCGCCGATGCGCTCGCACAACCGACGCGCGTCCTCGTGCAGCTTCCGAGCCTCAGCCACCCGGCCCAGGTGGTAGACGACGAGAGCCAGCTCGAATCCGGCGTAGGCCTCCATCCCGGGATGGACCTGCTGGCGAGCGGCCCGCCTGACCTCGACGGCTCGGCTCTCCGCCTCGGGCCACCGGTTGAGGAGCCGCAGGGCCACACTGAGGAACAACCGCGCGTCGAGGTGCTGCTCGCCCAGCCCCCTGGTGGCCTCGACGAACTCGTCCGCGACGTCCAGCATCCCCGTCATGTCTCCGGCCATCAGGTACGAGACACGTTCTGCGTTGATCGCCTCGACGTAGGCCTGGCGGGCGGCCAGAGGGAGGGACTCGATGGGGCCCGCCCGTGCGAGGAGGTCTCGGGCGGCGTCGATCGCTGCTGTCCGGTAGGGCTGCGCCGCGGGGGCGTCGTGCTCCAGCCAGGCCAACCGAGCGAAGTCGAGGGCATCCGCTCCCACGTGGGTCCACGGGTCGTCCCAGCCGTCGCGTCGGGCCCGTGCCAGCAGGGCAACGGTCTCCGGGACCAGACCGAGCTCGACCGCGTGCCGGGCCGCAGCGAGCGCAGCCGATGCCCGTTCGGCGCGGCGCGGCAGGGTCTCGCTCAGCTGCTTCAGCCGCCGCAGGGCGAACTCGCTGTCGCCGATCTCCTCAGCGAGGTCAGCCAGCAACCGGTCGACGGCCAGCCGTTCGGTGCCATCGGGGTTCGGCAGCTCCGCGATGGCTGCCAGCCGGTGCAGTCCGGACTGTCCGAGGACTCGACGCTGGGGTGAACTGGCGATCTCCGATGCGAGCTCGGTGGACACCGCACCGGCCGCACCTTCGTGCTCGAGGGCCTCCATGAGGACCTGGAGGTCCCCTTCTGCCCGACGTCGAAGGACTGCTGCGAACTGGCGATGGAGGCGTCGGCTGTGCTCGTGGGGAAGCTGGTTCAGCGCTGCTTCGCGCACCAGGTCGTGGGCGACTCCGAACCACCCCGCCTCGGCGCTGACGACCCCTCTGTTGACGAGCTCGCTCAACGCAGCGGCCACGCGCGCCTCGGGCCACGCCAGCACCTCTCCGAGCAAGGCGGACTCGGCGGGCCGCCCGCCGATGACGGCAGCGGCCAAGCACTGGACCGCGTCCGAGCCCAACGCCCGGAGCAACGCGGGAATGGCGGTGGAGCGCACACCCGGGTCACCGCCGGCACGGATCGCCAGCTCGATCCAGAAGGGTGAACCGGCTGCTGCAGAGGAGATCCGCTGTGCGCTGGCGGAGGAGAGCCCCGGACGCAGAGCCTGCGCCAGCTCAGCCCCCTCGGCGCCGGCCAACGGCCCCAGCGTGAGCTCCACATAGTGTCCGGAATCGCCGAGCAGGTCCTGGAGGGAGGAGGCGAAGGCGGCAGACTCCGGTCCGGGTCGCGTCGCGCAGACCATCAGCACGCCGACGCCTTCGTCGAGAGCGGCTCGCACCAGGTAGTGGGCCAGCGCCCGGGACAGGCCGTCGAGCCACTGCAGGTCGTCGATGACGAGCGCCGGGTCGGCCACCTCGCAGAGGGCGCGGTGGGCGGCCTCGAACAGCCGGGCCGGCTCCACGCTGCCCAGCTCTGGGTCGGCAGGGGACAAGAGCGCTTGGAGCTGGCGGCCGGCGCGTCCCAGCGCGCCGATCCGGCGCAGGAACGGGAGGGCCGCGCCCAAGGGAACCTGCCGCTCCGGCTCGAAGCCGGTCATCCGAAAGACGCGATGGTTGCGCAGCAGGTCCGCGGAGGCCGCGAGCAGACGCGTCTTCCCCATGCCGGGTTCACCGACCAGGACCGCGGCCGCTGCGCCGCCGGCCTGGGCGCGCACGAGCGCTTGCAGCGTCGACAGCTCTTCGGTCCGACCCACCAGCGCGCCGGCCCGGGCAACTGGTCCCATGGCACTCCCGGTCCGATCGGCAGCGCCGATCCATCCCAGACTAGGCCGAGGTGGCGACCGCGTCCCGGGTATGCCGTCAGCCTTCGCCGGTGGGTGCGAACGAGGTCAACGCTCGACCGTCTGTCACGGTAGGTGCCGAATGCCGGAAAGGTCAGGGCCACGCCTTCGCCAAAAGGGTGGCACTCGGAGGTCTGCGGTTCTACCGTTGAATGAAATCGTTTCTCCGCGTGGGGATTTGGCCGGGATGCGATGAAGTGGGGGGAATGTGACGGGTGCGATCGCGCCCTGCGCTCCGTCCATCTTGACGTGCCACGGCGGGGAGATCAGCACCATCCGTTCGGGAGGGGGGAGGTGGGGTTCGCGCCTGCGTGGAGCAGGCCTGACAGTCGTCAGGGGGGAGTGCGTCCATCCGTGGCGCACCGATTCATCACGATCAAGGAAGTGGTCTTATGCGCAGACTGCTCGCGTTCATCGCGGTCTTCACCGCCTCGCTGCTCTTCGCCGCCCCGGCGGCGCTGGCAACGAGTCCGCACTTCGTCCGGGCGGCCGGGTCCATCAACGCGGACGGCTCGCTCACGGTGTCGTTCAAGGAAGCCGGCCTCGGCACCAACCAGAACATCGACTACACGCTCAGCGCGGACGCCTCGGTCACCTACGTCTGTGTCAACAGGGGCGGCGCCAACCCGTCCGCCTCGAACAAGACGACCGTCGCCGGTCCGGTGAGCGCCTCCGGCACCTTCGCGTCCGGAAAGAACGGCCAGGTCACTGCCTCACTGACCGTCAGCCCGCCCTCGCCGGGAGACTTCTCGTGCCCGAAGGGCCAGAGCCTGCAGATCGCCTCGGTCTCCTACACGAACGTCGTCCTCTCCGACACGACGAACAACGTCATCGAGCCGCTCGGCACGTTCGACTCGGGCTGCCTGCTCCCGCGCGTGCGCGGGGCCTGCTGACCGTCCTCCACGGAGGTGGTCCCCGGACCCCTTCGGGGACCACCTCGCGTCACACGGGCACGCACCAACGAGGTGGACCAGGGATCAGCCGCGCCGGGCGCGGACGATGGCGGCCCAGGCGTGCCTGTGGACCGAATGGGTGCGCGTGATCTCGATGTCCTCGAAACCGGCACCCGCCAGAGCTGCCCGGTAGTCCGCCTCGGTCAACGCGCCGGCGATGCAGCCGGTGAACGCCGCCATGTCGCTTCGGGTCGCCTCGTCCATGTCCTCGTCCGCGACGACGTCCGAGACGGCGAACCGGCCACCCGGCCGGAGGACGCGCGCCGCTTCCGCGAGGACCACCGCCTTGTCGGCGGCGAGGTTGATGACGCAGTTGGAGATCACGACGTCGACGGAGTCCTCGTCGAGCGGGATGTGCTCGAGGTAGCCCTCGACGAACTCGGCGTTGTCGATGCCGGCCTCTCGCGCGTTCGCGCGGGCGAGCTCGAGCATCTCGGGCGTCATGTCGATCCCGATCGCCTTCCCGCCCGGGGCGACCCGCTTGGCGGAGATGAGGACGTCGCCCCCGGCTCCGGAGCCGAGGTCGAGGACGGTCTCTCCGGGGTGCAGGTCGGCCACGGCGGTCGGGACCCCGCAGCCGAGCGAGGCCTCGACCGCCTTCTCCGCTCCCTCGATCTGCTCCGTGTCATAGAGGGCGGCGCCGAACACGACCCGGCCCCTGTCGTCGGTGTTCAGCTCGACGAAGGTCGTCGTGCCGCAACACGCACCGCTCGAAGCCGAAGCCTCCTTGGCGGCTGCGGCGTACGTTGCGCGAACGGTCTCACGCAGGCTCTCGGTCATGGCTCTTCCTTCTTCTGGGCCTGGTTCTGTGCGACGGATGTCGTGGCGTCGCTGCTGGTCTGGCTGGTGCAGCACGTGACCACCGGGCCGTTCATGATCGCGGCGGCGGCCCCGGGCAGAGCGGTCATGCAGGCCGCGTTGACTGAGTAGTAGGTGCTCGTCCCCCGCGGCTCGGCGATGACGACGAACAGCGTCACGGGTTCGCTCCGATGAGCGGCTCCACGACCGCTCTCTCCCCGGGCAGACCGGTCGCTCGGAGGACGGGCTCACCTCGCCCGCGGGGCCATTCGCGGAAGTCCCGGAACGCGATCGGCAGGCCCCGGGCCACGGACAGGTCCGCGCTGTCCATCACCTGCAGATGCACGTGCGGTTCGGTTGAGTTGCCGGAGTTGCCGCAGCCGGCGAGGTGCTGACCCTCCGTCACCCGATCTCCCACGGCCACTCGGAGCGAGCCCGCCCGGAGGTGCACCATGGCGAGGTATGCCCGGTGCTCCCGCAGCTCGATGATGACGTGGTTGCCGGCGACGGCGCCGACCCCGGCCCGCAGTCGGGCCCGCTGCGTGAGCGCATAGGGCACGAGCGCCAGCTGGGACCGTCGCGCGACGTGGTCGGTCTCGCCGTCATGGACCGCGACGACGACGCCGTCCGCGGGTGCCAGGAGGGGTGTGCCGAAGCCGACGAACCGGTCGGGCGGTTCCGTCGCGAGCCACGTCCGCCAGTCCCGCCGCGACGCGGTTCGACCCCGCTCGTCGACCGCGACGAAGTCGATGGCGTACGTCTCGCCGAAGACATCGACGCCGTGGCTCGGCACCCTGCGAGCCGGGCTGTTCTGGGCCAGCCACCGGCCCTCGAAGGGCAGCCGGAGGACGATCGCCTCGCCGGCGGTCAGGGGTGGACAGGTTCCGTCAGCCATGTGGCCACCGTAGGCCGAGCCGCCCGCTAGCCTGCGAGCAGACGCACGCCGAGCCGATGCGGAGCCGCCATGGAGACCGGCCGGACCCCGGAGGAGTTCTTCACGGGGCACCCCTTCGCGCTCGCTGTCTTCGAGCGGGTCCTCGAGATCTCCCGCGGCGCGGCGCCGGTCGCCGTCAGGGTCTCCACGAGCCAGGTCGCGCTCCGCGTCCGCCACGGCTTCGCCTCCGTGTGGTTGCCGGGGCAGTACCTCCGCCACCCCGACGCGGAGGTCGTCGTGTCCATCGCCCTCGGCCGGCACGTGGACTCACCCCGCTTCAAGGAGGTTGTCCACCCCTCCTCGAAGCACTGGATCCACCACCTCGAGGTCCGCGCGCTCGCCGACCTCGACGACGAGGTCGCCGGGTGGCTGCGCGAGGCCGCCGAACGGGCGGGCTGAGCCCACCGGTCGCGACCCATGCGTGGGCGCGGACCCAGCTCAGCGGCATACGACATCGTCCGTATGCCGCTGGGCTCGCTCCCGGGCGCGCGCTCGGTGGTTGGGGGGCGGGGTCAGGCGCGGGGGAGGGCCTCGAGCGGGACGTCGTGGTCGCGGGCCCACTCGACCCACTCGCCCGCGGTCCGGGTGCCGAAGGCGGCCGCCAGGCCCTCGTGGTCGCGAGCCCCGAGCAGCTCCTCGAGCCGGGCGAGGAAGTGCGGCTCGAGCGCGGCACACGCGACGAAACCGTCCCGCGCCGCGTAGATCGCATACCCCGGCAGGGCTCCCCCGAGGAGGCCGCCCGGTGCGGTGAGCCCGTGCCGCAAGGGATCGGCCATCGCCTCAGCCGCGGCCGACAGCGCGACCTCATGGTGGGTCGCGGTCCCCGTCCGTTCCCGGGCGAAGAGCGCGGTCACCGCTGCGGTCGCCGCCCGCTCCGCGCCGGCGAGGTCGGCGATGAGGGTGGCGGGCAGTCGCGGGGTCCCGTCGTCGGCGAAGATCAGGCCGTTGACGGCCTGGTAGGTCAGGTCATGGCCGGGGACCTCCGCCCCCGCGCCGGGATCGCCGACGATCGCGACGTGGCAGAGCCTGGGGTGCCGGGCGTGGACCGCCTCCCAGTCGAGACCGAGGCGGGCGAGGGCGGACGGTCGGTGCGAGGTGATGAAGACGTCCGCGGCGGCGAGGAGTGCCTCCAGCGCAATGGTGCCCTCCGGCGTCTTGAGATCGAGGGTGACGACCTCCTGGCCCGCGGTGAGCTCTGCGTAGTATCCCGGGGCGACGCGGGTGATGAGGTCGCCCGACGGGGGTTCGACCTTCGTCACCGTCGCCCCGAGCGACGTGAGCCGGGCCGCGGCGACGGGCCCCGGGACGTTGGTCGCGATGCTGACGACGGCGATCCCGTCCAGCGGAGGAGTGGCTTCGCGCATGACGGCTCAGCGCCGCCGACGCGAGGTGCCGAAGATGCTGCGGGTGATCTCGCGGCCGATGACCGTCCCCGCCGAGCGGAGCATCGAGCGGAACACGCCGGACGACACGACCTGCTCGACGACTCCCGGCTCCTCCTTCGGGGGCCGAGCCGGCTGGGCCCGGGTCGGCTCGGGGTCGGGCTCCTCCGCCGGCGTCGGAGCCGACTCGAGCCGCTTGGCGAGCAGCTCGTAGGCCGACTCGCGGTCCGCGACCTCGGCGTACTTCGCCGTCAGCGAGGAGCGGGCGATGATCTCGTCGACGGTGGCCTGCGGGGCCGGGTCCATCAGGGAGTTCGGCGCCTTCATGCGGGTCCAGGCCACCGGCGTCGGGACCCCCTTCTCGGACAGGACGGTGACGACCGCCTCGCCGATGCCGAGCGATGTGAGCAGCTTGGCCATGTCGTACTGCGTGTGCGGATACGTCGCGATGGCCTGCTTGAGGGCCTTGGCGTCGTCGGGGGTGAAGGCGCGCAGCGCGTGCTGGACCCGGTTGCCGAGCTGGGCGAGGACGTCCGCCGGGACGTCCTTCGGCGACTGCGTGACGAAGAAGACGCCGACTCCCTTGGAGCGGATGAGGCGGACCGTCTGCTCGATGGCGTTCATGAACGGTTTGCTCGCGTCGTCGAAGAGCAGATGCGCCTCGTCGAAGAAGAAGACGAGCTTCGGCTGGTCGAGGTCGCCCTCCTCGGGCAGGTCGTGGAAGAGGTCGGCGAGCAGCCACATGAGGAAGGTCGAGAAGAGCTGCGGGCGGTCCTGCAGCTGGGGCAGCTCGAGGCAGGAGATGATCCCCTTGCCCTCGGCCGTCGTCCGGAGGAAGTCGCTGGTGTCGAACTCCGGCTCGCCGAAGAAGCGGTCGGCGCCCTGGTCCTCGAAGGTGACGAGGTTGCGCAGGATGACCCCGGCCGTCGCGGAGGACAGCCCGCCGAGCGACTTGAGGTCCGCCTTGCCCTCGTCGGAGGTGAGGTACGTGATGACCGCCCGGAGGTCCTTGAGGTCGAGCAGGGCCAGGCCGTTCTTGTCGGCGTAGTGGAAGATCAGCCCCAGGCTGCTCTCCTGGGTCGCGTTGAGCGCGAGCACCTTGGACAGCAGGACCGGGCCGAACGAGGTGATCGTGGCCCGCACCGGGACCCCGCTGCCCTGGCCGCCGAGCGAGTAGAACTCGGCCGGGTAGCCCCGGCCCTCCCACGGCATGCCGACCGAGGCTGCCCGCTGGGTGATCTTGTCCCCGCCCTCGCCCGGGCTGGCCAGCCCGGACAGGTCGCCCTTGACGTCGGCGAGGAAGACCGGCACACCGGCGTCGGAGAGCTGCTCGGCCATGAGCTGGAGCGTCTTCGTCTTGCCGGTGCCGGTGGCCCCTGCGACGAGGCCGTGCCGGTTGAGGACGTTGAGCGGGATCTGGACCGGGGCGTCGGGATGCGCCTCCCCGTCGAGCACCGCCGCGCCGAGCTTGATGACACCTCCCTCGAAGCTGTATCCGGAGACGATCTCGTCGAGCTGGGTCGCTGCAGCGGCTGGGTCGGTCACGACTCGCACTCTAGCCACGGGACGGGCGGCGTGAAGCCTGCCTATAGTGTCGAAGTGATTTTCAAGGCCGTCGGCGACACCCGTCCCTATCCCGACCACGGCCTCGTGACGGCCAAGGACTGGTCCAACGTCCCGCCCCGCGTGGTCCAGCTCGGTGAGCTCATCACCACCAAGAGCACCCTCGACCTTCGGGGGCTGCTCGCCGATGACTCCACCTTCTTCGGCGACCTCTTCCCGCACTGCGTCGAGTGGGAGGGGCAGCTCTACCTCGAGGACGGCCTGCACCGGGCCCTGCGCGCCGCTCTGCAGCAGAGGCCTGTTCTCCACGCCCGAGTCCTCGTACTCTCCTGACACGGGCTCTCCCGACCAGTCGGGGGAGCGTGCTTGTGAGGTGAGTTCGGTGGGAGGAGTGTCATGAGCCTGGTCGAGGACGCCGAGGCCCTGGAGTTCCGGGCGCGCCGGCGGCGGCGCGCCACCGTGACCCTGGCCGTCCTGCTCCTCGGCCTGGCCGGTGCCTTCTACTACGCCTCGACCTACTTCCGCGACACGGCTCCGAAGCCGGGACCGTGCACGACCGAGGTGGCCGAGGTCCCCCTGACCCCTGCCGACGTGACGATCAACGTCTACAACGCCACGAGCCGTTCGGGTCTGGCGCTGACGACGTCGAGACGCGCCGTCGATCGAGGTTTCAGGATCGCCAAGGTCGCCAACGACCCCCTGAAGAAGACGATCAAGGAGTCGGCGAACATCCGTTACGGCGCTGATGGCGAGGAGTCCGCGAGGCTGCTGGCGCAGCACATCAAGGGCGCCAAGCTCGTCAAGGACAAGCGCAAGGGTGACACGGTCGACCTCGTCCTCGGCAATGCCTGGAAGGGGTTCGGTCCGGCACCGACGCCGACCGCGACCGGGCCGACCCTTCCACCGTGTCCCACCGTGACCGTCGCGGGCTGAGCCGACCGGCGGCTGGCCGTCAGTCGCGGACCGCGCCCTCGAGCATCCCGGCGATGAAGTGCCTCTGGAGAAAAAGGTAGAGCACGACCACGGGCAGGGCGACGATGACGGCACCTGCGGCGAGCAGCGCGAAACCCTGGGTGTACTGGCCCGAGAAGAACCCGAGGCCGAGCGGTGCGGTGCGCAGCGACTCGTTGGTCGGCACCATGACGAGGGGGATGAGGAACTCGTTCCACGTCCACATGAAGGTGAGGACGACGAGGGTGACGAGGGCCGGCCGGGCGAGCGGCACGAGCACCTGCCAGAGGATCCGCCACGTCGAGGCGCCGTCGAGGCGGGCGGCCTCGATGATCGACCGGTTGCTCGACCGGAAGAAGGCCCGCAACCAGAAGGTCCCGAACGCGACGGACTGGGCGACCTGCGGGAGGGCGAGCGCCCAGAAGGTGTCCGTCAGGCCGATCGCCCGGAGGTCGAAGAAGAGCGGCACGACGATCGCCTCGGCGGGCACCATGATGCCGACGAGCATGACGTAGAACAGGGCCTCGCTGCCGCGGAACCGCATGGTGCCGAAGGCGAAGCCGGCGAGGATCGACAGGACGGTGCTCACGCCCACGACGAAGATCGACACGAGGGCGCTGGCCCGGAGGTAGGAGCCGAACCGCCCGATGTCCCACGCCTGCTGGAAGTTGGGCAGCCCACCCGGAGCCTGGGTGTCAGGCTGCAGGGCAGCGGTGACGATGCCGATCAACGGGTAGAGCGCGAAGACGGCGAAGGCCATCAGGATCGCGTAGTTGGCGAGGCGCTCGGGGCGGGAGACCTGCATCAGTCCGTCACCCGGTCGCCGATGCGGGTGATGACGAAGGAGATCGCGAAGATGATCACCGTGAGGATCACGCCGATGGTGCTCGCCAGGCCCACCTGCCCGATCTCGAACGCCTGCCGGTAGACCTCGTACGAGGGGACGGTCGTCGAGTGGCCGGGGCCGCCGGCGGTCGTGAGGTAGATGAGGTCGAACGTCTTGAGGGCGGCGATGACGGTCAGGGTCAGGGCCACGGCGATCTCGGCGCGGATGGACGGCAGGGTCACCCCGAGGAACTCCCGGATCGGGCCGGCCCCGTCGAGTCGGGCCGCCTCGTAGAGCTCCTTGGGGATGCGGGACATCCCGGCGAGGAGCAGGACGGTGACGAGCCCGCTCTCGAGCCACGTCCCGACGACGCCCACGGCGGGCAGGGCGAAGGTGTAGTCGCCGAGCCAGCCCCGCGTCCATGACTCGAGTCCCACCGCGCCGAGCAGGCTGTTGAGCGACCCGCCGGGAGCGTAGATTCGCCGCCAGGCGACGGCGATGACCACCATCGCCACGACTTGGGGAAGGAAGACGACGGTGCGGAAGAACCCCAGCCCGCGGACCTGAGACCGGTGGAGGACCGCGGCGAGCACCAGCCCGACGAGGAGCGGCAGGACCGCGAAGAACACCATGAGGACGAGGGCGTGCCCGAAGGCACCTCGGAGCCGGTCGTCGCCGAGCACGTCCGCATAGTTGGAGAGGCCGGCCCAGGTCGCCAGGGTCAGCCCGTCCCAGTTCCACAGCGAGAGGTAGACGGCCTTGAGCAGCGGGTACAGGGCGAAGGCCGCGTACACCGCGAAGGCGGGCAGCACGAAGAGGTAGCCGATCCGCCGCGGCTCGCCCGGCGGACCGACCTGCCTCCTCGCGCGACCCGGGGCCGGGCTCACTTCGACGTGAACTCCGAGTAGTCCTCCTGGAGTCGAGCCAGGGCGTCAGCGGGACTCAGCTTCTTGGCGAGCAGGTCCTGGAGCGTAGCCCCGAGCGTGTCACCCATGGTGGGGGTCGCCCAGTCGAGGTAGGGGACGAGCCCGTCCGCGCGGGAGACCGCGTCGAACGCCGCGAAGACGTCCTTGCCGAGCGCGTCCGGTGCGGCCTGCTGTGAGGTCTCGACGACGGGCAGGTTGCCGTTCTCGGCGAGCACCTTCATCGCCTCCGGGCTGGTGATGAAGTTGATGTAGGCCGCGGCCGCGTCCTTGTTCACGGCCTTGTCCGTGATGGCGAAGGGCAGCCCGGTGCCTCCGGTGGTGACGGCGGTGCCGCCTGCCTCGGAGGGCGGGGGAAGCATGAAGCCGACATCGTCCTTCATCGCGGCTGACAGGTCGGCCTGCAGCCACGAGCCGGCGATGAGGAAGACGCCCTCGCCCTTGGTGAAGGACTGCCAGGCGGGGTCGTAGTCCTGGCCGTTGAAACCGGAGTTGAAGTAGCCCCGGTCGACCCAGTCGACCAACGTCTGTGCGGCCTTGACGTTCTCGGGCGAGGTCCAGTCGCCGCCCGGCTGGCCGAAGCCGAGGGCCCGGATCTGGTCGGCTGGGACATAACGGCCCTGGACGACCCCGAACACGTGACCGGCCGGCCACTTCTCGAGGTTCCCGAGCACGAGCGGGACCTCGCCCTTGTCCTTGGCGGCGGCCAGGGCCGCGTCGAGCTCCGCCCACGTCGTGGGCGGCTGGAGCCCGAGGGACTCGAGCTTGCTGCGGCTGTAGTAGATCCCCACGACCTCACCGACCTGGGGGAGTCCGAAGAGGCTTCCGGAGCCGAACGTCTTGCCGTCCGGGGAGTACGACGACACCGCTCGCACGGAGGCGGGGTAGCGCTGGTCCCAGCCGTACGCCTTGGCCCAGGGGTCGAGGTTGACCAGCTCCCCGGCCGTGACGAACGCGCCCATCTGGGAACGCGTGTTGTTCGCCTGGACGACGTCGGGGGCGTCCTTGCCGCTCAGGGCGAGGCGGAGGGTCTTGGTGAGGTCGTCGAAGGACCGCGAGACCCGGTCGACCTTGATGTTGGGGTACTTCTGCTGGAACTGGGAGACCAGCGTCGACATCTGCTTCTCCTGGCCGCCGCGGACCTCCTGGTCCCACACGGTGAGCGTGACCTCCCCGAGCGACGTGGCGTCCGTCGTCACGGACGCGTTCGGTGCCGGCTCGCTCGGGCCGGCGGTGCCGCCGGAACCGGGCGTGCACGCGGTCAGGCCCAGCGCACCGGTCAGGCCCGCGAGGGCGATGGTCCGAAGAACCCTGCGACTCATGGTGACTCCTTGGTTGTCGTTCACAGCGAAGCTCCTGGTGGTGTGCCCGCGGGTGGGCCGGGGAGGTCGCTGAGGTGGGCCAGCGTCGCCTCGGCCCGTCGCGTGGTCGCGATCGGCCCGATCGGGATGACGTCGTCGAGGAAGGCGAAGCGGCGCAGCAGCGACTGCTCGTAGGCGGTGGCCCCGGCGACAGCACGCAGGTCTCGCCACCAGTCGGCGATGTCGCCCCAGCCGGGCGCGGCGAGGGACCCGCCGAAGTGCTGCACGGCGAGCGCGGCGCACAGGCTGGCGAACGAGATGCGCTCGAGGAGCGGCCAGCCGCCCAGGGTGCCGACGACGAGCGCGGCGCCGAAGACGTCACCCGCTCCGGTCGGGTCGAGCGCATGGGTGCGCAGGGCCGGGACGGCCACCTCCTCACCAGTCCCGGCGTCGAGGGCGAGAGCCCCCTGCGCGCCGTTCGTCACGATGGCGAGGGGCACGAGGTCCGCGATGGCGTAGAGCGCCTCCTGGGGCGTCGTGGTCCGCGTGTAGGCCATTGCCTCGACCGCGTTGGGCATGAACGCATGGCAGTGCAGCAGCCGGTCGAGCACGCCGCGGTCCCAGGCCCCCGTGGGGTCGAAGCCGAGGTCGGCGAACACCAACGTCCCCTGGCGGTGGGCCCGCTCGACCCAGGTGGCGGTGCCAGCGGGACCGGACGCTCCGCCGCCGGGCCCGAGGTCGACGATGGCGGCAGCGGAGCGCGGTGGCTCGCCGATCATCTCGCCGAGGTCGACCGGTGGAGGGTGGCCGTGCGTCACCATGCCCCGGTCGGTCGCATCGGCCATCGAGACGGTGACCGGGGTGTGCCAGCGGGGGAAGCGCCGGGACCGGGACAGGTCCACGCCCTCCTGCTCGGCCAGGGTGGACCAGCAGAAGTCGCCGTAGGCATCGTCCCCGAACGCGGCGGCGAGGCCGGTGCGGAGCCCGAGCCGGCTCGCCGCGACGGCGAGGTTCGCGATGCCGCCCGGCGCGGACCCCATACCCGTCGACCAGACCTCCTCGCCGCCTGCGGGGCGGTGCTCGAGTCCCGTGAAGACGATGTCGAGGAAGACCGTGCCCGACATGAAGACGTCGAGGTCGGTGTCGCCGGGCTGCCCAGCCCGGCGCGCGGCGTGGGGCCGGTCTCGGGGCGGCCGCGGCGGGACGTGGTCGGACGTGCGCGAACCTCCCGTCCTCACGTCCATGCTCGCGATCCTTGCAGCGTCTGCGGGAGCGGGGCAACCAGATCCACGCACCTGGCCGCCACCGGGGCGCCCTCCAGGGGCGCTCCCTGCCGGTGGTTGCTACGTTGAGCAGGTGCGACACGAGCGGCTCCGCCACGGCGGCCCGGAGGTGACCGAGGCGTGAAGCTGGCGATCCTCGGCGGCGGCGGGTTCCGCACGCCCCTCGTGTACGGGGCGCTCCTCGGCGACCGGAGCGAGCGCCGCATCACCGAGGTCTGGTTGCACGACGTCGACGAGGATCGCCTCGACACGATCACGGCGGTCCTGCACTCGATGGCCGGGGCCGTGGACCACCCGCCGCGCGTGCGGACCGGCACCGACCTCGACGCGGCTCTCGAGGGGGCCGACTTCGTCTTCTTCGCCGTCCGCACGGGGGGCCTGGCTGGGCGCACGGCGGACGAGCGGGTCGCGCTCGAGCTCGGTCTGCTCGGCCAGGAGACGGTGGGCCCCGGTGGCATCTCCTACGGGCTGCGCACCGTCCCGGTGGCCCTGCACGTCGCCCACCGCGTCGCCGCCGTGGCGCCACAGGCCTGGGTCATCAACTTCACCAACCCGGCCGGCCTGGTCACGGAGGCGATGTCGGCCGTGCTCGGCCACCGGGTGGTCGGCATCTGCGACAGCCCGATCGCCATGGCGCGCAAGGCGGTTCGTCTCCTCGGGCTGGAGGGGTCCGAGGCGCGTCTCGACTATGTCGGGCTCAACCACCTCGGCTGGCTCCGTGCCGTGACGGTGGGGGGAGAGGACCGTCTCCCCGAGCTGCTCGGCGACGAGGCCCGCCTGGCCAGGATGGAGGAGGGGCGGCTCTTCGGCACGGAGTGGCTCCGCTCGCTCGGGGCGATCCCCAACGAGTACCTCTACTACTACTACTTCACGCGAGAGGCCGTGGCGCAGGCACTCGCCGCAGAGCAGACCCGCGGTGAGTACCTCGTCGCCCAGCAGGCCGCCTTCTACGCCCGGGTCCGTCGGTCGCCCACCGACCCGGTCGGTGCCCCCTTCGCCGAGTGGGAGCGCGTCCGTCTCGACCGCAACGCGACGTACATGCGCGAGGCGCGCGCCGAGGGGGAGGAGCGCGACGAGGAGGACGCGCAGGGCGGTGGCTACGAGGGGGTGGCGCTCGCCCTGATGGCGGCGATCGCCCGCGACGAGCCGGCGGAGCTGATCCTCAACGTGCGCAACGGCTCCACGGTGCCGGGGCTCCCCGCGGACGCCGTGGTCGAGGTCCCGTGCCGTGTCGACCACAACGGGCCCGCCCCCCACCGGGCGGCGGCCCTCGAAGGCCACCAGCTCGGGCTGGTGCAGCAGGTCAAGGCCGTCGACCGGCTCGTCATCGAGGCGGCGGTCACGGGTGACGCCGCCGTGGCGGTCAAGGCGTTCGCGCTGCACCCGCTCGTGGACTCGGTCACCGTGGCGCGCGAGCTGCTCGCCGGGTACCGGGCCAGGGTCCCCGAGGTGGGCCGGCTCTTCCGCTGAGTCCCGAGCCCTCCAGGTCGGCGGCCGTATGCCGCTGGGCTCGGTCGCGAATCAACGCGCGGTCCTGCTCTTGCCGGGTGTGAGATGGGGCACTAGTGTCATCGGACATCGTATGTCGGATGACCGTATTGCCCGAATTCTTCAACGAGGAGGAGTTACCTGATGCACACCCGACGCGCGGCCCTCGCGGGCCTCGCCCTCACCGTGTCCATCCCCCTGACCGTCCCCTTGAGCGTCCCCGTGGCGATGGCCGGGGCAGCCGCCGCCACCGCCGCGGACCAAACTGGCATCACCCGCACCGACCTCGACCACACCGGCGACGGCTACCCCGTCTACCGCATTCCCGCGCTGACGAAGACGACCGACGGGACGCTCGTGGCGGCTTATGACGGCCGCCCCAGCTATGGAGACGTCCCGAACAACATCGCGCTCGTCGTTCGTCGCAGCACCGACGACGGCTCGACGTGGGAGGACCGGCAGGTGGTTCGCTACGAGGCCGGCAAGCCGGGCTTCGGTGACCCCAGCCTCGTCACCGACCGGGTGACGGGCCGGATCTGGCTGTTCCACGCCGCCTCCGTCAACCAGGGCTACTTCGGGTCCACGACCGGCACCGACGACGCCGACCCCAATGTGCTCCACGCCGACGTCAGCTGGTCCGACGACGACGGCCTGACGTGGCAGCACCGGCGGCTCACGAGCGAGGTCAAGGACCCGCAGTGGGGCGGCCTCTTCGCCGCCTCCGGCGAGGGCATCCAGATCCGGCGCGGCCCGCACCAGGGGCGACTCGTCCAGCAGTACGCCATCCGGTACCAGGGCGGCAACTGGGCGGCCAGCCTCATCAGTGACGACCACGGCGAGACGTGGCGCTTCGGGGACCTGCTCGGCCCCGGCATGGACGAGAACAAGGTGGTCGAGCTCTCGGACGGGCGGCTCATGCTCAACTCTCGGGCGCCCGGCGGATACCGCAAGGTCGCCTACTCGAGCGACGGCGGCGAGACGTGGTCGGGGCTGCACGCCGACGACGAGCTGGTCGACCCGCAGAACAACGGGTCGATCATCCGCTACGACGCGGACGCGGCCCCGAGCTCACCGGACGCCGCCAAGCTCCTCTTCAGCAACACGGCGACGCAGAGCGGCCGCCGCAACCTGACGATCCGACAGTCGTGCGACAACGGGGAGACCTGGCCGATCCGCAAGGTCGTCGAGCCGGGCGCCGCCGAGTACTCCACCCTCACGCCCTTGGGAGACCAGCAGTTCGGCCTGCTCTACGAGCGGGGTGGCTACCAGCACATCAGCTTCGCGCGGTTCGGTGGCGACTGGCTCGACGGCGTCTGCGCGCCGCTCACGAGCCGCACGGTCACGGCGGGCTCCCCGGGCGGAACCGCCGAGGTCGAGGTGAAGGTGACGAGCCAGGAGACCGGTGCCATCGACGGAGGCAGGGTGGCCCTCGACCTGCCGTCGGGCTTCACCGCGCCCGAGGTCCCGGTCGCGAAGCTGAGCCGCGGGGCCACGGCGACGGTGCGGATCCCGGTCCGGATGCCCGAGGGAGCGGTGACCAACGCCTACCCGTACACCGCCCGGTTCCTCAGCGACAAGGGTTCCTCCCAGAGCGGCGGGAGCATCGTGGTCAAGGGCGGCAACGTCGTCCTCAGCGACTCGACCGAGCGCAGCTACGACGGAGCGACGATCACGGACCTCACCGACCGGGTCGACGCGGTGAAGGACCTCACCGGCGGCGCCGTGACCGTGCGCTTCAGCACGACGGCCCGCCCCGCCGTGGGCACGCTCCTGTCCCTGGCCGACCCCATCAGCGCCGTCCGTGACGTCATCGTCTCGCTCAACGGTGGGCGGCCCTACGTCGAGGTGCGCACCGCGACGAGCACCTACCCGATCCGGCTGCAGAGCAGTGTCGACGTCGCCGACGGCAAGGTTCACGAGCTCATCGCGGCGAGCAACGCCGGGGTCACCTCGCTGATCCTCGACGATGCCGTCATCGCCCAGGTCGACGGTCAGGGGTTCTTCGCCGACGTCACGGCCCTGACCCGCCCGCACACCCTCAACCCGAGCGGCAAGCCGAACCTCACCCTCGGCATGAACCGCGGTCACTTCTCCGTCAACGGCGGCCCCGCTGCGCCGAACAGCCGCTGGGGCTTCGTCGGCACGATCCACAGCGTCGAGGTCTCCGACGACCTGCGGACCGGCGAGGAGCTGGTCCCGGCCGCCGGACTCTCGATCGCCTCGGTCTCCAGCGAGGAGACCGCCGGTGAGGACGGTCGCGCCGCCAACGCCGTCGACGGCAACCCAGCGACGATCTGGCACTCGAAGTGGACCGGCACCGCGGCCGAGTACCCGCACCAGATCACCGTGGACCTCGGCCAGGCGCAGCCCCTCACCGCGCTGCGCTACCTGCGGCGCGCCGTCGGGACGAACGGCGACATCGCCGACCACGTCGTCTCGGTGAGCGACGACAACGTCTCGTGGACCCAGGTTGCGACGGGCACGTTCGCCGCGACGAAGGGTGAGGAGGAGGTCCGCTTCGCACCCCAAACGGCGCGCTACGTGCGGCTCGAGGCGCTCAGTGCCGTCAACGGACTGCAGTTCGCCGCGGCCGCCGAGCTCCGCCCCGTCCGCACCAGCTGAGCCACCGTCCCGCATCGAAAGAGCAGTTCGTCCACATCGAAAGAGCAGTTCGTCCGCACCCCAGGGCTCAGCTGGGCATCGAAAGAGCAGTTCGTCCGCGCGAGCGCGCAGTTCCCAGCCATCCTTGCCACGTGCGGACGAACTGCTCTTTTCGATGTCGGTGGGGGACGAACTGCTCTTTCGATGTCGTCAGGGGCGCGCGAGGGTGGCGACGAGGAGCGCCTTGATGGTGTGCATCCGGTTCTCCGCCTGGTCGAAGACGATCGACGCCTCGGACTCGAAGACGTCGTCGGTCACCTCCAGCTCCTTGCGTCCGAACTCCGCGTGGACGTCCCGGCCGACCTTCGTCTCCAGGTCGTGGAACGCGGGCAGGCAGTGCATGAACCGCACGTCTCGGTTGCCGGTGAGCTGGAGCAGCTCGGCGTTGACCTGGTAGGGGGTGAGGAGCCGGATCCGTTCGGCCCATACGTCCTTCGCCTCCCCCATGGACACCCACACGTCGGTGTGCACGAAGTCGACACCGGCGATCCCCTCAGCCACGTCCTCGGTGAGCGTGACCCGGGAACCGGACTCAGCGGCATACGACTTCGCTTGGGCGACAACAGCCTCCGACGGCCACAAGGAGCGCGGCGCGGCGATGCGGACGTCCATCCCGAGCATCGCCCCCATCACGAGGAGCGAGTTGCCCATGTTGAAGCGGGCGTCGCCGACGTAGGCGAAGGCGATCTCGGAATCCGGCTTCGCCGCGTGCTCGCGCATCGTCAGGGCGTCACAGAGCGACTGCGTCGGGTGCCAGTCGTCCGTCAGGCCGTTCCACACGGGGACACCGGCCCACGCCCCCAGCGTCTCGACGACGTCGTGCCCTGCGCCGCGGTACTCGATGCCGTCGTAGTAGCGGCCGAGCACACGGGCGGTGTCCTTGATCGACTCCTTGTGGCCCATCTGCGAGCCGGCCGGATCGAGGTAGGTCGTGCTCGCGCCCTGGTCCGCGGCAGCGACCTCGAAGGCGCACCGCGTGCGGGTCGAGGTCTTCTCGAAGAGCAGCGCGATGTTGAGCCCGGCGAGGCGACGCTGCTCACGGCGCTCACGCTTGGCCGCCTTGAGATCCGCCGCGAGGTCGAGCAGGGCGCGGAACTCGTCGGGGGTGAGGTCGGACTCCTTGAGGACGTTCCGGCCGAAGAGGGATGCCACGGTCATGCCCCATCGTTGCAAGAGCCCGGCCGGGACGTGCAGAGGGCCCCGAGTACTGAGACTCGGAGCCCTCTCCAGTGGCGGAGGATGGGGGATTTGAACCCCCGAGGGTTTTATCCCAACACGATTTCCAATCGTGCGCACTAGGCCACTATGCGAATCCTCCGTCGGGCAGGCTACCGGAGAGCGGGGGCTTGGATGAAATCCCAGCGGCGGCTGGTGCGCCCGCCCGGTGAGGCGACCCACCCCCTGCACCCCTCGCCTACGTCACTGACCCACCTGGGGGTCAGTGGTACCCACTGACTCGGCTGGGGGGTCAGTGGTACCCACTGACTCGGCTGGGGGGTCAGTGACGTAGTGGCGAAGCCTGAGGTCGCCGGGCCGTCGGTGCCAGCACGGAAATCCGGACGACGCGCGTCGGTGGCGACCGGCAGACTGGCGTGAGTGTCCACGCATTCAACGGCCCGTCCCACCCTGTCCTCGTTCTGGCAGGACCTGCCACGCGACGGCAAGCTGCTCATCTCGACCGTCGTCTTCCAGTCGATCGGCACGGGGCTGGTCCTGCCGTTCATGGTCGTCTACCTCAACGAGGTGCGCGGCATCGCCCTGGAGACGGTCGGGCTGCTCCTCGCGCTCCAGGCGGGGGTCGGTATCGCCGTCGTGACACCGGTCGGCGCCCTCATCGACCGGGTGGGCCCGCGACGCGTCTACGCCAGCAGCCTCGTCGCGCTCATCCTCGCTGACATCCTCCTCGCGCGGGCCACCACGGTGAACCAGGCGTCCGTCGCGCTGCTGCTGCTCGGGTACGGCTTCGGAGTCGTCTGGCCCGCCTCGAGCGCCCTCATCGGCAACCTGATCCCGAGCGAGCTGCGCCAACGGTACTTCGGCGTCAACTTCACCCTGCTCAACCTCGGCATCGGGATCGGCGGCATCATCGGCGGCCGGTTCGTCGACGTGACCCGACCGGACACCTTCGTCGCGGTCTACCTGCTCGACGCCCTGAGCTACATCCCGGGACTCGTCATCCTGCTCGGACCACTGCGCCACGCCCGCGACCGGGTCGAGCGCGCCGCCGACGCCGCCTCCGTGCGGGTCTCCTACCGGGCACTGCTCCGCGACCCAGACCTGCGCGCCCTCCTGTCCCTGGTCGCAGTGGCCGCCCTCGTCAGCTACCCCCAGCTCAACGCCGGCCTGCCTGCCTACGCGCGGGCGGAGGGCCAGATCTCGACCCAGGGCCTCGGCTACGCCTTCGCGGTCAACACCCTCGTCATCGTGCTGCTCCAGCTCTTCGTGCTCCAGCGGATCGAGGGCAAGCGGCGCACCCGCGTCGCCGTCGTCATGGCCGGCACGTGGGCCGTCGCGTGGTCGCTCCTCGGGGCGACGTCGATCGTTCCCGGAACCATCGTCGCCACCGTGCTCCTGGCGGCCTGCACCGGCATCTTCGGGCTGGGCGAGACGATGCTCCAGCCGACCACGGCCGCGATGGTCAACGACCTGGCCCCCGACCACCTGCGCGGTCGCTACAACGCACTCAGCTCCCTGATGTTCTCCATCGCGTTCGTCGTCGGCCCGGTCATCGCGAGCTTCCTCATCGGCCATGATCTGGGCGGTGGCTACATCGCCTTCCTCGTCGGCGGGTGCGCCCTCCTCGTCATCATGGCGCTCGCCGCCGAGCGTCGGCTGCCGGCGCACGTCAACGGCCTGCGCCCCGCGCCGGGTGGGTCCGTCACCGCGCCAGCCCCCATTTCGGGTTGAGGAGCGCTGCGGCATACACTGACCGTCGGCACCCCGCGTGGTGGTACCTCCCCGAACTCCCCCAGGGCAGGAATGCAGCAAGGGTAGGAGAGCTCTTCCAGGTACGCGGGGTGTCCCTCGTTCCCCAGCGCGCCGTTTCCCAGCGGCATCCCCAGCGCCATACCCCAGCAGGGTCCGCGTGCGGTCCAGGGGGTGGGGGAGCCGCGCGATGGAGCGCCCCCCCACCTCGGACCATCTGACGCGCTCCCCTGAGAGGCTTGCCCCATGTCCGCGATCGCACCGTCGGTTCCGGTCGTCCGCACCGCACGCAACGCCGTCTTCACCGCCTTCGCCATCAACGGTGCGGCCTTCGCGGCGTTCGCCTCCCGCGTCCCCGACCTCAAGCACCAGCTCGTCCTGACCGCCGGTGAGCTCGGCCTCACGCTCCTCGCGCTGTCCCTCGGGGCCGTCATCGGTCTGCCGCTGTCCGGCTGGTTCGTCCACCGCTTCGGGGCGGGGCGGTCGACCTTGGGGGCGGCAGCGGTCCAGAGCCTCGGTCTGGTCGGTGTGGGACTGGCCGTCACGGCCATGGAGAGCCGCGCGCTCGCCATGGCCGCCCTGGTGCTGGTCGGTGTCGGCACCGGGGTCTTCGACGTCTCGATGAACCTCGAGGGCGCCGCCGTCGAACGGCTGCTCGGCCGGTCGATCATGCCCCACTTCCACGCCGCCTTCAGTGCGGGCACGGTGGTCTCCGCCCTCGTGGGCGCCGGCCTGTCCTTCCTCCACGTCTCCGTCCTCGCCCACCTGGTCGGCGTGGCCGTCCTGCTCCTCGCCGTGACGCCCTGGTTCCTGCGGGCCTTCCTGCCGCGCGAAGTCGAGGACGACCCGACCGACGAGACCCGTGATCCTGCCGCGGGAGGTCGTGGTCGGGCCGGCCTCGGTGCCGCCTGGCGCGAGCCACGCACCCTGCTCATCGGCGTCGTCGTCTTCGCGGCCGCGTTCACCGAGGGCACGGCCAACGACTGGATCGGCGTGGCGCTCTCGGACGGGTACGACCTGCCGCGCTGGGCCGGTGTCCTCGGCTTCGCGGTCTTCCTCACGGCGATGACGGCGGGGCGGGTCCTCGGCACCCGGCTCCTCGATGCGCGGGGACGCCTGCCAGTGCTGCGCGTCCTCTTCGTGGCCGCAGTGGCCGGCAGCCTGCTCGTCGTCTTCGGCGGACCCGTGCTCGCGTTCGTCGGCGCGGCCGTGTGGGGGGTCGGAGCGAGCCTGGGCTTCCCGGTGGGGATGAGCGCCGCTGCGGACGAACCGCGTCGCGCCGCCGCCCGGATGAGCGTCGTGTCGACGATCGGTTACACGGCCTTCATCGCCGGCCCACCGCTGCTCGGCTTCCTCGGCGACCACGTCGGTGTGCTCCGGTCCCTCCTCGTCGTCGGGGCGATGGCGGGCCTCGCGGTCGCGGCGCTCCCGGCCGTCCGCGAGGCCGACCGCCGCTGACCGGCGCGGGCGCCGTCAGAAGTACTCGGTCAGGTGCGGGCTCCCCGCGAAGACCGCGTCGAGGGCGCGGTCGGTCTCGGGCCGGCCACCGCGGACCAGCCCGGCGACCCGCAGCCGCGACATGGTCCACCCGCACCAGAGGGCCGAGAGCCCGCGCGGTCCCAGCCGGGCCGGTTCACCCTCGAGGCCGTATGCCGCTGGGCTCGCCCCCGCTCCACCGGTCCCGTCGGTCGGGTCGGCTGGGTCCGCCCGCCCGGCGCCGGACTCGACGGTGAGCGTCCAGCGCCCCGAGCCGGCGGGCACCAGCGGGTCGTCGACGACCACGTCGACCGAGGCCGTCACGTGTGGTGCGAAGCCCCGCGCCGCCATGGCGCCGGGCAGGTCCAGGACGCGGAGCATCCAGAGGTGCTCGCGCACGTCGAGCTCGGGCACCGCGCCGAGGAGGAGGCGAGCGGGGTCCCGGGGGTCGAGGTGCGCCCGCACCGTGGGAGCCGCTGAGGAGCCGGACCCCACGACGGCCCAGAGCGCGGCCGTGGCCTCGGCGGACTCGGCGGCGATCTCCTCCACGGTGAGGACCTCGTCAGCGAGCGAGTAGGAGACGAACCCGCGGCCGTCCTCCTCGTCGAGGACGTAGTTGATCAGTCCGTCATCCGCGAGGTACTCCCGCCACTTCTCGACGGTGGGCAGCATCGGTCCGCTCAGGGCGTGCCGCTCCTGGTGCGCCCGCAGCAGGGAGTGGACGAGCGCTGCGTCCTCCGGCCCAGCGGGTCTGGGACGCAGCCCCCCACCCCGGGAACGGACGGCGCGGACGTCGTGAGCGGCATACGAGCAGCGGGGTTGGACGCCGCCGACCTCGTAGCCGACGGCGCGGTACAGCTCGGGGGCCGTGGGGAAGAGGCAGGAGACGACGTCGCCGAGCTCGACCATGCGCTCGACCAGGGCGCGCCCGAGCAGCGTCCCCACGCCGCGGCCACGGGCGCTCGGCTCGACGTAGACACCGGCGACGCCACCCATCCGTAGGTGCCGACCGCCCCAGACCTGCTCGAACGGCAGTGCCCGGCCCGTCGCCAGCATCGTGTCCGACTCGTCGACGACGGCGAGCATCCGCCCCGGGAGGACCTCGGCGGCGAGGCCGTCCCACCAGGACTGCTCACTGCCGCGGAGGGGGCCGAACGACCGGGTGCGGATCTGAAGGGCCGCGGGGAGGTCGGCTTCGGTGACGTCTCGGACGCGCAGGTCGCTCACCCACCGGACTCTAGGGCTCCCCGTGGGGACGCTCGATTCCTTTTCGGCTGCGGACCGGCCCACGGTGGGGTGTCACGCCGGCTCGAGGAGGTCGTGTTCGTCGATGACCGTCGTGGACAGGGTGCGCAGCCGACCTCCTCGAAGATCACGGTGATCCGGTCCCCGTGGACGTCGGTCACCATCCCCTCGCCGAACTCCCCGTGGCGCACCCGGTCCCCCATCGAGTACCCGCCCTGGTCGCCCACGGGGCAGGGCGGGCCGTCCAGGCCCGCCCGACAGCAGTCACAGTGACCGCACGGCTCGAGCGCCTGCTCGCCGAAGTAGGCCAGCAGGAACTCCGCCCGGCAACGGGCGGTCTCGGCGTAGCCGCGCATCATGTCCACCCGCGACTCGTCGAGGGAACGCCTCGCCCGCGCCCGGTCGATCGCGGCGTCAACCAGCTCTCGACGCTGGTCGCCGGCTCCGGTCTGGCGGGCCAGCTCGAGGAGGTTGAGGAGGCGGCCGGTCTTCCTCGCGCCGAACGGGCTGTGCTCGGTCACGGCGGACGGTTCCGTGCTCCCCGCGTCGCCGACAGCGTCGAGGACTGCTGCGAGGTCGGCCCGCTCAGGGACGGGAGCAGCGAAGAAGCGGCCCAGGGACAGGTCCTCCGGACGGTAGACGAGCACGGCCCGGGCCGGTTCGCCGTCGCGACCGGCCCGGCCGACTTCCTGGTAGTACGTGTCCGGGGACTCCGGGACGTCCGCGTGGACGACGAAGCGCACGTCCGGCTTGTCGATCCCCATCCCGAAGGCGGACGTCGCGACGATCACGTCGGCCGATCCGTCCATGAACGCCCGGTGCGCCTCGTCCCGCCTCCGCTGCGACAGGCCGGCGTGGTAGGTCACGGGACGGTGGCCCCGCTCGGTGAGGGCAGCGGCATACCGCTCGGCGCCCTTGCGGGTCCGGCAGTAGACGATCCCGGACCCGGCTGACGCCGCTGCGTCGTCCACGGTGTCGAGCACCGTCTCGAACTGCGCGTCGCCGGTCACGCACCGGACCACCTCGAGGGCGATGTTGTCCCGCTCGAAGCCGGTGACGATGGTGCGCGGCTCGGCGAGGCCCAGCCGCGCCACGATGTCGCGGCGCACGGGGCGAGCGGCCGTGGCGGTCATCGCCACGACCCGCGCCGGCCCGATCCGGGCGATGAGCTCGCCGAGCCGGAAGTAGTCCGGGCGGAAGTCGTGCCCCCAGACGGAGACGCAGTGCGCCTCGTCGACGGCCCACAACGTCGGGGCGACCGCCGTGAGCGCCTCGGCGACGGCCGGGTTGGCCAGCTGCTCGGGTGACAGGAAGAGGAAGTCGAGGTCTCCGGCGGCGGCCCGCTCGAGCACGGCCGTGCGCTCCGCGTCGCTCTCCGCGGAGCTGAGCCGGGCGGCGCTGAGGCCCCGCGCGCCCTCGGCCAGCCCGTCGATCTGGTCCTGCTGCAGCGCGAGGAGCGGCGAGACGACGACGGTGCAGCCGCCGAGAAGGGTGCCGGCCAGCTGGTAGGTGAGGGACTTGCCCGACCCCGTCGGTGCCACGAGGAGCACGTCGTGTCCCTGGAGGAGCGCGAGCGTTCCCTCCTCCTGCCCGGGAAGGAGGAGGTCGTGCCCGAAGACGCGCCGGGCCGTGGTTCGGATGCGACGCCGGTCGCGGGCGAGGCCAGAGGTCATGCGAACGCTGTACCCGCCTACGTCGCCCCGAACGCCCGGTGCAGGTGCGTGAGCCGGCGCACCGTGGCCAACCCCCAGGCCACCACGAGGCAGATCGCCAGCGTCGCGGTGACGGACCCCACGCCGTGGCCCCCTCGCAGGGCGTAGGAGGTGACGCCGCCGAGCACGACGACGACCAGGCCGGGGCGCAGGTACCACAGGACCACGCCCTGCGGTCCCGACACGGTGGGCGGCGCCCCACGGAAGGCCGCGAGGAGGTGGCCGCCGCAGAGGAGGGCGACGGACGGGACCACCGCGGCCAGGACACCGAGCGCGACCGGGGGCAGCCCCGTCGTCAGGGCCGCCAGTCCCGCGGCGCCGCCGAGCACCCCTGACGTCAGGACGGCCGGAACGACGAGATGGGCGACCGCCTCGGGCACGGCCGCGACCCCGATGAGCGACGGCGTGCCGACGTTGTCGGCCTGGAGCCGCAGGCCCTCGGCCCAGGCGCCGAAGCCGAGGTAGAGCGGCAGCATCCCGACCCCGAGCGCCACCGCCGGAGCCGCCGGCTGGGTGAGACCCCACACCAGCACGAGGGCACCGATGGTCGAGAGGCCCGCCCCCGCGAGCACGGTGGCCGGCTGGCGACGCAGTCCGAGCACATCGCGCCTCACCAGCACCCGGATCGGACGGCCCGCGCGCAGGCGAGCCGTGCGTCCCCTTCGGACCGGCCGGGCGAACGCGAGCCGTGCCGTGCGGAGGTTGCCGGTCAGTGCCGAGCCGGCGAGGGTCGACGTGTTGGCCGAGTGGGCTCGCAGCGACTCGGCGTGGAGTGCGCGCAGGGCGTCGGGCACGCGCCACAGGACGGAGACTCCACGGTCCGCGCCGGGCCAGGACCGGACCTGTCCCCAGAGCCACAGCCGCGCGCCGAGGACCCCGAGCGCGGCGCCCGCGAGGGTCGCCACCGCGATGGCAGCGACCCCGGTGACCTCCGCGAACGCGAGCCCGCTGCCGAGGACGAGCCCCACCACCGCACCGACGAAGACCGTCGCCACGACGGCGAAGCGCCACCATCGCCGCACGGCCAGCGCCCGGTCGACCGGAGCGGTCACGACGAGGTCGATCCAGGGCAGGGGTGGCACGACCGGGCCCCGGAACCGGCCGGCCCAGAGCCCCGCGCCGAGGATCGCGGCGACCGAGCCGGCGAGGACCAGGACCCCACCAGCGGAAGCGAGCTGCTCCCGGAGCCAGATGCGGTCGGACGTCCGGAAGAGCGCCTGGACCAACGGGAAGCCGTAGACCGCCGCGAAGAGCACCAGCACGTAGCCGGCGTAGATCCCCTGCTTGCGGGCCGCGCGGGCCGCCTGGCCGCCGACGATCCAGTCAGCCTGTCCCAGCCAGTCCTCGTCGTCGACCTCGAGAGCGGACACGTCGACCGGGCCCGTCACCGCGCCGGCGCGAGGTCGACCACCCGGGTGGCCAGGGCGGCGGTCAGCTCCGGGTCGTGGCAGGCCATGACGAGCGTCGCGCCCTCGTCGACCCGTGCTCGCAGCAGGCCGGCGACGACCTGGCGCTTCGTCGTGTCGAGGCGCTGCTCGGGCTCGTCCAGGAGCAGCACCCTCGAGGGTCGCGTCAGGGTCAGCGCCAGGCGGAAGAGCTGCTCCTGGCCCGACGACAGCTCGTGGGGGAAGCGATCGTCCAGGTCACCGATGCCGAGCGACTCCAGCAGCTGCAGGCCCCGCTGGTCGGATGTGCCGGGGTCATGGCCCCAGGTGGAGTCGACGAGGACGAGGTGGTCGACCAGGGTCAGGTCGCGGTAGGTCGTCGGGGTGCCGATGAGGGCGGCGACCGCCGCGCGGACTGCCGGGTCGCGCTCGTCAGCGGGTCTCCCGCCGACGGAGGCGGTGCCGGTCGTCGGCTCGAGCAGGCCGCCGATGATGCGCAGGAGGGTCGTCTTGCCCGAGCCGTTCGGGCCGCGGAGGACGACGCCTTCGCCGGGGTCGGCGGTGAGGTCCGTCGGCTCGAGGAGGGTGGTCGTGGCGATCGACTTGCTGACCGCGACGGCGCGGACCTCACCGGTGAGCACCGCCACCCTGCTCATCTGACCCCCTCGACGCCGCCGGTCCGGACCGTCGACACTCTACGGCGCCCGGTCCTCGAGCCGGGGCGGCGCGGCGCCGGGGTCAGCCCGCGCTGCCGACCGGAGGCCCGACGACGAGGGCCACCCCCGCGAGCGCGAGCCCCCATCCTCGGCAACACACCCGCCCATCGACAAATCCCCCCGGCTGCAGTACGGGCCGGCAGACGGTGAGCGGGTGTGTTGCGGAGGGTGTCCCGCTGTGTGTCCCGAGGTGTGTCGCGAGGTGCGGCCCAGGGCGGGAGGGCTGGGAGCGAGCGTGCGTCCACGAGCGAGCTCAGCGGCATACGACATCGTCTGCACCGACGGTTAGGGTTCGTGCATGGCCACCGCCCTGTACCGCCGCTACCGGCCGGAGAGCTTCGCCGAGGTCATCGGGCAGGAGCACGTCACCGAGCCGCTGATGCAGGCGCTGCGCACGGGCCGGGTGGGGCACGCCTACCTCTTCAGCGGGCCCCGGGGCTGCGGCAAGACCACCAGCGCGCGGATCCTCGCCCGGTGCCTCAACTGCGAGGAGGGCCCGACGCCCACTCCCTGCGGTGTCTGCCAGTCCTGCGTCGCGCTCGCCCGCGGAGGCCCCGGCAGCGTCGACGTCATCGAGATCGACGCCGCCAGCCACGGAGGCGTCGACGACGCGCGTGACCTGCGCGAACGGGCCTCGTACGGGCCCGCCCAGAGCCGCTTCAAGATCTACATCATCGACGAGGCGCACATGGTCACGCCGCAGGGCTTCAACGCCCTGCTCAAGATCGTCGAGGAGCCGCCCGAGCACGTGAAGTTCGTCTTCGCGACGACCGAGCCGGAGAAGGTCATCGGGACCATTCGCTCCCGCACCCACCACTACCCGTTCCGGCTCGTGCCGCCGGCCAAGCTGTCCAGCTACATGGAGAGCCTGCTCGAGCAGGAGCACGTGGCGGTCGCCCCCGGCGTCCTGTCCTTCGTCGTGCGGGCCGGCGGCGGGTCGGTCCGCGACTCGCTCTCGGTGCTCGACCAGCTCATCGCCGGCTCCGGGCCCGAGGGGCTGACCTACGAGAGCGCGGTGTCGCTGCTCGGGTTCACCGACGGGGAGCTGCTCGACGCCACGGTCGACGCGCTCGCGGCGGCGGACGGGGCCGCGACGTTCCGCCAGATCGACCGGGTGATCGAGTCCGGCCTCGACCCGCGGCGGTTCATCGAGGACCTGCTCGAGCGGCTCCGTGACCTCATCATCGTGGCCGCGGTGCCCGAGGCCGGGCAGGTGCTGCGCGGCGTGCCGGAGGACCAGCTGGAGCGGATGCGCGTCCAGCAGGCCGCCTTCGGCCCCGGGGCGCTCTCCCGGGCGGCTGACATCGCCAACTCCGGGCTCACCGAGATGACCGGCGCGACGGCACCGCGGATGCAGCTCGAGCTCATCTGCGCCCGGATCCTCCTCCCCGCGTCGTCCGGCGAGGCCGGTTACGGCGCCCGGCTCGACCGGCTGGAACGCCGTCTCGAGGTCGGCGGGGTTCCGAGCCAGGCGTCCTCCCCAGACCACCAACCGAGCCGTATGCCGCTGGGCTCGCCTCCGCCCGTCCCCCCGGTCCCAGCGCCGCAGCCTCCCCCGTCGAGTGTGCAGGACGTGTCGCCGCCGCCCCCGGCCCTGCGTGCGTCGAGTGTGCAGGACGTGCCGCCCCCGCCGGCGTCGAGTGTGCAGGACGTGCCGGCCCCCGGCGCAGGCAGAGCGCCGTCGAGGGGGCCGCAGTCGTCGACGGGTGGTCAGCAGGAACCGCCCCCCGCCCCCGCCGACCCGGCACCCGCGTCCGCCCCGGCCTCGGCTGGGGGCATGGACACCGACGCGATCCGCCGCGCCTGGCCCGACGTCCTCGGTCGTATCTTCTCCCGCCGCCGCATCACGTGGACGTTCGTCTCCCAGCATGCCCAGGTCATCGGGTATGACGGCACGACGCTG
Source organism: Intrasporangium calvum DSM 43043 (assembly GCF_000184685.1). Lineage (NCBI taxonomy): Bacteria > Bacillati > Actinomycetota > Actinomycetes > Micrococcales > Intrasporangiaceae > Intrasporangium > Intrasporangium calvum. The sequence continues at coordinate 467,702 of NC_014830.1, forward strand.
ACCCTGGGCATCGCCACGGCGGGGCTGACGAACACCTTCCGGTCCGGCAACCACGCCGAGATCGTCCGCCAGGCACTCATCGACGAGCTCGGCGTCGATGCCGTCGTCGACGGGATCCACGCTTCGGAGGTCGCCCCCTCGGAGGTCGCAGGCTCCGGCCACCCCACGCCCGCGACGACCGCGACGGACGCGCCCGGTCCGATCACGCCCGGTTCGCACGAAGGCGGCCCGAGCGGTTCGCCTGGCCCGCAGCGTCCTTCGGGGCCCGGGGGAGGGGGCGGCGCTGCCGGTGATCTCCGCAACGCGGGCGGGTCAGCAGGGGCGGCCCGCGCGGGCGCTTCGACGCTGGGGGTTTCCCCCGGTGCGCCACCGACCACCGGTCGCTCCTTGGAGACCAACGCGGGGTGGGGCAGCGTCAGCGCCGCCGCCCCGGACTGGGCGACGCGGCCCGCCGGTGCGGCGCAGACCGATCTGCCGACCGCGCCCCCGAGCGGGTCCGCGCGGGTTGCGACGACGGGCGCGACCTCTGGGGCGAGCGCCGTGCGCGAGTCGCTGGGCGCGGCTCGGCGTGGTGCGCACCAGCCAGAGGGGGAGCCGCGCGCCCCGCAGCGCCCGGTGACCGACGACGCCGCGGTCAGCGACGACGACGAGGACATCGAGATCTCCGGCGATGTCGGACGTGCCGTGATCGAGAAGGTCCTCGGCGGACGAGTCATCTCCGAGCTCGACGACTGACGCTGGAGCGGTCCCGACGAAGGCCCGCGCGAAAGCCTCCGGCGGCGTACCGTCGGAGGCATGTTCCAGGTGGCGGCTGACGCGTACGGGCGCTTCATGGGCCGCTATTCCGAGCCTCTCGCGGAGCAGTTCGTCGACTGGGTCGGGGTCCGACCGGGAGAGCGCGCGCTGGACGTCGGCAGCGGTCCCGGAGCGCTGGCGGCCCGGCTCGTCGACCGGATCGGCCTCACCGCGGTCTCTGCGATCGACCCGTCGCTGCCCTTCGTGAGCGCGCTTCGGGCCCGGTTGCCCGGCCTCGACGTCCAGTCCGCCGGCGCCGAGCGGCTGCCCTTCCCGGACGACTTCTTCGACCATGCGCTGGCGCAGCTCGTCGTCCACTTCATGCAGGACCCGGCCACCGGTATCGCCGAGATGGCCCGGGTGACGAGGCCGGGCGGGTCCGTGTCGTCCTGCGTCTGGGACTTCGCCGGAGGTCGGGCCCCCCTGTCGACCTTCTGGCAGGCGGTCACGGACCTCGACCCGGGTGCGCGCACGGAGGAGGACCTGCCCGGGGCCCGCGCCGGTGACCTCGAGGGCCTGTTGGAGGCAGCGGGCCTCACGGAGATCCGGTCCGGAGAGCTCGTCGTCGTGGTCGCGCAGCGGAGCTTCGAGGAGTGGTGGGAGCCGTACACCTTCGGTGTCGGACCCGCCGGAGAGCACGTCGCGTCCCTCACCGACAACGCTCGAGATGCCCTCCGGGACCACTGCCGGGGGCTGTTGCAGGACGCGCCGTTCGATGTCGAGGCCACCGCGTGGGCCGCGAGCGGAACCGTCTGATGGGCACGATCGGCACCGGTCGGGTGCGCCCCCTAGAGTGAGCGCCATGTTCTACAGCCTCGGTCGAGGGGTGCTCGTGCCGCTCAGTCACGCGCTCTACCGCCCGACCATCGAAGGCCGGGAGAACGTCCCCCGCTCCGGCGGCGTCATCCTCGCGAGCAACCACCTGTCGTTCATCGACTCGTTCGCCATCCCGCTGGTGTCTCCGCGCAGGGTCCGGTTCCTCGCGAAGGAGGAGTACTGGACCGGCGAGGGCCTCAAGGGCCTGCTGCAGAAGGGGTTCTTCACGGCCGTCGGCATGGTGCCCGTCAACCGGCACTCGCCCACCGCAGCGCAGGAGAGCCTCGACACGGGCCTCGAGGTGCTCCGGGCCGGGGACGCTTTCGGCATCTACCCGGAGGGCACCCGCTCGCGCGACGGGCGGCTCTATCGTGGCCGCACCGGCGTGGCGTGGCTCGCGCTCAACGCGCAGGTTCCGGTCGTTCCCGTCGGACTCATCGGCACCCAGAACATCCAGCCCGTCGGGGCGAGCTTCCCCAAGCTCGCCAAGGTGACGGTCCGCTTCGGGCCCCCCATCGGCGTCGAGCGCTACCAGGGGATACCGGCAGGGCGAGCGCGGCGACAGCTGACCGACGACGTCATGGCGGCCATCGCGGCTCTCACGGGGCAGGAGCAGGTCGATGCGTACAACGAGGTGCCGGTCGGCGCGGCCGACGAGTGAGCGCTCTGCGCGGCGGCCCCCGAGGTGCACGGCGGTGTCGGGTCCGGGGCTTAGGCTGCAGGGGTGTACGAAGGCGCGGTCCAGGACCTGATCGATGAGCTCGGCCGACTCCCCGGCGTGGGTCCCAAGGGCGCGCAGCGCATCGCCTTCCACCTGCTTCAGGCCGACTCCGATGACGTCTCCCGTCTCGTCACGGCCCTCACCGAGGTCAAGGCGAGAGTGCGGTTCTGTGAGGTCTGCGGAAACGTGGCCGAGGCCGAGCGCTGCCGGATCTGCGCCGACTCCCGCCGGGACCACACGGCGATCTGCGTCGTGGAGGAGCCCAAGGACATCGTGGCGATCGAGCGCACGCGAGAGTTCCGCGGCACCTACCACGTCCTGGGCGGCGCGATCAGCCCGATCGACGGCATCGGCCCGGACGACCTGCGGGTGCGTGAGCTCATGCAGCGCCTCGCCTCGGGGGAGGTGCAGGAGGTCATCATCGCCACCGATCCCAACCTCGAGGGTGAGGCGACCGCGACCTACCTGTCACGCCTGTTGCGCGACGTCGGCCTGACCGTCACCCGCCTCGCTTCCGGCCTGCCAGTGGGCGGCGACCTCGAGTACGCGGACGAGGTCACGCTCGGGCGCGCCTTCGAGGGCCGCAGGCGGGTCGACGCCTGACCCGGCACCCGGCAGACTGGACCCGCCGAGCGAGACCCAGCTCAGCGGCATACGACACGCCACACCGGCAGGGGGCTGACCATGACCACCGACGACACCACGCGTGATGACGCGGTGCCCGACGACGTCGCTACGGACTCAGACAGCGACACCACGGCCATCGAGGACGGGAGTGCCGCCGCCGACGAGCTGAGCAGCCTCGCGGACCTGACCGCGCAGGAGGCGAGCGCCTTCCTCACCGCCATCACGGAAGTCGCTTCCGGCAACTCGCCGGACACGGCCATCCCCTTGCTCACCCTCGCGCTGTCCCAGATCCTCGTGGCCGGGGCGCGGCTCGGAGCCATCCAGGATGTCGTCCTCCTGGAACGCTATGAGGCGGACCCGGGTCCTGACGACGACCCCGACCCCTTGCGTGACGGACTCGCGAACCTGCTCACCGGCATCGACGACTACGTCTATGTGGTGGACCCGGTGACCTCCCCCGAGCGGGTCGGCGGCTCGATCACGAACGACCTGGCCGACATCGCCTTGGCTCTCACTCACGGGCTCAAGCACTACGCGAACGGACGGACCGTGGAGGCGCTCTGGTGGTGGCAGTTCAGCTACCTGTCGTCCTGGGGCGACCGCGCGCTGGCGTCGATGCGGGCACTGCACTCGATCCTGTCCCATCTGCGCCTGGACGCCGATGACGAGCGGGTGGCTGAGGCGGAGTTCGACGCCCTGCACCCCTGAGCCCTCGATCGTGTGGGAGGAGGCTCGGAGGCTCACGCACTGACCCGTCCAGCGGGTCAGTGCGGCTTGCTGTTCACAGTGCGCTCGCAGTGGGGGCCGCGCAGGCTCACGCACTGACCTGTCCAGCGGGTCAGTGCGTGAGGGTTCGGTGTCGAGGGGTGTCGGCGGTTGCTGACAAGGTTGTTCCGGGGCAGAGAAGGGTGAACCATGCCATCTGCCAGTGTTTCTCGCCATCAGCCCGAGCCCCTCGGACCCCTCGGACCCCTCGAGTCCCCGGACCCTCCGGCGGCGACGGACCTGAGCCGCGTCTCCGAGGTGAGCGGCCTCATCGTGCGTGCGCGTCGTCGAGGTGACCTCAGCCAACGGGACCTCGCCACCGCCGTCGGAGTGTCTCAGTCGACGATCGCCGCCCTGGAGACGGGCGATCGCGAACCCGCGTTGGCGCTCTTCCTCCGGATCCTCGCCGAGGGTGGGCTACGTCTCGCTGTCGTCGACTCATCGGGGAAGGAGGTGCGCCCGGTCGCCTCGGACACCGTCCGGGACAACGCGGGGAGGAGGCTGCCCGCGCACCTCGACGCCGACCCGCCGGACCGCAAGCCGTGGTACCGCCTGCGTGAGGAACGCGACCGGGTCCGCGCCGGTGCGGCGCAGGATCCCCGCCTTCTCCCCGACCACCCGACGCATGCCGAGCTCGAGGCGCGTCGCAGGCAACAGCTGTACGGCGCGCGGCCGCCCGCCCCTGGGTCGGACCGGGACGCCGGGTACCTCGAGTGCGAGTGCGAGACCGAGTGCTGGCTCGGGACCGCCTGCCCACCGCAATGCCTGTGCCAGTGCGAGACGACTCCCCGCCTCGACCCCTGCCAGGGTCGAATCCGCGTGTCTCACGATTCCGACGCCATCGGGGGAAGCCCGACCAGCGCAATAGACTGCGAGCTCCGCACTCCAGGATCCCGGGAGCCACAGTGAGCATCGTCGTCCAGAAGTACGGCGGCTCGTCCGTCGCCGACGCCGAGTCGATCAAGCGGGTCGCTCGCCGCATCGTCGAGACCAAGCGGCAGGGCCATCAGGTCTGCGTCGTCGTGTCAGCCATGGGCGACTCGACCGACGAGCTGCTCGACCTCGCCGAGCAGGTCTCGGCCGCCCCTCCCGCGCGCGAGCTGGACATGCTCCTCACCGCCGGTGAGCGGATCTCGATGGCCTTGGTGGCCATGGCGATCGCCCAGCTCGGAGAGGAGGCCCGGTCCTTCACCGGAAGCCAGGCGGGCGTCATCACCGACGACGCCCACGGCGCCGCCCGGATCATCGACGTCACGCCCGGCCGCATCCAGAGCGCGCTCGACGCCGGTCATATCGCCATCGTCGCTGGCTTCCAGGGCGTGAGCCAGACGACGAAGGACATCACGACACTCGGGCGAGGCGGCTCCGACACGACGGCCGTGGCGCTCGCCGCGGCCCTCGACGCCGACGTCTGCGAGATCTACACCGACGTCGACGGCGTCTTCACCGCGGACCCGCGCATCCTCCCCAGCGCACGCAAGCTCGACGTCCTCTCGATGGAGGAGATGCTCGACCTCGCGGCCAACGGTTCCAAGATCCTGCATCTGCGTTGCGTCGAGTACGCCCGCCGCTACGGCATTCCCATCCACGTCCGCTCATCCTGGTCGCAGCGGCAGGGCACGTGGATCAAGGCAAACCCCTACGAAGGAGAAGACGCCGTGGAGGCACCGATCATCGCCGGCATCGCCCACGACCGCAGCGAGGGCAAGATCACCATCGTCGGAGTGCCGGACCGAGTCGGCATCGCCGCGAAGATCTTCGGTGCCGTGGCCGACGCGGGGATCAACATCGACATGATCGTCCAGAACGTCTCCGCCGCCGAGACGGCGAAGACCGACATCTCCTTCACCCTGCCCAAGGGGGACGGGCCCAAGGCGCTCTCGGTCCTCCAGGCCATCAAGGGCGACGTCGAGTACGCCGACCTCCGGTTCGACGACACCATCGGCAAGATCGCCCTCGTCGGGGCCGGCATGAAGTCCCACCCCGGGGTCTCCGCGAAGTTCTTCGGCGCGCTCGCCGAGGCCGGCATAAACATCGAGATGATCTCGACCTCCGAGATCCGCGTGTCCGCGGTGACACGAGCCGAGCAGCTCGACGACGCGGTCCGCGCGGTCCACACCGCGTTCGGCCTCGACTCGACCGAGGACGCCATCGTCTACGGCGGCACCGGCCGCTGAAGATCCCGTTCCCCGACCGGCTTCCGCCCGGCGGACGGGAACCGCGCCGGGTGACCTCGGCCGGTCGCTGGGTAGGTGATGCCCATGACCCCCGACGAACCGAAGCTCCTTCCCGACGGTCGCGTCTTCCCGCCGGTGACGCCGGACCCGCCGCCACCTCCCGGCCAGGAGGAGATCATCGTTCCCGACCTCGACTTCGGGTCCGCCGCCGAGGCCGCGGTCGGCTCAGCAGCCGAGGCCGCGAAGGAGCCGGGGGACGAGCCGCGGGACGAAGCGCCCCACACGGCGCCCGACACGGCGCCCGACCCCCAGGACGGGTCAGAGCCCCCCGCGGGTGAGCCGACGGCGTGAGCACTTCGCCACCGCGCCGCCGGCGTACCTTGTGCCGAGGAGGCCGGATGCCGCTGAGCCGGGTCGCCGGGCTCGTGGTCCTGGCGCCCCTGGTGTTAGGGACCGCCGGCTGCGGTTCCCCCGAGGCGGCCACCGCCACGTCGGCTGCCTCCCGGTTCGTGCGCCTGGCCTCGGATGACGTCGCGGCTGCGTGCGACCTGCTGGCACCGGCGACGCGCAGCAAGGTGACAGAGGACGGCGGCGGCGACTGCGCGGCCGGGCTTCGCTCCGCAGACCTGCCAGCCGGCTCGGCCACCGGACCGGACGTGGATCCCGAGATCGCGGGCCACACCGCCATGGTGACGACCGGCGGTCAGACGCTCTTCCTCGCCCTCTTCGACGACGGCTGGAAAGTCATCGCGGCGGGGTGCACCCGCACCTCTGCGGACCTCGCGACGCCGTACGACTGCGCAGTGAGGGGAGAGTGACATGCGAGTGATGTTCTGGGTCCTCGTCGCGTTCATCGCCGCGGGCCTCTGCTTCCAGGTCGCGATGGGGTTGGTGCAGCGATGACGGGGCAGAGACAGCGAGAATTCCTCAAGGACAACGCCCTGTCCCTGGCCTTTCTCCTCCTTCTCCTGCTCAGCCTGGCGGGTCAGGCGCTGTCGGGCGTCGCTGAGTACAACGACCAGGCCCGCACGGCGCAGCTGCAGGAGATCTCGGTGTGGCGGTACGTCACATCGTCCCGCTTCGCGGTGGACACCGCGGAGAACTGGCAGTCGGAGTACCTCCAGTTCGCAGTCTTCATCTTCCTGACGATCTGGCTCGTCCAGCGGGGCTCCTCCGAGTCGAAGAAGCCCGGCGAAGAGGGCCGGGAGTCCGACAAGAAGCAGCTGCTGGGGCGCTATGTCCGGGACGACTCGCCCCCGTGGGCGCGAGCGGGAGGGTGGCGCACCGCGCTCTACTCCCACTCGCTGCTCGTCATCATGACGACGATCTTCGTGCTCTCGTGGACGGCCCAGGCCATCGCCGGTCGAGTCGCCTCCAACGAGGAGCGGATGCGCGAGCTCCTCGAGCCGCAGACGCTCGGGCAGTACGTGACCTCACCGGACTTCTGGAGCAGGACGTTCCAGAACTGGCAGTCCGAGATGCTGGCCATTGCGAGCATGGCGATCCTGTCGATCTACCTGCGCGAGCGGGGGTCCCCCGAGTCGAAGCCGGTCGGCATGCCGCACGACGAGACGTCCGCCGACGACTGAGCCGTCGGCGAGTGACCGGTCGACGAGTGACCCGCGGTGGGACCCGGTCCCCGGCTGGTCCCGGTCAGTCGGCCTCGTCCGGCTCCGCCCCGGTCTCGATGACTCGCGAGGCGATCTCGCGCAGCTTGATGTTCCGGGCCTGGGAGGCCTGCTTGAGCCTCGTGAACGCCTCGGCGGGAGTCACCCGGTGACGTTCGATGAGGATGCCGATGGCCTGGCCGATCATCCGGTGACTCTCGATGGCCCGGGACAGGTGCGACTCCCGGTCAGCGAAGGCCGTCGCCGCCACGACCCGGTCCACGGCGAGCGCGAAAGCCTGACCGAGCAGGTCGCCGACGATCCGCTCGTCGGTCGCGACCCGGCGGGGGCGCCGGAACTGCACCCAGACCCGGCACTCGGAAGAGGGGTGGTTCTGCGGGCTGATCAACAGCCCGGGGACGCGGTCGCTCGGCGCCGGCACCTCTGGCTCGATGGCCGTGAGCAGCTCCCACAGCGTGTCGTCCAGGTCGGCGCGACGCACCGGGCCCGCCGCCGTGAACACGTGCTCCTCCGGCCCGGCGAGGGCGCGGACCGTGGAGTCGCCGTCGAACAGGTCGGCGAAGCCGGTCACCGCGGCCTCGAGCACCTGCTCGAGGTCCTCGGCGCGCCCGAACTCGGCGGACAGGGCCGCGGCGGCCTGGCGGCGCGCTCGAGCGGCATGCTCCCGGGTGACGTCCTGGAGTGACATCACGACGTAGTTGGGCTGGCCGCCGACGCTCTCGACCTCGCGCGTGCTCAGCCGCACCCAGACGTCCCGGTGATCCTTGGTGACGAGCCGGCACTCGCGCCCGGTGATGGTCGCCCCCTGCAGCGCCTGCGCCAGGAGCTGTTCGACGTTCGCGCGGTCCGTCGGCGGCACATCGACCGCGTCGACCTCCGCAACCCCGGTCGGGGTCTGCACCGCCGGCCACCACGGGTGCGGAACGGAGAACGGCCCGTCGTCGGCGGAGAAGCCGAGCAGCTGGGTGAAGGCATCGTTGACCTCGACGACCTCACCTTCGGCATCCGTGATGAGCAGGGCGTCCTGGAACGACTCCATCACGGCCCGGCGCCACGCCGCGTCCCGCAACCGGGCCCGGGACCGCTCGAGGTTGCTCGCGAGCCGGGCCTTCAGGTCGCCGACCGAGAACGGCTTGGAGACGTAGTCGTCGGCACCGGAGGTGAGGCCTTCGGTGGTGTCGCTCTCCGCTGCCCGCGCCGACAGGATGATGACGGGGACATCGCGCACGGCGGCGTTCATCCGGATCGCCCTCGTCAGCGCGAAGCCGTCGAGCCCGGGCATCATCGCGTCGGCCAGGACGATGTCGGGGCGCGAGGCGACGGCCCGCTGGAGCGCGGTCGTGCCGTCGGGCACCATCTCCACGTCGTAGTCCGACTCGAGCGCGCCGCGCAGATAGGTCCGCATGTCGCGGTTGTCCTCCGCCACGAGCAGCCGGGGCCGGGCCGCAGCGCCGTCCGGCACACTGCCGGCGGGTGACCCCGCCACAGCGGGAGGTCGGGAGGTTCGGGGAGCGGGCTCAGCGGCATACGGCTCATACCAGCCCTCCGCCTCGGCGAGGAAGGCGTCGGCGTTGCGCGGGGTGATGGAACGGCCGTCGGCCGGCTCGGCGGACTCGACGGGCGGGGTGCCCCAGGGCAGGCGGATGGTGAAGGTCGACCCGCGGCCGAGGGTGGACTCCACGTCGACGGAGCCGCCCATCAGCTCGGTCAGCTGCTTCACCATGGCGAGGCCGATCCCGGCGCCCCCCTGGAAGCGGGCCCTGCCGCGCCGGGGCAGCTGCTCGAAACGCTCGAAGATCCGGGCGAGGTCGCGACGGCGGATGCCGATGCCCGTGTCGGCGACCGATACGGCGAAACCGTCGGCGCTGCACTCGAGCCGCAGCCGGACGCTGCCGGCGGGGGTGTACTTCAGGGCGTTGCTCAACAGGTTGAGCACGACCCGCTCGTACATGTCCCGGTCGAGGTGGGCGGTCCGCGGAGCGTGGTCGCAGTCGACGACGAAGTCCAGCCCGGCGCGGTCGAAGGCCTGCGTGAAGGAGTCGGCCATCGTCCGGGTCTGGAGCGCCACGTCGAGCGGCTCCGGCAGGGGCTGGAGCTTGTTGGCCGCCATCCGACCGAAGTCGAGCATGGCGTCGACCATGCGGGTCAGCCGAACGGTGTTGCGCTGGACGAGGTCGAGGCGCTCGCGCTGCTCCGGGGTCAGACCGGGGTCGCCGAGCGCCTCGGCGACGGGGCCGGCGATGAGCGTGAGCGGGGTCCGCAGCTCGTGGCTGACGTTGGTGAAGAAGGAGCTCTTGGCGGCGTCGAGCACCTCGAGGGTCTCGGCCCGCTGACGTTCGGTGTCGAGCGTGCGGATCGCGCTCAGCGCCGTGCCCAGGTGCGTGACGCAAAGGGCCAGGTAGGTCGCGAGGGCGGGCTCCCAGGTGCGCTGGGAGGAGCGGCCGACGACGAGGACCTCGGACAGCTCCTCGTCACCGGGGAGGGCGATCGGCAGGGCGTGGAGCCCGGCCACCGACAGGCCGCTGTCGTGCAGGTGGACGGGGCTCGGCAGGTCGTGGTGGACCTGGTGCTGGAGCGTGGCCGCCTGGGTCGCCGCGGCGAGCACGTCCGCGCGCAGCTCCTCCGGGACGTCGAGGTCGCGGGGGTCGTCGGGCAGCGCCGCAGCGTCGACCATGGCGACGACGGGGTGGTCCTGGGGGTTCGACAGGAGCACCTCGGCCGCGAGGCGCCGCACGTGCTCGGCGTCGGTCGCCTCACCGAGCCGCCTCGCGAGGACCCCGAGGGTGCCGAGGCGCCGCTCACTCAGCACGTGGTCGGTCGTCTCGGTGACTGCGGTGAAGACCCCGCCGACCTCGCCGGCCTCGCTGGTGATGGGGCTGTACGAGAAGGTGAAGTAGCACTCCTCGGGGTAACCGTTGCGCTCGAGGATGAGCTTCTGGTCGCGGGACCACGTCGCGACCCCCGTCTCCATGACCCGGTCGAGCATCGGCCCGATGGTGGCCCAGATCTCCGGCCAGACCTCCTTGCCGGCGCTGCCCAACGCGGCAGGGTGCTTCAGCCTGCCGAGCATGGGGCGGTAGCCGTCGTTGTAGATCATGACGTACTGCGGTCCCCACCAGACGAGCATCGGGAACCTGGAGGTGAGGCAGATGCTCACGGCCCCGCGCAGCTCCGTCGGCCATTCGGAGATCGGGCCCAGCGGCGTGTGCGACCAGTCGATGGTGGCAAACCTGGCGCCGAGCTCTCCGGGATGGTCAGGAGCGATCTCGCGTCCAGGCACGCGAGGTGCTGCGGTCATGTGTCTTTGCCTTCGCTCTCGGCGACATGTCAGCGTCGTTCTCCACTGGGTTCGCCCTTCTTGCGAACACTGACACGGACCTGTGGCCGTGGCAAGCCCAGTATCTCACCCGCCGATCGTCAGCGAAGTCGGAAGACGGCGTCGAACGCCTCGAGGCTGCGACGGTGCAACTCGCTGAAGCCGACGTCCCTGGGACCCGGCCGCAGTGGCATGCTCGCCACCGAGCCGCCGATGAGGCGGGCGGCGGGATCCATCCACACGTCGACCAGCCCGATCCCGCGCGCCATGTGTTCCAGCTCGTGGTCCGGGACGGCGCCGAGCACGCGGGCCTCCACGTTCTCCTCCGCGCGGGTGTGGCCGCTCATGGCCTCCTCGAGGAGGCCGAAGTAGATCATGAAGTCCATCGAGGCGGGGTCCAGGCCCTCGAGACGCGTGATGACCGCTTCGATCTCGCGTTCCTCGACGACCCGACCCTGGACCGCCGCCACGTCTCCCACGGACTTGAGCGCAACCGGGTGCATGAAGGTCTGCTCGGCGGACTCGTGGAGGGCGACGTACTGGAGCAGGTCGGCGACCGCCCCGTGTCGAGCGGTGCCGGAGGAGTCACCCACCCTGGAAAGCAGCATGCCGATGTGCGCGTGCTGGCGCTGCAGCACGCTGAGGAGGCTGTGCAGCGAGGACATGAGTTCCTAGTGGTCGAGTGAGGACAGGGGAAAGGTACCCAGCCCCGGATTGGGTAACCGTGTCCGTGCGGGCGCGAGCCGGAGGAGGGCAGGGATGCGGCTGAGGAGGAGTGATCCGGGCAAGCCCGGACTGAGGCGGGTGCGCCGCGGCAAGGGTTTCGTCGTCGTCGACACTGAGGGACGCCGCGTCGACGCGGACACGATGGCTCGGGTCAAGGCGCTGGTCATCCCGCCCGCGTGGGAGGACGTCTGGGTGTGCCCGTGGCCCAACGGTCACATCCAGGCCGTGGGGACCGACGCAGCCGGGCGGAGGCAGTACCTCTACCACCCGGCTTGGCACGAGACGCGGGACCGGGTCAAGCACGAGCGTGTCGTCACGTTGGCGCGACGCCTCCCGGAGGCGCGGGCCGAGATCAGCCGGCGGTTGCGGCGACCCGGGCTGGGGAGGGAGCGGGTCGGCGCCGTCGCGCTCCGCCTCCTCGACGCGGGGCTCTTCCGGACCGGGGGCGAGGAGTACGAGACCGAGAACGGCAGCCACGGCGTCGCCACGCTGCGCAAGGACCATGTCAGCGTCCGGGGGGACGTCGTGTCGTTCTGCTTCCCCGCGAAGTCCGGGGTCGAGCGGGAGGCCGAGGTCCGCGACCCGGCGCTCGCCAAGGCCGTCGCGTCCCTCAAGCGCAGCCGTGGGCCGAGCGAGCGGCTGCTCCAGTACCGGACCGAGGGCGGCGCGTGGTGCGAGCTGACCTCGACGGAGATCAACAGGGACTTCAAGGAGCTGGTCGGTGACGACTACACCGTCAAGGACCTCCGCACGTGGGCGGGCACGGTGCTCGCGGCTGCGGCCTTCGCCGAGCGGGCCGACCACGGTCCGCCGGCGTCCGAGCGGGTCCGCAAGAAGGTCGAGCGCGAGGTGATGACGTTGGTGTCCGAGCACCTCGGCAACACGCCCGCCGTCGCACGCCGGTCCTACGTCGACAGCAGAGTCCCCGATGAGTATGCCGCTGGGCGCACGATCGCTCGGGCGCTCGCTCGGGCCTCGGCTGCAGATCGCAGACGGTTGCGTCGTGGAGACCTCGCGGAGGTCACCGACCGGGCCGCCCTGGAGCGGGCGCTCGTGCGCCTGCTGTCCTGATGGTTAGCGAGCGGTCGGTGGGGTAGGCGCCGCTCATGACCAGCACCCGCCTCCCGATGTCCTCCTTGCCGCCTGCGGCGGCGCCGCGGCGCCTGGACACGATCCCGGAGCCACCGGAGCGGCCCATGCCGCCCCCGGAGCCGGGGCCCTCCCCGGGCCCGCAGCCACCGTCGCCGGGCCCGCCCGGCCCGTTCCCCGGACCCGATCCGACCCCCGGCCCGCCGCCGTTCCCCGAGCCGTATCCCACGCCGAGCCCGCCGAACCCGAGCCCACCGAACCCCGACCCACCCGGGTTCGAGCGCCACCGGTGACCCCGGACCGAGGGCCCGGCACTCGTGGTGGCCCGGGCGACCCGGACGCCGTCGTGGTCGGCAGCGGTCCGAACGGGCTCGTCGCCGCCAACCTTCTCGCCGATGCCGGTTGGAGGGTCGTCGTCCTCGAGGCGCAGGACGAGCCGGGCGGAGCGGTGAAGAGCGCCGAGGACGTGCGACCCGGCTGGGTGCACGACACGTTCAGCTCGTTCTACCCGCTGGCCGCGGCGTCCCCGACGATCCAGGGGCTGGGTCTCGAGCGCCATGGGCTGGAGTGGGTCCGAGCGCCCGCGTCCGTGGGGCATCCGCTGCCGGGAGGCCGGTGGGCGGTGGTCCATCCGCGGCCCGAGGACACCGCCGCCGCCCTCGACCGGCTGCACCCCGGCGACGGGGAGGCGTGGTTGCGGGTCTGCGCCCTCTGGGACCGGGTCGGCGCTGACCTCGTCGGTGCGCTGCTGACACCGTTCCCGCCGCTGCGGGCCGGGCTCCGCCTCGGCGCGAAGGTCCCGCGACTGGGGGGTCTCGCTTTCGCGCGAGAGCTGCTGTTGCCGGTGCGGCGCCTCGGCGACGAGTGGTTCGGCGGCGAGGGGCCGAAGCTGCTGCTGGCCGGCAACGCCGCACACGCCGACATCGCGATGGACGCCCCCGGGTCGGGTCTGCTGGGCCTGCTGCTCGCGATGCTCGGCCAGAGCCACGGCTTCCCGGTCCCGCGCGGCGGCGCCGGACGACTCACTGCAGCCCTCGTCGCCAGGTTCGAGTCGTTGGGCGGGGAGATCCGGACCGGTGTTCGCGTCAACCAGGTGGAGGTCCGGTCCGGTCGGGCAGTCGGGGTGCGGTTGGGCGACGGCGAGCACATCCGTGCCACTCGGGCGGTCGTCGCTGACGTCAGCGCCCCGGCTCTCTTCGGCGGGCTCGTCCCCTGGTCGCAGCTGCCGGACCGACTCCGGCGACGGATGCGGTCGTTCGAGTGGGACGCCGGGACCGTCAAGATCGACTGGGCTCTGAGCGGGCCGGTCCCGTGGGCCAGCGCCCCGGAGCTCACCCCCGGCACCGTCCACCTCGCCGACAGCGTCGGCGACCTCGCCATCGCCGGTGCTCAGCTCGCGTCGGGTCGCGTCCCCGATCGGGGCCTGGTGATCCTCGGCCAGATGGCCGCGACCGACCCGACTCGAGCGCCACGGGGAAGTGAGTCCCTCTGGGCGTACCTCCACGTCCCGCAGCGCCGGTCCCGCGCCGACCAGGCCCACCCCGAGCCGGTCGACGAGCCGCGTGCCGAGCTGGTGGCCCACCAGGTCGAGGAGCGGATCGAGGAGTATGCCCCGGGCTTCCGGGACCGGGTCCTCGACCGACGGGTGCTGGGACCGGCCGAGCTGGAGCGCCGCAACGAGAACCTCGTCGGAGGTGCGGTCAACGGCGGCACGGCGGCGATCCACCAACAGCTCTTCTGGCGGCCCGTGCCCGGCTGGGGCCGCCCGGAGACGCCGGTCCAAGGGCTCTATCTGGCCTCGGCCTCCGCCCACCCGGGGGGTGGCGTGCACGGAGCGTGCGGGTCGAACGCGGCGCGCGCCGCCCTCGCCCATGACCGTCTCGAGCGGCTCACCGCCCGTCGCATCCGCCCGGTGGGTCCGGGCCCCCGGCTGGGTAGGAGACAACCATGAGCCGCACGACCCGCCTCATGAGCTGCAGTCCGGACGACGTCTTCGAGATCCTTGCTGACGGCTGGAGCTTCGCGTCCTGGGTCGTCGGGGCAGCGCGGATCCGCGAGGTCGACGCCACCTGGCCGCAGTCGGGCAGTCGGATCCACCACTCGGTCGGCCTCTGGCCGGCCCTCATCGACGACACGACGTCGGTGCTCCATCTGGACCGACCGCACGCGCTCGAGCTCAAGGTCCGCGCCTGGCCGACGGGCGAGGGCAAGGTGCGCCTCGAGTGCGTTCCCGAGGAGGGTGGCACCCGCGTCATCATGACCGAGGACGCGACGAAGGGGCCCGCCACCCTGGTGCCCCGCCTCGTCCGGGACCCGGTGCTCGACGCCCGCAACACCGAGGCGCTCCGACGGCTCGCCTACCTCGCTGAACGCAAGGCCGCCGAGTCCCGGCCCGCGAAGCGGGTAGAGAAGTCGTAACGAGGGTGCGCGCGAAGCGCACTCTGAACGTCTCTCCGCAGTCCAGACCAGTTCGACTCGAACAACCGAAGGGAACCCACCGATGTCCGGTGTCATCACGCTGATCAAGGAAGACCACCAGAAGCTCGAGTCCGTCTTCAAGAAGCTCGAGAAGGCGGAGCCGCAGGAGATCCCGGGCCTGCTCCGACAGGTGCAGGAGCTGCTCGTCCCGCACTCCAAGGCAGAGGAGAAGGTGGTCTACCCGGCGATCAGGTCGACCGTTCCGGACGAGTCGTCCGACATCGAGGACGGCCTCGAGGAGCACCACCACGTCGAGGAGACGCTCGAGCAGCTGCTCGCCTCCGACCCGGAGGCTCCCGGCGTCGACGGCCTCATCGCCGCGATGATCGGCGAGGTCCGTCACCACGTGGAGGAGGAGGAGGAGCAGATCCTTCCCGCCTTCGGTGACGCGGCGAGCAACCAGCAGCTGAGCGACCTCGGCGAGCAGTTCACCGCCGCCAAGGAAGAGGAGCTGCGGGCCCTCAAGGCGGGCTCCGCGGGCGCGTGATCGCGTAGTCGGTGGCGCCTCACGGCGCCGGAAGCCCCCTCATCGCACGGAGGGTCCTGAACGCCCTGTTCCCAGCGGACAGGGCGTTCAGTCTGCCCGCGGTGGGCCTCGAGGGCCCCCACCCGCTGACGCCGGGGCGCGCGGTTCCGGTCCCGGCTGCGTGGGTAGGGGAGTGACGTCGCCGACCTGTAGATCCGAGAAAGGAAAGATCATGCCGCGCCGTCGTGATCCGGGTCCGTCAGTCAAGGACAAGAAGCTCTACGAGTCGCTCCGTGACGAGGGGGCGAGCAAGGAGAAGGCCGCCCGCATCGCCAACGCGGCCGCCAAGACCTCCCGCAGCGCCGTCGGACGCAAGGGCGGCTCGTCGGGAGACTACGAGGACTGGACGAAGGACCGGCTGCTGAAGCGGGCCCGCGAGATCGGCATCGAGGGCCGCTCGAAGATGGACAAGGGAGAGCTCGTCAAGGCCCTGCGGAACCACTGACGGGGCCGGCGATGCTGATGACCGAGGGCCTCGCGCTCGGGGCCGGCTGGCTCGTCTTCCTCGGGCTCGTGGGGTTTCTCGCCCACATGCTCCTCGGCCGGCGTCGATGAGGGCGGCGCGGTGGCCGCTCGCAGCGTGCCTGGTGCTCGCCGGCTGCGTCGCCCCGGCGGCCGACACCGGTGCCTTCGAGCACAACGCCCTGGGCGCGCTCGAGTCCGCCGTCTCGACCGCTCGGGTGGCGGCCGTGGCGCTGGACGCCCGCGCGAGGGACCGCGTCACGTTCGCCTACGCCAACACGGTCGTCACCGAGGCGGAGGACGCGATCGACCCGATCGTGGCGAGCTTCGGAGTCGTCGACCCACCTGACCGCAGCGTCGACCCCTTGCGGAGGGAGGTGCTCGACCACCTCGGCGAGACCGGTGACCTGCTGGCCGAAGCGCGGATCGCCGTGCGGCGCGGTGACGTCCGCGCCATGACCGACCTCGCCGCCGGGCTCCGGCGGGTCGCCGACGGCATGGATCAGCAGGCCGAGGAGCTCTCGTGAAGAAGCTCTTCGCCATCGCGCTGGGGATCCTCACGGCCATCGGTGGCTTCGTCGACATCGGGGACCTCGTTGCCAACGGGCTCGTCGGCGCCCGCTTCGGGATGTCGCTCGCGTGGGTCGTCGTCGTCGGCATCGTGGGGATCTGTGTCTTCGCCGAGATGAGCGGGAGGGTGGCGGCCGTCAGCGGGCGCGCGACCTTCGACCTCATCCGGGAGCGCCTCGGGCCCCGGGTCGGGCTGCTCAACCTCGCTGCCTCGATGGCGGTCACGCTGTTGACCTACACGGCGGAGATCGGTGGTGTGGCGCTCGCCCTGGAGCTGGCGACCAGCGTCAACCCGTACCTCTGGATCCCCGTGGTCGGAGCGGCGGTCTGGCTCGTCCTCTGGCGGGTGCGCTTCTCGTTGCTGGAGAACGCCTTCGGCCTCGCCGGCCTCGCCCTCATCGTCTTCGCCGTCGCGCTCTGGCAGCTCGGCCCGGACTGGTCGGCGCTCTGGGAGTCGGCGAGCCGACCCGCGCTGCCGGAGGGCGAGAGCCGGGCCGTCTACTTCTACTACGCCATCGCCCTGTTCGGGGCGGCGATGACCCCCTACGAGGTGTTCTTCTTCTCGAGCGGGGGCGTCGAGGAGGGCTGGACCGAGAAGGATCTCGGCGTCATGCGGGCCAACGTCTTCATCGGCTTCCCGCTGGGTGGCCTGCTGTCGCTCGCCATCGCCGCGACCGCTGCGGTCACCTTCCTCCCGCAGGGGATCCAGGTGGACAGCCTGAGCCAGATCGGCCTGCCCGTCGGGCTCGCCCTGGGCAAGCTCGGCCTGGCCTTCCTGCTCCTCGGCTTCTTCGCCGCCACGTTCGGGGCCGCGTGCGAGACCGGCCTCTCCGTCGGCTACAGCATCTCGCAGTACTTCGGCTGGCAGTGGGGGAAGTTCGTCGAGCCGCTCCGCGCAGCCCGCTTCCACACCGTGGTGCTGCTCAGCACCATCATCGGGGTGGGCGTCCTCCTCACGACCGTGGACCCGATCATGCTGACCGAGTACTCCATCGTCTTCAGTGCCGTGGCGCTGCCACTCACCTACTTCCCCATCCTCGTCGTCGCGAACGACCGGACCTACATGGGGAACCACACGAACGGGCGGCTCGCCAACACCCTCGGCACGATCTACCTGTTCATCGTGGGCGTGGCCGCCGTCGCGGCGATCCCGCTCATGGTCCTGACGAGAGCGGGGCAGTGACGTGGCCGACGACCACCTGGACCTCGTCCTTCGCGTGCTGGACCACCAGATCCTCGGCCCGGACCGGGAGCTGGTCGGCAAGGTCGACGACCTGGAGCTCACCCCCACGGAGTCGGGACTGGCCGTGACCGGTGTCGTCGTCGGACCGGGAGGGCTCAGCCAGCGGCTGCCCGGGCGGCTCGGTGACTGGGTCGCCGCCGTGTGGCGACGACTGTCGAGCAGCTCGGACCCCCAGCCGGTCGTCGTGCCGATCGTCCACGTCGCCGACCTCGGGTCGGGCGTCGTGCTGACCGGCCGCGCCGCGACAGCGCTCCAGCGCTCGTTCGGCCTCGAGCAGTGGCTGCGTCAGTACGTCGTCTCCCGGATTCCCGGTGCCAAGGGCGGCGAGGAGGACCGGGCACCGGACTCGGATGAGTCACCAAGCCGGGACGAGCCCCTCGTCAACCTCACCGACCCGCCGACCCGCCCGCCCGGCCCGCACACCCGGTGGCTCAGCCAGCTGCTCGGAGCCCCGGTGGTGGACGAGTCGGGCCGCCACCTCGGCAGCCTCATCGAGCTGCACTGCGGCATCGGCAACGAGCGCTGGACGGTGACCCACCTGCAGGTCACCCGTTCTCCGCTCGGCACTGAGCTGGGCTACCACGCCGACCCCGACCAGGGCCCGGTGGTGCTCCAGCGGGCGTTCCGCCGCCTCCAGCGCCACGACCTGCTCATCGCCGTGGGCGAGGTCCGAGAGATCGACACCGAGCCGCCGAGGGTCGTCGTGGAGACCCGGGACGACCGGCGACACCCCCACCACGACGCGGCGGCTCCCTGACCCGGGGACCGAGCCCAGCGGCATACGACATCACGGCCCCTTGGAAAGGCAGCGACATGAGCACCCACGAAGGCACCCACGGCAGCGTCTGGCTCGACGACCCCGGCCGGCGGCGGCAACCGGCATCCCCCCTGGTCGGGGACGCCGAGGCGGACGTGGTCGTCGTCGGCGCCGGCATCACGGGGCTCACCACGGCCCTGCTCGCGGCGCGCGACGGCAACCGGGTCGTCGTCCTCGAGGCCCGCCGGGTCGGCGACGGCACGACCGGCTACACGACGGGCAAGGTCACCGCCCAGCACTCCCTCATCTACGCGCACCTCGTCGAGTGGGCGGGCGCGGACCGCGCGCGACAGTACGCCGACGCGAACCGGGCCGGCATCGACCTCGTCGCGCAGCTCGTCGAGGAGCTCCGGATCGACTGCTCGCTGACCCGCGCCGACGCCCTCGTCTACACGACCTCCGAGGACTCCCACAAGATCCGGGCCATGGAGGACGAGGCGGTGGCGGCACGGCGGCTCGGCCTGCCGGCCTCGCTCGTCGGCGAGTCCGGCCTGCCCTTCCCGATCACCGCGGGGGTCAGCTTCACCGACCAGCTGCACCTGCACCCGCGCCGCTACCTCGACGGGCTCGCCGACGCCGTCGTCGCGGCCGGAGGGGTCATCCACGAGCAGACGCGCGTCACCGGCGTGACCGAGGAGCGCGGCCACGTCGTCGTGGAGGCCGACGGCGGAAAGGTCACGGCCACGAGCGCCGTCATCGCGACGCTCCTGCCGTTCGGCCTCGTCGGTGGCTACTTCGCCCGGACCCGCCCGACCATGTCCTACGGCCTCGCGGTGCGACTGCGCGGCGCGGCCCCCGCGGCCATGACGATCTCCGTCGACGACCCCACGCGGTCGACGCGGCCCTGGCCGGACGGAGGGCCCGGTGGCCTCATCGTCGTCGGGGGCGGCCACGAGGTCGGAGCGGACGTCGACACCGAGGGCCGGTACGCGGAGCTCGAGGCGTGGGCCCGGGCGACCTTCGACGTGGCCGAGCTGTCCCACCGGTGGAGTGCCCACGACTACACCACGCCCGACCGGGTGCCCTACATCGGGCGACCACCCCTGCACCGGAACGTCTACGTTGCAACCGGGTTCGGCAAGTGGGGGCTGGCCAACGGCAGTGCCGCCGGCCTCGCCATCAGCCACCTCATCGCCGGCCACGACACCCCGTGGCTGCCGATCTTCGATGCGGGCCGCATCGAGGGCGTGCGGTCCGTGCCCACGCTCGTCGGTGGCAACGTCAAGGTGGCCGCCGAGCTCGTCACGGGGGAGCTGCGGCGCGAGGCGCCCCGGTGCTCCCACATGGGGTGCCGCCTCCGGTGGAACGACGCCGAGGAGACCTGGGACTGCCACTGCCACGGCTCACGCTTCGCCTCGGACGGTCAGGTCCTCGCGGGCCCGGCGGTCACGCCGGTCGACGTCGGTGCGGACGGGTAGGGCTTCCCGGTGACCGCACGGTGGTATCGCAGCGGAGTCATCTACAGCCTCGACGTCCGCCTCTTCCAGGACTCGAACGGCGACGGGATCGGTGACCTCGCGGGTCTGACGAGCCGGCTCGACCACCTCAGCCGGCTCGGCGTCAGCATCCTCTGGCTCAACCCGATCCACCCGACGCCGTTCAAGGACGGGGGCTACGACGTCGCTGACTACTACGACGTCGATCCCGCGCTCGGCAACCTGGGCGACTTCGCGGAGTTCATGGCCGAGTGCGACGAGCGGGGCATCCGGGTCATGCTCGACCTCGTCCTCAACCACACGAGCGACGAGCACCCGTGGTTCCAGGCGGCCCGGTCGGACCCCGACTCGCCCTACCGGGACTGGTACGTCTGGTCCGAGGAGGAACCGCCCGACCGCGACCAGGGGATGGTCTTCCCCGGGGTCCAGGAGTCGACCTGGAGCTACGACGAGACCGCAGGCGCCTGGTACCACCACCGGTTCTACGCCTTCCAGCCCGACCTCAACGTGCTCAACCCGCAGGTGCGCTCCGAGATGAAGAAGATCGTCACCTTCTGGGAGCGCCTCGGGGTGAGCGGGTTCCGGCTCGACGGCGCCCCCTTCCTCATCGAGAAGACGACGGCGGAAGGCGGCGCGGGCCGGGACCACGGGTTCCTCGTCGAGCTGCGGGACCGGCTGTCGTGGCTGCGGGGCGACGCGGTGTTCCTCGCCGAGGCCCACGTCCCGAACGACCAGCTGCTCGAGTTCTTCGGGGACGCCGACGGCGCGGCCAGCCGGGTCCAGATGCTCTTCGCCTTCCGCCTAAACGAGGCGCTGATGCTCTCCTTGGCCCGCCAGGCGGCCGGCGCCATCGAGGATGCCCTGACGGGGCTGCCCCCGCTGCCACGGAACGCCGCGTGGGCCACCTTCCTGCGCAACCACGACGAGGTCGACCTGTCCCAGCTCACCGGGGAGGAGCGGGCTGACGTGTTCGCCGCGTTCGGCCCCGAGCCGGACCACCAGCTCTACGAGCGGGGCATTCGCCGCCGGCTCGCGCCGATGCTCGGGGGTGACGAGGCCCGGCTGCGCCTCGCCTACAGCCTGCAGTTCACGATGCCCGGCACCCCGGTGCTGCGCTACGGCGACGAGATCGGGATGGGGGAGAATCTCGACCTGCCGGAGCGGGACGCGATCCGGACGCCGATGCAGTGGTCGGGCACCGAGAACGGCGGTTTCTCGACCGCGCGGCAGGACCGGCTCATCCGTCCCGTCGTCGACCTCCCGCCCTTCGGCTTCAAGGAGGTCAACGTCACCGACCAGCGGCTCGAGCCGAACTCGCTGCTGACGTGGTTCGAGCGGATGCTCCACACCCTCCGGGAGTGCGAGGAGATCGGCGCCGGCACGCATCGGATCATCGGCGGCCCGCCGCCCGCGGTCCTCGTGCACGTGGCGGAGGGGCCGACGGGGGTCGTCATGTTCGTCCACAACCTGGGTGACACGCCGCAGCACCTCGAGCTCGACGATGTCCCGCTGGGGGAGCAGCCACCCGTCGAGGTGTTCTCCGACCATCCCTACGAGGGCGAGCTCGACCCCACCCGGCTCGACGTCGCGCCCTACGGCTTCCGATGGCTCCGCCTCCGCCGCTCCCACGGTCCCGCTCCCGGCTGACCACGGCCGCAAGGTGGTTCAGCCGTATGCCGCTGGGCTCGCTCGGCGGGTCGGGTGCCCGCCCGATCCGGCGGGCAGCGGAGGACGGGTCAGACGGCGAGCTCGACGCGGAAGTCGGTGCCGTCGTCGGTGAGCACGAAGCCGCCGTCGGTGGGGGAGACCTCGGTGCCGTCGTGTCGGACGGTCGACGGGGTCGCGCCGTGGACGACGAGCCGGAAGGCAGTGCGCCGGAGCTCCGGGTAGCCGCCGCCGGTCACCGAGGCGAGGAGGGTCACCTCGTCGCCCTCTCGGGTCACGGTGAACGTGGTGGTGCGGTGCGCGCCGTCCCGGGAGGCGAAGGTCAGCCCGTCGTCCTCGACGAGCCGTGACTCGTAGCGACCCTCGCCGAGTGGGACGAAGAGGTGCAGGTCGATGGAGGCGGGGTGGTACCCGTCGGTCGACGGTGGGGCCTCGGGCCACATCGGGACGACCGAGCCGGCGCGCGCGTACAGCGGGATCCGGTCCATCGGGGTGGGGGCGATGACGTAGCTGCGCCCGACGTGCGGCTCGTCGGTGAACCAGTCGTACCACCCGCCCGCGGGGAGGTAGACCTGTCGGGCGGTCATGCCCGGCTCGTCGACCGGGGCGACGAGCAGGTCCCGGCCGAACAGGTACTCGTCGTCGATGTCCGCGGCCGCAGACTCGTACTGGAAGTCGAGGACGAGGGGGCGCTGCACCGGCTCGCCGGTCTCCGAGGCGCGGACGAAGGCGGCGTAGATGTAGGGCATCAGCCGGTAGCGGAGTCGGACCGCGTCGCGGACCAGGTCGTGGACGACCTCACCGAAGGCCCAGGCGTACTGGTCGATGTACCCCGTCTCGGAGTGGTTGCGGCAGAACGGCGTCAGGGCGCCGTACTGCATCCAGCGGAGGAGGAGCTCGGCGTTCGCGTTGCCCTGGAACCCGCCGATGTCGGCCCCGACGAAGGGCTGCCCGGAGACACCGAAGCCGCAGCCCATCGTGATGCTCAGCCACAGGTGGTCCCACCGGGACTGGTTGTCGCCCATCCAGTTCGCCGCGTAGCGCTGGATCCCGGCGAAGCCGGCGCGGGAGAGGATGAAGGTGCGCCGGTCGGGCATGGCCTCGAGGAGCCCCTCCGTCGTTCCCATCGCCATGAGCAGGGCGTACTGGTTGTGGAACCGCTCGTGCGGGTGCTCGCCGTGGCCGAAGCGCATCGGCTTCGAGGAGATGACCCCGGTCGCCGGCTCGTTCATGTCGTTCCAGATGCCGGCGAGCCCGGACTGGACGTGCGCGGCGTTGAGCTCGCCCCACCACGCCCGCGCCTCCTCCGTGGCGAAGTCGGGGAAGGCCGTGTTGCCCGGCCAGACCTGCCCGATGTAGACGTCGCCGCCCTCGGTGCGACAGAAGAGGTCGCGCTCGAGGCCCTGGTCGAAGACCCAGTAGCCAGGTTCGAGCTTCACCCCGGGGTCGATGATGGTGATGACCCGGAACCCCTGCTCGCCGAGGCGCTTGACCATGCCAGGGCCGTCCGGGAAGGACTCCGTGTCCCACGTGAACACCCGGTAGCCGTCCATGTAGTCGATGTCGAGCCAGAGGGCGTCGCAGGGGAAGTCGTCGTCGCGGTGCCGCTGGCCGAGGGCCTCCACCGCAGCCTGGTCGTACTTGTGCCAGCGGCACTGGTGGTAGCCGAGCGCCCAGATCGGTGGGAGCGACATCCGGCCGGTCAGATCGGTGTAGGCGCGGACGATCGCGGGCATGTGCGGACCGGCGAAGACGTACTCGGTGTACTGGCCGCCCTCGAAGGTGATGCGGTACTCGTTCGCCGGCGCGAACTCGTAGTGGCCGCGGTAGCCGTTGTCGACGAACGACCCGCTCATCTGACCGTGCGGGTAGAGCTGGTGGTAGAAGAACGGCACGGAGACGTAGTACGGGTCGAACTCCGTGCTCGTGCGGTCGCCGCGGGGGTCGCCGGGCGCCTTGCCGGACGTGAACTCCTGGGAGCCGACCTCGCTAAGGACGTCGTTGTTCCACAGGGTGAAGTCGCGGCCCTTCCGGTCGTTGCGCCCGCCCTTCTCGCCGAGCCCGAAGATCCGGTCCGCGCCGCCGCACCGACGCCGGAGGGTGAACGTGTCGTTGAGCGTGGCGTAGGCCCAGTAGCGACCGTCCTCGTCGGCGGCGGTCTCGACCACAGGTGTGCCGTCGGTGCGGTGGACGTCGACGCGGAACGGGTCGAGCCAGAGGGAGACGACCAAGGCCGAGGTGACGAGCCGGACCCGGTCGTCGTCCTCCTCGAGCTCGAAGCGGACCGGTTCGGCGAGGGGGTCGACGCAGACGGCGTGGGTCGGCTCCTCGTCGAAGGTCCCGCCTCGGCTGATCTTGAGGCGCACGACGTCCTCGCGCACGAGGTCGATCCGCAGCTGTTCGGTGTGCACCTGCGCCACCAGGCCGTGAGCGGTCCGCTCGGTCGAGCTGACCTGCTCGAAACGGATGAAGTGGTCGGTCTGCAGCATGTGGTCCTCCTGGGCCCGCCGGGGGCCGGTAGGGGTCGGAGTCTGCCGTTCCAACGTATCCCGGTCACTCCTCCGTCGCCGACCGGAGTCGATGTGATCGATCGGCCTGCACCTCGATCGATCACATCGAACGCCGGGGTCAGCGGGTCAGGCTCGGGTCAGGCTCGGGTCAGGCCGGCTTCGGCTCGCTCAGGCCGGAGCCGTGGAAGCGGGTGCGATAGACCTCCGCCGCCGTCTCGAGCGCCTCGGGCCCGACCCAGCCGAGCGCTTCGACCGCCCCGATCAGGGGCTCATGGCTGGGCCCGGAGCCGACGACGACGCCGGTCAGCAGCCACAGCCGTTCGTCGGAGTCCGGACCGCGCTGTTCGACGTGGTCGAGGCAGCTGCACAGCCGCCGGGCGACCCAGTCCTCGTCCGGACGGGTCCACCAGGGCTCCGGGGTCAGGCCGCTCGCGGGAAGGCCGGGCAGTGCGACCTCCGCCTCGATGTCCAGGGCGGGATGCTCGGCGTCCGGGCCGGGTCCGGCGGAATGGCGCACGTAGAGGGGCGCCCGGAGCCGGGCCAGCTCGACCACCTCGTCGAAGGTCGCAATGGTGTCCACGTTCTCCTTGTACCCCGCGGGCGCCGCGGCTCGCTGCCTCCGGCCGGAGAAACTGGAATGCCGCTGCCGGCCCTCACCGGCCCTCACCGGCCCTCACCGGCCCTCACCGGCCCTCACCCCGGTCCTCGATCGGTCTTACCCGGCGAGGTGGGCCCACCTCTGCGAGAGCTCGCGCCAGGGACCGACCTCGACGACCCGGCCCGCGTCGAGGAGGACGACTCGGTCGGCCTGGGCCAGGGCGGCCGCCTTGCTCGTCGCGCCGATCACCGTCGCACCGCCGGACCGGAGTGCCGCCCAGAGCTCGATCTCGGTGGCCGCGTCGAGCGCTGAGGACACGTCGTCGGCCAGCAGCAGGTCGGCTTCGCAGGCGAGGGCGCGCGCGAGGGCCAGGCGTTGGACCTGGCCGCCGGAGAGCCGGACCCCTCGGTGGCCGACGAGCGCGTCGGGCCCGCCCGCCTCGGCGACGTCGCGCTCCATCCGGGCGGTCGCGAGGGCCGGCTCGACGCGGCGGCGGGCATGGTCGAGGGCCACGTTGTCCGTGAACGTCCCGGACAGCACCCGGGGCACCTGGGCGATGTGTGAGACCCGGGCGGGTCGCAGCTCCACCTGCGCGTCGCCCACGGGCCGGCCGTTCCAGAGGACCTGGCCGGTGTGGGCCGTCAGACCCACCAGGGCGGAGAGCAGGCTGGACTTGCCCGAGCCGACCTGGCCCAGCAGGAGCACGAGCTCGCCCGCCTCGACCGTGAGGTCGACGTCCTGGACGCCGATGGTGCCGTCGTCGTGGACCGCGGTCAGCCGGTGCAGGGTGAGGGTGCGCAGTGGATCGCGCGGGCCGGGCTCGGGCTCGGCAGCGGTGCCGTGCACCAGGTCGAGGCCCGGGGGCAGGTCCATCAGGTCGCCGCCGCCGGCCAGGTCGCTCGTGGCCCGCATCCAGGCGCGCACGCCGGGTGCCTCGGTGACGACCGACCCGGCGACCCGGCCGAACCAGTCGAAGCCGCTGACGGCGTTCGCGACGAGCAGCGCGATCGCCAGCGGCCACGTGCCGTGGAGCAGGCCCGCCCACGCTGCCACGACACCGCACTGGACCATGACGATCGGCACTCCGTCGAGCAGCGCCTGGACCCGGTGCTCGCGGACGGCCGCATCGACCCGGCCGCCGTCCACCTGGCGCAGGTGCTGGTGCACCTGCGGGGTCGCGGCGGCGAGCTTGACGGTGCGGATCGACTCGAGGGCCGAGACCAGCGACCGACCGAAGCTGGCCCGGGCCGTCGAGGCGGCCGCGGCGGAGCGTCCGGCGACCGGTCGGCCCAGGGTCGAGGCCAGCGCGGAGACGACCATGACCACGAGCAGGACCGCGCCGGCCAGCCACGTGCGGGCGATGAGGGCCGTCATCGAGGCGACGATCAGCCCGTTGACGAAGTCGACCCAGCGGTCGGTGTAGCGCGCGAGGCGGTCCGCGTCCATGGTGCGGGCGACCACCTCACCGGGCGGGGTCCGGACGAGCCGGCGCTGCGCCGTCTGGCCGGCGAGCACCGCGGCGCGCACCCGGAGCCGGACCTCCACCCACCAGTGCGGATAGGTGCGGAACGCCTGCGACAGGACGAGCGGGCCCATCACGAGCGAGACGACGAGCGCACCGAGCCGCCAACCCGGCTGACGTCCGGACTGCAGGTCGGTGACGACGAGACCCCAGACCCAGCCGGTCACCGCGCCGAACGCCCCGGTCAGCGAGGCGATGAGGAAGAACCCAGCGCCGAGCAGGCCCCACTGCGGCTGGATGCTCACCGTGTGAAGGACCTGCCTGGCCAGGCCCGGGCTCGGAGCCAGCTCCGGGGGCGGTGGCGGGGTGGTGCTCCGGCGGACCGAGCCGATGGAGGCGTCGTCGTGGTGGTGCTCCTCCACGGCGACCTCGTGGGCGGCCGCCTCGAGGAGCCGGCGGAACGGCCCCTCGGCGGCGGCCAGCCGGTCGCGGGGGCCCTGCTGGACCACCCGACCCGACTCGAGGACCGCGACCTGCTCGGCGCGCTCCGTCGTCGACAGGCGGTGGGCGACGAGGATGCCGGTGCGCCCCGAGATGAGCCGGTCCGCGGCCCGGACCACCCGCGCCTCGGTCACCGGGTCCATCCGGGCGGTGGCCTCGTCGAGGACGACGACCCGCACGTCCCGGACGAGCAGCCGGGCGAAGGCGACGAGCTGCTCCTCGCCGGCCGAGAGCGTGGTGCCGCCGGGGCCGAGCATCGTGTCGAGGCCGTCGGAGAGCCCGGCGACCCACTCGGTGAGACCGAGCTCGGCGACGGCGGCCTCGACCCTGGCCCGGGGCACGTCGCCGAAGAGCGTCATGTTCTCGGCGAGGGTGCCGGCGAGCACCTCGGTGCGCTGGGTGACGACGCCGACCGCTGCGCGCAGCTGCTGCAGGTCGAGGTCCCGCACGTCGACCCCGCCCAGCAGCACCGTCCCACGCGGCGGCTCGACGGCGCGGGACAGCAGTGACGCGAGCGTGGACTTGCCGGAGCCGGTGCGTCCGACGAGCGCGCAGGTGTGCCCTGCCGGGACGAGGAGGTTGACGTCGCGAAGCGCGAACGTGCCCGTGTCGTAGCTGAACTCGAGCCCGCGGAACTCCACGCCGAGCGACCCCTCAGGGAGAGGCCGCCCTCCGGTGGGCTCGGCGGGCGACGCGAGCATGGCCCGCAGCCGGAGGACCGCGCCGAAGCCTTCCTGCAGGTCAGGCAGGTGACGCGCGAGCATGTCGACGCCGCCGACGAACATCGTCGTGACGAGGAAGAGGGTGACGAGCCGGGCGGTCGAGAGGTCGCCGGCGAGCACCAGGGCGGCGCCGACGACCGCGACGGCGGCGAGCGCGCCGTGGAGCAGCCCGCCGCTGCGCCGGGTGATCCGGGCCTCGACCTGGAGGACCCGCTCGAGAGCCGCGTGCACGCGTGCGGCCATCCGTGCGTTGCGGCGCAGCACGTGCGCCTGGCCCAGTGCGGTGCGCAGGTCGTCGCGGGCGGCGATGCCTTCCTCGGTGGAGGCCGCGTGGTCCGTCCAGGCCG
This sequence comes from Intrasporangium calvum DSM 43043, assembly GCF_000184685.1. NCBI lineage: Bacteria > Bacillati > Actinomycetota > Actinomycetes > Micrococcales > Intrasporangiaceae > Intrasporangium > Intrasporangium calvum. The sequence continues at coordinate 495,699 of NC_014830.1, forward strand.
CCTCCTCGATCACCTTCCGCTCGGCCACCTGGGGGAGCAGCCGCCGGACGACCCAGTAGGTCGCGAGCCCCGTCAGGGGGAAGAGGATCGCGGCCGGCCACCAGGCGATGCTGGCGACGACCCAGAGCGGGCCGGAGGCGAGCAGGGTGCGCACGGCCTGCCACACGCCCCAGCGCATCAGCTGGCCGACCTCCCAGGTGTCGTCGTCGATGCGGTCGAGGACCTCGCCCACGGCCTGCTCGGACAGCTCCGACAGCGGCTGGGCCATCGCGGCGTCGAGCAGGTCGGCGCGCAACCGGCCCTCGGCGCGGTCGCACACCACCGCCCAGATGACCTTGGCGACGGTGTCGATGACGGCACCGCCGACGACGCAGAGCGCGAGGAGCAGGACGAGGGTCGACGTGGCGTGCTCCGCCAGCCGGCCGGCGACCATCGACCCCAGGGATGCCGAGACGGCGCCGAGCAGGGACATCGAGAAGCAGACGACCGTGAGGGGCCGGTGGACGCGGCGCCAGTCCACGGGCACCCGCCCCGTCGGAGGGCGGGCATCCCACCGAGCGCCCAGCTCGGTCGCCTGCGGCTCGTCCTGCTCCACCCTCGTCATCGTCACAATCACTGAACGCTACCGACCGCAGCCGACAGCCCGCCTCCGGTTTTCCCCTCCGGGCCAGCGTCCGTATGCCGCTGGGTCAGGTCGCGCTCGCGGGTCCCGTCCGGTCCCGGGGCCGTTTCGGGGTCACTTCGGCGGGCGGTCGCCCGGACGGTGCAGCAGGAGCCACCGGTAGCCGTAGCCCTCGACCTCGAGCTCGATGCTCCCGTCCGCGGCGACGGGGTGCTCGCGGCGGTCGCCCAGCAGGTCGACGAGCACGGAGCCGGGTGGCACCTCGCCGAGCGAGACGTCGACGAGAGTGCTCTCCGGGGCGAGGTTGTGCAGCGCCAGCATGGTCCAGCCGTCCTCCTCCCGGGCCAGGTGTGCGAGGACGCTCCGGGGCTTGGTGCGAGGCACCTCCACGGTCGACCAGCCGATCTGGGGGTACTGCCGCCGGAGCCGGATCAGGGTGCGGATGAACCACCACAGGGAGTCGTGGTCGTGGCGCTGGCTCGCGACGTTGACCCGCTCGGCCGAGTAGAGCCCGTCGGGCATCGGCCGGGTCAGCTTGCGGGGCGGGGCGTCGCTGAAGCCCCCGCTCGGGTCGTCGCCCCACTGCATCGGCGTCCGGACCGAGAGACGACCGGGCACGTCGAGGTTCTCGGCCATGCCGATCTCCTCGCCGTAGAAGAGCACCGGTGTCCCGGGCAGGGAGAACATGATCGAGTAGACGAGGCGGAGGCGTCGGCCGTCACCGCCGAGCATCGACGGCAGCCGTCGGCGCAGGCCCCGGCCGAAGAGCTGCATCCCCGGATCGGGTCCGAACGCGTCGAAGACGTCCTGTCGCTCCTCGTCCGTCAGCTGGTCGAGAGTCAGCTCGTCGTGGTTGCGGACGAAGTTGGCCCACTGGCTGGTCACGTCGAGGGCCGGGCGCCGGCGCAGGGCTCCCTCGATCGGGCGCGCGTCCTCGCGGGCGAGAGCCAGGTAGAGGGCCTGCATCGCCGCGAAGTCGAACTGCATGTTGAGCCCGTCGCCGTCCGCACCGCCGAAGTACGTCTTCTGGTCCTTGTAGGGCAGGTTGACCTCCCCGAGGAGCAGCGCGTCGCCGACCCGTCGGGTCACGTACTTGCGGACGTCCGCGAGGTAGCGCTTCGGGTCGAAGGAGACCTGGTGGTGGTCGGCCGGCACCGTGTCCGGCGTCATGAGGAACGGCACGGCGTCCACCCGGAACCCGGACACCCCGAGCTCGAGCCAGAAGCCGATCGTCCGGGCGATCTCCTCCTGCACCGCCGGGTTGACCACGTTGAGGTCCGGCTGGTGCTTGTAGAAGTGGTGCAGGTAGTACTCCCCGGTCTTCGGCTCCAGCTCCCAGAGGCTGTCCTCCTGGTCGGGGAAGACGATGTCCTTCGGGTTCGTCTTCGGCTTCGTCGGGCTCCACACGAAGTAGTCCCGGTAGGGGTCGTCCGTGCTGCGCCGCGCCGACCTGAACCACGGGTGCTGGTCGGACGTGTGGTTCATGACGAAGTCGAGGATGACGCGGATGCCGTGGGCTCGCGCGGTCCGCACGAGCTCGACGAAGTCACCGTGCGTCCCGAGGCGGCGTTCGACCCCGTAGAAGTCGGTGATGTCGTAGCCGTCGTCCTTCGACGGGGTGGGGTAGATCGGCATGAGCCACAGGCAGGTGATGCCGAGGTCGGCGAGGTACTCGATCTGCTCCGTCATCCCCCTGAGGTCGCCGACGCCGTCGCTGTCGGAGTCGTAGAAGGTCTGGACGTCGGCGCAGTAGAGGACGGCCGTCTTCCACCACAGGTCACCGGTCTGGCTCATTCTCATGGATGGCCGGTTACCCACGAACACGCCCGAAGCCACGCCTCCGGACGCATCCTCAGGGGTTTTGCCGATGCCGCACCGGGTAGACGGCTGCTGCACGCAAGAGCGGCCAGCGCCCGCGCCGACGACTCGACGAAGGACGGAACCGGATGCCCACGATCGGCTTCCACTGCTCGCACGAACAGATTCCCCCCTCCCAGCTCCTCGAGGACGTCAGGCACGCAGAGGCGGCCGGGTTCACGGCAGCGATGTGCTCGGACCACCTCGAGCCGTGGAGCACGGACCAGGGCCAGTCCGGCTATGCCTGGTCGTGGCTCGGCGCTGCGCTCAACGCGACGCGCCTGCCCTTCGGCGTCGTCACGGCGCCGGGCCAGCGGTACCACCCCGCCATCACGGCGCAGGCCATCGGCACCCTGGGAGAGATGTTCCCCGGGCGGTTCTGGGCTGCCCTCGGCTCGGGGGAGGCGGTGAACGAGCACGTGACCGGTGACGGCTGGCCGCGCAAGGAGCTCCGGGACCAGCGGCTCGTCGAGTGCGCCGAGGTGATCCGGCGCCTGCTCGACGGCGAGCGGGTGTCCCACGACGGGCTCGTGACGGTCGACCGGGCCAAGGTCTGGTCCCGCCCGAGCACGCCCCCGGACCTCGTCGCCGCGGCGGTCAGCGTCGAGACGGCCGGCAGCGCCGCGGCCTGGGCCGACGGGCTCATCACGGTGAACCAGCAGGAGGGCGGGGACCGGCGGGCCGCCGAGGCCTACCGGGAGCACGGCGGGCGGGGGCCGGCCCGGCTCCAGCTCCACGTCAGCTGGGCGCCTTCCGAGGACGAGGCGCTCGACATCGCGATGCAGCAGTGGCGCAGCAACGTCTTCGGCTCGCCCGTCGCGTGGGACACCGACTCCGTCGACGCCTTCGACGAGCTGGGGCGGCACGTCACCGAGGACGACGTCCGCCGTTCCGTGCACGTATCAGCCGATCTCGAGTCGCATGCGGCCCGGATCGGGCAGGCGTTCGACGACGGCTTCGACGCGGTCATGGTGCACTTCGTCGGCACCGACCAGGCGCCCTTCATCGACGCATTCGCAGCAGCGGTCCTCCCTCAGTTCACCCCCGCTGCCCTCACTGGAAGGAGCACATCGTGACCAGCAGCATCGGAGAGCGCGCGGCCTCGATGGTCCGCAGCGACGACAAGGGCGGCTTCCCGCCGCAGCAGCAGGACCCGCCCGGACTCACCCAGCGGATGGAGCCGGTTCCCGACCACGGCGAGGAGACCTACGTCGGCCACGGCCGGCTGGAGGGGCTCAAGGCGCTGATCACGGGCGGCGACTCCGGAATCGGCCGCGCGGTCGCCATCGCCTTCGCCCGGGAGGGCGCCGACGTGGCGATCAACTACCTCGCGGACGAGCAGGCCGACGCGGAGGACACCGCATCGTGGGTCCGCAAGGCTGACCGCACGGCCGTCCTCGTGCCCGGTGACCTCACGGAGCGCCAGACCTGCGACCGTGTCGTCGCCGAGGCGGTCGAGGGTCTCGGCGGGCTCGACATCCTCGTCAACAACGCGGGGTTCCACTGGGACAAGGGGCCCCGTGACGGGCTCGAGGGACTGACCGACGAGAACATCGAGCGCGTCATGCGGACCAACCTCCACGCGGTGCTGTGGCTGTGCCGGGCGGCGCTCCCACACCTCGGGGAGGGCTCGTCGATCATCAACACGACGTCGATCCAGGCCTACGACCCGTCGCCGGCGCTGCTCGACTACGCGGCGACCAAGGCGGCCCTCAACAACCTCACCGTCAACCTCGCGCAGTCGTTGGGCCCGAAGGGCATCCGCGTCAACGCGGTGGCGCCCGGGCCGATCTGGACCCCGCTGCAGCCGGCCACCCGGGACACGGAGAAGATCGAGACGTTCGGCTCCGACACCCCGCTGGGGCGCGCCGGCCAACCGGGCGAGGTGGCCCCGGCCTTCGTGTTCCTCGCCTCCCCGTCCGACGCCAGCTACGTCTCGGGCACCGTCGTCGGCGTCACGGGCGGGGGAGCGGTGTTCTGAGCAGACCTCACCGTATGCCGCTGGGCTGGCTCCCAGCGCATGGGCGCTGAGCGCTCCAAGGCGTAATGTCGAAGCGGCGAAGCCGATCGTGGACCTGCCCCCTCGGAGGCACCCGCTCATGGTCGGCTGGGCCCCTGTGGGTTGGAGGTAGGGATGGTCAGAACGGTCGGTGTCGAGGAGGAGATGCTCCTCGTCGACGTGCGCAACGGTCGGCCCAAGTCGGTGTCCGGACAGCTCGTCCTGCGTGCCGCCATGCAGCAGCAGGCCGTCGCCGGCCTCGGGGTCCATGGCGCCCTCGAGGGCGAGTTCCAGCAGCAGATGATCGAGACGCACACCGCCCCCGTCGAGTCCCTCGAGGACCTCGAGCGCGAAGTCCGGCACTGGCGGACCGAGGCGAACTCCGCTGCCCGGCAGGTCGGTTCGAGCGTCGCAGCGCTCGCGACCTCACCGCTGCCGGTGACTCCGATCCCGGTCGAGTCGACCCGCTACGCGTGGATGCACGATCGCTACCAGATCGTCGCCAAGCAGCATCTCACCTGCGGGCTGCACGTCCATGTCGCCATCGGGTCCGACGAGGAGGGCGTCGGTGTCCTCGACCGGATCCGCGTGTGGCTGCCCGTGCTCCTCGCGCTCAGCGGGAACTCGCCGTTCTGGAACGGCGAGGCGACCGGGTTCGCGAGCTGGCGCTCGCAGTCGTTCGGCCGGTGGCCCTCGAACGGTCCCACCGAGATCTTCGGCTCCGCCGCGGCCTACCACCGGATGGTGCGCGACATGACGATGTCCTCGGTCATCCTCGACGAGGGCATGGTCTACTTCGACGCCCGCCTGAGCCAGCACTACCCGACCGTCGAGATCCGGGTGGCCGACGTGTGCCTCCGGGCCAGTGACGCCGTCCTCCTCGCGGCGCTCTGCCGGGGCCTCGTCGAGACGGCGGCGCGCGACTGGGCCCGTTCGGTCCCGGTCCCCGACGTGCCCACGACGATGGTGCGCCTCGCCACCTGGCAGGCCGCGCGGGAGGGGACCGAGGGACGTCTGCTCGACCCGTTCACCTCCCGGCCGCGGCTCGCGTGGGACGTCGTCGACCGGCTGGTCGAGTACGTCGCACCCGCCCTGTCCGAGGCGGGGGACGTCGAGCTGGTCAAGGAGGGTCTCGAGCGGATCCGCACCCGTGGCAACGGTGCCCAGCTGCAGACCCGCACCATGGAGCGGACCGGCCAGCTCATCGACGTCGTCGCGCACGCGGTCCGGGTCACCGCCGGCCAGGAGGAGGACGACTGAGCATGCCTGCCGGTCCGCCGCGACCGTTGCCAGCTCGCGAGAACCTCGCCGGCCGGCCCCTCGACTGGCCGCCGGACTGGACCCCTGGCGGCGCTGCCGGCTCAGGCGGCTCAGGCGGCTCAGGCGGGCCGGTGCCCGTGGCGGTCGCGACCGCGCACCCGTCGTCGGTCCTGCGCTCGCGGCAGCGTGAGGTGGACCGAGCGCAGCTCGTGGACGACCTCGGTGTGGCCAGGACCCTGCTCGACCAGGGCTGACCTCGGGAGGAGCGGGCCGGCACCCTCGCGCGGACCGAGCCCAGCGGCATACCCCTTCACGGGAGGGTCATCCGTCGCGCTCCCACGGGGGCTCGTCGTCCCACTTGGCGTAGTACTTCGCGAGGTGGCTGCGCACGCGGTCGCGGTCCTTGTCGGGGAGGTCCACTCCTCCGCGCGAGCCCTGCATGACGGCTGCCGCAGCCATGACTCCCCGCGGCACCGCCTTGAGCCGACCGTCGACGACATCCGCGATGAGCAGCTTGTACGCGGTGAAGTTGTTCTTGTTCTCGGCGTCGTACCAGACGTGGGCGTCCCGGTACTTCTCGTTGGGTCCGTCCTCGGCCCCCGCCCACTCGCGCACCCGGCGCTCGGCAGCGTCGCCGTCCCACTCACGGTCCCGGTCGGCCAACGGCAGGTCCTGGAAGCTCGTCACGCTCACGACGACTCCTCTCGTCAACGTCCTGGGGCTCGTGCCCCTCGTGCGGCGCCTACCCCAACCGGTCTCGCGCAAACCCCTCTCAAATCGGGCCTTTCCGGCGTGGACTTCGTTTTCGGGGGGTGCCGACGGCGCAAAGTGTTCGTTCTCGTGGTGGTCCCGCCCGGAGCGGCACCGCCAAGGTTGAAGGGACTTCACGAGCGGTTCAACCACGAGCTGACTCCGTCACCCGCAGAAGCAGGAGATGAGTCATGTCACGCATGAAGTCCGTTTCCCCCACCAGCACGCCCACCCCGATCAGCCGCCGTCGCGGCCGATTCGTCGAGAGGGACCGGAAGGCGGAGGAGCTGCTCCTCGAGCTCTCGCGTACAACGAACTGCGCGGAGCGCGAAAGGCTCACCGACGAGATCGTCCGGCTCCACCTCGACCTCTGTGATGGCGTGGCTGCCCGCTACGCCGGGCGCAGCATCCCGACCGAGGACCTCGTCCAGGTCGCGCGGCTCGCGCTCCTCGTCGCGATCAAGCGGTACCAGCCGGGCCCCGGCTCGTCGTTCATCGGCTACGCCCTCCCGACCATCTCGGGCGAGCTGAAGCGGCACTTCCGGGACCACGGGTGGATGGTCCGCCCGCCCCGGCGGCTCCAGGAGCTCGGCCCTGTCCTCCGCCTCGCCCGCGAGCACTGGGAGCAGGAGCACGGCACCTCGCCGACCACGCAGGACCTCGCCGAGGAGGTCGGCGTCGACCCGGAGCAGGTCTCCGAGTGCCTGTCCGCGGAGCACAGCTACCACCCGCTGTCGCTCGACCTCACCTTCGGAGACGACGAGTCCCGCTCCCTTGCGGAGAGCCTCGCCGAGCCGCAGGACGAGCTCGAGTCGGCGGCGGACCGGGTCTCGCTCGGGACCGCGCTGAGCAGCCTGTCGCAGAAGGACCGTGAGCTGCTCCAGATGCGGTTCGTCGACGGGATGACGCAGAAGGAGATCGGCCTCGCGCTCGGCGTCAGCCAGATGCAGGTCTCTCGCCTCGTCCGGGCCGTCCTCGACAGGCTGCGCACCCAGATGGGCGTCACGGTCGACGACGACCGCAGCGCCACCGCCGCCTGACCGCAGGCCTCGACCCGGTTTCCCCCAACCGGTCGAGGAAGCGGGTGAACGCGCCGACCACGGTCGGCGCGTTCACCCTTTCCGGGGCGGGGGTTGGGTCGGTGATGTGACCTGCGCCCCAAGAGGCGGCGGCCCAGGGTGCAATCAGGAGGAGAAGTGGTATATGGTCGGATGGTCGGCGGCCCGGAGACGGGCGCGGACGGGTCAAACCATGGCCCTCGGACACGACAGCCTCGGAGTTGATCATGTCCCTATCGACCAGCACCACCAGCAGCATCCACCACGTCACCCTCACGGCGACGGACCCGACTGCGATCGAGCGGATCTGCGCGGAGGAGCTCGGCGTTCCGCTTCGCCTCGTCGGCTGCCCGGACGGGCCCTATGTGGCGCTGGCCCACACCGACGCAGGGCGGTTCTCCATCGACGTCCTGTCCGGCGCGGGCCTCTCGGCAGAGCTCCGTCCGCGCGATGACGCCGGCCCGACCGGGACCGACTCGACCGGCTCGTCCGAGTCGGCGCTCTTCCTGACCGGCGAGCGGGGCCAGATCCGCCTCGACGCGGCCGGCAGCGTCGAGCAGGTCGGCCCCGGCCAGTCCGTGTGCCTGGCCCGCGCGGCCGAGACCAGTCGAGTTGACTGGACCGGCGACGCGCCACGTGCCCACTGCGTCCGACTCGACCTGGCGCTGATCCGCGACATCGCGGCGGCCACCACCGGCGTGACCGACGTGGTCTTCACCGGGAGCCGGCCCGTGAGCCGGGCCGCCGAGCTGCACTGGCAGGAGACGGTCACCCACGTGGCCCGCACCCTGTCCGGCGTCCCCGGCGTGCCGGTCACGCCGCTCGTCGTCGGCGAGGCGGCCCGGTTCCTCGCCGCAGTCGCGCTCGCGACCTTCCCGAACACGACGATGGAGTCGGTGCGGCGCGACACCGACGCCGCCCCGCAACCCGTGACCGACCTGCCGATCACGGCCGAGACGGTGCGCGACGCGATCGCCTTCATCGAGGAGCGCGCTCACGACGACCTCACCGTCGCCGACGTCGCTGCCGCGGCGGGAGTCACGGCAAGGGCCGTCCAGCTCGCCTTCCGCCGCCACCTCGACACGACGCCGATGGCCTACCTGCGCAGGGTCCGGCTGGCGCGGGTGCACGACGAGCTCGCGCACGCCGAGCCCGACGCCGGCGTGACCGTCACCGAGGTCGCCTCGAAGTGGGGCTTCAGCGGGTCGAGCCGGTTCACGGCGTACTACCGGGACGCCTTCGGCGAGGTCCCCAGCCAGACGCTCGCCAGCTGACCCCGGTCACCCACACACGTCGAGTGTGCCCGGTCACCCACACACGTCGAGTGTGCCCGGCCACCCACACACGTCGAGTGTGCCCGGCCACCCGCACACGTCGAGTGTGCAGTTCCGGCCGGTTGCGTCAGGGACTGATGACGCACCCTGCGCCCCGCAGTGCCCGGCTCCACGCACGCAGCCGGGTGACTGACTGCCGGTAGGTGCGTCATCAGTCCCCATGCGCGCCGGGACGAACTCGTCGCACGACGCGATCGGGCCCTAGGTTGGCCGGATGGACCTGGAGTTCAGCGGCGAGATCGTCTGGTGGCGAGGGCCCGCGCCGTACCACTTCGTCCGCGTTCCGGACGGGGAGTCGGCCCAGATCGAGGCCGTCAAGCACCTCGTCACCTACGGCTGGGGGGTCATCCCGGTGACGGCGGTCGTGGGCGACACCGAGTTCACCACGTCGCTCTTCCCCAAGGACGGAGCCTTCCTCGTCCCGCTCAAGGACGGCGTCCGTCAGGCCGAGTCCCTCGAGCTGGGCGAGGTCGTCTCGATTCGGCTCATCCTCGATGTCTGAGTAGGGCGGGCCTGACGCCTTCGCCTACACCGGCGAACCCGCACCTGCGCAGCCGTCCCGGTACACCCTCGATCGACCGGTCGTGTCAGTCGCTCACTGTGGGGGCGTTGCGGGCGGTGGGGGCTGCGGGGAACCGCGCCCGGGCTCCTCGGTGCTGCGCCAGGTCGTGATCGCCGACCAGGCGACGGCCGCGAACGGCACGGCGAGGATGGCCCCGATGATGCCCGCGGAGATCGTCCCGGCCGAGAGGGCGAGCAGCACGGCGAGGGGGTGCAGCGACACGGCCTTGCCCAAGACGTAGGGGGACAGGACGTCGCCCTCCAGCTGGTTGACGACGATGACCACCGCCACGAGGACGAGGGCAGCGACGACACCGTTGCTGACCAGCGCGATGAGCGCCGCGAGCGCGCCGGCGGCCGTCGCGCCGAGGAGCGGGATGAACGCGCCGATGAAGACGACGATGGCGATCGGGAGGGCCAACGGCACGCCGAGGATCGCCACGGCGGCGCCGATCAACGTCGCCTCGACGAGCGCGATGAGGGCGGTGCCTCGGACGTAGCCGCCCAAGGTGGACACGGCCTCCGCGGCGACCCGGTCGAAGCGTGGCGAGTGCCGGTCGGGCAGCAGCTCGCTGCGCAGGAAGGTCCAGATGCGGTCCCCGTCCTTGAGGAGGAAGTAGAGCAGGACGAGCCCGAGGAAGATGCCCGCGAGGATCTCGACGACCAGGGTGGCTCCGGTGATGACGCCCTGGCCCTGGGGCCCGGCCAGGAACTCCGCGGCCTGCGCCCACAGGTCCTCGATCTCCCTTCGGTCGAGCCCGAGCGGTGACTCCGCGAGGAACCGCTCGAGCTCCTTGACCCCTTCGCCGGCGCCCGCCGCGAGCTCACCCCACTGGTCCTGGGCGGCGCGCGCAACGAGCCACCCCAGCCCGCCGAGGACCGCGAACGCGGCGAGCAGCGTGACCCACACCGAGGGCGCGCGCGGCAGGCCACGGCGGTTCAGCCAGGTGACGAGCGGGCTCGCCGCGGCGGCGATGAGGACGGCGATGAGCAGGGGCACGACGACGAGGCGCAGCTGGACCCCCACCCACACGACGATGACGAGGAGCGTGAGCACGGCGAGGACCTGGAGGCTGCGGATGGCGGCTCGTCCCAGCCGGTCCTGCCAGGGTCCGCTCGCTGCCGCAGGCGGCTGCGGTGGGTTCATGACGGGAACTCTCCCACACCGCTAGCCGTCGACGAGCAGTCCGCGGAGCGGGCCCTGGAGACGGTCGGCCCGGCGTGAGACGTGCTCGAGGAGCCGCAGCCGGTGGGTCGGCGGCAGGCCGTCGCGACGGCGACGGGCCTGTTCCTCCGCGATGGGACGCCAGACCGCGTCGATGACGGTGTGCGGGTCGCCGTCGATGGCCTCGACCGGCCGCTCGGTGTGCTCCGCCCAGAGCCGCAGGCGGGTCCTGCGGGCGAGGTCGGGGTCGCAGGTGAGGACGTTCATCTCCGTGTCGTTGAAGAGGGAGTGCTCGTTGAGGTTGGCCGACCCGACCGTGAGCCACCGGTCGTCGACGATGCCGACCTTGGCGTGCACGTACACCGGTGCCGACGTCCCGCCGTCGTGGGCCGAGATCGTCGTCGCGAGCAGGCGGTGGGACCCGCCGTCGGCCTCGAGCAGCCGGCCGAGCTGGCCGCGCGTCGTGTCCGCGCCGTTGTTGGGTCGGGCCGGCAGCAGGAGCAGCACGCGGAACTCGTCGCGCGGGGGACTGGCCAGCCGCTCGCAGAGGATGTCGACGACCTCCGGGGACCAGAGGAACTGGTTCTCGAGGTAGATGAAGCGCTCGGCCGCCCTGAGAGCGCGCAGGTAGGCGGCGAGGATGCTGAACTCCCCCCGCGGGGCGAAGGTGTAGATCCGCTCCGGAACGGTCCGGAGCACCTGGACCTCGACGTCCCCGGCGTGCTGCGGTCCGATCGTCGCCGCCGGCTGCCGCTGCGGCTGGGGGTCCTGCTCAGACCCGGGCTCGGCCACGTGGTCCGACGTCACCTCGTTCCAGCGCTGGACGAAGTGGCGGGCCACGTCGGCCACCGCGGGGCCCTCGAGGCGGACGGCCACGTCGTGCCAGCCGAGCGGGTGCTTCGGTGGGTGGCGGTCCTCGTCGTGCCGGTCGCCCTGGAGGGCGGTCAGGTCGATGCCGCCGACGAAGGCGACCCTGCCGTCCACGACCACGGTCTTCTCGTGGTGGCAGTGGAGGGTCCGCTCCCGCCGGTCGAGGGCGCACTGCACCCGGCTGCCCTGGGTGAAGCCGTCGCGTGCCGCCCTGGCCATCCGGCGGGTCGGCTCGAACGCGGGCAGGGGCGGACCGGCCCAGAGGAGCAGTCGCACGGGGACGTGCTCGGCCACCTCCGCGAGCAGGTCGCGCAGGGCGATCGACCCGGGCCCGCGAGAGAGCTGGAAGTCGGGCGACGAGTGCCAGCCGGCGATGTGGACGTACTCGCGGGCCCCGCGCACCGCCTCCTCCATGGCCGGCAACGCGGCAGCACCGTCGATGAGCACGTCGACCCGGTTCCCCGGGCGAACCGGGACGCCGGGCGCCCACCATCCCGTCCCAGCCGTGGCGGTGAGCGCCTCGGACCAGCCGAGGCCGGCCAACCTCCGCACGTGGTGCCGGCGCAGGACCGCCTCGAGGGCATCCCCCACCTTCGCGTCCAGCCGAGCCACCCGGGATGCGAGATCCATACGTGCATCGTCGCGCACCGTGGCGCGGAAGCGCGAGGAGCCGTGACCTTCGCGTCGATGCTCCCTTCATGGGGTATGCCGCTGAGCTGGCTCCGCGCCCATCGTTCCTTGGGCGCGGGCGAGCCCAGCGGCATACGGCATCGTCGTGGGAACCGGTCACGAATCGAGAAGCAGCCGACCCCGACGGGCTCCTAGCGTGGCGGACATGACCCCCATCGACGTGGCTGCGCTCGACGTGGCCGACCGGCGCCATGTGCAACCCGCTGTGGCGTGAGGCGATGGCCCAGGCGCTTCACGCCGCTGAAGACCGCGCGCTGACCGGCCTAGAGCTTGGTCATCTTGCGGAAGGGGGTGGTGACCCGGATCGTCCGGCCACTGAAGTCCACGGTGGCGCCGCTGGCGTCGATCCCCACGACTCGACCCACCCCGTAGGAGTCGTGTGAGACCCGGTCGCCCACCGTGAAGTCCTCGACTTCCGGCTCGACGTGCGGCTTGAAGGGACTGCTGGCGGGACGCGGACGCGGGTGTGCAGATGAGGTTGCCATTGCCCCCAGTATGCGCGCACGAGGCCGCTCGAGCCACCGCCGCCCACGGGGGACGAGCATCACATGGCTCGGGTTGGGCGAGGCCAACCCCAGGAGCTGGGACCGCTTGGCCGGCTTGGGCCGGAGGCTCCGCCCTCGACGCGCTCGGCCAGGAGCGTGACCGCCGCGGGCGGCGCAGTGCATCGGCAGCCCTCGTCTTGGCGTTGAACACTCCCTTCAAGGCCTTGTCGGCGCCCGACGCGTCCGGTGGCAGCAGACCAACTTGACGGGCGAAAGCCATCTGGTCGAAGACGACGGTGTTCGTCAGCGCCCGGCCGTCGCGAAGCACGAAGGGTTCACACCCGTCGATCTCGAGGTCCCTCCCGGTCCCGGCTGACGTCGGGGAAGCGCTCCACCGTCTCCTCCGTCAGGCACGGCGAAGGCCCTTCACCCGGACTGGGTAAAGGGCCTTTGACCTGCTGAAACGTGAGTCGGGGTGACAGGATTTGAACCTGCGACCTCTTCGTCCCGAACGAAGCGCGCTACCAAGCTGCGCCACACCCCGTCTTGCATCTGCCGGCGGCAACACGCTTGCGGCGCGTGCCTGAGGCAGCAAGGAGAGACTTTAGCGCAGCACCCCAGCGAACTCCGAATCGGCCGTGGACCGGACGCGGGTTGACGTCAGATCGGCAACCCCGTGGTTACCGATGTGACGTCAACCGAATCCGGAGGTGGCCCGAAGTCATCCCGGAGCTACCCTCGCGCCACCAGGGTGAGGAGGACGGCCTCGGGTCGGCAGGCGAGCCGCACGGGCGCGGTGGGCGACGTTCCGAGGCCGGCGCACACCTCGAGCCACGCTGCACCATCCGGTGCCGCGGACGACGGCTGGTGTGCGGCCCCCGGCCACCACCGCGACACCCCCTTCACCCGGGACGTGTCGAGATCGCAGTTGGTGACGAGCGCGCCGTAACCGGGCACGCACACCTGCCCCCCGTGGGTGTGACCGGCGATGACGAGGCCGGCGCCGTCCTCGACGAACGCGTCGAGCACCCGCTGGTAGGGCGCGTGCGTCACGCCGATCGTCAGCTCCGCCGAGGGATGTGGTGGCCGCCGCACCAGGTCGAGGCGGTCGTAGCCGAGGTGGGGGTCGTCCACGCCGACGAAGTCGAACCGCCGCCCTCGGATGACGAGCTTGTCGTGCCGGTTCGTCAGGTCGACCCAGCCACGTGACGTGAAGCCGTGCACGAGGTCGGACGTGGGCAGCCGCGACGTGTCGCCGGTGCCCTTGGCGTGGTGGCGGGTCAGGTAGCGGAACGGGTTCTTCACCTTCGGCGCGAAGTAGTCGTTGGACCCGAGGACGAAGACGCCGGGCCGGTCGAGCAGCGACCCGAACGCGTCGAGCACGGCCGGCACGGCGTCGTGGGCCGCGATGTTGTCGCCGGTGTTGACGATGAGGTCGGGGTCGAGCGACTCGAGGTGGCGCAGCCACTGCGCCTTGCGACCCTGGCGTGGGACGAGGTGGATGTCCGAGAGGTGCAGCACCCGCAACGGCTCGGCCCCCTGAGGGAGGACCGGCAGCTCGAACCGCCTGAGCACGAAGGCGTTGCGCTCGACGAGCGACGCCCACGCGAGGACGCCGGCGCCCGCAGCGCCGACGCCGAGGACGGTCTTGGTCAGGGCGCGCATGTCGCCCATCCTCGCATCCGCGGTGGCGCGAAAAGCAATTCCGGCTCGTCGGGTGCGACCTGAGAGACTGGGCCGCATGAGCACTCTCAAGGACCAGCTGAAGGCGGACCTCACGGCGGCGATGCGATCCCGCGACCAGGTGCGGGCCGGCACGATCCGCATGGCCCTGACCGCGGTCACGACCGAGGAGGTCGCGGGGACGCAGCACCGCGAGCTGACCGATGACGACGTCCTCAAGGTGCTCGCCAAGGAAGCGAAGAAGCGTCGAGAGGCCGCGGAGGCCTACACGACCGCCGGCCGCACCGAGCTGGCCGACACGGAGCAGGCTGAGCTCGCCGTCCTCGAGGGCTACCTGCCGAAGCAGCTCGACGAGTCCGAGCTCGAGGCGATCGTCCGGGAGGCCGTGGCCGGATCCGGTGCGAGCGGCATGCAGCAGATGGGCCTGGCGATGAAGGCCGCCAACGCCGCCGTCGCGGGACGAGCCGAGGGTGGCCGGGTCGCTGCGATCGTCCGCAGGGTGCTCGCCGGCTGAGCTCATGAGGAGGGCCCCGACACGCTCGTGTCGGGGCCCTCCTCATCGGCCGTATGCCGCTGGGCTCGCGCCCGCGTCAGCCTGCCCTCAGGCGCTGGGCTGGTCCGCGGTCGCCGTGGAGTTGGGCTTGGGGGGCGGTGGCTTCGTCGGCTTCTGGTCGGGGGGCGGCTCGATCGTGATGGTCGGCTTCGGATCGGGCTTGCCCTTGTTCGTCGGCTGGCTCGGGCCCTCGGACGTGTAGATCGTGACGACGCTGCCCTGGGGTGCCCGGGCGAACGGTGACGTGCCGGCGACGAGGCCCTTGGGGATGCTCGACCCCATCGAGCCGCCGACGTCGACGGTGAAAGCCGGCCTCCTCGAGGATCTTCGTGGCGTCGGCGACGGTCCGACCGGTGACGCTCGGGATGTCGACGAGCTCGCCGTTGAGGACCTTGTCCGACGGCTCCTTGAACCTCAGGACCGGCTCGCCCTCGAGGGCCCGGTTCATGATGCCCTTCCAGATCGGCGCCGCGATCGACGCACCGTGCATGACGGGGTAGAACTGCCCGCCGACCCGCACGTTCTTCATGAGGCGCTTGTTGCCGTCGTCGGGGGTGCCGACCCAGACGGACGTGACGAGGTTCGGCGTGTAGCCGACGAACCACGACTCGTTGTTCTTGTCGGACGTACCCGTCTTGCCGGCCGACTCTCGCCCGTCGAGCTGGTTGCGCACGCCCGAGCCGTTGGTCATGTTGTACTCGAGGAACTTGTCGGTCCCGCGGACGTAGTCGGCCTTCGCGACCTGGTCGCACTTGGTCTTCGGCGCCGCGAGGGTCTTGGAGCCCTGCGTCACCTTGGTGACGACGACCATCGAGCACTTCTTGCCGTCCGCAGCGAGGGTGGCGTAGGCGTGGGCCACGCCCTGGGGCGAGACCTCGGCAGCGCCCAGGATATAGGCCGGCGCGTACTTCGGCACGGGCTGGCCGCTCGCCGTGCGCAGGCCGAGGCGGTTCATCGTGTCCCACACCTTGCAGCCGCCGAGCTGCTGGGCGAGGGCCACGAACGCGGTGTTGGTGGACAGCGCGGTCGCCTTCATCAGGGAGATCGACCCGCCTTTGAACGGGGTGTCGTTGAGGACCTTCCACTCGGTCCCGGGCCCGCAGCCCTTTGCGAACTCGCTCGGCTGGTAGGTGGCCGGCTTGTCGCCCGCGGCCTTGGCCTTGACGCTGGCCTTGGTGCTCATCCCGGACTCCATCGCGGTCAGCAGGGAGAACGCCTTGGCCGTGGAGCCGAACTGGAAGCCCCCGGACCCGCCCCACCGCTTGTCGAGTGCCCACGACACGCCGGTCTTCCCGCGGCTCTGCTTGCCCACGGTGTACTTCGTGTTCTGGGCGAAGGCGAGGACGCGGCCCGTGCCGGGCTCGGTGACGTACGCCGCCGCGCCGACACCGGACGGGTCACCGATGGGGACCTTGCGGGTGACCTCCTCCTGGACGATCCTCTGGATCTTCGGGTCGAGGGTCGTCTGCACCGTGATGCCGCCGGTGCGGAGCAGCCGCCGCCGCGCCTCGACCGTCTTGCCGAGCTCCGGCATGGTCTCGACGTAGTTGATGACGAACTCGCACCAGTAGGGGTACGGCGAGGCGAGGCAGGTGCTCTTCGGCTGCGAGACCTTGAGGTCCTGCTTGAGCGTGCGCTTCTTGGCGTCGGTCCACTCCTTGTCGGAGATCCTGCCGAGCTCGTGCATCCGGTCGAGGACGACGTTGCGCCGCGCGAGGGCGCGCTCCGGGTAGTTCACCGGGTCGGTCGTGCCGGGGTTCTGCGTCAGACCCGCGAGGAGTGCCGCCTGCGACAGGCTGAGCTTGCTGGCCGGGATCGAGAAGTAGTGGCGGGAGGCGGCCTCGACGCCGTAGGCCTGGTCGCCGTAGTAGACGAGGTTGAGGTAGCCCTGGAGGATCTCGTCCTTCGTCATCTTCTTCTCGAGGGTGATGGCGTACTTCAGCTCCTTGAGCTTGCGCATGTAGTCCTTGCGGACCGCGGCCTGCGCCGCCGCCTTGTCGCCCTGGTTGAGCGCGGAGTACTGGAGCGAGATCTTGACGTACTGCTGCGTCAGGGAGGATGCGCCGGAGGTGGTCTGACCGGTGCGGAGGTTGGCGATCGCAGCCCGGACGACACCCTGCAGGTCGAAGCCGCCGTGATCGTAGAAGCGGTGGTCCTCGATCGCGACCTGCGCCTCGCGCATGATCGGTGCGACGTTCTTCAGCGGCACGATGATGCGGTTCTGTTCCGCCGGGGTCGCGATGACCCTCCCGTCCGCGGCGAGGATGCGCGACTGTTGGCTCAGCGGGTCGGTCTTGAACTCGCCCGGCAGCTCGTTGAAGATGTCGACGCCGCTGCGAGCGATGGCGCCGGTCGCACCGACCGCAGGCATGAAGAGACCGGCCGCGAGGAGGCCGAGCACCAGGGCTGCCGCGAGGAACGCGCCGAGCAGGCTGATGACGCCGCCGATGGACGTGGTGCGGGAGGACGACATGGGGCCAAGGGTAACCGCTGGCCCTGTGGTATCAGGCGCCGCCGCCGGCGACTCTGAGGTGCGTCCCGGTTGATCACTGCTGGTCAGCGGTGGTCTGGCGGTGACTAGTCACCGACCGGCACAAATGATGCATTCGGCCTATGTCCCCGTTCGGGGCATCGCTCGTAATGTCTCATTTGGGCCGAAGGGGGCTCGGTCAGGACCGGTGGGACGGTCTTGGTCCACCCCGGTGTCGTGGGAGGTGCCGGGCGGGGAGGGGTAGAACAGAATGAGTGTCGCCACCATTTCGACAACATGGTTCGACGAGTGGGCCAGCCAGGCGGCGTGTACGGGTAAGGACCCGGATGCGCTCTTCGTCCGAGGCAAGGCCCAGCACGAGGCGAAAGCGGTCTGCAAGACCTGCCCCGTGCTGGCGCAGTGCCTCGCTGAGGCTCTCGACAACCGGACCGAGTTCGGCGTCTGGGGTGGGATGACCGAGCGCGAGCGGCGCGCACTGCTCCGCAAGCGGCCGGACATCACATCGTGGAAGCTCGCACTGCGGGCCGGCATGGAAGCCCAGGCGAAGTCCGCCTGAGCGGCAACGGCAGGACCGGTCAGCCGGTCCCGCCACGGCAACACCACAGAGAAGACCACTTGCTGGGTCGTGAGGCGGGGCTCACGGCCCAGCAAGCGCGTTCCCGATCTCTCGGAGACTCTCCAGGTCGTGGACGTCCCGGTTCAGCGCCGGGATCTGGCGGACGGGCACGTCCGGGTGCGAGCGGGAGAACCGTTCGGCCAGCTCGCGTTGGCGCTGCGCGATGGTGACCACGGCAGCGTGCAGGCGCAGCAGCCCCGCCGCGTTCTCGGCCGACTTCGGCCCACCGCGGTCCTCGAGCGCCTCGGCGACGGACAGCGCGCGGGAGGGCGTCAGCGCCCCAGCCGACACCCGACCCATGCGGTTGACGACGAGCCCGCTCAGCGGCATACGGTCCGCTTGGAGCCGGTCGACGAAATAGGACGCCTCGCGGAGGGCGTCTCGCTCGGGGGCGGCGACGACGAGGAACGACGTGCCCGCGCGGGACAGCAGCCGGTAGGTCTCGTCGGCGCGCTCGCGGAAGCCGCCGAACATCGTGTCGAGCGCCGCGACGAACGTCTGGACGTCGGTGAGGAACTGTCCACCGAGGATCTTCGTCATGGTGCTGCTCACGAGCTGCACGCCGAGGCCGAAGACCTTCACCCCGGCGCGGCCGCTCGCCTTGGCCGGGGCGCTGAGCAGCCGGATGAACCGTCCGTCGAGGAAGCTGCCGAGCCGGTTCGGGGCGTCGAGGAAGTCGAGGGCCGAGCGGGACGGCGGGGTGTCGACGATGATGAGGTCCCACCCGTCCGGGGAGGAGCCGGCCGCGGCCTTGAGCTGGCCGAGCTTCTCCATCGCCATGTACTCCTGCGTGCCGGCGAACGACGAGCTGACCGCCTGGTAGAACGGGTTGGCGAGGATCTGCTCGGCCTTGCCGGGGTCGGCGTGAGCGAGGACCACCTCGTCGAAGGTCCGCTTCATGTCGAGCATCATCGCGTCGAGGCTGCCGCCCGCGGACGCGTCGAAGCCGACGACGGGCCGCGGCGTGTTGTCCAGCTCGCTCAGCCCCAGGGCCTGGGCGAGCCGGCGCGCGGGGTCGATCGTCAGCACGACGACCCGCCGCCCGGCCTCCGCGGCCCGCAGCCCAAGTGCGGCCGCGGTCGTCGTCTTGCCGACCCCACCGGCACCGCAGCAGACGACGACCTCGACCGACCGGTCGGCGATCATCGCGTCGATGTCGAGTCGCGGGGCGGCCTGGGCAGCCCGGACGTGTGCCGGCGAGTGGGCGGGCGGGTGGGCCGGGGTGTGCGGGGTCTGGGTCATCGCGCCAGTCCCACCTCCTCGAGCTCGTCGAGCAGGATGTCGGCGAGCTCGCGGACCGAGCCGGAGTCGACGCCCTCGGGCAGCGCCGGGAGGATCACCAGCGGGAGGCCGGTCTCCTCGAGGAGCGCGAGCTGCTCGGTCTCGAGGTCGACCCGGTGCGCGTGGTCGTAGGCCTCCTCGAGCAGCCCGTCGACGAGCTCGGGGGTGGCCGTGACTCCGGCGTCGGCGAGCTGGCTGCTGATGGACGGCTTGTGCAGCCTTCCGGTGCGGGCCTGCTCGAGCGCCACGTCGTCGAGGAGGGGGTCGCGGACCATGTTGACGAAGATGAGACCGACGCGCAGGTCCTTGGACCGCAGCTCCCGGACCGCCTCGAGGGTCTCCTGCACCGGCATCTCCTCGAGCAGGGTGACGATGTGCACGAGGGTCTGCTCGCTCTCGAGCAGGTCGGTGATCGACTCGGCCTGGCTGTGGATCGGGCCGACGCGGGCGAGGTCGGCGACCTCCGAGTTGACGCTGAGGAAGCGTCCGATGCGTCCCGTGGGCGGGGCGTCCATGACGATCGCGTCGTATGCCGCTGGGCTCGCTCCTCGGTGCCGGCCGTCCCTCCGGCGTCGGTTGGCTTCGTAGAGCCTGCCGATGAGCAGGACGTCCCGGACGCCGGGTGCGATGGTCGTGGCGAAGTCGATGGCCCCGAACTTCTCGAGGAGCTTGCCGGCGCGGCCGAGCTTGTAGAACAGCTGGAGGTACTCGAGGAGCGCCGCCTTGGCGTCGACGGAGAGGCCGAGGATCTCGCCGCCGGACCTGGTCCGGGCGATCCGCGTCTCGTCGGTGCCCAGCGGTGGGACGTCGAAGGTCTGGCTGATCCCCTGACGCCCCTCGACCTCGGCGAGCAGGACGCGTCTGGGGGTGCCGGACCCGGAGGCGAGGGCCAGCGCGAGGGCCGAGGCGGCGGTCGTCTTGCCGGTGCCGCCCTTGCCGGTGACGACGTGCAGGCGGGCGCGCTGCCACTCGGGCGCGCCGATCGCGTGGGCATCCGTCACACGGGCACTCTACGGCGCGCCCCGTGCCATCACGGGTTGATGCCACATCGGGAACCCCGGGGTTGCCGTTCTGGCATCAACCCGTTGTCCCCATCCTCTGGGCCTCGGTGCTGATGTCCACTGCGCTGCGTCGACGGGTGGCTCTGAGCCCCCGCCGCCCCGAGAGTGCCGTGGTGGACGAGAGAGTGGTGCTCGACAAGGCGCAGGGGGTCGCTGCCGACCGGGGCGGCGTGGCCTCGCGTGCCCTGCTGGCCGACGTCGGGGTGCACCGGCACCACATCCGCCAGGAGGTGCTCCGAGGGCGCTGGGCGCTGCACGGCCGGCACACCGTCGCTGTCCACACCCGCGTGCTGACGCAGGAGGAGCTGTTCTGGCGAGCCGTTTGGGAGGTCAGCGCATCCGCTGCGGTCCTCGACGGGGTCAGTGCGTTGATCGCTGCGGGGCTCAGGGGGTTCGACGAGGAAGCGGTGCACGTGTCGGTGGTGCACAACCGGCGCTCAGCGAAGGCGCCTGGCGTGCGGGTGCACCACCTCCCGCGGCGGTGCTCGGACGAAGTGATCGGTGCGGGTGTGCCGCGCGTGCGGCCGGCCCTGGCAGCCGTCAGGGCCGCCCACTGGGCCGTCTCTGATCGCCAAGCTGCCCTCATCCTCGCCATGACGGTGCAGCAGCGGTTGTGCTCGTCCGCCCAGCTGCTGGCTGCTGTCGAGGTGATCCGGGGCCGTCGCCGGCGCGCCCTGGTCAAGGGTGTGGTCCTGGACGTCGCGGGAGGCGCCCAGTCCCTCGGTGAGCTGGACCTCGCCGGGATGTGCCGTCGACACGGCCTCCCGGAGCCCGATCGACAGGTGATCCGAGAGGATCCGACGGGGCGCCGCTACCTCGACTGCCGCTGGAGATGCGGGCTCGTCGCCGAGATCGACGGTGCGGGTCACCGTTGGGGTCTGGCCGTCACCGACGACAACCTGCGCCTCAACGAGGTCGTCGTCGGTGGCGAGCAGGTGTTGCGCTTCGACACCCTCGGGTTGCGGCTTCGAGAGGGACAGTTCATGACGCAGCTCCGCGCTGGGCTGCACGCGCTCGGGGAGCCGGGTGTCGAGGCCCCCTCGGGTTGATGCCACAACGGGAACCCCGGGGTCACCGCTGTGGCATCAAACCAGACCGTCCAGGGTGACCAGGATGTGCGGCCAGGCCGGGCTCTGCGGGTCGCTGAGGCTGTAGTGGCCGGCGCCGGGGACCACGTGGAGCGTCACGTCGGCCCCGAGACGTCGCGCCTCGCGGACGTAGGCGTCGGTCACGGACACCGGCACCTCGTGGTCGAGCTCACCGTGCACGAGCCGGACCGGGACGCGGGGCGGCAGGCCCCGCACCGGATCCGCTGCCCGCCACGCCGCGGGCGCCGAGTCCGGACTGCCGAGGAAGTCCCGCACCCTGATGTCGTCGAAGGTCCCCGGCCAGCCACCGCCCGGTATCCCCGCCCGGCGGTACTCGGCGACCGCCACGTGCCAGCCGGCCGCGGCCAGCCCCGCAGCCTGCGCCGCCGCGTGCGTCGGTCGTACGCCGCCCGCCAGAACCCGCCGTGCACGACCAGCACCGTCCCGCGAGGGGCGCCGGGACCGCTCGGTCCGGCAGGGCGGGAGGAGGGGAACCGCACGTCATAGACCTGGGCGGGCTCAGCGGCATACGGCCTGGTGTCGTCCGGTGGGGGTGCCGCCCTCGCGAGGACGCCCTCGTCGTGCGGGTCCATGCCGTCATCGTGCCGGCGACCGCATGGGTAGGGTGACGAGCATGACCACGTGGGAGTACCTGACCGCCCCTCTGCTGATCCACAACACGAAGCAGATCCTCGACAACTTCGGCGCCGACGGGTGGGAGCTCGTCCAGGTCGTCCCCGGCCCGGACGGGACCAGCCTCGTCGCCTACTTCAAGCGCCCGAAGGGAGCCTGAGCATGGCCACCGTGGAGGAGCGCCTCGCCGAGCTCGGACTCACCGTGCCCGAGGTCGTCCCGCCGGTCGCCGCCTATGTGCCGGCGCTGCGCAACGGGAACCTCGTCTTCACCTCCGGGCAGCTGCCGATGAAGGACGGCGCGATGTCGGCCACCGGCAAGGTCGGGTCCGCTGACGGTCCCGATGCCGACGCCGCGAAGGAGCTCGCCGCCCTGTGCGCGCTCAACGCCATCGCCGCGATCAAGTCCGTCGTCGGCGACCTCGAGAAGGTCACCCAGGTGGTCAAGGTCGTCGGCTTCGTCGCGAGCGACCCGTCGTTCACCGGGCAGCCGGGTGTCATCAACGGCGCGAGCGAGCTGCTCGGCACCGCGTTCGGCGATCGGGGCAAGCACGCCCGCAGCGCCGTCGGTGTCGCCGCCCTCCCGCTCGACGCGGCGGTCGAGGTCGAGGTCGTCGTCGCCGTCGCGGACTGAGGTCATGACGCCGCCCCGGGACTTCCCCCTGACGCAGGTCCGCGGCCTGGGCGACGTCGCCCTGCGCTGGCTTCGCGGCGAGCGGTGGGACGAGGCGGCCCCGCGGCAGGCGAGCACCGTCATGCTCGTGCGTGACGGTGAGCGGGGCACCGAGGTGTTCATGCTCAAGCGGGTGTCGCAGATGGCGTTCGCGCCGAGCATGCACGTCTTCCCGGGCGGTGGCGTCGACCCGCGCGACGGGGACGCCGGGCTGCCGTGGGCCGGTCCATCGCCGGCCGAGTGGGCGAGCCGTCTGAGGTGCACCGCGGCCGAGGCGCAGATGTTCGTCGCCGCCGCGGTCCGGGAGGTCTTCGAGGAGGTCGGCGTCCTCCTGGCCGGGCCGTCTCCGAGCAGTCCCCTCGTCGACCCCCACGACGGGAGCTGGGCGGGGGTGCGCGACAGGCTGGTCTCGCGTGACCTCTCGCTGGCCGGGGTGCTGCGAGAGCGTGACCTCGTGCTCCGCTCGGACCTCATCGTCGCGAAGGCGCACTGGCTGACCCCGGCGTTCGAGCCGCGGCGGTTCGACACGTGGTTCTTCGCCGCGGTGATGCCGGAGCACCAGGTCGCCGACGGTGAGACGAGCGAGGCCGAGACCGCGGAGTGGGTCGTCCCCCAGGAGCTTCTCGAGGCGTATGCCGCTGGGCTCGCCTCCCTGCTCCCGCCGACGGTCATGTGCGTGGAGGAGATCGCAGACGCGCCCAGTGCGGTGGCGTTCGTCCGGCACAGCGACGACCTCCCGCTCATCATGCCGGTGGTCGTCGACACGCCCGAGGGGCCGGCGATGCGGATCGACGTCTGACCGGACAGGCGGCGACCGGGACGAGGGGTGACGAGGGGTGACGAGGGGTGACGAGGGGTGACGAGGGGTGACGAGGGGTGGCGGCGTGAAGGGTGCTGACGCGGATCCGGCGTGGGCCGGTGGACCGATGACCGCTCGGGCGGCGTGCGTGCTCTGCCCGAACCCGTCGCCGATGACCCTGGATGGGACGAACACGTGGGTCGTCGCGGAGCCGGGGTCCACCGAGGCGGTCGTCATCGACCCGGGGCCACTTGACGAGGGGCACCTGGCCCGGGTCGTCTCCGAGGTCGAGCAGGCGGACCGGCGGGTGGTGCTGACGTTGCTGACGCACGGGCACCTCGACCACGCGGAGTCGGCCGAACGGTTCCACGAGCTGACCGGTGCGCCCGTGCGGGCGTTCGGCCGCGGCCACGACGACGTGGCGCCGGGCGAGGTGATCCGTGTCGGGGGCCTCGAGATCGTCGCCGTCGCGACACCCGGGCACACGAGCGACTCCTACTCCTACCTCCTGCCCGCTGAAACGGCCCTGCTCACCGGCGACACGATCCTGGGCCGGGGCACGACCGTGGTCGCGTGGCCAGACGGCCACCTCGAGTCCTACCTCGAGTCCCTGCACCGGATCGAGGCGATGACCCGCACCGGCGACGTGGCCCGCATCCTGCCCGGGCACGGCCCCTACGTCGCCGATGCCGCGGCGGCGACGACGTTCTACCTCGCGCACCGCGCCGAGCGCCTCAACCAGGTCCGCGCGGCGCTCGCGGCGGGGGACCGGACAGCCCGAGAGGTGGTCGAGCGCGTCTACGCCGACGTCCCCCGCAACGTGTGGGGCGCGGCCGAGATGTCCGTGCAGGCCCAGCTCGAGTACCTTCGCCGGCAGCCGAGCTGACCCCCTCCCCTGATCGAAAGAGCAGTTCGTCCGCGCCGGGGACGAAGTGCTCTTTCGATGGACTGAGGGACGAAGTGCTCTTTCGATGGCCTGCGGGAGGCGCTTTTGACTACTTGGCGCGGCGCCTGAGGCGCTCGACGTCCTGGAGCAGGACGGCCCGGGCCTCGAGGCGCAGCCAGCCGCGGGACTGGAAGTCGGCGAGCGCCTTGTTGACCGTCTCGCGGGAGGCGCCGACGAGCTGCGCGAGCTCTTCCTGAGTCAGGTCGTGCGCGACCAGGAGGCCGCCCTCGACGTGTCGGCCGAACCGCTCGGACAGGTCGATCAGGGCCTTGGCCACGCGGCCGGGCACGTCGGTGAAGACGAGGTCGGCGAGGTGGGCGTTGGTCCGCCGCAGGCGCTGGGCGAGGGCGGCGAGGAGCGACTTGGCGACCTCGGGCCGGCCGGTGAGCAGCCCCGTCAGGGAGTCGTTGCCGAGGCCGAGCAGCTGGGTCTCGGCAACCGCGGTGGCGGTCATCGTGCGAGGGCCCGGGTCGAAGAGGCTGAGCTCGCCGAACATCTCGCCGGGGCCGAGGATGGCGACGAGGTTCTCGCGGCCATCGGCGCTCGTGCGACCGAGCTTCACCTTGCCTTCGGCGATGACGTAGAGCGTGTCGCCGCGGTCTCCCTCGTGGAAGAGCACATCGCCGCGCTCCATGCGCGACAGCGTCATCTGCGACTGCAGGGCAGCCGCGGCCTCGTCGTCGAGTGCTTTGAACAGCGGAGCACGCCGCACCACATCTGGGTCCACGGGGGTCAGTCTGCCATGAGACGTATGCCGCTGGGCTCGCTCTCGCCGCCACGGCGAGTTTCGGCGGGGCCGGCGCCGTCGATGATGGGGCCGCGCAGGGAGCGCGAGGGCGGGAGGGCACCCGTGGAAGCGGCTGCGCGGGAGCCAGCTGCGCGGCATACAGTGTCGTCTGTGTCTGCCCGTGCCGTCGTGACCGCCGACGAGAGCCCTGTCGCACGGACCCGGCGCGCGCGCGCGATGTACCGGGCGCTCCACGACCGCTACCCGTACGCGCACTGCGAGCTCGACTTCACCACGCCTCTCGAGCTGCTCGTCGCGACGATCCTCTCGGCGCAGACCACGGACGTCGGCGTCAACAAGGTGACCCCGATCGTCTTCGCGAAGTACCGCACCGCGGCGGACTACGCGGCGGCTGACCGGACCGAGCTCGAGACGATCATCCAGCCGACCGGCTTCTTCCGCGCCAAGTCCGACAGCCTGATCAAGCTCGGCCAGGCCCTCGTCGAGCGGTTCGACGGGGAGGTCCCGGGGCGGCTCAAGGACCTCGTCACGCTTCCCGGCGTGGGCCGCAAGACCGCCAACGTCGTCCTCGGCAACGCCTTCAACGTGCCGGGCATCACCGTGGACACGCACTTCGGCCGTCTCGTGCGCCGCTTCGGCTGGACTGCCGAGGAGGACCCGGTCAAGGTCGAGCACGCGGTCGGCGCGCTGTTCCTGCGCCGCGACTGGACGATGCTCAGCCACGTCGTCATCTTCCACGGCCGGCGCACCTGCCACGCCAAGAAGCCCGCCTGCGGAGCCTGCCCGGTCGCGCGGTGGTGCCCCAGCTACGGCATCGGCGAGACCGACCCGGAGCGCGCCGCACGGCTGCTCAAGTTCGAGCTGGCCCCGAAGTGACCGCCCCCCTGACCCCGGCACCGAGGGGAGCCCGCGTCGTCCACTCCGGAGCGACCGGGGCGATCCCGCCCGGGCCGGCGGGGCTGCCGCGGCCGCGGTGGCTCGACGAGGTGGCCGAGCGGGTGCCGTCCGTGGACGCCCACTGGTTCTCCCGCTTCCAGCCCCCGGAGGAGGGCGGGCGCGAGTCTGCGGTCCTCATGCTCTTCGGGCCACCCCCGGCGGGCGAGCCGTCCGAGGGCGAGCACGTCATCCTCATCGAGCGCTCGCACACCATGCGCACCCAGCCGGCCCAGATCGCGTTCCCCGGAGGCTCGCGCGACCCCGAGGACGAGGACAGCGTCCACACGGCCCTGCGCGAGGCGGAGGAGGAGACCGGCATCGTCCCGGCCGGCGTCGACGTCGTCGACGTCCTGCCGAGCCTCTACCTGCCGCCCGCCAACTTCGTCGTCGCGCCGGTCCTGGGCTGGTGGGCCGAGCCCGCGCCGCTCACGGTCCGTGACCCGGCCGAGGTCCAGGAGGTGCTCTCCGTCCCGATCTCCCACCTCATCCACCCGGAGACCCGGTTCACCGTGACCCATCCCAGCGGCTACGTCGGGCCGGCGTTCGAGCTCGACCACCTGCTGCTCTGGGGTTTCACCGCCGGACTGCTGAGCCGCGTCCTCGACCTGGCCGGGCTCGCCGTCGAGTGGGACGAGGCGCGCCGGCGCCCGCTCCCCGAGATCTACCTCAGGGACCGCCGATGAGCGGCGGCCTCATCCTCGACATCGCGCTCGCCCTCATCCTCGTGGCCTACGGCATCTCGGGATACCGCAACGGCCTGGTGGCCAGCGTCTTCTCCCTGCTCGGCTTCTTCGCCGGGGCGGTCATCGCGATCTGGGCGCTGCCGGTGATGCTCGCCGACCTCGACGCGGTGGCCAACGACTCGCGACTGCGCGTCCTCGTCCTCATCGTCGGCGTCGTCGTCATCGGCTGGGTCGGGCAGGTCCTCGGCAGCCTGCTCGGCGCGCAGGTGCGTCGCCGGATGGGCCAGCCCGGGGTCCGTCAGGTCGACTCGGTGCTCGGCGCGGCCGTCGTCGTCGTCGCGGCGTCGCTCATCATCTGGTTCCTCGGCGGGTCGCTCCGCACGGCGGGAAACCCGAGCGTCGCCCGGTCGATCTCCGAGTCGCGGGTCCTGCGGGCCGTCAACAGCGTGGTGCCGGAGGACGCGGGCCAGATCTTCGCCGGCTTCCGGGGCTTCCTGTCGAGCCAGGGCTTCCCGCAGGTCTTCGGCGACCTCGTGCCCGAGCCGATCACGCCGGTCGAGGCGCCAGACCCGCGGATCGGCGACTCCGGCGCCATCACCCGGGCCGCCTCCTCGGTCGTCAAGGTGACCACCGCCTCCGAGAGCTGCGGGCGCGGCCAGGAGGGGACCGGCTGGGTGCTGAGCCCCAACCGCATCGTCACCAACGCCCACGTCGTCGCAGGGGCCGACCGGCTGCAGGTGACCAGCCGCGAGCAGACGGTCGCCGGTCGCGTCGTCCTCTTCGACCCCGACCGCGACCTCGCCGTCATCAGCACCGAGGGCCTCGATGCGCCGGCTCTCGAGCTCGGCTCCGACCTGCCCCGCGGGGCGGCCGCCGCGGTGCCGGGCTTCCCGCTCGACGGCCCCTACACCGTCGTCGCGGCCCGGGTCCGACAGGTCCTCGACGCGCGGGGTCGCGACATCTACGGCGGCGACCCCGTCGTCCGGGAGATCTACTCGCTCTACACGCGCGTCCAGCCCGGCAACTCCGGGGGGCCGCTGCTCGACGCGAACGGTCGGGTCGCCGGCGTCATCTTCGCCAAGTCCCTCGACGACGACAACACGGGGTACGCGCTGACGCTCGACGAGGCGATGCCGGTCCTCGACGCGGCGCTGCAGGCCGACCGAGCGGTCGGCACCGGGGCCTGCATCCCCGGCTGACCCGCCACCGGCGCGCCGCGCGATCGCGCTGGGAGCCAGCCCAGCGGCATACGAAAAATGGGGTATGCCGCTGGGCTCGCTTCCCGGGGCAGCCGCGACTACGACACTGACCCGTCAGACGAGTCAGTGTCGTAGTCGCGGCTCCACGACTTCAGTGGGCCTTGACCGCGAGGACCGGACAGTCGGCGTCGAGGAGGAGGCGCTGCGCCGTCGACCCGAGCAGCAGCTTGCCCACGGGAGTGCGGGGGCGCAGGCCGATGACGAGCATCCGCGCATCGACTTCCCCGATGATCCGGAGGATGGCGTCGGCCGGGTCGGTCCCGTGCTCGACGCGGCGCACCTCGTGCGGGACGCCGGACTCGGTCAGCTCGGCGTCGAGCCGGCTCAGCTCGGTCGAGGCGGCGCGGTGGGCGTCGACGAGCTTGTCGTCCCGCGACATGTTGACGACGAGGAGGGAGTCGCCGTGCGCGCGGGCCTCGGTGATGGCCGCGGTGATGGCCGCCTCGCCCTGGGTGGTCGGGATGTAGCCGACGACGATCGTCATGCGGAGACCTCCGTGGGGGTGTGGTCGCGGTCGGACGGGCGCTTGCCCGGAAGCAGCCGGCCGATGAGGGGCCAGAGGATGACGCCGGCGATGATCGCGTAGCAGACCCACGCCACCGGCCCGCCGATGAGGCCGCTGATGTCGCCGCCGGAGAGCTGGAGCGAACGGCGGCCGTGCTTCTCGGCGAGCGGGCCGAGGATGACGCCGATGATGAGCGGCAGCACCGGCAGCCCGAAGCGACGCAGGGCGAAGCCGACGAGGCCCAGCGCGAGGAGGAGGAACAGGTCGAACGGCTGGGCGTTGACGGCGTAGGCGCCCATGGTGGCGAAGAAGAGGATGCCGGCGTAGAGGTACGGCCGGGGGATCTGGAGCAGTTTCGCCCAGGTGGGCGCCAGAGGCAGGTTGAGCAGGAGCAGCATCGTGTTGCCGACGAAAAGGCTCGCGACGAGGGTCCAGACGAGGACCGGCTGCTTCTCGATGAGGAAGGGCCCCGGCTCGAAGCCCCAGCCCTGGAGGGCGGAGAGCATGATGGCCGCGGTCGCGTTGGTGGGCAGGCCGATCGCCAGGAGGGGGACGAGCGTGCCGGCGGCCGACGCGTTGTTCGCGGCCTCGGGTCCGGCGACGCCCTCGATGGCGCCGTGGCCGAACTCCTCGGGGTGCTTGGCGAGGCGGCGCTCGGCGAGGTAGGACAGGAAGGTCGGCACCTCGGCGCCCCCCGCCGGAATCGCACCGAACGGGAAGCCGAGGGCGGTGCCGCGCAGCCACGGCTTCCACGACCGGGCCCAGTCCTCCCGACCCATCCACGGTCGGCCGACCGGGATGACCGTCGCGGCCTTGCGACGCAGGTGGGCCGCCACCCATAGGGCCTCGCCGACGGCGAAGATGCCGACGGCGACGACGACGACGTCGATCCCGTCCGCGAGCATCGGCTGCCCGAAGGTCAGCCGCTGCTGGCCAGTGACGAAGTCGATCCCGACGACGCCGATGGTCAGGCCGACGAGCAGCGCCGCGAAACCGCGCACCCGCGACGACCCGAGGACGGCGCTCGCCCCGACGAAGGCCACGAGGAGGATGGCAAGCAGCTCCGGCGAGCCGAGGTTGATCGCGAAGGCGACGACCTGCGGCATGACGAGCACGAGCAGGGCGGTGCCGATCGTCCCGGCGACGAAGGAGCCGATCGCGGCGGTGGCCAGGGCCTGCGCCGCCCGGCCCGACTTGGCCATCTTGTTGCCCTCGAGCGCCGTGACGACCGAGGCCGACTCGCCGGGCGTGTTGAGCAGGATCGACGTCGTCGACCCGCCGTACATGCCCCCGTAGAAGATTCCGGCGAACATGATGAGCGCCTGGGTCGGCTCGAGGCCGTAGGTGATGGGGAGGAGCAACGCGACCGTCATGGCCGGCCCGATGCCGGGCAGGACGCCGACGGCGGTGCCGACGGTGACCCCGATGAGCGCGAAGAGCAGGTTCATCGGGGTCAGGACGTGCCCGAACCCCTCGATGAGGTGGTTGAGGTTGTCCATCAGAGGATTCCCTTGAGGATGCCGGCCGGGAGGTTGACGCCGAGGCCGATGGCGAAGCCGTAGAAGGTGGTCAGCGCGAGGGCGATCCCAAAGGCCAGGCCGCGGACGTGGTGCTCGTTGCCGAGGGCGTAGGCGCAGCCCCAGAAGAGGAGGCTGCCGGTGATGACCCAGCCGAGCGGCTGGATGAGCAGGGCGCTCGCGCCGAAGACGACGATGAGGAGGCCGACGGTCTTCCAGTCGGCCCGGCTGCCGAGGTCGACGTCCTCGCCGCCCTCGGCCTGGCCGACTCCACCGCGCCAGACGTCGATGGCGTAGGAGACGGCGGTGATGAGCAGGAGCACGCCGAGGACGATGGGGACCGGCCGCGGACCGAGCGGGTCGTTGCTGCTCGTGACGTGGCGGATGTTCGCGGCGTCGACGAGCAGCAGCACGCCGAGGCCCGCGAGGGCCGCGCACACCCCGTACTGTGCGCGGTCCTCGCGGGGCTTCGCGGCGGCACCGGTGGTGTCCACCTGGGGGTCAGACATGGTCAGCTGACCAGCCCGAGGCTCGTCAGGATCTCGGCGACGGCGGTGTCCTGCTCCTTGAGGAAGGTGCCGAACTCGTCCCCGGTGACGAAGGCGTCGGTCCAGCCGCGCTTCTTCATCTCGTCCTTCCAGGCCTGCGAGTCGTGCATCTTCGTCAGGGCGTCGACCCAGACGGCCTGGTCGGCGTCGGAGATCTCCGGCGGAGCCACGATGCCGCGCCAGTTGGTGAAGAGGAAGTCGACGCCGGACTCCTTGAGCGTCGGCACGTCGGGCAGCGCCTCGATGCGCTCCTCGCTCGTCACCGCGAGAACCTTCACCTGGCCGGCCTTGACCTGGTCGAGGAACTCGCCGAAGCCGCTCGCCCCGAAGGCGATCTTGTTGCCGATGATCGCGGGGAGCAGCTCGCCGCCCCCGTCGTAGGAGATGAAGGAGACGGACTTGGGCTCGATGCCGACCGCCTTGGCCAGCCGCATCGGGAGCAGGTGGTCCGGGCCGCCGGGCGACGAGCCGCCGCCGACGTTGACCTTCGACGGGTCCTTCTTCCACGCGTCGATGAGCGAGGTGATGTCCTTGTACGGAGAGTCCTTGGAGACGACGATGGCGCCGGCCTCCTCGATCAGCTTGGCGATCGGCGTCGTGTCGTTGAGGGTGGCCTGGGACTTCTGCGTGTAGGCCGCACCGACGACGCCGAGGCCCATCTGCATGGCGAGCTTGCCGTTGCCCTTCTCGTTGACCGTGCGCTGCAGGCCGACGGTTCCGCCCGCGCCGGGGAGGTTGAAGACCTGGACGGTGCCGGTGATCTGCTCGGTCTCCATCACCTTGGCGACGGTGCGGGCCGTCGTGTCGTAGCCGCCACCGGGGGAGTTGGGGACCATGATCTGCAGGCCGGACGCGGGGGCGGCGCTGCCGCCGGTGGCGCCGCTCGCACCGGCGTTGGTGTTGGTGTCGTCCGCGGTGGCGCCGCACGCCGAGAGCGTGAGGGCTGCCGTGGCGATCCCCGCGGTGAGCAGGGACGCCTTGCGGGCGGTGGGATGTGCTCTCATCGTTGAGGCCTCTTTCGGTTCTGGGGCTGGAACGGCATGATCGTGCCCGCGCCACGAGGCCGTGTCGCTCTTGTGTCATCAATGAAGGTTGAGTTCTTTGTGGTCATGCGTCGACTGCGCCGATTCACGCTCGCCGGGCAGCTCCTGGTCGCCCAGGTGGCGATCCTGCTGACCGTGCTGATCGCGGTCGCGTTCGTCTCGCTCGCGCAGTCGGAGGCGACGTTCACCCGCACCGAGGGTCGGCGCCTCTTCGCCATCGCCGAGCAGCTCGCGAGCCACCCGCTCGTGCGTCAGGAGCTGGCGCCGCCGCAGGTCATCAACGCCCTGCCGACGGTCGTCCAGGGCACCATCACGCAGTACGGCCTGGCACTCGTGTCGGTCGCGGACTCGAGGGGCGTCGTCAAGGACTCGTCGGACCCGACGACGGAGGAGCGGCAGCTGCCGCTCGGGTCAGAGCGGGTGCGCCAGGGTGCGAGCTGGACCGGCCCGATGGAGCTCGCCGGTCGGCGGATGCTCGCGGCCCAGACGCCGGTCCTCTACTCGCCGGGCACGAACGTGCCGGCAGCCGGGGGCCTGTCGCCCGGGACCCGGCTCGGCACCGTCATGGTCGCCGTCGAGATGCCGTCGGTCATCGACCGCCTCCAGGGTGCCTCCTCCTACCTGCTGACCTACCTCGGCCTCGCTCTCGCCCTGGGTGGCCTCGGGTCCTGGCTCCTCGCCCGGCGCCTCAAGCGGCAGACCCTCGGCCTCGAGCCGCACGAGATCACCGGGCTGGCCGAGAGCCGCGAGGCGATGCTGTTCGGCCTCGCCGAGGGGGTGGTCGCCCTGGACACGTCGAACCGGATCACCTTGGTCAACAACGTCGCCCAGCGCCTCCTCGACCTGCCGGAGCGGGCGGTCGGGATGTCCGTGTCGGACCTTGCCATCGGGCCGCGGCTGCGCGAGGTGCTCCTCGGGCAGACCGGCGACGAGCCCGACCAGGTCGTCCTGCGTCGGGGGAGGGTGCTGGTCATGAACCGGATGGAGGTCGCCAAGGACGGCCGGCCGCTCGGCTCCGTGACGACGCTCCGCGACCGCACCGAGCTGGCCGCGCTCGAGCGGGAGATCGGCTCGTTCCGCAGCTCGACCGAGCTGCTCCGGGCCCAGGCGCACGAGTTCGCCAACCAACTGCACACCATCTCCGGGCTGATCCAGCTGGGGGAGTACGACGAGGTCGTTCGGTTCGTCGACTCGGTGAGCCAGCACCGGGCCCAGCTCGACCTGACGGTGGCGCGACGGATCCAGGACACGGCCGTGTCGGCGCTCGTCATGGCCAAGGCCGCCCAGGCGACCGAGCGGCGCGTGGAGCTGCGGGTCTCGGACGACACGGCGCTCGGCCGGATGTCGTCGGTGGACTCCGCCGACCTGGCCGCGGTCGTCGGCAACCTCGTCGACAACGCGGTCGACGCCGCGGCGACGGCCGGCGGCGACGAGCGGTGGGTCGAGCTGGCGATCCACCAGGATGCGAGCAGCCCGAGGAGCACGGTGGAGGTGATGGTCTCCGACTCGGGGCCGGGGGTCGCGCCCGAGCTCGTCACCGAGGTCTTCACCCACGGCTTCACGACGAAGGCCGCCGAGGCGGGGGAGCGCGGCATCGGCCTCGCCCTGACTCGGCTCATCTGCCAACGGCGGGGCGGCGAGGTCGAGGTGGAGCGGACCGAGGAGGGGGCCACCTTCATCGCGCGCCTCACGGTCGACTCCCCTGCCCTGCAGGAGTCCCGATGATCAGCGTGCTCGTCGTCGACGACGACTTCATGGTCGCTCGGATCCACCGTGGGTTCGTCTCGCAGACAGAGGGTTTCGAGGTGGTCGGGACGGCGAGCTCGGGCGGGGAGGCGCTGGAGCTGGTGGGTCGGCTCAAGCCGGACCTCGTCCTCCTCGACCTCTACCTGCCCGACATCTTCGGCCTCGACGTCGTCACGCGGCTCCGCGCGGCGGGGGAGACCTGCGACGTCCTCGTCATCACCGCGGCCAAGGAGGCCGACTCCGTCCGCGCCGCCGTGCGGCACGGAGTGGTCGGTTACCTGCTCAAGCCGTTCTCGCGCGCCGACCTCGAGCAGCGCCTCATGTCGTATGCCGCTGAGCGCGCTCGCGCTGTCGACGCCGGGGAACTGACCCAGCAGGAGATCGACGCCGCCTTCGCGTCGGGCGCGGGAGGGCGTCCGGCTGCCGTATCGCTGCCGAAGGGCCTGTCGGTGGAGACGGCCGAGGCGGTGCTGCGAGCGCTCCGCGAGGCCGACGACACGATGTCGGCGACCGAGTGCGCCGAGGCCGTGGGTATCTCCCGTGTGAGCGCCCGGCGCTACCTGGAGCACTTCGTCGCGACTGGGGCGGCCGAGGTGTCGCTGCGGTACGGCGCGACGGGCCGCCCGGAGCGCCGCTACCGCCCCCGCTGACCATCCGCTTCGCCCTCCTTCGCCCCCTGCCTCGCGGTTCGAGGTATCCATCGACTCCTGGTTGTCGTCTGTTACCTCGAATGACCAGGTTTCGTTTCAACAGGACAGGCGCCTGAGTCGAACGTAGATTTCCCTCATTCCCATCTCGACCGGGATGGGCCGTTCCAAGGGAGTCCCCATGCGCAGAACCACACTCGGCAGCGTTGCCGCTGCGGGCCTTTTGCTCGGTGGCCTGGCCGTCGCGCCCACCAGCGCCCAGGCCGTCAACACCTCCGCGGAGGCCGGCGTCATCCCGGGTTCGTACATCGTCGTCCTCGCCGATTCCGCCTCACCGCGGGCCGTCGCCGCGGAGCACGCCCGCACACAGGGCGCCACCGTCGACCACCTCTACCAGTACTCCATCAAGGGCTATGCCGCGCACATGTCGGCGACGGCGGCCGCCCGGGTGGCTCGTGACTCGCGCGTCGTCTCGGTCGTGCCGGACCGCGAGATGTCCATCGACGCACAGACCCTGCCCACGGGCATCAACCGGATCGACGGTGAGCTCAGCTCGGCGCGGGCCGGGGACGGGGCGGGCTCCGTCAACGTCGACGTCGCGGTCATCGACACCGGCGTCGACCTCGACCACCCGGACCTCAACGTCGTCGGCGGCACCAACTGCTCGACCGGCCGCAGCTACGACGACGGCAACGGGCACGGCACCCACGTCGCCGGGACGATCGGCGCCAAGGACGACGCCAACGGTGTCGTCGGAGTCGCCCCCGGCGCGCGCATCTGGGCCGTCCGGGTGCTCAACAACCAGGGCAGCGGCTCGTGGTCGTCGATCATCTGCGGTGTCGACTGGGTGACCGCTCGCGCCGGGACCATCGAGGTCGCCAACATGAGCCTCGGTGGCAGCGGCAGCGAGCCGGCCGGCAGTGGCTGCTCGACCGGTGACGCCCTGCACGACGCGATCTGCCGGTCCGTCGGGGCCGGCGTCACCTACGCGGTTGCCGCTGGGAACTCTGCCGTCGACTCGAAGGGCGCGGTTCCGGCGGCCTACGACGAGGTCATCACCGTGAGCGCGCTCGCCGACTTCGACGGCCAGCCGGGTGGACTCGGCGCGGCGACGTGCCGCAGCGACGTCGACGACACGTTCGCGAACTTCTCGAACTACGGGGCCGACGTCGACATCATCGCTCCTGGTGTCTGCATCAACTCGACGTGGAAGGGCGGCGGCTACAACACCATCTCCGGCACGTCGATGGCCTCCCCGCACGTCGCCGGTGCTGCGGCGCTCTACAAGTCAACGCACCCGACGGCCTCACCGTCCGCCGTGCAGACCGCGCTGGTCAACGCGGGCAACCTGAACTGGAACAACGTCGACGACAAGGACAAGATCAAGGAGCCCCTCCTCAACGTCGCCGGCTTCTGATCACGTAGCTCCACAACGTCGAGTGGCCCCGAAGGCACCCAGTGCATTCGGGGCCACTTTACTCGGAGGGTCCCGTCCGGGTCAGGAAGTCGATCACCGAGTCACCGACCGACCGCATCCCGGCGAGCACCTCGGCCCCCAGTTTGTCGTCGAGCTCGGGAGCCCAGTTCGCGATCGCCGTCCACGCGACGGTCCGGCCTGCCCACGTCGCCGCCCCGATGTCGGCGCGCACGCCGGGCTCGGTGCCCGTCGTGTTCCAGTAGGCCAGCTCCCCGCCGAGCGAGGCGTGGTGCGCGAGCGGGTCCACCCCGAACCGTTCGACGAAGGCAGCCCCGACCATCGACTGGTCGACGTTCGCCGAGAGCCAGCCTCGCACCAGCCGGTCCGCCGACCCACCCATCGCCGACCCACGCATGAGGCGCTCGGCGAGCCAGCACAGCTCGAGCGCCGTCCCGGAGGACGCCGACTCGGGGTCGGCCGCCCCTCGCGCCGCCCGCACCCGGTCGTGCAGCCCCGTGCGCATCAGCCCCATCGAGGCCGTGGAGTCGGCGACGCCGGAGAGCCCGACGTGGCGGAGCAGCACGTTGGTGGCGAGGTTGTCGCGCACCGCCCCGACGAGCGCGGCCACGTCGACCAGGGGCAGGGCCTCCACCGCCAGCGTCCGCCAGATCCCCGAGCCCCCCGCGACGTCCTCCGGCGTGCGCCGCAGCAGCATTCCCCCGTCGACGGCACCGTCAGCCACCCGCCGAGCCGCCGCGAGCAGCAGGAGGAGCGTGCCGACCGCGCCGGTGCGCAAGGGAACGTGCGCGTGGGGCGAGCTCAGCGGCATACGCCTGCCTTGGATGCGGAGGGCCACCGCCCAGCGAACGTCAGACGACAACGAGAAGCCGAGATCCATTGCTACCGAACGGACTTCAGCCAGCGGAGCAACTCAGCCGACACGGCGTCCGGTGCCTCCTCGGTCAGGAAGTGACCGGCGCGCGGGATCGTCACCGAACGGAAGTCCCCCGCCGCGTACTTCTCGGACCCGCGGATCGAGCTGACCAGGACGCACCCGTCGTCGGCGCCGTGCAGCTCGAGCACGGGCACGTGGATGGCGTGGCGGATCCGCCGCATGAAGAACGGCCCGTCGGGGCGCAGCTGCGACCGCCCCAGCCAGCGGTAGTGCTCCGCCGCGGAGTGCGCGACGAACGGGATCATCATCGCGTCGCCGTAGCGGGCGACGTCCTCGGGCGTGGGAAAGTCCCCACCTGGCGCCGACCAGTCGCGGAGCAGCCCGCCCACGTAGTCATGCGACCGCGTCATCGCCCGCTCCGGCCCGAACGGCCGCTGCAGCGAGACGATCCACGAGGAGGCGGCCCGCTGCTTCCGGTTGAGCCACGACGCACGCCGCATGACGCGGGGGTGCGGCATCGAGAGCGACGCGACGGCGGTCGTCTCGTCGGGCCGCAGCGCCGGCATCGCCCAAGCGATCCAGCCGCCGAGCCCCTGCCCGACGATCGTGGCCTCGGCCTCGCCGAGGGCGCGGATCACCGACGCCGCATCGAGCGTCGCCGTGTAGGTGTCGTAGCCGCGGGGTGGCTTGTCGGAGCCGCCGTAACCGCGCAGGTCCATCGCGGCGACCCGGTACCCCGCCTCGGCGAGCGAGACCATCTGGTGGCGCCACGTGTACCAGAACTGCGGGTAGCCGTGCAGCATGAGGACGAGCGGTCCGTCCCCCAGCTCGGCGACGTGGAAGCGCGCGCCGTTCGCAGCGACGTGTCGGTGCTGCCACGGTCCGTCGATCTCGACGAAGGCAGCGTCGACCGGCATGAGTGGAGGGTAGCGGTCCGATCAGGGATTGGTCGTATCGGACCTCGTCCCGTCGCTGGCTGCAGTGACGGGCGTGCCCGAGGGGAGGGTCGCGGTCGACGGCCGGTCCCACTCAGGTCGGGGTGCGGCGGCCATCGTGCCGGGGTTGGCGGTGGCGGCCTTGAGCGCGGCGACCGTCTGCTGGGCCTCGGCGACGGCCTTCTTGGGGGTCGGCTCGACGGTCTTCATCTTGCGGATGCCCGCCATCGCGAGGATGCCGGCGACGAGGAGCATGAGGACGGTGATGATGAGCCACGCCGCCCAGCGGGGGAGCCAGATGTCGAGGACCTCGACGAGCGTCGTGAAGACGAAGTAGACGGCGTAGAAGCCGAGCACGGCCGCAGCGGCGAGGAGCCCCCCGCCCTTCCCGGCCTTCTTCAGCTGGCCGGACACCTCCGCCTTGGCCAGGGCGATCTCCCCTCGGACCAGCGTCGACATGTCCTGGGTCGCGGCGGCGACCAGCTGCCCGAGCGTCCGCTCCTGCCGGGGGTCCGTGCTCATCGGTTCACTCCTCCACGTGATCGGCTGCGCGCGCGGCGCTTGCTCCTGCCACCCTACTGTGCGGTGCACAGGGGTGCTTCGGGCGACGCGCGTGCGGCCGCCCGGTGGGACCCGTACCCACAACCGGGCGTATGCCGCTGAGCTCGCTCCGCGCGCCCGTGCCGTCGGGCGCCTCCCGCCCTGGGGAGGGCCGGGCGGGCTGGCGGGCTGGCGCGGCTGGCGCCGCTAGCGGCGCGTGAAGTGGCCGGTCAGCGTGGCCGTGGCGAGCGTGTGCGAGCTGACTGCCGCGTTGAACTCGTCGAGCGTGGCGCCCGGAGGGATGTTCGGGGCCGCGATGTCCAGGGCGTGGAGCGTGAACACGTAGTCGTGCGTGCCCGACGGCGGGAAGGGGCCGGCGTAGGCCCGCACCTGGCGGGTGCCCTCCGGCAGACCACGGG
Organism: Intrasporangium calvum DSM 43043; assembly: GCF_000184685.1. Taxonomy (NCBI): domain Bacteria; kingdom Bacillati; phylum Actinomycetota; class Actinomycetes; order Micrococcales; family Intrasporangiaceae; genus Intrasporangium; species Intrasporangium calvum. The sequence continues at coordinate 534,011 of NC_014830.1, forward strand.
CGGCGGCCCCCTCCATGAAGGTCGTCGTCGTCGGACGGATGTCGCAGACCATCCAGTGGACGTAGCCCCGGGCGACGGGATGCCAGTCCACGACGGTGAGGGCGAAGGACCGGGTGCCGGCGGGCTCATCGGACCACGTGAGGTGCGGGGAGACGTTCTGCGCTCGCTTGCCGCACTTCTCGGGGATCTCCTGGCCCTCGGCGAAGGTGGACGAGGTGAGCTTCATCGGTTCTCCCGGAGTCAGTGGCGAGTCGCCGGGTCGTGGATCGGCGACCATCTCATCTTGGCCCCTCAGCGGTGCGTGGGCCACCTGGCGCGGGGGTGCAGGAGAGTGGCCTCCACCTGCGAATACGTGCGGGCCTGCGTTACCCCCCGCATCCACGAAGGTAAGAGGACAGTGAGGCAGAGTCGGCTGCGACTCCCTCAGCCCCGGGCTAGCAGCTCATCCTGCGCGTCGGTGTTTGAGCAAGGCCGATCGGCGCGGGGGACTCGCAATTGCGTCGTGCGCTCAGCCCGCGCGCGACTACAGTGTGCTGATAGGCGTGAACTTACCGCGTTCAGGCAATAGAAACTTCATGAATTCGACTTCACTGGCAGTGCCACGCTTCGTGTAAGTGCGTGATTCGACGACGAACCAAGTGGAATTGACGTCCGATATGTCGTTGACTGTTCGCGCGATCCTCAGGTCGCTGCGGTCGCCACCATAGGCCTTGAGGTACTCCTCCATCTTGAGGAATTTCTCCTCCACGTTGACTGGCGAAAAGGCTGGGCCCGTCTTGTCAGTTATGTCGGCGGCGGGAGTTCCGGCATAAACCCGATTCTCTTTCATGTCTCGGGTGACCACGCTACCAACCATGGCAACAGAGCGGTCTTCGGCGGTAATTGGGGACACTATGCAGTGCCCAACAAACCAGACATCCTTGCCGATGCGCAAAGGCTTCTCGGACAAGAAGCGGCAGCCTTCTAGGGTGTCGCCATACTTGATATGGCTCCATAGCTGGGAGTGAGCGCCAATGCCACAGTTGTCCCCAATCGTGACCCCACCGATGGAGTCGATGATGGTGAACTGCCCGATCCACGCGTTGTGTCCGATGAGGCAAGGACTGTATCCATGAACGTTGGTGTCATGATGAATTTTGCCGTAGTCACCCAAGGAAAACTCTGGGCAACGGATTTGGACGCGCTCGCCGATATAGCAGTTGTCTCCAATTGTCACCACGTCTGCGGGCCCTCCATCCGCGCCGCAGATGACCGCAGACGGATCGATGAACGTTCCCTTGCCAATCGTGAGTTTGTTGGCCTTGATATTGTGCATCGTCGAGCCTCCCGTGATACTTCTCGTCCATGTGCGCAGTGAGGTTGATAGATCTATTGAGGTCGGTGCCCTGGCCTTCTCGGATGTTCTTTAAGTCACACGATGTCCGGTGACGATCTGGCGTCACCCATGGATCGGCACAAAGCTAGAAATTGCCGAGACGACGCGGTCGAGGTCCGACTCGGTGAGGTTGGCGTGGAGCGGGAGCCGGACGAGGCGGTGCGCGCGGTCGTCGGCGACGTCGCACGGGAAGGGGGTGCGGCCGAGGGCCTTGCCCGCCGGCGAGGCGTGCAGCGGCTGGTAGTGGAACGGGGCGACGATGCTCTCGGCAGCGAGGCTCGCGATGAAGGCCTGCTGGTCCTCGTGCGTCGGCAGGAGCAGGTAGTAGAGGTGCGCCGGGTGCTGCCGGCGCTCGGGAACGGTCATCAGGGAGACGCCGTGGTCGGCGGCCCACGCCTTGAGGTCCGTGGCGTAACGGTCCCAGACGGCGTGGCGCTTGCCCTGGATCTCCGAGTAGTGCTCGAACTGCGCCATGAGCACGGCTGCTTGCAGCTCGCTGGGCAGGTAGGAGGAGCCCTGGTCGACCCAGGTGTACTTGTCGACCTGGCCGCGCAGGAACTGCGAGCGGTTGGTGCCCTTCTCGCGGATGATCTCCGCGCGGCTGAGCAGCGACGCGTCGTTGATCAGCAGCGCGCCACCCTCGCCGCACGTGAAGTTCTTCGTGTCGTGCCAGCTCTGCGCCCCGAAGGTGCCGAAGGTGCCGAGGTGCTGCCCGTCGTAGTACGCGCCGAGACCGTGCGCGTTGTCCTCGACGATGGCGACGTCGTTGGCTGCTGCGAGCTCGGTGAGTCGGTCGAGGTCGGCCGCGACTCCGCCGTAGTGGACGACGAAGATGGCCCTGGTCCGGTCGGTGAGGGCCGCGGCGGTGGCGTCGATGTCGAGGTTGAGGGTCTCGGGGAGGACGTCGACGAAGACCGGAGTGGCGCCCCGCAGGGCGATGGCGGTCGCGGTCGACGGGAAGGTGAACGTCGGCACGATGACCTCGTCACCGGGGCCCAGGCCGAGCGCGACCGCTGCGAGCTCCAGGGCGTGGGTCCCGCTCGTCGTGAGCAGCGTCGACGTGGCCCCCGTCAGCTCGGTGAGAAAGTCACTGGCCCGCTTGGTGAACTGTCCGTCCCCGTGCCAGACGCTGGACTTCAGAGCCTCAGCGATGTAGGGCTCCTCGAGCCCGGTGCGGTATGGCGTGGAGAAGGAGATCTGGCGCACGCCCCGTAGCATCCCACGAACGCTGTGGTTAGCCTAACGACCGTGAATCGCTGGTTGTCGTCCTCGAAGCTGTCCTCGACGCTGCGCTGGACACACCAGCCGGCGCGGTATCTCGTCGTCGCCGGGACGACGAGCCTGGTGTATCTCGGGCTGGTCGCAGGGGGCCTCGCGCTCGGGCTGCACTACATCGCGGCCATCCTCGTGGCCCAGGTCATCACGATCTCCTTCGCCTTCCCCGCGTACCGGCACTGGGTCTTCGCCCCGGGCGCCGAGTGGACCAAGGACCTGGCGCGCTTCGTGTCGGTGTGGTCCTCGGGCGCCGTTGCCGGGCTGGTGATGACGCCGCTGCTCGTCGAGCTCGCTGGGTGGCCGCCGATGCTGGCCCAGGTGGTCGCGCTGGTCGTCGTGTCGGTCGGCTCCTACCTCAGCCACCGGTTCTTCACCTTCCGGCACGTCTCGCCCTGAGGGGCGCTGGAGCGGGTGTCGCCGCGGGTGTGCGGGCGGGTGACCGGAGGGTGTGGTGACTGGGCATACTGACGACGTGAAGATCTCGGTCGTCGTCCCCTGTTATCGGTCCCGAGCCACGCTTCCGGAGCTGGTGCGGCGCCTGCACGAGAGCCTCCCGGCCATCGCGGACGCCTTCGAGATCATCCTCGTCGTGGACGGCTCCCCGGACGACACCTATGCCGTCGCCCGCGGCCTCGAGCGCGACAACCCGGCCACGATGCGGACGGTGCTCCTGCGCCGCAACTACGGGCAGCACAACGCCCTGCTCGCCGGGATCATGCGGGCCAAGCACCCGATCACGGTGACCATGGACGACGACCTCCAGCACCGTCCCGAGGAGGTCGGCACGCTCGTCGCGGCCCTCGACGACCCGCTGGTCGACCTCGCCTACGGCGTGGCCGCCGAGGAGGAGCACGGGTTCACCCGCTCGTTCGCCTCGCGGATCGTCAAGGCGGGGCTGGCGGCGTCGGGGGTGCCCAACGCGAAGGACGTCAGCGCCTTCCGGGCGTTCCGGACTGATCTCCGGGAGGGGTTCGAGCACGTCGCCGACCCCTTCGCCTCGCTCGACGTGCTGCTCAGCTGGACGACGAACTCCGTGCGCCGGGTCACCGTGCAGATGGACGAGCGCGAGACGGGCCGGTCGAACTACTCGTTGCGGGGCCTCGCGCGCCATGCGATGAACATGGTCACCGGCTACGGCACCGCCCCGTTGAAGCTCGTCACCTGGATGGGCCTGCTCACCTCGGTGCTCGGGTTTGCCCTGCTCGTCTCGGTCCTCGTCCGGTACTGGGTCGGCGCGGTGGAGGTCGCCGGCTTCACGACGCTGGCCTCGATGCTCGCGATCCTCAGCGGGGCGCTCATGCTGTCGATCGGCATCCTCGGTGAGTACATCGGTCGACTGCATTTCCGGTCCATGCAGAAGCCCACCTTCCTCGTGAAGGAAGACAGCCACCGGTCGTCGACGTGGGGTGAGGTCAAGCCGGTGGAGCTGCACCCCGCTCGGGCGGACGTCGGCCCTGACGAGGTCGCCGAGGCTCTCGAGGAGCGCTACCGCCGCCAGTCCTGAGAGCCCCTCCGGCGGGACGACTCAGTCCGGGTGACCGGGCGAGGCGTCGTACACGTCGGGGATCCCGTCGCGGTCCGAGTCGCGGAGCTCCTGCTCGTGGATGCGTCGGTAGACGCGGTTGCGGAGCCGAAGGACGACCGCCGCGAACAGTGAGGCGATCAGGCTGCCGAAGAGGATCGCGAACTTCACGTGCTCGTCCCGCTCCGAGCCGAGCCCGAAGGCGAGGTCGCCGATGAGCAGGCTGACGGTGAAGCCGACCCCGGCGAGCATCGACAGACCGAGCACGTCTGTCCAGGCGAGGCCGCTGTCGAGTTCGGCACGGGTGAACCGCGACATCGCCCACGTGCTGCCGAAGATGCCGATCGGCTTGCCGAGCACGAGCCCGACGATGACCCCGAGGGCCGCCGGGTCGGAGAGCGCCGCGGAGAAGCCGCCGCCGATCACGGTGACGCCGGCCGCGAAGAACGCGAAGACGGGCACCGCGAACCCGGCGGAGAACGGCCGGATCTTGTGCTCGATCCGCTCCGCGAGCGAGTGCCGGTCCGGGTCGTCCTCGATCGCCCGGTTCACCGGCACGAGGAGTCCGAGCAGCACACCGGCGACCGTGGCGTGGATGCCGCTGGAGTGCACGAACCCCCACGCGAGAATCCCCGGGATGGCGAGGACGAACGGGTTGGTGATCTTGCGCTGCAGCAGGAACCGCCAGGCGGCGAGCGGGACGATCGCCGCGGCGAGCCAGAGCAGGTTGAGCGACTGTGTGTAGAAGATCGCGATGATCGTGATCGCGATGAGGTCGTCGACGACCGCGAGGGTCAGCAGGAAGGACCGGAGCGCGCTCGGCAGGTGGGTGCCGATGACAGCGAGGACCGCGAGCGCGAACGCGATGTCCGTGGCCGTCGGGATCGCCCAACCACGGAGTATGCCGCTGAGCTGGGTCGCGTCGTCACCGCTCGCCACCAGCGTGGCCGTGATGACGAACAGGATCGCAGGTACTGCGACGCCGGCGGCCGCGGCGACGATGGGCAGCGCCGCCTTGCGGCGGTCGGCGAGGTCGCCCGCGACGAACTCGCGCTTCAGCTCGATGCCGGCGACGAGGAAGAAGACCGCGAGGAGCCCGTCCGCAGCCCACTCCCCGAGCGAGAGGTCCAGGTGCAGGGACTGCGGGCCGACCGTGGTGTCCCTCAGCGCCGAGTAGGCCTCCCGCCACGGCGAGTTCGCCCAGACGATCGCTGCCACCGCAGCGATGAGCAGGAGAGTGCCTCCGACGGTCTCCTGCCGCAGGATGTCTGCGACGTAGCGGGACTCACGCCAGGATCCTCGTCCGAGGAGCCGGCTGGTCGGGCGGGGCGGGAGTGTCATGTCGTCCTCATGGGCAGATGGGTCATCGGACGCCGACCAGACTTCCCGGCACACCATGGCTCACGGATCATCGGAAGCCGCAGCCAGTCTACCGACGCACCCTTCGAGGGCGTGTGACGCCCGTCACCCGGACACTGTCCGGCAATTTCTTCGATTCTCGGGACAGGGGTGCGATCCGGGACATACGTTCCTCGCCGTAGGGCGACACATCGGGTGGGCCCTTCAGTCTTGTGGAGGAAACATGACCAAGCTTGCTGCCAAGCTGCAGACCCTTCGCTCTCGTGAAGAGGGCGCCACCGCCGTCGAGTACGGCCTCATGGTCGCTCTCATCGCCGTCGCCATTATGGTGACGGTCGGCCTTCTCGGCGATGCCCTCGACGGCCTGTTCGCGCGGGTCTTGGCGGCGGTAAACGCCGCCTGAGTGGTGGATGGGTAGCGCCTTCAGCAAGTGTGTCGATCGAAGCGCTACCCAACACCCCGCTCCAACGAGGAAACCCGAGGGGATATGGCGCTGACGACCCGTGCAAGTTTCTTAAGACAGAGGATTGTTGAAGGGTTCGAAGGGACGACCGAAGGGTCCGAGCGGGGGGCTTCAGCGGTCGAATTCGCTTTGGTCCTTCCCTTGCTCTTCCTCATCTTGGCGGGGATCGTGGACTTCGGGCGATTCATGTTCACCGCCTCTACGCTGACCAATGCCGCGCGGGAGGGAGCTCGTGTCGCAGTCGTCAGCGATCCCTACAGCGGCGCTGCAGTGACCACGCGAGCGAGGGCGGCCTCACAGGGCATGGACCCGGAACTGGTCAATGTAATCCCCCCTGCAGCATGTCCAGCAGATAGCGACATCGTTGTGCGCGTTACCTATCCGTTTGAGTGGATCATTCTGGGGCCGGCAGTGAGTCTATTCGGTGGGCCTGGCCCTACTGACGGCATTGAGGCGTCGGCCTCAATGCGTTGTGGAGGTTGAGTTGCCTAAGAACGTCCACCCTGAGCGGGGCGGAGTCGCAGTCATCGCTGCGGTCGTGGTTGCCTTCGTGATGCTCGGCGCTTTGGCGATCAGCGTCGACGTTGGATTCTTCAAACTGGAGCGAGGTCAACTTCAAAATGCGGCCGATGCCACCGCCCTCGCCTTGGCTCAGGAATGTGCGTCTGGCGATGACTGTGGCCCAGCGGAGGTGGACGAGGTCGCCAACCTCCTAGGGGACAATTCATGGACCGATGGGGAGACTCGGTACGACACCAATCCTGGTCGTCCCGACGGGGCGTGTGGTCGGGGCGTCGGCCTTCCGGGCTGCGCGACAGTACTTAGTCTTGACAACTTGGCGCAGTGCCCACCCCTGCCAAACTGGCTCACATTCGGGGCCGGGGCGAACATTCCCTATGTCGAGACGTATACAAATACACGAACGCGAGACGGTGGAGACGGCCTCCTTCCTTGGTTTGGAGAAGCTGACGCGGAGGTGACACAAAGCACCTGCGCGCGTGCGGCTTGGGGACCGCCCGCCGGGACCGGTCCAACGCTTCCCCTAACAATGAATCTCTGCGACTGGAATACCACAACCGAAAACGGGACTAAGTTCGCCCCTCCACCTCAATACAGCACGTCACCAGGGACGTCTCCGCTCGAGGAGGTTCCAAGCGAAGTTCTTGCCCACGTCGTTGGTCTTTTCACGCACGATTCGAAAGGGACAAAATGTTCCGGGTCGCCGGGCCAGGAGTATCCGGGCGGGTTTGCATGGCTTGACCCTGAGGGCGACTGCGTAGCTGACATCGACGACAACTCAATTGTTCCGGGTGACACGGGAGCGCCTCCGCCGGGAAATTGCAAGGACTTGCTGCAGACCTACCTCGGGTCTGAAGTATTAGTCCCAATCTTTGACTCTGTCAGTGGTACGGGCGCCAACGGCGAGTTCCACATATCCGGCGTTGCATCCTTCTATTTGGCGGGTTTCGGCAACGTTCCATCGGCGCAGCCAAGCAAGAGCACAGCGGTTTATGTAGAACCAAGCACCATTTGTGCAAACCCCTGCAATTCCTCGTCCACGTATGTTTGGGGTTGGTTCACTTCCGGCCTAGCCAAGGCCGGGTCGGGAGGCGTCGGTAGCGGCCCATCCCGCGGCGTTACGGTCGTGGTCCCCGCGGGCTGAATTGAACACTGCTGATCATCGTAACGTGAGGGATTTGAATGAACCGCCGACTCGTCGCAGTCTTGCTCGCCGTCTTGCTCGCCATTGCCGGTGCTTTACTCGTTGTCAACTATGTGCGGGGCGCCGACGCGCGGGCGATCGCTGATCAGCAGCCGGCCAAGGTCTACCTGGCTGAGAAGCTGATCCCAGCAGGCACAACGCTCAAGGATGCCCAGCGCACGGAGCTCATCGTGGAGACGCGCGTGGCTACCGTCGCCCGACCCCAAGGGGCGCTCGACGACATCAACCCGGAAAACAGCGCTCTCCTCGCACTTTCGGACATTCAGCCCGGCGAGTTCGTCATGGCCTCCCGTTTTGGAACACGCCCAGTCGGCGAGAAGGCCATCGAGGTGCCCGCAGGCATGCTCGCGATGTCGGTTGAACTCTCCGACCCTGCCCGAATCGGAAAGTTCGTGACGCCGGGAAGCGACATCGCGATCTTTGCGACTCACGGCATGAAGCTGATAGGGGAGGACGATGCGACCAAGGCCTTCAATGAACTGAACTTGAAAGGCACGACAGTGCTTCTGGACAAGGTTCAGGTCATCGCCATGGGCGATACGCCCTTGGCCGCCCCAAAGAAGGCCGAGGCAGGCAAGGCGGACGAACAGACGCCAAGTTTCTTGGTAACGGTCGCCGTCACACCGGAGCAGTCCCTGCGGCTGGCGCACGGCATCAACGAGTACACGCTGTATGCCGGTTTGCGCGGTTCGGACGTCAAGATTCCCGCGGATGGCCACACCGATGACAGCGATATCTTCAGTTACGACATGAGGCAGCTGCTCAAGCAGGTGCGCCGGTGACCATTTTGTGGGATTTGGATCCCCGCGCTCCCCAGACCTACGGGTTTGCGCTAGGTCCCGACGCGCTGCAGATGCACGCGGCCGGTCAGGTCGGTAAGGCCCTACAAGAGGGCAAACACGCCCTCGTAGTCATAGGTCCGGACATTGCTCTGGACGCAGCCTGTTCGCTGGCGGAGCTCGAGCGCGTCGACCGGCCGGAGCTCGGGGTGATCCTTCTCAGACATCGCGTGGATGTCACGACGCTAGCCCAAGCCCTTCGCTCCGGTGTGCGGGAGGTCGTGCAAGCCGGCGACCAAACCTCGCTCAGTGATGCCATCAAACGGAGCTTGGAGCTAACAGCCCAGCTGTCCGGCCATGCACACGGGCCAAGTGCAGGCGCGGGTAAGGTCATCACTATCTTTTCGGCAAAGGGAGGCGTCGGTAAGACCACGCTGGCCACGAATCTTGCGGCCTATCTTGCCTCGACCGGGGCGGAGACGCTGCTTATCGACCTTGACCTCATGTTCGGCGATGTCGCGATCAGCCTCCAAGTAGTCCCCGCCCACGACATCGGTCACCTGATCAGCATGCGGGGCCATCTCGATGAACAAGGTGTGCATTCCGTGGTGAGTCGGCACGAGGACAGCGGCCTTGCTGTCATCGCCGCTCCCTCGGACCCTGAAGTAGCCGACCGCGTTCCGGCAGCGGTTGTCGAAGAGCTCCTCCGCGTCGCCCGGGGAATGTTCGCCTATGTCATTGTCGACACCCCTCCGAACCTGACCGAGCACGTCCTTACGGCATGCGACCTCAGCGATCTGACCATGCTGGTGGCTACCCTGGACATCCCTGCGGTCAAGAACCTACGGGTTGCCATGAACGCCTTGGACACTCTCGGGGCGTCCAAGGACGGGCGTGTCATCGTGTTGAACCGATCCGACGCGAAGGTTGGGCTCAAGGCCGACGACGTGGAGGTGGCACTGCAACATGAGATCCGTGGGCAGGTGCCGACAAGCCAGTCGGTGCCGTCCTCCGTCAACCGAGGGGTGGCCCTCGTCCTCGACGAACCGCGGTCTCCGGTCGCCGTCGCGATTCGGGAGATCGCTGACCGGGAGATCCGTTCTCGATTTGGCGAGCAGGTCGAGAACGGGTCGAGACGCGGATTCGCATTGTTGAGGAGCCGGAAGTGAGCAGTCTCGCCGACCGTCTGGAAGCAGCCCGCCGTGCGCAGGTCTTCACTGTGCAGGACCAAGGGCCCGCCTTCGAGTCCGAGCGGGCACAACGTCGCGCACGTCGCGGTGTTGATCCGTTTGCCGGAGTCAAGGACCGCGTGCATCAAGCGCTGGTGGACTCTTTGGGGCCGCGCCTCTACGATCCGCACCTGTCCGAAGCAGAGCTCGCGTCCCAGGTCCGGGTGACCCTTCAGGATGTCATCGACTCAGAGCAGACCCCCCTCTCCTTGGCCGACCGAACCCGCATTGCCCAAGACGTCTCGGACGACATCCTCGGACATGGTCCTCTCGAACCGTTCCTCCGGGACCAGGACGTCACGGAAATCATGGTCAACGGTCCGGACGACATCTTCATCGAGCGGGAAGGAAAGATCTTCCCGGTCGACGCGCGGTTTTCCGACGATGCGCACCTGCGTCGCACGATCGACAAGATTGTCTCGCGAGTTGGTCGGCGCGTTGATGAGTCGAGCCCAATGGTCGATGCCCGCCTCCCTGATGGGTCACGCGTGAACGCAGTCCTCCCACCCATCGCGCTCGACGGCTCAATACTCACCATCCGCAAGTTCGCAGCTGACCCTTTCACCGACCGCGACCTCATCTCCTTCGGAACCATGTCCCCCCCAGTCAGGGACTTCTTGGAGGCATGCGTTCGCGGTCGGAGAAACATTGTCATCTCAGGCGGAACTGGCTCGGGAAAGACGACAACCCTCAACGTCCTGAGTTCCTTCTTACCGGACGACGAGCGCATCATCACCATCGAAGACGCGGCAGAACTGCAGCTGCATCAAGATCACGTGCTCCGGCTGGAGTCGCGGCCACCGAACATCGAGGGTAGAGGCGCCATCGCGATTCGCGAGCTGGTGCGCAACTCGCTGCGTATGCGTCCAGACCGCATCATCGTGGGTGAGGTGCGCGACGGCGCCGCGCTGGACATGCTCCAAGCCATGAATACCGGCCATGATGGTTCTCTTACGACCGTTCACGCGAACAGCCCGCGCGACAGTCTCTCTCGGCTGGAGACGATGGTGCTCATGGCGGGCGTGGAACTGCCGGTCCGGGCAATCCGAGAACAAGTCGCCAGTGCCATCGACCTGATTGTCCAGCAAAGCCGCCTGAAGGATGGGTCTCGACGCATCGTGGCCATCACTGAGGTTGTCGGTATGGAATCGGACATCGTCACGCTCCAAGACATCTACACGTTCGACTACTCCGCGGGTCGCGATGAGTCCGGCAGATACCGGGGACAACTGGTTCCGACCGGGATCCGGCCGAAGTTCACCACCGACTTGGCCGACGTAGGGGTCGAGCTGCCGAACCACCTCTTTGCGAGGTTCGGACTGTGACCCGTTCGCTCCGCAGGCTCTGGATTGGGCTGGCCGCGCTTCTCCTGCTCCTGTTTCTGGCTCGACCAGCGGCGGCGGCATCCATTGACGCAGTCATGAGTGACGTCAAGTCCTCTTCAGGCACAGTCACCGGGGTTCTCACAGTCAGGAGCGCCAACCCCGTCCAAGTGGACCCGGGGAGTGTGAAGGCATCCGTGGATGGAGTGATCGTCAAATCCTTCGTCTCCGAAATGACGCACACAAAGCGCACGGCGATGCTCGTCATAGACACCAGCGGGTCGATGGGGACGGACGGCATGGCCACCGTTCGTGCCGCAACTCGCGCCTACCTCAAGGAGGCCCCCGAAGACGTCTTGATCGGGGTCGTCACCTTTGCCAACACCGCCGGCGTCGACCTCAAACCCACTGTTGATCGTGCGGCCGCGCAGCGAGTCGTAAATGGCTTGGACGCCCGCGGAGATACGAGCCTGTATGCGGCAGTCCGTTCGGCGGCGCGCGCCATGCCCGGTGATGGAGATCGAAGCATGGTCTTGCTGAGCGACGGCGCAGATACGGTGAGCGACGACCGGCAGGGTGATCTCGCTGAAGCGAACAGAGAGTTGAAGCGGCGCGGTGTCCGAGTGGATGTCGTGCGTTTCAACACTGATGACCCGGATGCCGTCGTCGCACTCCGGAGCTTCGCCAGTGCGAGCGGCGGCTCGGTCATCCCGGCCACCAACGCATCGGACGTGGGAGCTGCGTTCAAGTCGGCGGCTCGCGCCCTCAGGTCCCAAGCCCAGTTCACCTTGACGCCCAGTTCCCCTCTCCAGGGCAACCACACCATCACGATCTCGGGTACGGCTGCTGGCGAGCCATTCAAGACAACTCAAACCGTGAATTTCGGAGAAGTTGCCGCAGTGATGACACCAGCCGCGCCGCCGCCGGCTGGCCCCGCTGGAGCGGCTCTACCACCCCTGCACGCTCTTACGATGCAGGCGTCGTTGATGCCGTGGATCGCGGCCGGCACCATCGGGGTGGCCATCCTGCTCCTTGCCATCGGTATCCTGACGCCTAGCTTTGCGACCCGGCGTGAGCAACGACTTGCTTCGCTCGAAAGCTACATGGGGCAGACGAGAGTCGCGTCTCGATCGGAGGGCAAGCACCATTCCGCGCCCATTGCGGAGCAGCTCGTCAACTTTGGCGAGCGCGCTATGAAGGGCCGCTCGTCAACTGCGCGAACGATGGAGCTGATCAACCGGGCCGATCTGCCGCTTCGACCGGGTGAATGGTGGGTCCTCCGCAGCGTGGCTGTGCTGAGCGGCGTAGCGATCGGCATGCTGCTGTTCGGTGGATCGGCCTTGCTCGGTGCTGCTCTGGGATTCATGCTCGGCTACTTCCTTCCAGCTTTCGTGCTTCGCTTCCTCGCGGCGCGGCGGGCGGCAGCATTCGAGCGCCTCCTGCCGCAGTCCCTGATGCTTGTCTCGACGAGTCTGCGGAGCGGTTTTGGACTGCCCCAGGCCCTTGACTCGATCGCCAAAGACGCCCCAGATCCCCTCGCAAAGGAATTCTCTAGAGGCCTGGCAGAGACCAGGATCGGCACCGACATCGCCGATGCCTTGGAACGCATGGCGGACCGCATGGGCAGCAGGTCGATGCGGATGGCAGTGATGGCGATCCGCATCCAGCGAGAGGTGGGCGGCAACCTCGCCGAGACCCTGGAGACCACGGCGAGAACCCTCCGTGAGCGGGAGTCCCTCCATCGCCAAGTGCGAGCCCTTTCTGCTGAGGGCCGTCTGTCTGCCTACATCCTGATCGCTCTCCCGATCGGCCTCTTCTTCTACATGATGTGGGTCAATTATGGCTACATCTCGCTGCTCTGGACCCACCCGTTGGGCCTGATGATGCTCGTTGGAGGAATCGTTCTTCTCATTGGAGGAATCTTCTGGATGCGGCAAGTCGTAAAGATCGAGGTGTGACGTGGCGAGTGTTTACATCGGCGTCGGCTTGATCGCCGTCGCAGTCTTCGGCCTTGTGCTGGCTCTCAGCTTCGGCTCAGGCGGACCAACCGGGGTGGCTAAGTCTTTGGCCATGATCGAGGGAGTCGTCACCCAGCGCTCCGCCGTCAAGACCGAGCTTGATGCGAAAGACCGCCTGGTCGAGCCGATCTTCAACCGGGCGCAACGGATCGCCACGGTCCTCTCGCCACAAGGGACGAGCGATCGGCTGGCTCGTGGGCTCGAGCGGGCGGGCAACCCCTCGCCCTGGACTGCCGAACGCGTCATGGGAGCTAAGGGCGTCGCATTGCTCATAGGCCTGCTGCTAGGTGTGGCTTATGGCGGATTTTCCCTGAGAGGCTTCGTCTTTGCACTGGGGTTCGGTGGAGCGGCGTTCTGGCTGCCCAATCTTCTCGTGTACAACGCCGCTTTGCGGCGGCAGGAGCAGGTGGCCACCGGCTTGGCAGAGGCGCTGGACATGCTCACGGTCTGTGTGGAGGCCGGTCAAGGCTTTGACGCCGCGCTCGTCCAGGTTGCCAGGTCGACTGATGGGCCGATCTCCGGCGAATTCGCGCGCGTCCTGTCCGAGGTCCAGATCGGCAAGTCGCGTTCTGAGGCCTTCGCCGGCTTGGGTGACCGCGTGTCCCTATCAGACGTCAAGAACTTCGTGTCGGCCATCATCCAAGCAGACAAGCTGGGCATCCCGATCGCGTCTGTGCTTCGCGAGCAGACGGCTGCGATGCGTCTCTCACGTCGTCAGAGGGCGGAGGAGAAGGCGCAGAAAGTCACGGTGAAGATCCTCTTTCCCCTGCTGCTGTGCATCTTCCCAGCGATGTTCGTTGTGATTCTCGGGCCCGGTATCATTCGAATGATCACTACACTCTTTGGCGGCAACCTCTTGTAAAGAGTTGGCCATTCAGCCGACCGGAAGCGGCCCGCAGAACCGTCCGGACTGCAGGGTAACAAGGGGCCGCGCCGACGGTCGCACCGCATGCCGCTGGGCTCGGTTACAGGGCCAAGCCGGCGGTGAGGAGGCGGCGGGCCAGGTCGAGGCCGAGGGTCGAGACAGGAGCCTCGCCCTGCGCGAGCAGCGTCTCTATCGCAGGCCGCTCGTCGGCAGTGACGGTCAGGGACCCGGCCCGGCTCTGGACCACTGCACCGCCGTCCGGACCGTCGATGACCTCCGGCCGGACGAAGCCGCGCAGCCGGATCACGTCGTCGGGGCCGAGCTGCAGGGCCCGACGTGCCTGTGCCACCGGGCTGAGAGGACCGGGTCTGGCCGCCGCACGGGCCTGCCGTCCGAGCCGGGCGGCGACGCGGTCGGGATCGATGCCCTCGACCAGGCCGGCGAGCACCTCACGCAGGCGGGTGACCTCGTCCGCAACGCCAGCCGGATTGCCCACGTCCACGCCGAGCGGCAGGGGAGCGCGCTCCGACTCGGCGTCCACGAGAGCGTGCATCGCCTCGGCGACCAGAGCCTCGGCCAGGTGCGCCCGCGTCCAGGTGTGCACGCCGAGCGTGAGGTGGGCGCTCACCTCCTCCGTGGCCGTGGCGGAGTGCAGGAAGCCGCGGGGCAGGTAGAGGCAGTCGCCGGCCCGCAGCGTGACGTCGAGCAGCGGAGGCTCAGCAGCAGCCTGACCCACCCGCTCGCGATACGCGGTCCACGGCTGGTCCCGCGTGGGCCAGAGGTGGACGGGCAGCCTGATCCGCCAGTGTTTCTCGCCCGCGACCTGCAGGACGAACACGTCGTGCACGTCGTAGTGGTCGTTGAAGCCCTGGCTCTGTCGCGGTGTCACATAGGCATTGGCCTGAACGGGGTGCCCGAGGTCCTCGGCCAGCGCTGCGACGAAGTCGCTGACCGGTGCCCAGGTGCGGTGCAGGCCCTGGAGGACGATGGTCGCACCGTCGGCGAAGAGCCGGAGCAGCTTGTCGTCACTGACCTGGTCGGCGATCCCGGCCCCGACGCCCCCACCCGCGGTGAAGGCCGAGTCCGGCAGGGTCTGCCCGTTCTTCGCCACCCGGACGAACGGAGTCCGCAGCCCGCGCCGCGACACGAGCTCGTCGACCGCCTCCAGGGAGAAGAGGTCCTCGAACCCTCCGGCGAGGTCGGCCCCGAGCGACACGAGCGGCTGTCGGCCCCAGTGGTCAGAGGCGAACTCGTCGACCGGGACCGAGACGAGCCGCGGCAGGGCCGAAGGTCGACGCGTCGGCGCCGACCCCCGGCTCTGCGTGGTCAGGGACATTCAGCGCCCGGCACCTTCGTCCGCCCCGCCGTCAGCGCCACCATCGGCCCCGCCGTCGTGCGAGCTCGTGTCCGCGCCGCCGTCGGCCGGGCCCTCGGAGCCGCCGGCCCCACCGTCCGCTCCGCCGTCGACCGCGGTGGCGTCGGCTCCGCCGTCGGCCGGGCCCTCGCCCTGCTCCGACATCGAGCCGGTCGGGCCGGCGCTCATGCCGGCGTTGTCGACGCTGCCCGAGTCGACGCCTCCGAGGCCCTGCGAGTCCGTTCCGGTGTCCGCCCGGCTGCCCATCCCCGTCGTCTCGTCCGTCTCGCCCGAGGTCATGTCGTTCGTGTCACTCATGGGTGGAGCTCCTCTCGTCGAGCGGGCACCTCGTCGTGCCCGTCCAACGGAGGAGTACCCACGCCCCGACCCCCTACGTCAACGCGGCGGTAAGAAACTGCGGTCGAGCCGTCATGAAATGGGTACTCGTTCGTCTACAAGGCAGTGGCCGCCCCCGTTGACCCCCGAATGCGGGGGCGGTCACCCGCCTTCTCCCCCCTCCACGTCAACCGAGAGAGCGAGCCATGGACGTCCTGATGCTGACCACCCCGATCGTCGTCATGGTCGGACTCCTCGCCCTCATGCAACGCATCGAGGGACACATGACCGAGCACGCCCCTGTCCGGATCACCACCGAGGACGCCCCGCGTCCGATGACCCGCGCCGACGTGGTGGCCCCCCGCACCGAGACGTCCCGGTTCCTGGCCGGCGCCCCGTTCGCGGTGCTCGTCACGACCGCCGTTCTCATCGGCGCCGCCGTCGTGCGGATGGCCGCCTGAGACCACCGGCCCCGGGGTCACCCGGCCACCGCCTGACCTGGCGCCGTCGCGGGAGCGAGCCCAGCGGCATACGGCATCGGGGTGGGCTCAGCCGGGCTGGGAGGCCTTCTTGACCGCGCGCTTCGCGGTCACCTTCTTCTTCGGCAGCGTCCGGGAGTCGGCGATCATCACCGAGCCGCCACTCCGGTCGAGCGTGAAGAGCCCGATCGCCTCGGCCAGGTCGCTCAGCTTGCCGTAGCCGTAGCGCCGCGGGTCGAAGTCCGGCGCCTGCTTGACGATGAGGTTGGCGACCGCGCCCAGGCCGGCCCAGCCGCTCTCGCCGGAGGCCGCGTCGATGGCCGAACGGAACAGGCCCACCAGCCGCGCGTCCTGGCGCAGCTCGTTCATCGACTTGCGTGCAGCGGGCGGGGTCTCGTCGCCACCGCCCGGCCGGGTCCGGAAGATCTCGGTGTAGACGAACTGGTCGCACGCCTGGACGAACGGCTCCGGCGTCTTCTCCTCACCGAACCCGACCACGTGCTTGCCGGACTCCCGCAGGCGCGAGGCGAGCCGGGTGAAGTCGCTGTCGCTCGACACGATGCAGAACCCGTCGAACGTGCCGGTGTGGAGCAGGTCCATCGCGTCGATGATCATCGCGCTGTCCGTGGAGTTCTTGCGGGCCGTGTAGGCGAACTGCTGGATCGGCTGGATCGAGTGGGTGAGCAGGACGCTCTTCCAGCTGCCGAGCTGCGGGGTCGTCCAGTCGCCGTAGATCCGCTTGACGCTCGCGACGCCGAACTTGGAGATCTCCGCGAGGAGCGGCTCGATGATCGAGGCGTCGGCGTTGTCGGCGTCGATGAGGACGGCGAGGTGGGCGTTGCCGTTCGGCGGGGTCGTCATGGGCTCATCCTGCCGTGTGCCCAACCGGCGGCCAACCGGTGCGGCTGCCGATCAGGCGGAGACGGACTCGCGCTCGCCGAGCCGGGAGGACAGCGTCTCGAGCAGGGCCGCCAGCTCGCCGCGCCGCTCGTCGGTCGCGTCGACCTCGCCCTCGGGGGACAGGTCCTGCAGGAAGTGGAGGCCGGTCGTGCCGACGACGTCGGCCTTGACGTGGGTGAGCACCTTGGCGAGGTCGGCGGCCGCGTCGGTCCCGCCGGACCAGCCGTAGCCGAGGATCGCGATCGGCTTGCTGTCCCACTCCGCGAAGAGGATGTCGATCGCGTTCTTGATCGGGGCGGGGAAGCTGCGGTTGTATTGCGGCGTCACGACGACGATGGCGTCCGACTCGAAGATCTCGCTGGCCCACTGCTGCGTGTGCGGCAGGGCGTACTTGCCGCTCTTGGGGTGCTCCTCCTCGTCGAGGAAGGGCAGCCCGCTCGGGTCGAGGACCTTGACCTCCCACTCGTCGGCGGGGGCTTGGCTGGCCACCCACTCGGCGACCTTGGGACCGATCCGGCCGGGGCGGGTGCTGGAGACGATGATGCGCAGTTGCTTCACGATTCAACCAACTGCTCGGGGGGTGCGGGCATTCCGAGGGCGGGTGTGGCGCGGGTCACACGGCGCCGTCGGGTGGTGCTCCCGCTGCACCCTTCGGCCGCTGCTCCCGGGCCTTCATCTCGGCCTCGTAGCGGTGCCGCTCCGGGTCGCCCGTCGCCGCCCGCACCTCGTCGACCACCTCGCGGAACACCCTCCAGTAGCCGTCGTCGAACGCCTCGATCATCTGGAACGTCCACAGGCCGGGCAGCACGTTCCGTCCGACGACACACTCCTCGACGACGTCGGCGCAGGCGTCGTACCGGGCGTCGCGGAGCAGCGTGACCGCCTCCTGCAGGGTCGCGTCGGCGCGCCCGACCAGCCGGTGGAACCCGTAGAGCAGGCCGCGCGCGTGCTCGACCACCTCGAGCGCCTCCGACAGCTTGCCGAGCGCCTCGACGGTCGCGTCGTCCACGCCGTCGGGGCGGGGTGGCGGCGCGTAGCCCTCCTTGGCGCTGCCGAACCGTTCCACTGCCTCGTCCACGTCCACAGTGCTCGCGTGCCCAGCCGTCCTGCCGTCCAAACCGAAGGTGCCGTATGCCGCTGGGCTCGCTTCCGGGCGAAGGTGACCTCGGGCGGCGGCTGGGGTGCGCTCGACTCACTCGGCGCGGTCGGCGTCCGCTCCGGTGTCGCGGGTGTCGGTGTCGCGGGTCTGGGTGTCGCGGGTCTGGGTGTCGCGCGTCTCGGTGTCCCCGGGGACGAGGCGCACCTCGGTGACGGCGTGGTGCCCGACCGCGGTCACCTCGATCGTCCAGCCGTCGATCTCCACGGTGTCACCCGGTGCGGTCGGGATGCGGCCCAGCCGGTGGAGGACGAGCCCGGCGACCGTGGTGTACTCGCCGTGCCGGACCAGCCCGGCGTCGACGCCGACGTCCTCGAGGTCGTGGACCGGGAACGTCCCGGGCAGCGTGATCGAGCCGTCGGCGGCGCGCTCAATGGCGAGGGAGTCGTCGTCGGTCTCGTCGTAGATCTCGCCGACGACCTCCTCGAGCAGGTCCTCCAAGGTGACGATCCCGTCCACGGACCCGTGCTCGTCGATGACCACCGCGAGCTGCTGACGCTCGGACTTGAACCGGCGCAGCGCGGCGGAGACGTTGGCCGTGTCGGGGAGGACGAGGGCGGGGGTGGCCACCTCGCCGACGAGGCGGTCGTCCTCGTCGAGGAGCAGCGCCCAGTGGGCGACGCCGATGACGTCGTCGCGGTTGCTGCCGCGGATGACCGGCGCCCGGGAGTGGCCTTGCGCCGCGAGGAGCGCCCGAGCCTCGGCGACCGGCATGGAGTGGCGGAGGAAGAGCGTCTGGTGCCGCGGGACGAGGACCTCGCGCAGCGTCCGCTCCTGGATGTCGAAGGCGCCGGCGATGATCTCGCGCTGCTCGGGGCCGAGACCTTGGTGCGTGGAGACGATCTCGCGCAGCTCGTCGGGGGTCAGCTCCTCGCTGGCCGCCTCGGCCCGGCCGCCGAGGAGACGCACGACGGTGTTCGTCGCGAGGCCGAGGGTCCAGACCGCGGGGCGGGAGAAGGTGGACAGGAGGTCGAGCGGTCGGGCGACCACTCGGGCCCAGGGCAGGGCCATCTGCATCGCGAGCCGCTTCGGCGCCAGCTCACCGAGGACGAGGGTGAAGAACGTGAGGATGAGCGTCACCCCCGCGACCGCTGCGGCCTCGGCGGCGCCGCCGAGGACGTCGAGGAAGGGCACGAGCGGCTCGGCCAGCGCGACCGCGGCAGTCGCGGACGCGAGGAAGCCGGCCAGCGTGATGCCGATCTGGATCGTCGCGAGGAAACGGTTGGGGTCCCGGGCCAGGCGGACGAGCCGGCGGGCCGTGACCGTGCCCTCCTTCTCGAGCTGCTTGAGCTGCCCCTCACGGAGCGAGATCAGGGCCATCTCGCTGCCGGAGAACGCGGCGTTGAGCAGGACGAGCACGGCGACGAGGGCGATGTTGAACCAATAACCGGACACCTGGTGCGGCACCAAGCCTTTCGTGGGCGGGCGTCCATCGTAGGCAGAGGGCTCTGCTCAGTGGGGGTGTGCGGCGGTCAGCCTGAGGGTGGGGTCGTGGGGGACTCGGACAGGACGCAGACCAGGCCGGTGTCGGGGGCGCCGAGGTCGAGGCGGCTGTCGCTGACGTGGAAGGCGTTCCAGCCCTCGAGGGCCTGGAGGAAGCGCCGCTCCTGGTCCATCGCCTCGGGCGACCCTGCAACGCGGGTCATTCCGGCACCGGTGATGCGCACGGTCTCGTTGTGGGCCTCGTAGCGGCCCGAGATCCGGTTGACGCCCGTCGTGCCGAGGACCCGGCCGTCCTCGGTGAGGGAGATCTGCGGCTTCGGGTCGATGGTCGCTTCCCCGGCGATGAACTCGACGACCCAGGCGGTGCGCGGGGCCGGGGCTGCTGGGCCGTCTGCTGGGCCGTCTGCTGGGCCGTGTGTTGGGCTGTCGGCGGGGCGGTCCGGTGGGCCGTCCGGTGGGGTGCTCATGGGGCAGTCAAGCATGCTCGCAGCGGCGCGACACACCTGTGGAAAGGTCGCACTGGTGTTCGAGGAATGTGCTTGAATGGAGGGGACAGGGAAGGCCGGGCGCGTCGCTGAGGACGCATCCGACGAGGTCAGGGGTGACCGGTGAAGGCGGAGCAGCTGATTGAGGCAGAGGGCCTCGTCGCTGCCCTCGAGCTCGCCGTCGATGTGGTCCAGCGGCTCACCTCGGACTTTCCGACGTGGTCACTTCCCGAGGCAGAGGTGAGCGCCGGTGTCGCCGGGGCCCAGCGGTTGGCCCAGCTGAGTCAGACCCTGACCGCGGTGCTGGCCAAGGAGGCCCACTCCCGCGGGCTGGGCGCCGACAACGGACTGTCCCGGATCGACTGGCTCAAGGCGCAGGCACCGACGCTCGAGGGCAGCTCGGCTCCGGCACTGGCCCTCCTCGGAGCCGCGATGAACGAGCCGCGCTGGGACGCACTGTCCGAGAAGGTCACGTCCGGCCAGGTGTCCGTGGCCGCGGCGACCGTGGTCCTGCGGCTGCACCAGGATGTCTCCCGGATCGCCGACCCGGAGCAGCTCGACGAGATCATCGCGGTCATCGTCGACAAGATCGAGCACCTGACCGTCAAGGAGCTGAACCGCGTTGCGGCCCAGGCCCGCGCAGCGCTGAAGCCGCCGAGCGAGCTCGACCGTGAGGATGCCGGTCGCCGGCTCGGGCGGTCCCTCAGCAAGATCGGGTCCACGGCTGACTACACGGAGTACCGGCTCCGCCTCGACCCCGAGGGCTCGGCGATCCTCGACGCGGCCATCGACCCCTTGGCGCGACCGCGGCCCGACGTCGAATGGACCGGCGACACCAAGGATGACCCGCGCACTCCCGCGGCCCGGCGCGCCGACGCGCTCCTCGAGCTGGTCGGTCGGGCCGTCGCGGCCCCGCAGGGCGTGACGCGCACGTCGCGCACCAAGCTCGTCGTCACGATGAGCTACGAGGCGCTGCTCGACCAGCTCCGGGGTGCGGGCGTGGCTGACAACGACGCCGTTCTCTCGCCGGGAACGGTCCGTCGGCTGGCCTGCGAGGCCGAGATCGTGCCCATGGTGCTCGGCAGCCCTTCTCAGGTGCTTGACCAGGGCTTCAGTGAGCGATATTTCACGACGGCCCAGCGGCTCGCGCTCGCCAGACGAGACCAGGGGTGTTCGTTCCCGGGGTGCTCGATCCCACCGCAGTGGTGCGACGCGCACCATATCGAGCACTGGTCCCGCGGCGGTCCGACCGACCTCGGCAACGGTGCGCTGCTCTGCGGGCGGCACCACACGATCGTGCACGAGCGCGACCTCACGGCCCAGATCGGTCCGCACGGTGTGACGTGGTTGCTGGGCGGGCTGCCGATCTCCATCGGACCGCGCGCGCCCCGGACGACGTGGCGCCCCCACGCCACCGAGGACTTGCCGCTCGGGGCCTGAGCGGACCTCGGTGGCGGAGTGCGGACAGGGCGTGCAGGTGTGGCGGGCAGGGAGCGGGGTGCGGAAGGGCAGGACGTGCAGGTGTGGCTGGCCGGGGGCGGAGTGCGGAAGGGCGGCGCGGTGTGGCGGGCTTGGAGAGTCAGGCCCGGGCCGAGCGCCGCTGGGAGTGGGGTGCGAGCGGGAGCCGGCTCAGCGGCATACGGCATGGTGGTTGGCGGTCGGACACGACGAAGGGCGCCGGGGAGTCGTGCCCTCCGGCGCCCTTCGTGCGACTCGACCTCAGTCCCCGTCGCCCTTGTTGAGTCCGGTCTTGATCAGCTCCATGACCGAGCTGTCCGCGAGCGTCGTCACGTCGCCGACCTGGCGGTTCTCGGCGACGTCGCGGAGCAGGCGGCGCATGATCTTGCCGGAGCGCGTCTTCGGCAGCTCGGGAACGATCATGATCGACCGCGGCTTCGCGATGGGGCCGATCTCCTTCGCGACGTGGTTGCGCAGCTCGGCGACGATGTCGGCGCCCTCACCCGGCTCGTCGGCCTCGGCGACCGCTTCGGACCGGAGGATGACGAACGCCACGACCGCCTGGCCCGTCGTCTCGTCCGTCGCGCCGACGACAGCGGCCTCGGCGACCTTCGGGTGCGACACGAGGGCGGACTCGATCTCCGTCGTCGACAGGCGGTGACCCGAGACGTTCATGACGTCGTCGACGCGGCCGAGCAGCCAGATGTCGCCGTCATCGTCCTTCTTCGCGCCGTCGCCGGCGAAGTAGAGGCCCTCGAACCGGCTCCAGTACGTCTCCTTGTAGCGCTCCGGGTCGCCCCAGATGCCGCGCAGCATCGCCGGCCACGGCTTGGTCAGCACGAGGTAGCCGCCATGGCCGTTGGGGACCGGCTGTGCCATGTCGTCGACGACCTCGGCGCCGATACCCGGGATCGCCCGCTGGGCCGACCCCGGCTTGGTCGCCGTGACACCGGGGAGGGGACTGACCATGATCGCCCCGGTCTCCGTCTGCCACCACGTGTCGACGATCGGGCAGCGGTCCCCACCGATGACGCGGCGGTACCACATCCAGGCCTCGGGGTTGATCGGCTCACCGACCGAGCCGAGCAGCCGCAGCGAGCTCAGGTCGAACTTGCCCGGGATGTCGTCGCCCCACTTCATGAAGGTGCGGATCGCCGTCGGAGCGGTGTAGAGGATCGTCACCTTCTTCTGCTCGACGATCTCCCAGAAGCGACCCTGGTGCGGGGTGTCCGGGGTGCCCTCGTACATCACCTGAGTCGCGCCGAGCGTCAGCGGCCCGTAGACGATGTAGGAGTGGCCGGTCACCCAGCCGATGTCGGCGGTGCACCAGTAGACGTCGCTCTCCGGGTGGACGTCGTGGACCACGGCGTTCGTGTACGCGCACTGCGTGAGGTACCCGCCGGTCGTGTGGAAGATGCCCTTGGGCTTCCCGGTGGTCCCCGACGTGTAGAGGATGAACAGCGGGTGCTCGGACTCGTGCGCCGGCGCCTCGTGGGTCGGGGCGGCCTGCTCGAGCACCTCGTCCCACCAGAGGTCGCGGCCCTCGGTCCACGGGGTCTCCTGGCCGGTGCGCTTGACGACGAGCACCTTCTCGACCGACGTGTCACCGTGGTCGAGGGCGGCGTCGACGGCCGGCTTGAGCGGGGAGGCGCTACCGCGGCGGTAGCCACCGTCGGACGTGATGACGACCTTGGCGCCGGCGTCGTCGATGCGCGAGTGCAGGGCCTCGGCCGAGAACCCACCGAAGACGACGGAGTGGGGCGCGCCGATGCGGGCGCAGGCGAGCATCGCGACGGCCGCCTCCGGGATCATCGGCAGGTAGATCGCGACCGTGTCACCCTTGCGGACCCCGATGTCCTGCAGCGCGTTCGCGGCCCGCTGGACCGAGGAGTGCAGGTCGGAGTAGGTGATCTCGCGGGTGTCACCCTCGGGCTCGCCGATCCAGTGGATCGCGACCCGGTCGCCGTTGCCGGCCTCGACGTGCCGGTCGACCGCGTTGTAGCAGGCGTTGAGCTCGCCGTCGGGGAACCACTTGGCGAACGGGGTGTCCCACTGGAGGGTCTGCGTGAAGTCCTTGCTCCACGACACGTACGTGCGGGCCTGCTCGGCCCAGAAGCCCTCGTGGTCGGCGTCCGCCTTCTCGTACAGCTCAGCCGTGCCGTTGGCCCGGGAAGCGAACTCAGGAGGGGGTGGGAAGGTCCGAGTCTCCTGGAGGAGGTTCTCGAGCGTTTCGCTCATCGGCTCACCTTTCGCATCGACATTGGTGCTGGAGTCGCGGACTCACGTTCCCCCCAACTCAAACGCACGGCTCGCTCCGCATCAATAGGGGCTGCCGTTCGTCTTACGACCTACTCCTCAGTAGCCTGTCGAGCGGTCGCCCGCCGCCGATGAGCGGTCGGGGGTGGTTCAGTGACCGTGCCTCAGGGAAAGCCGACGGGACCACGCCCCGACCCGAGAGCACGAACCGGTCGAGTCAGGGGGTCCCGACACCGTCAGTGTGGACCCTGCCGCGTCGTCCGGCATCCGGAGACGGGCAAGATGAGGAGAGCCCGGACGGTGGCCCAGGGCGACGGCGCCTGCGCAGACGGCGGCGCCACGTGCGTTGCGCCCGGCCAGGCCCGTGCAGACCAGCGGCCGTCGGCCCGGCGGCGGGATCGAAGGAGGTCCAGCGCAGCGTCCATCCGCGGGTCATGGGGCACCTCCAACAGGGCCAGACAGTCGAGCCCGCGCAGGATGTCGAAGTGCCACAGGGGCGGGTGGTGCGCTTGCGGGAAGTCGTGGCGGGTCAGTTCGGCGAGTCACTTCGACGGTGCGGGTGCACCTCGGTGCGTCGCTTGGAGGCGACGCACCCAGGTCTTGGCGACGCATCTCACGCGGCCCGCGCTCAGGGCTCCCCTCTGGCCGCCGCGGCGCACTCCTAGGCTGGACCGGTGTCCGACCCGAAGCCTGCCCGCAACCCGATCGTCGACCAGCTCGCCGCCCTTGCCGACCTCCCCGGCGTGCGCGGGAGGGCCGACGCCGTGCGGGGGGCCTGCACCAGGCTGCGCTTCCACGAGGCGCTGAGACGTCGCATTCCTGAGGCCGCGGCCGAGTCGCGAGTCCGCGGGGCCCGCGCGTCGGCAGCCCTCGACGGCGTCGACTACCCGGTCGACCTCGTCCGTGAGCTGACGACGGGCGCGCGCCCCTGGCCGGACGAGCTCACCCCGGACCTGGCCACCCTCAAGGGGGCCATCGCCGCCACCGCCGAGAGCGAGCGCGTCGCCACCATCGTCCGGACCGCTCCGCTCCAGGCGCTCGCGCGGCTGCACGTCGCAGCAGCGTCTCCTCTCGTCGGCGGTGAGCGGCCGGAGTTGCTCGGGCGGCCCCGGATCGCGGGGGAGGAGTGCACCGAGTTCGTCGACCTCGGCCCGGCCCCGGACGCTGCGGAGGTGTCGCGACGCCTGAGCCAGCTCGCGGACCTCATCGTCGCCGCCTCGGCCGCCACGAACCGCGTTCCCGCAGTGGTGGTCTCGTCAGTCGTGCACGGTGAGGTCATCGCCATCCGCCCGTTCGTGCACGGGAACGGTCTCGTCGCCCGGGCCCTGGAGCGGGCCCTCGTCCAGGCCCTCGGCCTCGACCCGACCGGTGTCGCGGTCCCCGAAGCCGGCCACGTCGCGAACGGGACGGTGACCTACACAGGGAGCTCAGCGGCATACGGGAAAGGGACTGCCGCCGGGGTGGGACTGTGGCTCGGGCAGGCGGCCGACGCGCTGCTCAAGGGCGTCGACGAGGGCGAACGGATCTGTGACGCGGTGCGCGCAGGACGCCTCAGCTGACCGTTCTGGCTTGTCCACTGTGATGGACAGAACGTGTTTTCGGCGCGTGTCAAGACTGTTGCCAAGGCGCTCGCGTGGGGTACAAAGGAGGCAGGAACCACGCATCGCCGAGAGGCGTAGGACGGATCCAGAAGGCAACACAAAGCGAGAACGAGAGGTACCCACGCGACGGCAGTTCACTTTGAACAGTCCACCCTCGGGTCCACACCGAGGCGACAATTCGAAATGCACGCTTGGTAGCCCGAACTCGTTCTCACGAGGCCCCCGACCTGGTCTGGGGGCCTCGTCCTTTTGCGGCTGTTCCTCCTTTTTCGGTGGATTGTCCCGCTGTCGTGAATTTCACCGCGCGCCACACGGCGTTTGGTTTGCATCAGGTCTCTGAAGAGCCCACCATTGGTGGCGCGCTCCCCTCAGGGTCGAGCGCCGCGGGTCTGGCGACTCCCCCCGGTCGCCAGTCTCGCGAAGGTGGCCCCTGTCTTCCCCCAGACGGGGGCCACCGCTCTTCTCGGGACGGTTCGTCCACATCCCCTGGCCGGATCGTGGGCTGTCCACAGCATTCCGTATGCCGCTGGGCCCGGTTGCGCTCGTCGGCGACGGTGGGGGCATGGGACACGTCATCGGCGTCATACCGGCCTCAGGTGGGGTCGGTGCCACCACGTTCGCAGCGGTGCTGGCCGTCCGCGCTGCGGAGACCGGACATCCGGTCGTCGCCGTCGACCTGGACTCCTTCGGTGGGCGGCTCGACGTCGTGCTCGGCGTCGAGCAGGAGCCGGGTTGGCGGTGGGAGCAGCTGCGCGGCGTCGCGGGAGTCGTCGACGGCGGCGGGCTGGCGCGTGAGCTGCCGCAGTCGGGGCCGTTGCACGTCCTCGCGGGTGCGACCCGCGCCGCCGAGCCGGAGAGGTCCCGGGCCGACGGCCACCCTGCTGCGGCCTGGGGAACGGTCGTGTCGGACGTCGTGGCCGGGCTCGCAGCGGCCCACCGCGTCACGGTTCTCGACCTGGCCCGTGACGCGGCGGTGGTCGAGTCCGTGGCGCCGCTCGTCGATGCGTGGGTCGTCGTCGCCGGCACCGGCGTCCCCCAGCTCGCCTCGGCGGCGGTGTCGGTCCCGCTGCTCCGACGTCTCGTCGACGGTGCGTGCGCGCGAGCCTCGGGTGCCGGCCGGGTCACCGCCGCCGGTGCTGGGCTGCGTCGACCGTGCGAGCCGTGGTTGGTGCTGCGCGGAGCCCGGATCGAGGACGACATCGCGGACGCGGTCTGCGACCACCTCGACGTGCCCGTGATCGCTCGGGTGCGGGACGACCTGCGCCTGGTCTCGGACGTCACGTGTGGGGTCGCCCCCGGCGCTCGCGGCCGCGGTGCCGTCGTCGAGGCCGCCGATGAGATCCTGCTGCGGCTCGTGTCCCAGCCTCCGATCGAGCTGGCCATGAGTCCTCGACCGGCGGGTTCGCGGGCGCGACCGCCCGGCGCCTCTGGTCCCGGCACCGCCTCTGCTCCCGGCGCCGCCTCTGCTCCCGGCACCGTCCCTGCTCCCGGCACCGCCTCTGGTCCCGGCACCGCCTCTGCTCCCGGTGTCAGAACCGGCGCCGACCCGTCCGAGCGCTGGGGGTGGTCCGCGTGACGCTCACCCCGGCCATGTGGCAGCGGGTCCGGGAAGGCCGCGGTCCAGACCCATCTCTGGTGACGGACGTGGCCAAGGAGGAGACCGGGGCGCTCGGTGCCCAGCGTGTCGCTGCCTCGCGGGAGGCGATCGCGGCGCGCGTCCTCGGAGCAGGGCCACTCGAGGAATGGCTCGACGATGGCGACGTCACCGACCTCGCCCTCAACGGGGACGGCAAGGTCTGGGTGGACCGGGGAGCCGGGATGGAGTGGACCGGGCACGTCGTGCCGGCGGACGACGCGCGAGGCCTGGCCGTGCGCCTCGCCGCTGGCGCCGGTCGCCGTCTCGACGAAGCCAGCCCCTGGGTCGATGGCCAGCTGCCGTCGGGCGCCCGCCTGCACGCGGTGCTGCCGCCGCTCGTCGCCGGGGGACCGCACATCACGATCCGCGTCCCGGCCCGCGACCACCTCTCGTTCGGGAGGTTGGAGGCCGGGGGCATGTTCCCGGCGCCGTGGGGCCAGGTGCTGCGGCAGGTCGTGGCGCGGCGGCTGGCCTTCGTGGTCTCGGGTGGAACGGGCGCCGGCAAGACGACGATCCTCGCGGCGCTCCTCGGCCTCGTCGACCCGAGCGACCGGCTGCTCGTCGTGGAGGACGTGCGGGAGCTGCACGTCGACCACCCGCACGTGGTCCGGCTCGAGGCGCGACCGCCGAACGTCGAAGGGATGGGCGAGGTGACACTGACGACGCTCGTCCGGCAGTCCCTCCGGATGCGTCCCGACCGCATCGTCGTCGGCGAGGTGAGGGGTGCCGAGGTCCGCGAGCTGCTTGCCGCGCTCAACACCGGTCACGAGGGAGGCTGCGGCACCGTCCACGCGAACGCGCCTGAGGACGTCATCGCCCGGTTCGAGGCACTGGGGGCGCTCGCCGGACTCGGTCCGGCTGCGGTGCGGGCCCAGCTGGCAGCGGCGGTCGACGTCGTGGTCCACGTTGCTCGACTCGGTCCGGTGCGGCGGGTGGAGACGATCTCGGCGCTGTTCCGCCGGGGCGGGGAGCCCGTCGTGGAGACCGCACTGTCCCGGGGAGGGACTGACGGTGCCAGCCGGGTCGGACCTGCCTGGCCGGCTCTCGCGCACCGCCTCGGCATCGATCCGGGTTGTGTGGCCGGCACGACGCCGGGGGCGGGAGCGTGACGGTGGCGGTGGTGGCCGGGGTCGTCCTGGCCGCCTCGGTGCTCTTGTGGCCGGTCGGTGGGCGGGTGGCGGAGGTCCGTCGCGTTCTGGGCGGGGGAGCCCTCGAGGGAAGGAACGCACCCGAGCCGGGGCCGCGCTGGGCGCAGCTGCGCGGGGTGTGGGGATCGGACCCCGTCGAGCTCTTTCACGATTGGCGCCGGCGCCGCCGGTCGGGGTCGTCGGTGTCCAGCGCAGTGGCGCTCCTCGAAGGCGTGGCCCCGGCTCTCGAGGCGGGCTTGACACCGTCGGTGGCGGTTCGGCTGTCCGGTGCGACGCTCAGGTCCTCCATCGACCCGCTGACTGCGCGTCTCGTTGCGGAGCTGACCGAGACCAGCGAACGGGGTGCTCACGTGGCGCCGGTGTGGCGCTCCTGGGCTGGGGCCGAGGGCTCCGAAGAGCTTCGCTTCGTCGCGGCGGCGTGGCAGCTGTCCGAGGTGACCGGCGCGCCCCTCGCCGACGCGGTTCGCCGGGCGGTGGCCTCAGTGCACCAGGCGCGGGAGCGAGCCCGTCGGGTGCACGTCGCCGTTGCCGGGCCTCGAGCCACCGTCGTGGTGCTCACCGTGCTGCCCCTGACCGGGCCGCTCTTCGGCCTGGCCTGTGGGGTGCCGCCGACCGAGCTGTACCTCGCTTCCCCGCTGAGCAGCGCGGCGGCCGCCCTCGGCCTGGTGCTGATCTGGGTGGGGCGTCGATGGTGCCGACGCCTGGTCGAGTCGGCGGTCTCCGTCGGTGGCGCCGACGGTGCGGGCTCGTGGAGCCGAAGGTGAGCCAGGCGGTGGTGGCGGGTCTGCTGGTGGCTTTCGCGGTCCTGGTGGCCCCCCGGAGGGGGCGTCTCGGGAGCCCTGCGGGAGGAGGAACGCATCCCGCCGCCGGGACCGGCGCCGGCAATGCGATCGGAACGGATGACCAGATGGGGGCCGCGGTCCCACGCCCGCTCGCGCGTCCCACCTCGGAGGAGGTCACGTCGGCCCTGGTCCTCCTCGCGCTGGGCTACCGGTCCGGACTCCCCACGTGGAACGTCCTCACCGCGGTCGCGGACGTACTTGCCCAGCCGGAGGCGCCGGACGGCTCGGCGGTGACACGCGACCTTCGGCAGGTGGCGGCGGCGCTGCGGTGGGGCGCATCCGACGACGAGGCGTGGGCTTCCGTGGGCGAGGTGTGGACAGGTGCCGGGCGCGCGGTGGCCATTGCCCACCGCGCGGGCATCCCGCCGGGCCCCCTGCTCCTGTCCGCGGCGGACGAGCTGCGCAAGGCGTCGCTGGAACGCGTGGAGCTCGCTGCTGCTCGCGTCGGCGTGCAGCTCGTGGCGCCCCTCGGCCTGGTCCTGCTGCCCGCGTTCTGCCTGACCACGGTGGTTCCGCTCGTCATGGCTCTGGGCGGCCAGCTGCTGAGCGGCTGAGATCCGTACTGCTGAAGCGGCCGAGGGCCGCTGACCCCGTTTTCGCGGCACCCGCCGCGAGTTCCAAGGAGGAGAAAGGACGTCCGGTGACGCAACGGATGAAGAGAAGGATGCACGGCTGGCTCAGCGAGTCGGGAATGTCGACGTCGGAGTATGCGGTCGGCATCATGGCCGCCTGCACGTTCGCCCTGGTGCTGCTCGGGGTGGTGCGGTCGGACGCCGTGCGCAGCGCCCTGACCGGCATCGTCCAGAGTGCCCTGGGACTCGCCGGGTGACGGGCGCGCGGCACGCAGGGCGAGTGCGGCGAGTGGGCCTGCCGCGAGTCGGTCGGCGTGACGCGGGGATGGTGACGGCCGAGCTGGCCGTCGCCATCCCGGTCGTCGTCCTCGTACTGGTCATCTGCCTCGCCGGACTGAGTGCAGCGGTCGCCCAGGTCAGGTGCGTCGACGCGGCGAGCGCGGGCAGTCGCGCCGCCGCTCGGGGCGACAGTCCTGCAAGAGTGGAGGAGCTGGCCCGACGCGCGGCTCCGGACGGCGCGGTCGTCTCGGTGTCGACGCGGGGCGGCGACGCGCTCGTGACCGTCCGCGTCCGCGCGGGTGGGTGGGGTGATCTCGTTCCGGCGTGGGACCTCAGCGCGACCGGACGGACCCCGGTGGAGCAGGAGCGGGGGCCATGACGCAGGGACCGTGCCGGTGCCGGGGAAGGCGGGGTGGCAGTGGTTTCCGGCGGAGTGCTGCCGAGGGGCCACGGCCTCGGGTGCTGAACCTTTCGCGGCAACCCGCCACGGAGCGTGGTGCTGCGACGGTGTTGGTCATCGGAGTGCTCGTCGCGCTGCTCGTCGTGACGACGGGAGGACTCCTCATCGCCAGTGCGGTGGTCGCAAGCCACCGGGCCCGTCTCGCGGCGGACCTGGCCGTCCTCGCTGGGGCCACCGCGCTCCGCGATGCTTCGACGGTGGAGCGGGCCTGCGCGGCTGCCCGGCGGGTTGCGACGCTCAACGGCGCCGAGCTGGGTGCCTGTCAGGCACGTGGAACGGAGCTCGAGCTGACCGTGACCGTGGCGGCGCCGCCCTGGTCGGAGCCGGCCCGGGCGCGGTCCAGAGCCGGGCCCGCCACGGAGGCATTGCGGTGAGCCGAGGCCGTGGGCGAAGCCGGGATCATCGACCGGGGGGCTTCGTGGGTGTGTACCGATTTCAGCGGTTGCGCCAGGCATCCGGCGCGGTGAGCAGCTGCTGCAGGGGCTCGGGGAGCGCACCGGTCCGCAGGGCCTCGAGCGAGGTGCCGTCGAGCACCTCGCGGAGGCTGGCGCGGACTGCGACCCACAGGCTCGGGAGGTGCTGGGCCACGCCTGCGTAGGACGTCTCGTGAGGACGGAGCCCGCGGACTTCGGCGAGCGGCCCGTCCACGGCTCGGAAGACGTCGCCGACGCTGATCTCGCGCTGTGGTCGGGCGAGCGCGTAGCCGCCCAGCGCTCCGCGCCGGCTCAGGACGAGCTCCGCACGTCGCAGGTCCGCGAAGATGGCTTCGAGGAACTTGCGGGGCAGTTCCTGTTCGGTGGCGAGCGCCTCGATGCTGACCGGACCCGATCCGCTGGCGGCCGCCTCGGCGAGGATGAGCATCGCCCGGACGGCATAGTCCACCCGCGCGGAGATGTCCATCAGACCTCAACCCCGGCGCGGGACAGGGCCAGGCGTTCCGGGGTGACGAGGTGTCGTCCCCTCGCCACCCCGGGGTCCTTGGCATGGCCAAGGGACCTGACTGGACGCCGTGGCGTGCTGTCGGCCGCTACGGTAACGCCCCTCCGCCAGATCCGGCCAGCCCCATCTCGTGCCGCCATGCGCAGCCTCCCCACTCAGATGGCCAGGGCCGGGTCGTGGTCGACGACGCTGGAGCGGTGAGCGGCACGGGCGGTGATGGGTTCACCGTCGCGCAGGTCCAGGCCGTCGGCGTCTCGGCGGGTGATCTGGGCGGCGAAGCGTTCCCCCGAGTCCGCCCTCAAGTCGACTCGCACCTCGAAGCCGAGCCGGACCACGCGCTCCACGACCGCGCGAATGACACCGGGTGAGCCGGGCACCTGGGCGTCAGCGGCGAGAGCCAGGGCATGGTCGCGCTCGAGGATGATGTCGTGGGGTCGGACGAGCTGCTCGCCCAGCTTGGAGACCGAGCCGAGGAACGACATGACGAAGTCGTTGGCGGGCCGGTCGTAGAGCGTGACCGGGTCGCCGACCTGCTCGATCCGGCCGTGGTTGAGGACCGCGATCCGGTCGGCGACGTCGAGCGCCTCCTCCTGGTCGTGGGTGACGAGAACGGTCGTGACGTGCACCTCGTCGTGGAGTCGGCGCAGCCAGGTCCGCAGGTCCGTCCTCACCTTCGCGTCCAGCGCACCGAAGGGTTCGTCGAGGAGCAGGACCTCCGGGTCGACGGCGAGCGCTCGGGCCAGGGCCATCCGCTGCCGTTGCCCGCCCGAGAGCTGGGCGGGGTACCGGTGGGCGAAGCCCTCGAGGCCGACGACGGTGAGCAGCTCGTTGACCTTCGCGTCGGTCTCGGTCTTGGGTCGCTTGCGGATGGTCAGTCCGAAGGCCACGTTGTCCCTGACGGTCAGGTGCTTGAAGGCGGCGTAGTGCTGGAACACGAAGCCGATGCCACGCCGCTGCGGGGGTTCGCCGGTGACGTCCCGACCGCCGATGCTGACGACGCCGGAGTCGAGGGACTCCAGTCCGGCGATGGCGCGGAGCAGCGTCGACTTGCCGCTGCCGCTCGGCCCGAGCAGCGCGGTGAGGGAACCGCTCGGGATGTCGAGGCTGACGTCGTCCAGAGCGGTGAAGGAGCCGAACTCCTTGCGGGCGCCGGTGACGGTGATCATCGTTCGCTCCTCTTGCGGTCGAGGACGGTCATGAGCAGCAGCACGACCAGAGCGATGCCCATGAGGAGGGTCGCCGCGGCGTACGCACCGTAGGTGTTGTGGTCGTCGATGTAGCGGGCGTGGACGAGGAGCGTCAGGGTCTGGGAGAGCCCGGGGAAGCCCGACGACACCATGATGACGGCGCCGAACTCGCCGAGGGCTCGGGCCACGGTGAGCACCACGCCGTACGTCAGGCCCCAGCGGATGGCGGGCAGGGTGATCCGCCAGAAGGTCTGCCAGGACGTCGCCCCCAGCGTCGCGGCGGCCTGCTCCTGCTCGGTGCCGATCTCGTGGAGGACCGGCTCGACCTCTCGGACGACGAAGGGCATGGTGACGAAGATCGTCGCGATCACCATGCCGGGCAGGCCGAAGATCACCGTGATCCCGACGTCGTCGAGTGCGCCGAACCACCCGCCCGCACCCCACAGCATGATGAGGGCCACCCCGACGACGATCGGTGACACGGCGAACGGCAGGTCGACGACGGCTTGGAGCAGGCCCCGGCCCCGGAAGCGCCCGCGGACGAGGGCGAGTGCCGTGACGATCCCGAAGACGACGTTGAGGGGCACGACGATGGCCACGATGAGCAGCGAGAGGTTGATGGCCGCCTGTGCCGCGGGCGTCGAGACGGAGGCGACGAAGGCGCCGACCCCCGGCGCGAAGGCCCGCCAGAGGATGACGCCGATGGGGACGGCGAGCAGGGCGATGAGGTAGCCGAGTGCCACCGTTCGCAGGGCGAGCCGGGTCCTCCGGCTGGCCCTCACGGGGCCCGCTCCTCTCGGCGCTGCGACCGGGTCGACAGCACCCGCAGCACGAGCAGGGTCGCGAAGGCGATGAGCAGCAGCACCACGGAGACGGCCGCCGCGTTGGCCGGGCGGTCCATCTCGATCTGCTGCTGGATGTACTGGGAGGCGACCTGGGTCTCCCGCGGGATGTTGCCGCCGATGAGCACGACGGAGCCGTACTCGCCGATGGCCCGCGCGAACGCCAGCCCGGTGCCGCTGAGGACGGCAGGGGCGAGGGTGGGCAGGACGATCCGGCGGAAGGTGGTCCAGTTGGTCGCGCCGAGCGAGGCGGCGGCCTCCTCGACCTCCCGGTCTGCCTCGATGAGCACCGGCTGTACCGAGCGGACGACGAAGGGGAGGGTGACGAAGGCGAGGGCCACGAAGAGGCCCCACGTGGTCGCGTTGAGCTGGACGCCGACCGGGCTGCCCGGGCCGTAGAGCGAGAGGAGCACGATGCTCGCGACGATGGTGGGCAGGGCGAACGGCAGGTCGATGAGGGCGTTGACCACTGCCTGACCGGCGAAGCGGTCGCGGACCAGCACCCAGGCGACGAGGGTGCCCAGGACGGCGTTGACAGCGGCGACGATGGCCGACACCGTCACGGTGACTCGGAGTGATGCGAGGGCGACCGGTGCAGTCGCCGCGTCCCAGAAACCACCGAGGCCGCCCTCGAACGATGCGACGGTCAAGGCGGCGAGGGGCAGCAGCACGATGACGCTGAGCCAGAGCGTCACGACCCCGATCCCGAGCGGTTGCAGCCCGCTGCGCAGCCGCCGGCGGGA
The DNA here is from genome assembly GCF_000184685.1 of Intrasporangium calvum DSM 43043. Classification (NCBI taxonomy): domain Bacteria; kingdom Bacillati; phylum Actinomycetota; class Actinomycetes; order Micrococcales; family Intrasporangiaceae; genus Intrasporangium; species Intrasporangium calvum. The sequence goes on from NC_014830.1 coordinate 568,057, forward strand.
CCTGCCGGCCCGCCCTGGAGCCGGACCGTGCGCAGGGCTCCCCGGCCGTACGGTCCTCGCTTGGGCGGTCCGCGCCTCCACAGGGCTCGACCGGGTGCTCGACCGGGTGCTCGACCGGGTGCTCGACCGGGTGCTCGACCGGGTGCTCGACCGGGTGCTCGACTGGGTGCTGGACCGGGTGCTCGACTGGGTGCTGGACTGGGTGCTCATGTCGGCGCTCACTGCGTCACGGCGTCGTAGATCGTGGCGATCGCGCCGGTCCTGGGCTCGAAGAGGGCGGCGTCGACCGCGGTCCAACCGCCCAGGTCAGCGATGGTCCACAGCTTCTCGGGACGGGGGAAGGCTTTGGCGAACTCCGCGGCCACCTGCTCGTCGACGGGTCGGAAACCGGCTCGGGCGAGCAGACGCTGTGCCTCCGGGGTGTAGAGGTAGTCGGCGAACGCCTCCGCCACCGGGAGGTTCTCGCTCCCCTTGAGGACGGCCACCGGGTTGTCGATTCGGAACGTCTGCGGCGGCGTGACGTGCTCGACCGGGTCTCCGTTCTGCTCGATGAAGAGGGCCTCGTTCTCGTAGCTGAGGAGCACATCGCCGCGGCCCTGGAGGAAGGCCTCGGTCGCTTCCCGGCTGGACTTCGGCTGGATCCTGACGTGCTCGCTGACCAGCTTCTCGACGTAGGCCAGTCCGGCGGCCGGGTCCGCGCCCCCGTGACTCTCGGCGGCGAACGGGGCGAGGAGGTTCCACCTGGCCGACCCGGAGGAGAACGGGTTGGGGGTGACCACCTCGACCTCGGGCTGGAGCAGGTCGTCCCAGTCGGCGATTCCCTTGGGGTTGCCGGTGCGCACGACGAGGGTGACGACCGAGCCGAAGGGGACGCCGCCGTGCTCCCCGGCGTTCCAGGTCGGGTCGATCAGACCCGCGTCGACGAGGCGGGTGAGGTCCGGCTCCGTCGAGAGCTGGACGAGGTCGGCCTCGGCCCCCGCTGCGACCTTGCGCGACTGGTCGCCCGACGCGCCGTAGCTCTGCTGGAACGCAACGCCGGTCCCGGCGGGGGTCCGCTGGAACGCCGGTACGACGGCGTCGTGGGCCGGCTTGGCCACGGCATGGGCAAAGAGGTTGAGCGTGGTGGTCGGAGCCGCGGCCACCCGGGCCGCACCCGGCTGGACGACGACGTCGCTCGGGCCAGCTCCGGTGCAGCCCGCCAGCGCCAGGACCGCGAGCGCAGCGAGGCCGCGCAGGATCCTGGATCGGGGTGCCGTCGGGCGGGGGCGGGGCATCGACACACTCCTTCACCGTCGGCGCGCACGCTGCGCAGTCCTCGTCCGTGAGTGGGAGTTTTCAATAGTTAGAAGTTATCGGTCAAGAAACTATTGCTTATGTCTCAGAGTGTGGCGGACTCAAGCGTGGAAGAGCGCGCCACCAGCCCACGGGGGCCGTATGCCGCTGGGCTCAGTCTCCGGCTGACAGTGACCTCACCCGGAGGCGGGGTCCGAGCTGCGTCGACGACGGCTCGTCGACGAGGTCTCCGCGGACGGTGACCCGGGCGCCGTGCCCGACGTCGACCGCCCAACCCGGTGGGAGGACGAGCTCCCAGGTTCGGCCGTCGGGGTCTGTGAGGACCAAGGGGCCGGTCTCCACCTCGGCCCGCGTCACGGTCCCGGTGACGATGACATCGGAGGGACGTCGCTGGGTGGATGCCTCGATGGTGCGGCGCAGGTGCTCGCGCAGCTCCGCGGCGCCGAGGAACCCGGCGTCGATGGGAGGCTCGGAGGGGGAGGGGTCCCGCACCGGCTCGGAGAAGGGGTCCCCTGCGGGCCCGGTTGAGCTGCCCGCGGACTGGCCGTCGATGGGGTGGGGACTGCCTGATGAGTGCCCGGGTGGACGCGAAGCGGGGAGTCCCCGGCCGTGGCCGGGACCTCCCCGCTTGCGGTGACTCATGCCTTGCGCGCCCTCGTCACGGGACGTCGACGCGCACGATGGTCGGGTTCGGCATCCCCTCGGCGCCGGAGTAGGCGACCGAGCCGAGCCACTTGCCACTCGTCAGGCCGGTGAACCCGAGCGTGACCGTCCCGGACTGGCCGATCGTGGCCGACGTGGGCGCAGTGACCGTCAGGTTGTCCTCCGCGGCGGACCCGAGGACCCACGTGTGCAGCTTGAACGGCGAGGTGCCGGCTACCCCCCAGCCCTGGACGACCACCGTGTAGGTGCCCGCGCCCGGGTTGAGCAGGTTGACCTGCTCTGCTGACGTTCCGGATCCGCTGGAACCCACGTTCTTCTCCGTCGAGTCGAAGACGCACAGGTCGAGGTCCGTGCCGGGGTTGACGTCCGCGTCGAAGAGGGCGAACCGCGCGTACGTCGTGCCGGCCGGGACGGCGACCTCGACCTTCTGGGCGTTCGGCGAGCTCAGGGAGCACGTCGAGTCCGTCGGGTCGTCGGCGACGGTGCCGCTCGTCGCGGCCGCGGGGACGAGGCCCCGGCCCGTGGCGGCGAAGTCACCGGTGTAGCCGAAGGTGACGCCATAGCTCGTGCCCGAGGGCTCGGCCCTGACCTCACCCGGTGCCGCGAGGGCGACCGGACGCACGACGATCGGCGAGCGAACCGTCGTGGTGCCGCTCGTCCAGACGAGGTGGCCGCCGGTGTAGCTGTTGAGCGGTGCATCCTCCCGCGTGATGGTCACCGTGAAGGACTTCGTCTGCCCGGGGGCGAGGACCAGCTTCTTCGGCGAGACCTCGACGTCGAAGCCGCGCAGGGTGATTGACGCCTTATAGGTTGCCGTCGTCGCCCCGACGTTCGTCACGCGGCGGGTGATCGTCTCGGAACCGGCGAGGGCGCCGCTGGCGATCGAGGCACCGTTGAACTGGCTCGGGTCCGTCGAGTAGCCCCGACTCACCAGCGCGTCGCACGTGCCTGCGCCGACCGCGGACGTGGTGCCGCAGAGGAAGGCGAGCCAGTCGTTCCAGCCGCTGTCGTAGACCAGGCCGGCCTTCGCGGCGGCATTGGGGTTGACATGGCCGGCGCCTTGGCGGAATGCCTTGTCAGCCGTGCTCGCCTCGTCCTTGACGTCGTAGTCGGTCGTCATGAGCGCGCTCTTGATCGCCATCGGCGACCAGCCGGGGTGCCGGTCACGGAGCAGCGCCGCGAGCCCGGCGACGTGCGGGCTCGACATCGAGGTCCCCGAGATGGCGTTGTAGGCGTAGCCACCGTTGGTCACCGGGGTGTAGGCCGCGAGGATGTCCTGGCCGGGCGCGATGACGTCCGGCTTGAGGAGGTCACCGCTGCCCGCACTCAGCGGTCCGCGGGACGAGAAGCCGGCCGTGAACGGCGCGGGGGCGTTGAGGTCGAGCTCGGCCACGTTGATCGTGGCCGTCGCACCGGACGTGGCCGCATACGCCTTGACGGGCGCGCGCTCGGTCGACTCGAGGTGGACCGACGGGATCGTGTGCAGGTCCGCGTTGATCCCGATCGGCGAGGTGTTGACGAGGACCAGGCCCACGCCGCCCGCCTCCTTGACCGCGAGGCTCTTGTTCGTCCGGGCGGTTGCACCGCGGTCGCACAGGACGATCTTGCCCGCGACCTTGGCCGGGTCGAGGACGTTGCCCCCGTCGGCGCTCGAGTAGCAGAGCGCGACCTTGGTCGGGTCCGCACCAGCCAGGCCCGCCGAGGTGGAGTCGATGAACGGCGCGGTCACGGCCTCTGCCGCCAGGGACGCGCCCTCGTAGGTCGCGCCGTTGCCGAGGGTCACCGAGCCGTGGCTGGCCCGGTTGTGGGTGCCTGCCGCGACCGTGGTGATCCACGGGGACGGGTGGGCGACGGTCGAGGCGGTCGGGCCGCTGTTGCCGGCGGACGCCGCGACGAAGACACCGGCCCGGGCCGCGAAGAGGAACGCGATCTCGGCGCCGTCGGCGAAGTTCGTCTGGGAGCCGCTGATCGAGTAGTTGATGACGTCGACGCCGTCCGCCACGGCCTGGTCGATCGCCGCGACGAGGTCACCCCCGCGACCGCTCGCCGTGTCGCCGGTCTCGGTCGACCAGAGGGCCTTGTAGGCGGCCACGCGGGCGCGCGGGGCGATGCCGCTCATGCCGTTGGGAGCCAAGGCGCTGGCGATGCCGGGAACAGGCACATCGTGGTTGCCGCCGGAGGTGCTGGCGGTGTGGGTGCCGTGACCGTTGTAGTCACGGGGGGAGGTGAACTCCCAGGGCCGGTCCTTGCGGATCCCCTTGTCGCCACCCCAGCTCTCGTTGAAGTGGCGGGCGATGACGAGTTTGTTGTTGCAGGTCTTGGCGGTCCAGTTCTCCCCAGCCTTGCAGGCGTCGGCCGGGCCGTCGAAGGGTGCGTAGACGACCGGGCCCGAGGCGGAGGGCACGCCTGCAGTGGCGCGGTCCGAGAAACTGAGGTGCTCCGGCCAGATTCCAGAGTCGATCGTGCCGATGAGGATGTCCTCCCCGGCGCTTCCGGTGCCACCGAGCTGGTCCCACAGGCCGCCCTTGGCGGTCAGGCCGAGGAAGTCGGGCGTCGTCGACGTGTCGACCGTGTAGGTCTGCTCCGGGTTGACCGCGACGACCCCGGGCGCCTTGGTGAGCCGCTGCGCCTGGGCTGCCGTCAGCTTGGCCGCGAAGCCGTTGAACGAGAACGCGTAGTCGTAGATCTTGGTGCTGGTTGCCCCCACCCGGGTGAGAGCCGAGTTGTGCTTCGACTCGAGGTGGGCGACATACCTGGTGACCGCATCGGACTGCGGGTCGACCTTCGTGCCCGGGGTCGGGCTGGTGGCCGCGAGGCCCTTGATCTTCCCGTCGTACGCGACGACCGGGAGGTCCGCCATCTGCACGATGTACGTCCCGCTGGTGCTCGGTGGCACGGACTGCGTGACCGCTGCATCGGCGGCGCCTGTCCCGGCCATGGCGAGCGCAACTGGCACGGCGGTGACCGCGCCCAGCAACCTTCGCTTCATTTTTCTCCTGTGTGAGTTGCCCTACCAGGCGGCGCATGAGGGCTCCACGCCGCTGGCGGGAACGATAACCCCGAATGGGGACATTGGGGAGGGGTACTGGGGGACCGGATCGGCCTGCGCCGTTCCGGGAGGCTCCGCTGGGCGCCACTCAGACGCACTGGCGGGCCCGTCTCAACGGCGCGAGCCGGCCCGGCTCAGGGTCAGGTCGAGCAGGGTCCACCACATCGCCTTCGTCGCGAGGGACCGCGGCGGCAGGTCGAGCGGATGCTCCCCGAGCACCTCGCCACCCGGCAGCCGCCGGAGGAACGAGACGACCTGGTGCGTGACGGTGACCTGGCCGAACGAGCACCGGAGCGGCCCCCACTCGACCGCCTCGAGCTCGCGGACGATGGTGAACTCGCTCACCGACTGGGCGTGCGTCGTCCACCCGGGGTCGCCCCGAACGGCGAAGGCCGCCCCGTCGTCGAGGTCGAGCTCGGTGACGACCCACGTCTGGCCCTGGTGCAGGTGCACGGCCCCGGTGTGCACCTGGGCGTGGGCCGAGGCCTCGTCGACGGTGGCGACGACGCGCCCGGTCCGTGTCTCGACGATCCGGACCGGCTCACCGGCGCCGCGGAGCGACACGTGGTCGGCAGGGCGGTCCTCCCGCGTCCAGAACCAGCCGCGCGGCCGCTTCTTGAGGATCCCCTTGGCGACGAGGGCGTCGAGCAGGGGCCGGGTCTGCGGCCCGAAGAGCTCGAGGTCCCCCTCCGTCAGGGGCAGCTCCGCGGCGGCGGCGGCGAGATGCGGCCCGAGCACGTAGGGGTTGTCGGGGTCGACGACTGTCGCCTCGACGGCGCGGCCGAAGATGCTCTCGGGGTGGTGGACGACGAAGGTGTCGAGCGGGTCGTCGGCCGCGACGAGGATCGCGAGCGAGCGGTGCCCGGTGCGGCCGGCGCGGCCCGCCTGCTGCCAGAGCGAGGCGAGGGTGCCGGGCCAGCCGGCGAGCACGACGGCGTCGAGACCGCTGACGTCGACGCCGAGCTCCAACGCGTTCGTCGCGGCGATGCCGACGAGCCGGCGCGACCGGAGGGCGCGTTCGAGCTCCCTCCGCTCCTCCGGCAGGTAGCCGCCGCGGTATGCCGCTATGCGCGCTTCCCGGGTCGTGCTCACTCGGTCGCGGGCGACGTTGGCCACGACCTCCACGCCGGCGCGGGACCGGGCGAAGACGGCGGTCTGCACGTCCTCCTCGACGCACTGCGCCAGGAGGTCGCCGGTCTCCGTCAGCGTGCTCACCCGCTTCGGGCGGCCCTGGTCGTCGGTGCGGACCGGGGGCTCCCAGAGGGCGAAGGTCATCGGCGCCCGAGGGGAGCCGTCCTCGGTGACCGAGCTCAGCGGCATACCGAGAAGTCGGGAGGCGTGGACGGAGGGGTCGGCCACGGTGGCGGAGGCGAAGACGAACGTCGGGGAGGCGTGGTAGCGCGCGGCCACTCGCCGCAGCCGCCGGAGGACCGCCGCGAGGTGGGCGCCGAAGACGCCCTTGTAGACGTGACACTCGTCGACGACGACGTAGCGGAGGGCCCGGAGGAAAGGGGCCCACCGGTCGTGCCGCGGCAACAGCGAGTGGTGGACGAGGTCCGGGTTGGTGAGCACGACGTTCGCGTGGTCGCGGATCCAGCGCCGCTCGTCGGTCGGGGTGTCGCCGTCGTACGTGGCGGCCCGCACCGGGGGAAGGGCGAGCCGGGTGATCCGGTCGAGCTGGTCCGCGGCGAGCGCCTTGGTGGGGGCGAGATAGAGCGCCGTGGACCCGCGACCACTGGGCGCCCGAGCGCCGGTCACGACGTCGGTGAGGAGGGGCAGAAGGTAGCCGAGGCTCTTGCCGGAGGCCGTGCCCGTCGAGACGACGACGTGGTCGCCGCGGTGGGCGGCCTCCGCGACCTCGACCTGGTGGCGCCACGGCCGGTCGATCCCGGACCCGAGGAGGGCACCGAGGAGGGTCGGGTCCACCCAGCCCGGCCACTCGGCGTGGCGCGCCGGCCGAGCCGGAACCTCGTGGACGTGGAGCAGCCGCTCCGGGTGCTCGCCGACCAAGCGGTGCAGGAGGGCCTCCGGGTCGAAGGCGCGCTGGTCCCGGTCGCCGTCGTCCGACGGAGCCGGGGGTGCGTTGAACAGCGCGTCAGACCCGTTCATGTGGAGCAACCGTACGTCGCCGGGGTACCGTTACGGGCGACCCGGGGCATGGTACTCCCGCGGTCAGGGAGAAACGGGTTCGTTGCCGGGGCAACGAACGGACAAATGGGAAGGGGCCACAGGTGGATCTGTCGATCACCCGGGCCGACCACGGTGACCGCACCGTGGTGCACCTCGGCGGCGAGATCGATGTCTACACGGCACCGTTCGTGAGGGAGAAGCTCGACGAGCAGATCCACGCCGGACGCGCTGATCTCATCGTCGACCTGAGCGAGGTCACCTTCCTCGACTCGACCGGGCTGGGGGTCCTGGTCGGACGGCTGAAGTTCGCCCGGACGCGCGGGGGGTCGCTCAAGCTCGTCGGCACCTCCGAGCGGGTGCTCCGCGTCTTCGCCATCACCGGCCTCGACAAGGTCTTCGACATCCACCCCGACCTCGAGTCGGCCCTCGCCGCCCCGGACCAGGGTGAGGCGCCGATGCCGCCCACGTCGAACGCCCGGCACTGACCGGCACCTCGCTGAACCAGCCCTCCTCGGTGGTCGAGCAGTCAGGCTCCCCGTCGCCGGCACCGCCGGTCGTCGACCCAGCCCTCGTGGCCCGGTTGCGGGCGGACCTGGCCTCGGCGGGCTTCACCGTGGACGGGGTCGCCGAGCGGCTCGGACCCGTCGCGGCGGCCGCGCTCCGCCGGGAGCAGCGCCTGCCGGCCCTGCTCGCGACCGCTGCTCCGCTCGACCCGGTTGCCGCCCTGGTCCGCTTCTTCACCCTGGGGCAGCCCGTGGCCCGAGCGGATCTCGAGGCCGCCCTGCCGACGCTCCGGGTCGAGGGGGTCGCTGCCCTGCGGCTGGCCCGTCTCAAGGGGGACGAGGTCGTGGCGACGTGCGACCTGCGGCCCTACGCCGAGGACGCCCACGACTGGTGGGTCGCCTCCGACCTGTCCGAGCTGGCGACGCGCGCACCGCTCCGCCCGGACCACGTCCTCGGCATCGGCGGCGCCTCGACGACGCTCGCCACCTGGACCATCCGACATCGCGTGGACCGGGCCCTCGACCTCGGCACCGGCTGCGGAGTGCAGGCGCTGCACCTGGCCGGCCACACCGGGTCGATCGTCGCCACGGACATCTCGGAGCGGGCGCTCGCCTTCGCCCGCTTCAACGCCGCGTTGGCCGGGCTCGACGTCGACCTGCGTCGCGGAGACCTGCTGGACCCTGTTGCGGGAGAGCGGTTCTCGCTGATCGTGTCCAACCCGCCGTTCGTCATCACCCCGCGCGCCGACGACGTGCCCGTCTACGAGTACCGGGACGGCGGGCGCTCGGGCGACGCCATCGTCCGCACCCTCGTACGGACCGTCCGCGACGCCCTCGAGCCGGGTGGGGTCGCCCAGCTCCTCGGCAACTGGGAGGTGCCCCACGGTCGCACCTGGCGCGACGTCTGGGGCGACTGGCTCGCCGGGATCGATCTCGACGCGTGGGTCGTCCAACGGGAGGTCCAGGACCCGGCCGAGTACGCGGAGCTGTGGAGCCGCGACGGCGGTGTCGTCCCCGGCTCGAGCGCGCACGAGCGGCTCGGCGCGGCCTGGCTGCGCGACTTCGCCTCCCGCGACGTCGAGGCGATCGGCTTCGGCGTCGTCACCCTCCAGCGGCCGCTGACCGAGCGCCGGCCGTGGCGCTCCCTCGACGAGGCACCTGGTCCGGTGGCGGCGCAGATGGGTCCCGTCATCGAGGCGGGGCTCCGGGCCCGCACCTGGCTGGCCGAGCACACTGACGAGGACGTCCTCGCTGTGGCATGGGCGTGCGCCGCGGACGTGACCGAGGAACGGCACGGTCGCCCCGGCGCGGACGACCCGTCCGTCATCATCGTCCGCCAGGGTGGGGGCCTGCGCCGCGCTGTCCGGGCGGGGACCCTCCTGGCGGCCTATCTCGGCGTGGCCGACGGGGAGCTGGCGGCGGCCACCGCCCTCGACGCGATCGCGACGGTCCTCGGGCTCGACCCCGCGGCGGTCCGGGCCGAGCTGGTCCCGCAGATCCGCGACCTTGTCGCCGACGGCCTGCTCACCTGACCCACCGCCAATCACGATCGAAAGAGCAGTTTGTCCGCTTTCGTTTTGGGGTTGCCCTCGCGGTGTGGATGGGGACGAAGTGCTCTTTCGATCGTCAGCAACGCAGGTTCGACGGGGACGAAGTGCTCTTTCGATCGTGCGGGAGCGAGCCCAGCGGCATCCGGCGTCGGTAAAGGATTTGTGAGTGAGTGAGCACTCACTCATACTCGACCCATGGCCACCACCGCGGCGCGCGCCGCGCCCCTGCCGCCCACCGAGCGGCGCGAAGCCCTCATCGACGTCTTCCTCGACCTCGCAAGGCGGCACGGACGGGTCCCGACAACGAGCGAGATCGCCGGTGCGGCGGGGGTTGCCGAGGGGACGATCTTCCGGGTCTTCCCGAGCAAGGACGCGCTCCAGACCGCGGCCGTCGAGGCCGCCTTCTGCCCAGCGTCGGCACGTCGCGACTTCGTCGCCATCGACCGGTCGCAGCCGATGCGGGACCGGCTCGTCGCCTTCGCGGCCTCGCTCCAGCGGCGGATCCGCGACGTCCTCGACCTGATGGGCGCCCTCGGCCTGAGCCAGCCGCCGCCCCTCCACCAGCACGCCGCCTGCCTCGAGACAGGCCGGCACGTGCCCTCCGAGCCCAGCGCTGACTGCGCGGCCCTGCACGTCGACCTCTTCGAGGCGGTGCTCGACCTCGTCGACCCCGACGCGATCACGGTGACGCCACACCAGCTGCTCCACCGCATCCGGCTGCTCAGCTTCTCGGGCAGCCACCCCGGCATCGCCCACGGCGAGCTGCTCACCCCCGAGGAGGTCGTGGACACCGTCCTCTACGGCGTCTGCGCCCGCCCCGGCCCGATCCGCGACTGACCCTCACCCGTCCACCGCCGCAGATGTCGAGCCGACGCCACGGCGCCCCCGAACCGAAAGGCACCCGATGCTCCTCCGACTGCTTCGGAGCCACCTGCTGGCCTACCGGGGAGAGATCACGCTCATCGTGCTCCTCCAGCTGGCCAGCACCATCGCCTCGCTCTACCTGCCCAGCCTCAACGGCGAGATCATCGACGACGGGGTCGCCAAGGGGGACACCGACTTCATCATGAGCCACGGGGCCCTCATGCTCGGCGTGAGCGTCGTGCAGATCGCCACCGCGGTCGCCGCCACCTTCCTCGCCGCGCGCGTCGCCATGGGCATCGGGCGGGACCTGCGGGCGAAGGTGTTCGACACCGTCATCGACTACTCGGCGCAGGAGGTCTCCCGCTTCGGCGCCCCGACCCTCATCTCGCGCAACACCAACGACGTCACCCAGGTGCAGACCGTCCTCTTCATGGGGTTCGCCATCCTCGTGTCGACCCCGATCATGATGTTCGGCGGGATCATCATGGCGCTCCGCGAGGACGTCGGGCTCTCCTGGCTCGTCGCCGTCGCCGTGCCGCTGCTCGGCCTCGTCGTCGCCACGGTCATCTGGCGGATGATGCCCTGGTTCACCCGGATGCAGACCTCGCTCGACGGCGTCAACCGGGTCCTCCGCGAGCAGATCACCGGCATCCGGGTCGTGCGGGCCTTCGTGCGCGAGGGCCACGAGGAGGCGCGGTTCGGCCGGGCCAACGCCGACCTCACCGAGGCCGGGCTGCGCGTCGGCCGGCTCATGGCGCTCGTCTTCCCCGTCGTGATGTTCATCTTCAGCATGTCGACCGTGGCGGTGCTGTGGTTCGGCGCCTACCGCGTCGACAGCGGTGCGATGGAGGTGGGCTCGCTCACGGCCTTCCTCGCCTACCTCGTCCAGATCCTCATGGCCGTCATGATGGCGACCTTCATGGCGACGATGATCCCCCGCGCGTCGGTCTCGGCCGGGCGCATCGCCGAGGTCCTCGACACGGCCTCGTCCATCGTCCAGTCGGTGCAGCCGATCCCGATCCGGGTGCCGCGAGCCGGCGTCGAGTTCGTCGACGTCGAGTTCCACTACCCCGGCGCCGAGCACGCCGTCCTCAACGGCATCACCTTCGAGGCGTCGTCAGGCCGCACGACCGCGATCATCGGGTCGACCGGCGCGGGCAAGACGACCCTGCTCGGACTCGTCCCGCGGCTCTTCGACGTCCGCTCCGGCCGCGTCAAGGTCGGCGACGTCGACGTCCGTGACCTCGAGCTCGACGCGCTCTGGGCCCGCATCGGGCTCGTGCCGCAGAAGCCCTACCTGTTCACCGGCACCGTGGCGAGCAACCTGCGCTACGGCAACCCGGACGCGACCGACGACGAGCTCTGGGAGGCGCTGCGCATCAGCCAGGCCGCGGACTTCGTCACGCAGCTCGGCGGGCTCGACACCGCGATCGTCCAGGGAGGGACCAACGTCTCGGGCGGCCAGCGGCAGCGGCTCGCCATCGCGCGGGCCGTCGTCAAACGGCCCGACATCTACCTCTTCGACGACTCGTTCTCCGCCCTCGACCTGTCGACCGACGCACGACTCCGGGCTGCGCTCCGACCGGTGACCCGCGACGCGACGGTCGTCATCGTGGCCCAGCGCGTGTCGACGATCATCGACGCCGACCACATCGTCGTCCTCGACGACGGACGGATCGTCGGTCAGGGCACCCACGACGAGCTGCTCCAGACCTGTGAGACCTACCAGGAGATCGCCCTGTCCCAGCGTGCAGCGGAGGAGGTGGCCTGATGTCCGAGGGAGTCAAGACCGCCGAGGAGAAGGCCGCCGAGGCGCGGCGCGGCCCGGCCCGCCGGGGCGGGCCACCACACATGATGATGGGGCAGCCGGGGGAGAAGTCGCTCAACTTCGGGCCCTCCGCGAAGCGCCTCCTCGGCCTGCTCCGACCCGAGCGCGGCAAGGTCGTCGGCGTCGTGACGCTCGTCGTCGTCAGCGTGTTCCTCAGCGCGATCGGGCCGAAGATCCTCGGCCGCGCCACCGACCTCATCTTCGGTGGGCTGCTCGGTCGCCAGCTCGGCCAGAACGTCCCCGCGGGGGCGACGACCGAGCAGGTCGTCGCGGGCCTGCGCGCCCGCGGCGAGGAGAACCTCGCCGACATGCTCCAGCGGGCCGGTGTCGTCATCGGCCAGGGCATCGACTTCGGTGCCGTCGCCGACGTGCTGCTCCTCGTGACGGGGCTCTACGTCGCCTCGTCGCTGCTCCTGTGGGTCCAGGGCTGGATCCTCCAGGGCGTGCTCGCCCGCACGATGTACCGGCTGCGGCAGGACGTCGAGGCCAAGCTCAACCGGCTGCCGCTGCCCTACTTCGACAAGCAGCCGCGCGGCGAGATCCTCTCCCGGGTCACCAACGACATCGACAACGTCAGCATGTCGCTGCAGCAGACGCTGTCGCAGCTGCTCAACTCGCTCCTGACCGTCGTCGCGGTTCTCGTGATGATGTTCTGGATCTCTTGGGTCCTCGCCCTCATCGCCCTCGTGACGATCCCCATCTCCATCGTCGTCACCGGCCTCATCGCGAAGCGGTCGCAGAAGCTCTTCGTCCAGCAGTGGCGCAACACCGGCGAGCTGAACGGCATCATCGAGGAGACCTACACCGGTCACGGCCTCGTCAAGGTCTACGGGCGGCAGCAGGAGACCGAGGCGCACTTCCGCACGAAGAACGACGAGCTGTTCGGCGCCGCGTTCGGGGCCCAGTTCGTCAGCGGCATCATCATGCCCGTCATGATGTTCATCGGGAACCTCAACTACGTCGTCGTCGCCGTCGTCGGGGGGCTCAAGGTGGCCTCCGGCTCGATGTCGCTCGGTGACGTCCAGGCCTTCATCCAGTACTCGCGCCAGTTCACCCAGCCGCTGACCCAGGTGGCCTCCATGGCGAACCTGCTCCAGTCCGGGGTCGCCTCCGCCGAGCGGGTCTTCGAGGTCCTCGACGCCGACGAGCAGGAGGCCGAGGTCGCCGTCCCGGACGTCATCGACGACCCGCGCGGCGAGGTCGCCTTCGAGGGCGTGTCCTTCGCGTACACGCCGGACCAGCCGCTCATCGAGGACCTCGACCTCGTCGTCCGGCCGGGACAGACCGTCGCCATCGTCGGGCCCACCGGCGCGGGCAAGACGACGCTGGTCAACCTCATCATGCGGTTCTACGAGCTCGATGGCGGTCGGATCACCCTGGACGGCGTCGACATCCGCGACCTGACCCGGCACGGGCTGCGCTCGCGGATCGGCATGGTGCTGCAGGACACGTGGCTCTTCGCCGGGACGATCCGCGAGAACATCGCGTACGGCCGGCCGGGCGCCTCCGACGAGGAGGTCCTCGAGGCGGCGCGCGCGACCTACGTCGACCGGTTCGTCCACTCGCTGCCCGACGGCTACGACACCGTCCTCGACGACGAGGCCTCGAACATCTCGGCCGGCGAGAAGCAGCTGGTCACCATCGCGCGGGCCTTCCTCTCCGACCCGGCGCTGCTCATCCTCGACGAGGCGACGAGCTCGGTGGACACGCGGACCGAGCTGCTCGTCCAGCAGGCCATGCGGGCGCTGCGGTCCGACCGGACGAGCTTCGTCATCGCCCACCGGCTCTCGACGATCCGGGACGCCGACCTCATCCTCGTCATGGAGCACGGTCGCATCGTGGAGCAGGGATCCCACGCCGAGCTGCTCGCCGCCGACGGGTCCTACGCCAGGCTGTATGCCGCTCAGTTCGCGGGTGCCGCGGCTGACGTCGACGACGTGGCTGAGGTCGCCGGCCCCCCGGTCGGCTGACGCACCTCCCGCCCCCGCACCTCCCGCCCCCGCCCGGCCCGACCCCGCCCGGCCCGACCCCGCAACACACCCGCTCACCGACTGCTGGCCCCGTCTCCAGGCGGCACCTGCAGTCGGTGAGCGGGTGTGTTGCGGCGGGAGAGGGCGGGAGGGCTGGGAGGTCAGGCGCGTGCGGGAGCCGGCTCAGCGGCATACGGCAGCGGTGGTGAGGGCGACCCGAGCACGCCGGTAACCTTGGCGGGTGCCTGACACCACCACGCTCACCGTCCAAGACGCCCTGCTCACCCTGCAGAAGTTCTGGACCGACCGAGGTTGCATGGTCGTCCAGCCGTTCAACACCGAGGTCGGCGCCGGGACGATGAACCCCGCCACGATCCTGCGGGTGCTCGGCCCGGAGCCGTGGCGGGTGGCCTACGTCGAGCCGAGCGTGCGGCCGGACGACTCCCGCTACGGCGAGAACCCGAACCGCCTCCAGCAGCACACCCAGTTCCAGGTCATCCTCAAGCCGGACCCGGGCAACCCGCAGGAGCTCTACCTCGAGTCGCTCGAGGCGCTCGGCATCGACATCCGGGCGCACGACATCCGCTTCGTCGAGGACAACTGGGCGCAGCCGGCCATCGGCGCGTGGGGCCTGGGCTGGGAGGTCTGGCTCGACGGCATGGAGATCACCCAGTTCACCTACTTCCAGCAGGTCGGCGGGCAGAACCTCGACCCCGTCGCCGTCGAGCTGACCTACGGCGTCGAGCGGATCATGATGGCGCTGCAGGGCGTCGCCCACTTCAAGGACATGGTCTACGCGCCGGGGATCACCTACGGCGAGGCGTTCGGGCAGAGCGAGTACGAGATGTCGCGCTACTACCTCGACGACGCCGACATCCAGACCAACCGCGACCTCTTCGAGCGGTTCACGGCTGAGGCGCAGCGGCTCATCGACGTCCGCCTGCCGGTGCCCGCGCACACCTACGTGCTCAAGTCCTCCCACGCGTTCAACGTCCTCGACGCACGTGGCGCCATCTCGACGACCGAGCGCGCCAAGGCGTTCGGCACGATGCGCCGCCTCGCACGCGAGGTGTCCCGCCTCTGGGTCGAGCGGCGCGAGGAGCTCGGCTTCCCGCTGCTCGGCGCGGACCTGCCGCCGATGGAGGGGCGCGCGCTCATGCCGCCGTCCCAGGGGGTCGAGGTCACCCCTGAGGCGTATGCCGCTGAGCTCGCCTCGCTCGCCCCTGACGTGACGCGTCGGCTGGCTCTCGAGATCGGCGTCGAGGAGCTGCCCCCGCACGTCGTCCCCGAGGCGATCGAGCAGGTCCGGACGGCCCTGACGCAGAAGCTCGGCGCGACCCGGCTGCCGCACGGCTCGGTCGTCGTCCAGGGGACGCCGCGGCGGATCATCGCCCTGGTGGACGCCGTCGGCGTGCACGAGCCGGACGCCGAGACGCTCCGCAAGGGCCCGAAGGTGGCCGCCGCGTTCGGGCCCGACGGCGCCGCGACGAAGGCCGCCGAGGGTTTCGCACGCGGCCAGAAGGTCGACGTGTCCGACCTCGTGCGGGCCGAGTTCGACGGCGTCGAGCACGTGGCGGTCCGCGTTGCGGAGACCGGCCGCGGCGTCCTCGAGGTCCTCGGGTCGATCATCGCCGACGTCGTCGCCGGGCTGCGCGCCGACAAGAACATGCGCTGGAGCGACCCTGAGCTCGCCTACAGCCGGCCGATCCGGTGGATCGTCGCGCTGTGGGGCGACACCGTGGTTCCCGTGACGGTGTCGGGGCTGCGGTCCGGGCGCACGACCTACGGCGAGCGGACCGAGGCCGGGCCGCTCATCGAGGTCGAGAACGCCGACGTGCTCCTGCCCAAGCTGGCGGAGCGCGACTTCATCGTCGACCCCGTGGCGCGGCGCGAGAGTGTTGTCTCCCAAGCGAAGTCGCTGGCCGCGTCGGTCGGCGGCGCTGTCGACGTCGAGGGCGAGGCGGCGCTCGTCGACGAGATCACCCACCTCGTCGAGGCCCCGCACGGGATCCTGGGGTCCTTCGAGGAGCGCTACCTCGAGCTGCCCGAGCAGATCCTCACCACGGTGATGCGCAAGCACCAGCGCTACCTGCCCGTCCGGTCGGGGGACGGAGCCCTGCTGCCCTACTTCGTCACGATGGCGAATGGCGAGTGCGACGACGACCTCGTGCGCAAGGGCAACGAGAACGTGCTCCGGGCCCGCTACGAGGACGCGGCGTTCTTCTACGCTGCCGACCTCAAGGTGCCGCTCGAGGAGCTGCGGGCCGGCATCGCCAAGCTGACCTTCGAGGAGCGCATCGGCTCGGTGGCCGACCGCGCCGACCGGATCCGCGACGTCGCCGCGGCGCTCGCCGAGCTCGTCGGGCTCGACGCCTCCGAGGGGGCGACGCTGGCCCGGGCCGGGCAGCTCGCGAAGTTCGACCTCGCCTCGCAGATGGTCGTCGAGCTGTCGAGCCTCGCCGGGTTCATGGCGCGGGAGTACGCCCTCAAGGCGGGGGAGACGCCCGAGGTGGCGGCGGCGCTCTACGAGATGGAGCAGCCGCGGACCGCCGGTGGCCCGCTGCCGGCGTCGCGGGCCGGGGCGGTCCTCGCGCTGGCCGACCGGTTCGACCTGCTCATGGCGATGTTCGCGCTCGGAGCCAAGCCGACCGGGTCGTCCGACCCGTTCGCGCTGCGGCGGGCCGCCCTCGGCGTCATCGGCATCCTCCGCTCCCAGCCGACCCTCGCCGGCCTGACCATCGAGCAGGGACTGCACGCCGCGGCGGACCAGCTGCGCCAACAGGGACTCGACGTCAGTGCCGAGGCGATCGCCGACGCCGTCGAGTTCGTCACCGGCCGCTTCGGCCAGCAGCTGCGCGAGGAGGGCGTGCCGTCGACGCTCGCCGGCGCCGTCCAGCCCCTCGCGGGGACGCCGGGCAAGGCGGAGGTCGCGCTCCGTGACATCGAGACGGTGCGTGGGCGCGAAGGCTTCGCCAAGCTCGTGGAGGCCACCCAGCGCATCACCCGCATCGTCCCGGAAGGCAGCCCAGCGGCATACGACCCGCAGGTGCTGCGCGAGGAGGCGGAGCGCGAGCTCAGCGTCGCCCTCGAGACGATCCCCGACCTGTCCGGAGCGGCCCTGCCCGAGTGGGCCGGCGTGGCCGTGCGGGCGGTGCCGGCGCTGGAGCGGTTCTTCGACGAGGTGCTCGTCATGGCCGAGGACCCGGCCCTGCGCGCGGCCCGGTTGGGGCTGCTCCAGACCTTCGTCGCGCGGGCGCCCCGCGGCATCGACTGGCGCGCCCTGCACAGCGCCCTCGCCGGCTGAACACCCTTCACCCTGATCGAAAGAGCAGTTTGTCCCCCTGGCTGACGCGCCCCACGCCGAGCTCGTGACGAGGGGAGGGACAAACTGCTCTTTCGATGGGGTGGAGGCGGCCACACTGGTGTCACCGAGACCGGGAGGCGCCATGATCATCGACTGTGCCCTGTACCGCGACGGGCGACGCCAGCAGGAGGCCGCGCTCACGCTCGACACGGCGGCCGCGCTGCACCAGGACGGCAGCGAGGGCTTCGCCTGGCTGGGCACCTTCGAACCGGCGCCTGACGAGCTGGAGCGCATCCGCGACAGCTTCGGTCTGCACGAGCTCGCGGTCGAGGACGTCCAGACGTTCCACCTGCGGCCCAAGATGGAGCAGTACGACCACGGCGTCGAGCTCGTCATCCTGCGCACTGCCCGATACGACGACGAGCGCGAAGAGGTCGACTTCGGCGAGATCAGCGTGTTCATCGCGCCCACGTTCGTGATCACCGTGCGACAAGGCGTGGCGAGCGAGCTGCACACGGCGCGCACCAACCTGGAGGCGCGGCCGGACCTGCTCGCCGAGGGCAGCCCGGCGGTGCTCTGGGCGATTCTCGACCAGGTGATCAAGAGCTACGGTCCGGTCGTCGCCGAGCTGGAACGCGACATCGAGCAGGTCGAGAGCACCGTCTTCGCCGGGGAGGCCGCACCCACGGAGCGGATCTACTTCCTGCGGCGCGAGGTGACCAACTTCTACCGCGCCGTCCACCCGCTGCTCACCGTGCTCACGACGATCGAGCGCACGTACCGGGAGGGTCCGCTCGCGCCCTACCTCCACGACGTCCACGACTACCTGCGGCTCATCAGCGACGAGGTGGCCGCCCAGCGCGACCTGCTCGCGACGATCCTCGAGGCGAACATGGCCGTCATCTCCGTGGAGCAGACGCGGCTCGGGATCCGGCAGGGTCAGACGATCGAACGGCTCACCGTCCTCGCCACCGTGTTCCTGCCGCTCACCTTCGTGACCGGGTTCTTCGGCCAGAACTTCCCCTGGCTCGTCGAGCACCTCGACGGGTTCGGCCGGTTCGTGGTGCTCGGCATCGGTGGGCTGGTCCTGCCGCTCGTCGTCCTCTGGGTGCTCCTTCGACGGGACCGCGGGCGCCTCGACCGGTCCACCTGACCCACCCCGGCCCCCGTCGAAAGAGCAGTTCGTCCCCCCGGCTGGTGCGCGACGCTGAGCGCTCGTGACGGGCGAGGGGACAAACTGCTCTTTCGATGCGCGGTAGGCAGGTGCGGGGAAGATGCGGGCAGGTCAGGCAGGTCAGGCAGGTCAGGCAGGGCAGGCAGGGCAGGCAGGGCAGGCAGGGCAGGCAGGGCAGGCAGGTCAGGGGTCGAGGCGGTGCGGTCCGGGCCCGACCGAAGCCATCTCGTCACCCGGGTTGTTGAGCGCGCACGTCTCCAGGCTGAGGCAGCCGCAGCCGATGCAGCCGTCGAGGCGGTCGCGGAGCAGTTCGATGCGCCGGATCTGTTCGTCGAGTCTCGCCCGCCAGGCCGAGGACAGTCTGGCCCAGTCGTGGGACGTCGGGGTGCGCGAGCCGGGCAGGGTGGCCAGGGCGTCCCGGATCTCCTCGAGTGACAGACCGACTCGTTGGGCTGCCCGGATGAAGGACACGCGCCGGATCGTGGGCCGGTCGTAGCGTCGCTGGTTGCCGGTCGTGCGGCCGGAGGAGATGAGCCCGAGGGCCTCCCAGTAGCGCAGCGCGGACGTCGCGACGCCGGTGCGCTCCGCGACCTGGCCGATGGTGAGCTGTGGGCTCATGTCAGCGGATCCTTGCCTCCGCCAACCGGTGGAGGATCTCGTCCACGGTCTCGTCCGGCGTCTGCTGCGAGCTGTCGAGCCAGAGGCCGATCTTCGGCGTCTCGGTCCGCACCTTGAGGTCGAAGTCGCGGATCGACCACAGGTCCCCGTAGCCCGTCTTGGTCCGTTCGGACTCGCGCCGCATCACCGTCGAGACGTCCGGCGCGAGCATGACGAGGCTCACCGGCTCGGTGAGCTGGGCCAGGAACGGCTCGAGGGTCGTCCCCACGAAGAGGTCCTGGACCACCACGGTGAACCCTGCGTCGACGTAGATGTTCGCCGTGTGCGCGGCGAGCCGGTGGCGCAGGGCGAGCTGTCGCTCGGCCTCGAGGTCGCCGTGGGGGCTGAGGTCGACGCGTCCGCGCACGACGACGCGCCGGAACTCGTCACCGCGCAGGTGCACGGCCCTGGTGAAGCGCTCGGCGAGCAGCTGGGAGACAGTCGACTTGCCAGCGGCCATGACGCCCGTCACGACGATGGTCTGCGGCGTGTCGACGGAGGCCGGGAGGGGGAGCCGATCCGTCACAGGGCACACCTTAGATCGAGCCGAGGCCACGTGGCGCGCTGGTTCACGAAAAGTTCAAGTTGCCTGCAAGATGAGTCCGGCTCGGTCAACCGTGGGCCTCGACCTCTTCCGGGGTGGCCCGGCGCACGACGACGCGGCTCCAGGCTCCGACGTAGAGTCGGTCGTCGTCATCCAGCTCGGTCCGCGGGCCGACGCTGATCGGGTCGTCGGGCAGCGGTCCGGACGCCGGCCCGACGAACGTCCCGTTGGAGCTGCCGAGGTCCTCGACGAACCACCGGGTGCCGTCGGTGCTGAGCTGGGCGTGCCGCCGACTGACCCCGGGGTCGGAGGAGAGGTCGATCTCGGGATGGGTGTTGCGGCTCTGGCTCACGCGTCCGAGCAGGACACTGCGCGAGCGGAGCGGCACGATCAGCGGCAGACCCGGCGAGGGACAGGGGTCCTCGACCTCCTGCGTCTGGTACCAGTCCGGGTCGACCCAGACCTCGGCGAGCCAGTCGAAGCCCTCGGGGGCCGGCACGTTCTGCACACTCGACGGGGTGGGGGCCGGCGCGTTCTGCACACTCGACGGGGTGGGGGCCGGCACGTTCTGCGCGCTCGAACGTGGCATCGCCCCGGTCGTGAAGTCGTAGCCGCACGCCTCGCAGAACAGCGCACCGGCAGGGTTCTGCGCCTGGCAGTTCGGGCACTCCAGCGACTCGGCACCCGCCACGGAGGACGTCTCAGCCGGAGCGGCTCCGGGCGCCGCCGTGGGAGCGGGCCCAGCGGCATACGGACCGGTGGGGCTCGCCGACCCGCTCACGGAGGCCGCGTCACCCGACCCGGCGCCCGCCTCGATCGGCGACCCGCACACGTCGCAGTAGTCGTCGGCCTGCGACGGGTGGCCGTTGGGGCACGTGACCGTCATCGGCGCACCCGGCTCGTCTTCGTCGAGGCCGTGTCGAGCGACATCTCGTCGAGCTTGGAGACGCTCTTCTTGAGCCGCACGGTGCCGGTGTCGGCGTCGTCGATCTCGACGACCTTCTTGAGACGGGTCGTCATCTCGTCGTTGCCGGTCTGGCCCGCGAGCTGGACCGCGCGACCGAGCTTGGCCGTGGCCACCTCGTCGTGGCCGGAGGCCTTGGCGGCGAGCCCCTCCTGGATGACCTGGGCGAGCTCGGCCTGGCCCGTGTAGGCGGCGACGGCCGGGTCGATGCGGGTCGTCAGGGCGTCGTCGTTGCTCCACCTGGCCTTGACCAGCCCCTGGCAGACGGGCTGGTCGCCGAGGCCGAGCGAGACCCGCGCCGCGAGCTGCTCCTGCCCGAGGGTGCGAGCGGGCAGCCGCACGGCGACGTGGTAGTCCCGGCTCTCGTCCGACCAGGCGCCCGTGGGGTAGGCACCGGTCAGCGGGTTGACCTGGGACCGGCGCCCGGTGAGGTCCTCGAGGGTCGGCGAGACCTGGCGCACGAAGAGCAGCTCGGCGCCCTGCGGCACCCAGACGCGCAGCTCGGCGCTGGCCACCCCCCGGGACATGGACGCGCGCATCATCGCCTGGAACTCGGCGGCCAGCTCCTCAGGCTCAGGCACGAGCCCGACGGTGCCGAGCAGGGCCGAGGCG
Organism: Intrasporangium calvum DSM 43043; assembly: GCF_000184685.1. Classification (NCBI taxonomy): domain Bacteria; kingdom Bacillati; phylum Actinomycetota; class Actinomycetes; order Micrococcales; family Intrasporangiaceae; genus Intrasporangium; species Intrasporangium calvum. The sequence goes on from NC_014830.1 coordinate 589,162, forward strand.
ATCGCGCGGACCTCCTCGACGCGCCACTGGTCCCCGACGCCGCGCGCGTCGCACTGGAAGACGCCGACGCACGACTGGACCGCGGCCTGCAGCGACGCGGGCGTCTCGCCCTCGTTGACGCCGTCGGTGAGGAGGATCGCGTGGCGCTTCTGGACGTGGGGGACGGTCTCGAAGATCTGCCGCGCGAGCGTGAGCCAGGTGCCCATCGCCGTGCCGCCCTGCGCCCGCAGGCCCTCGACGGCCCGGCGCGCCTCCGCCCGGGTGTGCGACGACATGACCGCGAGCGCCCCCTGGTGGGCGTAGGGGTAGACGATCTGCGCGGTGCCGTTGCCGGAGACGACGGCGAAGAGGGTGCCGTCGACGATCTCGTTGAGGGCGGCCTTGGCGGCGTGGCCCGCCTCCATGACGCCCCGTCGGCCCATCGAGCCGGAGGTGTCGATGAGGATGACCTCAGCGGCCGAGCCGGGGTCGACGACGCCCATCGACGTCGCGGCCGAGGCGCCACTCGAGGTGATGCGCACGATCGCGTGGACGTCGGTCCCGCCGTCGGGGAGGAACTCGTTCTGGAACACCTCGGCGGTGAAGTCAGCCATGGATGGGGTCACCTTCCTGTGGCGCGGCCTCCGCGCCGGTCGTCTCCTGAGATCCTTGCCCACCCAGTCGAGCGAGGGCAACCGTGATGTTGTCGCGTCCGCCCTGCTCGTTGGCGAAGTCGACGAGCGCCTGCGCCACGGCCGTCGGGGTCGGGTCGGGCCCGGCCTCGGTGACCATGTTGTGCACGAGGACCCGCATGTCGGCGGCGGCGGAGCAGTAGTTCCACAGTCCGTCGGAGCAGACGAGCAGCCACCCGGCGGTGGTGTCGTCGGCAGCGAGGGTCGTGAGGTGCGGGGTGAGGTCGTCCGGGGCGTCGGTGCCGAGCCAGCGGGTGATCGAGTGGGCGTGCGGGCCGTTCTCGGCGGCGTCGCGCGGGACGCCCGCCAGCATCTGCTCGTGGGCGTAGGAGTCGTCCCGGCCGAGCTGGCGCGGCGGGAGCTCCGGGCGGTCGGGCAGCCAGTAGACGCGGCTGTCGCCGACGTTGCCGGTCACGACGGCGCCGTCCTCGATGACGGCGGCCGCGATGGTGCACGACGGCGGGTTCTCCTGCTCCCCCTCGACCGCGGAGCGGACGGCGTCGTTCGCCGTGGCGACCGCAGTGGTCAGGGCCCGGGCGGCGGCCGCCTCCCACGCGTCGCGGGTCCCGGCTCCGCGCGGGAGTGGCTGGTCGAGGACGGCGCGGGCGGCACGGGCCGCCGCGAGGGAGGCGATGTGGGAGTCGGTGGCCATCGACACGCCGTCGCAGACGACGAGCACCGCGCGGCTGCCGGGGGCCTCGGTGGCGGTCAGCGCCATCGCGTCCTCGTTGCGGGCGTGCCGTCGGCCGATGTCGCACACCCCGCCGACCCACGGGGCCGGCGACTCGGCGAAGTGGTTGCGCGGGTCCGGCGGGGGTGACCCGCAGTGGTCGCAGTAGCCGTCGACGTAGTGGCCCTCCCCGCAGCTCTGGCAGGGCTGCGCCTCGGCGCCGGTGGGCTGGGCGGGCCCCGTCGCGGTGGAGGGGACGGGCCCGGTCCAACCGACGTCGAGGGGGGACTCCTCGCCCGTCGGTGCCGTCTGCGGGGTGGCTGGGGAGACCACGCCGCCGTATGCCGCTGGGCTCGCTCCCGCTCCCTGCTGCCCGGGTGCCAGGCCGGCTCCGCAGGCCTCGCAGAAGCTCGCGTCGGGGGGATTGGGGGTGCCACATGACGGGCAGGTGGGCTCCGGCCCGGTGGCCTGGGGGAACTGGGTCGCCTGCGGCAGGCGGGGCGGCGAGGCGTCGGTCACCAGAGGCTCCAAGGTCGGACGGTGTTGGCTTCGTCGACGAGCGCGACGCGCTCGGCGGTGTCAGGCGTGCGGCTGGCGAGCTCTCGGAGGGCCTGCTCCAGCCCGACCCTGAGGGCGGGCTCGGTCGCACGGTGGGTGCCCAGGTGCAGATCCGGCTGCGCGCCGGCTTCGCGCACCGAGGCGAGGGCCTCGCGGTAGATGTGGGTCGTCACCTCGGCCCGCCGCCGGGCCGTGAGCGAGGTGTCCGCCAAGGTGCGCAGGGCCTCGGCGAGGTCGGGCAGGCCCCGGTTCGCCCGGGCGAGCAGCTCCGCGAGCCCGGCCCGGGCGGTCCGGTAGGCGCTCGACTGGGTGGGGACGAGCCGGTAGGCCGCCACGGCGCCGTCGACGTCACCGCGGGCGGCGCGGATCCGGGCCAGCCCGAACGCGGCCATCGGCACGTAGGTGGAGTCCGTTCGGGCGCAGGCGACGTAGAGGTTCTCGGCGACGGCGTCGTCACCGGCCTTCTCGCTGGCGTGGGCGAGGGCCAGCTTGGGGGCGAGCTCGCCCGGGACCTGCCCGTAGACGGCGTTGAAGGCCGCCTGCGCGGAGGGGGCGTCGCCCCGCTCGAGTGCCGCCAGGCCCTGGATCCACACGGCGCGCCACTCCCACGGGTCGTTCGTGAGCAGCTCGGTGGCCGCCGCCTCGGCGAGGTCGCGCTCACCGACGCTGAGGGCCGTCCGGGCCAGGTCGAGGAGGACCTCCGCCGTCCGCGCCGGCGCGTCGCGGAGGATGTCGAGGCGCTGCTCCGGGCTCCCGCTGATCGTGTGCAGCCAGTTCGTCTGCGCGTCGTGGGGGTCGCGTCGGAGGGCCGGCAGGTTGCGCCAGTCGTCGGCCTCGTCGCCGGGCGTCGGGGCGTCGAAGAGGAGCGACCCGACGGTCGTCGTCGCTGCCCCCGAGCCCCGGTCGATGGCGACGACCTCGCGGAGCACGCCGACCATCTGTGAGCGCAGCTCGTCAGCCGACACGAACCGGTCGTCGCGGTTGGGGGCGCACGCCTTGGAGACGAGCCGGTAGAAGGAGTCGTACTTCTGGAAGACGGGGCTCGAGTCCTGTGGGGGCAGGACGTTGAGGTAGGTCGACTGGTAGCCGCGGAACTCCATCGTGAGCACGACGAGGGTGCGCCCGATGGTGTAGATGTCCGAGGCCACCGAGGTGCCCAGGTCGGCCACCTCCGGCGCCTGGTACCCGACGGTCCCGAAGATCGCCGAGTCCTCGTCGTCGACCCGCCGCACGCCGCCGAGGTCGATCAGCTTGACCTCGTCGCCGACCTGGATGATGTTGTCCGGCTTGAAGTCGCAGTAGACCAGGCCGAGGTCGTGGAGGTACTGGAAGGACGGGAGGATCTCGAGGATGTAGGCGAGGGCCTGGTCGACCGGCAGGGGATCGTAGAAGCCCGCGCGCTGCATCCGCTGCTTGAGGATCGACTTGAGCGACGTGCCGCCGACGTACTCCATGACGATGTAGCCCGCGTCGTCGTGGGTGACGAAGTTGTAGATCTCGACGATGTTCGGGTGGGACACCTGGGCGAGGAAGCGCTGCTCGGCGATGGCCGCGGCGAGCGCGTCGGGGTCGGCCGAGTTGAGCAGGCCCTTGAGGACGACCCATCGGTCGGAGACGTTCTTGTCCCGAGCGAGGTAGATCCACCCGAGGCCGCCGTGGGCCAGGCAGCCGGCGACCTCGTACTGGCCGGCGACGAGGTCACCGGACCGCAGCTTGGGGTCGAAGGAGAACGGGTGGCGGCAGTTGGCGCAGAAGCCGGTGGTGCGCCCGGGCTGGCCGTCACGCCCCCGGCCGACCGGCTCGCCGCACTTGGGGCAGAAGCGCTTCGCCTCGGGGACGACCGGGTCGGTGAGGAGTGCCTTCTCCGCGTCGATGGTCGGGGCGGGCCGCACCGTGGTGATGCCGCCGCCGAGGCGGGCGCTGCGGAGCCGCTGCGACCCGCTGGTGCGCCGGGTGACGGCCGAGCCGGTCTGTCGGGCGCGCTTCGAGCCGAGCGCTGCCGAGGCGAGCATGCTCGAGGCTGCGGACCGGGTGGAGAGCTCCGAGCCCATGCCGGCTGGTCGGGTCACGGCCGAGTCGACGACCTGGACGACCTCCGCCTGGTGTGCCGGGGTGCCGCAGACGTTGCAGTACCCGTCGTCGATCGCGCCGGTGCAGCCGGGCTGCGCGCACGGGGTGCCGTCGGGAACGGTGGCCAGCGCGGTGTCCAGGGATGTGTCCAGGGATGTGTCCGGGGATGTGGCCGGGGATGTGGCCGGGGAGGTGGCCGGGGGTGGCCCTGGGTCGGCGAGGGACCGACCGCCCGGGGCCGCGGGAGACGTGGGCGCCATGCCGCAGGTGTCGCAGTAGCCGTCGACGATCGTGCCCGCGCAGCCGGGCTGCGCGCACCGGAGCCCGGTGCTCGTGGGCGGGGTGCTCGTGGGCGGGGGGCTCGTGGTCACTGCTGGGCCCTTCCTGGTCGGGACGGCGGGCGGGTCACGGAGTCGACGTAGGACTGGAAGGCGGCCGCCAGGGCCCGGGCTCGTGTCGTCGGCATCGGGGTCCGGCCGAGCACCGCCTCGAGCCGGGACCGGATCGCCTCCAGGTCGTCCTGGACCTCGTCGTCGGGCGGGTGGGCCGCCAGTCGCGCCTCGAGCATCGCCCCGACCGCCCCGGCGAGGCCGATGATCTCGTCGCGCTCGGCGAGCGCGGCGGCATACGTCTCGTGGGCGAGGTCGAGCGCGCGGGCGACCCGGTCGAGGCGTTGGCGGTAGCCGGCGAGCCCGGCGGCCTCACCGGGCACCGGGCCCAGGGCGCGGACGTTGGGGATGGCGAGGTGCGGCGCCGGTGTCACCGCGGCGATGCAGCGGCGCTCGAGGGACCGGATCGCCTCGGCCCGCGCGTCCAGCTCCTCGACCTGCTGCCTCGTGTCGGCGCGGTCCTGCGCAGCGTTGGCTCGTTCGGCGGCGGCGACGATGAGGTCTCGCTCGAGCACCGCGAGGTCGATCTCGAGCGGACCGATGAGGCCGCCGACGTCGGCCCCACGCCGGGCCCGCTCGACGAGGTCGCCGACCCGGCGGTCGAGCCGCGCCAACCGCTCCGCGGCGTCGTCCCGATCGGGACCGGCGGGCACGAGGGGCACCTGGTCGCGGACCCGCTCGGCCCCGGCCCGCAGGACGGTGATCCGCTGGGTCGCCTCCGCGGCACCGGGCGCGAGCGACGCGCGCGCCTGGAGGGTCCGGGTGAGGGAGTCGAGCAGGCGACAGGCCTCGGGGAGGCTCACCGCGAGCGATCCGGTGGCCGGCAGCGACAGGTGCTCGGTCGTGTTGGAGTCGAGCCGCCCGTGGATGAGCGTCGAGAGTCGCTCGGCCTCCTTCGCCCCGACTCGGCCGCCGTCGAACGTGGTCTCGAGGAGCGTGAGCCGGTCGTTGATTGCCTTCCAGAAGGTCAGCGCGACGGTGAGGTCGGTGGTGATCGCCGTCTGCTCGGCCGATGAGAGCCGGAGGATCGCGGAGTCGACCTCGCTGAGGTCCGCGCGACGCTGGGCGACCCACTGACGCAGCGCGGTGAGGTAGGTCTGGGCCTCCGCTGCGGGGACGGGCACGCCGAGGCCCCCGGGAGCCGCCGGGGCAGCGCTGCCACCGGAACGCGTCCCCGCGGGGCCGGCTGACGGTGGTGTCCACTCGGGTGGCCGTGACGAGGGCGGTGGCGGGACGGCCCCGGACAGCGTCATGGGCGGGCTCTTCCGTGGACCCCGACCGGGGGAGCGGGTGCCGGGCCCAGCGTGTCGGCCAGCCACCGGTTGTAGGTCGCCTTCCACCGGCCGTCCGCCTTGAGGTCGGCGAGCACCCGGTTGACGTAGCGCACGAGGTAGACGTCGGCCTGGTTGAAGCCGAGGCCGTAGGGCTCGTCGGTGATGGCCGGCGCCGACGAGACCACGGTGTACGGGTCCTGCGCGGCGAGGCCGGCAAGGACCGTGTCGTCTCCGGTGATCGCGTCGGCCCGGCCCTGCTGGAAGAGGACGAGGCAACCGGTGTGGTCGGCGGCGGGCACGGCTTCCACGCCCTTGACGGAGCGCAGCTTCTCGAGTGTCGACGTCCCGCGGGGAGCGCAGACGCGCTTGCCCTTGAGGTCTTCGATCGTCGTGTCCGGCACCGCGCCGCTCGGGTCCTTGGCGACGAGCAGCTTCTGGCCGGAGTGGTAGTACTCGCTCGAGAAGGCGATCTGCTCCCACCGGGCGCAGGTCATCGTCATGTTGCGGGCGACCATGTCGACCTCCCGCTTCTCGAGGACCTCGATCCGGTCGGCCGCCGTGATGACCCGGAACCGGACCTTCGACGCACTGCCGAGCAGGCTCTGGGCGACGGCCCTCGCGATGTCGATGTCGAAGCCCTCGATGCGGTTCGTGAACGGGTCCCTGGCGCCGAAGAGGTACGTGTCGGCCGACACCCCGACGGTGAGGTGGCCCCGCTCGAGGATGGCTCGGACCGAGCCGTCGGTGATGCTGCTGGAGGCGGGGAGCGAGGGCAACGGGTCGTAGGACTGGGTGGCGTTGGTGCAGGCCACCGGGGTCCCGGTCGGCGCGGGGGGCGTGGACGTCGTCGCCGGGGCGGGGAGGGCCGTCTCCTCGTAGGTGACGCCGGTGCAGCCGGACAGCGCCAAGGCGGTCGCCACGACCAGGCCCGTCACGAGTCCGCGGCGGGAGCTCGTGCGGCGAGGGGGCCGGGGTGTCATCGGTACTCCTTGATCCGCTGGCCGACGCCTCGGACGATGAGCCACGAGGCGATGAGGGACACGAGCCCGACGAGAACGGCCCAGACGGTGCTGCCGCCACCGAGCGAGCCGAGCTGCTCGATCGCCGACCGGCTGGCGGCGTCGCGCTGCTCCGTCACCTGCTGGTCGAACGCCCTGAAGGGGGCCGTGGTTCCGGCGGCACCCGTGCTGGTGGCGAGCTCGACCGCCTGCTCCCACCGTCCGTCGTTGTCCACCCCCCGGATCTCGGCGTGGGCGAGCGCGTACTTCTGCCAGGCCGATGCGAGGCCCGGGGAGCCGTCGACCCGGTCGAGGGCGGCCCGGATCGTCGTGTCGTTGGCGAGCCAGGCCTGCTCGTAGCGGTCCCCGCCGCCCCGTTGGATGAGGGTGAGGCTCTCGTTGGCCCGGGCGTCGTTGGCGGCAGTCCGGATCTCGGCGAGGTCGACCGCCCGTCGGTAGTCGCCGGAAGCCACCTGCGATGCCGCCGTGCCGATGCCACCGATCGCCGAGGACGCGACGAAGAGCCCGACGACGAGGAGGACGACCCCGAGGGCGAAGGACGGGTTGACGTAGCGGTGGGTCCGACGGGCCAGCCACACGGCCACGAGGACGAGGACGACGAGGGCACCGACGCCGAGGTAGAGCTGGAGGCTCGAGTTGGTGCGCTCGAACTCGCTCTGGGCGCGGCCCTCGTTCGCCTGGACGAGCTGGACGACGACGGGGATGGCGGACGTGCGCAGGGAGGCGCTGGCCTCGGTGAGGTAGCGGGCGCCGACCGGCAGCCCGAGCCGGTTGTTGGAGCGGGCCTGCTCGACGAGCGCCGCATAGGTCTGGACGTGCTCGGCGAGGGCACCGAGGGCCGTGGCGTCCGCGGGCTGCGCGGCGGCTCCCGCGGCGACGGTCCGGATGACGCTGGCCATCGCCGCGTCGTACTGCGCTCGGCTCTCGGCGGTCTCGAGGCCCCCGACGAGGAAGGCGTTCGTCGCCAGGGCGTCGGCGCGGAGCAGGTCCACGTGGATCGACTGCATCCGGACGACCTGCTGGGTGTTGTTGGCGGCCCGCTCCGCCGCCGCCTCTGACGCGAGGACGGCGTTGGTCGCGGCCCCGCCGAGCAGGAGCGCGGCGAGGACGCCGACGACTCCCATGAGGCGCATCCGGCCGGGCGTCCCGCGGAGCAGCCCCTTGACCGCTGTCTGCAGCGTGGCGCCGGACCCCCGGATGGTCGCCGGCGGGGTCTGCACGATCGTCATCTGGGCTCCTCCATCGGCAGGTCCTCCTCCGAGCCTGCCGGAGGGCTGCCCGGCCGGCCATCGGGGTCGTCCCTGACCGGGACCTGAACGGCGTCCTCAGCAGCTTCGGGGGCCGCCGTCGGCGGAGTCGCCGGCGGCTCGTCGGGCTGCTCGACGACGTCGTCCTCGGTGAGGAGACGCAGGTCGTCGCGGGTCGGTTCCACGGCGTCCTGCAGCCGCCAGGCGTGGCGGCCGACGGCGTGCTCGAAGAGGTTCCGGACGAAACGTCCGTTGCCGAAGGCGGGGGTCCGCGCCGTCGCCTCCAAGGTGTGTCGGACCCGCCGTCGGGCCGCGTCGGTCAGCTCGTACTCCGACCTGTCGGCGATGGAGTCGAGGATCGCGAGCAGCTCGTCGTCCGTATAGTCGTCGAACTCGATCGTCGTCGTGAAGCGGCTCGCCAGGCCGGGGTTCTGCGCGATGAAGCGCACCATCGGCTCGGGGTAGCCGGCGACGATGACGACGAGGTCCTCGCGGTGGTCCTCCATCTCCTTGACGAGGGTGTTCACCGCCTCCTGGGCGAACTGGTCGCCGGTCAGCGCGTAGGCCTCGTCGATGAAGAGGACGCCGCCGACCGCCTTCGCGCAGACCTCCGCGGTCTTCATCGCGGTCTGCCCGACGTAGCCGGCGACGAGCTCCGAGCGGTCGACCTCGACGAGCTGCCCCTGGGGCAGGAGGCCGAGCGCGCGGTAGATGGCGCCGACGAGTCGAGCCACTGTCGTCTTGCCGGTGCCCGGGTTGCCGACGAAGACGAGGTGCCGGCTCATCCGGGCGGCCTTGAGCCCGGCGTCGACGCGCATCCGCTCCACCTTGAGCAGGGCGACCTGCCGGTGGATCTCCTTCTTGACACGCCCGAGACCGATCATGGCGTCGAGCTCGGCGAGCAGCTCCTCGACCGACTTCTCCGGCTCGGCGGGCTCCGCCGCCTCGGCTTCCGCAGCGGGTGCGGCGGAGTCGGCCGGCGCGCCGGCGGGATCGGGCCCGGGCCGTATGCCGCTGGGCTCGGACCCGCTCGGCGGCTCGCTCCCGACGGGGCGGGGCACCGGCTGGTACCCCCACTGGCGCAGCACCGCATCGGTCCCGACCCCTGGCGGCAGCGGCGGGAGCCCGTGGCCTCCGGGGCGTGCGGACGGGCTCGCGGACGGGCTCGCGGACGGGCCGGCGGACGCGATGGTGGACGCGCTGGTGGACGCGCTGGTGGCGGCGGCGAGGTAGGTGGCGCTCGCGGCCGTCGCATTGGCAATGACCCAGATCGGCGCGGTGCCGAGCATGACGGCGTCGGAGGCGATCTCGGTCAGGGCCTCGGCGTACTCGCCGGCCAGGGGGTGGCGGGCGCCGGAGAGCGCCACGAGGAGGTCGGTCGGGTGCTGCCGCCACCGGCGCCCCCTCGAGGCTGCCGCGAAGAAGGCCTCGTTGATCGCGGCGGTGTCGGTGACAGCGGGCAGGGCCACGGCCGCCCACTCCCGCGCGGCCCCGGGAACCGACTCTGCGAGGGCGGCCGCGACGCGCAGGCCCTCGTCGCGGGCGGCGCCGGCGTCGATGCCTGCGAGCCGGGCGACGTCGACGAGCGCGTCGAGACTGTCGGCCAGCGCTGTCTCAGCAGTGGTCATGGTGTGGGCCCCCTGCGGGTCGGTCGGTCGGCGCCGGGTCGGTCGGGGCCGTCACTCGGGTGGTTCCAGCGTCGGGTGCTCCGTACCGTCGATCGAAAGAGCACTTCGTCCCCCTCCCGCCCCCGGGGGACGAGGTGCGGTCTCGGGAGGAACTGCTCTCTCGATGGGGGTGAGGCCGAGCGAACCACCGGCTGCTGCGTGGCCGAACTTCTCCTCGAGGAAGGCGCCGTGGACGATGACCGCCTCGGCGTCCGAGCGGTTGATGGCATCGGCCACCTGGTCCATCGTCGCGCCGAGCAGGTCGAGCTGGTCGACGAGCAGCATGACCGAGCTCTTGCCCGCCGCGATGGGCCGCGTGTCGGCCCAGTCCCGGGGCAGGCGCAGGTAGTTCCCGATGGCGACGGGCAGGTAGTCGGTCGCCGTGGCCATGACGCTGTAGCCCTGGGCGCTGCCGATGCCGAGCCGCTCGAGCCGGGGGATCGACTCGCGGACGACGCGAGTCACCCGCAGCAGCCGGGAGAGGACGACGCCGGGGACCCGGCCCTCCCTCGCCTGGATCTCGACGGCGTCGAGGGCAGCGAGCAGCTGCTCGGTCGTCGGCGGTCCGGGCGGTCCAGACGTGGGCGAGTCCGATGCCTCGGGCCGGTCGAACCCGAACCACAATCGGATCCCCACGTCTCACGTCCCCTTCGTCGGCGGCCTCGTCCCGCTCATCCTGCCCGCCCCGTCAAGAGCCCGGACCATCGCGTGCGCGGGCCGTTCAGATGCCGGGGCCGAGGTCGAGGGCCCCCGGAGCGGCCCCCGCTGCGCGGCGCGCGTCCTGGGCCGAGACGCGCTCGAGGTAGCTGCGCGACTTGGCCACCTCGGTCTCGAGGGAGCCGATCGTCGCGGCCATGTTGTCCAGGGCTCGCACCTTGAACTGGTCGATGCTGTCCATCGTGTCGTAGATGTTGGCGAACGCCTTCTGCAGCGACTCGATGCTCAGCGTGGAGCTCGCGGACTGCTCCTGGATCCGGGCCGAGTTGGTCTTGAGCAGCTCGGAGGTCCGCTCGATCAGCCCGGAGGTGGTCGCGTTGAGCGCGGTGATCTGGTCGAGGACGAGCTGCTGGTTGTTCAGCGCCTGGGCGACGATGACGGCGGTGCGCAGCGCCGACACAGTCGTCGTCGTCGCCCGGTCGACGCCCTTGATGAGCTCGATGTTGTTCTTGATGATGATGTCGATCGCGAGGTAGTTCTGGATCGACACCGCGAGCTGGGTCAGCAGGTCCTGGTGCTTCTGGCGCACATAGAACAGGACGTCCTCGCGCAGCGCCTTGGCCTTCTCCGGGTCGGTCGTCTCGAGGGTTGCGACCTGGGCGGCGAGCCGGGAGTCGAGTCGCTCGGCGACGTAGACGTACTGGTTGAGCCGGCCCATCGAGTCCCAGAGCGACTTCTTCTCGAGGTTGAGGGCGACGTTGTCCTTCTGCAGCTCGTCCTGCCCCGACTGGAGCGAGTGGAGGATGCCGTTGAGGTGCGACTGGGCGGACTGGTACTTGCGGAAGTAGTCGGTGATCCGGTCGCCGAACGGGATCATCCCGAGGAGCTTCTTCGTCCCGGTGGCCTGCGACGGGTCGAGGTCCTCGACGGTGCGCCGCAGGTCGAGGAGGGTCTGGCCGACCTTCGAGCCCTGCGACAGCGAGCCTTCGTTGAGCGCCTTGACCGGCATCTGGAGCATCCGGTTGGACGACTCCGCCGCGAACCGGATCTCGTCGGTGCCCATGGTGCGCACGTCCGCCGCGCGGGCCTCCCACTCGGGCGACTTCGTGGCGGCCTTGAGCAGCGAGTCGAGGTAGGTGTCGACCTTGGCCTCGAGCCCGGGCAGTGCGGCCTCGGGAACCGCGGGGGCCATCCTCGGTGCCGACGTCTCCGCGACGGCGGTCACCGCGGGCGGCGGGGTCAGGGTCAGGTGGGTCTCCGACACCGGGGGCTCGAGCGGCGCCGGGGCCGCCTGGGCTGCGGCGGGGGCCTGCTGGGCAGCGGGCTGGTCACTCATCGTCGAACGGGTCCTTCCCCTATGTCCCGGCCACGGAGAGACGAGGCCGGTGTCCCATGAGCCCGCTCAGCGGCATACGGCTGGACGGGCGTTAGCCACTCTACGTGGCGCCCGTCTGGGACGGACCAGGGCTTTCCCCGGTTCCCGTGCGCCGACCTCGGTCACCGGTTGGGCACGGGGGCGGCCGCAGCGCTGGAGTCAGGGGAGGTTCCGCGCTGCGGCCGCGTGCGTGGGGCGCCCACACTCCGTCAACGAGGGGGTGCGGGTCGGGGTTCCCGGTCTCAGTTGAACTGCCAGGACCGCTTCGACAGGCCGAACCAGAAGCCCTCGATGACGCTCTGGTTGTCGAGGCTGCCCGACTCGTAGGCGGCGCCGAGCGTCACGAAGAGCGGCGCGAAGTGCTCGGTGCGGGGGTGGGCCTCGCGAGCCGCCGGGGCCTTGGCGAGGAAGTCGAGGATGCTGTCGATGTCCTTGGCCTGCATCGTCTCCTGAGCCCAGTGGTCGAACTCCGCGCTCGCCATCGGGGGAGCCGCGTCGGCGCCGGCGCGGGGGTTGAACCAGCGCAGGTTGTGCGTCGTGAAGCCGGACCCGACGATGAGCGTGCCCTGCTCACGGAGCGGCGCGAGCTTGCGGCCGATCTCGAAGAGGCCGCGGGGGTCGAGCGTCGGCATCGACATCTGCAGCACCGGGACGTCCGCCTCGGGGAACATCTCCTTGAGGGGGACGTAGGCGCCGTGGTCGAGCCCGCGGGACTCGTCGCGGTGGACCGTCGTCGAGCTGGCCTGTCCCGGCGCGGTGAGCAGCCGGGTGACGTCGTCCGCGAGGTCGGGCGCGGCGGGCGCGTCGTAGGTGACCTCGTAGTACTTCTGCGGGAAGCCCCAGAAGTCGTAGACGAGCGGCGCGCCGGTCGTGGAGCCGAGGGTCGTCGGGGCGTCCTCCCAGTGGGCGGAGACCATGAGGACGTTCTTCGGCTTCTCGATCTGCCCGGACCAGTCCGCGAGCTCGCGGGTCCAGCGGGCGTCGTCGGCGAGCGGCGGCGCGCCGTGGCTGAGGTAGATGAGGGGGGCAGTCATGGTGGCTCCTCCGAGGTAGTTGACTAGTAAACTATCACCTCCAACGCCGGGATGCACCCCGTTGTTCCGTGGCGACCACGCTGTGCCCCGCTTTGACAGGGGCTGTTACGGTCGGGGCGCGTCCACGACCACGCAGCGACGAATCCGCTGCCGTTGGATCTGCAGGAAGACACAGGTGAAGCATGGCCGCAGGAAAGGGCCGCAAGCTCGTCATCGTCGAGTCCCCGGGCAAGGTGAAGTCGATCGCCTCCTATCTCGGTGGGGACTACGAGGTCGAGGCGTCGATCGGGCACATCAGGGACCTGCCCAACCCCTCCGAGCTCCCGGCCGAGATGAAGAAGGGCCCCTTCGGCAAGTTCGCCGTCGACGTCGACCACGGCTTCGAGCCGTACTACGTCGTCGACGCGGACAAGCGCAAGAAGGTCGCCGAGCTCAAGCGGAAGCTCAAGGACGCGAGCGAGCTCTACCTCGCAACGGATGAGGACCGCGAGGGAGAGGCCATCGCCTGGCACCTGCTCGAGGCGCTCAAGCCGCGGGTCCCCGTCAAGCGCATGGTCTTCCACGAGATCACCCGAGAGGCGATCCAGCGCGCCGTCAACGACACCCGCGAGATCGACCAGGACCTCGTCGACGCGCAGGAGACCCGGCGCATCCTCGACCGGCTCTACGGCTACGAGGTCAGCCCGGTGCTCTGGCGCAAGGTGCGTCAGGGGCTCTCGGCGGGCCGGGTCCAGTCCGTCGCGACCCGGATGGTCGTCGAGCGCGAGCGCGAGCGGATGGCCTTCGTCCGGGCGTCCTACTGGGATGTCGAGGGCGACTTCACCCCGGACGGCGCGACGCAGCAGTTCACCGCCCGGCTCTCCGGGGTGGACGGGGCGCGGGTGGCGACCGGGCGCGACTTCGCCGACGACGGGCGCCTGACGGGCCGCAACGTCGTCCACGTCGACGAGGCGCTCGCCCGGCGGATCGCCGAGGCCTGCCTCTCCGTCGGCCAGGGCGCCACCCGCGTCACCGACGTCCAGGAGAAGCCCTACACGCGTCGCCCCTCCGCACCATTCACGACCTCGACGCTCCAGCAGGAGGCGTCCCGCAAGCTGCGGATGAGCTCGAAGAACTCGATGCGCGTCGCGCAGCGCCTCTACGAGGGCGGCTTCATCACCTACATGCGGACCGACTCGACGACGCTGTCCGACGCGGCGCTCACCGCGGCCCGCAGCCAGGCTCGGGACCTCTACGGCGCCGAGTACGTCCCCGACGCGCCCCGCCGCTACGAGAAGAAGGTCAAGAACGCGCAGGAGGCGCACGAGGCGATCCGGCCGGCCGGGGACCGCTTCCGCACCCCCGCGATGGTCGCCGGGCAGCTCCGCGGGGAGGACTACGCCCTCTACGAGCTGATCTGGAAGCGCACCGTCGCCTCGCAGATGGCCGATGCCCGCGGCTCGACCGCCACGGTCAAGCTCTCCGTCGACACGGCCGTCGAGTCGGCCCGGCAGGTCGAGTTCAGCGCGAGCGGCACGGTGATCACCTTCAAGGGGTTCCTCGCGGCCTACGAGGAGGGGCGCGATGACGAGGCCCTGGCCCGCGCCGACGCCGCCGCCGAGGAGCGCCGGCTGCCCAGGCTGTCGAGCGGGGTCGCCCTCCAGGTCGTCCGCGCCGAGGCCGACGGGCACGAGACCGCCCCGCCCGCGCGCTACACCGAGGCCACCCTGGTCAAGGCGATGGAGGAGAAGGGCATCGGCCGTCCCTCCACCTACGCCTCGACGATCGGCACGATCCAGGACCGCGGCTACGTCTACAGCAAGGGTCAGGCCCTCGTCCCGACCTGGCTCGCCTTCGCCGTGACCCGCCTGCTCGAGGAGCACTTCAGCGAGCTCGTCGACTACGAGTTCACCGCCTCCATGGAGGAGGACCTCGACCGGATCGCCGGCGGAGAGCTGGCCCGGGTCGACTGGCTCAAGCGGTTCTACTTCGGCGACGAGGCCTCGACCGCCGAGGGCCTCAAGGAGCTCGTCGACGACCTCGGTGAGATCGACGCCCGCGAGATCAGCACGATCCCGCTCGGCGACGGGATGGTGGTGCGGGTCGGCCGCTACGGCCCCTACGTCGAGGAGACCGCCCCGCATGGCGTCGACCTCGAGACCGGTGAGCTGGCCGCCGGAACCGACGCCGCCGAGGTCCCGACCACCCCGCGGCGGGCGACCATCAACGACGACATCCCCCCGGACGAGATGACCCCGGCCAGGGCGCGCGAGCTGCTCGAGGCCGCCGCGGACGACGGCAAGGTGCTCGGCCGCGACCCGGAGACCGGCCGAGAGATCATCGCCAGGGCCGGACGCTACGGCCCCTACGTCACCGAGGTGCTCCCCGAGCCCGAGCCGGAGCTGACGGCGAGCGGCAAGCCGAAGAAGGTCGCCAAGGCCAAGCCGCGGACCGCGTCGCTCTTCAAGGACATGGACCTCGGGACGATCGACCTCGAGACCGCGCTCCAGCTGCTCAGCCTGCCGCGGGTCGTCGGCACCGACGCGGACGGCGTCGAGATCACCGCGCAGAACGGCCGCTACGGCCCCTACCTCAAGAAGGGCACCGACTCGCGGTCGCTCCAGTCCGAGCAGCAGCTCTTCGACATCACGCTCGACCAGGCCCTGGCCATCTACGCGCAGCCCAAGCAGCGCGGGCGCGGCGCGGCGACCGCCCCGCTCAAGGAGCTCGGCGAGGACCCGGTGAGCGGCAAGCCCGTCGTCGTCAAGGACGGGCGGTTCGGCGCCTACGTCACCGACGGTGAGACCAACGCGACCCTCCGCAAGGACGACGACCCGGCGACCATCACCCCTGAGCGCGGCTTCGAGCTGCTCGCCGAGAAGCGCGCCAAGGGTCCGACGACCCGCAAGCGCGCGACGAAGAAGACCGCGAAGAGGGCCACCAAGAAGGCGCCCGCGAAGCGGGCCACCAAGAAGGCCACCACGAAGAAGGCCTGACCTCCGAGCGCGACCGGGCTCAGCGGCATACGGCGTGGTCCGTATGCCGCTGAGCCGGCTTCCGGGGTCCGCGCCGGTCGCGCTGGGGCCGGCAGCCCGTCACGACTTTGACGGTGCGGGGGGATCGGGTGAGGCTGGGGCCATGGCAACCCTGGTCTTCGTCCACGCCCACCCCGACGACGAGGCGTCCCAGACCGCGGGTTCGATGGCCCGGGCCGTCGACGAGGGCCACCGCGTCGTCCTCGTCGTCGCCACCAACGGGGACCACGGCGAGGTGCCGCCCGACCTCGCCGACGGGGAGACCGTCGTGGACCGCAGGCGCGTCGAGATGGCCGCCTCCGCCGCCGCGATCGGCCTCCACCGGGTCGTGTGGCTCGGCTACGCCGACTCCGGCATGAGCGGCTGGGACCAGAACGACCACGAGGCGAGCTTGGCGCGGGCGGATCTCGAGGAGGCCGCCGAGCGCGTTGCCGCCGTGCTGCGCGAGGAGCAGGCGGACATCGTCACGGCCTACGACTGGCACGGTGGCTACGGGCACCCGGACCACGTGAAGGTCCACGCCGTCGTGCGGCGGGCCGCAGAGCTCGCCGGGACGCCGCGCGTGCTCGAGGTGACGATGAACCGGGACGCGGTCCGACGGCAGTTCCAGGTGGCCGCCTCGGCGGGCCTGCCCGGCGCCGTCGAGTGGGACCCGGACCGCCCGATGGACGACGGGAACCCGCTCGGCACTCCGGAGGCCGAGCTGCACTGGGCGGTCGACGTGTCGCGATGGCTCGGGGTCAAACGGGCCGCGCTGGCGAGCCATGCCAGCCAGACGAGCGATGCGGGGATGATGCTCGCGATGCCCGACGAGGTGTTCGCGGCGATGTTCGGCGTCGAGTACTACGTCGAGGCGGGCCGGCCGCCCGGCGTGGTGGCCGGCTGGTTCCTCGAGGCGAGCGAGGCCGAGAGCGCCTGACGGACGTGCGCGGACCGGAGGTGACGGCGGGAGGGGGTCGGCGGGAGGGGGTCGGTTTCCGGTGCCGGTGACCGGCCGGTAAGTTACCTCAGGTAACCACGTCCTCACTCGCAGGGAGAGCATGCCCATGACCCCCACCGACCTCAGCAGTGCGACCCCGGAACAGTTGCGCGAGCTCCCGGCCACCGACCTCGTGTCCGGCCTCCTCGCCCTGTCCGACCAGGAGCTGCACGCCCTGCTCACGAGCGACAACCGCAGCGACGTGATCTCCGCAGTGTTCCGCGCGATGCCCGGGCTGTTCCGCCCCGACCGCGCCGGCTCGGTCACGATGACGGCTCACTGGAGCATCACGGAGCGGCCCGACGGCGGCTCCGACGACTGGACCATCCGCATCGCGGACGGTGTGTGCACCGCGGCCCCGGGCCACGAGGGCGACGCCACGCTCACCCTGACGATGGGGCCGGAGCCCTTCACCAAGCTGATGACCAAGCGGGGCAACCCGGTCATGATGTTCATGACCGGCAAGATCAAGGCGAAGGGCGACCTCAGCCTGGCGGCCAACTTCGGGAGCTTCTTCGACACCCCGACGGACTGACCAGTCGAAAGAGCAGTTCGTCCCCCCGTTTGCAATCGAAAGAGCAGTTCGTCCCTCGCGTATGGGGGACGAACTGCTCTCTCGATTCTCAGGGAAGGGGAGGAACTGCTCTCTCGATTCTCAGCGAAGGGGAGGAACTGCTCTCTCGATGGGTCAGGCGAGGGAGGCGATGATGCCGTTGAACGTCTGCGACGGGCGCATCACGGCGTCGACCTTGTCGGCGTCGGGCTTGTAGTAGCCGCCGATGTCGGCCGGCTGCCCCTGGACGGCGATCAGCTCGGCGTCGATCGCGTCCGCGTTCTCGGTCAGCTGCGCCGCCACGTCGGTGAACGCCCCGGCCAGCTCGGCGTCCTCGGTCTGCGCCGCGAGCTCCTGGGCCCAGTACACCGCGAGCCAGAAGTGGCTGCCCCGGTTGTCGATCTGGCCGACCCGGCGCGCTGGGGAGCGGTTCTCGTCGAGCACCTTGCCGGTCGCCCGGTCGAGCGTGTCGGCGAGGATCTGGGCCTTGGCGTTGCCGGTCGCGCCGGCCAGGTGCTCGAGCGACACGGCCAGCGCGAGGAACTCGCCGAGGCTGTCCCAGCGCAGGTAGTTCTCCTTGACGAGCTGCTGGACGTGCTTGGGGGCCGAGCCGCCGGCGCCCGTCTCGAAGAGGCCACCACCGTTGATGAGCGGGACCACCGAGAGCATCTTGGCCGAGGTGCCGAGCTCGAGGATCGGGAACAGGTCGGTGAGGTAGTCACGGAGCACGTTGCCGGTCACGGAGATGGTGTCCTCGCCGCGGCGAATCCGCTCGAGGGAGAAGGCGATCGCCTCGGTCGGCTTGAGGATCTGGATGTCGAGGCCGTCGGTGTCGTGCTCCCCGAGGTACTCGGTGACCTTCGCAATGAGGTTCGCGTCGTGCGCGCGGGCCTCGTCGAGCCAGAAGACGGCCGGGTTCCCGGTTGCCCGGGCCCGCGTCACGGCGAGCTTGACCCAGTCCCGGACGGGGATGTCCTTGGTCTGGCAGGCGCGCCAGATGTCGCCCGCCGACACCTCGTGCTCGAGCAGTGCGGTGCCCGACCCGTCGACGACGCGCACGACACCGTCCGCGGCGATCTCGAAGGTCTTGTCGTGGCTGCCGTACTCCTCCGCAGCCTGCGCCATCAGGCCGACGTTCGCGACTGAGCCCATCGTGGCCGGGTCGAAGGCGCCGTGGGCGCGGCAGTCGTCGAGGACGACCTGGTAGATGCCGGAGTACGAGCTGTCCGGCAGCACCGCGAGGGTGTCCTCCTCCTCGCCGGCGGCGTTCCACATGTGGCCCGAGGTGCGGATCATCGCGGGCATCGACGCGTCGACGATGATGTCGCTCGGCACGTGCAGGTTGCTGATGCCCTTGTCCGAGTTGACCATCGCGATCGCCGGGCCCTCGGCGAAGCCCTTCTCGAACGCAGCCTCGATCTCGGCCCGCTTGTCCTGGGGCAGAGCCTCGATCGACGAGAGGACGGCACCCAGCCCGTCGTTCGGGGAGGCGCCGACGGAAGCGAGCTCAGCGGCATACGTCTCGAAGACGTCGGGGAAGAAGGCGCGCACGGCGTGCCCGAACATGATCGGGTCGGAGACCTTCATCATCGTCGCCTTGAGGTGGACGGAGAACAGGACGCCCTCGTCCTTGGCGCGCTGGACCTGGGCGGCGAGGAACTGCCGCAGCGCGGCGGCGTTCATGAAGGTCGCGTCGACGACCTCCCCGGCGAGGACCGGCAGAGACTCCTTGAGGACGGTCGTCGTGCCGTCGGCGGCGACGTGCTCCATGCGCAGCGTGTCGTCCTGAGCCAGGATGACGGACTTCTCGTTGTGCGCGAAGTCGTCCGCGTCCATCGTCGCGACGTTCGTCTTGCTGTCGGGGGACCAGGCGCCCATCGAGTGCGGGTGCCTGCGCGCGTAGTTCTTGACGGACGCGGGGGCGCGACGGTCGGAGTTGCCTTCACGCAGAACCGGGTTGACCGCGGAGCCCTTGATCTTGTCGTAGGCGGCGCGGGCGGCCTTCTCCTCGTCGGTCGTCGGGTTGTCCGGGTAGTCGGGGACCGCGTGGCCCTCGTCCTGGAGCTCCTTGACGGCGGCCTTGAGCTGGGGGATGGAGGCCGAGACGTTCGGCAGCTTGATGATGTTGGCCTCGGGGCGCTTGGCGAGCGCGCCGAGCTCGGCGAGCGCGTCGTCGGCGAGGCCGAACGCGGCGAGGATGCGGCCGGCGAGCGAGATGTCGCGGGTCTCCACGTCGACTCCGGCCTTCGACGCGAAGGCCTGGACGATCGGCAGCAGCGACGCCGTGGCGAGCGCGGGGGCCTCGTCGGTGTACGTGTAGATGATCTTCGAGTCCGTCACCTGTGCTCCATTCCGAGGGTTCTGAGAAAGAGATCGGGAGAAATCTTGATATCAAGATATCGGATGCGACGCGCGCATGGAGACGCGATCCCATCCTGCCGGGGTGCCGCAACCCACGCCACCGGGTGGGGCGTCGTCTTCGCCGCTGCCGTATGCCGCTGGGCTCGGTCTCCGGCGTCCCCGGCCTCACTAGGGTGGCCGGGTGGACAGCGACACTCCCGACCCTGCGACCGGCCGGCACCTCGACCGGCGGCTCGCCGCGATCCAGCGCGACTCACGGCTGCCGTCGGTGGCCGCCGGCATCGTCCGCGACGGCCGACTCGCGTGGGTGCGGGCCGTCGGCACCCTCGACGGTCGCGCCACGGGTGAGCCGGCCGATGTCGACACGCAGTACCGGATGGGATCGATCACCAAGACTTTCGTCGCCGTGGCCGTCATGCGGCTGCGCGACGCGGGACGGCTCGACCTGACGGACCGCTTCGAGGTCCACGTCTCCGGGTCGCGGCTCGGCGACGCGACCATCGCCCAGCTGTTGTCGCACGCGGCCGGCGTCCAGGCGGAGACGAACGGCCCCTGGTGGGAGCGCACACCCGGTGGGTCGTGGGACGAGCTCGTCGCGTCGCCCGTCCTTCAGCGGTTCCGGGCGGGACGGCGCTTCCACTACTCGAACGTCGGCTACGCGGGGCTCGGGGAGCTGCTCGCCCGCGCCCATGGGGAGAGCTGGTTCGACGTGGTGCGCCGCGACCTCCTCGCGCCCCTCGGGATGAGGCGAACGACCACCCGGCCCACCGGCAAGGCGGCCCCCGGCTGGGCGGTCCATCCCTTCGCCGACGTGCTCCTGCCCGAGCCGGAGCACGATGCCGGTGCGATGGCCCCGGCCGGGCAGCTGTGGACCACGGTGGGTGACCTGGCGGCCTGGGCCGCGTTCGCCGCCGGGGACACCGGTGACGTCCTGGCGGCCGACACCCTGGCCGAGATGATCGAGCCGCACGTCGTCGGCGACACTCCCGGGCAGCCGTGGACCGTGGCGCACGGCCTCGGCTGGCAGGTGTGGAACGTCGAGGGTCGCCGGCAGGTCGGGCACGGCGGCTCGATGCCGGGGTTCCTCGCCGGCCTGCGGGTCGACGTCGAGTCGGGGGACGGGCTGGTGTCGTTCACGAACTCCACCGCCGGGCCGTTCGGGCCGCAGGTGAGCGTCCTGCTGGGCGACTTCATGGAGCGGGAGCCGCGGATGCCCCAGCCCTGGCACGCAGCCGGCGACGGATCGGTGCTCGACCTGCTCGGGCTGTGGCACTGGGGCCCGACCGTGACGACGGCCAGGGCGGTGGGGGAGCACCTCGTCCTCGGCGAGCCGGGGGAGGGGCGTGGTTCACGCTTCGCGCGAGTCGGGCCGGACGAGTGGCTCGGCCTCGACGGCTACCACCTCGGCGAGCCGCTGCGCGTCGTGCGGCGCCCGGACGGGAGCGTGGCCTCCCTCGACCTCCAGTCCTTCCGGTTCACCCGCACGCCCTACGACCCTGAGGCCGACGTGCCGGGCGGGGTCGTCGAGACAGGCTGGCAGTAGGGCCAGGAGATCCGCCGCGAGACTCATGGCCGACGACGACGAGGCGGTCGCCGGCGTGGGGGCGGCCGTTGAGGTGACGGGGACCTGCTCGTGCGTCCGGCGTGTCCGGTGTCAGGGAGCCGTCTCGGTCCTGGCTCAGCTCCCACTGTGGCCGCGGGCAGGCCGACCGCGCGCCGCTGCCGCGCTGACCCGGCCCGGCTCACGTCGGACCCCCGTCAGGAGCAGGTCACGCCCCGGGCTCTGACCAGTCCGCGCCGGCAAGGGGAGCCGGCGCGTAGTGGGCGGCCACCACGGCGGCACGGCGACGGACGCCCAACTTCGCGTAGATGTGCTCGAGATGCTTCTTGACCGTGCTGGGAGAGACCCAGAGCGCGGTGGCGATCTCGGCGTTCGTGCTGCCTGAGGCGACCAGCTCGACGATCTCATGCTCCCGACGCGTGAGCGCGGAGAACCCGAGGCCGACGTCCTCGCCGGTCGCGGACTCACGCTGGTAGCGCTGCGCGTGGCAGACGGAGCGCCGGACCAGCTCACGCAGGTGGGCGGTTCGCTCGAGATTTCGAAGGTGCGGCGTGAGCAGCTCGACAACCGCACGGTCACGTTCGGAGAAATCCTTCTCACCACTCGCTCGCATGAACACCAGGGATCGTATTCTGTCGGCCCCGGCTGACAGTCCGAGATCCAGGATGTACTCGACATTGGCGGGTCGGAAGTAGTCCCGGTAGAGGGGCAGCTGGTGCCAGCCTCGCACATCGATCAGATCGGAGTTTCGCACCGCTGCCAGGTCGCCCGTCCGCGCCCGGTGCTCCTGGGTCGGGCAGGGGCCGAGGAGCAGGTAGACCTCTGGGCCTGGTTCGCCCTCGTCGGGACCCACCCCGTTGAAGTCGACGAATTCTTTTGCGTCGTGGTCGATGTCCTGATATGCGACCCACGTCGAGCGAACGAGTCCCTGGAGGCCGGTGAGTAACTCGGTGGAGTAGAGCTCGGGTAGGTCCAGCTCGGCGGCGTCGGCAATGAACCCAAGCATTGCTTCCGCGTCGGACCACGGGAGATCCACCTCCGAAAGATACGCCTTTCGGCGAATAGGAGCAAGGTCGCCAAGGGGTCAGAGTTAGCCCTGGGAGGGCAGCGGGACCGGGCGAGATGCGTCTTTCTTGCTGAGATTTCCGACCGTCTTTCGGAATGCTCAAGAGTCGAGGAAAGGAGTTTTGAGATGGTGCACAAGGCTTATTTGGCTCTACTGACTGATCCGTGGGTCAGTTCCGGCCGGGCAGGACGGGGCGGTGACCGCCGAGGCTGAGCATGGCCAGGGCGATCAGGGACTCTGGCGAGCGGAACCCGAATGCGATGCGCGTGATCAGGCGGACTTTCGTGTTGACCGACTCGATACGACCGTTCGAGAGGCCGTGCTCGATCGCGGCGAGGATGGAGTCGCGGTGTTTGACGATGCGTCGCTGCAGGGTCACGAACGCCTCGATGCGGCACCGTCGGGCCCACGCGACCCACCGGTCGAGCGCTTCGGCAGCCTGCTGGTGGGGCAGCTGGAAGACGAGCCGCAGGCCCTCCTTCAGCAGGTATCCGCGGTAGAGCCGCGGGTCGGTCCTGGCCACCCACGCGAGCTTGGCCTGCTGCTTCTCGGTCAGATTGCCCGGGTTCTTCCACAACGCGTACCGGGCCCCCTTGAGGTCCTTCGCGTGGCCGCTGGCCCGGCCCGCCCGGCGCCGGGTGACCGCGCCACGCGCCTGGTTCCACGCGTCCCGGCGCACCTCGTCGAGCGCGTCGGTGGCCCAGGAGACGACATGGAACGGGTCAGCGCAGCGGACCGCCTGCGGGCACCGCTGGGTGACGACCTTGGCGATCCAGTCCGCGCCGTCCGCGGACACGTGCGTGACTGCGGCGCAACGCTGCTCACCGAGGGCGTCGAAGAACGCGTGCAGGGTGGCCTTGTCCCGCCCGGGCGCGGCCCACACCAGTCGGCCGCTGTCGTGGTCGACCACGATGGTCAGGTACCGGTGACCGCGCTTGTAGCTGATCTCGTCGATCCCGATCCGTTTCAGACCGGCGAACCGGTCGAACTGCCTCTCGGTGTCGGCCCACACCCTCGTGATGATCGACCCGACCGTGCGCCAGGCGATCCGCATCAGCTGCGTCACGGTCGTCTTCGAGGCCTGCGTGGCCAGCCACGCGACCTGCTCGTCGAACGCGTACGTGTGCCCCGCCCCGTGCCGCGCCCACGGCACCGCCGCGACAACCACCCCGTGCTGACGGCACGAGACGCGAGGCGCGTCCGCCTCCAGCACCACCTGGACGGTGCCCAGATCCAACGCCCGCCACCGCCGCCTGCCCTCACCGCCGTCGTAGCCCGGACACGACCGTCCACACACCCCGCACCGGCTCCGAGCCCGACTCCGAGGACGCACCTGCGCGACCAGCAGCTGCTCGTCCTCGTCGAACTCGACCTGTTCGATGACCGTCTTGTCGACGCCCAACAGGGCACGCCATAGGCTGGCATCACGCACGCCGTTCTCCGCTCCAATGGTTCTGGACCTTTAGACAGCCCAAAACCTATGCGGGAACGGCGTGCCCCCGTTCAGCCAGCCCGAGAACCACCCACGGAAGGGTCAGAGGAGCCGCTTATTTGTCATTGGCCATTGCCGTGAGTCTCACGACAATCAACTCAGGGGCGGCGTTCGCCGAGGCTCCGCACCACGTGATGCTGCCTGACGCCGCCTGCAACACGGGGACCACGGCGGCGCGAGTCATCTCGGGTAACGGGATCGTCCCGATGTACATGTCTCGCGAGCCGATTGGGTGCATGACCATGCCTGGGGCCTTCCAGCCCTGACGCGCGGCGGGCCCGGGGATGGCGGGACCGCTCGAGTGAACGGCGTGGAGGGGAGGAAACCCAGCGGCATCCGTCCGCGCGCTGGTGGGCGAGCGCGTCAGCCGCGGAGGCGGACCGAGAGGCAGGTGACGCAGCCCTCGAGCTTCTCGAACTCGGAGATGTCGACCATGCTCACGTCGTGCCCCCGGCCCTGCAGGAGGTGTGCGGTGCGAGGCGCCGCGGCGGACATGAGGACCGACATCCCGCCGAGGAGCACGACGTGGGCGCCGGCCTCCTCGGGGACTGCGAGGAAGTCCGGCCACTGGCCCGGGTCGTCCACTGTCGTCTCGTGCCCGATGACCGTTCCGAGGGGGAGCGCCGTGACCGCGGACTTGAGGTGCAGCGCCCGGGTCACGGGCACCCGACGAACCGTGACGCCGAAGCCGGCAAGCGCGCGCGCCAGCTGCGCGATGCCCGACTCGTTGGACCGGCCGCCGGAGCCGACCCATGCGGTGCGGCCCCACTTGAGCACGTCGCCGCCGTCAAGGGTTCCCGGCGCCTCGATCTCGACGCAGCGATAGCCGACCCGCTCCAGGATCGGCCGGAGCCCGACCTGCTCGGCCCGCCGTTCCGGGGCGCCGGATCGACAGAGCACGGCCAGGTCGCCGAAGACGACGACCTGGTCCTCGATGAACACGCCGTCGGGGCAGTCGTCGACGACGGGCGCCTCGATGAGCTCCCAGCCGCGGCGCTCGAGGGCCGCACAGTAAGCCTCCCACTGGCGCAGCGCCAGGTCGGCGTCGACCGACGAGGACCGCTCGATGTGGGTGACGATGCCGTCTGCGAGGAGCGGCGAGGGGCGGCGGACCAGGGCGAGGCGACGGTGCACACGAGTGAGCCTACGGGCCTCAGAGGCTCGGCCGGTGCGCCGGGAACTCCTCCCACCACGGCTGGAGCATCGCGGTCTCCTCGAGCTCGCGCAGGAAGGTGGCCCGGGCGGCGCTGACGCACACCTCGGCCTCCTCCTCGGTGACCCGCGTCGGTTTCCAGCGCACGACCCGGGTGCCGACGACCGGGTGGCCCGCGAGGGGGCGCAGCACGACCCCCTCGGCGGGCACGTCGCTCGGCATGGCCAGGGCCACGGCACGGCCGGCCGCGATGTACGCCCAGAAGTCCGGCAGGCTCTGGCGGCCGAGGGGCGAGGCCGGTGAGATCTCGGCGTGCCGGAAGGCGTCCATCAGGGCTGCGTAGGTGCCGTCCGGTTTGCCGGGAGGCAACAGCCACTCGTCGTCCCCGAGCGCCGCGAGCCGGACCTCGCCCCCCGCGGCCAACGGGTGCGACGCGGCGAGGGCGACGAAGAACGGTTCGCTCCGGACGACGACGGCCTGGCGCAGACCGTCAGGGCACACGTCGTCGAAGCCCACGTGGACGCCGGCGAAGGCCACGTCGACCTCACCGCCGAGGAGGTACTCGGTGATGACGGCGCTCGACGTGTCGACGCAGGGCCGCACCTCTCGGGCGAAGCCGAGCTGGTCGAGCTCGAGCAGGAAGGCCGAGAAGTACCTCGACGTGTTGCAGCCGACCCGCAGGGGGCCCACGTCGGAGGTCTGGCGCCGGGCCTCGCGGAGCATCCCCTCGAGGCCGTCGACGAGGTCCCGGGATCGGTCGATGACCAGCAGCCCGACCGAGGTCGGGCGCACGCCCTCGCGGCTCCGGGTGAAGAGCGGCCCGCCGACGGCGTGCTCGATGCGCGTCAGCTGGGCGCTCAACGACGGCTGCGACACGCCCAGTCGGGCGGCCGCGGAACTGACACTTCCGGCGTCGGCCAGGGTCAGCAGCACGCGCAGGTGTCGGACGTCGAGCTCCACAACGCCGAGGTTATGGCCAAGTGGGATTACCGGCACCTCGAACTTGGCGCGACCCTCGTGAGCACCCTACTCACGGAAAGGTTGATCTCAATGACGAGACCACTACCTCGCCGGCTCGGGCGGCTCGTCGCACTCGGTTCCCTCGCCGGGCTCGCGACGCCCCTCGCCCTGCAGGCACCCCTGGCGGCGGCGGTCCCGCCGCCGCTGGCCGGGAACGCGCCACCGGCCACCGTCGGCTCCGCGCTTGCCGGGCAACCGTCGAAGGACAAGGCCCTGGCGGCCGCCGACGCGGCGATCCAGCGCAGCCTGGGCGCCGTCGCGGCCTCCGGAGGCGAGGCCTTCATCCGCCAGACTGCCAACCCGGGACCGGGTGGCCGGTACTACGTGCTGTACCAGCGCAGCTGGAAGGGACTGCCCGTCATCGGGGCCGACGCCATCGTCACGGCCGACGAGACCGGAGCGGTGCGCGACATCACGCACGCCACCGACCGCGTCCCGTCGGTCGCCTCCACCCGCCCGTCGGTCAGCGCCGGCTCGGCGGCCGCGGCGGCCACTGCCCTCGTCGCCACGGTCGACCACGTCGAGGGTCCCGACCTCGTCATCTTCATGGGTGACGGCAAGGCGCCTCGCCTCGCCTGGCACGTCCGCGTCGAGGGCGAGCGCGCCTCGGGCCGGCCCGCCGTGCTGGAGGCCTACGTCGACGCGCGGTCCGGCAAGGTCATCTCCGCGGAGGACCTCGTCCGGGAGGCCACCGGCTACGGCCACCACAACGGCACCGTCTCGATCACGACGACGGGCTCCGGCTCCTCCTACTCGATGGCGAGCACGTCGGCGCCGGGCCTCAAGTGCCAGAACCAGAGCGGCACCACGTACACCGACTCCGACAACGTGTGGGGCAACGGGTCCGGGACGGACCTGCCGACCGCCTGCGTCGACGCCGTGTACGGCGGCGAGCAGGAGGAGCTGATGCTCGCCGCGTGGGCCGGCCGCAACGGCATCAACGGGTCGGGCAGCAACTATCCCGCCCGTGTCGGCCTCGCCGACGTCAACGCCTACTGGAACGGGTCGTACGCGAACTTCGGGCACAACCAGGCCGGCACCAAGCAGGCCACCCCGATGGACGTCGTCGCCCATGAGTTCGGGCACGGCGTGTTCCAGTTCTCCGGTGGCAGCGGCGGTTCGGGCAACGAGGCCGGCGGGCTCAACGAGTCCACCGGTGACATCCTCGGCGCGGCGACCGAGTTCTACGCGGGCAACGCGAGCGACCCGGGCGACTACCTCGTCGGCGAGGAGGTCGACCTCGTCGGCCAGGGGCCGATCCGCAACATGTACGACCCCGCTGCCCTGGGCGACCCGAGCTGCTACTCGGCGGACATCGTCAACACCGAGGTCCACGCGGCTGCAGGGCCGCAGAACCACTGGTTCTACCTGCTGGCCGAGGGGAACAACCCCGGCGGCGGCAAGCCGAGCAGCCCGATCTGCACCGGCGGCCCCAGCTCGGTCACCGGGATCGGCGTCCAGAAGGCGACGAACATCTTCGTCAACGCCATCCAGCGCAAGACCTCCCCGTGGACCCACGCCAAGGCCCGCGTGGCGACGCTGCAGGCGACCAAGGACCTCTACCCCGGCTCGTGCACCGAGTTCAACACCGTCAAGGCGGCGTGGCTGGCGGTCGCCGTCGGGCCGCAGAGCACCGAGCCGACCTGCACGGCCAGCTCGCAGGACTTCGCGATGACCCTCTCGCCGACGTCCGGGAGCATCGACGCGGGGGCGAGCGCCACCGCCACCGTCGCGACGACGACGACGTCCGGCTCCGCACAGTCCGTGACGTTCTCGGCCACCGGTCTGCCCAGCGGCGCAACCGTGGCGTTCTCCCCGCAGACGATAACCTCGGGCGCGAGCTCGACGATGACGATCGCGACGTCGACGTCGACCCCGGCGGGCACCTACACCGTGACCGTGCTCGGTGACGGGGCGGCCATCGACCGGACTGCGACCTTCACCCTCGCCGTCGGCGGTGGGACCCCGGGCCCGACGGCACCCGACATCGACGTCGAGAAGGTCAAGGCGCACCTGTCCGCGCTCCAGACCATCGCGACGAGCAACAGCGGCAACCGGCGCGCCGGCTCCCCGGGCTACACGGCCTCGGTCGCCTATGTGAAGGACAAGCTGACCGCAGCCGGCTTCACCGTGACCCTGCAGCGCTGCACGAGCTGCACCTACCCGTCCGACAACATCATCGCCGACTGGCCGGGCGGCGACCCCAACCGCACCTACGTCTTCGGTGCCCACCTCGACAGCGTCTCTAGCGGGGCGGGCCTGAACGACAACGGCTCCGGGTCGGCCGCGATCCTCGAGACCGCCCTCGCGCTGGCGCGGCAGAACCCGACCATGGCAGGCCACCTGCGCTTCGCCTGGTGGACCGACGAGGAGCAGGGCCTCAACGGCTCGGACTTCTATGTCCGCAGCCTCACCTCGACGCAGCGGAGCCAGATCAAGGCCTACTACAACTTCGACATGGTCGCCTCGACGAACGGTGGCTACTTCGTCAACCACGTCACCTCGGCCGCGGCTGCACCGATGAAGGCCTACTGGGACGGCCTGGGGCTGGCGCCCGAGGAGAACACCGAGGGCGCGGGTCGCTCGGATGACTACTCGTTCGAGGCGTACGGGATCCCGACGTCGGGCTACGCGATGGGCGCGAGTGCGCGGAAGACGAGTGCCCAGGCCCAGAAGTGGGGCGGCACCGCCGGGGCGTCCTACGACCCCTGCTACCACTCCTCGTGCGACACCTACCCGAGCAACGTCAACGCGACCGGGCTCAACCGGGCCGCGGACGGGATCGCGCACACGGCGTGGGCCCAGGCCGTGGGAACCGACACCCAGCCGGGTGACGACTTCTCGGTCTCCGTCTCGCCGACCGCGGGCTCCGTCGAGGCGGGGTCGTCGACCACGGCCACGGTGCGCACCGCCGTCACGTCGGGATCGGCGGTGACCGTCACGCTGAGCGTGTCCGGCCTCCCCGCGGGGACGACGGCGACGTTCTCCCCGGCGACGGTCACGGCCGGCGGCAGCTCGACCCTGACGATCTCGTCGTCGTCCAGCACGCCGGCCGGCACGTCCAACGTCACGGTCACGGCCGTCGGCGGCGGGAAGTCGCACACCGCCGGCTACGCGCTCACCGTCACGTCGACGGCCTCCGGCTGCGGCGGCTACGACGTCGTCCAGAGCGGAACCGTGACCTCGGGCGGCACGACCTACCTGCCATACGTCTACGACTCGACGGCGGGCGTCATGACCGCCTGTCTCGACGGGCCGAACGGGGTCGACTTCGACCTCTACCTGCAGAAGTGGAACGGCTCGTCCTGGTCGACGGTCGCGAGCTCCACCACGTCGGCGCCCGACGAGACGCTGACGTACTCCAACACGGCCGGCTACTACCGACTCGCCGTCAAGGCGTACTCGGGCTCGGGCAGCTTCACCACCGGGATCAGCGGCTGACGCAGCACCACCTCCATCGGCGCGCCGCCGGGCTCCGTGCCCGGCGGCGCGCTGGCGTCCGCGATGAAGGGCGAAGGGGTGACGCAGGGTGTCGAAGGGGGTGGAGGTGACGTATGCCGCTGGGCTCGGTCCGCGCCCACCGGTCGCCACCGGTCGCCACCGATCGCCACCGATCACCACTGATCGCCCTGCGGGCGTCCCGGGTTGGCGGTGGTCAGGTCTGGGCGGGGAGCGCGCCCCGGAGCAGGCTGTCGCCCGAGTGCTCGGGCTGCTCGTCGAAGGGCTCGCGAGAGATGTCGACGACGAGATAGCCCTGGTCGAGCAGGCTCTGGCTGATCGGGAAGGTGCCGGACTGGGTGTCGAGCACGCCGACGGACACCATCCGCTTGCCGTCGCTGTTGATGAGCCAGACCTCGAGGTACCCGTCGCGCGGGTCCAGGGTCGTCGTGGTGGCCACCTGCAGGTTCACTCCGGCATCGGAACGCACCACCGCGGCCTCGCCCAGACGCGCCTTCATGTCGAGGGTGTCGAGCTCGGCCCGGGCGACCGTCGTGCTCGGCGGAGGCGTCTCGTTCCAGAGCGCGCGCCCGGTGAGGAGACCGACGGCGAGGCCAGCCGCCGCCAGCCCGGCTGCCCAGGGCCACCCCTGCCGGCGTCGGGACGCGGTGAGGTCGAGCCGCGTCACCTCCGCGCGGTGGGCCGGCACCGGGGCCGGAGCCGGGGCTGGACTCGGGGCTGGACCCGGGGCCGGCACCGGGTCGCGGTCGGCGATGGCCGCCGCGACGCGCTGCCAGACGTGGGGTGGGGGCGACTGCCAGGCGGCGGGGGAGGGGATGGTGGCCGAGCCCTGGGACAGGAGCACCGTCGTTCGGCGCAGCTGGTCCACAGCGCGTCGGCACTCCAGACACTCCCCGAGGTGCTCGTGCGTCCCGGGCGGCGGCTTGTCGACGTCGAGGGCGACGTCGGCCAGCAGCTCGTCATCAGGATGAGACACGGTTCACCTCTTGGAGTCTCTCTCGTAGCTGCAGCAGGCCGCGCCGGACATGGCTCTTGACCGTGCCGAGCGGCAGGCCGAGCGTGTCGGCGATGTCGTCGTGGGACCGGTCCTCGAGGAAGGCCATCCGGATCACGGCGGCTCGTGGGTCGCCCATCCGCTCGAGCTCGTGGACCAGGAGCAGTCGCTGGGCCCACTCGGTGTCGTCCGTGACGGGCGGGGTCGCCGCCGACTCGAGGGCCACGGCCTGGACGTTGCGGTGGTTGCGGTACCGCTGGGTGCGCAGGTCCGCGACCCGGTGCCTGGTGATCCCCACGAGCCAGGCCTGGATGCTGCCCTGGTCGGGCCGGAAGCTGTGCCGGCCGTTCCAGGCGGAGACGAAGACCTGTTGGGTGACGTCCTCCGCGTCGGCGGGGTCGCCGAGCGAACGGAGCGCGATCGTGTGCACGAGGCCCGACCACTGCCGATAGATCTCCTCGAGCGCGTCGGTCGACCCGGCAGCCAGCGCGGTCGCCAGCTCCCCGGAGTCGACACCCGGCTCGTCGTGCACGTGCACGAGGACACCATAGCCAGCGGCGCGGGTCGGGACAGCCGTGCTCATGGGATCGGCACGCCGACCACCACGAGGTTCCTCTCGTAGGTCCGGGCCCGGAGGTCGAACCGGCCGCTGCACGTGACGATATGGAGTCGGGGCGCACCCGTCCGGGAGAAGATCGCGTCGAGGTCCAGCGTCTCCTTGTCGAGCTGGGTCACCTGGGTCACCCGGTAGCGCCGTACCGTCCCACCGGATCTCACGGTGAGCAGGTCACCGACGTCCAGGCTTTCCAGCCGCGCAGCGGGCCCGGTCCCGTACTCCGGCATGTCCCGGTGCGCAGCCATGACGGTGGCGCCTTCGGGGTCCCCGGGTCGAGCACCGTGCTCGTACCAGCCCATCACCGCTGGACTGGGCGGCAGGTCCATCTGCCCGTCGCCGGCGACGCCCACCGGCCGCACCGGCATCGAGATCCCCAGCTGCGCCACCTCGAAGCGCGCCGGCGCGGCGAGTGCCCGAGTGCGCACGGAGTCCGGCCGGGCGTCGCGCGCAGTCGTCCTCACCGCGGGCTGCGTGAAGGGCTCCCTGAAGCGCTCGGTGGGGGCGCGCAGCGGAGAGGTCACGGCATGGCTCGGCGTCCCGCCCCGCTCCGACCGAGCGCCGGCCAGGTCGGTGGCCCACGCTGCGGTCGTGCCGGCGAGGAGGGCGGCGGCCAAGGCGGCCGCCACCCTCGCTCTCGAGCCGGACGCGTTCATGTCAGGCGCGCGACGTCGCCCGACGCCGGGTCACCAGCACGAGACCACCGGCGAGCGCGGCGGAACCCGCGATGAAGGCGTAGCGGCTGGCGTCGTCGGTGCTCGTGCCGCCACCAGCGGGGACCCCACTGGGTGCCGAGTGCATCCCGCTCACCGTCTGCACGGCGAGGTCGAGGTTGTCGTCCGCGGCGCTGCCCCAGGCGTAGACGATCGTGTTCGTGCCTTCCTTGAGCTCCACGTCGGCCGGGCCGATGGCCACCGTGTCGGTGCCGGCGAGCACGACGTCAGCCGAGATCGTGCCGGCGGGCAGCTCGGTCTTGACCTCGTCCGGGTTCGTCAGCCCGTCGAAGGCCACGTCACCGTTCGCGCGGACGTCGACGGCCGGCGCGGCTGCCGTGTGGCGGACGGTGATGCGGGCCTGACCGGCATCGAGGGCCTCGGTGTCGTTGACGAACGGGGTGAGCACCGGGCTGCCCGAGGCGTCGAGGTGGGCGACCACGGTGATGTTGGCCCCCGCCGGGACCGTGACGTCGTTCGCCTCGATGACCGCGTCGCCGTCCGCCCCCGCACCGGCCGCGGTGACCTTGAGGTCGTACTCGCCGGCGGGCAGCATGACCGGGTCCGTGAGGGTGCCGGGCTCGAAGTCGGTGAGGAGGGAGTCACCGTTGGCGTAGACGTCGACCGTCGCGCCGGGAACGCCGTGCAGGATCGAGACGGTCGCCTCCTCGGCGGCGTGCGCCGGGAGGGCGAAGGCGGCGGGGGCGAGGGCGAGGGTGAGGACGGCGGAGGTGCGCAGGATCTTCATGGTGGTGTCCTTCCGGGACGGGCGGTCGGGTGGTTCTTCGAACCGGACGGCGTCTTCGACACCGTCCTTGCCCCTACTTCCGCCCGAACACCAAGGTTGGATGCACTTTGGACAAAGATTCTCCAAACTTTTGACAGCAGGCCTATGCCGCTGGGCTCCTCGCGCTGTCAGCGCCCCGTCCCGAGGTGTCGGGCGACCACCTCGGCCGTGCGGTTCCCGGAGACGAGCGCACCCTGGATGGAGGCCGTGTCCCGGTGGTCGCCGCACACGTACAGCCCGTTGCCGAGCGAGACCTCCGACCGCGGTCGCAGCGGGGGCGGCACGGCCGGGAGGGCCGACTCGATCCGGTGCCGGACCACGACCTCCCACCGGCTCGGGTCGCAGCCGAAGATCTGGCCGACGTGGCGCCGCACCGCTTCCTCCGGTGCGTCGCCGTCGGGCCGGTCGAGCAGCGTGGTCGCCTGGACGAGGTGCCGTCCGGGGGGTGCATAGGTCGGCGCCGCGTTGCTGACGACCGCGGTGTTCCAGACCGGTCCCGGACTGCCCCGGAACCGCCCCGCGCGCTGTCGGCCGTCGACGGCGAGCAGGGCCTCGGTCGTCGGAGCCTCCGGGGCGGCGAACCACCAGGTCACCAGACCCTTCGTCGCGGGGGCGGCGATGGGGGCCAGCGAAGCGGCCGTGACCGGGTCGGTGGCGACGACGACGGCCCGGGCGCGCGTGGTCCCCGACTCGTCGCGCACCGTCATGAGCCCGGTGCGGCCGGTCTCGGCGGCGCCACTGGCTCCTGGGGCGGTGCCGGTCCCGGAGGACGGGCCGGGCTCCACCGCGACCACGCGCACGCCGAGGTGGACCCGTTCCCCGAGCGGCCCGGCGAGCTGTCGGGGGAGGGCGCCCATCCCGGCGGCGGGCAGGCCGGGCCGACCGAGCGCGAACATCCGGAGGAGCACCTTGGTGAAGCTCGCTGACGACGTGCCGTGACTGTCCGCGAGGACGCCGGCGAGGAACGGCTCGAGTACCGCACGGCGGATCGGCCCCCGCACGCCGGCCGCGTCGAGCGAGCTGGTCAGGTCGGTGTCGGCTCCGCGCAGGACCGCCTTCGGGTCGACGAGCACCCGCGCGGCCCACCGCGCCAGGGCGGCGAGCTCGAGCGGCTGGAGCAGCCCGCTGCGCAGCGTGGCGGGCAGGAGCCCGGGCTCTCGGACCGGGTCGGCCAGGGTGGCGAGGCGGTCCTCGGTGCGCACGAGGACCCCGGCGCGGAAGGACTGGAGCTCGAGGGCGTCGAGGTCGACCCAGCGGCGAACGGCGGGATAGGCCGGGTTGAGCACCTGGAAGCCGCGGTCGCACCGGAAGCCGTCGACGAGGTCGGTCCGCACCCGCCCGCCCACCTCGTCCGCGGCCTCGAGGACGAGCACCTCATGTCCCAGGTCGCGCAGCCGCCGCGCGCACTGCAGCCCCGCCAAGCCGGCTCCGACGACGACGACCTCGGTGTCCATCGAGTTCACGGAGTCCATGATGACGTCCCCTTGCCGAGGATGGGCCCGTTGGCCTCGCCCTCGCGGGCCGGGGGGACGATGCTGGAGGAGAGGGATCGACGCGCGACGCCCCCGGGTCGGGGCGAAGGAGGAGGCCGTCATGATCAGGTTCACCGACCGGGTCGACGCCGGTACGCAGCTCGCCGAGAGGCTCGAGTCGTTGCGGGGTCAGGAGGCGGTCGTGCTCGGGCTGCCCCGGGGCGGCGTCCCGGTCGCTGCGGCGGTCGCCGCCGCCCTGGACCTGCCGCTCGACGTCATCGTGGTCCGCAAGCTCGGTGTCCCCGCACAGCCGGAGCTCGCGATGGGGGCGATCGGGGAGGACGGCGTGCGGTTCCTCAACACCGCCCTCATCGAGCGGGCGGGGGTGAGCCCGGCCCGGCTGGACGCGGTGGAGCGTCTGGAGCGCGCCGTCCTCGACAAGCGGGTGTCGCGGTTCCGGCGCGGTCGGCCGCGGCTCGACCTGAGCCGGAAGGTCGCCGTCATCGTCGACGACGGCATCGCCACGGGGGCCACGGCGCGCGTGGCCTGCCGGGTCGCCCGCCGCCTCGGTGCCGCGCGGGTCGTCCTGGCCGTGCCGGTCGCGGCCGCCGCGTCGGTCCGCGAGCTGCGGGCCGGCACCGAGGCGGACGAGGTGGTCGCGGTCGGCGCGCCGGAGAGCTTCTCCGCCGTGGGGGCGCACTACGAGGACTTCCGGCCGACGACCGACGACGAGGTCGCCGTCATCCTCGACCGCGCGTGGGCCTCGGCGCACCGGTCCGCAGCCGCGCGCACGCCGGACCCCGGTGAGGACGTCGTCGTCCCCGCCGGGGCGCGGTCGCTCGAGGGTCACCTGACGCTGCCCACCGGGTCGACCGCCGTCGTCGTCTTCGCCCACGGGAGCGGGAGCAGCCGCCACAGCCCGCGAAACCAGGACGTCGCTCGCGTGCTCGAGGACGCCGGCCTCGGCACCCTGCTGATGGACCTGCTCACCCCCGAGGAGGAGTTCGACCGCGCCAACGTCTTCGACATCGAGCTGCTCGCGGGGCGCCTCACCGCGGCCACCCGGTGGCTCACCGGGCGGCCCGACACCGCGGAGGCACGCATCGGCTACTTCGGTGCGAGCACCGGCGCCGGAGCGGCCCTGTGGGCGGCCGGAGCGCCCGACTCGCAGGTCGCGGCCGTCGTGTCCCGCGGTGGACGACCGGACCTGGCGGCTCGCCGACTCGGTTCCGTGCGCGCCCCGACCCTGCTCATCGTGGGTGATCGCGACGACGTGGTGGTCGAGCTCAACCGCGAGGCGCAGGCCCTGATGACGCAGTGCGAGAGCCGGCTCGTCCTCGTGCACGGGGCCACGCACCTGTTCGAGGAGTCCGGCACGCTCACCGAGGCCGCGGGCCACGCCAGCGACTGGTTCGTCCGGCACCTGCTCCGACCCGGACCGGCCGCACCGCCGTGAGGACGGGAGGACGGGAGGAGACGGAGGGAACCTCTGGCTGGGAGGAGCTCAGCGGCATACGGGACAAGGGTCGACCCTGACCCGACGTGAGGCACCACCATCAACCCCATGACCGCGGGGAGGCAGCAGCAGATGACGACGTGGACCGTGGGGCAGGTGGCCCAGCTGACCGCTCCCGCGCCTCCACATCCACCGCCGCTTCTACGACCTGACCCACGAGTTCCGCCGACCGCCACGCGGAGTGAACCGCGGTTCGAGGTGGCCCGCGACTCCTGGTCGTCGGGAACCACCTCGAACCACCGGTCACCAGTTGGACGGAGCGCCGTGGCCGCTCGCCCCGGCGCGTAGCCTTGCCCCATGCGAGTGGGTGTCTTCGGAGCAACGGGCCAGGTCGGCGGGGTCATGCGGACCCTCCTCGAGGAGCGTGACTTCCCGGTCGACGACGTGCGGTTCTTCGCGTCGGCCCGGTCAGCCGGCACGACGCTGCCCTTCAAGGGACGCGACGTCGTCGTCGAGGACTCCGCGACGGCCGACTTCGCCGGGATCGACATCGCCCTCTTCTCCAACGGGGGGGCCGCCTCGCGCGAGCTCGCACCGAAGGTGGCGGCCGCGGGCGCGACGGTCATCGACAACTCGAGTGCGTGGCGCAAGGACCCCGAGGTGCCCCTCGTCGTCTCCGAGGTCAACGCGGACGACCTGAGCGACATGCCCAAGGGCATCGTCGCCAACCCGAACTGCACGACGATGGCCGCGATGCCCGTGCTCAAGCCGCTCCACGCGAAGGCCGGTCTCGTCCGGCTCCACGTCTCCAGCTACCAGGCCGTGAGCGGCTCCGGTGGCAAGGGGGTCCAGGAGCTCGACCGACAGCTGCGCGGCGCGTACGCAGCCGGTGACCCCACGGGCCTGGCCCTCGACGGACGGGCGGTCGACGTGCCGGAGGCGTCGATCTATGCCGTGCCGGTCGGCTTCAACGTCGTGCCGCTCGCCGGGTCCCTCGTCGACGACGGGTCGCTCGAGACCGACGAGGAGCAGAAGCTGCGCAACGAGTCGCGCAAGATCCTCCACATCCCCGACCTCCGCGTGAGCGGGACGTGTGTCCGCGTGCCGGTCTTCACCGGCCACAGCCTCGCGATCCACGCCGAGTTCGCCGACGACATCACCCCGGACGAGGCGCTCGACCTGCTCAAGAGCGCTCCCGGCGTCGTCGTCACCGACGTCCCGAACCCGCTCGAGGCCGCGGGCCGCGACGAGGTCTTCGTCGGGCGGGTCCGGGCCGACCAGGCCGCCCCCGAGGGCAAGGGCCTCGTGCTCTTCGTCGTCGGCGACAACCTCCGCAAGGGGGCTGCGCTCAATGCGGTGCAGATCGCCGAGGAGCTCGTCGCACGCCGCTGACTCGCAGCAGGCCGGCGTCCAGAGGGTGGCGTCTCACAGGTTGAGGTCGCGCGGCACCCGGAGCTGGAGGGCCATCGCCTCGAGGGCGAGGAGCGGCGGGACGTTCGCGTTGATCCGCTCGCGCGCCTCGGTGATCGCGTCGAGGCATCGAAGCAGCTGCTCTGCCGAGAACACGGCCCCCAAGCTGCGGACCCGGTCGATGGCGTCCGGGTTGATGAGGTCGACGTTCGAGCCGAGACGCAGGACGAGGGCGTCCCGGTAGACCGACATCAGGTCGACGAGCGACCGGTCGACCATGTCGCGCGCGTGCCGGGTGGCCCGCGTCCTCTGCTCCTTCTCGAGCGCAACCAGCTGGGACCGGATGTGCGGCGGCTGGGTGCGCGCCGTCGGGTCGGCGCCCAGCGTCTCGAGCAGCCGGGACCGCTCGGCCGCGTCGCGCTCAGCCGTGCTCGCGGTGGACTCCTCGTCAGCGATCTGGGCGAGGTCGGCGGCCGCGTCGACCGCATCACCGACGCCGACGATCTTCGTCGCCATCGCGATGACGTCCCGGCGGCGGATCCGCGCACCCTCGTCCCGGGCGAGCCGGCGGGCCAGGCCGATGTGGGACTGCGCGGCGCGGGCGGCGTGGAGGGCCATCGGCGCGTCCACCCCGTCGCGCCGCTCGAGCAGCTCGGCCACGGCGTGGACCGGGGGTGTCCGGAGCCGGACGTGCCGCGAACGGGAGCGGATCGTGATGATGACGTCCTCGAGGCTCGGGGCGCACAGCATCCACACGGTGCGCGGCGTCGGCTCCTCGAGCGCCTTGAGCAGGGCGTCCGCGGCGCGCTCGGTGAGCCGGTCCGCGTCCTCGATGATGATCACCCGCCACCGGCCCACCGACGGGCGCAGCGCCGACTCCTGGACGAGGTCCCGCGTGTCGCGGACCTGGATCGACAGCCCCTCGGTCGCGACGACCTTGACGTCGGCGTGCGACCCGTCGAGGGCGGTCCGGCACTCACGGCACTCCCCGCAGCCGCCCTCGGGACACTGCAGCGCGGCGGCGAAGGCCCGGGCCGCCGTGGAGCGACCCGAGCCGGGCGGGCCGGTGAAGAGCCAGGCATGTGTCATGGACGCCTCGGCCCGGACGGCGCGGGACAGCGTCTCGACGGTGGGCTCCTGGCCGACGAGGTCGCGCCAGACAGTCATGCGGAGGCCCCCAGGATCGGGCCGAGCCGGGCCAGCACCCGGCGGTGGATCTGGTCCGCCGGCAGTCCCGCGTCGACGACGAGGTAGCGGTCCGGCTCCCGCGCCGCGAGGTCGAGGAACCCCTGGCGCACCGCCGCGTGGAAGTCGTCCGCCTCGGACTCGAGGCGGTCGTGGACCTCGCCGCGTCGGCTCCGGCCGACGTCGGGGCTCACGTCGAGCAGCACGGTCAGGTCGGGGAAGAGGCCCCCGACCGCCCAGTGCTGCAGCTGGCGGATCTCGTCGGCTCCGAGGTCGCGCCCCGCCCCCTGGTAGGCGATCGAGCTGTCCGTGTAGCGGTCGGTGATGACGACGCGGCCCCCGGCGAGCGCCGGCCGGATCAGCTCGTCGACGTGGTGCGCCTTGTCGGCGGCGAAGAGGAGGGCCTCGGCCCTCGGCGAGACGTGGTCGCCGTGCAGGACCAGCTCGCGGATCTGCGCGCCGAGCGGCGTGCCGCCGGGTTGGCGCGTGACCAGCACCTGGCGGCCGGCCCGCTCCAGCGCTGCCGCGAGCAGGCGCACCTGCGTCGACTTGCCCGCCCCGTCGCCGCCCTCGAAGCACACGAAGAGCCTTGGCCCGGTGCCGACCTCGCCGGCACTGGGCGGCGGCGGCGCGGGAGGGGTCTCGGTCACGGGGCGAGCCTATGCGACCAGGGCGACACCGGCGGGAGGAGCGGCGCGGAGGCCGTCCCCCGAAGCGAGCCCAGCGGCATCCGGACACGGCGTGCCCCGGCCGGTCAGGTTACGGTTTCGGGCATGACGTCTCGCCCCGCCGCCACCACTCGTGCCCGACGGAGCGGGCTGCGCCTCGCTGCTGCAGCGGCCGCCCTCGCGACCGTGGCGGCGTGCACGACGCCCGACCCCCCCGGCGTCCCCGTCACCGGCCCGGCGGACGGGGCGACGTCAGCCCCCGACCCGGCGCTCGCGAGCTACTACGACCAGGAGCTCGCCTGGGCCACCTGCGACGCGTACCAGTGCGCCGACCTCACCGTGCCCATCGACTACGCCGACCCGACCGGCGGGGAGATCACCATCAAGGTCCTCCGCGTCCCCGCCCGCAGCCAGGGCAAGCGACTCGGCTCACTCGTCGTCAACCCGGGGGGCCCGGGCGCCTCGGGCGTCGACTACGCGACCGCAGCGGACAGCATCGTCGGGCCCTCGGTCCGCTCCTCCTTCGACGTCGTCGGCTTCGACCCGCGTGGCGTGGGTCGGTCCGCGCCGATCGACTGCCTCGACGACACGGCCCTCGACGCGTTCCTCGGGACCGACCCGACCCCCGACGACGCGGCCGAGGAGCGCGGGCTGCTCAAGGCGGCCGAGACCATGGCGGCCGGCTGCCAGAGCCGCAACCGCGACCTCATCGCGCACGTGGGCACCGCCGACGCGGCCAAGGACATGGACGTGCTCCGCGCGGCGCTCGGCGAGGCGCACCTCAACTACCTCGGCAAGTCGTACGGCACCTTCCTCGGGGCGACCTACGCCGACCTCTTCCCGGCCCGGGTGGGTCGATTCGTCCTCGACGGCGTCGTGCCGCCCGACCTGACGAGCGCCCAGCTGGCCGAGGGCCAGGCGCGCGGTTTCGAGCTCGCGACCCGCGCGTACGTCGAGGACTGCGTCACCGAGGGCGACTGCCCCTTGGGGACGTCGGTCGACGAGGGCATGCGCTGGATCCGCGGCTTCCTCGCCGAGCTCGACCGCACCCCGCTGCCGACCGGCGACCCCGCCGTGCCCCGGCTCACCGAGGCCTGGGGCTCCCTCGGGCTCGCCGTCGCGATGTACGACCAGGGCGCCTGGGGCATCCTCACGGACGCGATCCGGGAGGCCGAGACCGGCAGCGGGGCCTCCCTCATGGCGCTGGCCAACGCCTATGCCGACCGCGCGCCGGGCGGCTCCTACAGCGGGAACATGATGGAGGCCATCTGGGCCGTCAACTGCCTCGACCGTCCGGACAGCCCGGAGCTGTCGACCTACGAGGGGTACGAGAACCACTTCACCGAGGTCGCCCCCACGTGGGGGCCCTTCCTCGCGTGGGGCTCGCTCGCGTGCGGCGTCTGGCCGGTGCAGGGCGACAACCCGCCGCACCGGATCTCGGCCGAGGGGAGCAACCCCATCGTCGTCGTCGGGACGACCCGCGACCCGGCCACGATCTACGAGTGGTCGAAGCAGCTGCGTGACCAGCTCGCCAACGCGGTCCTCGTCTCGCTCGACGGCGACGGCCACACCGCGTACACGCGCGGCAGCTCGTGCATCGACGACGCCCTCGACGCGTACTTCGTCAAGGGGACCGTCCCGCAGGACGGGCTCACGTGCTGAACGACGAGTCGCGCCGGCCCGAGGACCTCCCCGAGACCGACGAGACCACCACCCTGCCGTATGCCGCTGGGCTCGCTCCCGACGAGCCGCCCGGACCGGGCGGGGCCGGGCCGGGTCGCTCTGGCCGGGGCCGTGCGATCGTGGCCGCCCTGGTCGTGGTGGTCGTGGTGGTCGCCCTCGCGCTCGTCGCTGCAGTCGGACTCCTCGCGGGGCGCGCGACCCGTCCCGCCCCGCCGGCCGCCGCTCCGGGCACCACGCCGGTCACCACGCCGGTCACCACGCCGGTCACCACGACCGGTCCGGGCGCCACGGCGACGGCCGGGGCCGGCACGGACCACCCAGCAGGGCTGGCCGCCTTCTACACCCAGCAGGTCGACTGGCGGACCTGCCCGGGCAGCCAGGCCCACCAGTGCGCGAGCATCGAGGTCCCGGTGGACTATGCCGAGCCGGAGGGGGACACGTTCGAGCTGGCGCTGCGCAAGGTCCCGGCGCTCGAACCGGAACGCAAGGTCGGCACGCTCCTGATCAACCCCGGGGGGCCGGGTGGCTCCGGGCTCGAGTACGCGCAGTTCTCGAGCTTCGTCTTCAGCAGGCAGCTCCGCGAGTCATACGACATCCTCGGCTTCGACCCGCGCGGGGTGGGGGCCTCCGACCCGGTCGCGTGCCTCTCCGACGAGGACATGGACCTCCTCTTCGCGAACGACCCCACGCCCGACGACGAGGCCGAGCGGGACACGCTGATCCGCGACACCGACGCCATCACCGAGCGGTGCGCGCGCCGGGGCGGGGACCGTGCACTGCACATGAGCACCACCGAGGTCGCGCGTGACCTCGACGTGATGCGGGGGCTCGTCGGCGACGCCCGGCTCAACTACTTCGGCGTGTCGTACGGCACGGTCCTCGGCGCCCTCTACGCGGACCTGTTCCCCGAGTGGGTGGGCCGCTTCGTCCTCGACTCAGCCGTGTCACCGAACCAGACCGACGAGCAGCAGCTCGACCATGACATCCAGGGCTTCGAGGCGTCGATCGACGCCTTCATCAACTGGTGCGTCGACCGCGACGACTGTGCCCTCGGGGCCGAGGCGACCGGCGCGCGGGACCGGATCTCCGACCTGCTCGACGACGTGGAGCGGCGACCCCTCGAGACCTCCCGGGGCGACCTCGACTCGATCGGCGAGGGGTGGGTCGGCTTTGCCATCTTCATGTGCCTCTACTCGGAGCAGTCCTGGCCGATCCTCAACGAGGGTCTCGCCGAGGCGTTCGACGGCCGGGGCGACGTCCTCCTCGACCACGCGATGGGCGTCGTGGGTCGCAGCGCCTCCGGGGAGTACGACGCGGCGTCCTATCTCCACGCGATGATCCCGGTCCGGTGCGCCGACTGGCCCCGGAGTGACGACGCCGCCCTCGCCGCCGCGGAGGAGCGGGCGCGTCGGGAACACCCCTTGTGGTCCCGTCTCGCCGGCGTGCTCCACGACAACTGCGCGGCCTGGCCGGCGCAGCCCCGACAGCCGTCCGGCGCCACCCTCGCTCGGGGCGCTGCCCCGATCCTCGTCATCGGCAACCTGCGCGACCCGGCCACCCCGATCGGCGGCACGAAGCAGCTGGCCGGCGACCTGGCCTCCGCCGTCCTCGTGACCAGTGACCACGACGGGCACGGGACTTACTACGCTGGCAACTCGTGCGTGGACTCCATCGTCGACGGTTACCTCATCAAGGGGACCGTGCCCTCGTCGGACCGGGCCTGTTGAGCGCGCTCCGCAACGGAGCCGTGGCCCTCGGGCTGCTCCTGGTCCTCCTCACCTTCGCGACCATGCAGCCCGCCGACCCGGGTGGGACCTCGGCCGCCCAGCCGGCCCAGCGGCATACGAGCACACCGGCCAAGCCGACCCCAGCGCCCGCAGCGACGACGTCGGGGACGGCGGGAGCAGCCCCCGGCGAGATCCGCTTCACCGGGGCGCCACAGCCGAATCCCGCCGCTCTCCGACGTTTCTACGCGCAACAGGTCGAGTGGACCCGGTGCGCGGACGACCGTGACTTCGACTGCGCCCGGGTGGCGGTCCCCGTCGACCACGAGCGGCCGTCCGGTGCGACGATCGCCATCGCGCTGCGCCGGCTCCCCGCCACCTCGGAGCATCCTCGCGGCACCCTCTTCGTCAACCCGGGCGGACCCGGCGGGTCGGGCACCGACTTCGTCCGCGAGCCGGACCTCTTCGGCGACGACCTCCGGGCGGCCTGGGACATCGTCGGCTTCGACCCGAGAGGCATCGGCGACTCGGCCGGCTTCGACTGCCTCACCGACGAGGAGCTCGACGCGATGTACGCCGCCGACCCGACACCCGCGTCCGCGCAGGGAATGGAGTTCCTCGAGGAGGCCGCCGCGGCCCGCGCAGCGAGCTGCCTGCAGCGGGGCGGTGCCCTCGCGGCGAAGATGGGCAGCGAGGCGGTCGCCGCCGACCTCGACATCCTCCGCGAGGCGGTCGGCGACGAACGGCTCAACTACTACGGCGTCAGCTACGGCACCCTCATCGGCGCCATCTACGCCGACCGCTTCACCTCGCGGGTCGGGCTGATGGTCCTCGACTCGGCCGTGTCACCGGATGGCCTCGACACCGCGTCCGTCACGCAGCGCGACGTGGATGCCAACGCACGCCACTGGGGCACGGAGTTCGACGCACTCTTCGCCGACTTCGTCGAGGAGTGCGGCGACCGCTGCCCCCTTGGCACTGATCCCGGCTCGGCCGGCGCTGCGCTCGTCGCGCTGCTCGACTCCCTCGAAGCCGTGCCCCTGCCGACGGACTTCGACTCGCTGCCCCAGGTCACCGAGGGATGGGCCGTCACCGCCATCGGGGAGGGGCTGCTCGACCCGGCCTCCTGGCCCTACCTCGTCGACGCCCTGGAGGCCGCGATCGAGGGCGACGGCACCGAGCTCGCGTGGTTCGCCATGGTCGCGGTCGGGCGCGACGTCGACGGGAGCTACCCCGGAGCGACCTTCGGCAAGAGCCACCTTCCGGTGACGTGCGCCGACTGGCCGGCCCGGACGTG
Source organism: Intrasporangium calvum DSM 43043 (assembly GCF_000184685.1). Classification (NCBI taxonomy): domain Bacteria; kingdom Bacillati; phylum Actinomycetota; class Actinomycetes; order Micrococcales; family Intrasporangiaceae; genus Intrasporangium; species Intrasporangium calvum. The sequence continues at coordinate 632,453 of NC_014830.1, forward strand.
GGCCGAGCTCACCCCGAGCCGCGCGGTCCTCGAGGAGCACCCCCTCTTCGGCCGGATCCAGCCGCCGCTGCCGTCGGAATGCGCCGGCTGGACCGGCACGATGCGCAGCAACCTGCTCGTCGGCGCCGAGCCGGCCACCCCGATCCTCGTCATCGGCAACGAGGACGACCCCGTGACACCGATCGAGGACACCGAGTACCTCGCCGAGATGCTCGTCGGGTCCCGGCTCGTCACCGTCGACGCTGCACGCCACGGCGCCTACGCGATGGGCAACGCGTGCGTCGACGAGGTGGTCGAGGACTACCTCGCCCGCGGCCTCGCACCCCGCGACGGCCTCGGGTGTCCCGCCGACTGAGCGGCCGGCCACGCTCCCTGGGTTGAGGTCGGATCGGCAACCCCGGGGGTGCCGAACTGGCCTCAACCCACTCGGCCGCGGCTGCACCGGGGCGATTTCGTGAGCGGCAGAGGCCGTGCGTATACTCATCAACCGTGCTCCGGCACGTGCCGCCTTAGCTCAGTCGGCCAGAGCGATTCACTCGTAATGAATAGGTCATCGGTTCGATTCCGATAGGCGGCTCCAGGTGTGACAGCGACGCCCTCGACTCCGGTCGGGGGCGTCGCTGCTGTTGGAGCAGATCCGGCGGCACGCCCATCGGAGCGGCTCGATTCGACGGGACCTCGGACCGTAGGACCGGCGTTCCGGTGGCCGTCCGACGCCCGGCTGTCGCAGCGGGACCCGGGCGGTCGTGCGCTAGGCCGCTGCCGCGAAGAGACGGCCGTACCGGGCCAGGTACAGGGGCCAGCCCTGGTCGTCGCCGATCCCTTCGGCGAGCGAGGGCCAACCGGGGCCGTGCCGGTCGAGGTTGCGGTGCTCGAGCTCGACCCGGGTCCGCTCAGGCGTCTCGGCGATGAACCGGACCTCGACCTCGCTCGCGTTCTCGGGGTCGCTCTCGAGCTGCCAGGTCGGGCCGATGTCCCAGCTGAACACCAGCCGGCGCGGCGGCTCGAAGACGAGGATCCGAGCCCAGCGGCACTCGGTGCCGTCGATGGCCCGGTCGTAGATGTGGCCCCCGACGCGAGGCTCGAGGACGGTCTGCTCGATGGGTGCGCCGAGCAGGTTGTGCTCCGGCGGCTTGATCTCCCCGAACCGTTCGGTGAACACGGCGAACGCCTGCTCCACCGAGGCCGGGACCACGATGTCCCTGCGGACCATCGCGCTCATCGTCTCTGTCATGGTGACTCCTCTGGTTGTCCTTCGGCCGCGAGCTGTCCCACGGCCTCTCCGTAGTTGGTCAGGGCCCGGCTCCAGAAGGTGTCGAGCTGGTCCCGCAGCGCTGCGACGGCAACGGGGTTGAGGCGGTAGATCCGGCGCGTGCCGGCCACCCGTTCGGTGACGAGACCCGCATCCCTGAGCACCTTGAGCGCCTGGCTCACCGCTGGACGGCTCACCGGGAGCTCTGCCGCGAGCTCTCCGACGGCGCGGGGCCGTTCGGCCAGGAACTCGACGATGGCCCGTCGAGTGGGATCGCCCAGTGCCGTCCACCCGTCGCCCCTTTGGTTAGTGTTCACAAACGGTAAGCATTCTCTTACCAAACGGCGGGTGTCAACCCCTGTTCTCGTCGGGCTGGGACGGCGGGAGGGCTGGGACCGCGGCGCGCACGGAACTGGGCCCAGCGGCATACGGGGAGGGTTTGTCCCAATCTTGACGCCTCCTTAACGCCTCCGCTGCTGAGGTGGTGCGGGTGCCGGATAGCGTTCAGGCCATGGCCTCGATGGAGGCGCCGGTCGGCGCGTGGTCCCGAGTGGCGCAAGCCCTCAGCCACCCCATCCGCGTCGTCGTCGTCGCGTTCCTCGCCGCCATCCTCGCCGGCACCGCCCTCCTGATGACCCCGTTGGCCGCTGCGAGCGGCGATGAGACCGGGATCGTGACGGCCCTCTTCACGGCGACCTCGGCGGTCTGCGTCACCGGTCTCGTCCTCGTCGACACCGGGACATACTGGTCCGGGTTCGGGCAGGGCGTCATCCTCCTGCTCATCCAGATCGGCGGGCTCGGCATCATGACCCTCGCCTCGGTCCTCGCCGTGATGATCGGGCGGCGCATCGGGGTCCGCGCCAGCCTGCTCTCCGGCGCCGAGGCGCGACGTGGTCACGGCGCCGGCATGAGCGCTCGTGACATCGTGGTCGGCGTCGTCCGGACCAGCCTGCTCTTCGAGGCGGTCTTGGCCCTGGTCCTCATCCTCCGCTTCAGCCTGAGCTACGACGAACCCCCTGCCCGAGCGGCCTACCTCGGTGTCTTCCACGCCGTCTCCGCGTTCAACAATGCAGGCTTCGCCCTCTGGGCCGATAACCTCGAGAGGTTCGCCCTCGACCCCGTGGTCTCCCTGGTCATCGCCGGTGCAATCATCTGCGGGGGCCTCGGGTTCCCGGTGCTGTGGGAGCTGCGCCGGGAGTGGCGACGTCCCCGCGACTGGTCGCTGCACACCCGGATCACCATGACCGCGACGGTGGCCATTCTCGTCGTCAGCACCGTCGTCATCACGCTCGCCGAATGGGGCAACGACGCGACGATCGGCAGCTTTCCCACGCCGGGGAAGCTCTTGGCGGGCTTCTTCCACGCCGTCAACACCCGGACGGCAGGGTTCAACAGCGTGCCGATCGGGGACCTGCGCTCCGAGAGCCTCCTCGCGAGCGACCTCTTCATGTTCATCGGCGCCGGGAGTGCGGGCACCGCCGGCGGGATCAAGGTCACGACGTTCGTGCTGATGGGCTACATCATGTGGGCCGAGCTCCGCGGGGAGCGCCACGTCATCGCGTCGCGGCGGACCGTCCCCGCCGACGTGCAGCGGCAGGCCCTCACCGTCGCCTTCTTCGCCGTCACCGCGATCATCGTCTCCACCTGGGTGCTGCTGGCCACCTCGGCGTTCTCGCTCGACGTCGTCCTCTTCGAGGTGGTGTCCGCGTTCGGCACCGTCGGACTGTCCACCGGGATCACGGCGAGCCTGCCGACCCACGGACAGCTCCTGCTCACCGTCCTGATGTTCGTCGGCCGGCTGGGGCCGCTGACCGTGGGGGCCTCGCTCGCCCTCCGGACGCGGCCCCGCCGGTTCGAGTACCCAGAGGAGAGGACCATTGTCGGCTGAGAGACCTCGGGTCGTCGTGCTCGGGCTGGGGCGGATGGGCGCCGCGCTGGCCACCGCCCTCGTGCGCCGGGAGGTGGAGGTGCTCGCCATCGATGTCCGTCCCGACGTCGTCCAGACCTACTCCGAGACCATCCCCAACATCGTCGTCGCGGACGCTGCGGACCCCGAGGCCCTGAGCCAGCTCGAGCTGCAGTCGTACGACCGGGCTGTCGTCGCCATCGGCGAGGCCCTCGAGGCCAGCGTGCTCGCCACGTCGCTGCTCTCGGAGCTCGGGGTCCAGGAGATCTGGGCCAAGGCCTCCTCGGAACAGCACGCGCGGATCCTCAAGCGTATGGGCGCCCACCACGTCGTTCTCCCGGAGCACGAGGCCGGGGCACGGCTCGCGCACCTCGTCACCGGGCACATGCTCGACTTCCTCGCCGTCGACGACGACTTCGCCTTCATCAAGACGGCGGTGCCGAAGACGCTGGCCGGACAGGTGCTCGGGGAGTCCGGAGTGCGGTCGCGGTTCGGGGTCACCGTGGTCGCGGTCAAACCCGCCGGCGGGGACTTCTGCTATGCCACCGCCGAGACCCGGCTCGGGCCGGACGACGTCATCGTCGTCTCCGGCGCCTCGAAGGACGTCACCCGGTTCGCGGACCTCGCCTGAGCGCCCGGCCCGGCCACCGTTGACCCGGCGGCCCCGGCGGCCCCGGCGTCCCGGCGTCCCGGCCGAGATTGGTTGGTCACACTGGTTGATGCCCCCGCGCCTCCCATGCAGACTGAGGCTTGGCGACGACCACTCGGACCTCGAGGTGGAGGTCCATGACCTCAGGAGGAGCGACGTGTCCGAACACGGCAGCGAGAGCGAGAACCCGGTCATCGAGGCGCCGACCCCGACGCCGCACCGGCCCCGCACCAACCAGGACTGGTGGCCCAACCAGCTCAACCTCCAGGTGCTCCACCAGCACACGCCGGTGTCGAACCCGATGGGCCCGGAGTACCGCTACCCGGAGGCCTTCCAGCGCCTCGACGTCGAGGCGCTGAAGCGGGACGTCTTCGAGGTCATGACCACCTCGCAGGACTGGTGGCCAGCGGACTACGGGCACTACGGGCCGCTCTTCATCCGGATGAGCTGGCACGCGGCGGGCACCTACCGGATCGAGGACGGGCGCGGCGGCGCGGGAGACGGGTCGCAACGGTTCGCCCCGCTCAACAGCTGGCCGGACAACGCGAACCTCGACAAGGCCCGACGCATCCTCTGGCCCGTGAAGAAGAAGTACGGCAGCGCCCTCTCGTGGGCGGACCTGCTGGTCTTCGCCGGCAACTGTGCCCTGGAGTCGATGGGCTTCACGACGTTCGGCTTCGGCTTCGGTCGCGAGGACATCTGGGAGCCCGAGGAGATCTTCTGGGGTCCGGAGGACACGTGGCTCGGTGACGAGCGCTACGCCGGTGACCGGGAGCTGACCGGGCCCTTCGGGGCCGTGCAGATGGGCCTCATCTACGTCAACCCCGAGGGGCCCAACGGCAACCCCGACCCGCTCGCCTCCGCGCGCGACATCCGCGAGACCTTCCGCCGGATGGCGATGAACGACGAGGAGACGGTCGCGCTGATCGCCGGCGGCCACACGTTCGGCAAGACGCACGGTGCGGCCCCCGCCGACGACAACATCGGGCCGGAGCCCGAGGGCGCCCCCATCGAGGACCTCGGCCTCGGGTGGAAGAACGGCTACGGCACCGGCAAGGGCGCCGACACGATCACCTCCGGCCTCGAGGTCACCTGGACCTACCACCCGATCCGCTGGGACAACGAGTTCTTCCACATCCTCTTCGCCTACGAGTGGGAGCTGATGGAGTCGCCTGCCGGCGCGCACCAGTGGCGACCCACGTCCGGCGCCGGCTCGGACATGGTGCCGCCAGCCGTGGAGGGGGCGCCGCGGCGCGAGCCCCGCATGCTGACCTCCGACCTGGCGCTGCGCGTCGACCCGGCCTACGAGAAGATCTCCCGGCGGTTCCTCGAGCACCCCGAGGAGTTCCAGCTCGCCTTCGCCAAGGCCTGGTACAAGCTGCTGCACCGCGACATGGGGCCCGTGACCCGCTACCTCGGTCCCTGGGTCCCGGAGCCGCAGCTGTGGCAGGACCCCGTGCCCCCGGTGGACCACGAGCTCGTCTCCGCCGACGACATCGCCGGCCTCAAGGCGACGCTCCTCGACGCAGGGCTGTCGATCCCCCAGCTGGTCCTGACGGCCTGGGCGGCCGCGGCGAGCTTCCGCGACACCGACAAGCGCGGCGGGGCGAACGGCGCTCGCATCCGCCTCGAGCCGCAGCGCAGCTGGGAGGCCAACCAGCCCGCCGAGCTCGCCACCGTCCTCCCGGCTCTCGAGCGGATCCAGGGCGAGTTCAACGACGCCCAGTCAGGCGGCAAGCGGGTCTCGCTCGCCGACCTCATCGTCCTCGGTGGTTGTGCGGCGGTGGAGCGGGCGGCCCGGAACGCCGGACATGACATCACCGTCCCGTTCACGCCGGGACGCACCGACGCCTCGCAGGAGCAGACCGACGTCGAGTCGTTCGCCGTTCTCGAGCCGAAGGCCGACGGGTTCCGCAGCTACCTGCGGGCGGGGGAGAAGCTCCCGCCCGAGACCCTCCTGCTCGACCGGGCCAACCTGCTGCGACTCACGGCCCCCGAGATGACGGTCCTCGTCGGCGGCCTGCGGGCTCTCGGAGCGAACGTCGGCGGCACCTCGCACGGCGTCCTCACCGACCGTCCCGGCACGTTGACCAACGACTTCTTCGTCAACCTGCTCGACATGGGCACCGAGTGGCACACGTCCGCGTCGGCCGAGAACGTCTACGACGGACGAGACCGTGCGACTGGCGGGACCCGGTGGACGGCGACGGCCGCGGACCTCGTCTTCGGCTCCCACTCGCAGCTGCGGGCGATCTGCGAGGTCTATGGCGCGGACGACGCCAGCGAGAAGTTCGTGCGTGACTTCGTGGCCGCCTGGGACAAGGTGATGAACCTGGACCGCTTCGACCTGCGCTGAGCGGGCTGAGCCGGCGCCAGTCACCTCGATGCCTTCCCCGGCGTAGGTGCCCAATGGTCGAGTGCCCCTGACTCACCGTGACGTGCCATCAAACGAGTCGTATGCCGCTGGGCTGCCTTGCGCTGCAAGGCAACCCAGCGCGCTTTCGCCGGGCCCCAGCTGCTGTCACCACGGCCGCTGCCCCAGGGTCTCGCGGCCCACACCTTGGCGGGTGAGCGATGGGGTCGCTCCGGTACGAGCACCTCGGACTCGCGGTGACCTCCTGGTCGGCGATGCGGATGCGGCTGCTGCGGACGACCGAGGTCCACGGGTCGGACCGCGCCTGTCCCGCCGATCTGTGGACGTCCTACGATCGACGGGCGTGGTCGTCGTCGACGACGCGCGGGAAGGGGCTGGGGACGATGAGTGAGACCAGGCCGACCGAGCCACGCGGGGTCCGCTACGAGCGGTCCGCCAAGGTGGGGCGGATCGTGCTCGCGCGGCCCGAGGCCTCGAACGCGTTCGACCTGCCCGCCGCTCACGCGCTGGGGGAGGCGATCGGGGCCGCCGAGGCCGACGCCGAACGGTCCGACATCGCGGCCGTCCTCCTCACCGGGGACGGGCCACGCTTCTGCGCGGGTGGCGACGTGCGGTCGTTCGTCGCGGCGGACGACCAGCCCGGCTACCTGCGTGAGCTCGCGACGGTCCTCGAAGCGCAGCTGCGACGCCTGTCCGAGCTCCCGCTCCCCGTCGTCGCCGGCGTGCAGGGGAGCGTGGCGGGCGCGGGCCTGGCGTTCCTGCTCAACTCCGACATCGTGGTGGCGGCCCGGTCGACCCGTCTGACCATGGCCTACGCAGGTATCGGCCTCACCCCTGACTGCGGCGTCTCCTACCTCCTGCCGCGGGCGGTCGGCCAGCAGCGAGCGCTGGAGCTCGCCCTCACCGGGCGGGTCCTCACCGCTGACGAGGCGGCCGAGTGGGGGCTCGTGACCGAGGTCGTCGACGACGAGGCTCTCGCTGACCGGGCCGCCGTGCTGGCCGAAGCGTTGGCCAGCGGCGCCGCCGGCGGGCGGGCTGCCCTGGGACAGGCGAAGCTGCTCCTCCGGGGCGCCTGGGCGGTCACGCGCGCCGACAGCGCCGCCGACGAGGTCGACACCATCGCCGCCGTGGTCGTGTCCCCCGAAGCCCAGGAGCGCATCGCGCGCTTCGTGAACCGCTGACCCACCGAGGCACAAGGAGAAGGCATGTCGCTCATGACGCGCAGCAGCACCGTCGACGGGATGATCCGCCGCAGCGCGCGGACCTTCCGGGACCGACCGGCCACCGTCTTCGCGGACCGCACCCTGAGCTATGCCGAGCTCGACGACGCCGTCTCCCGGGCTGCCGCCCACCTGATCGGGCTCGGGCTGACCAAGGGTGACCGGGTCGCCGCCTACGGCAAGAACTCCGACGCCTATCTCATCGGCTTCCTCGCGTGCGCGCGGGCGGGGCTCGTCCATGTCCCGCTCAACTACAACCTCACCGGTCCGGAGCTGAGCTACCTGATCACCCAGTCGGGCAGTCGCACGATCCTTCACGACCCGGCCCTGGCGGGGCACCTGGACCTGCTCGACCCTGAGGCCCTGGCCCAGCTGGAGCACCGGGTCCCGCTGCGGGACGCAGCCGGCTCTCTCGTTGACGTCGCTCTCACGGGTGCGGTCCCGGAGATCGACGTCGAGGTCGCCGACAGCGATACGGCGCAGTTCCTCTACACGTCCGGGACGACGTCGCGGCCCAAGGCGGCGATCATGAGCCACCGCGCGCTCGTGCACGAGTACGTCTCGTGCCTCGTCGCGCTCGACCTCGCCGCTGACGACAACCCGCTCCACGTCATGCCGCTCTACCACTCCGCCCAGATGCACGTCTTCCTCGTGCCGTGGCTCGCCGTGGGAGCGACGAACACCATCCTCGAGGTCCCCGACGCGGGCGACGTCCTCCGACGCATCGAGCAGGACGACCACCGCGCCTTCTTCGCCGCCCCGACCCTCTGGGTCGCGATGGCCAACCACGCGGACTTCGACGGTCGCGACCTCAGTGGCCTGGGCAAGGCGTACTACGGTGCGTCGATCATGCCGGTGCCGGTCCTCAAGCGGATCCAGGCGAAGGCCCCGTCGCTCGGCTTCTACAACTGCTTCGGCCAGTCCGAGGTCGCGCCGCTCGCGACCGTGCTCCGCCCGGAGGAGCACGCGGACCGTCCCGACTCCGCTGGGCGACCGGTCCTCTTCGTCGAGGCCCGAGTCATCGACCCCGAGGGAAACGACGTCGCGCCCGGCGAGACGGGCGAGGTCGTCTACCGATCCCCGCAGCTCTGCGACGGCTACTGGAACAACCGCGAGGCCACCCAGGAGGCCTTCACGGGCGACTGGTTCCACTCCGGAGACCTCGTCCGCATCGACGCCGAGGGCTACCTCTTCGTCGTCGACCGGATCAAGGACGTCATCAACACCGGAGGAGTGCTCGTGGCGTCGCGTGAGGTCGAGGACGCCCTCTACACCCACCCGGCCGTGGCCGAGGTCGCCGTCGTGGGCGCACCCGACGAGAAGTGGGTGGAGGCCGTGACGGCCTTCGTCGTCCCCAAGGCCGAGGTCACCGAAGCGGACCTCATCGACCACGTGCGGGGCACCCTCGCGTCGTTCAAGATCCCGAAGCGGATCACCTTCGTCGAGTCCCTCCCGCGCAACGCGTCGGGCAAGATCCTCAAGCGCGAGCTTCGGGGGAGCGAGGGCTCAGTCACGCGCGGGTGAACCTCCCGGATGCCGCTGAGCCGGCTCGCGCGTGCCGCGCAGGGCGCGGGCCAGCGTTCCGTGACCGGCCCAGGACAGCAGGACGGCGAGCGCTCCGGCGGCGAGCGTGACGGCGTAGGCGGGGGTGTGGCCGCCCCAGTCCGCGAGACGGCCCGCGACCGCTGCCCCGACCGCGTAGCCGAGCCCGGTCGCGGCGGCCAGCAGCGTCATGGCGGCGCCCGTGCGGGAGGGCGGCGTGATGCGCTCTCCCACGGTGAACGTCGTGATCATGTAGGGCGCGATGGTGAGGCCGAGCACGAGCAGGACGGGGGCGAGGAGCCCGAGGGAGTCGACGAGCAGGAGGGGAAGGCCGAGCAGGAGAAGGGCGACGGCGAACCAGCCCAGTCGGCTGGGCAGCGGCCAGGTGGGCGGTAGGCCGGTCATCCCGAGACCGGCGACGACGCTGCCGACACCGAGGAGCGCGTGGAAATACCCCGTGAGCCCCGGTGCTCCCACATTCGTGGCGAGCACGGTGGTCCCGGTCTGGACGGAGCCGAAGACGGTACCGATGACGAACTGGCTGGCGCACAGCACGAGGAGAGCCCCGGTGAGGAGGTGGCTCGGCCCGACCGTGGCGCGGCGCGTCACGGCATGGGCCAGCGCGGCGGTGCCATGCAGGGCGAACCACGTGCCGAAGATGGCGAGGAGGACAGCAGCAGCGGCGAGCGCCGTCGTCGGGCTGGCGATCGACACGCCCAGCCCGATCAGGGCCGGGCCGAGGACGAAGGACGCCTCGTCGGCCGCACCCTCGTAGGAGAACGCCGTCTCGACGAGCCCCGGCTGGGGGCGGCCGGTCCGTTCGGTGATGGGTCGCCACCGTACCCGGGCCAGCGGGCCGACCTGCGGCAGGAAGAGACCGGCGACGGCGCTCGCGACGGCGGACCAGCCCCAGGGCAGCGACGAGTGGACGACGAGCAGCAGCGCCACGAGGCCACCAGCGCCGGCGAGCGACTGGATGACGACGACGCGGCGCTGGCCGAACCGGTCGGCCCAACCGCCCCAGACCGGCGCCCCCATCGCGTTGGCCACGGCGAGTGCCCCGGCCGACGCTCCTCCGGCGCCGTAGCTGCCCGTGGTGCCGGCGACGAGCAGGAGGGCGCCGAGCTGGCTCATCGCGAGCGGGAGCCGGGCGACGAAGGCGACGACGACGTAGGCGGGACCGGTGAGGCCGAACAGGCGACGATAGGAATGAAGGGGCGACACAGGCAGCTCCTGGGGTACGCGAAAGAGCGCGCACCTTCCCGCCCAACAGGTACGCCAGGGCCCTTTGCTGCGGTCATCCTACGCCGGGGCCGGGTCAGCCCCCGGACGTCTGGGGGGCCGCGACCGACCGGCCCAGCGATGCAGGACCTCGATGAGGACGGCGCCCACGAGTCCGGTCAGCAGGGACTGCCACACCAGGGTCCACGGCGCGTGGAAGCCGAAGAAGCCGTTCGCTGCTGGAAGGGCGAAGGCGAGGACGGCGAGGACGGCCATCGCCGCGATGAGCCCGACCTTCCACCACCGGAACGGGCGGGCGAGGACGACGAGGATCCAGAAGAAGACGACGAGCAGCGTGATCGTCGCCCCGGTGCTCGGCTGGACGCAGGCGAGGTCGAGCGCGGCACCCGGCCGGGCGATCTCGCAGCGCGCGGAGAACTCCCCCGGCGGCACCCCGTGGCCCCGGCCACTCAGGACGTACGAGGCGATGACCGCGAGACCGGCGATGCCGCCGGCCGGCACGGCGAACCGCAGGATGCGTGCGAGGAACCCGGGCAGGTAGCGCTGCCGGTTCGGCCCGAGCGCGAGGAACAGGGCAGGAGTGCCGATGGTGAGCGTGGACACGAGGGTCAGGTGGCGGGGGAGGAACGGGAAGGGAAGCGAGGCCAGCGCGGCGGCGAGGATGGCGACCAGGCTCATCGCGTTCTTCGCGACGAAGAGGTTGGCGACCCGCTCGACGTTGCCGATGACGCGGCGGCCCTCGGCGAGGACCTTCGGGAGGTGGGCGAAGCGGCCGTCGAGCAGGACGAGCTCGGCGACCGCCTTGGTCGCCTGCGCCCCGTTGCCCATCGCGACACCGATGTCGGCGTCCTTGAGCGCGAGGGCGTCGTTGACCCCGTCCCCGGTCATCGCCACGACGTGCCCGTCGGCCTGGAGCGCGTGGACGAAGGCGCGCTTCTGCTCCGGGGTGACCCGTCCGAAGACCACGCTGCGGCGCAGCACCTCACGCAGCTCCTCGGGGTCGTCGGAGAGGCCTCGGGCATCCACCGGCTCACCGGGGTCGAGCCCGACCTCGCGGGCAACCGCGGCCACGGTCTCGGGGTTGTCGCCGGAGATGATCTTGATCTCGACGCCCTCGTCCGCGAAGAAGGCGAGCGTCTCGCGCGCGTCGGGACGGATCTGCTCCGTGAGCGTGACCACGGCGGCCGGGGTGAGGTCGGCGGGAAGCTCGGGGCCGGCGAGCTGCTCGGCGCTGCGGGCGAGCAGGACGACGCGGCGGCCCCGTCGGGCCAGGTCGGCCACCTCCGCGCGCAGGGGGTCTCCGTCGCTGAGGAGGACCTCGGGGGCGCCGAGCACCCACGTCTCGTGGTCGTCGAAGCAGGCCGCGCTCCACTTCCGCTGGGAGTTGAACGGCACCGTGGCGGTCCGGTGCCAGCCCGGCGGGTCCACTGCGTGTCCGACTGCGGCCAGGGTGCCGTTGGCGTTCGGGTCGTCGGCGAGGGCACCGAGGGCGCAGCGGACCTCGTCGACGTCGGCGCCGGCGACCGGTCGGACGTCCTCGAGGGCGATCTCACCCACCGTCAGCGTGCCGGTCTTGTCGAGGCACACGACGTCGACGCGGGCCAGGCCCTCGACGGCAGGGAGCTGCTGGACGAGGACCTGGTCTCGGGTCAGCTGGACCGCGGCGAGGAGGAACGCGACGGACGTCAGCAGGACCAGCCCCTCCGGGACCAGCCCGACCACGCCGGCCGAGGACCGGAGGACGACGGACTGCCAGCCCTGGTCGCCGACGACCGTCCACTGCGACCAGACCTGCAGCGGTAGCGCGACGACGATGACCCACGTGATGTAGCGGAGCAGGGTGTTGATCGAGGCCTGGATCTCCGAGTGGGTCCGGGTGAACCTCCGCGCCTCCTCGGCGATCCGGTTGACGTAGGCGTCGCGCCCGACGGCCTTCGCGTGATAGCGGCCGGACCCTGCGACGACGCTCGTGCCGGAGCGGATCTCGTCACCAGCGGGGTGCTGCACCGGGTCCGACTCGCCGGTCAGGTTGGCCTCGCCGAGCTCCAGTCCCTCCGACGTCAGGAGGACCCCGTCGGCCGGGACCTCGTCACCGGCTCGCAGGTCGATGAGGTCGTCGAGGACCACCTCGCGGGTCGGGACCTCCGTGGTCCGGCGGTCCCGCACCACCCTCGTCGTGGGGGCATGGAGCAGCGCGAGCCGGTCGAGCTTGCGCTTGGCGAGGTACTCCTGGGTGATGCCGATCGCCGAGTTGAGGACGAGGATGATGCCGAAGAGGCCGTCGGCGACGGACCCGGTCGTCATGACCAGGACGAAGAGGGCACCGAGGATCGCGTTGAAGCGGGTCAGCACGTTGGCCCGGACGATCTCGCCGATCGAGCGCGAGGTCCGCTCGCCGACGTCGTTGACCTCGCCGCGCGAGACCCGCTCCGCCACCTGCTCGCGGGTCAGCCCGGTCTGGTGGTCGGTGTGCGCCTGCCCGGTGGTCGTCACCGCCTCATTGTCGTATGCCGCTGGGCTCGCTTCCCCGGAACCCCCGGACCCGGCGTGGCTGGGAGGTCGCCGGACCGCCCCCCGAGCCCAGCGGCATACGGCATCGGGGGGCTGGGGACCCGCCCGACGGGGACGGCCGCTCCTCGGACGGACCGGGGGCGGGCCCTCGCGGACATGGGACGATGAACGAGTGACTGAGTCGATCCAGCGAGCCCGAGCCACCACCGCGTCCTACTCGATCACGATGCGACTCCACACGGGCACCGACCCGGCCGTCATCGGCGAGCTCGCGACGAAGGTCGCCGAGAGCGGCGGGATCACCACGGCCCTGGACGTGGTCGACTCCCACCCTGACTCGCTCGTCATCGACCTCACCGCCTCCGCCTCGGACGGCGACCACGCGAGCGAGCTCGTCGCCGCCGTCGAGACCCTCGACGGCGTCCACGTCCACAAGGTGTCCGACCTCGTGTTCCTCCTCCACCTCGGTGGCAAGATCAGCGTCGAGTCGAAGGTCAACCTGCGCAACCGCCAGGACCTCGCGATGGCCTACACGCCCGGGGTGGGCCGGGTCAGCATGGCCATCGCCGAGCACCCCGAGGACGCGCGACGACTGACGATCAAGGGCAACTCCGTGGCCGTCGTCACCGACGGCACCGCCGTGCTCGGGCTCGGCGACATCGGCCCCATGGCCGCGCTGCCCGTGATGGAGGGCAAGGCGGCCCTGTTCAAGCGGTTCGCCGGCATCGACGCGTGGCCGATCTGCCTCGACACCACCGACGTCGACGAGATCGTCCGGACCGTCGAGCTCATCGCCCCCGGGTTCGGCGGCATCAACCTCGAGGACATCGCCGCCCCGAAGTGCTTCGAGATCGAGGCCAAGCTCCGCGAGCGCCTCGACATCCCGGTCTTCCACGACGACCAGCACGGGACGGCGATCGTCGTGCTCGCCGCGCTGACCAACGCCCTGCGCTGCATCGACAAGAAGCTGCCCGACGCACGGATCCTCGTCTCGGGCGGCGGGGCGGCCGGGTCGGCGATCGTGCAGCTGCTCCTCGCCGCAGGGGCCGTCGACGTCACGGTCTACGACCGGATCGGCCTGCTCCACCGCGACGACGAGCGCCTCACGCCGGCGTGGCGCAGCCTCGCCGAGAAGACGAACCCCCGCGGTCTCACCGGTGACCTGCGCGCCGGCCTCCAGGGCGCCGACGTCTTCATCGGGGTCAGCGCCCCACGGATCCTGGACCCCCTGTGGATCGACGAGATGGCGCCGAAGCGGGTCGTGTTCGCGCTCGCCAACCCCGATCCCGAGGTCGACATCCACGAGGCGACGAAGCACGCCACCGTCGTCGCCTCCGGCCGTAGCGACTACCCGAACCAGATCAACAACGTGCTCGCCTTCCCGGGGGTCTTCCGGGGCCTGCTCGACGCGAGGGCGAGCGACGTGACGACGGAGATGCTCATCAAGGCCGCCGAGGCGATCGCCTCGGTCGTCACCGACGAGCAGCTCAACCCGAACTACATCATCCCGAGCGTGTTCCACCCCGACATGAGCAAGACGGTCGCCAAGGCGATCGTCGACTGCGTGGCGAAGGCACCCGACGCGGAGGGATGAGCCGAGGTGAGACGGTGAGCGGCGCGGGCGCGCCCGGCCCGGCGAAGCCGGCGCTGAACTTCGCCCTCGACGGGCGGCGCGCCTGGGCGGTCTGGCTCGCCGCGATCACGGTGTACGTCCTCGCGGTGTTCCACCGGACCTCGCTCGGCGTCGCCGGACTGCAGGCCGCGGAGCGCTTCGGGATCAGCTCCGCGGAGCTGTCGACGTTCACCATCGTCCAGGTCTTCGTCTATGCGGCGATGCAGCTGCCGGTCGGTGCGCTGCTCGACCGGTTCGGCTCGAAACGGCTCCTCGGGGTCGGGCTCACTCTCGTCACCGTGGCGCAGCTCGCCTTCGCGTTCGTCGACTCGTTCGCCGCGGCGCTGGCCTGCCGGGTCCTGCTCGGCATGGGCGACTCGATGGTCTTCATTGCCGTGCTGCGCCTGGCCGCGCTCTGGTTCTCGCCGCGACGAACCCCGATGGTGACCCAGCTGACCGGGCTGCTCGGGCAGCTGGGGGCGCTCGCCGCGGCCGGTCCGCTCGCAGCCGCACTCGACACCTTCGGCTGGACCCCGTCCTACGCCGTGGCGGCGTCGCTCGGCGTGGTGACCGGTGTCATCCTCGTGGCGATCGTCAAGGACAGCCCGTACGCCGACCACCACCGCGACGAGCTGCGGCTCGCCGCCCTCGCTCGGACCCTGCGACAGGCCTGGCTCGTGCCGGGCACGCGGCTCGGGCTGTGGACCCACTTCACGTCGCAGTTCGCGGCCAACATGTTCACCATGCTGTGGGGCTTCCCGTTCCTCGTGTCCGGGCAGGGCCTCTCGGCGCAGACGGCGAGCATCCTGCTCATGGTCATGACGGCCACGTCGATGGCGACGAGCCCCGTCGTCGGGACCCTCGTCATGCGCTACCCCTTCTCGCGCAGCACGCTCGTCATGTGGATCGTCGTCGCGGGCATGGTGGCGTGGGCGGCCGTCCTCCTCTGGCCGGGTCGTGCGCCGCTCTGGCTGCTCGCCGTCCTCGTCGTCACGATCGCCGTCGGCGGGCCCGGCTCGATGATCGGCTTCGACATGGCCCGGACGTTCAACCCGCCCACCCGGCTCGGCAGCGCCTCGGGCATCGTCAACACGGGCGGGTTCATCGCGACCCTGACGGCGGTGGCCCTCGTCGGCGTCGTCCTCGACCGGGTCGCGCCGGCGGGACCCTCGACGTGGGACACTGATGCCTTCCGGGCCGCCATGGCGATCCAGTTCCCGGTCTGGGGGCTGGGACTGGCCCAGATCTGGCGGTACAGGCGGAAGACCCGCCGGGCCGCGCTGGAGTCGGACCCGGAGGCGTATGCCGCGATGCAGGCCGGCCAGAACGTCACCTTCCACTGACCGGTCGTCCTCCGTCAAAGGTCGGTCCTGGTGGCGGAGACGTCGTCGTCGCCGCCGGGTTGGCGCTCAGAGCTGGGTCTGGACCCGGTGGGCGATCTCCTCGAGGTGATCGAGGTCGGACAGGTCGAGCACCTGCAGGTAGAGGCGCGACGCCCCGACCTCAGCGAACGCGCCGATCCGGTCGACGATCTCGTCGGCCGACCCGGCCAGGCCGTTCGTGCGCAGCTCATCGACCTCACGGCCGATCGCGGCCGAGCGTCGCCGAAGGGTCGCGGCGTCCTCGCCCAGCACGACCACCTGGGCGGCCGAGTACACGGGAGCGTCACCGTCGCGGCCGATCGCGGCGCACGCGGCGCGGACTCGCTCGAAGAGCTCGCCAGAGGCTGAAGCCGACTGGAAAGCGGCATTGAACTCAGCGGCATACCGCGCCGCGAGGGCCGGGGTGCGTCGCTTCCCCGCCCCTCCGACGATGATCGGCACCCCTCCGTCCTGGACCGGCTTGGCCAGCGCCGGCGAGTCGACGACGGGGTAGTGGGATCCCTGGTGCGAGAAGGTCTCGCCGGGCGGGGTGCTCCACAGCCCCGTGATGACGGCGAGCTGCTCCTCGAGCCGGTCGAACCGCTCGCCGAGCGCCGGGAACGGGATGCCGTAGGCGCGGTGCTCCTGCTCGAACCACCCGGCTCCGAGCCCCAGCTCGACGCGACCGCCACTCATCTGGTCCACCCCGGCCACCTGGACGGCCAGGGGGCCGGGCAGGCGGAAGGTCGCCGAGGTGACGAGGGTCCCGAGCCGGATCGTCGAGGTGTCCCGGGCCAGGCCGGCGAGCGTCGTCCAGGCGTCGGTCGGCCCGGAACCGCCGTCCCCGCTCATGTGGAGGTAGTGGTCCGAGCGGAAGAACCCGCCGAACCCGAGATCCTCGGCGGCGCGGGCCACCCGGAGCAGGTCGTCGTAGGTGGCGCCCTGTTGGGGCTCGGTGAAGATGCGCAGGTCGATGGTCACGTCACGGACCAACAACGAGCCGCGGTCGCCCGATTCCCGGACCCTCGCCCGCGGCCCCTGCCTCACCCCCGCGTTCGGAGGCGGACGTTCGGCAGCGCAGGCGCGGGCAACGTGTCCGGCCAGCTGTCCGGGAACGCCCCGAACTGCACCCCGCCGTGGGTCTCCCGTTCGCGGTGCCACCCCTCACGGAAGCGGACCACCTCGTCGTGCGTGCGGCCGATGAAGTTCCACCACATGACGATCTGCTCCCCGAGGGGCTCCCCACCGAGGAGGAGCACGCGGGTCGGCTCCGACGGGTCGCCCTCGATCGCCAGGTGGTCGGTGCCCGTTGGGTGAAAAATGATCTCCCCCGGCTTCGCAACCGCGCCCGCCGAGATGAGCATTCCCGTGTCGCAGAGGAACCCGTGCTCGTGCTCGGCGCTGACGCTCATCTCCAGCTGCTGCCCCGGCCGGAGGTTGATCTCCGCACCCACGAGGTCGGTGTACATCGACACGGGGGACGTCTCACCGAAGAGGGTCCCGAGGAAGACGAGCACCCGCGCGCCCTCGACGTCGGTGGCCGGTGGCGCGTAGTGCTCGAACGCCGGCGACACGAACCGGTGCTCGTCGGGCAGGGCGACCCACAGCTGCGCCCCGTGCAGCACCGTCGTGCTGTCGGTCGAGTACTCCGAGTGAGCGATGCCCGAGCCGGCGGTCATGATGTTGAGCTCGCCCGGACGGACCAGGGCGTGGGCGCCCGTCGTGTCCCGGTGCTCGATCTCACCGGTGAAGAGCCAGGACACCGTCTGCAGGCCGGTGTGTGGGTGGCCCGGAACCTTCATGCCGCCCGTCTCCGAGACGTCGTCCGGTCCGTAGTGGTCGACGAAGCACCAGGCCCCGATCAGCGAGCGCCCGCGTTGCGGCAGGCTGCGGCGCACCGGCATCGCCCGCGGGCCGCCGAGGGGCACGTCTCGGTAGGCCAGGACGACCGGCCTCCCCGCCGGGCCGACCCCGCGACCGTCACACACCAGCTCGGCGGGATCCTTCTCCGGGTTGCTCACCTCGACCACGCTAGCCCGGTCAGGCAGACTCAGGCCATGGCAAGAGACGCACAGGCCACAACAGACATGACCGATCCGAGCCGCCCTGAGGCGGACCCAGCGGTCTCAAAGAGCGGCCGGACCGCCCCGGTGGTCACTCACAACCGCGCGCGGAGCCGCTTCGAGGTCGCGGTGGCAGGTACGCGAGCCGGGGCGGCCGAGTACACGGACGAGGCCGGCCGGCGGATCTTCTTCCACACGGAGGTCGACGACGCCTACGCGGGGCAGGGACTGGCCGGCGTGCTCGTCCGTCAGGCCCTGGACACGACCCGCGCCGACGGGCTGCGCGTGGTTCCGGTCTGTCCGTACGTGGCGCGGTATGTGCAGCGCCACCATGACTGGGCAGACCTCGTGGACCCGGTCGACGCCCGGGCCGTGGACGCGGTCCGGCAGGCGACGCGGTGACGGGGCGGCCGTGAGCGACAGCAACGCACCGGACCGTCGCTGGCCGCGGTCCGTCTACGGGGCGGGCGACGAGCCGGACCCCCGTTTCAGCCTCGCCAACGAGCGGACCTTCCTCGCCTGGATCCGGACCACCCTGGCGCTGCTCGCCGGTGCGGCGGCACTCGATGCACTCGACCTGCCCATGCCTGATCCGCTGCAACGGGTGATCGCGATGCTGCTCGCCCTGGTCGCGCTCCTGGCAGCGGTCCAGGCGTGGCGCGGCTGGGTGCGCACCGAACGCGCCATGCGGACGGGGGCGCCGCTGCCCAGCGCACCCGTCGCGGCCGTCGTCGCCTTCGCCGTGGCCAGCGTCGCCGTCGGACTCGTCGTCGCTGCACTGGTCGTCTGAGTGGTGCCCGACCAGCCGCCCTCGGGCGACCCTCTGCCCCCCGACGGGCCGAGGGATCCGGGACTCGCGACGGAGCGGACTGCGCTCGCCTGGCTGCGGACCGGTCTGGCGATCACCGTCGCCGCCCTTTTCGTCGGACGAATGGCCTTCACCGGAGTGGGCCTCGGCGCGATGTTACCCACGGTCCTCGCGGCCGGCGCCGGGATGTGGGTGGTCCTCCACGCCCTGCGCGAGCGCCACAGCCGCAGACATTCTCGTCCGACCCTGCACGACGGGGTCATCCCGGCTGTCGTCGCCACCGCCGTGATGCTGGTGGCGTTCGTCGAGATCGTGTCCGCCATCGTGACCTGAGTCACCGGTCGCCACGCCGACTCGATGCCCTAGAGTACGCAGCGTCACGTCGGTCAACCGACGACAATCGCGTTCGGCCATGCCGGTCCGCAAGGGTGTCGACCGGTCCCAGAAATATGCAGGCTGCATGGATCAGGAGTTCGATGTCTTCCCTAACAGCGGCGGAGATTGCCGTCACCGGTAGTGACCGAGGAATCGTCATAGCCGTAGCCGTGGTGGCGCTCGTCGCCCTCGTCATCGCCTTCGTGCTGCGGGCCGGTGTGCTCGCCGCCGGCCAGGGCACGCCCAAGATGCAGGAGATCTCGGCAGCGGTGCAGGAGGGGGCGGCGGCCTATCTGGCTCGCCAGTTCCGCACCTTGGGCATCTTCGCCGTCATCGTCTTCTTCCTGCTCTTCCTGCTCCCCGGAGAGTCGGGCGAGCGGATCGGCCGCTCGGTGTTCTTCCTCCTCGGTGCGGCTTTCTCCGCGTCGATCGGCTACTTCGGGATGTGGCTCGCGACGCGCGCCAACGTCCGGGTCGCGGCGGCCGCCAACGGGGACGGCGGACGCGAGAAGGCGATGGAGGTGGCCTTCCGCACCGGTGGCGCTGTGGGCATGGCCACGACGGGCCTGGGTCTCCTCGGCGCGTCGGTCGTCGTCCTCGTCTACGCGGGCGAGGCACCCAAGGTCCTCGAGGGCTTCGGGTTCGGCGCCGCGATGCTCGCGATGTTCATGCGCGTCGGCGGCGGCATCTTCACGAAGGCCGCCGACGTCGGCGCCGACCTCGTCGGCAAGGTCGAGCAGGGCATCCCCGAGGACGACCCGCGCAACGCCGCGACGATCGCGGACAACGTCGGTGACAACGTCGGCGACTGCGCCGGCATGGCCGCCGACCTCTTCGAGTCGTATGCCGTCACGCTGGTGGCGTCGCTCATCCTCGGCAGCTCGGCCTTCGGTACCAAGGGCCTCATCTTCCCCCTGATCGTCCCGGCCATCGGCGTCCTCACCGCCATCATCGGCGTCTACATCACCAAGGCGAAGATCGGCGAGCCCGGTCTGGTCACGATCAACCGGTCCTTCTACATCTCCGCGCTGATCTCGGCGGTCCTCTCCGGTCTCGCCGCGTTCGTCTACCTGCCCACCTCCTTCGCGGACCTGGGTGTCGACGCCGTGGCCGGCCAGGAGGGCAACCCGGCCCTCATCGCGACGGTCGCCGTCATCATCGGCATCGTGCTCGCGGCGATCATCCTGTGGCTCACGGGCTACTTCACCGGCACCGAGACGAAGCCGACGAACGACGTCGCCCGCGCCTCGCTCACGGGGGCGGCCACGGTCATCCTCGGCGGCATGTCGGTCGGCTTCGAGTCCGCCGTCTACACGGCACTCGTCATCGCCGGCGCGGTCTACGGTGCGTTCCTCCTGTCTGGCTCGATCATCGTCTCGCTCTTCATGGTCGCCCTCGCCGGCTGCGGCCTGCTCACCACGGTTGGGGTCATCGTCGCGATGGACACCTTCGGCCCGGTCTCCGACAACGCCCAGGGTGTTGCCGAGATGAGCGGCGAGGTCTCCGCCGAGGGCGCCCAGATCCTCACCGAGCTCGACGCGGTCGGCAACACGACCAAGGCCATCACCAAGGGCATCGCGATCGCGACAGCAGTCCTGGCCGCGACCGCCCTGTTCGGCTCCTACTCCGATGCCATCGGACAGGCGCTGCGCGAGGCCGGCGAGGCGTCTGCCGACTTCTTCGTCGCCAACGTCGTCTCCCCGGGCACGCTCGTGGGCATGCTGATGGGCGCCTCGGTCGTCTTCCTCTTCTCGGGTCTGGCCATCAACGCGGTCGCCCGTGCGGCGGGCGCCGTGGTGATGGAGGTGCGGCGCCAGTTCCGCGACATCCCCGGCATCATGGATGGCACGGGCAAGCCTGAGTACGGCAAGGTCGTCGACATCGTCACGCGTGACTCCCTCCGGGAGCTCGCCACGCCGGGTCTGCTGGCCGTGTTCGCGCCCATCGCCGTCGGCTTCGGCCTCGGCGTGGGGCCGCTGGCCGGCTACCTCGCCGGCACCATCGCCACGGGCACCCTGATGGCTGTCTTCCTGGCCAACTCGGGCGGGTCATGGGACAACGCGAAGAAGATCGTCGAGGACGGCAAGTTCGGCGGCAAGGGCTCCCCGGCGCACGAGGCGACCGTCATCGGCGACACCGTGGGTGACCCGTTCAAGGACACGGCCGGTCCCGCCATCAACCCGCTGCTCAAGGTGATGAACCTCGTCTCGCTGCTCATCGCCCCGGCGGTCGTCACGCTGTCGGTCGGCGACTCGGCGAACGGCCCGATCCGCTATGCCATCGCGCTCGCCGCGGTCG
The DNA here is from genome assembly GCF_000184685.1 of Intrasporangium calvum DSM 43043. NCBI lineage: Bacteria > Bacillati > Actinomycetota > Actinomycetes > Micrococcales > Intrasporangiaceae > Intrasporangium > Intrasporangium calvum. The sequence continues at coordinate 653,666 of NC_014830.1, forward strand.
CGGTCATCGTCGTGGCGGTCCTCGTCTCCAAGCGGCGCGAGTCGTCCCTGCACAGCGAGCCGGTCCCGATGGAGAAGCAGCCCGTCTGACCCCTCTCTGCACGGCACACGGGAATGCCGCCCACTCCGACGGAGTGGGCGGCATCTCCTTGGACCGCGGGGCGCCTGCCGGTCAGTGTGAGCTGTGCGGCGCCCACCGGTGGGTCGTGGTGCCCTCGTCTGTCGCCCGCTGGATCGCCTCTCGGACGACCCGCTCGGCGGTGGCCCGGTCGCTCCAGTCGGCCGCTGCGACGTGCTTGCCGGCCTCGAGGTCCTTGTACCGCTCGAAGAAGTGCTTGATCTCGTCGAGCTTGTGCGGCTGCACGTCGCGGACGTCCTGCATGTTGTCCATCCGCGGGTCGACGGGAACGCAGAGGACCTTGTCGTCACCGCCGGCCTCGTCCTCCATGTGGAAGACGCCGATGGGCCGGGCGTGGATGAGGACGCCGGGGAAGGTCGGCTCGGGAAGCAGCACGATCGCGTCGAGCGGGTCGCCGTCCTCGCCGAGGCTCCCCTCGATGTAGCCGTAGTCGCCGGGGTAGGCCATCGACGTGTAGAGGAAGCGGTCGAGCCGGATCCGCCCCGTCTCGTGGTCGACCTCGTACTTGTTGCGTGATCCCTTGGGGATCTCGATGGTGACGTCGAAGTCCACGACTGTGCCCTTTCCTGGCTCACCCCGGGATGGTCCCCGGGGCCCTTCCTGACAGAATTCTGAGGAACAGTGTCGCGTAGGTGGCACCAATCCGGAAAAGCGCAGCCATCCGGCGGACACGAAAGGGGCGTCGTCGTGAGGCGGTTGACCGCGGCACTGACGGCTGGAGCCGTCCTCGCGGTGGGCTACCTCGGCCTCGACACGGCCGATCTCGTGCCGGGCCTGCTGACGACCCGGCCGCTCCCGCCGCCACCTCCGACCGAGACGCCGGGCATCCGGACGCTGCCGGTCGTGCCGCAACCCTCGCCGTCGACATCAGTCCGGATGCCGCTGGGCTCGCTCGCCGGGGAGGGCGCGGCTCCCAGCCCGGCGGGCCTCCGGAAGGCCCTCGCGGGCGTCGTGACGCTGCCCGCCCTCGCCGACGCGTCGCTCGTCGTCCGAGACGGCCAGTCGGGGGGCATCCTCTACGACCGTGGTGGCTCCCAGCGCCGGATTCCCGCCTCGACGACCAAGCTGCTCACCGCGGCCGCGGTCGGGCAGGTGTTCGGCGGCGACGAGACATTGCGGACCGAGGTGCACGAAGGGGCGTCCGCCGACCAGGTCGTCCTCGTCGCCGGCGGGGACAGCCTGCTGGCCCCCGGTGAAGGAGATCCGGGGGCCGTGGCCGGCCGTGCCGGGCTCGCCGACCTCGCCGACCAGGTTGCGCTGGCGTTGACCGACTCTGGCACCGAGCGGGTCGTGCTCCAGGTCGACGAGTCGTACGCCCCCGGCCCGGCGCGTGCTTCGACGTGGGGGGAGGACTTCCACCGTCTCGGCATCGTCGGGTCCGTCGCGATGCTCGGACTGAGCACTCAGCGCGCCGGTCTGAACCGCCCCGGGCCACTGGATCCGGTGGGAGCGACGGCGGCCACCTTCGCGGCCCTGCTCGAGGACCGCGGGGTCCGTGTGAGCCAGGTGGAGCGGCTTCGCCCCGGCATCTCGACAGGCACGGCGACAGGCACGGCGACAGGCACGGCGACAGGCACGGCGACAGGCACGGCGACAGGCACGGCGACAGGCACACCAGGTCCCGGACCCCGCGTGCTCGGCTCCGTGGAGTCGGCACCGGTCCGCGACCAGCTCGCTCTCGCCCTGACGGACTCCGACAACACCCTGACGGAGATCCTCGCCCGGCAGGCGGCTTTCCGCGCCGCACCTCCCGGTTCGGCGAGAACGGACTTCGGCACGGTGGGCGCCTGGGTCGTCGAGCAGGTCGCCGCACTCGGCATCGAGACCACGGGCGTCGCCCTCGCCGACGCCAGCGGGCTGTCCCGCGAGAACCGGGTCACGGCTCGCCTCCTGACCGACGTGCTGGCCCTCGGGTACGACGGCTCGCACCCCGTCCTGCGCACGGCTCTCGAGGGCATGCCGATTGCCGGACTGAGTGGCACGTTGGCCGGTCGGTACATCAAGGACGGAGAGCCGGAGGCGGCGGCGGGACGAGCCCGGGCCAAGACCGGCACCCTCACCGGAGCCAACGCACTCGCTGGTTCCGTGGTCGATGACGACGGCCGACTTCTCGTCTTTGCCGGACTCGTGTCTGGTGCGCCCACCGAAGCAGCCAGGGCCGCGCTCGATGACGTCGTCTCCGCCATCGCCGCGTGCGGCTGCCGGTGACCGGTCCGAGTCAGGCCGCCGTCGGGGTCGCAGGCGCGGTCGCCTGTCGAGGTGGGAGGTCCACGGTGGCGAAGTGCGCGGCCACCCCGGGGACGTCGAAGAAGAAGTCTCTCGTCCGGACCGTCTTCCAGTGGCGTAGCTCCGCGACACTGACGAGACGGACGTCGAGCGTGTGGCCGTCCCTTCCCCTCTCGACTGCGGACCACTCGACGAGGGCCGTGCACGTGCCCGTGGGCGACCACGGGCGTTGCACGGCAACGTGGTGCAAGGTGGCCCGGAGTGACACGTTCTGGGCGAAGAGGGCCCGGAAGAGTGCGGTCACCTCGGCCCGGCCCCGCCACTCACCCGCCATCGGCGTGCCGGGTTGGAACTCGACGACGACGTCGTCGGGCCAGAACTGCACCAGACGATCCGCGTCCAACGCCTCGAAGGCGGCGTGCACCTTCGCGACCTGCCTTCGCCAGACCCAGTCTGCCAACATGGCGAGCTCCTCTCTCGATCACCGGGCGTGGCTCGCACCGGGTCACCCTCGTTCGCGGCACTCCCGACGGTCGCGCCCAGACTGGCCGGGTTCCAGAGTCCGAAGTCCCGAGAACCCGACCAGTCCGGCGGGTACTGGAGGGGGGAACGTTCCGGACAGAGCGGGCGTTGGCTGGGGCAGTGGCCCCGTCCTCGATGAAAGGCCAGGCATGACCGACAGCGCCAAGGACACCACCCGGGACTCCGACCGAGATCCAGCCAGCGACCCAGCCAGCGACCCAGCCAGCGACCCAGCCCGGGACACGGGGCGTGAACCCGTCGCCGACCGCGGGGACGCCCAGCCGCCCACCACAGCGAGCCATCCCCCGGGAGCGAGCTCAGCGGCATACGTCGACTACGACTTCGCCAAGTGGACCGGGCGCACCGTCGTCAAACCCGGCCCCCAGGTGACCAGGGACGAGGCGGACGCCATCGTGGCCGACCTCCGCGCCGCGGCAGCCGAGGCGCGCGAGCCGGTGGCCACGACGAGTCGGCTCCACGCACCCGATGACGCGCCGCCGCCGCTCATCGTCGACCGGGTGGGCTGGATCAGTGCCAACGTCGACTCGTTCAAGGCGATGCTCGACCCGGTCGTCGACAAGCTCGTCGCGACGCGCAAGGGCGCCGACAGCCCGGCCGTCCAGGCGATCGGCGGCAAGGTGACGGGCGCCGAGATGGGCGGCCTGCTCGCCTACCTGTCGAGCAAGATCCTCGGCCAGTACGACCTGGCCCCCGGAGGGACCCCCCGGCTCCTTCTCGTCGCCCCCAACGTCGTCGAGGTCGAACGCAAGCTCGGGGTCAGCCCCCGCGACTTCCGGCGCTGGGTCGCCATGCACGAGGAGACGCACCGCGTGCAGTTCACCGCCGTGCCGTGGCTGCGGGACCACCTCATCGCCAGGTCCCAGTCGCTCGCGGTGGACCTGGCGCCCACAGCCGAGGAGGTCGGACAGCGGCTCGACCAGCTGGCCCGGAACCTGCCGGGGGTGATCTCCTCGGGTGAGGGCCTCGGTCAGCTCTTCGCCACACCGGAGCAGAAGGCCCGGATCGCCGAGCTCACCGCCGTGATGTCCCTCCTCGAGGGGCACGCCGATGTCGTGATGGACGATGTCGGCCCGAGCGTCATCCCCACGGTCGATGACATCCGTCGCAAGTTCAACGCCCGGCGCAGCGGAGCCGTGGGCATCGACCGGTTGCTGCGCAAGCTCCTCGGCATCGAGGCGAAGATGCGCCAGTACCGGGATGGGGCTGTCTTCGTCCGGGCCGTCACTGACGAGGTCGGCCGGGAGGGGTTCAATGCGGTGTGGTCCTCGCCCGATACCCTGCCCAAGGCCACCGAGATCCTCGACCCCGGCGCCTGGGTGCGCCGGGTCCACGGCTGAGCAGGAGGCTCTGACCGACATGACCGGACCCGACCCAGCGGTCGCAGCCACCCGGCTCGCCGTCCGACAGCACTTCGCCGACGTCCCCGAGGGCGGGCTCGTGCTCGTCGCCTGCTCCGGCGGCACCGACTCGCTCGCCCTCGCCGCAGCGCTCGCCTTCGAGGCGCCACGATCTGGCCTGCGGGGTGGCGCGGTGGTCGTCGACCACGGGCTGCAGGAAGGGTCCGGCGCGGTCGCGGAACAGGCGGCGCAGACCTGTCGCGAGCTGGGACTCTCGCCGGTCGAGGTGATGGTGGCTGAGGTGCGGATCACCGGGTCCGGCCTCGAGGCGGATGCCCGCGCAGCACGCTACAAGGCGATCGACGCCGTGGCTGACCGCGTCGGCGCCAGCCAGGTGCTGCTCGGCCACACGCGGGACGACCAGGCCGAGCAGGTGCTGCTGGGGCTGTCGCGGGGCTCCGGTGCGCGCTCGCTGAGCGGCATGCCGCTGCGCCGTGGCCGCTTCGTCCGTCCACTGCTCGCCCTCCCGCGGGCCACGACGACGGCGGCCTGCGAGGCCCTGGGGGTCCAGCCCTGGCACGACCCCCACAACGAGGACCCCTCGTTCCGCCGGGTCCGGGCGCGCCGGCTGCTCGGGGCCCTCGAGGGCGACCTCGGGCCAGGGTTCGCCGCAGCGCTGGCTCGCTCGGCCGACCTCCTTCGTGAGGACGCGGACTACCTCGAGAGCCTCGCCATCCGGGCCAGGGAGGAGCTGCCGGCAACGGCGGGCGACCCGGGCGTGGACCTGCAGGCCCTCGCGGCGCTGCCCCGTGCCATCCGCACTCGGGTGTGGCGCATCCTCGCCGCCGAGGCGGGGGCGCCGATCTCCGATGTCACCGCGGCGCACGTGGAGTCGCTCGATGCACTGCTCACCTCATGGCACGGGCAGGGGCCGCTCCACGTGCCCGGTGGCATCGCCGTGGCTCGGACGGGCGACGCCATCCGCTTCAGCCCGATCCGCGAGACGGCCGACGCCCACTGACCCACACTCACCCGCACTCACCTCACTGACCGGCCCGGCTGCCCTCGCGGGCGCCACCAGGCGTCGCCGACGACGCAGGGGGTTCGACGGTGGGGTTGAATGGGGGCGCACAGCGAACTGCACGTCCCCCTCACGCAGCAAGGAGCCTTCGTGGACCGCGAGCACATGGCAGCTGACCTGGCCAAGGTCCTCCTCACCGAGGAGCAGATCCAGACTCGCCTCGGCGAGCTCGCGGTGGACATCTGGAGGGACTACGAGGGCAAGGACCTGCTCCTCGTCGGCGTCCTCAAGGGCGCCGTCGTCGTCATGGCGGACCTGATGCGGGCGCTGCCCGGCACCGCGCCGATGGACTGGATGGCCGTCTCCTCCTACGGCTCCGGCACCAAGAGCTCCGGCGTCGTGCGGATCCTCAAGGACCTCGACGTGGACATCACCGGCAAGGACGTCCTCATCGTCGAGGACATCATCGACTCCGGCCTGACGCTGTCCTGGATCAAGGCCAACCTCGAGTCGCGCAAGCCGGCCTCGGTCGAGATCTGCACGCTGTTGCGCAAGCCGGACGTCGTCAAGGTGGACATCCCGGTCAAGTACGTCGGCTTCGACATCCCCAACGAGTTCGTCGTGGGCTACGGGCTCGACTACGACGAGCGTTACCGCAACCTGCGCTGCGTGGGGACGCTCGCGCCGCACGTCTACGAGTGACGCGACGACCGCCTGAGGCAGCGGGCCGTATGCCGCTGGGCTGGCTCAGCGGGCCACGCGGCAGGATGTGCCCATGACGTTCTCCATCGTGGCCCGTGAGGGCGAGGCCTACGGCGTCGCCGTGGCGAGCAAGTTCCTCGCCGTCGGCGCCGTCGTCCCGGGCGCCCGGGTCGGTGTCGGCGCGGTGGCCACCCAGTCGTGGGCGCGGGTCGCCTACATCCCGGAGCTGCTCGGACGGCTGGAGGCGGGCGAGCCGGCGGACTCGGCGCTCGACTCGGTGACGGCGATGGACCCGGGCGGCGCGACCAGGCAGGTCGGTGTCGTAGGCCGGGAGTCGGCGGCGACGGTCACGGGCGACGAGTGCACCCCGTGGTGCGGTGGTGTCGCCCGAGTCGGCGACGGGGACTCCGCGTACGCCATCCAGGGCAACATCCTCGTCGGCCCCGAGGTCGTCGCCGCGATGGAGCGCGCGTGGCTCGATTCGGCAGGGGTCACCCTGCCCCAGCGACTGCTCGCAGCCCTGGTCGCCGGTGACGCTGCCGGCGGGGACGCCCGCGGTCGCCAGAGCGCCGCGATCTACGTGGTCGAGCCCGGTGCGGGCTACGACCGGAGCGGCGTCGCCGCCGACCTTCGGGTCGACGACCATGCCGACCCGGTCACCGAGCTGCGGCGGCTGCTGGACGAGTGGGAGATGTACTTCGGGCGGCCTGAGGACGTCCGCCCGCTCGAGGGCGACCTGGCCGCCGAGGTGGGTCACCTGCTCGAACGGGTCGGGCGCAGCCCGGGTGAGCACGGGGTGGAGGCAGCGCTGGTGGCCTGGGCCGGCGAGGTGAACTACGAGTCGCGACTGGCGCCCGGAGGCATCGACCGCCGCGTCCTGGAGGCACTTCGCGCCAGCGCGGCCGCCGGCCCCGCGGCTGACCGATGACGCCGGTCGCCTCCGTCGACCTTCCGTCGGTCCGGGAGAGCCCGTCGGGACGCGCGGCAGGATCGGCGGTGGGCTGGTTGGTCGTGGCGGCCCGGGATGCGGAACACTGGGAGTTCGCCGAACGTTGATCCCGTGCACACCACGGTGCACTCACACTGACGAGCAGGAGGACCGGGGCCTTCGCGCCCCGCACGTACATGGACGCAAAGCGGATTCTGCGCACCCCCTTGGTGTGGATCATGGTCCTCATCAGCGCGCTCGTCTTCGGCATGATGTTCTCGGATGCTGGTGCGCCCCGCATCGACACGTCCGAGGCGATGAAGCAGATCACCTCCGGCAACGTCGAGTCGGCCAAGCTGCTCAACAACGAGCGCATGGAGCTGACCCTCAAGCAGCCCTACACCTCGGCCGACAAGACGGTGAAGGACGCGAAGACGGTCTTCGCCTTCTACGTCGAGGCCCGTGGCGATGATGTCGTGGCCGCGCTCAACGAGCACCTCCCGCCGAAGAACTACACCGACTTCATCGAGGAGCCGAGCTGGATCGGCACGCTCCTCGTCTCGATCCTGCCGATCATCATCATCCTGGGTCTCTTCTGGTTCCTCATGGGGCAGATGCAGGGCGGCGGCAACCGGGTCATGCAGTTCGGCAAGTCGCGCGCCAAGCTGGCCACCAAGGACACCCCGAAGGTGACGTTCGCCGACGTCGCCGGCTGTGACGAGGCGATCGAGGAGCTGCAGGAGATCAAGGAGTTCCTCCAGGAGCCGTCGAAGTTCCTCGCCGTCGGGGCCAAGATCCCCAAGGGCGTGCTGCTCTACGGACAGCCCGGCACGGGCAAGACGCTGCTGGCCCGCGCAGTCGCCGGGGAGGCCGGCGTGCCCTTCTACTCGATCTCCGGCTCGGACTTCGTCGAGATGTTCGTCGGCGTCGGCGCCAGCCGCGTCCGCGACCTCTTCGAGCAGGCCAAGGCCAACGCCCCGGCCATCGTCTTCGTCGACGAGATCGACGCCGTGGGCCGCCACCGTGGCGCCGGCCTCGGCGGCGGGCACGACGAGCGCGAGCAGACCCTGAACCAGCTGCTCGTCGAGATGGACGGCTTCGACGTCAAGACCAACGTCATCCTCATCGCCGCGACGAACCGCCCCGACATCCTCGACCCGGCGCTGCTGCGGCCCGGCCGGTTCGACCGGCAGATCGCGGTCGAGGCGCCGGACATGATCGGTCGGCACCGCATCCTCGAGGTCCACAGCCAGGGCAAGCCGATGGCCGACGACGTCGACCTGCTCGCCGTCGCGCGACGCACCCCCGGGTTCACCGGCGCGGACCTCGCCAACGTCCTCAACGAGGCGGCGCTCCTCACCGCTCGGGGCGACCGCAAGATCATCGACAACCGCGCCCTCGACGAGGCGATCGACCGGGTCATCGCGGGCCCGCAGAAGCGCAGTCGGATCATGTCGGCCAAGGAGCGCAAGATCACCGCCTACCACGAGGGCGGTCACGCCCTCGTCGCGGCAGCGTTGAACCACACGGACCCCGTGACCAAGGTGACGATCCTGCCGCGCGGCCGCGCCCTGGGATACACGATGGTCATGCCGGTTGACGACAAGTACTCCACGACCCGCAACGAGATCCTCGACCAGCTCTCCTACGCCCTGGGTGGCCGTGTCGCGGAGGAGATCGTCTTCCACGAGCCGACGACCGGCGCGTCGAACGACATCGAGAAGGCCACCGGCATGGCCCGCAAGATGGTGACCGAGTTCGGCATGAGCGAGCGGATCGGCGCGATCAAGCTCGGCCAGAGCCAGGGCGAGGTCTTCCTGGGCCGTGACTACGGGCACCAGCGCGACTACTCCGAGGAGATCGCCGGCGTCGTCGACGAGGAGGTCCGCAAGCTCATCGAAGGTGCGCACGACGAGGCCTACGAGGCGATCAACTCCAACCGCGACGTGCTCGACCGCCTCGTCCTCGAGCTGCTCGAGAAGGAGACGCTCAACCAGGCCGAGATCGCCAAGGTGTTCCACGACATCGTCAAGCTCCCGATGCGGCCGACCTGGCTGTCATCCCAGGCGCGCGTCCCCGGCGACCGACCCCCGGTCCTCACGCCTGCGGAGGCCGCGGCGCAGCAGAACGGCCACCTGGCCCCTCCCGTGCCGCCCGACCCCGAGCTCGAGGAGAAGATCGACGAGGCGGCGTCCGTGGGTGCCCACCCGCTCGCGGAGGAGCACCCGCCGGTCGCGGTAGTCGAGGTCCCCGACGACCGTCCGGTGAACCCGGACGAGAAGGCGTGATCGATGGCGATCGACGTGGCGAGGGCTGAGGCCGCCGTCCGAGAGCTCCTCATCGCCATCGGCGAGGACCCCGAGCGGGACGGGCTCGTCGACACCCCGGCCCGCGTCGCCCGCTCCTACGCAGAGATCTTTGCCGGCCTCGACATGGAGGCCGGCGACGTGCTGGACAAGACCTTCGAGATCGAGCACGACGAGCTCATCATCCTGCGCGACATCGAGCTCTACTCGACCTGCGAGCACCATCTGGTGCCCTTCCACGGCGTTGCCCACGTCGGCTACATCCCGGGCCGGGACGGCAGGGTCACCGGCCTCTCCAAGCTGGCTCGGCTCGTCGAGGTCTACGCCCGCCGACCCCAGGTCCAGGAGCGCCTCACCAGCCAGATCGCCGACGCACTCGTCGAGCATCTCGGGGTCCAAGGGGTCATCGTCGTCATCCAGGCGGAACACCTGTGCATGTCGATGCGCGGCATCCGCAAGCCGGGCGCCTCCACCATCACGTCTGCGGTGCGTGGCCAGCTGCGCGACCCGGCCACCCGGGCCGAAGCCATGGCTCTCATGCTCGAGGGCAACAAGTGACCCACCGGGCCGTCCCGACGACGGAATGGCGGCCATGAGCGCCTCAGACGCCGCGGCGCTCGCGGCCGCCGCTCTCGTCGCCGAACGCGACCGCACGCTCGTCATGGGCGTGGTCAACGTGACGCCGGACTCGTTCTCCGACGGTGGCGTCTGGTTCGAGCCCGAGGCGGCGCTCGCGCACGGGCGCGAGGTGCTCGCTGCCGGGGCCGACATCGTCGACGTCGGCGGGGAGTCGACCCGGCCAGGCGCCGACCGGCCCTCGGTGGAGGAGGAGCTGCGCCGCGTGCTGCCCGTCATCCGCGACCTGGCCGAGCGCGGCGCGGTCGTGTCCATCGACACGATGCGGGCCGAGGTGGCCGCCGCGGCGCTCGACGCCGGGGCGGGAATCGTCAACGATGTCTCGGGCGGCCTCGCCGACCCCGAGATGGTTCCCCTCGTCGCTAGGGCCGGCGTCCCCTACATCGCGATGCACTGGCGCGGCCACAGCGCCGACATGCAGGCGCTCGCCGCCTACGACGACGTCGTGGCAGACGTGTGCCGGGAGCTCGGGTCGAGACGCGACGAGCTGCTCGAGGCCGGGGTCAACGAGGACCTGCTGGTGCTCGACCCGGGTCTCGGCTTCTCCAAGACGGCCGAGCACAACTGGGCCCTGATGGCCGCGTTGCCGGAGCTGCACGAGCTCGGGCACCCCGTTCTCCTCGGGGCCTCGCGCAAGACGTTCCTGGGCCGGCTGCGTCAGTCGCCAGGCGAGCCGCCTCGTCCGCCCGCAGACCGCGACCTCGAGACGACCGCGACCTCGGTGATGGCAGCCATGGCCGGCCTGTGGTGCGTCCGGGTCCACGACGTCGCGTCAACGGTGCGCGTGCTCTCGGTCGTCAGCGCCGCGCTGGCCCACCTGCCTTCGACCCCGGGCGGGGCCCAGGGGCAGGAGGGCGGCGACACCCTCGCTGAGGCGTTCCGTGACTGACGAGATCGTCCTCAGGGGGGTGACCGCCCGCGGCCACCACGGGGTCCTGGACGCGGAGAAGCGGGACGGTCAGACCTTCGTCGTCGACGTCCACCTGTCGCTCGACCTGTCCCGGGCCGGGCAGACCGACGACCTGTCCGCCACCGTCAACTATGCCGAGGTGGCGTCGCTCATCGTGGCCCGCATCACGGGGCCCTCGTTCGACCTGGTCGAACGGTTGGCCGAGGTCATCGCCGACGACGTGCTCGACTTCGGGCTCGTCGACTCGGTCGAGGTCGTGGTCCACAAGCCGGAGGCACCCGTGGGTCACCCCTTCACGGACGTCGAGGTGCGGGTTCGCCGCAGCCGAGGCCCACGTGCGGTCATCGCGCTGGGTTCGAACCTCGGCGACCGGGGTCGCACGCTGTCGCTCGCGGTCGACGCACTGCGTTCGCTGCCGGGTTTCACCGTGACCTCCGTGTCGCCCATCGTCGAGTCCGAGCCCGTGGGGGGACCGGACCAGCCGCCCTACCTGAACGCCGTCGTCGTGGGACGGACGACCCTGGTGGCCGCCGACCTGCTCGACGCGCTCCACCGCATCGAGGCCGCCCACGGCCGGACGCGCGACGTGAGATGGGACGCCCGCACCCTGGACCTCGACCTCATCCAGGTCGGCACTCCGGGATCGGCGGAGGAGGTGGTGAGCGACGACGAAACCCTCACCCTCCCGCACCCTCGCGCCGGAGAGCGTGCCTTCGTGCTCGTGCCCTGGGCTGCTGCGGACCCTGATGCGCGTCTCCGGCTCGGCTCCGCGGACCAGGAGATCCGTCCCGTCCGGCAGATCCTCGGCGGTCTGGACCAGTCGGGCGTCCGCCCGGGCCCCGAGTGGGGCCAGTCGTGAAGCGACACCCGGGCATCCGAGTCACCACCCTGGTTCTCACCGGGCTCGCGGTCCTCGTCCTGGCGTGGCTCGTCATGCGCTGGGTCGAGGCGTCGAGGGGCACCATCCCGCATCCGGGCTGGGTGGGCGCCGCCGCGATACTGTTCCTCGGGGGAGGTGTCCTCGTTGCCGGTTGGCAGGTGCGCACCTTTCGTGACGGGGCTCCCTCGCCCTCGATGACTGCCCTCCGCGCCGCGCGCACGCTGGTGCTCGGTCAGGCGGCCGCCCTGACGGGGGCCGCCCTGACGGGCTGGTACGCCGCGATCGTGCTGGTGCTGCTGCCCGACGCCGACGTCGAGTCGCAGCGGGGCCGCATCTGGCCGTTCGCCCTGCATGTCGTGGTGGCCCTGGCCCTGGCGATCGCCGGCATGGTGGTACAGCGGTGGTGCCGGGTGCGCCCGCGGGACGAGGGGGACGACGACGAGCTGCGCCACCTGAACGGCCACGCCGAGGACCGTTGATGCAACGATCGGAGATCTTCGGGGGTCTCCATGTCATGGCGCTCCCGACGCGCGGCCGCGGGCTGCGAACTCTCGTGCTGGTTCTCCTGGTCCCGCTCGGCCTGACACTCGGCGGTTGCGGCGAGGTGGTCCGTCCCCTCCCCGGCTCGACCGGCGCGACGGCTCCCCGATCGGGGGAAGCGTCCGACGGGCGGCAACCGCTGACCGGTGCCCCGAGCGACCTGCCGGCCGGGTCGACCACTGCTCCGTCGGAGCCGGCCCCCGAGTCCTTCGTCGAGAGGGCGAAAGCGGTGGCGGCCGCGGTCCGGAAGGCGGGCCTCCCCGAGCAGCCGGCCGGGCCGACCCTGCTGGGGCCCTGGGCGGTCGACCTGTCCTTCGAGACGGACGCCCAGAAGGTCGCCTGGTCCGCAGGACGGGTCACGCTCGGGGCCCGCATCCCGAAGGACGAGATCGGCGTCTCGTCGATGAGGCTCCCGGACGGCACGGAGCGACCGGTCGACGTGCTCTCGCCGCGGGACGCGATGACCCGCGCGCTCGAGGGCGCCGAAGGTGACTGCAGTGGCATCCCTCCGAGCGAATGTCAGCTCACGCTGACGGGCGCCACCCTGACGACGGCCCGCGTCCCGACCACGGCGGGCGAGGCCACCGTTCCCGCGTGGTCGTTCACGGCCACGGGGCTCGCCCGACCGCTGGTCGTCGTCGCCACCGCACAAGGGGTCCTCGAGCCGCCGCAACCGTCGGCCACCCCGCCCGCGCTGCCCCCGGCGTCGCCGGGGCTGAGCTCCGCCGACGCCCTCGCGGACATCTCCGGCGAGACCATCACCGTCCAGCTCGGCCACGGTGCCTGCGACCGTGACCTCGCCGGCCACGCGGTCGAGTTCCCCGACCTCGTGGTCGTCGGAGGCACGTTCACCCCGCCCGACCCGGGCACCATGTGCACGATGCAGTATCTCCTCACCCCGACCGTCCTGCACCTGGCCAAGCCACTGGGCGACCGGTTGGTCATCGACATCGCGTCCGGGTCGCCGCGATACCTCGGCGTCCCCGCCTCCTGAGCGGCCCGCCTGCTCACCGACCCCGGGGTCGGAAGCGCGCGGCTACTGCGTCGTCACCGCACCTTGGGCCGTGGTCGGGGCCCCGGTCGTCCGCGCGGTCGGGCGGGTCGTCGTCTCCGTCGTCCCGCTCCTGACGTCGGCCGTCCTCGAGACCGGGGCCGACGACAGGGTGGACGTCGCCGGTGACGCCCCGGGCGGGCCCGTGACGACCGAGGTGGTCCGGTTCGGTCGCGGCGGGGGGATCGTGTCGACGAGGTCCTCGTCCGAGCACGCCGAGGTGCTCCACACCAGAGCCACGACGATCCCCACGGTGCCGGCGCGGACCGCTCGGACGCGCCCGAGCCAGCCCAGCGGCATACGGAGAATCACTTGTCGACGTCGCCGACCACGAAGAACATCGAGCCGAGGATCGAGACCATGTCCGAGATGAGCTGGCCGGGGAGCATCTCGGTGAGCACGGCGACGTTGTTGAAGGACGCGGAGCGCAGCTTGAGCCGCCACGGAGTCTTGTCGCCGCGGGAGACGAGGAAGTACCCGTTGAACCCGAGCGGGTTCTCGGTCGCGCAGTAGATCTCGCCCTCCGGAACCTTGAGGACCTTGGGCAGCTTCACATTGATGGGGCCAGGCTGCAGCTGGATGAGCCGGTCGAGGCAGGCCTCGGCGATGTCGAGGCTGACCCGGGTCTGCTCGAGGAGCACCTCGAGGCGGGCCAGCGAGTCACCGGACTCACGGGTGACGACGCGACCCGGTCCGTTGGGCCCGAACAGCTCGCCGTAGGCGAGGTACGGAGTGTCGCGGCGCAGGTCCACGTCGATCCCGCTGGCGCGGGCGATCGGGCCGGACACCCCGTACGCGAGGGCGGTCTCTCGCGGCAGGACACCCACTCCCTTGGTCCGGGCCTCGAGGATCTCGTTGCCCACCAGGAGGTGCTCGAGCGAGGGGAGGCGCTTGCGGACGTTGACGATCGCCTTGTCGACCCGACCGAGCCACCCGGCCGGAAGATCCTCCTTGAGCCCGCCCACCCGGTTGAACATGTAGTGCATCCGACCGCCGGAGATCTCCTCGAGGACGGACTGGAGCTCCTCGCGTTCCCGGAAGGCGTAGAAGACCGGGGTGATGGCTCCGAGCTCGAGGGGATAGCTGCCGAGGAACATCAGGTGGCTGAGGACCCGGTTCAGCTCCGCGAGGGCGGTGCGCACCCACACGGCCCGCTCAGGGACCTCCATGCCGAGCATCTGCTCGACGCCGAGCACCACCCCGAGCTCGTTGGAGAAGGCGCTCAGCCAGTCGTGCCGGTTGGCCAGGACGACGATCTGGCGGTAGTCGCGCACCTCGAAGAGCTTCTCGGCACCCCGGTGCATGTAGCCGATGATCGGCTCCGCCGTGACGATCCGCTCACCGTCGACGACGATCCGCAGCCGGAGGACGCCGTGGGTGGCGGGGTGCTGCGGTCCGATGTTGAGGACCATGTCCGCCGTCGCCAGACCTCCGGCACCCACCCCGACGGTGAGGGCGCGTGGACGCGAGGAACGGTGCGACACGGTCGTCTCGGTCATGGGTCGAGTATGCCGTGTCCCCACTCGGTCGGTGCGACCGGTGTTGGCCGAGTCTCAGTGATCCTCGTCGCCCGTTCCACCGAGCTCGTCAGACGGCCTGCGTCGGAGCCTGACCGTCATGAAGGCGATGAGGCCGAGCGCGACGACGGTGCCGGCAGCGGTGAGGAGCACCGGCACGAGCTGTGAGTCCTTGGCGGCCTCGTCGTCGGGTTCGGCTGGGGCGGCGACGAGGGCCGTGGGGCCAGCGGTCGCCGTCGACCCGTCGAGCCCCTTCAGGGCGAAGAACTGGTAGGACCCGGTGAGGGGATGTCCGTCCTCCGAGGTCACCCGGTAGGCCACGGTGTACCCGCCCGCGGCCGCCGCGGACGAGAGCGCCTGACGAACCTCGCGTCCCTCGACCACGGCTGCTCCCTCCGCCACGTTGCCGGACGGACCCGTGACGATCACCTGGAGGCCGATCTCGAGGGGCTCCTGGCTGAACACCAGCACCACCTCGGCCGGGAGCTGCTCCACGGAGGTTCCGTCCGCCGGCGTCGTCTTCTCGAGGACGTCGTGGGCGCTCGCCGTCCTCGGAGTCATCACGACGATGGCTCCGATGCTCCCGAGGACGGAGCCGAGAGCAAGGAGCAGGAGGACGAGCCGACGCATGGGGTCAGGGTACGTCGGGGGTGCCCACGCGCTTCATCGCCCACCAGAAGTCACCGAACCCCCCGACCCGGATGAGCTCTGCCTCGGCCGACGCCCGTTCGAGGGCGCGAAGGTAGGCCATCGGGTCCCGCTGGGCCAAGGCGTGCTCCGGCGTGGCTCCGCGCACGCCGAGCGACCGCAGCACGTCCCGTTGGGTGGCTAGCAGGTCGGCAGCCAGGCTGTCCATGGCGACGTGGGCCGTGATGTCGCAGCTCCCGTCCGGGACCGGCTCCGTCTGGGTGCCGGACCGGTAGGCCGTGAGGGTTCCCTGCGATGGCCGGCCGCCGACGAGGTGCCCGTAGTCGATGGCAACGACGAGGCCGCGCTCGACGCGGCGGACCAGGTCGGCCCACGCCGTGTCCCGTGCCCTGCCGACCTCCACGCGGTCACCCGGACTCGCGTCCGGCCAGTGCGCCTCCACCCACGCCGCGTCCAGCGGCTCCAGTGGGCCGCCCAGCCGCTCGGCGCCCGTGTCCGGGGCGACGAGGACCTCACGCAGGTGACCTTCCTGGTCCATCTCGGCGATGACGCACGGGACGACGTCGAGCCACTCGTGCCCGATCACGAGAGCATCGTCGAGTCGGTCCAGGTCCTCCGGAAGCGCTGCGCCCCCGGGCGACTCGACCCAGCTGATCCGCGCGTCCAGGCCCTCGGGCCGCGGGACCACGTCGACGGCGACGACGCTCGTCCGCGGGTCCACGGCGCCGACCAGGTGCGACGCGAGCTCACCGCGGCCGGCCCCGACGTCGACGACCACAGCCGGCGGCGACTCACCCCGTTCCCGGTGCCACAGGCGCAGCAGCGCTCGCGCGAGGACGGCGCCCGGCACGCCGTGGGTCGCCGTGGTGAAGTGGGCTGACGGCCCGCCGCGCGTGACATAGAACCCCAGGTCGGGGGCGTACAGCGCTGCCTGCCACGCCTGGTGCCAGGGAACGGGATCCACGCTCAGGGACTCTAGGCGATACCGTGCCGTGGGTGAGCACTCCCCAGGACCGTCCGGCGCGATTCGACGTCGGGATCGTGGGCGCCGGTCGAGTCGGCGCCGTTCTCGGAGCGGCTCTGGCGCGAGCGGGACACCACGTCACCGGGGTCTCCGCGGTGAGCGAGGCGAGTCGTGCGCGCGCCGCCGCCCTCCTCCCCGGGGTGCCGGTCAAGCCCATCCCGGACGTCGTCGCCGATGCGCATCTCGTCGTCCTCGCCATCCCGGACGACGCGCTCGCCGACCTCGTCGCCGGCCTCGCCGCGACGGCGACCTTCACTCCCGGCCAGCTCGTCCTGCACACCTCGGGGGCCCACGGGATCGCCGTCTTCGAGGCGGCAGCCGGGCGGGACATCGTGCCGCTGGCGCTGCACCCGGCGATGACGTTCACCGGGACCTCGGTCGACCTCGACCGCCTCCACGACTGCTGCTTCGGGGTCACCACGGTGGACCTGGCACGTCCGCTCGCGGAGGCCCTCGCCATCGAGATGGGCGGCGACCCCGTGTGGGTGCCCGAGGCGGAACGGCTCGCCTACCACACGGCGCTCGCCCACGGCGCGAACCACCTGGTGACCCTCGTCAACCAAGCCATGGACCTGCTGCGGTCCACCGGCATCGAGCAACCGGCGCGCGTCCTCGAGCCCCTGCTGTCCGCGGCGCTGTCCAACACCCTGCAGCAGGGTGACGCGGCCCTCACCGGCCCGGTCGCGCGGGGAGATGCCGGTACCGTTGCCGCCCACGTGGCCCTCCTCGCGGAGGTCGCGCCGGACATCCGGCCGACCTACGTGGCGCTCGCGCGCGCCACCGCACAGCGGGCCCTGCTCAGCGGGCGGCTCAAACCGGCCGCCGCCGACCCGCTGCTCGAACTGCTCGCCGACGAGGAGGACCACTCATGACCACGGAGCGAACGGATGTGACCGGCACCGGCGCAGGTGCCGAACCTGCCGTCGCAGGTCCTGGCTCGCCGATGGTTGCCCGCACCCGCGCGGAGCTGCGAACGGCTCGGGCCGCCCTGGACGACGGCGACGTCGCCGTCGTCATGACCATGGGGGCACTCCATGACGGCCACGCGACGCTCATCCGACGGGCCCGGGAGACCCACGCCCACGTCGTCGTGACGATCTTCCTCAACCCGCTCCAGTTCGGGCCGAAGGAGGACCTCTCGCGCTACCCGCGCACCTTCGACGCCGACCTCGAGATCTGCTCCGCCGCGGGTGTCGACCTCGTCTTCGCGCCCACCCCCGATGTCATCTACCCCGACGGCGACCCGGGTGTCCGGCTCTCGGCCGGGCCGCTGGGCGACGTCCTCGAGGGGCAGTCGAGACCGGGCCACTTCGACGGCATGCTGACCGTCGTCGCCAAGCTCATGCACCTGACGCGCTGCACCTCGGCCTACTTCGGCCAGAAGGACGCCCAACAGCTCCTGCTCATCCGCCGGATGGTCCGGGACCTCGACTTCCCCGTTCGGGTCGTCTCCGTGCCGACGGTGCGGGAGCCCGACGGCCTGGCCATGTCGAGCCGCAACACCTACCTCACGGCGTCCGACCGTGAGACCGCCCTGTGCCTCTCCTCGGCGCTGCGGGCCGGAGCGGCGGCGGCCGTCGAGGGACCGTCGGCGATCCGGCGAGCCGCTCGCGAGGTCCTCGTCCACGAGCCGC
The DNA here is from genome assembly GCF_000184685.1 of Intrasporangium calvum DSM 43043. Lineage (NCBI taxonomy): Bacteria > Bacillati > Actinomycetota > Actinomycetes > Micrococcales > Intrasporangiaceae > Intrasporangium > Intrasporangium calvum. The sequence continues at coordinate 671,707 of NC_014830.1, forward strand.
TGGCCCTGATCGACTACCTCGTGCTCGTCCACCCCGAGACGCTCCAGGACGTGCCCGAGTGGTATCGGGGGGAGGCGCTCCTCGCGGTGGCGGGCCGGGTCGGCACCACCCGGCTCATCGACAACCTCCCCGTCATGGTCGGACCCGGTGGCGGGCCCCTCGACGTCTTCACCCACGACTGACCACGACTCATCCCGCCGGTGTCCCCCCGGCACGAACCAAGGACTGGTCCCACCGTGCAGCGATTCATGCTCCACTCCAAGATCCACCGGGCGACCGTGACGCAGGCCGACCTGCACTACGTCGGCTCACTCACCGTGGACCGCGACCTCATGGACGCGGCCGACCTGTGGCCCGGTCAGCAGGTCGACGTCGTCGACGTCGACAACGGCAGCCGGCTCACGACGTATGCAATCGAGGGGGAGCGCGGCTCGGGCATCGTCTGCATCAACGGCGCCGCCGCCCGGCTCATCTCGCCCGGCGACACGGTGATCATCATCGCCTACGCCTGCATGGACGACGAGGAGGCGCGGTCGCACGAGGCGCAGGTCGTCTTCGTCGACCGGCAGAACCGGATCGTCGAGGTGGGCCATGACGCCGGTGACGTGCCGGACGGGTTCGGGCTGAAGACGTCGGCGGTGACTGAGCGACACCACGACTACCAGGAGTAGCGCGACGACCAGCACTCGCGCGAGACGCGCTGGTCAGGTGTCGGTGGGGCACCACGGGCGCTCCCAGCGATGGGCGAACGCTGACTCGTACAGGGGCAGGTAGGCCTTCCGGTACGAGCTGTCACCGGCCCAGGCCCGCGCCTGCCTCGACAGCAGGCACCGGTGCGCGACCGCGTCCGGTGTGCTGCTGCCCGAGATCAACTGCGCCTGGGCGCTCTCCCAGATCACGTAGTCCACGGACCCGCGTTGGGTCTCGATCGCCGCGACCGTGTACGGCCAGACGATCGCCCCGGCCACGAGGGCTCCCGCCACGGGCACGATGACGAGGGCTCGGCCGCGAGCGCGGCCATCCCGTCCCAGCCCGAGAAGCACCACGACGACGATCCCGGCGAGGCACACCCAGATCCACGGCGTGCCGCGGTACGTGTCGCCCGGGTGCGTGACGATCTGGTGGGACTGCGCGGACACGGAGAGGACGACGGCGGCACTGAGCGCACTGACGGCGAGCGCCCCGCCGAGCGCCCGCAGCGTCGCCCGGTCCGCTGTGGCGGCAGCGGGTTCCGGCAGCCCGTCCCGGCGAAGGAGCAGGACGAGCAGGCCGAGGGCGAGCGTGAGGCCCCAGAACCACCCGAAGCCTCCGAAGGGACGGGGCGTGGGTTGGGCGGTGGTGAGGTCGTACAGCGTCCTGGGGATACCGGTGCCGGGGAGAGCATTGACCAGCTGCAGGGCCGTCGTCCGCAGGACTGGCAGGGCGTCGAGGTCGAGCTCGACCCCGGTGTAGCGGTCCCGCACGTTGGCGCTGATGACCGCGCGGGTCCACAGCGTCGCGACGACGAATCCGGTGAGGAGGCTGCTGACTGCGGCCCACCGCGCCGCATCGCCGGGCTGTCGACGCACGGACCGGAATGACGCTCGGCCCGAGAGCACCAGCAGGCAGCCAGCGAAGACGACCGCGGCCCAGTGCAGCTCATAGCTCAGCACGAGGGCGGCGCCGGTCACCGAAAGTCCGAGGAGCCCGAGTGCTCGGCCGAGCCAGCCCCAGCGAGCCCACCTGTTCAGCACCCACAGTGACAGCGCCCCGGTGAGGAACATCAACACGACGCCCCCGATGCAGAGCACCACGAAGGTGGTCCACCCGTTGCGCGACGGGGACGCAGTCGTCACGCCGATCACGGTGGCCGCGCCGAGGAGCAGCACCGCGGTCCGGATGGTCCCGGGGTCGAGCCGACCGCCGTCGGACCTCCGCAGCTGACGGAGCAGCAGCCAGAAGGCGACGACCACCGCGGCGAGGAGCAACGACTTGACGAGGCCGTGCACGACGTAGAGCGGCACCCCCGTCGCGTGCGCGAGCTGCATGCCCAGGAGGTAGACCACCTGCTGCATGAAGACACCGATCGGGGCGATGCGACCGCCCCGCAAGCGCCAGGCCATGTCGTCCCTGGTCCACGGCAGCACGTTGAGGACGTTGTCATCCATTCGCTCAGGCGCGGCCACGTAGTGGTAGCGCTCGTCGGAGGCGACCGGGGAGAGCAGCCACGGCAACAGCAGGCCGACCGCGCCGACGGCGATGAGCACCCACGGCAGCGACCGCGCGACCGAACCGCCGGCACCGTCAGTCGAGTGCCTGCTCCACGCGACCCCTTGGTGCGTCACCCCGGGAGCGTATCCTCCGGGCCGAGCCAGTCCCAGCCCCGCTCTGGAGGTCGTGGCGCGAGACGGACGGTGCAGGCGCGAGCGAGCCCAGCGGCATACGGTATGGGTCGTGACTTCCCACCCGAGGGGCCCGCGATGAACGCGAGCGACATCACGATCCCGCGGCTCCTGCGCGCCGCCGCGCCCGGTTGGACCGCCACGGCGGACGTCATCGTCGTCGGTTCGGGAATCGCCGGCCTGACCACCGCCCTGCGCCTGCGGCGGCGCGTCGACCGCGTCCTCCTCGTCACGAAGACCGTCCTCGACGAGGGCTCGACGGCGTGGGCCCAGGGCGGCATCGCCGCTGTCATGTCCCCCGACGACAGCCCGGAGGAGCACATCCATGACACGTTGCTCGCGGGCGTCGGCCTCTGCGACGTCGACGCCGTCCGCGCTCTCGTCAACGAGGGGACCGACGCCGTCTGGGACCTCATCGCCATCGGGGCGGACTTCGACCGGGGCGAGACCGGCGCGATCTCCCTCACCCGTGAGGGCGGTCACCACCGGGACCGGATCCTCCACGCCGGCGGGGACGCCACGGGCCGCGAGATCAGCCGGGCCCTCATCGCGGCCCTCGACCGGGTGCGGGACGACCCGGGCATCGAGGTGATCGAGCACGCCCTCGTCGTCGACCTGCTCTCCGACGAGGGCGGTCGGGTCTCTGGCGTGACGCTCCACGTCATCGGGGAGGGCCAGGTCGACGGGGTCGGCGCCGCCCACGCCCGCGCGGTGGTCCTCGCGACGGGCGGGCTCGGTCAGATCTACGCGTCGACGACGAACCCCGCGGTCGCCACGGGGGACGGGATGGCCGCCGCCCTGCGCGCCGGCGCCGAGCTCGCCGACCTCGAGTTCGTCCAGTTCCACCCGACCGTCCTCTACCTCGGCGAGGGCTCGACCGGACAGCAGCCGCTCATCTCCGAGGCGGTGCGCGGGGAGGGTGCCTTCCTCGTCGACGCGGAAGGGAAGCGCTTCATGCAGGGCCTGCATCCCCTCGCTGATCTCGCGCCACGTGACGTGGTCGCGCGGGCAATCATCGCGAAGATGCGGGCCACCGGCACCGACCACGTCCACCTCGACTGCCGGCACCTGGGCGCCGCCTTCCTCGAGCAGCGCTTCCCGTCGATCGTCGAGCGATGCCGCGAGCTGGGTTTCGACCCGGCCACCCAGCTGCTGCCGGTCGCGCCGGCCCAGCACTACGCCAGTGGTGGCGTCCGCACCGACCTCGTCGGCCGCAGCAGCCTCGAGGGGCTGTACGCCTGTGGCGAGACCTCGTGCACGGGGGTTCACGGCGCCAACCGCCTGGCGAGCAACTCCCTCCTCGAGGGCCTGGTCTTCGGGCGTCGGATCGCGGACGACCTGACCCGGCGCCTCGCGGCGGGCGAGCTGCCCCAGCCGACATCCGTGGGGCAGGTCCCCTCGACCGCGGACCGGCCGGCTCTGGTCCGGGGCAAGCGGCGCCTGGCGGTCCAGCGCGCCATGACCGCCGGAGCCGGCTCCGTGCGGTCGAGGACCTCGCTCGCGGCGACCCAGCGCCGGCTGGCTGAGGTCGCGGCTGCCGACGATGGCAAGAAGGGCAGCCCCAAGAGCTGGGAGACGACGAACCTCGTCCACCTCGGTCAGGCTCTGGCCCTGGCTGCGTCGCTGCGCGAGGAGACTCGCGGCGGCCATGTGCGGGAGGACTTTCCGGAGCGTGATGATGCCCATTTCCTGCACCACACGGTGATTCGTCGCGGACCTGACGGGGAGCTCACGGTCACGGTGGAGCCCGTGCCGCCCGAGAACCTCACGGGCCTCGACCTCGACCAGACCCCTCCCGAGGAGCAGCATGAACGACTTCCCTGAGGCCGCGGCCCGCGCTCTCGTCGCGACGGCGCTGCGTGAGGACCTCGGTCCCGAGGGGCTCGACGTGACGACGCTGGCGACGATCCCGGCGGGCCAGGTCCGGGTCGGCCGGGTCGTGGCGCGTGAGCCGGGGGTCACCGCCGGCGGCCCGGTCATCGAGATCGTGCTGCAGGCGGTCGCCGAGCTCTTCGGGACCGAGGTGCCCCGGGTCGAGGTGGTCACACCGGACGGCACCCGCATCGAGCCCGGAGACGTCATTGCCCGCCTCGAGGGCTCGACGCGGGTCATCCTCACCGCGGAGCGGACCATCCTCAACATCATGAGCCGGCTCACCGGCGTCGCCACGCACACGCGCCGCTGGGCGGACGCGCTCGAGGGCACCAGCACGAGGGTGCTCGACACGCGCAAGACCACACCCGGCCTGCGACTGCTCGAGAAGTACGCCGTCCGCGCCGGCGGTGGCACCAACAAGCGGATGGGCCTCTACGACGTCGCCATGGTCAAGGACAACCACAAGCTTGCGGCCGGCTCAGTGGCAGCGGCCTACCGGTTGGTCCGCGAGACGTTCCCACAGGTACGGATCGAGGTGGAGGTGGAGACTCCGGCGGAGGCGCAGGAGTCCTATGACGCCGGTGCCCGCTTCATCATGTGCGACAACATGGCGGTGCCGGTGCTGCGCGAGACGGTCGAGCTTCTCCGGGCGGCAGGCGAACCCGTCGAGATCGAGGCAACGGGCGGGTTGACGCTGGAGAGCGTCGCGGAGTGTGCGGCGACGGGTGTCGACTTCGTCTCGGTGGGTGCCCTGACGCACAGCTCGCCGATCGTCGACCTCGCGCTCGACCTCGACGAGTGACCAGCCCCCCCGACGATGCCGTATGCCGCTGGGCTGGGTCGCGCGGTCACGCTGCGAGAGCGACCGCGCGGGGCGCACGGAGGGCACGGAGGGCACGGAGGGCGAGGTGCGCGAGGTCGTCAGTAGCGGCGCCACCAGAGGTTGACTGCGTAGTCGACGCCCGTGGCGTCCGGCTGCTCCGCGAGGATGAGGTCGGCGTGGTCGGGAGCGAACTCGATGCGGAGGACCGCCTCGAACTCGTCCCGCGTGTCGAACTCCCAGCGGATGTCGAGCCGCTCGCGGGACCAGCCCTGACGCGACCAGAACCGCTCGACGGCTCGCGGGTCGTACGCCGGAAGCGCGCGTCGGAACCAGCTGCCGAACGTCGAGCGAGACGCGTCGTTGTCGATGACGAACGCGGCGCCGCCGGGGCGCATGACGCGGTCCAGCTCGGCCAGCCCGGGCTCGCAGCCAGGACCGAAGAAGTAGGCCCAGCGTGCGTGGGCGACGTCGAACGAGGCATCCGCGACGCCGATGGCCGCCGCTCCCTCCTCGCGGACGGAGCAGTGCGGGATCGCGGAAACCCGTTGTGCGGCAAGGGCGGCCAGCGGAGGATGCGGCTCGACGCCCAGCACCGAGCGAGCGGTCTGGGCGAACATCGGCAGGTGGTAGCCCGTGCCGCAGCCGATGTCGACGACGTCGCGCCCGGCCCAGTCCTGGACGGCGCGCATCGCGGTCTCGATGACGCCGGCACGGTCGACGCCTCGGTTCTCGGTCTCGTAGACGTCCGGCGTGTCCCAGATGTTCGGCGAGGGGATGATGTCGCTCATGCCGTGGACCTCCTGCCGCGGGGGGCCTCGATCGTGGCGGGGTGAACGATGAGCGGGAGCAGCTGGTGGGCTCCGCGCGCCCGGACGGCGCGGACCTGGGTGAGGTGCCCCTCGGCGCGGATCGCGAGCTCCTCGTAGGCAGGCCTGCCCATCAGCTCGATCAGCTCCGGGGCGTTCGAGCGGTAGACCGGCTCCCGGCCCACGTGGGCCTCGGGGTTGCCGGAGCAGTACCAGTCGAGGTCGTGACCGCCGGGGCCCCAGCCGCGCCGGTCGTACTCCGTGATGGTGACCTCGAGGTAGCTCGTGTCGTCGGGCAGCTCGACCGTGCGGTAGGAGCGGCGGATCGGCAGCTGCCAGCAGACGTCGGGCTTCGCGGTGTGGGGTTGGACCCCGGTCAGCACGGCGTGCTGGTGCAGGGCGCAGCCGGCGCCGGCCGGGAAGCCGGGGCGGTTGAGGAAGATGCACGCCCCGTCGACCACCCGGGTCTTGCGGGCGCCGTCCTCCTTCTCGACCCAGTCCGCCCGGCGTCCGGTCGCGGTGCCGACGTCCCGGAACTGCCACTCGTCGTCGCCGAGCTCGGCCGCGACGGCAGCCACCCGGTCGAGGTCGTCCTTGTCGGTGAAGTGGGCCCCGAGCGTGCAGCACCCGTCATCTGGGCGGTCGGCATAGATCCCGTGGCAGCCGTTGCCGAAGATGCACGTCCACGAGCTCGTCAGCCAGGTGAGGTCGCAGCGAAACCGTTGGTTCGCATCGGCGGGGTCGGTGAACTCGACCCAGACGCGGGGGAGATCGAGGGGTGCTTCGGCCACCGCCTCACCCTACGTGGTGGACCCGACCAGGGGCCGGACGAGTCCGGGTGGTCGCGGGTGGCGAGGTGGGGCCCGCGGCGGACCTGCGCCGCGGGCCCCGTTGTCGGTCTGCTGGCCGTCAGTGCTGCGCGGCCATCGTGTCGCGGTGGTGGACCCTGGTCAGCTGGACGTCGGCCGCTCCGACGAGGAACGTCACGGCGCCGATGATCCAGGCGGTCCAGGCCATCGGGGCGGTTGCGCTGAAGCCCATGACCCACGGCGAGACGAAGAACGCCACGCCGAGCAGGACCAGAAGGCCTTCGAGCGGAATGGCATCAGGCCGCACGAGCTCCGCGATGGCGGCGAGTGCGGTGATGATGCCGAGGACGACCATGGTCATGGTCGCTCGGTCGGTCGTCGTCGTCCAGATCGGCGACAGGAAGGCGTAGACGCCAGCGACGAGCGGCAGCAGATCCTGGAGCTGCATCCCTCGCTTCATGGTGGGATCGACCCTCTTTCAGATGCGGGTCCGTCGATCCGAGGCGGACCGGACACTTCGATTGTCGATCCGCACGGGGGGCCCGTCAACGGATCCGCGCGGACGCTAGATTCGGGGGCATGACCAAGACCGAGGGAGGGCCGGCGGTCGTCATCCGTGGGCTCAACGTCGTCCGCGGGAAGCGGCGCGTCCTGCCGGACCTCTCCCTCGTGGTGCCACCCGGGCAGGTGGTGGGCCTGCTGGGTCCGTCCGGCTCGGGGAAGACGACGTTGATGCGGGCCATCGTCGGGGTCCAGATCATCGAGTCGGGCACGGTCACGGTGCTCGGGCACGCGGCCGGGTCGCCAGCGGTCCGGGACCGGGTCGGCTACGTCACGCAGGACCCCAGCGTCTACCTCGACCTGACCATCCGCGAGAACATCGCCTACTTCGGCCGGGCTGTCGGGCTCCGCGGGGGGGACCTGCGGTCGGCCGTGGACCGGACGCTGGTCGAGGTCGACCTGGTCTCCCACGCCGACGACCTGGTCCGCGACCTGTCGGGTGGCCAGGAGTCCCGCGTGTCCCTGGCCTGCGCCCTCGTCGCCAGACCGACCCTGCTCGTCCTCGACGAGCCGACGGTCGGGCTCGACCCCGTGCTGCGCCGAGACCTCTGGAACCTCTTCGGCGACCTCGCCACGCAGGGCTACTCGCTCATCGTCTCCAGCCACGTGATGGACGAGGCGACCCGCTGCGACCGGCTGGTGTTGCTGCGAGAGGGGCGGGTCCTGGCCGATGTGACACCGGCCGAGCTGCTTGCCATGACCGGCACGACGGATGCGGACACCGCCTTTCTGGCCCTGGTCGAGGCCACCGACGAAAGGGACGTGCGGTGAACCCCGGGCTGACTCTCGCCACCACCGCGCGCGTCCTCCGACAGGTCCGCACCGACCATCGCACCATCGCCCTGATCATGGTGGTCCCGATGGTCCTCATCGGCCTGCTGGCCTGGATCTACGACAACACGCCCGTCTTCGACCAGGTCGGCCCCGCCCTGCTCGGCGTCTTTCCCATGGTGGTCATGTTCGTCGTCACGTCCGTCGCAACCCTGCGCGAGCGGCAGTCGGGCACCCTCGAGCGACTGCTGACGACCCCGATGGGCAAGGCGGACTTCATGCTGGGGTATGCCCTCGGCTTCGGCGCCCTGGCCACGGTCCAGGCGCTCCTCGTCACGGCCTTCGCCACCTGGGTCTGTGACCTCGACGTCGCAGGCCCGGTCTGGCTCCTCGTCCTCGTCGCCGTCCTCGATGCCGTCCTGGGGACCTCGCTCGGGCTGCTGGCGAGCGGCTTCGCCCGCACCGAGTTCCAAGCCGTCCAGTTCATGCCCGCCTTCCTCCTTCCCCAGTTCCTGCTGTGCGGCCTCCTCGTCCCGCGTGACCAGCTGCCGGACCTGCTGCGCTGGGTCTCTGACCTCCTGCCCCTGTCCTACGCCGTGGACGCGATGAAGGGCATCACCGCCCTCACGGACCCGGTGGCCGAAGTCGCCTCCGACCTCGGAGTCGTGGCGGGCTTCATCGCGCTGGCCCTGGCCCTGGCCTCGCTGACCCTGAGCCGCCGCACTCCCTGAGCCCTCGACTCCTGGAAGCCGTGGGTGGCCGGTCCTCCCGGGTAGGGTCGGGCCATGCGCCTTGGCGTCATCGACATCGGGTCCAACACCGTCCACCTGCTCGTCGTGGACGCACACCCGGGCGCCCATCCGCTGCCGGCGTTCTCCCACAAGATCGACCTGCGCCTCTCGGAGCACATCACTCCGGAGGGGCTCATCAGCGAGACCACCGTGGAGCGGCTGGTCGAGTTCATGCGTGAGTGCCTGGGCATCGCCGAGGACCACGGCGTCCAGGACCTCTTCGCCTTCGCGACCTCGGCGCTGCGGGAGGCCCCCAACGGCGAGGCCGTGATCGCCCGGGTCCGCGAGCAGACCGGTGTCGCCCTCGAGGTGCTCAGTGGCGTCGACGAGTCACGGGTGACCTTCCTGGCGGTGCGCCGCTGGTTCGGCTGGTCGAGTGGTCGGCTGCTCGTCATCGACATCGGTGGGGGGTCTCTCGAGCTCGCGACCGGGATCGACGAGGAGCCCGACGCCGCGATCAGCCTGCCGCTCGGCGCTGGCCGCCTGACGCGCGAACGGCTGCCCGGGGACCCCCCGAGCCCGGTCGAGACGAGGGCCGTCCGCGCCTACATCCGCACCTCGCTGGCCCAACAGGTCCGACCGCTGCTGACCGCAGGCCACCCAGACCGCGCGGTGGGCACCTCCAAGACGATGCGCTCGCTGGCCCGGATCGCGGGGGCCGCGCCCCGGGACGACGGACCCTTCGTCCCACGGGCGCTGCGCCGGGCCGACCTCGCGACGATCGTGGACCGGCTCAAGGGCCTTGACGCGGCGGAGCGGGCCGCGCTTCCGGGGGTCTCGGCAGCGCGGGCCCAGCAGCTGCTCGCCGGTGCGCTCGTCGCCGAGGCGGCCATGGACCTCCTGGGTGTCGACCGGCTCGACATCTGCCCCTGGGCCCTTCGGGAGGGGCTCATCCTGCGCCGCCTGGACCCCCTCAGCGCCGGGTAGGACGCCCACCCCTGCCCTCGTCCCGTGGGCCTGCGGGTCGTGCCGCAGAATGGTCCCCATGACCATCCGCATCGGGCTCTCCACGGCCGCGATGTACCCCGACAACGCGGCGACAGCCTTCGCGATGGCCGCGCGGCTCGGTTACGAGGCCGTCGAGGTGATGGTGTGGACCGACCCGGTGACGCAGGAGCCGGGCGCCTTGCGGGCGCTGAGCGAGCACCACGGCGTGCCGATCGCCTCGGTGCATGCACCGACGCTCCTGCTCACCCAACGAGTCTGGGGCACCGACCCGTGGGACAAGGTCGACCGCTCCATCGACCTCGCGCTCGAGGTGGGCGCCCCGACGGTCGTGCTGCACCCGCCGTTCCGGTGGCAGCGGGAGTACGCCGCGGGCTTCGTCGACGGCATCGCCCTTCGAGAGCACGACACCGGTGTCCGGCTGGCGGTGGAGAACATGTTCCCGTGGCGGACGGCTCGACGGGAGATGCTCGCCTACCTCCCGCACTGGGACCCCGTCGACCAGCCCTACGACAACGTGACGATCGACCTGTCGCACACGGCGACAGCAGGTTCGGATGCGCTGCACATGGTCCGTGAGCTCGGCGCCAGGCTGGCGCACGTGCACCTGGCCGACGGGCTCGGCTCCTTCAAGGACGAGCACCTCGTCCCGGGCCGCGGCACGCAGCCGTGCGGGGAGGTGCTCGAGCACCTCACGGCGACGGGCTGGTCGGGCGACGTCATCGTCGAGGTGGGCACGCGCAAGATGGCTCCGGACCAACGCGAGGCGGCGTTGGTCGAGGCGCTCGCGTTCGCCCAGTTCGCCATCGTCCCGACCCGCGGGGCCAGCCGCATCTGAAGCACCGCAGCGACCGTTGTGGTCGTGATGGTCAGCCGCGGAACCCGCGCGGTCGGACGCTCACCATGTCGATGGAGGCCTCGGGTGTCGCGTCCACGGCGAGCCGGACCGCACGGACGACCGAGTCGACGCGGAGGTACACCTCCGGCCGATACGGTCCACCCTCGAAGTCGATCATCTCGTGCTGCATGTCGGTGTCGACGCGCCCCGGGTAGATGGAGGTGACGCGCACGCCGTTGTCCCGTTCCTCCTCGCGCAACGCATCGGTGAAGGCGCGGAGCGCGAACTTCGATGCGGAGTACGGCCCCATCGTCGGCCCGGACGTGAGCCCGGCTCCCGAGTTGATGGCCACGACCAGCCCGTGCGCCGCGCGCAGGCCGGGCAGCAGGGCGCGGGTGATGCCTGCTGCCGCAACGAGGTTCACGCGCATCGCAGCGTCCCAGTCCGCGAGGGACAGGTCGGCGATCCGCCCCCGGTGGAGCACCCCGGCGGAGTGGACGAGCACGTCGACCCTCGGGAGGCGCGGCACCAGGGCGGCGAGAGCCGCCTCCAGCGCCCCACCGGGCGCACAGTCGAGCAGGTCCACGACGAAACCCTCCGCAGAGGGGAGCGACGTGACGACGTCGCGGACCGACTCCTCGCTGCGCCCACCGACCACGACGTGGTGGTCAACCGCGAGGTCCTCGGCGATGGCCCGTCCGATCCCCCGGGTCGCGCCGGTCACCACCGCCACCGGTCGTTCCGCAGTCGTCATGCGCACAGGCTACGACTCAGCCCCGCACGAACGGTCCCGTATGCCGCTGAGCCGGCTCAGCGGCATACGGAACCATTCGACGGGGTTGGCGCTCAAGCGAGCCCGAGCTCTGCCGCTTCCTCCCAGAGCTCGTCCCGAACGCGTGGGTGGGCGCACTCCTCGATGAGGTCACGGCACTGCTCCCGCTCGTCGTGCCCCCACAGTCGGGCGACGCCGTTCTCGGTGACGATCGCGCTCTGCTGGAAGCTCGTGACCGGCTCGTCGACGAGCGGCACGATCGTCGAGACGTCCGCCTTCGGGTGCCAGGAGCGAAGGGCGATGAACGACTGGCCACCGGGGGAGTGGAGGGCGCCCACGATGAAGTCGGTCTGGCCCCCGAAGCCAGAGTGGATCCGCGCGTTGATGCGGGAGGCGTTGGCCTGGCCGAAGAGGTCCACCTCGAGGGCGGTGTTGACCGAGGTCATCCGCCGCTGCTGGGCGATGAGGCCGGGGTCGTTCGTCTTCTCGGTGCGCAGCATCCGCACCCACGGGTTGCCGTCGACCCAGTCGTACAGCTCCTGGCTGCCGAAGACGAACGACGTGACGAGGGGGTGGTCCCGGTCCAGCGCCCCGGCCGCGTCGAGGGCCAGGACCCCGTCGGAGAACATCTCGGTCCAGACGCGGAGCTCCTTGCGGCCGATGATCGCGTTGAGGGTCGCGTCCGGCACGGCGCCGATGCCGAGCTGCATGGTCGCGCCGTCGAGGACCATCGAGGCCACCCGCTCGCCGATCGCGGCGCTCTCGTCGTCGGGGGTGCCCGGGGTGTGGGCCGCCAGCGGGGTGTCGATCTCGAGCGCCACGTCGACGTGGTCCACCGGCACCTGGGCGTCGCCGAAGGTATAGGGCATCCGCTCGTTGACGACCGCGATGACGAGGCCGCCGCGGGCCCGGCACGCCTCGATGGCGGCGGGCAGGACGTTGACCTCGACACCGAGGCTGAGCTGTCCGTCGCGGGGTGGAGCGCAGTGGATGAGCACGGCGTCGGGCAGCAGGGTCCGGGTGAAGAGGAGCGGGACCAGCGAGAGTCGGGACGGGACGTAACGCAGGCCCGGGTGGCGGCGCATGCCCGCCCCGACGAAACAGGTCTCGACGGTGACGCCGTCGCGCTCAGGCAGGCCGGGTGGCGCATTGAGGGCGTTCAGGACGTACGACGGCAGCGCCTGGTCGACGACGCTGACGCCCTCCCACGGGATGGCCATGTTGCCGCTGCAGACGATGCGCGGGTTGGGCGGCAGTGACTGGAGTCTCGAGCTCAGTTCCTCGACGGAGACGGTCTGCATGGGCCCATCCTTGCCGACCGTCGTCGGGCGGTGGCGGGGGACCCCCGAGCCCCGCCCCGGTCGGTCGGGTGCGCGTCAGGGGCAGGTCTGGGGCAGGTCTGGGGCGGGTCTGGCGGGTCAGGTGGTGGTCGGTCAGCTGGCCTTGCGTTTCGTGGCGGCCTTCTTCGTGGCGGCCTTCTTCGTGGCGGCCTTCTTCGTGGTCGACTTCTTGGCCGGGGTCTGCTTCGCCGTGGTCTGCGTGGAGGCGGCCTTCTTGGGCGCGCCCGTTGAGCTCCCCTTCTGTGCGGCGGCCTGCCGGGCAGCCGGCTGGGCCGGCTGCTCCTCAGCCTCGTCCTGCCGGATCTCGCTCGTCGAGGCGCCGCCGGACTTCGCCGCCTTGGCCTTGTCGACGCTGCGCTGCAGGGCCGCGAGGAGGTCGACGACCTCGGTCTCCTCGGGGCGGGCAGCGGGGGTCTCCTTGACCTCGCCACCCTCGATCTTGCTCGACACGAGCGCCTCGACCGCCTCGGAGTAGTCGTCCTCGAACTCGTCCGGCTCGTAGTCGCCGGCGAGCGAGTCGACGAGGGACGAGGCCATCGCCAGCTCCTTGTCGGTGGCGTGCGTGTCCTCGGAGAGGTAGTCGAACTCCGGCCTGCGGATCTCGTCCGACCAGAGGAGGGTCTGCAGGACGATGACCCCCTCTCGGACCCGGAGCACCGCGAGCGTCATGCGGGTCCTGATGGAGACGGTGACCAAGGCCATGCGGTCTGCCTTCGCCAGGGCATCGCGGAGCAGCACGTAGGGCTTGAGACCGGTCTTGTCCGGCTCCAGGTAGTACGAGCGGTCGAAGAGGAGGGGGTCGATCTGGTCCGACGGAACGAACTTCTCGATGGAGATCTCCTTGGACGACCGTGATGGCAGGGACTTCATCTCCTCGTCGGTGAGGACGACCATCTGGCCGTCGGCCGTCTCGTAACCCTTGGCGATGTCGGAATAGGGCACCTCCTCGCCGTCGATCGAGCACACCCGTTGATACTTGATGCGACCTCCGTCCTTCACGTGGACCTGCCTGAACTGCACGTCGTGATTCTCGGTCGCGGAGAAGAGGCGGACCGGGACGTTGACGAGTCCGAAGGAGACTGCGCCTTTCCAGATGGCTCGCATGAGAACAAGAATGCACCCATGCGCCCCATGCTCGCGACGCCAGCGCCGACGATTCCTGCCGGCCACGCGTGGATTCACGAGGTGAAATGGGACGGCATGCGCATCCTTGCGGATGTCAGCGAGGGGAGCGTGCGCCTCACGTCACGAACCGAGCGCGACGTCACGGTGGCCTTTCCGGAGATGTCGGGGCTCGCCGGTGAGTATGCCGACATGCTGCTCGACGGGGAGATCGTCTGTTTCGATGCGGGGAAGCCGTCCTTCGGCCTCCTCGCCGAGCGGTTCCATGTGACGAACGCGAGGCGAGCGATGCTCCTGGCGGAACGCAGCCCGGTGACGCTGATGACGTTCGACCTGCTCCGGCTCTACGGCGTCGAGCTCCTCGGCCGCGCCTGGTCCGACCGACGCGCCACCCTGGAGCGCCTCGAGCTGGATGGGGCGCGCTGGCAGACGCCGCCGATCTTCGAGGACGGACACCTCCTGCACGCCGCCACCCGGGAGCAGGGCCTGGAGGGGATCGTCAGCAAGCGCACCAGCTCCGTCTACCGGCCGGGTGTCCGATCGCCCGACTGGCTCAAGTCGCCGCACCGGGGAAGCGCGTCCGTCGTGATCGGCGGGTGGCGGCCCGAGTCCACCGGAACGGTCCCGGACCGCCTCGGCGCCGTCCTCGTCGGCACGCCCGGCCCGGACGGCCTGCGCTTCGTCGGCCGGGTCGGGGCCGGCCTCGCCGGGCGAGCGGGGGACGCACTGCGTCAGGCCCTGGCCCCGCTGGAGCGTGCGGCCTCGCCCTTCGCCGCCGCGCTCCCCGCCGAGGACTCGGTCGGGGCGCACTGGGTGCACCCCGTCCTCATCGCGGACGTCGAGTCGCTCGGCCTCGGGCACCAGGGACGCCTTCGGCAGCCCGCCTTCAAGCGGCTGCGGGAGGACCTCACGCCCGAGGACGTCGAGGACCTCCTCGACGGAGGTGTCTGATGCCGGGCCGGCAGCGGAACGAGAACGGCGAGAAGGTGGCCGTCGAGGTCGAGGGCCGGCGGATGCGGCTGAGCAGCCTGGAAAAGGTGATGTTTCCAGCGACCGGGACGACAAAGGCGCAGGTCATCGACTATTACGCGCGGATCGCCCCGGTGCTGTTGCCCCACTTGGCCGACCGGCCGGTGACCCGAATTCGGTATCCGCACGGGGTCGGCGACCTCCAGTTCTTCGAGAAGAACGTGCCGGCAGGGGTCCCCGAGTGGATTCGGCGGGCCGGGCGAGACCCGGTGTTCCCCTTCATCGACGACCTGGCGGGGCTCACCTTCTTCGCGAATCTCAACTCGCTCGAGCTCCACGTGCCGCAATGGCGTTTCGAAGGTGAAGGCCCTGACGCCGTTCCCCGCAACCCCGACCGGCTCGTGATCGACCTGGATCCGGGGCCCGGGACCGGGCTGCGGGAGGTCTCGGGGGTCGCTGTGATCGTCCGGGACCGGCTGGCGGACATCGGTCTGGCGACCGTGCCCGTGACGAGCGGGAGCAAGGGCATGCAACTGTACGCACGGCTGCCCGGGGGCGCCCACTCGAGCGACCAGATCCGGGACACCGTGCAGCAGCTGGCTCAGGAGCTGACCAAGCGGCATCCGGACCGCATCGTCTGGAAGATGGCCAAGGACCTGCGGCCCGGCAAGATCTTCCTCGACTGGAGCCAGAACGTGGCGGCGAAGACGACGGTCTGCCCGTACTCGCTCCGAGGGCGCGAGGCCCCCACGGTCGCCGCCCCGCGGACCTGGGCGGAGGTCGAGGCGGGCGCCGCGGGTGAGGAGCTGCGACAGCTGTGGTTCAACGAGGTGCTCGACCGGGTCGCGGCGCACGGGGACCTGGCGGTGGAGATCGCCGCGCCGGCCACCTGACGGCTGGCCTCCGAGCCTCCGCCCGCCGGTCACCGAACTGCCTTGGACGAGCTCGAGGGGCCACCATCCTCGGAAGGTGGCCCCTCGAACGGCGCGCCGTCAGTGCGCCTTGTCGTAGGCCGCCTGGATCTCGGCGGAGATCCGGCCGCGGTCAGAGACCTGGTGCCCGTTGGCCCGGGCCCACTCGCGGACCGACGCGAGGTCGTTCCGCTTTGCCCCGCCCCCGGCGGAGCCACGGCGGCGTCCGCCGCGCGAGCCGCCGCTGCGGCGCGCGTGGCCGGTCCAGGACGCCAGCTCGTCACGCAGCCTCGCCGCGTTCTTGTCACTGAGGTCGATCTCGTACGAGACCCCGTCGATCGCAAAGCTGACGGTTTCGTCGGCGGGACCGCCGTCAACATCGTCGATGAGGACGACTTCGACTCGCTGAGCCATGTTTCTCCATCTGGTGTCGTGATGGTAATTGACGTGGCGTGAATGCGGCGCATTCGCGTCGCGAGCCAATTTACACGTAATTGGCATTGTCGTCGAAGTCGGGATGGCAATTGTGGATGAAGCGGCCGGGGCGGCAAATGCGGTACGCTGCTACGTTTTGGCGCCGCTATTGCGATCATTATCCGCCGCGCGCTCGGCCTCCCACTTGGCCACGGCAATTCTCTCTCGTCGGTCACCTTCGAGAATGTTGCGGATGATGATGAAGAAGAGCCAGGTGACGCCCACCGTCGGAAGGAGCGCGAGCACGTAGGGCAGGAGCGATTCCATGCCTGCATGATCCCACGGTCGGCGTTGCTCTCCGACGCTGTCGTCGGGCACCTCTACGGTTGCGGCCATGGCCACCAAGTCGACGAGCCGTCAGTCACCTCGCTTCCGATGCGCGGAATGCGGCTGGACGACCGCCAAGTGGGTCGGTCGGTGCGGCGAGTGCCAGGCGTGGGGGACGGTGGCCGAGACGGCAGGCGGGACGGCGCCGCGCACCGTCCCGGCTCAGGTGCTGCGACCGGCCACGCCCATCGCGGAGGTGGACCTGACGAGCGCGGCCGCCCGCCCGACCGGCGTTGCGGAGTTCGACCGGGTTCTCGGCGGCGGCCTCGTCCCCGGCGCGGTCGTCCTCGTGGCTGGGGAGCCCGGCATCGGCAAGTCCACCCTCCTGCTCGACGTGGCGGCGCGCGCGGCGCGGCAGGGTGCTCAGACGCTCTACGTCAGCGGTGAGGAGAGCGCCGCGCAGGTCCGAGCCCGAGCCGACCGGATCGACGCCCTTGCCGACCGGCTCTACCTCGCCGCCGAGACCGACCTCGCGACCGTCCTCGGCCACGTCGAGGCGAGCTCACCCCAGCTGCTCGTCGTGGACTCGGTCCAGACGATCGCCAGCGCGGACGTCGAGGGGCAGGCCGGCAACGTCTCCCAGGTCCGTGAGGTGGCCGCGAGCCTCATCCGGATGGCCAAGGACCGCGGGATGTCGGTGCTGCTCGTCGGGCACGTCACGAAGGACGGATCGATCGCGGGCCCGAGGGTGCTGGAGCACCTCGTCGACGTCGTCGTGCAGTTCGAGGGCGACCGCCATTCGCGGCTGCGGCTCGTGCGCGCGGTGAAGAACCGCTACGGGCCCACGGACGAGGTCGGGTGCTTCGACCTCTCCGAGACGGGGATCATCGGTCTGCCCGACCCGAGCGGGCTCTTCCTGTCCCACCGCCTCACCGCGGTCGCCGGCACGTGCGTCACCGTCACGCTCGAGGGTCGTCGTCCGCTCGTCACCGAGGTCCAGGCCCTCGTCGCTCCCTCGACCCTCCCCTCGCCGCGGCGGACGTCGAGCGGTCTGGATGCCTCCCGGCTGGCCATGGTGATCGCCGTCCTCGACAAGCGAGCCGGTGCACCCGTCGGCGCGCAGGACATCTTCGCCGCCACGGTCGGTGGGGTGCGCGTGACGGAGCCGGCAGCCGACTTGGCGCTGGTCTGCGCCCTCGCCTCGTCGGTGCTCGACCGGCCACTGCCCGTCGACGCGATCGCCATCGGTGAGGTCGGGCTCGCCGGGGAGGTCCGCAGGGCAACGGGAATCGGTCGCCGGCTCACTGAAGCGGCTCGGCTGGGATTTCGGCACGCCGTCGTCCCACGAGGGAGCCGGGACGACTCACCGATGCCTGATGGGATCAACGTCATCGAGGTGAGCAACGTCGCCGAGGCGATCGAGACCATGCGCCGCCTCGCCGTCGCGCAGCCGACGCCCGCATTGGCGCGCGACACCGCCTAGACTGCGGACCACCGACCTCTACACCCCTGGACACACCGGCGCGGACTCAGCTCCCACCGACGTCGACAGGGACCGGCCCACGCGCCGCACGAGGCGCCCACCAGCTGAACGGGATGTGATGGACAGGAACGACGACGAGCTGCTGCTCCGCGCGGCCCTCGCCGCGGTCGCTCCCGGCACGGAGCTGCGCGACGGGTTGGAGCGGATCCTCCGCGGCCGGACCGGCGCCCTCATCGTGCTCGGCTTCGACCGGGTCGTCGACGCGATCTGCACCGGAGGGTTCCAGCTCGACGTGGAGTTCTCCGCGACCCGGGTGCGCGAGCTGTGCAAGATGGACGGCGCGGTCGTGCTCGACCGCGAGGGCACCCGCATCCTGCGCGCGGCGACCCAGCTCGTGCCCGACTCGAGCATCGAGACCTCCGAGTCGGGAACGCGGCACCGGACCGCCGAGCGCGTGGCGAAGCAGACCGGCTTCCCCGTCATCTCGGTGAGCCAGTCGATGGGCGTCGTGGCGCTCTACGTGCGCAACAAACGCCACGTCGTCGAGGGCTCTCCGACGACCTTGTCGCGTGCGGACCAGGCCCTGCAGACCCTCGAGCGCTACAAGTCCAGACTGGACGAGGTGACCGGCACCCTGTCCGCGCTCGAGATCGAGGACCTCGTCACGATCCGCGACGTGACGTCGGTGCTCCAGCGGCTGGAGATGGTCCGGCGCATCTCAGCCGAGATCCAGGACTACGTCGTCGAGCTCGGGACTGACGGTCGGCTGCTCAGCCTCCAGCTCGAGGAGCTCATCGGGGGACTGGGCAATGACCGCGAGCTGGTCATCCGCGACTACCTCCCCTCGACGAAGTCCGACCTCACCGCCGAGGACGCTCTCGCCAACCTCGAGGCCCTCAACTCCGTCGAGCTGCTCGACCTCTCCGCGGGAGCCCGGGCGGTCGGCTTCTCCATCGTCGGCGACAGCCTCGACGCACCGGTCAGCCCGCAGGGCTACCGCCTGCTCACCAAGGTGCCGCGCCTGCCCACCGCGATCGTCGAGCGCCTCGTCAACCACTTCGAGTCGCTCCAGCGGCTCCTCGCCGCCGGGATCGAGGACCTCATGCTCGTCGACGGCGTCGGTGAGGGCCGGGCTCGCGCCGTCCGCGAGGGTCTCTCCCGCCTCGCGGAGTCGTCGATCCTCGAGCGGTACGTCTGACCCTGCGCATGGTGTCCGAGCCGGCGGGAGGTGCCCAGGGGGCCGCCCACGGCGGGGTGCCTGACCCAGTGACGATGGAGCGGCTACGCCGGCGCGTCAACGGCTGGTACGCCCAAGCGGGCCGGGCGCTGCCATGGCGTGAGCAGGACTGCAGCCCGTGGGGCGTGCTTCTCTCGGAGGTCATGGCGCAGCAGACCCCGCTCTCGCGCGTCGAGCCCGTCTGGCGCGACTGGATGGAGCACTGGCCCACGCCCAGCTCCCTGGCCGCAGCCGCCCCGGGAGAGGCCGTGCGTGCCTGGGGGCGGCTCGGCTACCCACGCCGAGCGCTCCGCCTGCACGAGGCAGCGACCGTGATGGTCGAGCGTCATCGCGGTGAGGTGCCGAACACCCCAGCTGAGCTGCTCGCGCTTCCGGGCGTCGGGGCCTACACGGCCGCAGCGGTCGCCTCCTTCGCCTTCCGGATCCCCGAGGTCGTCGTCGACACGAACGTCCGGCGCGTCCTCGCTCGAACCGTGGAAGGCAAGGCACTCCCGCACGTGACCCTCACCCGCGCGGAGTCCGACCTCGCCCTGCGCGCGATGCCGGCCCAGCGGCATACGGCACCGTCAGCGCGAGCGGAGGCCAACGTCTGGAACGTCGCCGTCATGGAGCTCGGCGCCCTGGTCTGCGTCGCTCGCGGACCGCGCTGTGCGGACTGTCCCGTCGCCGACCTCTGCGCCTGGAACACTGCGGGCCGCCCGGCCTACGACGGTCCACCGCGCCGCGGGCAGGCCTGGCACGGCACGGATCGTCAAGTCCGCGGCGAGATTCTCCGTCGTCTCCGCGAGCAGCACCGACCCGTTCACCGATCGCACCTGGACGGAGCCGGGCCCGACCCCGTCCAGGTGCTGCGGTGCCTCGACTCGCTCGTCGCGGACGGCTTGGTGGAGCCGTTGTCCCACAACCGGTTTCGCCTGCCCGCCTGAGCCTTCGGTGGTGCTGGCGCGGAGCTAGCTGCGATCGTCTGCGTACAGCTCGAGGTGGTTGCAGTGGGTGCACCGGATCGCGTCGACGATCCAACGGGGCGCGCCGAACCGGAACGCTCCGCCGAAGGGGCCGCGCTGCAGCGGTCCCGAGATCCACCTGGCGTACCCCTGTGAGCCCTGACCGTTGTCCTCGATGAAACCGTCCTCGAACTCCACACCACCGCACTGAGAGCAGTTGGCTTCGATCCTCGCCATCGGCACGCCTCCTCGGGCTCTGAGCGACACGGCGACCGTCCGCCTCCGCTGGTCCTGTGACGCAGGGGTCTCGCGGACGGCTCCGTTGTCCGCTCCGGTGTCGGTCGACATCATGCACGTGGGCGCCCGTCAGGTCTACGTACCCCCTCCCCCAGATGGCGCTGCGACGGGTTGAGAAGGGAGTATGCCGCTGAGCTGGCTTGCGCTGGAAGCGAGCTCAGCGGCATACGGGCTATTCGAGCGTTCGCAGCATCCGGGTGTTGCCCAGGGTGTTCGGCTTGACCCGCTCGAGGTCGAGGAACTCGGCCACTCCCTCGTCGTAGGAGCGCAGCAGCTCGGCGTAGACCTCCGCGGACACGGCCTGCCCCTCGATCGGGGCGAAGCCGTGTCGGGTGAAGAACGGCACCTCGAAGGTGAGGCAGAAGAGGCGCCGCACGCCCAGCTCACGAGCGTCGTCCGTGAGCACCTCGAGGAGGCCGGCACCCAACCCGGTGCCCAGCATGCTGTCCGCGACGGCGAGCGTGCGGATCTCGGCGAGGTCCTCCCACATGACGTGGAGGGCGCCGCATCCGACGAGCACGCCATCAAGCTCGGCCACCCGGAACTCCTGCACCGCCTCGTAGTAGGTCACCGCCTCCTTGCTGACGAGGACGCGACGCTCGGCGAGGGGGGCGACCAGCGCACGGATGCCGCGGATGTCGGAGGTCCGCGCCCGGCGGATCACGAGATCCGGGGAAGAGGGCATCATGAGAGGTTGCCGTCGTCGAAGGACGCGAAGAGCCGCCGGGCCTGGTCGCCGAGCACGACGATGGACTGCGAGCCGGCCCAGCCGAACGGGCCGCCCGCGACGTCGCGGCCGACCTTCGTCGGGTTGACCCGGTGGAGCGCGGCCGCGAAGGTCAGCATCTCCTCGGCCGACAGGTCGCTGGCGCCGACCTTGGAGAAGCTGGTCAGGGCAGCCGGGATCGCGCCCGGGCCGGCGAGCTTGGCCTGCACGGCGGCGGCGAGGAGCACCTCTCCCTGGTGCCGCGACCGGCCGAGGTCGCCGTCCGGGAGTGTCTTGCGCTCGCGAGCATAGGCGAGGGCCTCCTTGCCGCTGAGGGTCTGGGCACCCTTCTGGATCACCAGGTGAGCGTGTGACGCGTCCACCGTCTGGGGGACGACGATCTTGAGGCCGCCCTGGTCGTCGACGAGCTGGATGAACCCGGCGAAACCGATGACGGCGTAGCCCTCGATGGGCAGTCCGGTCGCGGCGCGGACCGTCGCCAGCTGTCCCTCGGGTCCGCCGACGGGCATGGCCGAGTTGATCTTGCCCTTCCCGCCGGTGCTCAGCGGCACCCACAGGTCCCGGGCGATGCCCATGACGCCACCGCCGCCCTTGCCGTCCACTCCGATGACCTGCAGGGTGTCGGCTCGCGACCGCTCGAGCGGCTGACCGCGGCGGGCGTCCGACCCGACGGCCAGCACCCACCTCGGGCCGCCCCCCGTGACCGCGGCAGCGACGCCGAGCGAGGGCCACCACCCGCCGACGAGCCGCCAGGCCGGACCCACCGCCAGGGTGACGTCCTCGCCCGCCGTGACGACGGCGACCGGTGTCCCGAACCAGGAGCCGACCTTCGCCTCGGCGCCGGTGGGGATCGCTGCGCCACCGGGTCGGCGCCCCTCGAGTGCCTTCCTCGTCGCGGCGGTGGCGGACCTGCCCAGCTCCGCGCCGGAGTAGAGGCGCTCGACGAGGGCGGTCAGCGCAGCTGGAGCACCCGCGACGGCAGGCGCCGGAGTCGGCGCCGACGGGACCCTGGGTGCCGCGCCGGACGATGGAGGGGCGCCCGCTGTCGAGGGCTGCCGAGCCGCGGGGTCGCCACCCGTACAGGCGGCGAGGGCAACTGCGACGGCGAGCGAAGCCGCCGCGGCGTTGACGGCGAGCGGCCGGGGGCGGGCACGTCCGAGGATCACAGGGCCACCGTAGACGACCACTTCAGGGGGCGGACCACGGTGGCCCCGACGCCGCGCCGGTGTTGCGGAGCGGTCCGACCCGGGTAAGGCAGGCGTGGAGGAGTGGTCAGGGGAGGCACCAGGGGAGGCAGCAGGGGAGGCACCAGGGGAGGCACCAGGGGAAACGAAGGGGCCGAGGAGTTTCCTCGGCCCCTTCGTCCATGGGTGGTCCGGCTGTCCGGTCGCGGACTCAGGCCGTCTCAGTGCCGGACGCCGCGGACGGTCCCGCGCTGCCGGTGACGTCCCGAGTGGGGTCGGGGACGGCCACGAACTCGGCCCCCAGTGCCTCGTCCAGCGCCGGTCCCTCGGGCAGCTCCGGCAGGTCGTCGGCCGGACGGTGCCCGGGGTGGGCCATGTCGGAGAAGGTGAACTTCTCGTCCTTGCCCTCGCCCTCGGTGTCGACCTTGATGTACTGCCCCGACGTGAACTCCGCGTAGAGGATCTTCTCCGAGAGGGCGTCCTCGATCTCGCGCTGGATGGTGCGACGCAGCGGTCGCGCACCGAGCACGTGGTCGTAACCCTTCTTGGCGAGCAGGTCCTTCGCCGCCTGCGTGAGGTCGATCCCCATGTCCTTGTCCTTGAGTCGCTTGTCGAGCTTGGCGATCTCGAGGTCGACGATCTGGATGATCTCGTCCCTGGACAGGTGCGGGAAGACGATGGTGTCGTCGACCCGGTTGAGGAACTCCGGCCGGAAGTGCTGCTTCAGCTCGTCGATGACCTTCGCCTTCATCCGCTCGTAGTCCGAGCGGGTGTCAGGTCCGGCGCTGAAGCCCATGGAGGCCTTCGAGATGTCCCTGGTGCCGAGGTTGGTCGTCATGATGATGACGGTGTTCTTGAAGTCGACCATCCGGCCCTGGGAGTCGGTGAGTCGGCCGTCCTCGAGGACCTGGAGGAGTGAGTTGAAGATCTCCGGGTGGGCCTTCTCGACCTCGTCGAAGAGCACGACCGAGAACGGCTTGCGGCGGACCTTCTCGGTCAGCTGGCCGCCCTCCTCGTAGCCGACGTAGCCGGGAGGGGACCCGAAGAGTCGGCTGACCGTGTGCTTCTCGGAGAACTCCGACATGTCCAGCTGGATCAAGGCGTCCTCGCTGCCGAAGAGGAACTCGGCGAGCGTCTTGGCCAGCTCGGTCTTACCGACACCGGTCGGCCCGGCGAAGATGAACGAACCTCCGGGGCGGCGGGGGTCCTTGAGGCCGGCCCTGGTGCGCCGGATGGCCTGGGACAGCGCCTTGACGGCGTCGTTCATGCCGACGATCCGCTTGTGCAGCTCGTCCTCCATGTGGAGCAGGCGGCTCGACTCCTCCTCGGTCAGCTTGAAGACCGGGATGCCGGTGCTGGCGGCCAGGACCTCGGCGATGAGCTCCTCATCGACCTCGGCCACGACGTCCATGTCGCCCGACTTCCACTGGGCCTCGCGCTCGGCCTTCTCGGCGCGCAGCTTCTTCTCCTCGTCCCGCACACGGGCGGCCCGTTCGAAGTCCTGGCCGTCTATGGCCGACTCCTTCTCACGGACGAGGTGCGCGATCTTCTCGTCGAACTCGCGCAGGTCCGGCGGGGCCGTCATGCGGCGGATCCGCAGTCGCGCGCCCGCCTCGTCGATGAGGTCGATCGCCTTGTCGGGCAGGAAGCGGTCGTTGACGTAGCGGTCCGCCATGTTGGCGGCTGCGACGAGCGCGCCGTCGGTGATCGTCACACGGTGGTGCGCCTCGTACCGGTCCCGCAGGCCCTTGAGGATCTCGATCGTGTGCGGGAGCGTCGGCTCCTGAACCTGGATCGGCTGGAAGCGGCGCTCGAGGGCCGAGTCCTTCTCGATGTGCTTGCGGTACTCGTCGAGGGTGGTCGCGCCGATGGTCTGCAGCTCACCACGGGCCAGCATCGGCTTGAGGATGCTCGCGGCGTCGATGGCACCCTCGGCGGCACCCGCACCGACGAGGGTGTGGATCTCGTCGATGAAGATGATGATGTCGCCGCGGGTGCGGATCTCCTTGAGGACCTTCTTGAGGCGCTCCTCGAAGTCACCGCGGTAGCGGCTGCCCGCCACGAGCGACCCGAGGTCGAGGGTGTAGAGCTGCTTGTCCTTGAGGGTCTCGGGCACCTCGCCCTTGACGATGTCCTGGGCGAGACCCTCGACAACGGCGGTCTTGCCGACGCCGGGCTCGCCGATGAGGACGGGGTTGTTCTTCGTGCGGCGGGACAGCACCTGCATGACCCGCTCGATCTCCTTCTCGCGCCCGATGACCGGGTCGAGCTTGCCCTCACGGGCGGCCTGCGTCAGGTTGCGGCCGAACTGGTCGAGGACGAGGGAGCCCGCCGGGGTCCCCTCGCCGGTCGCCTGGCCCACACCAGCGCCGGTCTTCTCCCCTTGGCCGCCCTGGCCCTGGTAGCCGGAGAGCAGCTGGATGACCTGCTGGCGCACCTTGTTCAGCTCCGCGCCGAGCTTGACGAGGACCTGGGCGGCGACGCCCTCGCCCTCGCGGATCAGGCCGAGGAGGATGTGCTCGGTGCCGATGTAGCTGTGGCCGAGCTGGAGCGCCTCGCGGAGCGAGTACTCGAGGACCTTCTTCGCGCGCGGCGTGAAGGGGATGTGGCCAGTCGGGGCCTGCTGCCCCTGGCCGATGATCTCCTGGACCTGGGCGCGGACCGCTTCGAGCGAGATGTCGAGGCTCTCGAGAGCCTTGGCGGCCACGCCTTCGCCTTCGTGGATCAGACCCAGGAGGATGTGCTCGGTGCCGATGTAGTTGTGGTTGAGCAGGCGCGCTTCCTCCTGCGCCAGGACCACCACCCGTCGGGCCCGATCGGTGAACCGTTCAAACATGTCTTCTCCTGCCTGATCGAGATACCTCGATGTTATCCGCGCCCGCTGTCAGCAGGCACCTCGCACAACGCGAGCCTGTGCGTGGGTGTTCCCATCCTGTGCCTGCCCGGCGCAGGTTCCCGCTCCTGTTCGCCCTGAGCGGAACGCCCCCTCGCGCGCCGTCCCCGCCAGGACCCCACCGCTGCCGTATGCCGCTGAGCTCCGTCCCCGGGTCATCCAGCCTGCCGCTCCTCCCGCCCTCGCCACCGCCGGCGAGCAACTGCGCCGGGGCGAAGTTGCGGCGGCCGGCCGACTGGGGGACCCGCCCCACATTCGCCGGGGCGAAGTTGCGGCGGCGGAACGGGCGCCGGACCCGCCCCACATTCGCCGGGGCGAAGTTGCGGCGGCTGGCCGACTGGGCGGTCAGGCCGGCACGTCAACGTCCCACGGGCGGCTGGGAAAGTGCCGACGCCACTCGTCCGATAGCGGGGGAACGGTCATCCCGCGCTCTCGCATCGCCTTGGTGATCCGCGCGAGCGTCTTGCCCGGGGTGTTGAAGATGCCGCTCGACACCACCACGAGACGCCGGATGTGCCAGTCGTCGAGCTGCTCGTCGCGGTCCAGGTCGCCGTGCCACTGTTCCGTCGACTCGGCATGCTGCCTGCCGTCGTACTCGATGATCAGGCCGTACTTCAGGTAGCTCAGGTCGAACCGGTACCGCAGGTCACCATCAGCGTCGTGGATCCGGTGGTCGACCGTTGGCTCCGGCAGGCCGGCGAAGACGATGAGGAGCCTGAGGCGTGTTTCCATCGGAGAGTCGACCCCTCGACGAACCAGCCCGGCAGCCCGCTTGGCCTTGCGATGATGCGGGCCGGTGGCCTCCATCACGAATGCCACCAGCTCCCGTGGCGTGAAGCGCTTCTTCTTCACCAAGGAGTCGCCCAGCACGACGAGGTCGACGAGCGACAGGACTTGCGCCATGTCGAGGAAGGTCTGGAGTGAGCTCGTCGTCCGGATCCCGCGCCAGGTTGCGACGCGCTGGTTCTTCTTCGGGCGGTGAGCGGCAATCCCGAAGCAACGCGCACGGGGACCGCGATACGTCACATGGACGTCGGGGTCATCAGGAACGACCCCACCCCACAGGAGCGCAGCCGTGTGGTGCGAGACGTAACAGCCCTGACCAGCAAGCAGTAGCGCAGCCTCAGCCATGAGGTTCGATGTCACCTCGATGTCCTTGGGCAGGTAGACACCGCGAAACAGACGTCGGTACTGGGATCTCAGCGTCCAAGAAGTCTGTGCTGTCGCGTCGAAATCCACCCGAACGAAGGGACGCCCTTGCTCAATCGGGACGGCGACTCGGGCTGGTCTCCATCGTTTGCGAGCCTGCTCTGGGTCCGCCTCGCTATCTGCCATGCATCAGAGGTGGCGTCCTGCCGCCTTGCGCGGGCGACGTCATCCACAGGCTCCGCGTCAGGTTCGCCGGGGCGAAGTTGTGGCGGTCGGGCGGGAGTCAGGCTCCGCGTCAGGTTCGCCGGGGCGAAGTTGTGGCGGTCGGGCGGGAGTCGGGCCCGCGTCAGGTTCGCCGGGGCGAAGTTGTGGCGGTCGCGCGGGGGAGGGGCCAGGGCCGCGCGGGCTGGGGCGGGTCAGCGGCGACGGGCGAAGGCTTCGTGCAGCGCCCGCACCTCGTCCTCGAGCTCAGGCGCGGGCCCGTCCACGACTGCACCGGGCACCACTTCGCGGATGGGCAGGGCCCGAACCGGCCCGTCCGGCAGGCCCCAAGCTGCACGCCAGGCACCGAGCTGGGCCGAGCTGGCGGCATAGGCGATCCGCCCCAGACCGACCCAGCCGTGGGCGGCCGAGCACATCGGGCAGTGTTCGCCGGAGGTGTAGACGGTGGCGACAGCGCGTTCGGAAGGCGACAGGTGCGACCCGGCCCAGCGAGCGATGGCGAACTCCGGGTGCTGGGTCCCATCGATGGCAACCACGCGGTTGTGGTCCTCGAAGAGCACGTCCCCCTCGCTCGAGACGAGCACCGACCCGAACGGCTCGTCCCCACGCGCGAGCGCGAGCCGAGCCAGACCCACCGCTCGCCGCAGGAACGCCAGGTCCCGCGCGTCGAGGCTCACGCAACTCGCCCGGTGACGATCGCGAACGTCACGAAGGCGCCGCCGTCGGCCTCGAGCATCTGTTGCACGGGTGAGCTCATCCGGCCCTTGAGCTCCATCACGGCCCGCTCCCACAGGAGCCAGTTGGCGCAGGCGTCGACCTGCTCGCGCGCGGTGACCGAGGCGAAGGCCCGGGAGAACTCCCACTGGCTGCGAAGCCACTCGGCCGTGTGCCACGCGGCGGTCTCGGCGCCGACGACCTTGTCGATGTGCTCGGGGATCTCGCCGAGCTCGCGCACCTCGGTCGTCAGTGCCGGTGTGGCGACACCGAGCTGCCCGCCGGGCTTGAGGAATCGGGCCAGATAGGGCGGGTAGTGGTCCCCGGTCCCGAAGTACTCCCAGGCGTCGATGCTGATGATCGCGTCGAACGACCGGGCGCCGAAGGGCAGCTGGCCGGCGTCGACGCGCATGGCGAGCACGCGGTCGTCGACCCCTTCCTTGCGGAACACCTCACCGGCCTCAGTGGGGTCGACCCACAGGTCGGCCGCGATGACGCGCACGCCGTACTCCTTGGCGAGGAAGACGGAGGTTGCCCCGAGACCGGACCCGAGGTCGAGGACGCGCATCCCGGGCCTTAGGTCGAGGTCGCCGGCGAGGTCCTCGAGCAGCCAGAGCGGGTGTGGTCCCATGTCGAGGTCGACGAGCCAGGTGGCGTCGTACTTCGTCGAGCGCGGGTAGGCGTCCTTGACGAGGTGGTCCAGGGCTGGCATGGCAGCTCACTTCCAGGTGATGGTGACCAGGTCGTGCCACCACGGGTCCAGGTCGGCGCTCCGGTTCCACAGCTGGAGGTAGAGGTCGACGGGGTGCCCGGTCAGGGCGCGGTCGACGGGGCCGTATGCCGCTGGGCTCGCTCCGTCCACGACGGTCACGTCGACGGGGTGGTCGGGTCCCATGGCGAGCAGCCAGGCGATCGGGGAGTCGTCGGGCCGCACGAGGACGACCGTCTCGTCCGGCGGGTGGATGCCCTGGCTCCGACGTGGGACGAAGCCGGCGAGCAGCTCGTCGATGCCGTCGAGCGCGAGGGGTGGGCGGATCCAGGTCTCGGACCGGCGTGGTGGGCGGCCGAGGCGGGCCGCGAGGGCGTCGACGGCGTGGATGGTGGTCTCGTGGCACTGCCGGCGAGTCCAGAACACCTTCGCGGGCGGCGCGTTCTTGAGGAAGACGAAGGCAGTGAGGTCGTCGGGCGCGTCCACGATGGCCTGCAGCAGGGCGGTGGCCCCGTCGTCGAACCAGCCGAGCAGGTCCGGCTCCGAGAGCGCCGCCCGCTCCATGCCCTCGGGGTCGTCGGCGGGGGAGCCGTTGACATGGCTGGCAGCCCACCGGTGGGCCATGCCCACGTGGGCGACGAGCCGCGAGACGCTCCAGCCCGGGCACGTGGGCACCGGGGCGTCGAGCCCCGCTGCCATGGCGTTCGCTCGCAGGACCGTCGCAGCCTCGCCGAGGCCGGCGCCGAGGTCGTCAAGGGGAAGCCGTACGTCCATGCGGTGAGTCTGCCGCACGGCGGTAGATTTGCGGCAGCCACCATCGTGACGACGACCGGGAGGTCCCTGTGGACGCCAGCGACCTGCTGCGCAACTCACTTCTTCAGCTGTCCAAGCAGGAGGCGGTTCGTGACGTCATCCAGAAGGCGCCGGTCTCCCGATCGGTGGTCAAACGTTTCGTCCCGGGTGCTGCACATGCCGATGCGGTGCGGGCGGCGGCCGAGATGGCGGCGACGGGCCGGATGGCCACCATCGACTACCTCGGCGAGGACACGACCGACGTCGCTCGGGCCAAGCAGACCAAGGACGCCTACCTCCAGCTGCTGACCGCCCTGCGTGACGAGGGCCTCACCGAGACCGGCACCGCGGAGGTGTCCCTCAAGCTGAGCGCCCTCGGTCAGGCTTTGCCCGGCGACGGAAACAGCATCGCGCTCGAGCATGCGCGCGAGATCTGCACCCTGGCGGACCTCGCCGGCACGACGGTGACGCTTGACATGGAGGACCACACGACGACGGACCTCACGCTCGAGGCCTTGCGCGAGCTCCGCTCGGACTTCCCGAGTGTCGGCGCGGTGCTCCAGTCCTACCTCCGTCGCACCGAGGCGGACTGCCGCGACCTGGCCACGGCCGGTTCCCGGGTGCGTCTCTGCAAGGGTGCCTACAAGGAGCCGGAGTCGGTCGCGTTCCAGTCCGGCGCCGACGTCGACAAGTCCTATGTCCGCTGTCTCAAGATCCTCATGCAGGGTGAGGGCTACCCGATGGTGGCCACCCACGACCCTCGGCTCGTCGAGATCGCCGGGGCGCTGGCGGCCCAGGCGGGGCGGGCGGCGACCTCGTTCGAGTACCAGATGCTCTACGGCATCCGGCCTGACGAGCAGCGCCGGATCTCGGACCGGGGCGACCGGATGCGGGTCTACATCCCGTACGGCCAGGAGTGGTACGGCTACCTCATGCGCCGGATGGCGGAGAAGCCGGCCAACGTCATGTTCTTCGTCCGCGGTCTGGCGACGAGAGGCTGAGCCATGGGAACCACTGCGATCTTCGGTGCCGGCGTGATGGGGGAGACGCTGCTCTCCGGACTGCTGCGGTCCGGCCGGGCGGCTGCCGACCTCATCATCACCGAGCGCAACGCCGAGCGCGCCGCCCAGCTGGCGGAGAAGTACGACGTCCGCGTGCTCCCGAACACCGAGGCCGCGGACCTCGCGGACACCCTGGTCCTCGTCGTCAAGCCGCAGGACATGGAGGGGCTCCTCGCCGAGATCCGGGACCACGTGCGTGACGGCAACACCGTGGTCTCGTTGGCGGCCGGCATCACGACGGAGTTCCTCGAGTCGCACCTGCCGGAGGGCTCCTCGGTGGTCCGGGTCATGCCGAACACCCCGGCCCTCGTCGACCAGGGCATGGCTGGGGTCTCACCGGGACGGCACTGCACCGAGGACCACCTCCTCGAGGCGGAGGCCCTGCTCTCGTCCTGCGGCAAGGTCGTGCGTCTCGAGGAGAAGCACCTCGACGCCGTCACGGCCATCTCCGGCAGCGGACCGGCGTACATCTTCTACGTCGTCGAGGCGATGATCGAGGCGGGCGTGGTGCTGGGCCTGCCCCGGGCGACGGCGACCGAGCTCGTCGTCCAGACGCTCTACGGCGCAGCCACGATGCTCAAGGAGACCCACGAGCACCCGACGGTGCTGCGCGAGCAGGTCAGCTCCCCCGGAGGCACCACGGTCGCCGCGCTGCGCCAGCTCGACGACCACAAGGTCCGGGCGGCGTTCGTCAACGCGATGGAGGCGGCCGCAGCCCGCTCGAAGCAGCTGGCCTCCGGTCACGCCTGAAACCTCGAGTGTGCAGTTCCTGCCGCACTCGAGCGAGGGGGTGGGCTACGGGACGGGTATGGGAGCTTCGGACTCGCCGGTGCATGAGGCGACCGGTCAGGGCGACCCGACCGCGAACCTAGTGGCCCCTTGTGACCTCCGCCACTCGCAACGAGCGTGGCAGGCTGGACCCCATGACTGAGCCGCCACGAATGCACCTGCACGTCGTCGCCCCGGACGACTGGGAGAGCCACCGTGGCGTCCGGCTCGAGATGCTCCAGGATGCACCCGACGCGTTCTGGTTCACCTACGCGGACGAAGCGGTCTACGAGGAAGCCGACTGGCGGCAGCGGATCGAGGGGGCCTGGCTCGTGCAGGCCCGTGATGCAGAGGGCGTCATCGGCAGCGCGGGGCTCGGGTCCCACTGGGAGCCGGACCGGGCGGCGGAGGCCACGCTCTTCGGTCTCTACGTCGCACCCCGCGCTCGCGGCCGGGGTGTCGGGGCGGCCTTGGTCGGTGCGGTGCTGGGTGAGGCGAGGCGCCTCGGCAAGAGCCAGGTCGTCCTCGAGGTCGGCAGTCACAACGACTCCGCCCTGGCGCTCTACGAGCGATGCGGCTTCGTGCGGACCGGTGTCACGCATCCCCATCCTCGTCGCGACGAGCTCCATGAGATCGAGATGGTGCGTCCTCTCTGATCCGGCCACTGGGACCGTCCGGGAGCGGCCGGGGCGGCCCGTGGAGGGGCACCGTGATGTCGACGTGACTTCCCCGACCCTCGGGTGCAGCGGGAGGTGCAGCATGCAAAGGTGGTCGCCATGAGCGAGATCACCGTGCGCCCGCTGGGCGAGGACGAGTGGCAGGACTACCGGGCAGTTCGGCTTGAGGCCCTGCGCGAATCTCCTGAGGCCTTCGCGGCGACCGTCGACGAGGAGGAGGCCTTCGACGAGGCGTCCTGGCGCGAGCGGATGAAGCGCTCGGCGCGGCTCATCGCGGAGCAGGACGGGCAGGCCGTCGGGGTCGTCAGTGTCGGAACGGCGGCGACGGACGACGGGGCCGACGCGGGCGAGCTCTTCGGGCTGTGGGTCAAGCCGGATCTGCGCGGCACCGATGTCGCGACCAAGCTCGTCACGAGCGGTGCTGTCGTGGCCCGCCGTCGCGGCGAGAGCCACCTCTACTACTGGGTCGGCACCGACAACGGTCGAGCGGTCGCGTTCGCGAGCGGGATGGGGTTCCGGCCGACCGATGAGCGACGGCCGATGGGGGTCGCCTCGGAGGATGACGGCGATGAGGAGATCGCGATGGTTCTGCCACTCGGGCACGACCCGGGCGTCATCGGGGGTTGAGCCGGACCGAGCCGCCTCTCCTGGACCGAGCCCCGATATCGGGGCGGCGACCTGCTCAGGGCCGGGCGGCGAACCGCTCGATCAGCTCGGTCGGGCCGCTGACGATGAGCATGTGGTGCGCGGAGACCTTCGTCTGTGGGACGGCGTAGGTGAAGTCCTCGCCGGGAGCCTTGACCCCCACCACGGTCACGCCGTACTTGCGGCGGATCTGGCTCTGCTCGAGTGTGAAACCGATGGTCTCCGACGGCGGCTTGATCTTGACGATCGCGAAGCCGTCGTCGAACTCGATGTAGTCGAGCAGTCGCCCGTTGACGAGGTGGGCCACCCTGCGGCCCGCGTCCGACTCCGGGGAGATGACGTGGTGCACCCCGATCCGGTCGAGGATCCGCTTGTGCTCCTGCGAGAGGGCCTTGGCCCAGATGGACGGCACCCCCGCGTCGACGAGGTTGGCGGAGGCGAGGACGGACGACTCGACCGACGAGCCGATGCCCACGACGGCGATCTTCGGTTCGGCGGCGCGGATCATGTCGATGGCCGAGGCCTGGGCCATGTCGGCGTGCACGACCTTGGCGAACTTGTTGACGTAGGACTCAGCCAGCGCGTTGTTCCGCTCGACGGCGATGACCCGGTGGCCGAGCTTCGTCAGCTCCATGGCGACGGCGGAGCCGAAACGTCCGAGGCCGATGACGAGCACGTCGTCCTCGAACAGCTTGTTCCGCGCCATGGGATTCCCTTCGTCAGGAGTTCACGTCCAGCATGGACGCGATAGCGTCCAATCATGCCAAGCCAGGCCCGTGTCGTTTGGGACCCCTCGTTCACGAAGTACAACTTCGGTCCGACTCACCCCATGGCTCCCATCCGCCTGGACCTGACGGCCCGCCTCTGCGAGGCCATGGGCGTGTTCGACGCCCCGGGCGTCGACGTCTGTGGCGCCGAGCCCGCCAGCGACGAGCTCCTCGAGACCATCCATGAGCCCGAGTATGTCGCCGCGGTCAAGGCAGCCTCGGCGGACCCCTACGACGCCGACCCCAGCCGTGGCATCGGCACCGACGACGACCCCGCCTTCGAGGGGATGCACGAGTCGAGTGCGCGGATCGTGACCGGCACCGTCGACTCGGTCCGGGCCGTGTGGGAGGGGGAGGCGAGCCACGCCGTCAACTTCACCGGAGGTCTGCACCACGCCATGCCCGACCGCGCCAGCGGTTTCTGCATCTACAACGACATCGCGGTCGGCATCCGGTGGCTCCTGGACCACGGCGCGGAGCGGGTCGCTTACGTCGACGTCGACGTCCACCACGGGGACGGCGTCGAGCGGATCTTCTGGGATGACCCGAGGGTCCTGACGATCTCGCTGCACGAGAGCGGGCGGGCGCTGTTCCCGGGCACGGGCTGGCCGACGGACATCGGCGGCCCGAACGCCGAGGGTTCGGCCGTGAACGTCTCACTGCCTCCGGGTCTCTCCGACGCGGGCTGGCTCCGGGCCATCCACGCCACCGCGATGCCCATCGTCCGCTCCTTCCGGCCCGAGATGCTCATCACGCAGCACGGCTGTGACACGCATGCCGAGGACCCGTTGGCGCACTTCGCGATGACGGTTGACGCCCAGCGGTCGGCGGCCGACTCGCTCCACCGGCTGTCACACGAGGTGTGCGGCGGAAAGTGGGTCGCCCTGGGCGGGGGTGGCTACGAGGTCGTCGGCGTCGTCCCACGCGCATGGACCCACCTCACGGCGATCGCTGCGCACCAGCCGATCCCGGCGAGCACCCCGGTTCCAGAGGTGTGGCGTGAGCACGTCGAACGGGTGACGGGTCGGCCGGCCCCCCGGCGCATGGGTGACCTGACGACGCAGGACGGCCCGCTGTGGTGGCGGTCGTGGGATCTCGGGTACGACCCGGGGAGCGACGTGGACCGGGCCATCATGGCGACGCGGTCGGCGGTATTCCCGCACCACGGGCTCGACGTCCACTTCGACTGACGGGCCTCGACCGGCCCTCCACCTCCGCGTGCGACGAGTCCTGCCGCACGGTCTCCTCGGCGACGAGGAGGACGAGGAGGACGAGGAGGACGAGGAGGAAGGCGGGGAGGAAAAGGAGGAGCCGCTGCTCTGTCGATCTGGCAGCATGGCGGCACGGCGTCGACGGGCCTGACGATCCTGAGCCGAGCGTGACCAGAGGCCGACCGCAAGCTCGCGGCGGCGAAGGTGTGGTGGCACAGCGACTCTCCCCATCGCCCGCACCTCCGGGGCACCATCCCAGGAGGTGAAGGAATGTCGACCACACCACACCCATCCACCGGCGCCGTTTCACGGGTGCTCGCCCGTGACCTCGCGGCGCTTCCGGACGGCTCGCCGGCCGTGCTGGCCGGCTGGGTCCACCGGCGTCGCTCGCTGGCCAGCGTCACCTTCGTCATCGTCAGGGACCGGTCCGGGCTGGCCCAGGTCGTCGTCAAGGACTCCGACGTCCTGGTGGGGCTCGCGAACGTTCCGGAGGAGACCGTCGTCGAGGTGAGCGGCCGGGTGGTGCACAACCCGGCCGCGCCGGGCGGGGCCGAGCTGGTCGACCCGACCATCGTGCCGCTCACCGAGCCTGCGGCCCCTCCGCCGGTGGAGCTGTGGCGGCCGACCTTCGGCGCTGGACTGCCGACGCATCTGGACCATGCGGCAGTGACCCTCCGGCACCCCCGACATCGGGCGGCGTGGGAGGTCGCGAGCGCGTCGATGCGCGGGTTCCGGTCCGCCCTCACCGGGCTGGACTTCACCGAGATCGCCACTCCGAAGCTCGTGGGCACGGCGACCGAGTCAGGTGCGAACGTCTTCGAGGTCGACTACTTCGGGCGTCCCGCGTATCTCGCGCAGTCACCGCAGCTGTACAAGCAGATGCTGGTCGGGGTGTTCGAGCGGGTCTTCGAGGTGGGGCCGGTCTTTCGTGCGGAGCCGCACGACACGGTTCGTCACCTGGCGCAGTACACGTCCCTGGACGCGGAGCTCGGGTTCATCCGCGACCACCGCGACGTGCTGGCCGTGCTGCGGGCTGCCCTCGCCGGGATGGTGGAGGCAGTCGGGACGTATGCCGCTGAGGCCGCTTCGCTCCTTTCGCTCCACCTCCCCCAGGTGCCGGCGAAGCTCCCCGTGATCCACTTCAGGGACGCACTCGCCCTGGTGGGTGCGGACCCTGCAGAACCAGACCTCAGCCCGGCGCACGAGCGGGCGCTGAGTGCGTGGGCCTGCACTGTCCACGACTCGGAGTTTCTTGCAGTGGAGGGGTTTCCGATGGCGAAGCGTCCGTTCTACACAGCCCCGGAGGGGTACGGGCGGGCTGGAGGCGCCGGGTCCGAACCGGCGCCAGGTCAGGCGTCGAACAGCTTCGACGTGCTCTTCCGGGGCCTCGAGCTGACGACCGGCGGTCAGCGGCTCCACCGTCCGAGCGACTACCGGGCTGCGCTCGAGCGGGCGGGACAGGACCCGGCTCCGCTGGCCGGGTACCTCGCCGCCTTCGACCATGGCATGCCGCCGCACGGCGGGTTCGCGATCGGCCTGGAGCGGTGGGTGGCTCGGCTCAACGGTGCCGAGAACGTCCGTGAGGTCGCCCTCTTTCCCCGGGACCTGCACCGGCTGCTGCCCTGATGCCTGGTGCGGCCCTCGGGGAGCCAGCCCAGCGGCATACGACCGCATTTCCTCCGGGCTGGGACGGCGTGTCGCCTTGCGCTCACAGGGATTCGTGCTTCGCGCCCTTCCCCTCCAGTCACATCAGCCCCTAAGGTTGCCTTCTGCACCCGTGTGACGTTTCGCCGGAGGGGAAGCCGGCGACGCGCGGGAACTGGAGAGATCGAGGTTCACATGTCGAATGAGCGCCAGCTCGCCGAGGTCCGGTTCCTGACCGTGGCCGAGGTCGCCTCGATCATGCGTGTGTCGAAGATGACGGTGTATCGACTGGTCCATGGCGGCGAGCTGCCGGCTGTCCGGGTCGGGCGCTCCTTCCGGGTTCCGGAGGACGCCGTGCACAAGTACCTGCAGACGTCATACATCGACACCGCGTGACAGATCGAAGGAGCAGCTTCTCCCCGGCAGGCTCGAGGTGACTCGGGCTCGAAGGGGGAGAAACTGCTCCTTCGATCACCGGGCTCCTTTTGGGGTCCGACGCGCGGACACGGTACGCTTGCCACTCGGCTCGGCTCGAAGAGTCGACTCTCCCGATTGACGGGCGGTCGGCGCAGGTCGGCACACAGCACCGTCAACGGATCAAGGACAACCATGGGCTCTGTCATCAAGAAGCGCCGGAAGCGGATGGCGAAGAAGAAGCACCGCAAGCTTCTGCGCAAGACGCGTCACCAGCGTCGTAACAAGAAGTGATCTGACACGCACGGGTGGCGGGCTCTGCTCCCACCTCTCGACCCTCGCCTTCCGGGCGGGGGTCGACTGCTGTCCGGGCCTGGTCGGGCCGGCCTCCGTCGACGTGGTGAGTGCGACGTCGAGAACATCACCTCCGCACCTCGCGCAGTGGTACCCCGGCCTCGCTAGGGTGGTGGGCAAGCCCACGCAACGACCGCCGGGGGGCTGGTCGCCCCTTCCGCCGGGACGTGCCGAGTCAGGAGGAGCCGATGGCAAAGGTCGCGCTCGTCACCGGGGTGTCCCGGTACCTCGGGGGGCTGTACGCGCGCCGACTCAGCGCCGAGCCCGGGATCGAGCGGATTCTCGGCGTCGACGTCGTCCCCCCCAGGCACTCGATCGGTCGAGCCGAGTTCGTCCGCGCTGACATCCGCAACCCGATGATCGGGCGGATCATGAACCAGGCGCAGGTCGACACGGTCGTCCACATGAACGTCATCGCCACCCCGAAGGACACGGGCGGCCGGGTGGCCCAGAAGGAGATCAACGTCATCGGGACGATGCAGCTGCTCGCTGCGTGTCAGAAGGCGTCGACCGTCGAGCGCCTCGTCGTCAAGTCGTCCGCCGCCGTCTACGGCTCCTCCCCCCGCGATCCGGCCATGTTCGCCGAGGACATGAACGCCAAGTCGACGCCGCGGACTGGCTTCGGGAAGGACTCGATCGAGGTGGAGGGATACGTCCGCGGGTTCTCCAGGCGGCGTCCTGACGTCGAGATCACGATGCTCCGCCTGGCCAACGTGGTCGGACCGCAGATCCGTACGGCCGTCACCGACTACTTCGGTCTCGCGTTGATCCCGGTGCCCCTGGGCTACGACGCCCGGATGCAGTTCCTCCACGAGGACGACGCGGTGGCGGCCCTCGTCACGGCGACGACGGGACCGTCCGTGGGCATCGTCAACGTCGCCGGGGAGGGGTTCCTGACCCTGCTGCAGTGCCTGGCCATCGTGCGGAGGCCGGTCCTGCCGGTCCCCCTGATGACGGCCGGGGTCATCGGCAACATCGTCAAACGCAGCGGGCTGGCGGACTTCTCGCCCGACCAGGTGGCCTTCCTCGCCTTCGGTCGGGGGCTGGACACGACTCGCATGCACAAGGTCCTGTCCTTCGAGCCGCGCTACACGACTCGAGCGGCGTTCGAGAGTTTCGCCCGCGGCCTCCGTCCCGTCGTCCCGGGCGTCGAAGAGGTCGGGGACGCGGTCAGCGGGGCGGTCAGTGGCGCGGTGAGTGGTGCCGAGAGCGGCGCCGCGGCGGTGGCTCGGGTCTTCGAGAGGCTCTACCCGTGACAGCGCACGACGACGAGGCCACGCCCCGCCGAAGGCGCGCCGGCTCGGACCCGACGGACGCCCGCGCCGCCCGGAGCGCTGCAGGGCCGTCTGCCCGGCGAGCCGAGACCAACCGAGCCGCGCAGCGGGCCGACGCCAAGAAGCCGAGCACCACGAAGCCGAGCACCACGAAGCCGAGCACCACGGCGACCGGACCGGGCCCCGATGTCGTGCGGCCGGTCCCGGCGGCCCGGACCGCCTTCGCCGCCGGCGCCGCGCGGGCGTCCGGCGAGCGTCGCCGCCGCTCCGGCACCCCGTTGCTCCCCGGTGCGGAACCGGTCGAGGTGACGGTTGCACGACGGGACGCGACCGCGGCTCGCCCGGAGGCCGCGGGTGGCGGCGCCGCGGCCCCCACCTCCTCGGCGGCGGACGCGACGACTGGTGGGCCGGCGCGGAAGCGCCCGCCACGCCAGGCGATCCGCGAGCGGCGAGAGCAGCGGGCCCGCGAGCGCGCGCTGCGCCCGGTCCCGTCGTTGCCGACACCCGACGAGGACCTCGCGCTGCCCGCGGAGCCGGCCCAGCGGCATACGGAGGAATCGGCGAAGCCGGCCACGGAGACCGCTGGGGTGGTCGGGGGACTCCAGGCCACGGCTGAGCGGATCGTCGGGGCGGTCCTCGAGGCGGCGGAGTTCTCGTCCGAGGCGCGGCCCGGCCCGGCAGAGCTCGTCGAGCTGGCCGTCAACCTCCTGCGCTCGGCAGCCGCCGCCGCGGGTGTGCCCGCGGAGGAGGTCGAGCGGCACGTGGCTGAGACGCTCGCCTACGTGCGCCGGCGGCTCACGGGTGACTACGAGGTCGACGAGTTCGGCTTCGACGAGGACTACACGACGCACATCCACCTGCCCCTGCTCCGCCCGCTGTACAAGTCGTGGTTCCGGGTCGAGGTGAAGGGCATCGAGAACATCCCCGCCACAGGGGGAGCGCTCGTCGTGGCGAACCATTCCGGCACGGTGGCGATGGACTCGCTGATGACGCAGGTCGCGGTCTACGACGAGCACCCGAACCGCCGTCACCTTCGGATGCTCGGGGCCGACCTGGTCTTCCAGACGCCGTTCGTCGGGCCGATGGCGCGCCGCTCCGGCTCGACGCTGGCGGCCAACACCGACGCAGAGCGACTCCTCTCGAGCGGCCACCTCGTCGGGGTGTGGCCGGAGGGCTTCAAGGGGGTGGGCAAGCCGTTCAGCGAGAGGTACAAGCTCCAGCGGTTCGGCCGAGGGGGCTTCGTCGCCGCAGCCCTGCGTGCGGGTGTGCCGATCGTGCCGTGCTCGATCATCGGAGCGGAGGAGATCTACCCGATGATCGGCAACATGCCGACGGTCGCCCGGCTCCTCGGCCTCCCCTACGTGCCGATCACCCCGACCTTCCCGTGGCTCGGACCGCTGGGGGCGATCCCGCTCCCGAGCAAGTGGCTCATCGAGTTCGGCCCACCGATCGAGACGACGACTCTCGGGCCGGACGCCGCGGACGACCCGATGCTCGTCTTCGACCTCACCGACCAGGTCCGCGAGACGATCCAGCAGACGCTGTACAGCCTGCTCATGCAGCGGCGGTCGGTCTTCACCTGACGCAGCTCGGGATACGAGCTGCCCGAGCAGCCAGCTCGACACGCCGCTGAGCGGCGGAGCGTCGGGCCTGATCGCGTCAGGGCATCATCAGGGCATCAGGGCAGCGTCGGCGCGAGGGTGACCGAGAGCGTCGGCCCGGTCACCGTCACGCCCGGCAGCGTCGCCCCGCCACCGCCGACGACCACGGTCGAGGACACCACGAGGGTCGGCAGGCTGACGGTCGCGCTCGGCAGCGTCACCCCGCCGCCACCGACGCTCCCGCTGCTGGTGGTGACGCCGGCTCCGGGCAGGCCGACGGTCGCTGAGGCGATCGTGGCGGGGGGCGGCGCAACCGTGATGCCGGGCAGGCCCTCGCCCACGGTCGGGAGGGACGGAGCCACGCCTGCACCGGACGTCGTGCCGACCGGGCTGCCGAGCAGCAGCTCGAGCCGGGCCAGGTTGGCGGCCGACGATTCGCCGCACGCCGAGCAGGAGGCCAGCTCGCGCAGCGCCTCCTGACCGCCGTGCGTGAGCAGGCTTCGCAGCCGCTCCCAGGCGGGCATCGCCCCGGGCGGGACGTCGACCCGCATCGCCTCGACCTGGGGGAGCGCCCGCGCGACGAAGTCGGCGAACTCCGTCAGCGCCTCCGGCCGACCCTCGCCGCGGTAGACCTCCAGCAGCACCGACTGCGCCGAAGCCGTCGACTCCGCCGCCGCGTCGAACGCCACAGTGAGGTCCTCCGCCGCCGGGTCACCGCGGTCGATCAGCTCGCGGGCCTCGCTGACGTGCTGCTCCGCCTGCGCCACGTGGGTCAGGCCGACGTCCAGCCGCCCTGCGGCGAGCTGCACGGCAGCGCGGTCCAGGACCTGCTTGATCGGGTAGAGCAGGTCGCCGGGCGCGGCCTGCCGGGAGACGACCCCCAGCCCACCGGCGAGGAGGACGACGGCGGCCGCTGCGGCCGCGAGCCGGCGGACCGGTCGGGACACGTGCAGGACCGAGACAGGACGCGAGTCACCATCCTCGGTCGACCCGGTGTCGCTCTCCACCGACGCGGCGGCGGCGGAGTCGGCGATGGGGTGTGCCTCCGAGAGGAGGCGGGTCCTGAGGTCAGCGACGAACTCGTCGCGCGGCGCGAGCCGCGCCTGGTCGAGCGCGGCGACCGCGTGGAGGACGGTGACCAGCTCGATCACGCCCGGCCGGTCGACCGCTTCGCCGTCGAGGGCGCGCTGGAGGAGGTCGGCGTCCGTGCCGGGGCCGAGGTCCATTCGCTGCTCCAGGTCTCGTGGTCAGGGGGTCAGGGGGTCAGGGGGTCAGGGGGTGGTCAGGGGCGAGGGGGTGGGGGGTCAGACGTGAGCAGGGCCCGGTGGCTCGGGTCGCTCGTCGCCGGTGGGTCCGGCGCTCGGGAAACGAGGCGGGGTGGGTGGGGGTTACGGCCGCGGCTCTTGCTCACAGCTCGACTCCCTCCAGGGACGCGCGCAGGGCTCTCGTGGCCCGCAGCTGCAGCTGCTTGATGGCTCCCTCGGACTTGCCGAGCACCGCCGCGGTCTCGGCGAGGCTGAGGCCCTGGAGGAACCGCAGGGTGATGCACTCGGCCTGCTCGGGACTCAGCTGTCGGATGGCGGTGACGAGCCGCTCGTCGCGCAGCCGGGCCAGCACCTCGGCCTCCGGTGCGTCGACCTGCTCGTCCGCGTCGCGCATGTCCGCCGTGGTCACCTCGAAGCGGAACCGGGCGGACTTGACGTGGTCGGCGATGAGGTTGCGGGCGATCGTGACGAACCAGGCGGCGATGTCGCGCCCCTGCCAGGTGAAGCTGTCGATCCGTCGCATCGCCCGGATGAAGGTCTCGG
This sequence comes from Intrasporangium calvum DSM 43043, assembly GCF_000184685.1. Classification (NCBI taxonomy): domain Bacteria; kingdom Bacillati; phylum Actinomycetota; class Actinomycetes; order Micrococcales; family Intrasporangiaceae; genus Intrasporangium; species Intrasporangium calvum. The sequence goes on from NC_014830.1 coordinate 712,737, forward strand.
ACGTGAGGTCCTCCGCAAGGGGGCGGTTGCCGACGCGGACGAGGACGTAACGGAAGACGGTGTCGACGTAGGCGTCGTAGAGCTGGGCGAAGGCCTCCCGGTCGCCGTCCTGTGCGAGGCGGACGAGCGCCTCGATCCGGGCCTGGGCCGCCTCGTCGCGGGCGGTGCGCCCCTGGCTGCCGACGCCCCGCTGACCCGGGACCGAACTGGACCCGGCGACCGGCGCGGCCCGGGGGGCACCGCTCCATCCGGCGCCGAGCGGCGCACCCCCCGACCCGCTGCCGTCGACGGCAGCCCAGAGGGCGTCGAGGGCGCCGCGCCACGACGGCACCGCCATCGCGGCAAGCACGGGGCCGTGGGCGGGCATGGGTCCGGGCGCAGCGAGCAGCGCCGCCGGACGCCCGGCGGCCGCTGCGCTCGGACGGCGTGGCTGCGCCGTCAAGGGGCCGTGCATCCCGACAGTGTCGCTGACGTGTCAACCCCGGGGGGTGTTCGTGGCGCCTCGGACCGTGCTGCGGCGCCGGTGCGGCGGCAGGAGCAGCCCGAGGGCGGTCAGGCCGACACCGAGGGCCAGGTGGAGCCAGTCGTCGGCGGCGTTGAGCGGGACGAAGTTCGCCGCGGAGTCCCGGTCGACGAGCCAGCCGTACACGGTCAGGACGAGGTAGACGATGCCGCCGCCGACGAGGAAGGCTCGGGCACCCGGCGCCGTCCGGGACAGGGCCCAGCCGACGACGCCGAAGAGGAGATGGACGACGTTGTGCAGGATGGACACCTGGAAGAGGCCGAGCAGCAGGGCCTCGGACTCGGGCCCGGCCAGGGCAAGGGCGTCGTAGCTGGTCGTGAGGCCGGGGACGAAGCCGAGCACCCCCACGACGACGAAGACGACGGCCACGGCCAGCGCGACCCTCTGCACGGGCGTCCGGGCCTCGACCGCCCGATGGGCTCCGACGGGGCGCCGCCGCCCCTCGCCTGACGTGCTGGTCATGGTTCCTCCCTGGAGCGAGCTGTCATGACGCACCTGCCCGCGCGTGAGCCACTCAAAACACGAGGTGTATGCCGGTGAGCCGGCTCTCCGTCGTCGGTTCGGACGGTGGTCGGCTGGGCCCATGGCGGGCCGGCGGGCGGGCCGGCCGGTGGGCCGGCCGGGCGCGGCGCCGGCCTGTCGGGGGACGGGCAGGAGGGGTAGCGTTTCGAGGAGACCCACCGAGACCACTCTTGACGACTTGTGACCACTCGTGGAGGCACCGATGCAGCTCGACTGGCTCAAACCGCTGGCGGACCTCGAGGGGCCGTTCGCCTGCGCGACCCTCGACGCGAGCAACCTCGACCCGACGAGCCGGAGTCATCGGCTCGCCTCGTGGGGCTCGGCTCGCCGAGAGCTCGAACGGGCGGGTGCGGACGAGGCCACCCTGGCGGTCCTCGAGGACGCGTTGACCGGCGACGCGAACGGCGTGGGTGAGCGGACCCACGTCGTCTGCGCCAGCAACGGCGACCTCGTCCTCGACATCGGCCTCGAGGGACGACCGCGACGGGAGGGGGCGTCGTTCGGTCCCGTGCCGAGGCTCATGGACGTCGTCCGGGGCCTCGACGGGAGGGAGACGTACGCCGTGGTGAAGCTGGACCGCGAAGGCGCGGACATCGAGGTGATCGACCCGACGGGCGCGCTGGTCGCGGCGACCGACGTGACGGGCGAGCACGACGAGCTCCGCAAGGTGGCGGCCGGCGGCGCGTCACAGCGCCGGTTCCAGGCTCGGGCCGAGGACTCGTGGAGACACAACGCGACACAGGTCGCGGCGGAGCTGGACCGGCTGGTCCGGAGGGTCCGGCCCGGGGTGGTCTTCCTCGAGGGCGAGGAGCACACGACCTCCTACCTCGTGGAACAGGCCCCCGGGGACCTCGCCGACCGCATCGTCCGGCTCGAGACCGGCGGCCGGGCCGCAGGCACGTCGGCGGCCGCCGAGGCCACGGCGCGGGACCGTGAGCTGGCCCGGCTCCGCGCCGGACGGGACGCGCTGCTCGTCGAGCGGTTCGGCGACGCCACCGGCGCCGGGGCTGCTGTCGAGGGCTGGGACGCCGTGCAGGCGGCGCTGGGGAAGGCCCAGATCGCCCAGGTGCTGCTCCACCCGGACGTCTGGGACCGTGACCGCCCCGAGGCGGGTGCGGGCGCGGACCACGACCTGGACGCGCTGCTCTGGTCCCTCGCCGCGGTCGGTGCGGAGCTCAGCCTGGTCGCGCAGCCCTTCGAGGCCACGGACGGGATCGGGGGCATCCTGCGCTGGAGCGACCCGTCGACGACGTCGGCCTAGCATGGTCGACATGCCTGCACCCGAGCCCCGCGTCACCCTGGTCGGCCGAGCCGGCTGCCACCTGTGCGACGAGGCCAAGCTCGTCATCGAGCGGGTGACGGCCGAGCTCGGGGTCGCGTGGGCGGAGCGCTCTATCGACGACGACGCCGACCTGCGCGCCAGATACGCCGACCAGATCCCGGTGACCCTCGTCGACGGCCGGCGCCACGACTTCTGGCGGGTTGACGAGGACCGGCTGCGGGCCGCCCTCGGGGCCCCGCCCCGCTGAGCCGAGCGGACGGCGGCCCGCGCCGAGGGGCCTCGTGACGAGGCACCATCGGGGCGTTCTGTCCATGTGGCGGAGGTAATGGTCCTTCACTTTGTGCATGGGTTCACAAACGTCTAGCCTGAATGGGTACCCACGTGCTCCGCGTTCGTGGCCTTCCGGGCAGTACCGCGAGGTCCGACCGCCTCAGTGAGAGGAGCCGGTGACCAAGCGTGTCGGCCGACCCAGCAGTGCGTCGCGAGATCCCCGACGCGACCGTCGCACGGCTTCCTGAGTACCTCCGTTCCCTCTCTCGGCTCGCAGAGCAGGGTGTCCTGTCGGTCTCCTCCGAGGAGCTGGCGGCGGCGGTGGGGGTGCGTTCGGCCCAGCTGCGCAAGGACCTCAGCCACCTCGGGTCGTACGGCGTGCGGGGCGTCGGCTACGAGGTGGACACGCTCGCTCTCGAGATCTCCCGGGCCCTGGGGCTCACCCAGGACTGGCCCGTCGCGATCGTCGGGATGGGCAACCTCGGCCACGCGCTCGCGTCCTACTCCGGCTTCGTGACCAAGGGGTTCCGCATCGTGGCGCTCTTCGACGACGAGCCCGGTCTGCGGGGCGAGGTGGTCCAGGGCGTGGCCATCCAGCCCTTCCGCGAGCTGCCCGCGCGCCATGCCCTCGACCCGATCTCGATCGGGGTCATCGCCACCCCCGCCGTCGCGGCTCAGACGGTCTGTGACCGTCTGGTCGAGGTGGGCGTGCGCTCCATCCTCAACTTCGCACCCGCCGTGCTGTCGGTGCCCGACGACGTCGACGTCCGTCGCGTCGACCTGTCCACCGAGCTGCAGATCCTCGCCTTCCACGCCCAGCAGAAGGCGCTCGGTGCGCTGGAGCCGGTCGCGGCGGCGCGAGGGATCGACGGTCGGACTCCTTCGGAAGCGGTGGCGACATGAGCCTCCTGGTCATCGGGCTGTCCCACCACACGGCACCCCTGTCCGTGCTCGAGGGGCTGGCCGAGTCCCCCGACCGGGCGGCCCGGATCGCCACTGCGGTGCTCTCCTCGGCCACGGCCTCCGAGGTCGTCGTCGTCTCGACGTGCAACCGGCTCGAGGTCTACGCCGAGGTGCCCGCCTTCCACCCCGCGGTCGCGGCCATCGGTGAGGCCCTGGCCACCGCGGCCGGGACCCGGCCCGAGGGCCTGCCCTGTGGCCGGGTCGTGCATCCGACGGACCCGGCCGACGAGCTGGCCGTGCGGGCCGAGGGCATCGCCGAGCACCTCTACGTCCGTTACGACGACGGAGCGGTCGCGCACACCTTCACCGTCGCGTGCGGGCTCGACTCCATGGCCGTCGGCGAGGCGCAGATCCTCGGCCAGATGCGCGACGCCCTGGCCGCGGCCCAGCAGACCGGGCGGGCCGGTGAGTCGCTCAACGCGCTCTTCCAGCACGCGCTGCGGGTCGGCAAGCGGGCGCACTCCGAGACGGACATCGACCAGCACTCGCTGTCCCTGGTGCAGATGGGCCTCGAGGAGGCCGCGAAGGTCCTCGGCGACCTGTCGGGCATCCGCGCCGCCATCGTCGGCGCCGGCGCGATGAGCGGTCTCGCGGTCGCCACCGCCTCGCGGTCCGGCATCAGCGACCTCACCGTCGTCAACCGGACCCCCTCACGCGCAGAGCGCCTCGCCGACTCGGTCGGCGGGACCGCTCGCCCCTGGGCCGAGCTCGAGGACGTCGTCGCGGCGAGCGACCTCGTGATCACCTGCACCGGCGCGGTGGGACACGTGGTCAGCGAGGACCTGTTGGCGCGGTGCGTCACGGCTCGTGGGGGCCGTCCCCAGGTCCTCATCGACCTGGCCCTCCCGCGGGACGTCGCGCCGACGGGCACCTGGGCCGACCCGCTCCCGAGCGTCCGGGTCATCGACCTCGAGGAGCTCGGCGTCCTCCTCTCCGGCCGCGCCGACCTCCAGCAGGTCGACCGCGTCGGCGCGCTCGTCACCGCCGAGGTCGCCGACTACCTGACCCGCCGGCTGGAGAAGAAGGTCGCGCCGACCGTCGCCGCCCTCCGCTCCCGGGCTGCGTCCGTCGTCACGAGCGAGCTCGACCGGCTCCACCAGCGCGTGCCCGACCTCGACGAGGCGACCCGGGCCGAGGTCGGACGGGCGGTGCACCGCATCGTCGAGAAGCTGCTCCACACGCCGACCGCCCGGATCAAGGAGTTCGCCGTGGACGCCAACGGCCCCGACTACGCAGCGGCGCTGCGTGAGCTGTTCGATCTCGAGCCCAAGGATGTGGCCAACGTGTCCTCCCCACCCATGCGAGGAGTCTCATGACGGCCCTGCGTCTCGGCACCCGGCGCTCCGCGCTCGCCACCACCCAGTCCGGCTGGGTCGCCGACCAGCTGCGTGCCGCCGGCCACGACGTCGAGCTCGTCGAGATCACGACCGAGGGCGATGTCTCCGGAGGCCTGCTCACCGCCATCGGCGGCACCGGGGTCTTCGCGGCGGCGATCCGCAAGGCACTCACCGATGGCCGAGTCGACGTCGCCGTCCACTCGCTCAAGGACCTGCCCACGGCGCCTGAGCCCGGGCTCGTCGTGGCCGCGGTCCCAGCTCGGGAGGACAGCCGCGACGTCCTCGTCGCGCGGGACGGGCTCACCCTCGGCGAGCTGCCGATCGGCTCGGTCGTCGGCACCGGGTCCCCCCGCCGCACCGCCCAGCTGGCCGCCCTCGGCCTGGGCCTCGAGATCCGCCCGATCCGTGGCAACGTCGACACGCGCCTGCGCCTCGTCAGCTCCGGTGAGGTCGATGCGGTCATCCTCGCGCGGGCCGGTCTGGCCCGCCTCGGCAGGCTCGACGTCGTGACAGAGGTGCTCGACCCGATCCAGGTCCTGCCCGCCCCCGGCCAGGGTGCGCTCGCCGTCGAGTGCCGTGCCGATCGGCCCGACGTCCTCGAGGCCGTCAGCGTCCTCGAGGACGCCGACACCCGCGCGAGCATCACGGCCGAGCGCGCTCTGCTCGCCGCGCTCGAGGCCGGCTGCACGGCGCCCGTCGGGGCGCTCGCCGAGGTCGTCGACGGCGAGGAGGGGCTCGAGCTGTCGCTCCGCGCCTTCGCCGGCACCGAGGACGGCCGAATCGACTTGCGTCGGTCCCTCACGGGTCGGTATGACGATCCTGAGTCGCTCGGCCGACGGCTCGCGCAGATCCTGCTCGAGGACGGCGCTGCCGACCTCGACCGTCCCTCCACCATCGCATCCCGACCCCCGGAGCCAGTTTCGTGACTCGCACACGCCAGCCGTCAGAGCAGACGGCGACGATCCCCACGGTCCCGACCATGCCGGCGCGCGTCGCCTTCGTCGGGTCCGGGCCAGGCGACCCAGGGCTGCTGACGGTCCGCGCCCGCGACCTCCTCGCCGCGGCCGACGTCGTCGTGCTCGACGGCCTGATGCGCGAGGAGGCGGTCCTCGGGCACGCCCGCGAGGACGTGCAGATCATCGACGCCGCACACGGCGAGAACGGTCAGGAGCTGACGCACGCGGTCCGGGCCAAGCTCGTCGTCAAGGCCGCCAAGTCGGTCTCCAACGGCGGCCTCGTGGTGCGCCTCATGGACGGTGACCCGGCGACGTTCAACGGCCTCGTCGAGGAGGCGCGCGCCTGTCGCAAGGCCGGCATCACGTTCGACGTCGTCCCCGGTGTCTCGGCCGCGACCGCCGTGGCGACCTACGCCGGGGTGCCGCTCACCTCCAAGGGCACCTCGTCGGTCCACGTCCTCAACGCGGACCAGTCCGGGCACGACCTGACCCGCTACTGCACCGACGACGACACCCTCGTCATCCTCGGCTCGCCGCGGTCGATCGGCCTGGCCCTGACCGGCCTGCTCGAGTGTGGTCGCCCCGCAGAGGCGCAGGTGGCGCTCGTCGAGCAGGGCACCACCGTTCGCCAGACCTCCTTCACCACCACGCTCGGCGCCGCCGAGGCGGCGCTCGACCGCTTGACCGGTCAGATCTCGGCCGCCGTCGTGTCCCCGAACGTCGCGATGCGTGACGAGTTCTCCTGGTTCGAGACGAAGCCGCTCTTCGGGTGGAAGGTCCTGGTTCCCCGCACCCAGGCCCAGGCCGGGTCGATGATCGACCGGCTCGCCGCCTACGGCGCGGTCGCGGACGTCGTGCCGACGATCTCGGTCGAGCCGCCCCGGACGCCTCAGCAGATGGAGAAGGCCGTCCGCGGCCTCGTCACCGGACGTTACGAGTGGATCGGCTTCACCTCGACGAACGCCGTTCGTGCCGTGCGTGAGCGGTTCGAGGAGCTCGGGCTCGACGCCCGTGCCTTCGCCGGGCTCAAGGTCGCCGCCGTCGGTGGCGTCACCGCCGACGCCCTGCGCGAGTGGGGCATCAACCCCGACCTCGTGCCGAGCGGCGAGCAGTCGGCTGCCGGCCTCCTCGAGGTGTGGCCGGAGTTCGACGAGGTGCTCGACCCGATCAACCGGGTGCTCCTGCCGCGGGCCGACATCGCCACCGAGACGCTCGTCGCCGGCCTGCGGGACATCGGCTGGGAGGTCGACGACGTCACCGCCTACCGGACCGTCCGTGCGGCGCCGCCCGCCCAGCACGTGCGCGACGCGATCAAGGGCGGCGACTACGACGCGGTGCTCTTCACCTCGAGCTCCACGGTCCGCAACCTCGTCGGCATCGCCGGCAAGCCGCACCCCGCCACCGTCGTCGCGTGCATCGGCCCGGCCACGGCCAAGACCGCGGAGGAGCACGGCCTGCGGGTCGACGTCCTCGCCCCCGAGGCATCGGCCCTCAGCCTCGTCGACGCCCTCGCCGGGCACGGGGTGGGTCTGGCGGTGGCCGCTGCGGAGACCGGCCAGGCGCTGCAGCGCCCCAGTGACAAGCGGCCCGCGTCCCGACGCCGGGCCCGCTGAGGAGGAGCGCGTCCAGTGATCGAGCGACCGCGCCGCCTCCGGCAGAACCCCGCACTCCGGGCCCTCGTCGCCGAGACCCGCCTGCACCCCAAGGACCTCGTGCTGCCGGCCTTCGTGGCCGAGGGCGCCGACTCGGTCCGGCCCATCCCGAGCATGCCCGGCGTCGTCCAGCACACGCTCGACACGCTGGTGGCGGAGGCGCGCCGGGCGGTCGACCTCGGCATCGGCGGCATCATGCTCTTCGGCGTCCCGACCACGAAGGATGCCCGCGGCTCGGGCGGGACCGAGCCCAGCGGCATCCTCAATGTCGCCCTGGAGCGGGTCCGCGCGGAGGTCGGCGACGAGCTCGTCGTCATGGCCGACACGTGCCTCGACGAGTTCACCGACCACGGGCACTGCGGCGTGCTCGACGACCGGGGCCGGGTCGACAACGACGCGACGCTCGAGATCTACGGCGAGATGGCGGTGGCCCAGGCCCGCGCCGGTGCCCACGTCGTCGGTCCCTCAGGGATGATGGACGGCCAGGTCGCCGCCATCCGCGAGGCGCTCGACGCGGCGGGGTTCACGGACACGGTCGTCCTCGCCTACGCGGCCAAGTATGCATCCGCCTTCTACGGCCCGTTCCGCGACGCGGTGCAGTCGAGCCTGGAGGGAGACCGGCGCACCTACCAGCAGGACCCCGCCAACGTCGTCGAGTCGCTCCGCGAGATCGACCTCGACCTCGCGGAGGGGGCCGACCTCGTCATGGTCAAGCCGGCGATGTCCTACCTCGACGTCGTCTCCGCGGCCGCCGAGCGGTCCTCCGTGCCGGTCGCCGCCTACCAGGTGTCGGGGGAGTACTCCATGGTCTGTGCCGCCGCCGCCAACGGCTGGATCGACCGGCGAGCGGCGGCGCTCGAGTCGCTGCTGTCCATCCGGCGGGCCGGTGCCCAGGTCGTCCTCACCTACTTCGCGCTGGAAGCGGCGGACTGGCTCGGCTGAGCCGTACGCCACCATGCTCCACCGGCGAGACGACGACCCGGTAACGTCCCTACCGCACGTCATGACCGGCGCGGTGGGCCGGGCCGACTAGGATCTGCTCAGCCGCGCGGGTGCACCGTGCTCCTGCAGGGTCGAAGGGGGTGATCGAGGCGATGTCCGTGAGTGACGACGTGAAGTGGCTCAGCGAGTCCGAGCAGCGGTCCTGGCGGGCCATCCTGCGCGGGACGCGGCTGCTCGAGACCGCTCTCGACAACGCCCTCGGCGACTCCGGGATCCAGCTGAGCGAGTACGAGATCATCTCGATGCTCTCCGAGAACCCGTCCCGGCGGCTCCGGATGTCCGAGCTGGCCGCCATGGTGGTCCAGTCACGCAGCCGGCTCACGCACACGGCCAAGCGGCTCGAGGCCCGCGGCTGGGTCGCTCGCGAGCAGTGCCTCGGCGACCGCCGTGGCGTCGAGCTGGTCCTCACCCCGTCCGGGCTGGCGGCGGTCGACGAGATCGCCAGGGTCCACGTCCAGAGCGTCCGCGACAACCTCGTCGACATCATGACCCCCGAGCAGTTCAAGGCCATCGGCGACGCGATGGGCATCGTCCGCGACCACCTGGACCCGCAGGGTCTGACCGACGCCTGACGAGGACGGCGGGCCCCCGCCCACCCGGCGGTGGACCCGCCGAGGCGCGCTGGGACAATGACGCCATGACTTCAGGTGAGCGGTCCGGTCCCGGTTCGAACGCAGGGTCCGGCATCGCCGGGTCCGAGGCCCTCCTGGCCCGGGCGAGCGCCGTGATTCCTGCCGGCGTCAACTCTCCGGTGCGTGCCTTCCGGGCGGTGGGCGGGACGCCCCGCTTCATGGCGTCCGGCCAGGGGGCCTGGCTCACCGACGTCGACGGGAACCGCTATGTCGACCTGATCTGTTCGTGGGGACCGATGATCCTCGGGCACGCCCACCCGGACGTCCTCCGGGCGGTCGAGCAGACCGCCGCCCGGGGGTTCTCCTTCGGCACCCCGTCCGAGAACGAGGTGGCCCTGGCCGAGGAGATCGTCGCCCGCATCGACCCGGTGGAGCAGGTCCGGCTGGTGAACAGCGGCACCGAGGCGACGATGTCGGCGATCCGGCTGGCCCGCGGCTACACGCAGCGCGACGTCATCGTGAAGTTCTCCGGTTGCTACCACGGTCACGTCGACGCCCTGCTCGCCTCGGCCGGCTCGGGAGTGGCGACGTTCGCGCTGCCCGACTCGGCGGGCGTCCCGCGGTCGAGCGCGGCGGAGACGATCGTGCTTCCCTACAACGACCTCGCTGCCGTCGAGGCGGCGTTCGCCGAGCGCGGCCACGAGATCGCGGCCGTCATCACGGAGGCAGCCCCGGGCAACATGGGCGTCGTCCCGCCGGCGCCGGGCTTCACCGAGGGGCTGCGACGCATCACGCGGGAGCACGGGGCGTTGTTGATCAGCGACGAGGTGATGACGGGGTTCCGGTGCTCCCGGTCGGGCTTCTACGGGGTCGAGGGGCCGTATGCTGCTGGGCCGGCTGACCTCTTCACCTTCGGCAAGGTGATGGGCGGGGGCTTCCCGACCGCCGCCTTCGGGGGCCGGGCCGAGGTGATGGCGCTGCTGGCGCCTGCCGGTCCCGTCTACCAGGCCGGCACCCTGTCGGGGAACCCGGTGGCGTCGGCCGCCGGCCTCGCCACCCTCCGGGGCTGCACCGCTGACGTCTACGCGCGGCTCGACTCAGCCGCCCGGGCGATCGCGGGTGCGGCTTCCGACGCGCTCACCACGGCGTCAGTGCCGCACACCATCCAGTGGGCCGGCTCGATGTTCTCGATCTTCTTCCGTGAGGGGCCGGTGCGGAACTACGACGAGGCGAAGGGGCAGGACGTCGACGCGTTCCGCCGCTTCTTCCACGCGATGCTCGAGCAGGGCGTGCACCTGCCCCCGAGCTCGTTCGAGGCGTGGTTCGTCTCGGCCGCCCACGATGACGACGCGGTGGCCCATGTCGTCGACGCCCTCCCGGCCGCGGCCCGTGCCGCGGCCGGAGGAGCCTGACCGCCCGCGTCGCGGCAGGCGGACGCCGATTCGGACGTTGGGACTGCGTTTGAGACACTGGGCGCCATGACCGCCCGGCCCGAAGACTCCACACCGCACGTGCCGGTGCGCACGGTCGTGCACCTGATGCGCCACGGCGAGGTGCACAACCCGACCGGCGTCCTCTACGGCCGACTCGAGGGCTACCACCTCTCGGACCTGGGACGCGAGATGGCCGAGCTCGTCGCGCGCCAGCTCGCGCCCAACGACATCACCGTCGTCATCGCCTCACCGCTCGAGAGGGCCCAGGAGACCGCGACCCCGATCGCCGCCTCGCACGGTCTCACCACCCGCACCGACCCGCGGGTGCTCGAGTCGACGAACTACTTCGAGGGCAAGCAGGTCCGCGCCAAGGACCTGCTCCACCCGACCCACTGGGCCAAGCTGCTCAACCCCCGCAAGCCCTCCTGGGGCGAGGCCTACGAGGCCATCGCCACGCGGATGCTCGCGGCGATCGACGACGCCCGACGTGCCGCCGCGGGGCACGAGGCGGTCATCGTCTCGCACCAGCTGCCGGTCTGGACGGTGCGCAACCAGCTCGAGGGGCGACGCCTCTGGCACGACCCGCGCCGGCGCGAGTGCACCCTGGCCTCGCTCACCTCCCTGACCTACGAGGACGACGAGCTCGAGTCGATCAGCTACTCGGAGCCGGCCGCCGCCCTGCTCCACCGGGCCAGCAGGAGCGTGGGCGCCTGATGGGGGACCTCGACCGACGCTCCGCCCTGCGATGGGGGTCCGCGGCGCTCGCGGGCGGGCTCGTCGCGAGCCTGGCCGCCTGCTCGGAGGACCCGAACTCCGTGGCGGGCCAGGCCAGGGCCGGTGACCGCAAGAACTACGTGTCCGGCGACGGCACCATCGAGCGACTCGCGCCGGGCAACCGGGGCCCCGCCGTGCGGCTCGCGGGCACGACGCTCGAAGGTGAGCCGTGGTCGATCGAGGGCACGGCGGGCGCCGTGCTCGTCGTCAACGTGTGGGGCTCGTGGTGCCCCCCGTGCATCGAGGAGACGCCGGACCTCCAGAAGGCCTGGGAGCAGGTCCAGGCTGACGGTCTCGAGGTCGAGTTCATCGGGCTCGACAAGATGGAGAGCCCCGAGACCGGTCTCGCGTTCCAGAAGGCCAACCGGGTGACCTACCCATCGCTCGCCTACGACGGCGGCCTGCCCATCCTCGCGCTCCAGGGCAAGGCCACCGCCACGCCGAGCACCCTCGTGCTCGACCGGGTCGGGCGGATCGCCGCCCGGGTGTCCGGTCCGGTCACCACGAGCACGCTGCGCGCCCTCGTCGACGACGTGCTCGCCGAGGCCTGACGTGAGCAGCCACCACCCGTGAACGTCGACCTCGCGACCAGCTCGCTCGTCCTCGCCTCCATCGTCGCGCTCGTGGCGGGCCTGGTCTCCTTCGCCTCCCCGTGCGTGCTGCCGCTCGTCCCCGGGTTCCTCGGCTACGTCACGGGGCTGTCGGACGAGTCGCTCGAACGCCGGTCGAGGGGGCGGCTCGTCCTGGGAGCGCTGCTGTTCGTCAGCGGCTTCACCGTCGTGTTCCTCGTCGCCGCGGCCGCCCTGTCGGCGATCGGCGTCGCCTTCCGCGAGCATCAGAGCACGCTGCTCCGGGTCGGCGGGGCCGTCGTCATCGTCATGGGCGTCCTCTTCCTCGGAGCCGGCAAGTCGTATGCCGCTTCGCTCGGTTGGCGTCCCCGTGCCGGCCTGCTCGGTGCGCCGTTGCTCGGCGCGGCCTTCGCGGTGGGATGGTCCCCCTGCTGGGGTCCGACCCTCGGGGCGATCCAGGCGATGGCCGCTCCGATCTCGGCGGAGTCCGGCTCGATCGGCCGCGGCCTCGCGCTCGCCGGCATCTACTCGGTCGGCCTCGGGCTGCCCTTCATCCTCATGGCTGCCCTGTGGGAGCGAGCCGGTCGGGCCAGCGCGTGGCTGCGCCGGCACCGCGGATCGATCCAGGCCTTCGGTGGGATCATGCTCCTCGCCGTCGGCCTGCTCATGGTGACCGGCCTGTGGGAGTCGGTCATCGTCTGGCTCCAGATCAACCTCATCGCGACGTTCCAGGTGGCCATCTGATGACCGAGCCGACGACCCGGGCCACCGCCGAGGAGGAGCGAGCCCAGCGGCATACGGGATCCGCGTCGCTCTCCACCGCTCCGCGCGAGCCGCAGCTACCCCAGCTCGGGGCGCTGGGGATGGCCCGGTGGGCCTGGCGGCAGCTGACGAGCATGCGCACGGCGCTCTTTCTCCTGCTCCTGCTCTCCGTCGCCGCCGTGCCCGGATCGGTCTTCCCCCAGCGCAACATCGACGCCGGACGGGTCGCCGACTACCTCGCGCAGAATCCCGCCACGGGGCGCTGGCTCGACCGGTTCGGCTTCTTCGACGTCTACGCGTCGCCGTGGTTCTCGGCGATCTACCTGCTCCTGTTCGTGTCGCTGATCGGCTGCATCCTCCCGCGGAGCCGGCAGCACCTCAGGTCGCTGCGGTCGACGCCGCCCCGAGCCCCCGCCCGGCTGGCTCGCCTGGACGAGCACGTCGAGGTCACCACGTCGCTGTCACCCCCCGACGCCCTCGAAGCCGCCCGGACCGCGCTGCGGGCCAAGCGCTTCCGGGTGCACAGCCATGACGCCGGCACCCTCAGCGCCGAGTCCGGCTACCTCCGCGAGAGCGGCAACCTGCTCTTCCACCTCGCCCTCACCGGCATCATCGTCGGCATGGCCGTCGGCCACCTCTTCGGCTGGCGAGGGGACCTCATCCTCGCGCAGGGGGACGAGTTCGCCTCGAGTGCGACGACCTACAACACGTTCTCGCCCGGCCCTCTCGTCGGTGACGACGCGGTGCCCGGCTTCGTCATGCAGCTCGACGACCTCGACGTGCAGTTCATCGAGACGCCCGGCCGGTCGTTCGGCACCCCGCGGGAGTTCACCGCGCACGTCACCGTGGCCGACACGCCGGGTGCACCTCCGCGCGAGGCCGACATCGCCGTCAACCACCCGCTCGTCATCCAGGGCTCCGATGTCTTCCTGCTCGGCAACGGCTACACGCCGGTGATCACGGTGCGGGACGCCGCCGGCCAGGTGCTGTACCGCGAGGCCACCCCCTTCCTCGCCCAGGACGGCAACTACCGGTCCGTCGGCGTCGTCAAGGTGCCGTCGGCAAGCCCTAAGCAGCTCGGTTTCACCGGCTTCTTCCTCCCGACGGCCGAGCCGACCTTCGCCAACGGGCCGGTGTCGATCTTCCCGGACGCCCAGAACCCCGAGCTGGCCCTGTCCGTCTGGGAGGGAACCCTCTTCCCGGGCGGTGCGCCGCAGTCCGTGTACACGCTCAACACCGAGCAGATGACCCAGGTGGCGCGCGACGACGGACAGCCGGCCCTCGTGCGGCTCAAGCCCGGGCAGACCTACGAGCTGCCCGGGGGCCGCGGCTCCATCACGTTCGAGGAGGTAAAGCGCTTCGCCGGGCTGTCGATCCGCACCGACCCCGGTGCGCCGGTCAGCCTCGTCAGCGCGCTCCTGGCGACGCTCGGCCTCATCCTCGGGCTCACCATCAAGCGCCGTCGGGTCTTCGTCCGGGTCCGGTCCGCGCAGGACGAGGGCGCGACCGGCCCACGCGCTACCGTGGTCACCGTCGGTGGCCTCTCCAAGGACTCCGATCCCGGGCTCGCCGCCATCGTCCACGCGATCGGCGCAGCCGTGCACGACCCCGATGCAGAACGGACCGACCGCTCGTGACCCCAGCAGGACACCCCGCCATGAACCCGGCCGGCGCGGACCTCACGCTCGCCGGCAACGCCAACATGGCGCTCTACGCGTCGATGATCGTCTACACGCTCGCCATGCTCGTGTTCGCCTGGCACCTCGCGGCCCGGGCCGGCCAGCTGCAGGCCCCGAGGGCCGTGGACCGCGACGAGGTGCTGGTCGGCTCGACCGTGACCGCAGCGGGCGCGACCACCGGGTCCCTTCCGTCGGCGGGCGTGCGCCGTTCGACGCCCGCCGAGCCTGCCTTCGAGGAGAGCCCGGTGTCGGCCCAACGGGGCAACATCGCCCTGATGCTCACCTACCTGGCCACAGCTCTCCTCGTCGGGTCCGTGATCCTCCGTGGCTTCGCCGTCGCCCGGCCACCGTGGGGCAACATGTTCGAGTTCGCGACGGCGGCCGCTGCCGCGGTCGGGCTGACCTACTCGGTGCTGGCCAAGCGCAACCGCTGGCAGTGGCTGGGCGTCTTCATCGTGACCCCGGTGCTGCTCGTCCTCGGGCTCGCCCTCGCGGTGCTCTACACCGAGGCCGGCGAGCTGATGCCCGCCCTCAAGTCGTACTGGCTCGCGATCCACGTGGGTGTCGCCTTCCTCGCCGTCGCGTTCTTCACGATCGCGGCCGCCATCGGTGTCGTCTACCTGGTCCGACTGCGTCGTGAGGAGAAGCCGCCGGCCAGGCGCGGCTTCATCGAGTCGTTGCCGTCCTCCGCCGCGCTCGAGCGGACGGCCTACAGCCTCAACATGGTCGCCTTCATCCTGTGGACGTTCACACTGATCGCAGGCGCCATCTGGGCGAAACAGGCGTGGGGAGCCTACTGGCAGTGGGACCCGAAGGAGGTCTGGACCTTCGTCATCTGGACCGTCTACGCGGCGTACATGCACGGGCGGGCGACCGCGGGCCTCGACCTGCGCCGGTCGATGTCCATCGCCCTCGCCGGCTACGCCTGCGTCATCATCAACTTCACCCTCGTCAACCTCGTGTCGACGTTCGTCGGCATGCACAACTACTCGGGGATGTGACCCGTGGTCCGCTACACCCTGCTCCGGCTGCTCATCTTCTTCGGGGTCCTGATGACCCTCTGGCTCGTCGGCATCCGCAACAATCCCGTCCTGCTCGTCGGTCTCGCGGCCATCCTCTCGGCCGTCCTCTCCTACCTGCTGCTCCGGGGGATGCGCGACGAGATGACCGCGAAGCTGATGGAGCGACACGAGGCCAAGCTGCGGGCCAAGGAGCAGGGCCGGGCCGGGGCAAGTGCCTTCGCGGAGGACGAGGCGGCCGAGGACGCCGAGGCCGACCGGGCAGAGCGGATCGACGGGGCCGACCCGTCGCGCTGACGCCGACCGCCTCAGGTGTGTTGGCCGAGGGCCAGACCGACGGCGAGCAGCGCGGCCCACGCCAGCTCGAACACGCCGGTTCCGGCCAGGGCGGGGATGAGTGCGCGACCGGTCGCTCCGCCGACGACCGCCCGGACGGGACGGACGGCCACGGGCGCCGCGAGGAGGGCCAGCAGTGCGAAGGGTGAGGTCAGCGCGGCCATTCCCGTCATGACGAAGCTCAGCGCGATCAGCGAGACGTACACGGTCCGGGTTCCCCGGTCACCCAACCGCACGGCGAGCGTCCGCTTGCCCGTGACGGAGTCGGTCGGGATGTCGCGCAGGTTGTTGGCGACGAGGATGGCAGCGGCCACCGCCCCGACCCCGATCGCTCCCCACCAGCCGGCCGCGGTCAGGGAGGTCATCGTCGCCATGGTGCCGAGCGTGGCGACCAGACCGAAGAAGACGAAGACGAAGAGCTCGCCGAGGCCGAGGTACCCGTAGGGGTTGGTGCCGCCCGTGTAGTACCACGCCGCGAGGATGGCGACGGCGCCGACGGGGATCATCACCCACAGCCGGGAGAGACCCACGAGGGTCAGCCCGAGCACTCCCGCGCAGGCGAAGGCCGTGAACGCCGCCGTCTTGACCGACCGCGGTGCGGCGAGCCGCTGACCGACGAGGCGGACCGGCCCCACCCTCACCTCATCCGTCCCGCGCACACCGTCGCTGTAGTCGTTGGCGTAGTTGACCCCGACCTGGAGCGCCAGTGCGACGAGGGCGGCGAGGACGACGAAGCCCCAGACGATGTCGCCGGTCTGGTAGGCGGCACCCGAGCCGACGAGGATGGGCGAGATGGCGGCGGGAAGCGTGCGTGGGCGCGCACCTTCGATCCACTGGGCGAGCGTGGCCATGGGTCCTTGTGGGTCGTGGGGTGCGGTCAGGGCTTGGGCTTGCGCAGCCGGCGCAGGAAGTCCGGGTCGTCGTCCGGGCCGCGGGGACCGGGCGCCGGCCGCTGCGGGGGACGCTGCGGCGGACGCTGCGGACCACCTCGCGGGCCGAGCCCGAAGGCGCGCGAGCCGGGCGCGTCAGACCGGCCGGCCGCGAGCCACATGAGCGGTCCGAGAACGGGGACCAGGCACACGAGGAGCCACACGGCCTTCGGCATGATCCGCATCAGCCTGCCGTCGGTCTGGATGCAGTCGACGAGGGCGTAGATCGTCGCGAAAACCACCAGGGCGACGAGAATCACGCGTGGCACGGGGGAGCTCCTTCTGCGGTAACCCCTCCATAGTGCCACCCCGTGGTCCGGAAACGATCATGCGTGCGCTTCGGCGACGAGACGGATCGCCGCACGGTCCGGTTTGCCCGGGCCACGGAGCGGGATCGTCGGCAGGACGACGACCCGCCTCGGCAGCGCGGCGTCGGGCAGGATGCCGCTGAGCCGGCTCCGCAGGTCGGCCGCGGTCAGGTGGGCGGTCGGGTCGAGCAGCGTCACCGCCGCGCACACCGTCTCGCCCCACTCGGGGTCGGGGACGCCCAGGACGACGACCTCGGCGACCTCGGGCACGTGGCGGGCGACTGCGTCCTCGACGACGCCGGGAGTGACCTTCATGCCGCCGGTGATGATGACGTCATCGGCCCGACCGTCGACGACGAGCCGACCGTCGTCCTCGATGTGGCCGAGGTCGTCCGTGCGGAACCACCGCACGTCCTCGACGTCGGTCGAGAACGCGTCGGCGGTGAGCTCCGGCTCGCCGAGGTAGCCGTGTGCGACGGTGTCGCCGCCGAGGATGATGTGCCGGTCGTTGTCGATGTGCATCCGGGTCACGGGAAGAGGGACCCCGTCGTAGACACACCCCCCGGCGGTCTCGCTCATGCCAAAGGTGAGGTGGAGCGCCACGCCGGCCTTCCGGGCCCGCTCTTCGAGCGCCGTGGGTGTCGCGGCCCCGCCGACGAGGACCGCGTCGAAGGTCTGCAGCGCCTCGACGCCGGCCGGGTCGTCGAGGAGGCGGCCGAGCTGGGTGGGCACGAGCGAGGTGTAGCGGCGGGGTGCGCCGGGTGACATCGTGACCGAGCCGGCTGCCCGCGCGAAGGCGGCCGCGGTGAACCCGCCCCGCAGGTCCAGCACGGTCGGGGTCGTCCCCGCGGTGAGCGACCGCGTCAGCACCTGGAGGCCGGCGATGTGGTGGGCGGGCAGGGCCAGCAGCCAGGAGCCGCTGCCGCCGAGCACGTGGTGCGTCGCCGTTGCCGACGCGGTGACCGCCGCCGCGGTGAGCAGGGCGCGCTTCGGCCGCCCGGTCGATCCTGACGTGCCCACGGCGAGGGCGAACCCGTCAGGAAGGCCGGCCGGATCGTGCGGCGCGATGACCGGGGGAGCCAGCTCAGCGGCATACGGGATGACGGGGGAGCGGCCGGTCAGCGCGGCTTCGAGGTCGGGCAGGATCGTGAGGGCGTCCGGACCTGCGGGGACGGGCAGGAGTCGCGGCGCTGTCATGGGCACATTGTGCCGGTCGGCGCTGTACCCGGCGTCAGCGACCGGCGCGCTGCGCTCGCGCCCGGACGAGGTGCCGGGCGTGGACGGCGACGGCGGCCACGTCGGTGACGAGCCACAGGGCTGCCACCACGGCCATCTGCGTCGCCGGAGGCGCCGGGTTGTACGGCGACCGGGGCTCGTTGATGCTCGCGATGAGCAGGAGGATCAGGAAGGCACCCTGCAGGACGACGAAGCTGCGGAGGAAGCCGTTGGGCGGCTGGTCGTGTGCGGTTCCCATCGGGGGTCCCCCTTGCTCGGTCGCTGGGGGGACGGTCGCACGGACTCGGCTGGTGCGCCAGGGTCGAAGGTCCCGGCTGGCGACCCGGCACGCCACATCGGTCGCGCCGGCCAGCCACCGGTTCAGCGGGCGGGCCGCGTCCTGCTCACCGAGGGCCGGCCCGCGCGACCGACGCCACGCGCCCGGCCCGCACCGGTGGTCCGCTGTCGGGCCGCCATCAGCACGGTCCAGACGAGCATCGCCGCGCAGACCGGGAACCCGACGTAGGGGTTGAGCGGCAGGAGGATGCCGAGGCCGCTGCCGAGAACCCACAGCATCTGCAGCATCGTCTCGGACCAAGCGAAGACCGAGGCCCGGACGTTCTCGGCGACCTCACGCTGGACGAGCGCGTCGAAGCAGAGCTTGGCGAGCTGCGCCGTCAGTCCCTGGACCAGCCCGAGGGCGACGAGGGTCCACACGCCGTACCAGACGGCCGTCGCGATGCAGACGAGGGTCGCGGCGAGGACCGAGACCATGGCCACCCGCTCCGGACGGTGATCGCGCAGGGAGTTGCCGAGCAGGCTGCCGAGCGCGTTGCCGACTCCGATCGCGCCGACGGTGAGCCCGAGCACGAGCTCGCCCCGCATCCCGCTGATCGGGTGCTCCTTGGCGAGGAACGCCATGAACATGATGAGGAAGCCGGTGAGCAATCGCGTCCCGCCCGTGGACCACATCGCGTGCCGCACCGGCCAGGGGATGGCGTGCAGCCGCCGGAGGAACCGCCCGAGGACGCCGGCTGAGTCGACCTCGAGCGCCGAGTCCTCTGGCCCGGGCGGGGAGCCGGCCGGATGCCGCTGGGCTCGCTCCCGCTGCGCCCCCGGGTGGTCCACCGGCTGGGTGTTGCCGACGGAGACCTCGCCCACGGCGCTGTCCACGTCGTCGGGCAGCCGGATCGACTGGACCGTCCCGATGACGAAGAGGACGAAGCCGACCCGCAGTGCCCACTCAGGTCCGAACCACAGGGCCGCTGCGGCCAGCCCGCCCCCGACCAGGGCACCGATGACACCGGCGATGGCGACCCGGGAGTTCGCCTTGACGAGCGAGATCCCGGCGGGCAGCAGCCGGGGCACCGCAGCGGAGCGGCTGATGTTGTAGGCCTTCGACGCGACGAGGAACCCGAGCGCCGCGGGGTAGAGCCAGCTGGAGTCGTTGGAGATCGCCTCGGCCAGGACCCAGCAGAGGAACGCCCGGCTCGCCATCGTCGTGCCGATGGCCCAGCGTCTGCCGTGGCTGAACCGGTCGAGAAGCGGTCCGATCAGCGGGGCGACCAGGGTGTACGGGACCATCGCCAGGACGAGGAAGAGGGCGACCTGGCTGCGGACCTCGGCGGTCTGCGGGTTGAAGAACAGCGTCCCTGCCAACGCCAGCATCATCGCCGCGTCGCCGGCCGTGTGGCTCGCGTGGAGCTCCGTCACCCGAGCCAGGCCGGTCTCGCCCGCCCCGCCGGAATGCGTGAACGCGTGGAACCTCGCCGTGGCATAGCGCGAGGTGGCAGCCGTCGCGCGGGCACTGGCGACGGCCGCCCTGCCGACCCCTCGCCCGGCTGCTCTCGTCGCGTTGAGCGCCGTCGTGCGGGCGCGCTGGCGGTGGTCCGCGGCGTGTCCCCCCGCTGGCACGTCACGGCGTCCGTGCTGCCGGCCGTCGCTGGGGGTGGTCACCCTGCCATCTTGCCCGCTCGGGGCGGCTCCTCGTGCGACACACTCGTGTCCTCGGGCGACATGAGGAGTCATGAGCATTCACGAGATGGGACCGCCGGGACGCGAGCAACGGTTTGCGCGGCTGTTCGACCATGCCTACGCCCCGGTGTTGCGCTTCGTCGAACGTCGCGTCCACCCCAGCCACGCCGAGGACCTCGTCGCCGACGTCTTCCTCGTCGCGTGGCGCCGCCTCGACGAGCTGCCGGCTGACCTGGACGACGCCCGGGCCTGGCTCTTCGGCGTCGCTCGGCGAACCCTGATGGCCGGGGCCCGGGGACAACAACGACAGCAGGCGCTCGCCGTCCGGATCGCCGAGAACTCGTTCGGGCAGCACGTCGCCGAGCTCGACGTGGACTTCGTGGCCCGGCGGCTGGACGTCGCACAGGCGTGGAAGCGGCTCTCCGCCCTGCACCAGGAGGCCCTCGCGCTGACGGTGTGGGACGGGCTCGATGCGCCACGGGCCGCACAGGTCCTCGGCATCTCCCCGGTGGCGTACCGGCTGCGCCTCAGCCGGGCCCGCAGGGCCCTCCGGGCCCATCTCCAGTCCCTGCCTCACCCCACCGCAGCACCTGCGGCCGAGGCCGCCACCCCGAGGAGCACCTCATGAAGAGCACGAACACGCATGACCTGATCGACCGGGTGCTGCGCGACCTGGACGCAGCCGGACCTGCCGTTGACGACGTCCGGGCGGACGAGCGCGCCCGGTCCCTGTTCGCGAGGGTCGTCGCCAGCCCGCCGGATGCCGGGGCACCGGGTGGCCGGGGGGCGCCGGGAGCGGCCGGAGCATCCGGTGCGGCGGAAGGGGAAGGGCTCCGGCGAGGACTCACGCCGCTGGGGGTGCGTCGCTCCGCCGGTGCGAGACGTCTCGTCGCGGTCGGCGTGGTCGCGGGCGTCCTCGGAGCCGGATCGGTGCTCGCGCCTCAGCTCTTCGGGGCGAGCGAGGCGCTGGCCTGGTCCGCGAAGCCGCAGCGTCTCACGGCCGAGGCGGCCGCGGCAGCCGAGGCGGCCTGCGACGAGTGGGTCCGCGACGACATCCGCGGTCTGGACGGGGTTGACCTGTCCGGCGTGCGTCCGGTCGTCACCGAGGCCAGGGGCTCCCTCATCCTCGTCTACGAGACCGACGCACGCCCGGCGCCGAGCGACATCACGTGCTACGTCAAAGGCGATCGGGTCATCGCCTCCGGGGGGAGCGTGGCGACCACGACGTCACCGCCGCTGCCGCCCGTCCCCGCGGACTCCCTGCAGGGGAACCTCGGGGCGGTCTTCAGCACGTCCGGTGGAAGCATCCGTGGCGTCACCGGCCGAGTCGGCTCCGACGTCGTCGGCGTCGTCCTCGACTCGGTGGCCAAGGGCCCGGTGACGGCCACGGTGCGGGACGGGCACTTCGGCGCCTGGTGGCCGGACGCGCCCACGACGGAGCAGAAGGAGAACGCCGCCGGCCCCGAGATCACCGGGGCGACGGTCACCCTGCGGGACGGGAGCACCCGCCCGGTCTCGGTCGAGGAGCTGAGCGGTCGGACCACCGAGGAGCTGCGCACCGCAGACACGGGGGGCTCCGCCGCCTCCGGCTGACGTGACCCCGATCTGGGTGCCCTCGGTCCTGGCGGCCCGGGGGCACCCAGCGCTCACCGGTGCACCGGGGTCAGAAGTACCAGGGGAACGGGGCCCAGTCGGGGTCCCGCTTCTCGAGGAACTGGTCGCGGCCTTCGACGGCCTCGTCCGTCATGTAGGCCAACCGCGTCGCCTCACCCGCGAAGACCTGCTGGCCCATCAACCCGTCGTCGGTGAGGTTGAACGCGAACTTCAGCATGCGTTGGGCCTGGGGGCTCTTGCCCATGATCTCGGAGGCGGCCTGCAGGGCCTCCTTCTCGAGGTCCATGTGGTCGGCGACGATGTTGACCGCGCCCATGCGGTGCATGTCCTCGGCGGTGTAGGTCCGGCCGAGGTGGAAGATCTCCCGGGCGAACTTCTGGCCCACCGACTTGGCGAGGTAGGCCGAGCCGTAGCCACCGTCGAACGAGCCGACGTCGGCGTCGGTCTGCTTGAACCTCGCGTGCTCGCGCGACGCGATCGTCAGGTCGCAGATGACGTGGAGCGAGTGGCCGCCGCCGGCGGCCCACCCGTTCACGACGGCGATGACGATCTTCGGCATGGTCCGGATGAGGCGCTGGACCTCGAGGATGTGCAGCCGCCCACCCTGCGCCTTGACCCGCGCGTCGTCGACGGTGTCCGCGGTCTCGCCCGCGGCGTACTGGTAGCCCGAACGGCCCCGGATCCGCTGGTCACCGCCGGAGCAGAAGGCCCACTTGCCGTCCTTGGGCGAGGGCCCGTTGCCGGTGATGAGGACGACGCCGACGTCGGGTGTCATCCGGGCGTGGTCGAGAGCCCGGTAGAGCTCGTCGACGGTGTGCGGGCGGAAGGCGTTGAGCACCTCCGGCCGGTCGAAGGCGACCCGCACGACACCTGACTCGGGGCGGGGTCGCCCCTCGACGTGGCGACGCCGGTGGTAGGTGATGTCGGTGAAGTCGAAGCCGGGCACGACGTCCCACTCGCCCGGGTCGAAGATCTCGCTGCTCACGGGCCCGACCCTAGCGGGCGGCTAGGGTCGGCCCATGCCCATCCCGCCCTACGTCGCCCACCTGCGCACCATGGTCGGACAGGACCTGCTCTGGCTGCCCGGTGCCACCGCCGTGGTGCTCCGTGCGGCGATGGATGACGGCGCTGACGAGGTGCTCCTCGTCCGGCGGACGGACAACGGGGAGTGGACTCCGGTCACCGGCATCGTCGACCCGGGGGAGGACCCGCATGTGACGGCGGCGCGTGAAGCCCTCGAGGAGGCGTCCGTCGTGGTCGAGGTGGAGCGACTCGTCTGGGTGTCGGCCGGCCCTCCCGTCGTCCATCACAACGGCGACGTGGCGCAGTACCTCGACCACACGTTCCGGTGCCACTGGGTCTCCGGAGAGCCCCGCCCGGGCGACGACGAGGCGAGCGAGGCTCGGTGGCACCGGCTCGACGCCCTGCCGTCGATGCGCCGACACTTTCTCGACCGGATCGCCTGCGCGGTCGAGAACCCGCGTGACGTGCGGCTCGGGGGCTGGGTCGACGCGTCACGAGACGTGCCGTAGGTCGAGCTCGAGGTCCCGCACCCGAGCCGCCTCGCGCGCGACGGTCTGCGCCTCGGCGGCCGTGGCAGCGTCTCGGAGAGAGCAGATCTCGCGCCTCGTGCGCGAGGTGAGCAGGTCCGCGCGCGCGAGCACCTCGAGATCCATGGCGCCGAGGGGTCGCCGCACCCACGGTGGCTGCGGGATGCCGAGCATCCGACTGACGGCGTGAGCTCGCGACGCGGGGAACGAGGAGAGGCCGAGGCGGGAGGTGAGCTCCTTCTGGGTGAGCGGGCCGACCGGTGGCTTGAGCCCGTTGGCCCGGATCAG
The DNA here is from genome assembly GCF_000184685.1 of Intrasporangium calvum DSM 43043. Taxonomy (NCBI): domain Bacteria; kingdom Bacillati; phylum Actinomycetota; class Actinomycetes; order Micrococcales; family Intrasporangiaceae; genus Intrasporangium; species Intrasporangium calvum. The sequence goes on from NC_014830.1 coordinate 736,266, forward strand.
GGTCCAGCCGATGGCTGCCGCGGTGTGGGCCGGGTCGACCGAGGGGCCGTTCCGGAACAGCTGCGGTCCCACCGCGGTGAGGGCGCGACGGAAGGCGGTGCGCAGCTCCGCGTCGAAGAACGCGTCGGCGATCCCGTCCAGGTGTGCGACGGCCCTGCGGAACCGGGCGACCACGTCTCCGTCGCCGACCGCGAGCTCCGGCAGCTCGAACTCCTCATCAGGCAGCGGTTCGGTCGTCAGGGCGGTGAGAACGTCCGACCCCCCGACGACGTGCTCCAGCCAACGGACCGTGTCGACCCAGGGTCGAGGCTCCGGAGCCGGCTGCGGCTCCTCTCGCCACGCTCGCCGCGACCGGTCCACCCTGGGGTCGTTCCGCCACGGCGAGTCCTGCAGCGGCTCCTGCCAGGTGTCGACGACGCGCCCGTCCACGAGGACCACGTAGGCGACGGTCCGCTCGGGGCCCGCCCCGTACTCCATCAGCCAGTGGGCCGGTACCGGCTCGTGCTCCTCGTAGGGCTCAGACCGCCAGGGGTCGTCCATCCAGCTCGAGCTCTCCATGGGGTGTCCTTCTCGTCGTGTCGGGTGGTGCCACGACGGTCCCGCTGCGCGCCCCCGCCCGGCCAGGGGCGTCGACCGGCCTGTGGAGGACGGGGGCGTGACGCAGGGGGTGTGGACAACGTGTCGGCGGGCGACGACGCATCGGCCAAGATGAGACGACCCATGACAGCGAGCAACGGAGGCTCCATGCCCACGCAGACGTCCACCATCACCCCGCCGGACGAGCAGGTCCGCGCGGTGGCCCTCGAGCGGCTCGACGGCCTGGCCAAGCCACTCGGGGCGCTCGGACGGCTGGAGGAGGTCGGGGCCTGGCTCGCGGCCTGCCAGGGCGTGTGCCCGCCGGAGCCGGTCGAGCGGGTCCGGGCGGTCGTCCTCGCGGGCGACCACGGTGTCACCCGAGCCGGGGTCTCTGCCTCCCCCAGCGAGGTGACCGCCGCGATGGTCCACGCCTTCGTGGCGGGCGTCGCCGGCGTCAGTGTCCTGGCCCGACAGCACGGCGCCACGGTCCGCGTCCTCGACATCGGCGTGGACGCCGACCTCTCCAGCGCGCCGGCCGACGTCACGGCGCACAAGCTGACCCGCTCGTCCGGGTCGATCGATGTGACGGACGCGATCAGCCGGGACCTGGCCGTGCGGGCCATCGCGGTGGGCGCCGAGATCGCCGACGCCGAGGTCGACGCCGGCGCGCAGCTGCTCGTCCTCGGCGACATGGGCATCGGCAACACCACCCCCTCCGCCGCGCTCATCGCCGCGAGCCTCGGGCTCGACGCAGCGGCGGTCATCGGCCGAGGGACCGGCATCGACGAGGCGGCGCACGACCGCAAGCTCGACGTCCTGGCCCGCGCCCTCGCCCGCGCCTGCGACGACGACCGTCGCATCGAGGACCCCGTGCAGCGCCTTGCCGCGCTCGGCTCGGCCGACCTCGCGGTGGGGACCGGCTTCCTCGTCCAGGCGGCCCGGCGCGGCGTGCCCGTCCTGCTCGACGGCGTCATCGCCTGCGCGGAGGCGCTCGTCGCAGCGGGCCTCGCCCCCGGCGCGGAGGCCTGGTTCCTCGCGGGGCACCGATCCACCGAGCCGGCCCAGGCGCACGCGCTCGCGGCGCTGGGCCTGGAGCCGCTGATCGACCTCGGGATGCGTCTGGGAGAGGGGTCAGGAGCGATGACCGCCGTCCCGCTCGTGCAGTCCGCGGCTCTCCTGGTCCGGGAGATGGCGCTGCTCAGCGACCTCGTCGGGCCCTGAGCACAGCAGGGCGCCAGGGCGCCACGCCCACCGTCGTCCCGTCCGGTCGCCCCCTCGGTCATGATGAGGGGGTGACCGACCTCCCCCCTGCCGCCGCCCTGCTCGAGGGCGCGCACGTCGTCTCGATCCCCATGCGCGTGCGCTTCCGTGGTGTCGAGGTGCGGGAGGCGCTGCTCTTCGAAGGGCCTTCCGGCTGGGGCGAGTTCTCGCCCTTCCCTGAGTACGCCGACGAGGAGTCGGCCCGTTGGCTCGCAGCCGGGATCGAGGAGGCGTATGCCGCTCGCCCGACTCCCGTGCGCGAGGTCGTCCCGGTCAACGCGACGGTGCCGGCCGTGCCGCCGGACCGGGTGCCGGAGGTCCTCGCCAGGTTCGACGGGTGCACCACCGCCAAGGTCAAGGTCGCCGAGGCGGGCCAGTCCGTCGACGACGACCTGGACCGCATCGCCGCCGTCCGGGAGATCATGGGGCGACGGGCGCAGATCCGGATCGACGCCAACGGAGGGTGGGACGTCGAGACGGCCACGGAGGCACTGAGGAGGTCAGCGGCATACGACATCGAGTACGCCGAGCAGCCCTGTGCCACCGTCGACGAGCTCGCCGCACTGCGAAAGCAGCTGGCCCGCAACGGGATCGACGTCCTCGTGGCGGCGGACGAGTCGATCCGGAAGGCGGCGGACCCGCTGCTCGTCGCCCGCAAGAAGGCCGCTGACCTCATCGTCGTCAAGGTCGCTCCGCTCGGCGGCGTCGCGGCTGCGCTCGACATCGTGGACGCGTGCGGGCTCCCAGCCGTCGTCTCCTCCGCCCTCGACACGAGCGTCGGCATCTCGGCCGGGGTGGCCCTGGCGGCGGCGCTCCCGCACCTTGACCACGCCTGCGGGTTGGGGACCGTCGGCCTCTTCACCACCGATGTGGCGGCGGAGCCGATGCGCCCTCGGCAGGGGACGCTCGCGCCGCGGCGGGTGACGCCCGACCCCGACCTGCTCGCCGTCCTCGCCGCGCCGCCGGATCGCCAGAAGTGGTGGCTGGACCGGCTCGCCCGCTGCCACCCTCTCCTCCAGCGCGCCGGGGGGCCGCGGTGATCGCCGCCTGCCTCAACGGGGACCGGCCACCGCGCGCCCACCCACGGCTCCCGGTCACTCCGGAGGCCGTGGCCCGGGCGGCCCGCGACGTCGTCGACGCGGGCGCCTTCATGGTCCACGTCCATCCGCGAGACGAGCACGGACGCGAGTCCCTCGACGCTGCGGACGTCGCCGCGACGGTGGGAGCCATCCGCGACCTCGTCCCCGATGTGCGCGTCAGCGTCACGACCCGGGACGGCATCGCGGCGGACGACCGCGACAAGCTCGCCCGGGTCGTCGCCTGGCCGGAGTCCGACGAGGGCGGCCCGGACTGCGCCACGGTCAACTGGCACGAGCCCGGCGCGGTCCGTCTCGCGGGGGTGCTGCGGGCCAAGGGAATCGGTGTCGAGGCCGGCATCTGGACGCCGCACGCGGCGACTGCTTTCGTCTCGACGAACTGGCCCTGGCAGGTCGAGCGCGTCCTCGTCGAGGTGATCCCGGGCCACACGCGCGGCAGCGACGGCCGGTGGGCCGCGGAGCGCGTCCTCGCCGCTCTCGGGATGTCCGCGGCGCCGCTGCTCGTCCACGGCGAGCGGGCCTGGGCCTGGCCGGTGCTGCGCTGGGCGCAGCGGTCCGGCCACGACGTGCGGATCGGCCTGGAGGACACGCTGGTCCTGCCGGACGGCCGCGAGGCACGCGACAACACCGAGCTCGTCGTCGCAGCGCTCGCCTCGGACGGCGGCGCGCCCACCCAGTGGCCGGTCCCCGACCCGCTCTAGGGCCCGTCAGGAAAGCCGTCGTAGCCCGTTATCGAGTATCGCGACGCACACAGGTCTTGCCACCCGCTACGACAAACGCTCCGTCCGGTTGGCTGCCACTGTCGATGTCGCGATGCTCGATGCCTGGCTACGACGCTTCTGTAACAGGCCCTATTCAGGCCGGGCGAGCTCGCGCAGGCGCTCGGCTTCCGCTCGGCGGTCGGCCCGCGAGACCGGCACCTCGATGAGGCGTATGCCGCTGGGCTCGCTGCGCAGGGCCGTGGCCAGCCGCTCCGGCTCGGTGATCGTCTCGTGCTCGATGCCGTGCGCCCGGCACAGAGCGGCGAGGTCGGTGCCGTGCGGCGTGCCGAAGACCCGCTCGAAGGCCGACTCGTAGGGCGTGCCGCCCTGCTCGAGGCCGGCGAAGATCGCCCCGCCGTCGTCGTTGAGGACCACGAAGGTGATGTCGGGGCGAGGCTCGTCCGGCCCGATGAGCAGGCCGTTGGTGTCGTGCAGGAAGGTCAGATCGCCCAGGTAGGCGATGGTGCGGGATGCACCCGGACGGCCGAGGGCGATGCCGACCGCGGTCGAGACCGTGCCGTCGATGCCCGCCAGTCCGCGGTTGCCGACGACGAACCGGTGCTCGTGGGGTGTCCACGGCGTGGCCATCACGTCGAGGTCTCGGATGACGTTCGACGAGCCGAGGACGAGCGAGGTGTGGGGGGTGACCGCGTCGGCGACGACGGCGGCGAGGGCCAACGGGCTGCCGGGTCGCTGCGCGATGTAGGCGTCGATCCGGGCGGACAGAGCGTCGTCGGCCGCCCGCCATCGGTCGAACCAGTCCGACCCGTTCTGGACACTCGACGGGGTGGGGGAGTCCGCGAGCGTGGGGACCGCGTCGAGGACGCGGGCCACCCGTCCGGGATCCGTCGCCGTCCCCGACCGGTCGCGGACGGCCAGGACCTCAAGTGTCGGGTCGCTGATGAGGCTCGTGACGGGGCGCGAGAGGGTCGGGTGGCCGATGACGATGACGCGGTCGATCTCTGCGCGCAGGGGCCCGCCGAGCAGGAGGCGGTAGGCGCGGATCGCCTGCCGACCGACGCGAGCCCCGGACGTCGGCTCGGCGAGGAGCGGCCAGTTCCCGGCCTCCGCGAGGAGGCACGCCGCGGGGCCGGCGTCGTCACCCGCGACCACGACGGTCCGAGGCCCGGTCGTGAGCTCGACCGGCTGGGAGGGGATGCGGGCCGGCAGGTTCTGCACACTCGACGCGGGGTGTGGTGCGGGGGCGGCTGCGGGGCGGGACCACCAGGTCGCCGGGTCGGCTTCGGAAGGCATGAGGTCACCGTCGAGCTGGAGGTTCAGCTGGGTGGGGCCGGCCGCAACGCAGGCCGAACCGGCCGCTGCCGCAAGGGCTTCCGGTGAGTCGCTCGACCTCAGGTCGTGGCAGGCCGCGAAGGGCCCGAAGATGCCCGCCTGGAGCGTGGTCTGGTTCGCCCCCGTCCCGCGCAGCCGCTCGGGCCGGTCCGCGGAGACGACGACGAGGGGAACCCCCGTGTGGTGCGCCTCCATCACGGCCGGCAGCAGGTTGCCCACGGCCGTGCCGGAGGTGGTGACGACCGCGACCGGGCGCCGGGACCCCTTGGCCAGGCCGAGGGCGAGGAAGCCGGCCGAGCGCTCGTCGACGCGGACGTGCAGGCGCACGTCACCGACCGCGTCGGCCCGGTGGAGGGCGAGCGCGAGGGGCGCGGAGCGAGACCCGGGAGCGAGCACGAACTCACGCACTCCGCCGGACCACAGCGCCTGCAGGAGAGCGAGCGACAGGCCGTGGGCACCTGGGGCTGGGAGCGAGCTCAGCGGCATACGGCCACGTCAGCTGCTCGTCAGCGCGTCACGCATCGGGATGAGCTTGGCGTTCGACTCGGCGACCTCGGACTCGGGGTCGGAGCCGGCGACGATCCCGCACCCCGCGTAGAGCCGGATCGTCGTGGGGTCGTCGGGGAGGATCGCGCCGCTGCGCAGGGCGATGCCCCAGGCGCCGTCACCGTGGGCGTCCATCCACCCCACCGGCCCGGCGTAGCGGCCCCGGTCCATGTTCTCGAGCTCGCCGATGAGCGCCACCGCCTCCGCCGTCGGGGTGCCGCCCACTGCCGCCGACGGGTGCAGCGAGGCGGCGAGGGTCAGCGACGACGCGTCGTCCGCGCTGACCGCGGCGACGTCGGTCGCGAGGTGCATGACGTTGGGCAGATGGAGGACGAACGGCGCCTCCGGCACGTTCATCGAGGAGGAGTGGGGGGCGAGGGCGTCGGCGACCGAGCGGACGGCGTACTCGTGCTCCTCGAGGTCCTTGGACGACCGGGCCAGGGAGGCGGCGAGCGCGAGGTCGGCCTCGTCGTCGCCGGTCCGGCGGATCGTGCCCGCGAGGACGCGTGAGGTGATCAGCCCCTGGTCGCGGCGGACGAGCAGCTCCGGGGTGGCGCCGAGCAGGCCCGACACCGCGAAGACCCAGGTGTTCTCGTAGCGCTCGGCGAGGCGCCGCAGGACGAACCTGGGGTCGATCGGCTCGCGGGCGGTGGCGATGAGGTCGCGCGCGAGGACGACCTTGTCGAGCGCGCCGGAGCTGATCCGTCGCACCGCCTCGGCCACGGCGTGGGCGTAGTCGCTCGGCGAGACGGAGCCGTCGGCGAAGGTCACCCCGACCGGCGGCGCCGGTTCGGCTGCCGGAGAAGGCGGCTCGATGGGGTGCAGGTGCGCCGCGAGGGACACCGTGGTCAACCAGGTCTGACCGTCGCGACGGCCGACGATCGTCGTCGGGACGACGAGACGGGCCGCGTCGGCGGAGTCGTCGGCGAAGGGGAAGGAGCCGAAGCAGACGAGCCCCGTGCCCGGCACCCCGACCTCGTCGCGGACGACCGCCCTGGACGCGACGGCGCGCCACCAGGCCTCCGCCTCGCGGAACCGGCCCGCCCCGGCTGCGGAGAAGTCGAGCGCGGTGCCCCAGCCGACGAGGCCGTCGCCGCGACGGACCCAGGAGACGACCGACTCCGGCTCACCGTCCGCTGCCACTGCGGGCAGGTAGGCGAGCAGCGACTCCTCGGAGTCGAACAGCACGGTCCGCACGATGACCGCGGGGGCGGTCGCTGCGGCCGGTGCCTCGGGGGCGGGAAGTGATGACATCGCCCGCAACTCTACGACCGTGCGAGCGCCGCCGCCGCCATCGTCGCGGGCCGGTGCGACCAGCGCCACACCGGTTCCCGGAGAGGATGGGAGGATGGGACCATGACTCGCGCCCAGCTCGACAAGAAGCCGGTCGACGTCGCGTCGATGTTCGACACCGTCGCCGAGAAGTACGACGTCACCAACGACGTCATGACCGCGGGGGTCGACCGGCTGTGGCGGCGCGCGGTCGTCAAGGCCGTCGGGGCGAAGCGGGGGGAGCGCATCCTCGACATCGCCGCCGGCACCGGCACGTCGAGCGAGCCGTGGGCCGACCGGGAGATCGAGGTCGTGCCGGCCGACTTCAGCCTCGGCATGCTGCGCGTGGGGCGGCGGCGCAGGCCCGACATGGCGTTCACGGCGGCCGACGCGATGAGCCTGCCGTTCGCCGATGCGAGCTTCGACGTCGTGACGATGAGCTACGGGCTGCGCAACGTCTCGGACACCGACGCGGCGCTCCGGGAGTTCCTCCGGGTCGCGAAGCCGGGCGGCCGCCTCGTCGTCTGCGAGTTCAGCCAGCCGGTCAACCGGGTGGTCCGGGGCGCCTACGGCAACGTCGTCCTGCGGCTGCTGCCGGCGATCGCCCGTCGCACCGGGAGCAATGCCGAGTCCTACGTCTACCTCGCCGAGTCGATCCGGGACTGGCCGCCGCAGGGCGAGCTCGCCCGCCGCATCGAGCAGGCCGGGTGGTCGAGTGTCGGCTGGCAGAACCTCACCGGTGGCATCGTCGCCCTCCACACCGCGGTGAAGCGTTAGTTAGGGATGCCTTATCTGACAACGTCGAGCGGTCCGGAGTAGGGTGATCCGGAGTTCGTGAACTGATTCACAAGCAGCGCGCGCAAGCATTCGGAACCTGCAGGGAGCCATGAGCACTACGAATGTCGACACGGCTGACGTCATCGTCGTCGGAGCCGGTCCCGGAGGATCTGCCACCGCCGCCTACCTCGCGATGGCGGGCATCGACGTGCTCCTCCTCGAGAAGACGTACTTCCCCCGCGAGAAGGTCTGCGGCGACGGACTGACCCCCCGGGCGGTCCGTGAGCTGGTCAACCTGGGCATCCCGACCCCCGAGTCGGACGGCTGGATCCGCAACAAGGGGCTGCGCATCATCGGTGCCGGCATGCGACTCCAGCTCGACTGGCCGGAGAGCTCCGCGTTCCCGCCCTATGGTCTCGTCCGCACCCGGATGGACTTCGACGACATCCTCGCCCAGCACGCCGTCAAGAACGGCGCCCGCCTGGTCCAGGGCTGCAACGTCTCCGCCCCGATCACCGACGCCCGCGGCGCGATCGTCGGCGTCACCGCGAAGTCCGTCGACGAGAGCGGGCGCGCGACGGGGGAGACCCACGAGTACCGCGCGCCGCTCGTCATCGCCGCAGACGGCAACTCCAGCCGCCTCTCCCTCGCGATGGGCCGCGAGAAGCGCGACGACCGCCCGATGGGCGTGGCCGTCCGCACCTACTACACGAGCCCGCGCACCAACGACGACTACCTCGAGTCCTGGCTCGAGCTGTGGGCCAAGGACCCGTCCGGCAAGGACGTCCTGCTGCCCGGCTATGGCTGGATCTTCGGCGTCGGCGACGGCACGAGCAACGTCGGCCTCGGCATCCTCAACACGTCCAAGGCCTTCGGCAACGTCGACTACAAGGACGTCATGCGTCGCTGGGTGGCGACGATGCCCGAGGAGTGGACCTACAACGACGAGACGATGACGCAGCCGATCCGTGGGGCCGCGCTGCCGATGGGCTTCAACCGGCAGCCGCACTACGCCGACGGGCTGCTGCTCGTCGGCGACTCCGGCGGGATGGTCAACCCGTTCAACGGCGAGGGCATCGCCTAAGCCATGGAGTCCGGGCGGACCGCGGCCGAGGTGGCCGCGCACGCCTTCGCCCGCGCCGACGCCGCGAGCCGGGAGCGCGTGCTCCAGTCGTACAACACGCGGATGAAGCAGGACCTCGGCGGCTACTACACCCTCGGCCGGCACTTCGCGACGATCATCGGCAACCCCGAGGTGATGCGGCTCGCGACGAAGTACGGCCTGCCGCGCACGACGCTGATGAAGTTCCTCCTGAAGATCATGGCCAACCTGGCCGAACCCGGTGGCAAGGGTGCGAGCGACCGCATCATCAACGCCCTGTCGAAGATCGCGCCGGACGCATGACCCGAGCCCCGTCGTATGCCGCTGGGCCGGCTTCCCGGGCCGCCGCTCGCCCCCGGGTGGGGTGGACCTTGTGACCCCGGGCACAATCGACTCGGACCCCCCTAGGATGGGTGCGCCGAGCACTGTCAGGCACGGTGGCCGCGACCGCCACCGCTGCCACGATCGAAAGGCATGTGACCGAGGATGAACCCGTACGTCCCGATCCTGTTCATGCTGGGGCTCGGCTTCGCCTTCGCTGCGTTGTCCGTGGGCGCCTCGCTCGTCGTCGGGCCGAAACGCTACAACCGGGCCAAGCTCGAGGCGTACGAGTGCGGGATCCAGCCGTCACCCCACCCCGCCGGCGGCGGGCGCGTGCCGATCAAGTACTACCTGACGGCGATGCTCTTCATCATCTTCGACATCGAGTCGGTCTTCCTCTATCCCTTCGCCGTCGCGTTCAACCGGCTCGGCCTGTTCGCCCTGGTCGAGATGGTCCTGTTCATCCTCACCGTGTTCGTCGCGTACGCGTACGTGTGGCGCCGCGGTGGCCTCGAGTGGGACTGAGCGAGTCGGTGGGCCGCAGAGTGGAGCACCAAGTGGAGCACCGAGTGGACCTGGCCGCGCCAGAGCGAGCACGAAGGACTTAGGAGAAACCATGGGAATCGAAGAGAAGCTGCCAGCCGGATTCCTGCTCTCGACCGTCGAAGGGCTCGCCGGCTACATGCGCAAGGCGTCGATGTGGCCGGTGACCTTCGGCCTCGCCTGCTGCGCGATCGAGATGATGGCCGTCGGCACACCGGACTATGACATCGCCCGGTTCGGCATGGAGCGGTTCTCGGCCACCCCGCGGCAGGCCGACCTGATGATCGTCGCCGGTCGCGTCAGCCAGAAGATGGCGCCCGTCGTGCGCCAGGTCTACGACCAGATGCCCAACCCGAAGTGGGTCATCTCGATGGGCGTCTGCGCGAGCTCCGGTGGGATGTTCAACAACTACGCCATCGTCCAGGGCGTCGACCACATCATCCCGGTCGACATCTACCTGCCCGGCTGCCCGCCCCGCCCGCAGATGCTGCTCAACGCGATCATCGAGCTGCACAAGCAGGTCCAGAGCACGCCGCTCGGCGTCAACCGCGTGGCCGCTGCCCGCGCCGCTGAGGAGGCCGCCCTGCAGGCGACGCCCACCCACCAGATGAAGGGGCTGCTCGCATGAGCGACGACGTGGTGAAGAACGACGCACCGACGAGCGACGCGGGCAAGCCCGATGTGGCGAAGGGCCTCGAGAAGACGCAGGAGAGTGGCCTGACCCCCGGCGAGATCGAGCTGGTGCAGGGCGCCGGCGCCGATGTCGAGCCGGGCGAGACGACGCCGAAGGTCGTCGGCTACCGGCAGGGCATGTTCGGGGCGAAGCAGGGCGGGGACACCTCCGGCTACGGCCTGCTCCGTCGACCCGTGCTCGTCGCGGGGGAGACGTCGCGTCCCTACGGCAGCTTCTTCGACGAGGTCGCCGACGCGCTCGAGCGGGCCCTCGTCGGTGGGAGCGCCTCGTTCGGCGAAGCGGTCGCGGCGGTCGTCATCGACCGCGGCGAGATGACGATCAACGTCCACCGCGAGCACCTGGTGGCCGTGGCGCGGGCGCTGCGCGACGACCCCGCCCTCCGGTTCGAGATCTGCACCGGGGTGTCCGGCGTCCACTACCCGGACCGGGTCGGCGAGGAGCTCCACGCCGTCTACCACTTCCTGTCGATCACGCACGGGAGCCGGCGCATCCGCGTCGAGGTGTCCTGCCCCGAGGAGGACCGCCACATCCCCTCGATCGTCGAGGTCTACCCGGCCAACGACTGGCACGAGCGCGAGACGTGGGACATGTTCGGGATCGAGTTCGACGGTCACCCGGCCCTGACGCGGGTCCTCATGCCCGACGACTGGCCGGGCCACCCCCAGCGCAAGGACTATCCCCTCGGCGGCATCCCCGTCGAGTACAAGGGCGCGACGGTCCCCCCGCCGGACCAGCGGAGGTCGTACAACTGATGAGCACCCACACCCACACCCACACCGGGGACGACGAGACGGTCCACGGCACGAGCCCGGGGCTCGACCCCCGACTCGGGGGCGACCCCTACGCCACGACGTCGGCCGACGAGGCCGCCGCCGGCGACGCCCCGGTCTTCAACGCCGGGGGCGGTGACTGGGACGACCTCGTCGACGAGGCCACCGCCCTCCACGAGGAGCGGATCGTCGTCAACATGGGTCCGCAGCACCCCTCGACCCACGGGGTTCTCCGGCTCATCCTCGAGCTCGACGGCGAGACCGTCACCGAGGCCCGGGCCGGGGTCGGCTACCTCCACACCGGCATCGAGAAGAACATGGAGTACCGCACCTGGGTGCAGGGCGTCACGTTCTGCACGCGGATGGACTACCTGACGCCGATGTTCCAGGAGACGGCCTACTGCCTCGCCATCGAGAAGCTCCTCGGGATCACCGACGACATCCCCGAGCGGGCCAGCGTGCTGCGGGTCCTGATGATGGAGCTGACCCGCATCAGCTCTCACCTGGTCTGCATCGGCACCGGCGGCATGGAGATGGGTGCGACGACGGTCATGACCGTCGGCTTCCGGGAGCGCGAGCGGATCCTGCGCATCTTCGAGATGGTCACCGGTCTGCGGATGAACAACGCGTACATCCGTCCCGGCGGCGTCGCTCAGGACCTGCCCCCGGGCGCCATCGACGCACTGCGCGAGATGGTGCCGGAGCTGCGCCGCGGCATCGGCGAGCTCGAGGCGCTCGTCAACGAGAACCCGATCGTCAAGGGCCGCATGGTCGACGTCGGCGTCCTCAGCCTGGCCGCGTGCATGGCGCTCGGCGTCACCGGGCCCATGCTCCGGTCGACCGGCCTGCCGCACGACCTGCGCAAGTCCGCGCCCTACTGCGGCTACGAGACCTACGACTTCGACGTCATCACCAGGACCAGCTCGGACTCCTACGGGCGCATGCGCATCCGTCTGGACGAGATGTACGAGTCGCTCCGGATCGTCGAGCAGTGCACCGACCGGCTCCAGGCGACCGAGGGCAGCCAGGGCGCCGTCATGGTCGCGGACAAGAAGATCGCCTGGCCGGCGCAGCTGGCCCTCGGCGGCGACGGCCTCGGCAACAGCCTCGACCACATCCGCGAGATCATGGGCACCTCGATGGAGTCGCTGATCCACCACTTCAAGCTGGTGACCGAGGGCTTCCGGGTTCCGCCGGGCCAGGCCTACGTCGCGGTCGAGTCCGCCAAGGGCGAGCTGGGGTGCCACCTCGTCTCCGACGGCGGCACCCGCCCCTACCGGGCCCACTTCCGGGACCCGAGCTTCAACAACCTGCAGGCGGTCGCGGCGCTGTGCGAGGGCGGCCAGCTCGGCGACGTCATCGTCGCCGTGGCCTCGATCGACCCCGTGATGGGGGGAGTGGACCGATGAGCACGGCAGGCTGTGAGGCTCGCAGCGAGCGCCAGAGCGCGCGGACCGGGACGCTCGCCATCGCGCGAAAGGACAACGCATGAGCGGCAACGACACCTCCCACGCCTCGGGGCACCTGCACCTGCGGCCGGAGTCCAAGGAGCCCTACGCCCCGGAGGTGCTCGAGCAGCTGCGGGTCGACGCGGCCGAGGTCATCGCCCGCTACCCGCAGAAGCGCTCCGCGCTCCTGCCGCTGCTGCACCTCGTCCAGTCGGTCGACGGCTACGTCACCGGCCGGGGGGTCTCGCTCTGTGCGGAGCTGCTCGACCTCACCGAGGCCGAGGTCAGCGGCGTCGCCACGTTCTACACGCAGTTCAAGCGCCACCCCAACGGCGAGTACACCGTCGGCGTGTGCACGAACACCCTCTGCGCCGTCATGGGCGGCGACCAGATCTTCGACACCGTCGCCGAGCACCTCGGGATCGGGCACGACGAGACGACCGCGGACGGCAAGATCACGCTCGAGCGGATCGAGTGCAACGCGGCGTGCGACTACGCCCCGGTCGTCATGACCAACTGGGAGTTCTTCGACAACCAGACCCCGGACAGCACGGTCCAGCTCGTCGACGACCTCCGCGAGGGCAAGGACGTTCGCCCGACCCGCGGGCCCGACCGGGTCTGCACCTTCAAGCAGGTCTCCCGCGTCCTCGCCGGCTTCCACGACGGTCTCGCCGACCAGGGGCCCGGCGCCGGACCGGCCTCCCTGCTCGGTCTGCGCATCGCCAAGGAGCACGGCTGGACGGCCCCCGGCGACGAGAGCGACTCGTCCGGCGACACTCCGACGGATGGCAAGGACGGCTCGAAGTGACTGACACGCTGACTCCGATCCTCACGAAGTTCTGGGACGCGCCCGAGTCCTGGACCCTCGCCACCTACGAGCGCAACGACGGCTACCGCGCGCTGCGCAAGGCCCTCGACATGGCGCCCGCCGACGTCCTCGGAGCGGTCAAGGACTCGAGCATCCGGGGGCGCGGCGGGGCCGGGTTCCCGACGGGTCTGAAGTGGTCGTTCATGAGCCCGCCCGACGGCGGGCCCCGCTACCTCGTCGTCAACGCCGACGAGTCCGAGCCGGGCACCTGCAAGGACATCCCGCTCATGATGGCCAACCCGCACGCGCTGATCGAGGGGGCCATCATCAGCTCCTACGCGATCGGGTGCGAGCACGCCTTCATCTACCTGCGCGGCGAGGTCGTCCACGTCTACCGTCGCCTGCTGCGAGCCGTCGAGGAGGCCCGCGCGGCCGGCTACCTCGGTGACGACGTCGGAGGCAAGGGCGTCAAGGTGAACATCACCGTCCACGCCGGCGCGGGCGCCTACATCTGTGGTGAGGAGACGGCCCTGCTCGACTCCCTCGAGGGCCGACGGGGCCAGCCGCGGCTCAAGCCGCCGTTCCCCGGGGCCGCCGGCCTCTACGCCCGGCCGACCTCCGTCAACAACGTCGAGTCCATCGCCTCCGTGCCGGGGATCATCCTGCGCGGTCCGGACTGGTTCAAGGGCATGGGCACCGAGAAGTCCACCGGCTTCGGCATCTTCAGCCTCTCCGGCCACGTTACCCACCCCGGTCAGTTCGAGGCGCCGCTCGGCATCACGATGCGCGAGCTGATCGAGCTGGCCGGTGGGATGCGCCAGGGGCACCGGCTGAAGTTCTGGACGCCGGGTGGCTCGTCGACGCCGATCTTCACCGAGGAGCACCTCGACGTGCCGCTCGACTTCGACTCGGTCGCCGCAGCCGGTTCGATGCTCGGCACCCGGGCCCTGCAGGTCTTCGACGAGACCGTGTCCGTCGTCCGCGCGGTGTCGCGCTGGACCGACTTCTACGCCCACGAGTCCTGCGGGAAGTGCACGCCGTGCCGTGAGGGCACGTGGTGGCTGCGCCAGATCATGAACCGCATCGAGAACGGCAAGGGGACGCAGGACGACATCGACAAGCTCGTCGACATCTGCGACAACATCCTCGGCCGCAGCTTCTGCGCCCTCGGTGACGCGGCGACGAGCCCGATCACCTCGGCCGTCAAGTACTTCCGCGAGGAGTTCGAGGCAGGCATGCACACGCCGGCCCACGAGCTCTTCCCGCCGGGGAGGTCGGTCCTCTTCGACGTCCAGACCAAGGAGTCCAGCGGGATGGTGACCGCATGACCGCCACCTCGACCAGTGCCGCCTCGTCCGCTGCTTCCTCGTCGGGGGCGGCCGCGGGAGGTCCGGCCAACCCCGACCTCGTGGGCCTGACGATCGACGGAGTCGACGTCAGCGTCCCCAAGGGAACCCTCGTCATCCGGGCCGCCGAGACGATCGGCATCGAGATCCCGCGCTTCTGCGACCACCCGCTCCTCGAGCCGGTCGGCGCCTGCCGGCAGTGCCTCGTCGACGTCGCCCTTCCCGACAAGGAGGGGGTGCCGCGGGCCATGCCGAAGCCGCAGGCCTCGTGCACCATGACGGTCTCCCCGGGGATGGTCGTCAACACCCAGCACAGCTCGCCCGTGGCCGACAAGGCGCAGCAGGGCGTCATGGAGCTGCTCCTCATCAACCACCCGCTCGACTGCCCGGTCTGCGACAAGGGCGGCGAGTGCCCCCTGCAGAACCAGGCGATGAGCAACGGCCGGGCGGTGTCCCGCTTCGAGGACGTCAAGCGGACCTACCCGAAGCCCATCAACATCTCGTCGCAGGTCCTCCTCGACCGCGAGCGGTGCGTCCTCTGCGCCCGCTGCACCCGCTTCTCCGACCAGATCGCCGGCGACCCGTTCATCGCCCTGGTCGAGCGCGGCGCCCTCCAGCAGGTCGGCATCTACGAGGAGCAGCCGTTCGAGAGCTACTTCTCCGGCAACACGGTCCAGATCTGCCCGGTCGGAGCGCTGACCGGCGCCGCCTACCGGTTCCGGAGCCGGCCGTTTGACCTCGTGTCGACGCCGTCCGTCTGCGAGCACTGCGCGAGCGGGTGCGCGATCCGCACCGACCATCGACGGGGCGTCGTCCTGCGCCGGATGGCGCTGCGCGACCCCGAGGTCAACGAGGAGTGGAACTGCGACAAGGGCCGCTGGGCCTTCACCTACGCCACGCAGCCCGACCGCATCGAGTTCCCGATGGTGCGCCAGCCGAACGGTGAGCTCAAGGCGGTCGGTTGGCCGGAGGCCCTCGCTGCGGCTGCCGCCGGTCTCGCCGGAGCCAGGGCCGGTGTGCTCGTGGGCGGTCGGGTGTCGACCGAGGACGCCTACGCCTACGGCAAGTTCGCCCGGGTCGCCCTCGGCACCAACGACATCGACTTCCGCTCGCGGCCGCACTCGGCCGAGGAGGTCGCGTTCCTCGCGGAGCACGTCGCCGCGACGGGGCCGGACGGCGGCTCGGTGACCTACGCCGACCTCGAGAAGGCCGGCACGGTCCTCCTCGTCGGGTTCGAGCCCGAGGACGAGAGCCCGATCGTCTTCCTGCGGCTGCGCAAGGCGTTCCGCCGCAACAAGACCAAGGTGTATGCCGCTGGGCCCGTTCCCACCCGCGGGCTCGCCAAGGTGGGTGGCACCCTCATCCCGACGGTGCCCGGCCAGGAGGCCGCGACCCTGCGCGACCTGCGCGCCGGTGACGTCGGCAGCGCCGCCCGGGACGGGCTCGCTCAGGGCGGGATCATCCTCGTCGGCGAGCGGGCGGCGACCTCGCCCGGCGCCCTCGCCGCGGTGGCCCAGCTCGCGGCCGAGACCGGCGCCCGGCTCGCCTGGGTCCCGCGGCGCGCCGGTGAGCGCGGAGCCCTGGAGGCCGGTGCGCTCGGCGCGCTCCTCCCGGGGGGCCGCCCGACGACCGACGCTGCCGCCCGGCGCGAGGTGGCCGCGGCCTGGGACGTCGGCTCGCTGCCGGACGCTCCGGCCCGCGACACCGCCGGCATCATCGCCGCCGCCGCGTCCGGGGACCTGGACGCCCTGGTCCTCGGCGGCGTCGACCCGGCCGACCTCGGCCTCGCGGATACCCGCAACGCCCTCGAGAAGGCCTTCGTCATCTCCTTGGAGATCCGCGAGTCGGCCGTCACCCAGCTCGCCGACGTCGTCCTCCCCGTGGCCGCCCAGGCCGAGAAGGAGGGTTCCTACGTCAACTGGGAAGGCCGGGTCCGCTCCTTCGAGAAGGCCCTGACCACCAACCACGTCAGCGACCACCGCGCCCTCGACATGCTGGCCGGAGAGCTCGGCCACTTCCTGGCAACCCGCACCAAGGACCAGGTCCACGCGCAGTTCGAGGCGCTCGGGCCCTGGTCCGGGGCACGGGGCGTGTCCGCCTCCGGGCAGGCCGCCACGGCACCCGTGGTCGGTGACGGGCTGGGCGACTACGTCCTGGCCACCTGGCCGACCCTGCTCGACCGCGGCCGGATGCAGGACGGCGAGCCCTTCCTCGCCGGGACGGCGCCGGCTCCGGCCGCCCGACTGTCGCCCGGATCGGCCGAGCGGCTCGGCGTGCCGGACGGCGGCAGCGTCACCGTGACCGGCCCCCGCGGCAGTGTGACCGTGCCGGCGCTCGTCACCGCAGGCATGGTCGACGGCGTCGTGTGGCTTCCCACGAGCTCCCTGGGTGTCTCGGTCCGTGCCGGGCTCGGCTCCGACTCCGGCCGTCGGGTCTCCGTGACCGCGGGCGACGCAGCCACTGACTCCGCCAACCTCGCAAAGGACGGTGTCGCATGACACTCAGCCCAGCGGCATACGGCCTCGTCTCGGCGCCGCCGGCGACGGAGAACCCGTTGGCCGACTTCAGCGACACCCCGCTCTGGTTGTCGCTGATCAAGGCGGTGCTGATCTTCGTCTACCTGCTGATCTCCACGCTGATCGTCATCTGGTTCGAGCGGCGCATCATCGGCCGGATGCAGCAGCGGCCGGGCCCCAACCGCAACGGCCCCTTCGGTCTGCTCCAGACGCTCGCCGACGGCCTGAAGTCGATGCTCAAGGAGGACATCGCGCCGGCCAACGCCGAGAAGGTGATCTACCGGGCTGCCGCCCTGATCACGGCGACGATGGCCTTCGTGTCGTTCTCGATCATCCCGCTCGGCGGCGTCGTCTCGCTCTTCGGCCACGAGACCCCACTGCAGCTGACCGACGTGCCGGTGGCGGTGCTGCTCGTGCTCGCCGTCGCCTCCGTCGGCGTCTACGGCATCGTCCTCGCGGGGTGGAGCTCCGGCTCGACCTACCCGCTCCTCGGCGGCCTGCGCTCCACCGCCCAGGTCATCTCGTACGAGATCGCCATGGGGCTCTCGCTCGTCGCGGTCTTCCTCTACAGCGGCTCGATGTCGACCTCGCAGATCGTCGCCTCCCAGAGCTCGCTCTGGTACGTCCTGCCGGCTTTCTTCAGCTTCGTCGTCTACGTCATCACCATGGTCGGTGAGACCAATCGCCTCCCCTTCGACCTGGCCGAGGGCGAAGGCGAGATCGTCGGCGGCTTCCACACCGAGTACTCCGCGATGACCTTCGCGATGTTCTACCTCGGTGAGTACATCAACATGTTCACCGTCTCCGCGCTGGCCACGACGATGTTCCTCGGTGGTCCCGCGGCGCCGCCGCTCATCTCGATGATCGGCGACGGGATGTTCGCCGGCGGCTGGTGGGGCCTGCTGTGGTTCACGGTGAAGATGTGGCTCTTCATGTGGTTCTTCGTCTGGCTGCGCGGCACGCTGCCCCGTGTCCGGTACGACCAGTTCATGCGCTTCGGCTGGAAGTTCCTCATCCCGATCACCCTGGCCTGGGTCGTCGCCGTCGCGTTCATCCGCGGCGCACAGCTCGGCTTCCTCGGGGACGACAGCGTCACGATCGCCGGTCTCGTGTTCAACCGGGCGACGCTCATCCTGATCAGCGTCGTCGCCGTCCTCGCCCTCGTCGTCACGTGGGTCTGGGGCGACCGGGCCGATGCGAAGCGGGCTGCCCTCGACACGGCGCCGCCCGAGGAGATCGACCCCTTCGCTGACGGCTACCCCGTGCCGCCGCTGCCGGGTCAGCGCCTGCGCGAGCCAGCCCGAGCCGACCGCGTGCTCGCCGGCCCAGCCGGCGGCACGGGCGCCACGGTGCAGGGCAGCGCCACCGACCCCACCGCTCCCAGCACCACCGACGGCATCGCCGGCAAGGAGGACACCCATGGCTGACGAGAGCGTCAGCAAGGACCACGGCAGGAAGCGCAAGAGCGCCCTCGCCGAGATGTTCGCGCCCGTCGCGGGGTTCGGCGTGTCCTTCTCGACGATGTTCCGGAAGGTGGCGACGGAGGAGTACCCCGAGAAGCCCCGTCCGACCCAGCCACGGTTCCACGGCCGCCACCAGCTCAACCGTCACGCGGACGGACTCGAGAAGTGCGTCGGGTGCGAGCTGTGCGCCTGGGCCTGCCCGGCCGACGCGATCCTGGTCGAAGGTGCCGACAACGACGACACCCCCCTCGAGCAGGGCGGCAAGGGCCGGTTCAGCCCGGGCGAGCGCTACGGCCGCGTCTACCAGATCAACTACCTGCGGTGCATCTTCTGCGGGCTCTGCATCGAGGCCTGCCCGACGCGGGCCCTGACGATGACCAACTTCTACGAGCTCGCCGACAACGACCGCGGCAAGCTGATCTTCACCAAGGACCAGCTGCTCGCGCCGCTCCACGAGGGCATGCTCCCGCCGCCCTTCCCGATGGCCGACGGCATGGAGGAGCGCGACTACTACCAGGGCAAGGTCACCGGCCCGACCGCCGCCCAGCGCGACCACGTCGCCGCTCGCGACGAACGGGTCGTCGTGGACGAGAGCCCGCTGGCCCACGACGAGCCGGGCAACATCGCCGCGAGCGTGCCGGGCGAGCACGACGTGGTCCACACCACTGCGCCGACCGCTGCGCAGACCCGGGAAGGGGCGAACCCGTGACCTCCGGCACTGAATCCGCATTCTTCTGGGTGCTGGCACCCCTCGCCGTGGCCGCAGCGCTCGCGCTCGTGTTCGCACGCAAGGCGGTCCACGCGGCCATCGGCATGGCCATCACCATGACGATCCTCGGTGTCTTCTACCTGATGCAGAAGGCCGACTTCCTCGGCGTCGTCCAGGTGTTCGTCTACACGGGCGCCGTGATGATGCTCTTCCTCTTCGTGATCATGCTCGTCGGGGTCGACTCGTCCGACTCGCTCGTCGAGACGATCAAGGGGCACCGGTGGCTCTCCATCATCCTCGCGGTCGGCCTGATCGGCCTCCTCTCGTCGACGATCGGATCGGCCTCCTTCGACGAGGCGACGGTGCAGTCCGGGATCGACAAGCTCGAGGCGAGCAATGCCCAGACCGGCAACATCACCGGGATGGCCGAGCTCATCTTCGGCCAGTACGTCTGGATCTTCGAGGTGACCTCGGCCCTGCTCATCACCGCGGCTCTGGCCGCGATGGTTCTCGCGCACCGCGAGCGCATCGCCCCCAAGCTCACCCAGGCCGAGTGGGCGGCCAGACGGGTCCGCGACAACGAGTTCGTCGCCGGGCTCCCGGCGCCGGGCGTCTACGCCCGCCACAACGCGGTCGACACGCCGGCGCTGCTGCCCGACGGGACGCCCAGCGAGAAGTCGGTGTCCCGGGTGCTCGTGGCCCGTGAGCAGGTCGCCCGGCCCGACGAGTTCCTCGACGTCGAGCGCCACCTCCGTCGCTCGATCCGCGGCGAGGAGTCCACGGCGCGGGGCACCACGACCGGGGCCACCACCTCCGGGACCAGTGCGGGGACCAGTGCGGGGACCAGTGCGGGGACCAGCACGGAGCAGTCCACGGACACCGCGATCGCTGAGAAGGACGTGGACCAGTGAGCCCGTTGAACTACATCTACCTCTCGATCGTGCTCTTCTCCATCGGCACGGCCACCGTGCTGATGCGGCGCAACGCGATCATCGTGTTCATGGGCGTCGAGCTGATGCTCAACGCGACCAACCTTGCCCTGGTGACGTTCTCGCGGATCCACGGCGGCCTCGACGGGCAGGTCATGGCCCTCTTCGTCATGGTCGTCGCCGCGGCTGAGGTCGTCGTCGGGCTGGCCATCATCATGGCGATCTTCCGCGCCCGCCGGTCGGCTTCCGTCGACGACGCCAACCTGCTGAAGCTGTAAGGGAGCCTCACTCGATGTCACTTGGCATGGGAAACCTTCTCGCCGCCCCGGGCAGCTACGCCGCTGGACTGGCGGCGCAATCCGGCGAGGCGCACGCGGCCAGCGGGATCACCTCGGTGGCGTGGCTGCTCATCGCGCTGCCGCTCCTGGGCGCAGCGGTGCTCCTGCTCGGCGGGCGCCGCACCAACAGCTTCGGTCCGCTCCTCGCGACGGCCCTGTCGTGGGGCTCGTTCCTCGTCGGGGCGCTCGTCCTCATCCAGATGCTCGGGCAGGACGCGGAGGAACGGCACGCGTCGGTGCCGCTCTTCGACTTCGTCACGGCAGGGTCGTTCTCCGTCGACGCGTCGCTGCTCGTGGACCAGCTGTCCATCGCGTTCGTGCTGCTCATCACCTTCGTCGGCTCGCTCATCCACGTGTACTCCCTGGGCTACATGGAGCACGACCCCGACAAGCGGCGCTTCTTCGCCTACCTCAACCTCTTCGTCGCGGCGATGCTCCTGCTCGTCCTCGCCGACAACTACCTCCTCCTCTACGTCGGCTGGGAGGGCGTCGGGCTCGCGTCCTACCTGCTGATCGGTTTCTGGAACTGGAACCCTGCCTACGCGACCGCGGCCAACAAGGCCTTCGTCGCGAACCGGGTCGGTGACTTCGGGCTCTCCGTCGCCGTGATGATCATGTTCTTCCAGTTCGGGGCGGTCGACTTCAGCACCGTCCTCGGGGCGGCCGGGAACGAGGCCAACCAAGGCTTCATGACGGCCCTCGGGCTCATGCTCCTGCTCGGGGCGACGGGCAAGTCGGCACAGTTCCCACTGCAGAGCTGGCTCGGCGACGCCATGGCCGGCCCGACTCCGGTGTCCGCCCTGATCCACGCGGCGACCATGGTCACCGCGGGCGTCTACCTGGTCGTCCGGTCCGGGCCGATCTTCGAGGCGTCGCCCAATGCGCAGCTCGCCGTCGTCGTCGTGGGTGCGATCACCCTCCTCTTCGGAGCGATCGTCGGTACGGCCAAGGACGACATCAAGAAGGCGCTGGCCGCCTCGACCATGTCGCAGATCGGCTACATGATGCTCGCTGCGGGGCTGGGACCGGTCGGCTACGCCTTCGCGATCTTCCACCTGCTGACGCACGGCTTCTTCAAGGCCGGGATGTTCCTCGGTGCCGGCTCGGTCATGCACGGCATGAACGACCAGGTCAACATGCGGCGCTTCGGCGGGTTGTCGGGCCTCATGAAGGTCACCTGGGCGACCTTCGCCCTCGGGTGGCTCGCCATCATCGGGGTGCCGCCGTTCTCCGGCTTCTGGTCGAAGGACAAGATCATCGAGGCCGCCTTCATCGGTGAGGGCTGGCGACCGTGGGTCTTCGGTGGCGCGGCGCTCATCGGGGCCGGCATCACGGCCTTCTACATGTCCCGCCTCTTCTTCCTGACCTTCCACGGCAAGAAGCGCTGGACCGACGACGTGCATCCACACGAGTCCGGCCTGCTCATGACCGTTCCGATGATGGTGCTCGCGGTCGGCTCGGCCTTCCTCGGCCTGATCATCGGCCCGACCGGGATGTTCAGCACCTGGCTCGAGCCGGTGACCGGTGCGCACGGTGAGGAGCACCCGGTGCTCGCGGTGCCCGTCATCATGGTCCTCACCCTGCTCCTCGTCGCGGGCGGTGTCGCCCTGGCCTGGATGCAGTACTGGCGTGACGACGTCCCGGTCATCGCCCCAGCCGGCAACCTGCTGACGCAGGCCGCTCGGAACGACCTCTACCAGGACCAGGTCAACGAGGCCCTCCTCATGCGGCCCGGTATCCACCTGACCCGCTCGCTCGTCTTCGTGGACGGCAAGGGCGTCGACGGGGGTGCCGGAGGACTCGCCGCGCTGGTCGGCGGCACGTCGTCGCGCCTGCGCAGGATCCAGAACGGCTTCGCGCGCTCCTATGCCCTGACGATGCTCACCGGTGTCGTCGCCATCCTCGGTGCACTGTGGGTGATCTCCTGATGAACGAAACCACTGCGATGTCCAGCATCCCGTGGCTGACCATCCTCGTCCTCCTGCCCCTCATCGGGTCGCTGGTCGTGGCCTTCGCGCCGGGGACCGTCGAGACTGCGAAGCGCATCGCGCTCGGCACCTCGCTGCTCACGCTCGTCGTCGGGATCGCGGCCGCACTCCAGTACGACAGTGCGTCGCCGAAGCAGTTCCAGCTCGGTGAGCAGGTCGCGTGGATCCCACAGTTCGGCGTCAGCTACGCCCTGGGGGTCGACGGCATCGCGCTCGTCCTCATCCTCATGGCGCTCGTCCTCACCCCGATCTGTCTCCTCGCGGCCTGGCACGACGTGCCGGAGGAGTCGGACGCCGGGGGAGCTCGGCGGGTCAAGGCCTACTTCGCGCTGATCCTCTCCCTCGAGACGTTCATGGTCGGGGTGTTCGCCGCGACGGACGTGTTCCTCTTCTACGTCTTCTTCGAGGCGATGCTCATCCCCGTGTACTTCCTCATCGGCCGTTTCGGTGGCCAGCGGCGGCAGTACGCAGCGATGAAGTTCCTGCTCTTCTCCCTGGCGGGCGGGCTCATCATGCTCGTCGCCGTGATCGCCGTGTACCTGCAGGGTCCCGGCGGGGCGGACGGGTTCCTCATCTCGAACCTCACCGGGCTCGAGCTCGACCCGACGACGGAGCGGCTGCTGTTCGTCGGCTTCTTCATCGCCTTCGCCGTGAAGGCACCCATGGTGCCGGTTCACACGTGGCTGCCCGACGCGGCGACCGAGGCGACACCGGCCACCGCGACCCTTCTCGTCGGGGTCCTCGACAAGGTCGGCACCTACGGCATGATCCGCTTCTGCCTCCAGCTCTTCCCGGGGGCGAGCGAGTGGGCGACTCCCGTCGTCATCGTGCTGGCCGTGGTCTCCGTGCTCTACGGAGCGTTGCTCGCCATCGGTCAGACCGACATGATGCGCCTGATCTCGTACACCTCGGTCAGCCACTTCGGCTTCATCGTGCTCGGGATCTTCGCCTTCACGAACGTCGGTGGCGCAGGGTCTTCGCTCTACATGCTCAACCACGGCTTCTCGACCGCGGCGCTGTTCCTCTTCGCCGCGATGCTGATCCGGCGCGGTGGGAGCAAGCGGATCGCCGACTACGGCGGGTGGCAGCGCGTCACGCCTGGCTTGGCGGGGATCTTCCTCGTCGCCAGCCTCTCCGGCCTGGCACTGCCCGGGCTGGCGAGCTTCGTCTCGGAGTTCCTCGTCTACGTCGGCACCTTCCCGACGCAACCGGTGGCGGCCGTGCTCGCCACGGCCGGGATCATCCTCGCGGCCCTCTACATGCTGCTGATGTACAAGCGGGTCATGACCGGTCCGAAGCCGGAGTCGCTGGCGGTCGACCCTGCTGCGGTCGACGAGCGCTGGCGGCGGTCCTCGGGCGGCACGGTCATCGCCGACCTGACCCTGCGCGAGAAGCTCGTGGCTGCCCCGCTCATCGCCGCCTTCCTCGTCCTCGGTTTCTACCCGAACCTCGCCCTGGACGTCATCAACCCGGCCGTCGACACGTCGCTGTCGCACGTCTCGACCGCCGATACGTCACCCCCCGCGGCAGGCACCGCGGCTGAAGGGAGCTCGAAGTGACCGCCGTCGCTGCGCTCACGGCGCCGTCCGCGTCTTTCCCCATGGTGTCCACGGCGTTCGAGCCGGCCCAGGTGGACTATCTCGCCATCCTGCCGCTGCTCATCGTCTTCGGTGCGGCCATCATCGGAGTGCTCATCGAGGCGTTCGCCCCGCGTGAGCGCCGGCACGTCGTGCAGACCACCCTGGCCGTCGTCGCTCTGCTCGCTGCGTTCGCCGCCGTGGTCGTGGCCGTCGACCACCAGGGCTACACGATGGGCCTCGCCGGCGATGGCGGCCGGCACCTCTTCGCCCTGACGGTCGACGGGCCGGCGCTCTTCATGCAGGGTGCCCTCGTCCTCATGGGTGTCCTGGGCGTGCTGACGATGTCGGAGAGACTGGGGGGCGTCGGCCCCGACGCGTTCACCCCGAGCGGCGCCTCGACCCCCGGTTCGACCGTGGAGAGCGCGGCCACCCGGGCGGGAGCTGTGACGACCGAGGTGTTCCCGCTGACGCTGTTCGCGGTCGCCGGGATGATGCTCTTCCCGACCGCCAACGACCTCATCGGGATGTTCGTCGCCCTCGAAGTCCTCTCCCTCCCGCTCTACATCCTCACCGGGCTGGCCCGCCGGCGTCGGCTGCTCTCCCAGGAGGCCTCGCTCAAGTACTTCCTCCTCGGGGCGTTCAGCTCGGCCTTCTTCCTCTTCGGCACAGCCCTGCTCTACGGCTACGCGGGGTCGGTGTACTTCGCCGACATCAGTGCAGCGATCGCCTCAGGTCCTCTGGCGCTCAACGGGCTTCTCGTACCCGGTGCGTTCCTCGTCCTCGTCGGGCTCTTGTTCAAGGTCGGCGCGGTCCCGTTCCACGCGTGGACGCCGGACGTCTACCAAGGTGCCCCGACGCCGGTCACCGGCTTCATGGCGGCAGCCACCAAGGCTGCCGCGTTCGGTGCGATCCTCCGGCTGGCATACGTCGGTCTCGACACGGCCCGCTGGGAGTGGACCAACGCCGTGGTGATCATCGCCTTTCTCACCATGGTCGTCGGCGCCGTCCTGTCGGTCACCCAGACCGACATCAAGCGGCTGCTTGCCTACTCCTCGATCGCGCACGCCGGGTTCATCCTCGTCGGCGTCCTCGCCTTCGACCGCAAGGGCATCAGCGCGGTGCTCTTCTACCTGGTCGCCTATGGTTTCGCGACGATCGCAGCGTTCGGGATCGTCAACCTGGTGCGGCAGAACGGCACCGAGGCCACGCACCTCTCCCAGTGGGCGGGACTGGGCAAGCGACACCCGGTCGTCGCGGCGGCGTTCGCCTTCCTCATGCTGGCGTTCGCCGGTATCCCGCTGACGTCGGGCTTCGTGTCGAAGTTCGCGGTGTTCTCGGCCGCGATCGGGACGGGCGGGGCGACGGGTACCGTGCTCGCCGTCGTCGGTGTCGTGTGCTCGGCGATCACCGTGTTCGTCTACGCGCGCGTCATCGTCCTCATGTTCTTCAGCGACCCGCCCAGCGACTCCACCGCCACCGGAACCCCGGGAGCCGTGGGCTCCGGCCCGGTCGCCGTGGTGACCCCCTCGGTCGGTACGACGTTCGCCATTGCGGTCGGCACGATGATCACGTTGGCGCTCGGCGTCCTTCCCTCGGCACTGCTCGACCTCGCCGACCGGGCCTCCCAGTTCGTCCGCTGACCGACCGCGGTCACCGAACCCCCACATCCAGGAAGCCCATGACGACGCATTCCACGCCGCCGGTCCTCAGCCTCCCCGGCGCCACGCCGGAGCTGATGGCCCACCTGCAGGACGGGCTCGCCCGGGTCGACGCCCTCCTGCGGACGGTCGTCGACCACGAGGACCCGTTCATCGCGGCGGCCTCGTCCCACCTCGCCCAGGCGGGGGGCAAGCGGTTCCGGCCGCTGCTGACGCTCCTCTCGGCCGAGCTCGGGGAGGGCGTGACCGACGACGTGGTGCGGGCCGCCGCCGGGGTGGAGCTGACCCATCTCGCGTCGCTCTACCACGACGACGTCATGGACGAGGCGGAGGTGCGGCGGGGGGTCCCGTCCGCCAATGCCGTCTACGACAACTCGACCGCGATCCTCGTCGGTGACCTCCTGTTCGGGAAGGCCTCTGAGCTCATCGCCGGTCTCGGTGCCGAGGCGGTGCTGATCCAGGCCCAGACGTTCGTCCGGCTCTGTTCCGGCCAGATCCGGGACGACCGTCCGTGTCCTCCGGACGTCGACCCCATCGACTACTACCTCGGGGTGCTCGCCGACAAGACCGGATCCCTGACAGCCACGGCCTGCCGCTACGGCGCGATGTTCTCAGGTGGCTCGCCGGAGCTCGTCGAGACGATGCGGTCCTACGGGGAGAAGGTGGGCATGACCTTCCAGCTCGCCGACGACCTCATCGACATCGCCTCGGACTCGGAGGCAAGCGGAAAGACACCCGGCACCGATCTGCGTGAAGGCGTGGACACGCTCGCCGTGCTGCGCGCCAAGGCGTCGACCGACCCCGCGGACGAGCGCCTGCTCGAGCTGCTGCACTCAGACCTGTCCGGCGACGAGGCAGCCGTGTCGGAGGCTCTCACGCTGCTCCGGCAGCACCCGGCCCTCGAGGCGGCCCGGGCGGAGACCTACGGGGTGGCCAGGGAGGCCCAGGCGCTGCTCGACCCGCTGCCGGAAACTCCGGCAAAGACTGCTCTCCAGACTCTGGCTCTCTCCGTCGTGGAGCGCGTGGGCTGAGCCTCGGTTAGGGTGCGGACATGAGCCGTCGCCCTGCGCAGGCACCGGTCGCCCAGCGGCTGTCCCGTGCGACGCGCCGCCTGCCGGCCCCATTGGCAGTGGTCGACCTGAGGGCCTTCGACCGGAACGCCGAGGCGCTCGTAGCCCGGGCGAACGGCAAGCCGATCCGCGTGGCGACGAAGTCTCTACGCAGTCGGCCGCTCATCGAGCGGGCCCTGGGCGTGCCGGGTTTCGAGGGGCTCATGTGCTACTCCCTCCGCGAGGCCCTGTGGTGGGCCCGTGAAGGCTTAACCAACCTGCTGGTCGCCTATCCGAGCGTGGACCTCCTCGCCCTCGGGGAGCTCGCCTCGGAGCCCGGACTGCGGGGCGCCGTGTGCGTCATGGTGGACAGCGTCGAAGGCGTCGACCTGATTGCCAAGGGAGTCGGGGACCCCCGCGGGCTGCGGGTGGCGGTCGATGTCGACGCCTCGCTCCGGGTCGGTCCCGCACACCTCGGGGTTCGTCGCTCGCCGCTGCGCGCGCCGGAGCAGGTCGAGGCGGTCGTCCGCCGCGCGCAGGAGCACGGTCTCGCCGTGGTCGGCCTGATGTTCTACGACGCGCAGATTGCCGGGCTGCCCGACTCCTCGCCGGTCGTGCGTCGGGTGAAGTCCCGCTCCGACGCGCAGCTGAGTCCACGCCGCGCGGAGATCACGGATCTGGTCCGGCAGCTCGCCGACGTCGAGTTCGTCAACGGCGGCGGCACGGGGAGCCTTCACGTCACCGGTCTCGACCCCGCGCTGACGGAGCTGGCGGCCGGCTCCGGCCTCTATGCCCCGACGCTCTTCGACGGCTACGACGGCCTGGGCCTCGAGCCCGCAGCCTTCTTCGCATGCCCCGTGGTGCGGCGACCGGCCGACGACGTCGTCACGGTGTACTCCGGTGGCTACGTGGCCTCGGGACCGGTCGGTGGCTCCCGCCTGCCCCAACCGCTTCCGGAGCAGGGGCTGCAGCTGCTGCGCGCCGAGGGCGCCGGCGAGGTCCAGACGCCGCTCCGTGGACGGGCCGCGGCCCGGGTCGAGCTCGGGGATCGGATCTGGTTCCGCCACGCCAAAGCGGGCGAGCTCGCTGAGCGGTTCACCCACCTGGCGCTCGTCGACGGCGACGAGGTCGTCGGCCACGCCGCGACCTACCGTGGGGAAGGACAGAGCTTTGGCTGACACAGAGAAGGAGATCGTCCGCGGCATCGAGTGGTCCAACTGGGCCGGGACCGAGTCGACCCTGCTGAGCCGGATCGCGACCCCACGCTCGGAGGAGGAGGTGGCGGAGGAGGTGGTCCGCGCCGCCCACCGAGGTCTGCGCGTCAAGGCGATCGGTGCCGGCCACTCGTTCACCGGCGTGGCCGTCACCGACGGCGTTCAGCTGAGGCTCGGTGGACTCACCGGAGTCACGACGATCGACGCGACCCGGGGCGAGGCCACCGTCCGCGCAGGCACCCCGTTGCGCGTCCTCAATGCCGAGCTCGCCCAGCTCGGCCTCGCCCTGCCCAACCTCGGCGACGTCGACCGCCAGACGATCTCCGGCGCGCTCGGCACGGGGACGCACGGCACCGGCCTACGCCTCACGGGACTCTCCGCCGGGGTCCGGGGCCTGCGTATCGTCCTCGCCGACGGGTCCGTCGTCGACTGCGGACCCCACCGGGAGCCGGACCTCTTCCAGGCGGCCCGCCTCGGCCTCGGGGCACTGGGGGTCATCACCGAGGTGACCCTCGCCGTCGTCCCTGCCTTTCTGCTGCACGCAGTCGAACGGCCGGAACCGCTCGCCGGCGTGCTCGAGGCGTTCGACGAGGAGGTCGAGGCCAACGACCATTTCGAGTTCTACTGGTATCCCCACACGGACCGGGCCCTCACGAAGCGGAACAACCGGGTCGGTTCCGGAGCCACTGCTCAGCCGCTGTCCCGCTGGCGGGCCTACGTCGACGACGAGCTGCTGAGCAACCGCGCCTACGAGCTGCTCAACCGATTCGTCACCAAGGTGCCGCGTACCACCAAGCCGGTGAACGCCGTGGCGGCGCGGGCCCTGACGGCGCGTGAGTACGTCGACGCCTCGCACCGGGTCTTCATCAGCGACCGCGACGTGCGCTTCATGGAGGCGGAGTGGGCCTTCCCCCGGCACGTGCTCGGTGACGTCCTGCGTGAGCTCCGGTCCTGGGTCGAGACCCACGACGACCTGATCTCCTTCCCGGTCGAGTGTCGGGTGGCGGCGGCGGATGACGTCTGGCTCTCCACCGCCTACGAGCGTGAGAGCTGCTACGTGGCCGTCCACCGATACCACCGGCAGGCCGAGGGCGCCTATTTCAGGGCGTTCGAGGCGATCGCGATGGACCACGGCGGCCGCCCGCACTGGGGCAAGCTGCACTCGCGCGGCGCCGACTTCTTCCGTGCCGCCCTGCCCCGCTTCGAGGAGTTCCGCACCGTCCGTGACCGGGTCGACCCCGACCGGCGGTTCGCCAACCCGTACCTCGACCGGGTCCTCGGCCCCTGATCGAAAGAGCAGTTCGTCCCTCACTCTCGGCACGTCCCGAGCGGAGGAGAGGGGAACAAACTGCTCTTTCGATCAAGGGATGACGTGCTCGTCGATGAGGGGTACGAAGTGCTCTTTCGATGAGGTACGAAGTGCTCTTTCGATGGGTGTGGTCAGGAGGTCGGAGGCCGCGTCATCGCGAGGACGTCGAGGGCCTCGTCGAGCTGGGCCTCGGACAAGCGACCCTCCCGGACGTGCCCGTCCTCGATCACGACCTCACGAATCGTCTTGCGCTCCTTGACCGCCCGCTTCACCACGGCGGCTGCGGCCTCGTAGCCGATGAAGCGGTTGAGCGGCGTCACGATCGACGGTGAGCTCTCCGCGAGGGTCCGCGCGTGCTCCACGTCGGCGGTGATCCCGTCGACGCAGCGGTCGGCCAGCAGCCGGCTCGTCGCCGCGAGCAGGCGGATCGACTCGAGGACGTTCTTGGCCAGCACCGGGAGCATGACGTTGAGCTCGAAGTTGCCGGCCGCGCCGGCCGTCGTGATCGTCACGTCGTTGCCGATGACCTGGGCGCAGGCCATCAGGGTGGCCTCGGGGATGACCGGGTTGACCTTGCCGGGCATGATGCTCGACCCGGGCTGGAGGTCGGGGAGGTGGATCTCGCCGAGGCCGGTGCGCGGACCCGAGGACATCCACCGCAGGTCGTTGCAGATCTTGGTCAGGCTGACCGCCACCACCTTGAGTGCGCCGGACAGCTCGACGACGGCGTCCTGGGCGGACTGCGCCTCGAAGTGGTTCTCCGCCTCGCGGAACGAGTGTCCGGTGGCCGTCGACAGCCGGTCGATGACCGCCGCAGCGAAGCCGGGCGCAGCGTTGAGGCCCGTGCCGGCCGCGGTGCCGCCGAGGGGCAGCTCCGCGGTGGCCTCGGCCGCATGGCTGACGCGCTCGGTTCCGAGCTCGACCTGGCGCCGGTAGCCGCCGAACTCCTGTCCCAGGGTCACGGGCACGGCGTCCATGAGGTGCGTGCGGCCGGCCTTGACGACGTCGGCGAACTCCGCCTCCTTGCGGCCGAGGGCGGCCGCGAGGTGGGTCAGGGCAGGGACGAGGTCGTCCCGGGCCGCGAGGGTGGCGGCGATCCGCAGGGCGGAGGGGAAGGCGTCATTGCTCGACTGTCCGTAGTTGACGTGGTCGTTGGGGTGGACCGCCAGCGCGCCCTCACCACCCGCGGTGCTCGCCAGCCGCGCGACGACCTCGTTGACGTTCATGTTGGTCGACGTCCCCGAACCGGTCTGGAAGACGTCGATGGGGAAGTGGTCGTCGTGCCGTCCCGCGGCGACCGCCTCGGCGGCAGCTGCGATCGCGCGAGCGCGCTCGGCGTCGAGGACGCCAAGCTCGGCGTTCACCTCGGCGGCCGCAGCCTTGAGCCGGGCGAGGGCGTGGACCACACCCGCCGGCACCGGCTGACCGCTGATCGGGAAGTTCTCGACAGCGCGTGCCGTCTGCGCGCCGTAGAGAGCGGCTGCGGGGACCTGCACCTCGCCCATCGAGTCGTGCTCGGTCCGGTACTCCGTGCCGTGCTGGTCGCTCATGCCCCCATCATGCTCCAGTGGCGACCCCCGCAGCCTCGCGAGCGATCTCGAGCTCCTCCTGCGTCGGGAGGACGAGCACGGCGACCCGGCTCGACGCGGTGGAGATGCGGTGCTCACCGGACGTCGCGGCGTCGTTGGCGGCCGCGTCGACCTCGATGCCGAGCAGGTCGCCGAGGCCGTCGAGTGCGGCCGCCCGGAGCATCGGGCTGTGCTCACCCACGCCCGCGGTGAAGGCCACGGCATCGACGCGACCGAGCACAGCGGCATACGCCCCGATGTACTTGCGCAGGCGGTGGGCCACGACGTCGAACGCGAGGCGCGCGTCGGCGTCGCCAGCGGCCACCCGGTCCTCGAGCTCGCGGAAGTCGTTGCTCCCGGTCAGCCCCTTGAGACCGCTCTCCTTGTTGAGCGCGCGGTCGTACTCCTCCAACGAGACGCCGGCTCGCGCCAGGTGCGCCGGCAGCGACGGGTCGAGGTCGCCCGGCCGGGTCCCCATCACCAGGCCCTCGAGCGGCGACAGGCCCATCGACGTGTCGACGCTGCGCCCGCCTGCCACCGCGGTCGCGCTGGCGCCGTTGCCGAGATGGAGCACGATGACGTTGGCGGCCTCCACCGGCAGGCCGAGCAGCTCGGCCGCCCGCCGGGAGACGTAGGCGTGGGAGGTGCCGTGGAAGCCGTAGCGGCGCACCCGGTGCTCGTCCCGCCAGGCGCGGCTGACGGCATAAGTGTACGCGTGCGGCGGAAGCGTCTGGTGGAAGGCCGTGTCGAAGACGGCGACCTGCGGCACGTCGGGGAAGTGGGCGCGGGCGACCCGGATGCCTTCGAGGTTGGCCGGGTTGTGGAGGGGGGCGAGCGGGATGAGCCGCTCGATCGTCGCCTCGACCTCGTCGTCGATCCGCGTCGGCGCGCTGAACTGGGCGCCACCGTGGACGACGCGGTGCCCCACCGCCGCCAGCTCCAGGCCGCCGAGATCGGGCCCGTGCTCCCGGAAGGCGGCGAGGAGCAGCTCGAAGGCTGCGCCGTGGTCGGCGCACCGACCCTCGGTGCGGTGGTCGGTGCCGTCGACCGAGTGCTTGGCCCGTGAGGTCGGCTCGCCGATCCGTTCGACGAGACCACTCGCCCGGGACTCGGCCGCGTCGACGTCGATGAGGTCGTACTTGAGCGAGGAGGACCCGGCGTTGACGACGAGGACGAGCCGGCTCACGAGAGGGCCTCGGCCTGGATGGCCGTGATGGCGATGGTGTTGACGATGTCCCGCACGAGGGCTCCTCGGGAGAGGTCGTTGACCGGCTTGTTGAGGCCCTGGAGCACGGGGCCGATGGCGACCGCTCCCGAGGTCCGCTGGACGGCCTTGTAGGTGTTGTTGCCGGTGTTGAGGTCGGGGAAGACGAAGACCGTGGCCCGGCCAGCCACCGGGCTGTCCTTGAGCTTGGCGGCGGCCACCGCGGCGTCGACGGCGGCGTCGTACTGGATCGGCCCCTCGACCGAGAGCTGCGGCGCGCGTGACCGGACGAGCTCGGTGGCGGTGCGCACCTTGTCGACGTCCGCGCCGGTCCCGGAACCGCCTGTCGAGTAGGACAGCATGGCCACCCGGGGCTCGATGCCGAACTGGACGGCGGTCGCGGCCGAGGAGATCGCGATGTCCGCGAGCTGCTCCGCCGTCGGGTCCGGGATGACGGCGCAGTCGCCATAGACGAGGACCCGGTCCGCGAGCGACATGAGGAACACGGACGAGACGGTCTTGATGTCGGGCGTCGTCTTGACCACCTCGAGCGCCGGCCGGATCGTGTGGGCCGTCGTGTGGATCGCCCCGGAGACCATGCCGTCGGCGAGTCCGTCGCGGACCATCATCGTCCCGAAGTAGCTCGGGTCCACGACGATGTCGCGCGCCTGGTCGATGGTGACGCCCTTGTGGGCGCGCAGCGTGGCGTACTCCTCGGCGAAGCGGCCACGGAGCTCGTCGTCGTGGGGGTCGAGCAGGGTGGCGCCCTCGAGGTCGAGCCCCAGCTGCGCGGCGCGTCGGCGGATCGCTCCGGGGTCGCCGAGCAGGGTGAGGCGGACGACGCGGCGGCGGAGCAGCTGGTCGGCGGCGCGGAGGATCCGGTCCTCCTCGCCCTCCGGCAGGACGATGTGCTTGTCGGCGGCCCGGGCCCGGTCGAGGAGCTGGTGCTCGAACATGAGGGGCGTCACGACATGGCTGGGGACGACCTTGAGCCGGTCGAGCAGCTCGGCGCCGTCGACGTGCTCGTCGAAGAGGCTGAGCGCCGTCTCGATCTTGCGGGTTGCCGAGCGGGTCATCCGCGGCACGACGGCGGAGAGCGTGGCCGCGGTCTGCATCGTGCCCGTGGCGCAGCTGATCACCGGCACGTGGACCTCGAGGCCCTCCACGAGGGTCGTGATGGGGGCGGGCAGGTCGAAGCCGCCGTTGAGGACGATCCCGGACGGGGTGGGGAGGGTCTGGGACCGGTGGGCGAGCAGGAGGCCGAGCAGCACGTCGCCGCGGTCGGCGGGGGCGACGGCGACGCAGCCCTCGAAGATCCGGTCGAGCACGTTGGGCAGGGTCATGGCCGCCACCACGAGGCCGAGGGACTCGCGGTCGAGCAGCTCGTCGTCGCCGTAGAGGTGGGTGCCGTTGACAGCCGTGAGCAGGTCACGCACCGTCGGCGACTCGAGCACCGGCGCACTCGGGATGACGTATGCCACTGTGTCGGCGAACGCTTCGGCCAGCGCTGCGCGGGTGGCCGGGACCGCGTCGGGCACGGCTCGGTTGGCCACGATGGCGAGGACGTGTGCGTGGTGGGCCCGGGCCTCGTCGGCGGCGATCTCGGCTGCGACGCGGACCTGTTCGGGTGTCCGGCCCTTGCTCGAGATGACGAGGACCATCGCCGCGTCGAGGTTGGCGGCGATCCGCGCGTTGTAGGAGAACTCGGTCGGTGAGGTGACGTCGGTGTAGTCGGAGCCGATGACGAGCATCGCGTCGAACTGCTCGGCCACGGCGTGGAAACGGTCCACGATGGTGGACATCGCCCCGTCGGGATCGGTGTGGACGTCCTCGTAGCCCACGCCGGAGGCCACCTCGGCGGTGAGGCCGGTGTCGAGGCGCGAGAGGAGCAGGTCGAGCACGTGGTCGCTGGCTGCGCTCTCCGAGCGGACGATGGGCCGGAAGATCCCGACGCGCTCGACGCGTCGGCTCAGCTGGTCGAGGATGCCGAGGGCGACGGCCGACTTGCCCGACAGCCCTTCCGATGAGGCGAGGTACACGCTGGTGGACACGTAGGCAGGTTATCGGTCGCGGGACTCGGGCCCTGACCAGCCGGGAGCGGCGGGGTGGCCAACATCACTCGCCTCCGCTCGCCCCGGGCAGCCCTCCGCGCCCGCGCACGACCACCCCACGAGTGTCGTATGCCGCTGGGCTGGCTTCGTGGCGCCGCTGACCTCCGTGGGTGGTCCGGGCCCGCCGGCCGTGGACGAGGCGGGCGGGCGGATCCTCTCGGGGCTGCGGATGAGCGCCCACGAGACGATTCCGCCACCGGCGAGGAGGACGCTGCAGATCCACATCGCGCGGCCGTACCCGGTGTCGAAGTCCTCGGGGCGCTGGTAGTCGGCGCCGCTCAGGCCGACGACAGCAGGGAGGGCGGCGACGGCGAGCAGGCTGCCGGCCCGGGCCACGGCGTTGTTGACCCCGCTGGCGATCCCGGCCGACCGGTCCGGTGCCGCGGCCAGCACGGTTGCCGTCAGCGGTGCGACGAGGAGACAGAGACCCAGACCGAAGAGGCTGATCCCGGGAAGGACGGCGGTCCAGTAGGAGTCGCCGGCACCGACCCCGGCCAGGAGGCCGGCTCCCACGGCGCACACGGCGGGTCCGACGGCCATGGGTAGGCGCGGACCGATGCGGGCGCCGAGCTCGCCGCCCTTCGCGGCGAGCAGGAGCATCAGCACCGTGACGGGCAGGGTGGCCAGCCCGGCGAGCAGTGGACCGTAGCCGAGGACGGTCTGGAGCTGGAGGGTGAGGAAGAAGAAGACCGCCCCGAGCGCCGCGTAGACGAGCATCGTCATGAGGTTCGCCGCGGTGAACTGGCGTGAGGTGAAGAGCGATGGCTGGACCATCGGGTGCCGGCTGCGGGCCTCGACGGAGGCAAAGGCGCCGGCCACGGCGAGGGCGAGGAGCATGAGGGTGAGCGCCAGGCCGGCACCGAGGGTCTCGAGCTGGATCAGGGCGTAGGTGAGCAGGGCCAGGGAACCGCTGGCGAGGAGCGCCCCCGCGACGTCGAACTGGCGCGGGGCCGACTCGTCGCGGGTCTCGGGGACCGAGGTGCGGGCGACCCACACGGTCGCTGCGGCGAGCGGCAGGTTGAGCAGGAAGGCCCAGCGCCACGAGGCGTACTCGACGAGCCACCCGCCGACGAAGGGGCCGGTCGCGGCAGCGATCCCGCCGAGCCCGGACCACGTGCCGATGGCCTTGGCGCGGTCCTCGGGCCGGAACACGGACTGGATGATCGAGAGGCTGCCCGGAGTGAGCAAGGCCCCGCCGACGCCCTGGAGGACCCGGGCGATGATGAGCTGCCCGGAGCTCTGGGCGATGCCGCAGGCGAGAGAGGCGAGGGCGAACCAGATGACCCCGACGACGAAGACCCGTCGCCGGCCGAAGCGGTCCCCGAGGGACCCGCCGAGGAGGATCAGGGAGGCCAGGGCGAGGAGGTAGCCGTTGGTGATCCACTGGAGGTCCGCCAGGTCCGCGTCGAGGTCCGCGCCGATCCGGACCAGAGCGACGTTGACGACGGTGCCGTCGAGCAGGGCCATCCCCGACCCGAGCACCGCCGCGGCGATGACGAGCCGTCCGGTGGGTGTCCCCAGCTCGATGCCGGTCACGGTGACACTGTGCCACGCCCCATCGAAAGAGCAGTTCGTACCCCGCCCATCGAAAGAGCAGTTCGTACCCCGCCCATCGAAAGAGCAGTTCGTCCGGCTTTGTGGACCTTACGCGCGGAACTCAGCGCCGAGAGGGAGGGACGAACTGCTCTTTCGATGGTCAGCGGGGGTAGTCGTCCGTGGGGATCGCGGCGGCGGCTCGCCGACCGCGACGCAGCGCGAGCACCGAGTCGACGCTCAGGACGGCGAGCGCCACCCACACGATGCCGAAGCCGATCCAACGCTCGCGCGACATCACCTCGCCGAGCAGCAGGACGGCGACGAGGAGCTGCATGAGCGGCGTGATGAACTGGATGAGACCGATGCTGACGAGCGGGATGCGCCGAGCCGCGGCGGCGAAGAAGAGCAGGGGCACGGCGGTCGCGACACCGGAGCCGACGAGCAGCCACGTGTGCACCGGGCCGTGGTTGCCGAACTCGAGGCCGGTGCGGCTCGACACGAGCACGAGGATGGCGACCGCGGCCGGCGCGAGGATGAGCGTCTCGAGGGTCAGGCCGTGGACGGCCTGCAGCGACGCTCCGACCTTCTTCTTCGTCAGGCTGTAGAGGCCGAACGACATGGCCAGGGCGATCGCGGCGTAGGGCACCCGGCCGCTCGCGAGGGCGAGGTAGACGCCGGCCGCGAGGCCGATCGCCACGGCGGTCCACTGCAGGACGCGGAGCCGCTCGCCGAGGACGACGACGCCGAGGGCGACGGTGACGAGGGGGTTGAGGAAGTAGCCGAGCGCTGCCTCGCTCGTGTGCCCGGCGGTGACGACGGACACGTAGATCACCCAGTTGGCGGCGATGAGCACCGCCGCGACCGTGATCCCCGCGAGGAGTCTGGGACGGCGCAGCACGGGCCTGACCCAGTGGACGTCTCGCGTGACGGCGATGAGCAGGATGCAGAAGAGGAGGGTCCACAGGATGCGGTGCGCGAGGATCTCCCAGGCGCTGGCCGGCTTCAGGGCGTCGAAGTAGAGGGGGAACAGGCCCCAGATGCCGTAGGCGGCAAAGGCCAGCGCGGTTCCTAAACCCACCTCCCCCAGGGGTGCACCGACGAGGTGGGCACCCGACCGTCTCTGTCGGGTGCCCACCTCGGGGTGATCGTCAGGCACGGGTCATACCGACCCGCTGACCGTCCACGTGTCCTTGCCACCGAGCAGGGCGTCGATGTCGGCGTCGGTGATCTCGCCGGTGCGGGCGGCGGCCACCTGCTCCCGGAGCAGGTCGTCGTAGCTGGGTCGGCTGACGTTGCGGAAGATCCCCATCGGCACGGTGGAGAGCTCGGGGGAGTCGAGCCGGGAGAGCGCGAACGCGCCGGCTGGGCTCTCCGCCGACTCGTCGTGCACGACGATCCTGGTCGGATCGGCCGCGGTGCGGGGCACGACCGTCATGACGCCCTGGTCGTCGCGGACGACGACCCGCTGGTCGTCCTCGGGCCCGGCCACGACCTCCTGGCCGTCGTTGAGGTAGAAGATGCGACCCTCGGCCTCGGTGCGGTCCTTGAGGACGTCGAAGGCGCCGTCGTTGAAGATCGGGCAGTTCTGGTAGATCTCCACGAAGGCGGACCCGCGGTGCTCGGCAGCGGCCCGCAGCACCGAGCTGAGGTGCTGGCGGTCGGAGTCGAGCGTCCGCGCCACGAAGGTGGCCTCCGCGCCGAGGGCGAGTGACACCGGGTTGAACGGCGTGTCGAGCGAGCCGAACGGTGACGACTTGGTGACCTGTCCCTTCCGCGACGTGGGGGAGTACTGCCCCTTGGTCAGGCCGTAGATCTCGTTGTTGAACAGCAGGATCTTGAGGTTGATGTTGCGGCGCAGGGCGTGGATCAGGTGGTTGCCGCCGATCGACAGGGCGTCGCCGTCACCGGTCACCACCCAGACCGAGAGGTCGTCGCGAGTGGACGCGATCCCCGTGGCGATGGCCGGGGCGCGGCCGTGGATCGAGTGCATCCCGTAGGTGTCGAGGTAGTACGGGAAGCGGGAGGAGCAGCCGATGCCCGAGACGAAGACCATGTTCTCGCGCTTGATGCCGAGCTCGGGGAGGAACCCCTGGACCGCCGCGAGGATGGCGTAGTCCCCACAACCCGGGCACCAGCGGACCTCCTGGTCCGAGGTGAAGTCCTTCTTGGACAGCTTCTCACCCTCGCTGAGTGGGGGCACGTGCCCCACACCGCTCAGCGGGTGACCGATCACGGGGCTTCCGTTGGTCGGGATGCCGAGGTCCGTGATGCTCACTTGGCCATCTCCTTCATGCTCTCGGCGACGGACGGGCGGACCGCCTGCGCGATGACGTCGGCGATCTCACTCGCCTGGAACGGCAGACCCCGAACCGCCGTGTGCGACTGGATGTCGACGAGGAACTCGGCGCGGAGCAGCATCGCGAGCTGGCCGAGGTTCATCTCGGGCACGATGACGCGGCGGTAGCGGCGCAGCACCTCGCCCGTGTTGGAGGGGAAGGGGTTGAGGTGACGCAGGTGGGCGTGCGCCACCGACGTGCCGAGGGCCCGGGCGAGCCGGACACCCGCAGCGGTCGGGCCGTAGGTCGAGCCCCAGCCGAGGACGAGCAGCTCGGCGTCGCCGGTCGGGTCGTCGACCGCCAACGGCGGGATCGTGTCGGCGATGCCGCTGATCTTCGCCTGACGCAGGCGCGTCATCTTGTCGTGGTTGTCCGGGTCGTACGAGATGTTGCCGGTGATGTCGGCCTTCTCGATGCCACCGATGCGGTGCTCCAGACCCGGCGTGCCGGGGATCGCCCACGGTCGCGCCAAGGTCTGCGGGTCACGCTTGAACGGGTGGAAGACCGGCTCACCGTCGGCCGTGACGTCGTTCGGCTCCGTCGCGAACTCGACCGTGAGGTCGGGGAGCTCGCTCGTCCTCGGCAGTCGCCAGGGCTCGGACCCGTTCGCGAGGTAGCCGTCGGACAGGATGAGGACCGGCGTGCGATAGACGGTCGCGATGCGCACCGCCTCGACCGCCATGTCGAAGCAGTCGGCGGGCGTGGCCGGCGCGACGACCGCGACGGGGGACTCGCCGTTGCGGCCGAAGAGCGCCTGGAGGAGGTCGGCCTGCTCGGTCTTCGTCGGCAGCCCGGTCGAGGGCCCGCCGCGCTGGATGTCGATGACGATGAGGGGCAGCTCGAGCGAGACGGCCAGCCCGATCGTCTCGGCCTTGAGCGCGAGCCCGGGGCCGGACGTCGAGGTCACGCCGAGAGCGCCGGCGAAGGAGGCGCCCAGGGCGGAGCCCACACCGGCGATCTCGTCCTCGGCCTGGAACGTCACCACGCCGTAGCGCTTGAGGCCCGCGAGGGTGTGCAGGATGTCGGTGGCCGGCGTGATCGGGTAGGTCCCGAGGAAGAGCGGCAGCTTGGCGCGGTGGGCGGCCGCGACGAGGCCGAGCGACAGGGAGACGTTGCCCGTGATGTTGCGGTAGGTGCCCGCCTCCATCGGTGCGGGAGCCACCTCGTAGGACACGGAGAAGTCCTCTGTGGTCTCCCCGTAGTGGAACCCGGCGTGCAGCGCGGCGAGGTTCGCATCGAGGATCGCCGGGCGGGACGCGAACTTGGCCTTGAGGAAGCCTTCGGTGCCCTCGAGGGGGCGGGTGTAGAGCCAGGACAGGAGGCCGAGGGCGAACATGTTCTTCGCCCGCTCCTTCTCCTTGCGGGTCAGGTCCGTGTAGGCGGCCAACGCGTCGACCGTGATCGACGTCAGGGCAACCGGGTGCACGTGGTAGCTCTCCAGCGAGCCGTCCTCGAGCGGGTTCGCCGCGTAGCCGACCTTCGCGAGGTTTCGCTTGGTGAACTCGTCCGTGTTGATGATCACCGTGGCGCCGCGCGGCAGGTCCCGGAGGTTCGCCTTGAGGGCGGCCGGGTTCATCGCCACGAGGACGTCGGGTCGATCGCCCGGTGTCAGGACATGGTGGTCGGCGAAGTGCAGCTGGAAGCTCGACACACCGGGCAAGGTGCCCTGAGGTGCGCGGATCTCCGCCGGGAAGTTCGGGAGGGTCGACAGGTCGTTGCCGAGCAACGCTGTCTGAGAGGTGAACCGATCGCCGGTCAACTGCATGCCGTCGCCGGAGTCCCCGGCGAAACGAATGACCACGCGATCGAGCTTCTGGACCAATTTGGTGCTCATGCTCTGCGACGTCCTAAGCGCTCCTAGACACTGGCCGGGGGGCTTCCCATCAGGCCATCACCCATGCTAGGCCGCGAAACGTCCATGTTCGTGCAGGTTGTCATTTCACCTACAGATTGATGCGCCGAGCCGGGGTGGACCGCTAACATCGCCCGCTCCGCCATCTGTCGTGCGAAAAGCGCAAACCTGCTGGTCCCGAGGGTGCCTCGCGGTCCGGGCCGAGCTGCTGGTCCGACGGCGCCAGGCCGCCTCGGGTCGAACGTGATCTAGCCGACACCCCGGTGCCGGGTGACCACCCCTTCCCTTCGGTGCGCGCGTCGCTAGGCTGACGGCCATGTCCGGTTATGTCGTCGTCGCTGCTGTCATCGGAGCTGGGCTACTGCTCGTGACGGCCGCGATGATCGCCCGACGCCTGTTCGCACCCCACGTGCCCCACCTGGCCAAGCTCACGACCTACGAGTCAGGTGTGGACCCGGTGGGCGAGGGGTGGGCGCAGACGAAGGTGCGCTACTTCGTCTTCTCCTTCCTCTACGTCGTCTTCGCGGTGGACGCCATATACCTGTTCCCCTGGGCCCATGTGCTGCGGTCGCCGGATCTCGGCGTCGCCAGCCTCGTCGAGATGACGATCTTCATCGCCGTGATCGTCCTCGGCCTGGCCCATGCGGCCCGCCGCGGTCTGCTGAGGTGGGTGTGATGTCGGAGCCGGTCGCGCTGCCGATGCCGATGATCCGGCCCGTCGAAGGCCGGATGGGAGTTCTCGGCGAGCACGCCCCCAAGCCGATCAAGGTTCTCCTCAACTGGGGTCGGCGCTACTCGCTCTGGGTCTTCAACTTCGGCCTGGCCTGCTGCGCCATCGAGTTCATCGCCACCTCGATGGCTCGGCACGACTTCATGCGACTCGGGGTCATCCCCTTCGCACCCGGACCCCGCCAGGCCGACCTGATGATCGTCTCGGGCACGGTCACCGACAAGATGGCCCCGGCGATCCGCCGCCTCTACGACCAGATGCCGGAGCCGAAGTACGTCATCTCGTTCGGTGCCTGCGCCAACTCGGGCGGCCCCTACTGGGACTCGTACTCCGTGACGAAGGGAGTCGACACGGTGATCCCGGTCGACGTCTACGTGCCCGGCTGCCCCCCGCGGCCGGAGGCACTGCTGCACGGCATCATCCGCCTCCAGGAGCAGATCGCGCAGGAGCGGCTGTCAGCAGCGAAGGTTCGCGGCCGGTACGCCGGCACCCGACTCGCGACAGCGGGCGACGTGAACCGTCCGCTGGTGGGCAAGCCTGCGGCTGCTCCGGAGGCGTCCGTTGCTCCTGGACCGCGAGCCGCCGGCGAAGCGACCGGTGACCGCTCGTGAAGGTCACCGCCGTCCGCGACGTCCCCTTCGGTGAGTGGTCCTCGACGGTCCTCGTGCTGCGTGACGAGGGCTACTCGTTCTTCGACTGGCTGACGGCCGTCGACCAGACCGACGCCACGGCGGAGACGCAGGGTGAGGACGCCGTCGCCGGTTTCGACATCTACTGCCACCTGGCGAGGGTCGCTGCGCCGGGGTCGCTCGAGTCCGTGCTCCTGCGCACCCGTGCACCCGAGGGGCTGCCCGTCCCCTCGATCACCGGAGCGTTCCCCGGGGCTGCCTGGCACGAGCGCGAGACCTTCGAGATGTTCGGGATCGAGTTCGACGGTTTCACCGACCGGAGCGGCGAGGGCCTTCGGCCGCTGCTCCTGCCCGACGGTTTCGAGGGCTACCCGCTTCGCAAGTCCTTCGTCCTCACGTCGCGCGCCTCGAAGCCGTGGCCCGGGGCGAAGGAGCCGGGCGAGGGTCATGGCGGTGGGGCCCCGAGCCGCCGCCGCGTCCAAGCACCCGGCGTGCCCGGGCCGGAGTGGGGGCCCCGATGACCGCGGGCTGGACCGTCCTCGAAGTCGTGCTGCGGGCCGTCGCCGTGCTCGCCGCGTTCCTCGTCCTTCCGCTGCTCGTGGGGCAGACCGAGCACAAGGTCATGGCGCACATGCAGGGTCGGCTGGGGCCGATGTACGCCGGCGGGTACCACGGCTGGGCCCAGCTGGTCGCCGACGCGGTGAAGTTCATCCAGAAGGAGGACATCACCCCGGCGCGAGCGGACCGCGGCGTGTTCCGGCTGGCCCCCTTCGTGGCCCTGATCCCCTACCTCGTCGCGATGGCGGTCATCCCGCTCACGCCGACGATCGTGGGAGCAGATGTCCCCGGCAGTGCGCTCCTCGTGCTCGCGGCCACGGGCGTCGGCATCATCGGCACCCTGATGGGCGGCTGGGCCTCGGCGAGCAAGTACTCCATGCTCGGCGCGATGCGGGCCGCCGCCCAGCTCGTCAGCTACGAGCTGCCGATGGTCCTCGCCGTGGCCTCCGTCGCGCTGGCGGCGGGCACCCTGTCCCT
This sequence comes from Intrasporangium calvum DSM 43043, assembly GCF_000184685.1. Classification (NCBI taxonomy): domain Bacteria; kingdom Bacillati; phylum Actinomycetota; class Actinomycetes; order Micrococcales; family Intrasporangiaceae; genus Intrasporangium; species Intrasporangium calvum. The sequence continues at coordinate 778,634 of NC_014830.1, forward strand.
CGTCGGCATCGCCGAGGCGTGGACGCCGTGGTGGCTGCTGTGGCAGGCGCCGGGCGCCTTCGTGTTCCTCGTCGCAGCGATCGCGGAGCTCCAGCGCCCTCCCTTCGACATGCCGATCGCTGACTCTGAGCTCGTCTTCGGCATCTTCACCGAGTACACCGGGCTGCGGTTCGCCTTCTTCCTGCTCGCCGAGTACGCCGGCATCGTCCTGTTCTCCCTCATGTTCGCGGTCCTCTGGCTCGGCGGCTGGGCCGGCCCCTTCGAGGGCGCTCTCGGCTGGCTCTGGACCGTGCTCAAGGCCTATGCGATCGCCGTGATCGTCATCTGGTTGCGGGTCTCCTGGCCTCGGCTCCGTGAGGACCAGCTCCAGCGTCTCGCGTGGGTGTGGCTCGTCCCGATCGCGTTGCTCCAGCTCGCGATCACGGCAGTGGGTGTGGTGATGATGCAGTGACCGAGCAGACGAACGCCGAGCAGACCGGCACGGAGGCGGTGGACGCCGACCCCGCCGACCGTGGCACAGCCGACCCCGGGCTGCCGCAACCCGAGTCGGGTCCCGAGCCCACCGGACGGCAACCGAGCGTCCCGGAGGCGGGAAAACACCGCTCCCACCGGACCGAGCCTTCGGCTGGGAGCAAGCCCAGCGGCATACTCCCCGGTCTGGTCAAGGGGCTCGCGGCGACGGCGCGCACGCTGACCCGCCACGCGCACACGGCGGAGTACCCCGACGTCATGCCCAAGCTGCCGCCCCGCACGCGCGGCGTCATCGCGCTCACCGAGGAGAACTGCACGTCGTGCATGCTGTGCGCGCGCGAGTGCCCCGACTGGTGCATCTACATCGACTCGCACAAGGAGGAGATCCCCGCGACGACCGAGGGCGGACGGGCGCGCCAGCGCAACGTGCTCGACCGGTTCGCGATCGACTTCTCGCTGTGCATGTACTGCGGGATCTGCGTGGAGGTCTGCCCGTTCGACGCGCTCTGGTGGAGCCCCGAGTTCGAGTACGCCGAGCTCGACATCCGCGAGCTGGTCCACGAGAAGGACCGGCTCGGCGCCTGGATGGCAACCGTGCCCCCGCCCGCGGCGCTCGACCCGGCCAGCGCCGACCCGGCCGAGCTCGTGGCCGCCTCCAAGCCGCCACGCCCGGCCCGACCGGCAGCCGGCGAGGGCGACCCCGCACCGGCGCGGGTGCGGCCGGCTCGGCCCGTTCCCGCGGACGGTGCTGCGGCAGCGCGCCCGCGCCGCGAGCCACGGCCGGCACCCGGCGCGGCCGCTTCGGCGCCGGCTCCCGACCCGTCCCCCACGGCGAGCCCGCCCGCGGAACCGCCGCCGCCCGCGGAACCGCCGCCCCCCGCGGCCGCCGAAGCAGCACCACCAGCACCACCAGCACCACCGGCGCCGCCGACTGCGGCCCCGTCGGACGAGGACGGTGGGGCATGACCTCCCGTGAGATCGCCTTTCTCATCGTCGGCACCATCACCGCCCTGTGCGCCATCCTCGCGGTGACGACCAAGCAGGTGGTGCATGCCGCCCTGTGGCTGCTCGTGTCGCTCGGCGCGCTCGCCGGCGCCTACGTCGTGCTCGGCCAGGAGCTGGTCGGCATCGTGCAGCTGCTCGTGTACGTCGGGGCCATCGTCGTCCTGGTCCTCTTCGCCCTGATGCTCACCCGGGCGCCGATCGGTCGCCACTCCGAGATCGACACGCCGCGCTGGGAGCGCGTCCTCGCCAGCGCGCTGGGCGGGGCCACGACGGCGTTGCTCGCCGCGGTCCTCCTGCCGATGTTCGCGTCGGCCCGGCTGGCTGAGGACGCCCCGGCCACCCCGGCGATCGGCGAGGCCATCTTCGGCACGTGGGTCTGGCCGTTCGAGCTGCTGTCCGTGCTCCTGCTCGTCGCTCTCGTCACGGCGTTCGCCGTGTCGCGCATCGTGCTCCACCACGAGGGGGAGGCGTCGTGAGCCTCGTCTACCCGGCCGCGCTCGCCGCCCTGCTCGCCGGGACCGGGGTGTACGGCGTCCTCGCCCGGCGCAACGCGGTGCTCATGCTCATCGGGGTCGAGCTGATCCTCAACGCCGCCAACCTCCTCTTCGTCACGGCGGGGTCCAGGTCGGGCATCCCCTTCGCCGCCGGGCCGGTCCTCGCGCTCTTCGTCATCACGATCGCCGCTGCGGAAGTCGTCGTGGCGCTGGCCATCATCATGGTGATGTTCCGTCGCTTCGGCCACATCGACCTGACGGCCACGCCGGACCTGACGGAGGACCCGGACGACCCCATGGGGGAGTCGTCAGGTGAGTGGATCGGTGAGCCGATCGAGGAGTCAACGGGCGAGGAACCGGCAGCCTCGCCGGACCGCCCTGTCGCGGAGGAGGTCTCATGACCTGGGTCGTGCGGCTGATCGTCCTGCTTCCCGCGCTGGCCGGCCTCGCGGGCCTGCTCGCGCGGCGGCAGCGGGTCGTCGCGGCCGGGATCGCCGTCGGCGCCTCCTTCGCCGTCACGCTCCTGGCGCTCGCCCAGTGGGTCTCGCCCTTGCGCACGGCCGACATCGACTCCCTCGGTGGTCTGCCGCTTCTCGACCTCAGCGTCCCGCTGCACCTCCTCTCCGACCGTCTCTCGGGCTTGGTCAGCTTCGTCGTCGCCCTCGTCGTCCTCGCGATCCAGGTCTTCACCGTCTGGTACCTCCGCGAGGACCGGCGCTACGGCCAGTTCTCCGCGACGGTGTCCCTCTTCGCTGCCGGGATGCTCCTCGTCGTCCAGTCGGCCGACCTGGCGCTGACCCTCGTCGGCTGGGAGATCATGGGCTGGTGCTCGTGGCTGCTCATCGGCCACGACACGGAGCGCTACGCCGCCAGGCGTGCCGCCTACAAGGCGTTCATCGTCACCCGCGTGGCGGACATCGGCATGGTCGTCGGCCTCGTGGCGCTGGCTGTGCGAGCCGGCAGCACCGACCTGCTCGACGTCCTGACGATGACGGACAGCGACGGCCTGCTCACCGTGGGCCTCATCGGCGTCCTCATCGGCGTCGCGGGCAAGTCGGGCCTGTTCCCGTTCCACGACTGGCTCCCGGATGCCATGGAGGGCCCGACCCCCGCGTCGGCCCTCATCCACGCGGCGACGATGGTCGCCGCCGGCTCGTACGTCATCGGGCGCTTCTTCTCCCTCTATGCGATCGATGACGCCGCCCGGCTGCTCCTCGCGGTCCTCGCGGCCGTCACGATGGTGTATGCCGCTGTGCTCGCTTTCGCACAGAGCGACGTCAAGCGGTTGCTGGCCTACTCGACGCTGAGCCAGATCGCCATCATGCTCGGGGCGCTCGCGGCGGCTCCGGCCGAGGTCGGCGCGACCCCGGCGATCTCGCACCTCGTCGGCCACGCCTTCTTCAAGGCCCTCCTCTTCCTCGGGGTCGGCTGGCTCGCCGTCCTCGCGGGCGGAACCGCCGTGGCGCGGATGCGCGGCGGGCTCCGCCGGCGCGGTGCCCTCCGCTGGTCCATCGCCCTCGGCCTCGCCGCGCTCGCCGGCGTCCCACCGCTCATCGGCTTCTTCACGAAGGAGACCGTCATCGACACCGCCTTCGAGGGCGTCGCGAAGGGGGTCGGGCTCGGCGCCTGGCTCGTTCTCGTGGCCCTCCTGGTCACCGTGGTTCTCACCGCCGCCTACTGCATGCGGGCCTGGCTGCTGCTCGACGGGCCGCTGGCGGACCCGGGTCCTGACGAGTCGGCGGTGGACGTCGCCGACGCCCTCGACCCGGCCCACCCGGCGACCCACGCTGCAGCGCACGCCGACCATGCGCCGATCACCATGTCGGCGGCCCTGGCCGTCGTAGCGCTCGCCGTCCTCACCGTGGTCGGCACGCTCTTCCTCACCGGGATCAGCGGGGCGATCCACGTCGGGATCACCACAGCGGTCCTGTCCGTCCTCCTCATCGCGGGAGCTGCCCTCGCCGTCTGGGTCGCCAGCCGACACGGCCGCGAAGATGCCGCCGACCGACTGCCGGCTGCAGTTCGGGTCGGCGCCGCGCGCGGCTTCGGAGCGGACGCGGCCTACGCCCGCTTCGGGACCGGCGTGGTCCGGATCGCCCGGGTCGTCGTCATGCTCGACCGCGACGTGGTCGACGCCTACCCTCGCGCGACCGCCGTGACGGCGCGGAGCCTCGGGCGATTCGGGGAGCGAGCCCATCGGGCCATCCCGTCCCTGGCCCTCGTCGGCCTCGTCGTCGGTGTCGGCCTCGTCGTCGGCCTGGGGGTGGCGACATGGCTCTGACGCTCCTCCTGCTGGTCCCGCTCGTCGCTGCCATCGTCCTGCTCGCGATGCCGGCCGCAGCATCCTCCGACCGCCTCATCGCCCTCGGCGCGGCGTGCGTCACCGCCGTCCTCGGGGTGGTCGTCGTCTGGGGTGCCCACAGCGTTGATGTGCCCTGGATCCGCAGCCTCGGGATCCGGTGGCACTTCTCCGTCGACGGGCTCTCGGCGGCCCTGGTCCTGCTGACCTCCCTCCTCGTGGTCGGGGTCGTCCTCCACGCCCTCGCGGGCCCGACGCCCTCCGGGGGCTCCCGGTCGACGTACCTCGGCGCGATCATGCTCGTCGAGACCGGTGCGCTCGCCACCTTCCTCGCCCGCGACGCGATCCTCTTCTTCATCGCCTTCGAGGTCGTCCTCATCCCGATGTGGCTGCTCATCCGGAGGTTCGGCGACGACCACGTCCCCGATGAGACCCGAGCCGACGCGGCCGGCCGGTTCGTCCTCTTCACGGTGTTCGGCTCGACCCTGATGCTCATCGGCATCCTGCTGCTCGTGGCCCACCAGGGCACCTCGGACCTGGAGGCACTGGCCCGGATGCACGGCGCCGGCCTGGCGCACAGCCTCCAGGTTGCGATCGCCGCCATCCTCCTGACCGGCCTGGCCGTCAAGGTGCCGCTGTGGCCCCTGCACACGTGGCTGCCGTCGGCCCACACGATCGCCCCGACCGCGGGCTCGGTCCTCCTGGCCGCCGTGCTCCTCAAGATGGGGACCTACGGCATCGTCCGGGTCGCTGTTGCCGCGGTCCCCGACGGCGTCATCGCGCTGAGCCCGGTCCTCGCCGCCCTCGGTGCGGTCGGCACCATCTGGGGAGGCCTCGCCTGCCTGGTGGAGCGGGACCTCAAACGGCTCATCGCCTACAGCTCCGTGGCTCACATGGGGTTCATCGGCATCGCGTTGGCCTCGGGGAGCCACACCGGACTCCAGGCGGCCCTGTTCGCGAACATCGCGCACGGCATCGTCGCCGCGCTCCTCTTCTTCCTCGTCGGTGACCTCAAGGAGCAGTGGGGTTCGGCGGACCTGTCCACGCCTCGCGTGGCGCTCCGTGACCGGGCCCCCCGCTTCGGCGTCGCCTTCCTCTTCGGACTCGCTGCGGCCCTCGGCCTCCCCGGCCTCATCAGCTTCTGGGGCGAGTTCCTCTCGCTCTACGCCGCCTGGTCGCCGGCCGAGGGGGTCAACGTCGGTGTGCTGCGCGGCACGGTCGTCGTCGGGGCCGTGGGCCTGGCCCTCGCCGCTGCCTACGCCCTGCGGGTCGCCCGGATCCTCTGGGCCGGTGAGGGAGCGCCGGAGATGCCCGTCGGAGCGACCACGGCCAGCGACGTCGTCGTGGACGAGGCCGGGGTCCGGTGGGGCGTCATCCTCACCCTCGTCATCGTGATGGTCGTCCTGGGCGTCGCGCCCCACCTGCTGCTCACCATCTCCGAGATGGATGCCGCTGCTCTCCTCACGGGGGTGACTCGATGAACGGCCTCGAGATCGACTACCTGGCCCTCCTGCCTGCGTTGATCCCGGTCGCCGGGATGGTCCTCATCCTCGTCGTCGACCTGGTCAACCCCCGCCTGCGCCAGTTCCCGTTCGCCGTGGCCGGGCTCGCTGCCATCGCGGCCTCGGTCGCCACCTACCCCGGTCTGGGCCTCGCCCGAGGAGATGCGCAGTCGACGCTCTGTGTGGCGCTCCGTGGGGGGGTGGTCCCGGCGGGGACCCCGGTCCCCGGCGTGGAGGGCCTGCCGCAGACCTGCTTCTGGCAGGCCGACTCGCTCACCAGCTCGCTGCAGCTGGCCGCCGGCATCGCCACCCTCGTCGTCGTCCTGCTCGCGTGGCCCCGCACACGGGCAAGGGCGGTGACCGAGGGCACGCGCGAGCCGATCATGGCGATCCTGCTCCTCACGGCCTTCGCCGGGACCATGGTCGTCGCCGCCAGCCGGGACCTCGGGACGTGGCTCATCGCCCTGGAGCTCGCCACCCTGCCCGTCATCGGTCTGATCGCCCTCTCCGGCCGTCGAGGTGCGATCGCGGGTGCGGTTCAGCTCCTCGTCACCTCCCTCGTCTCGTTCGCGCTGCTCGTCCTCGGCGCGGCCCTCTGGCTCGTCGCCACGGGCAGCCCGATGCTCGACGCCGGGGCAGCCCTCGCCGGGGAGGGGTACCAGACAGAAGCGCCCGGTGCCGCCCTGGTGGCCTGGCCGGACGCCTCCACGGCGATCCTGGCGCTCTCGGTCGTCCTCCTCATCGCCGGCCTCGGCTTCAAGCTCTCGCTGGTGCCGTTCCACGCCTGGACTCCCACCGCCTACTCCGGTGCCACCGTGCCGGTGGCGACCTTCCTCGCCACCGTCTCGAAGATCGCGGCGCTCGCGGCGCTCCTCGTCGTCCTGCGCGCCATCAGCGTCCTGGGCGCCTCCGGGCTCGCCGCGATCGCGCTCCTGGCGGTTCTCAGCATGACGGTGGGCAACCTGATGGCTCTGCGACAGAACGACGTGGTCCGACTGTTGGCGTGGTCGACCGTCGCGCAGGCCGGCTGGGTCGTCCTGCCGCTCGTCAGCGTCTCCTCGCTCGGCAACCGGTCGGCCGGCACCTACCTGCTGACCTACGTCATCGCGACGACCGTCGCCTTCGCCGTCGTGGCGCTCATGCTCCGCGAGCGGCCTGGGTCGGGCCGGACCCTCGACGCCTACGAGGGTCTCTGGCATCGCAGCCCGTGGCGTGCCGGGGCCCTCGCCCTGGCGCTCACGTCGCTGGCAGGGCTGCCACCGGGCATCATCGGGCTCGTCGGCAAGGTCGTCGCGCTTCGGCCGGTGGTGGTCGAGGGCTGGATCTGGCTCGCCGTCATCGCCGCTGCCAACGCGGTCCTCGGCGTGGCGGTCTACCTGCGCTGGCTCCGGCCGGTCATCTCCACGTCGGCGGCCGCAGAGACCGTGCTGGCGACGACGCGCGGCCCGGGCAGCCGGCGCGTCATCCTGGTCGGCCTGGCGCTCAGCTCCGCGGTGCTCGTCGTGGTCAGCGTCCAGCCGGACGTCGTGCTCCGCCTCCTGGGCTGAGGTCCGCGTCGGCGCAATCGGCGGTCACGAGGGGTAGGTGGGCGCGATCCGGTGTGCGAGCCAGGCGAGCGCGAGGGGGTAGCGGTACTCGATCGCGCCGTGGCCGGCCTCGAACGTCTCGAAGTGGATCCGGTCGGCGGGCAGCCCGATCCGGCGCAGCTCCGCGTCGAAGGCCTGGGCGCCGAGGTCGAGGTACCACTCGTCCCGCGTGCCTGCGTCGATCCAGACGGCCCGCCAGGACCGGACGGCGTCGACATGGTTCTCGACCATCCGCACCGGGTCCCAGTCGAGCCAGCGTTGCCAGCGCTCGGGCACGAGTCGGCCGCTCCGCGGGTCGAAGGGCAGCAGCGGAGCTCCTCCGTGTTCGGCCGAGAAGCACGCGGACACGCCGAGGATCATCAGCAGCGTCTGGTCGGCTTCCTTGGTGAAGGCCGTCCGGCTTCGGAAGTCGTCCCACCACGCGGTGATGTCTCCGTCGTAGTCGCGCAGGAGTCGCACCGCCTTGGCGAAGTCAGGTAGGTAGCAGTACTCGTACAGGGCGTCGCCGGCGTGTGTGGCCAGGGCCCCGAAGAGGTCCGGTCGGAGCATCGGCGTGATCATCGCTCCGAAGCCTCCGCTCGACTTGCCGCTGATCGCCCGGTGCTCGGGGGCGGCCGCGGTTCGGTAGTGCTGGTCGACGTAGGGAACCACCTCGTCGCAGAGGTAGGAGTGGTAGGCACCGGTCCCCGGGGAGTCGACGAACTGGCTGCCTCCGTAGGCGGTCCAGGCGTCGACGTAGACGACGATGGTCGGGGGTGCCTGCCCGTCGGCGAAGACGGCGTCAGCTGTCTCGAGGAAGGGCTGCCGGAAGGGAGTCCGGTTGCGCCACATGGTGATCTGTCCGGTGTAACCCTGGATGACGTAGACGCTGGCGTAGCGACGGGCGGCCTCCGCGTCGTAGCCGGGTGGTACGTAGACCCACAGCGGACGGACGTGGGGGTCCCCCAGCGGGTTCCCGCGCAGCAGGGTGCTCTCGATGACGTGCTCGTCCACACGTCCGGCCAGTTCCGAGGACCAGGGCAGCATGGGCCCACGGTATGCCTCCCGGAGGTCGGCAGCGGAGCGCAGGTCGGGGATGACAGGAGCCAGCCCCGCGGGTGGCGACCGCGGGGCTGGCTCTGCTGTTGTTGGTACTGCTCGTGTTGGTGGCTGCCGGGGTGTGCCCTCGGCTACCGTGCGGAGCGGGTCAGACGCGAGCCGGCTCGCGCACCCCACCTGTGGGGTGGGTCTCCTGGACCGTCTTCGCGTGGCGGAAGCCGAGGAGCGCGAGAACCAGGAGGAGGGCCGCCCCGATGAAGGCGCCGATGCCCGCGATGCCGGCGATCGTTGCCATGGTGCCGAAGGCGTAGGCGTTGAGCAGCATGCCGCGGAGGGTGTTGCCCATGAAGAGCGTCTGGCGCAGGTTGCCGAGGGCCGCGACCTCATCCTTGTTGGCGTTGGGGTCCTTCGACAGCTTCATGTACTCGCCCGAGACCTCCTCGTAGGTGCGGTTCTCGGAGCTCGTGTTCATGTGGACGAGGATGTAGTGGTCGGCGAAGGCCTTGGCCTGGTCGCCGGTCGTCATCTGGGTCTTGCCGTCGGCCCAGGGCTTGAGCGCCGCCTGGTCCTCGGCCGACATCTTGGAGATCGCAGCCTCGGCAGGCATCGTGATGCGCTGCTGGCTGAGCTGCTCCTCGACGTTGTTGTTGACGAAGCCACTGGCGTAGGTCAGCAGCCCGCCTGCGACGAGGAGGACGACGGCCAGGACAAGGCCGGTCCATGAGATGAGGTGGTCAAGCGTCTTGCGCATCGCTAGCTCCTTGTAATGGGAGGGACTCCCGGTCCCAGGTTCCCTGGTTTCCCCTGGCGAGAGCAACACTACTACTACATGTAGTAGTTGAGAAATCAGCCAGGCGGTTTGTGACCAGGACCACGACCGCCAGCCCGGTGGCGACCGCTGCAGAATGACGTTCCATCAACCCAAAGCCGTTCTCCCACAGCGGATTCCAGTCGTCAATGCGGCCCAGCGCGCCACGGCGTTCCCGCGGCCGGCCAGCCGGGTGCTGCACGGGTCAGCGGGAGCGAGCCCAGCGGCATCCGGCAACGCCTTCCCAGCGGGCTGTCAGGAACACGCGAGAGCCACCGCTCGTTCCACCGACATGCACAGGCACTTCAACGGGCTCAAGACGGCCGCCCTCTTCGGGGCCATCTGGGCGCTCCTCCTCGGGATCGGCGCCCTCGTCGGCAACGGTCGCTACATCTGGCTCTTCGCCCTCCTCGGGGTCGCCACGACCGCCTACGGCTACTGGAACTCCGACAAGCTGGCGATCCGTGCCATGCACGCCTACCCGGTCTCGGAGGCCCAGGCGCCCGTGCTGTACCGCATCGTCCGTGAGCTCTCGACCGCCGCCGGGAAGCCCATGCCGAGGCTCTACGTCTCGCCGACGCAGGCGCCCAACGCCTTCGCCACCGGCCGCAACCCGCAGAACGCCGCCGTCTGCTGCACCGAGGGCATCCTCGGGCTGCTCGACGAGCGCGAGCTGCGCGGGGTGCTCGGGCACGAGCTGATGCACGTCTACAACCGCGACATCCTCACCAGTTCGGTGGCCGCGGCGATCGCCGGTGTCATCACCTCGATCGGCCAGATGCTCATGTTCACGAGCATGTTCGGCGGCGGCGACGAGGACCGGCCCAACCCGCTGGCGTTGCTGGCGATGTCGTTCCTCGCCCCGATGGCCGCGATGATGATCCAGCTCGCGATCAGCCGGACGCGGGAGTACGACGCGGACGAGGACGGCTCCCGCCTGACCGGTGACCCCCTGGCGCTGGCGTCGGCGCTGCGCAAGCTGGAGGCCGGCGTGGCGAGGGCCCCGCTGTCCCCGCAGCCGCAGATCGTCAACGCCAGCCACATGATGATCGCCAACCCGTTCCGGGCGCAGGACGTGTCCCGCTTCTTCGCGACGCACCCGCCGATGGCCGACCGGATCGCGCGCCTCGAGGGCCTCGCGGGCCGACCGCAGTGAGGAAACGAGCGAGGAACGAGCGAGGCCCCGAGCGGAGGGAAGAGGCCCGCAGTTGAGCATCGCGGGAGGGCCGCGGCGGTACTGATCCACAGGTTGCCCTCGGTCGAGCACGTCCCCCGGCCCTCGATCTGGCAGGCTCGCCCTCATGCGTAGTCTCACCCTGGCCGAGGCCCGCGAGCGGGCCGAGCTCATCGCCGTGACGTCGTATGCCGTCGAGCTCGACCTCGACCGAGGCGACCAGGTCTTCGGCTCGGTCTCGAGCATCACGTTCACGTGCGGCTCGCCGGGTGCCGACAGCTGGGTCGACGTCAAGGCCCGGTCCGTGGAGGGGGCGACCCTGAACGGGGTGCGGCTCGACCCCGCGGGGATCCGCGACGGCCGGTTGCCGCTTCCGGGGCTCGCGGCGGACAACCACCTCGTGGTGCGCTCGACGATGGGCTACAGCCACGACGGCCAGGGGCTGCACCGGGCGACCGACCCCGCGGACCGGCGCGACTACGTCTACGGCCACCTGTTCCTCGACGCCGCGCCGACGGTCTACGCCTGCTTCGACCAGCCGGACCTCAAGGCCCCCTACGACGTCACGGTGCGAGCACCGCAGGACTGGGTCGTCCTCGGCAACGGCGCGGCGAGTCAGGTCGCCCCGGGGCGGTGGGAGCTGGCGACGACGAAGCCGCTGGCGACCTATTTCGTCACCGTCTGCGCCGGGCCGTACGTCTCCGTGCTGGCCGAGCACGATGGCATCCCCCTCGGCCTCCACGCCAGGGCGTCCCTCCGGGAGCCGCTCGAGCGCCACGCCGGGCAGCTGTTCGAGGTGACGCGGCAGTCGTTCGACTACTTCCACGGACTCTTCGGCATCCGCTACCCGTTCGGCGAGTACCACCAGGTCTTCGTCCCCGAGTTCAACGCCGGCGCGATGGAGAACCCGGGCTGCGTCACCCTGCGCGACCAGTACCTCTTCCGCGGTGCCGCCACGAGGGACGAGCTGCTGAGCCGGGCCAACACCGTGAGCCACGAGATGTCCCACATGTGGTTCGGCGACCTCGTGACGATGCGGTGGTGGGACGACCTGTGGCTCAACGAGTCCTTCGCCGAGTACATGTCGCACCGGTGTCTCGTCGACGCGACCGAGTATTCCGACGCCTGGGTCGACTCGTCGATCGTGCGCAAGGTGTGGGGCTACGGCGCGGAGCGGTCCCCGTCCACGCACCCGGTCGCCGGTGTGGCGGCGCTCGACGCCCAGAGCGCCCTGCAGAACTTCGACGGCATCTCCTACGCGAAGGGCGCGGCGGTGCTGCGCCAGCTCATCTCGTTCGTCGGTGACGACGCCTTCCTCGACGGCGTGCGGGCCTACCTGAGGGACACGTCCCACGGCAACGGCACACTCGCCGACTTCCTCGGCGCGATCGAGCGGGCGAGCGGGCGCGACCTCGGGCCGTGGTCCGACGGCTGGCTCCTGACCGCGGGCCGAGACAGCGTCTCAGTCGAGCTCGTGACAGGCCCCTCCGGGGGGTCCGCGGGCGACCCCTTGACCGGGGAGAGCGCCGCCCCGGCGGTGGTGACCTCCGCACGGCTGCTCCGCGTGCCGCCTGCGGACCACCCGGCAGACCGGCCGCACGCCCTCGATGTCGCGGGGTGGCGGGACGGCGTCGAGGTGGTGCGGGTGACGGTGACGGTGACCGACGACCGCACGCCGCTCGGCGACCTCCTGGGGGCCACCGCACCGGCCGTCCTCGTGCCCAACGCCGGAGACCTCACGTGGGCCCGGGTGCGGCTCGACGACGCGACGCTCGACGGGTTGCCGGCCCAGCTGGGCCGGGTCCCCGATGCCCAGGCCCGCGCAGTGGTCTGGTCGGCTCTCATCGACGGCGTGCACGGGGCGGAGGTGTCGCCGTCGACCTTCCTCGACGTCTTCGCGGCCACGTGGACCACCGAGGCCAACGCGTCGATCCTGGCCCGGATGGCCCTGTATGCCGAGCACCGGATCGTTCCGCACTTCGTCCCGCGCGTCGCGCAGGCCGCCGCGCTCGCCCGGCTGGCCGACAGCGCCCGCGAGCTGCTCGGCCGCGCCGAGGAGGGGACGACCCGCTCGCTCGCCGCGGCGCGGCTCCTCGCGGGGACCAGCGACGACGAGACCCTGCTGCGCGCCTGGGCCGGGGGGTCGGGCCTGCCCCACGGTCTCGAGGACGACGGTGACTTCCGCTGGATCGTCGTGCGCAACCTCGCGGCCCGCGGCCTCATCGGCGCCTCGGCGGTCGACGCGTACCGGGCGAAGGACGACACCCTGCAGGGTGGGCTCAACGCCCTGATGTGCCGGGCTGCGCTCCCCGCGCCGGCGGCGAAGGCCTGGGCGTGGGAGCAGCTGACCGGCCGGCACGGACGCTCGAACTACGAGATGGTCCACCTCGCCCGCGGGCTGTGGATGTCGCCCGACGACGCACTCGTGGCCGGCTACGTCGACCGGTTCTTCCGCGACGTCCCGGCGATGTCCGGGTGGGTCGGCGAGGACGCACTCTCCCGCGTCGTGCTCGCGGCCTTCCCCAAGATCTTCACTGCTGAGACCGGGGTCCGCAGCTCCGCCGCGCTCCGCCGCGAGGACCTCACCCCAGGGGTGCGCCGGTCGCTCGTCGACGCCGACGCCGAGCTGCGCGAGGCCCTGGCGTCACGCGCGGCCTTCGCCACCGACTTCCGGACGCCCGTCTCCTGAGCGGCGCGCTCACGAGCCGCCTGCCACGCCCGCGCCGACTCAGTCCTCCAGCGAGTACGCGACCGCGTGCTGCGGCTGGTAGAGCATGATGTCGTCGGCCCCCGGGACGCTCATGAAGACGATGCGCCCGAACCTCGCGTCCACCGGGTCCGTCGCGAACTGCGCGCCGCGCGAAGCGAGCTCGGCCATCGTCGAGTCAAGGTCGTCGCACATCAGCGAGATCGAGTGGTGGCGCGACGTGTGCGTGGCCGGATCGGAGCCTCCCGTGGGATGCACCCCCACCTCGCTCGGGCCGGTCCGGAAGATGAGCCACTCCGGCTCGCCCTCGGGGACCGCGTCGCTGACGTAGCGCCATTGGAGCACGTCCCGCAGGAACGCCCGGGTGGCGGGAGCGTCGTCCGAGTAGATGAGCGTGTGCACCGCGGTGATCATGCTCCGACGGTAACCCTGCCATGCGCCGGGGGACAGGGCCTCGGAGAGCGAGCCCAGCGGCATCCGGATTCTTTCGTATGCCGCTGGGCTCGGTCCGCGCGTCGCGCGCCCTCCGGTGGGTGGCTCGCCCCGTGGGCCGACCGGCGACGTCACCAGGCGCTGGGCTCGTAGTCCTTGACGAAGCAGCCGTAGAGGTCCTCGCCGGACTCTCCGCGGACGATCGGGTCGTAGACGCGGGCCGCGCCGTCGACGAGGTCGAGCGGGGCGTGCCAGCCCTCCGCGGCGATCCGCAGCTTGTCGTCGTGCGGTCGTTCGTCGGTGATCCAGCCGGTGTCGACGGCCGTCATGAGGATCCGGTCGGTCTCGAACATCTCCCCGGCGCTGGTGCGCGTGAGCATGTTGAGCGCGGCCTTGGCCATGTTCGTGTGCGGGTGCCCCGGGCCCTTGTACCGGCGGCCGCCGAACTGCCCCTCCATCGCGGACACGTTGACGACGTAGGCCCGCCTCGCCCCGGCCCGGACCGCGGCGCGCATGGCGGGGCGCAGCCTGCTGACGAGGATGAACGGCGCGGTCGAGTTGCACAGCTGCACCTCGAGCAGCTCGAGCGGGTCGACCTCCTCGACCTTCTGCGTCCAGGAGTTGGTGCGCTGCAGGTCGGGGAGCAGCCCGCCCGCGTCGACGGCCGTTCCGGCGAGGTGCGCCTCGAGGCTGGCGTGCCCCGCCGACATGGCCTTGCCGCTGAGCGCCAGCGCGGTGAGCGACGCGGCCGTCTGCGCAGCGACCGCGTCAGCGACGGGCTCGCCCTCGTGGTGCGCCACCGCGTGCTGCTCCAGAGCGCCCGCGATGGCAGCCGGATGCGCTTCGCTGACCCGGTCGAACGTGACCATCTCCGGCAGCGCGACGTCCTCCGGGAGTGGGGCGGACTCGGCGTCGACGAGTTGGCGGTAGGCCCCGGGCGAACGACGGACGGTCTGGGCTGCGTTGTTGATGAGGATGTCGAGGGGCCCCGCGGCCGCCACCTCGTCCGCGAGGGCGACGACCTGGGTGGGGTCGCGCAGGTCGATGCCGACCACCTTGAGCCGGTGGATCCAGTCGGCGCTGTCCTCGAGCGAGGAGAACCGGCGCACCGCGTCCCTGGGGAACCGGGTCGTGATCGTCGTGTGGGCGCCATCGCGCAGGAGGCGCAGGGCGATGTACATGCCGATCTTGGCGCGGCCTCCGGTGAGCAGGGCGCGGCGCCCGCTGAGGTCGGTGCGCTGGTCGCGCTTGGCGTGGCTCGTGCGGGCGCACTCCGGGCAGAGCCAGTGGTAGAACGCGTCGACGAGCGTGTAGTCGCGCTTGCAGATGTAGCAGCCACGGGGGGTGACCAGCTCACCCGCATACGCGCCCTCCGCGCTCGACACGAGCGGGATTCCCTTGGTCTCGTCGTCGATCCGCAGCGGTGAACCCGTGGCGGTCGACTCGATGACCTGGCGGTCCGCCTTGCGCTCGGCCCAGGTCTTGGCGTTGCGCCGGTCCTTCTTGAGCCGTTTGTACATCAGCGAGGCGGCCCGCTTGAGCGCCTCGAAGTCCGGGTCGTCGACGTCGAGCGACGGGACGACGGCGAGGACGCGCAGGGCGGTCTGCACGTCCTCCGGCTCCAGACGGGCGGGCTCCGGAGGGTCGACGGGGGCGGGCTCGGTCACCGGAGCAGGGTACGGCCAGCCGGGGCGCCGCCCCGAATCGTCCGAGCGGTCGACCGGGTCGCCCCGCTCCGGACGGCGGTGGGCAGGACGCCTGACGACGTCCTGCCCACCTGGGGGCCGCTGACCAAGGGAGGAGCCCAGCGGCATACCTCGTGGAGGGAGGGGAGCCCTCCAGAGGTCAGCTCGTCGGCTTGGCCGCCAACGTCACGGAGACGTCCTGGCGCTTGCCGTCGCGGATGATCGTCAACGTCACCTTCTCGCCGGCGGTGCGCTCGCGGATCTGCGCGACGAGCGCGGTCGACGAGTCCACCGTCTGGCCGTCGAGGGCCACGACGACGTCACCCTTGCGGATCCCGGCGTCCCTTGCCGGCGCGCCGTCGGTCAGCTCGGCGATCAGGGCACCGGCCCGTTTGGCCGCACCGTCCTGGGTGACGGTGTCCCGGGCGCTGACGCCGAGGAAGGCGTGCTCCGCCGTGCCGTCGGCGATGAGCTGCCCGGCGATGGACTTCACCTCGCCCACCGGGATCGCGAAGCCGATGCCGATGTTGCCGCTCTGGCCGCCCTGGCTCGCGCCCAGCTGGGCGATCGAGCTGTTGATCCCGATGAGCTTGCCCTCCGCGTCGACGAGGGCGCCGCCCGAGTTGCCCGGGTTGATGGCGGCCGACGTCTGGATCGCGTTCGTGACGACCGGTTCGGCCGAGCCCGGGTTGCCGAACGGTGACGTGGCGGACGACCCGGTGGTGACCGGACGGTCGAGGGCGCTGATGATGCCGGTGGTGACCGTCCCGGACAGGCCGAGCGGGTTTCCGATCGCCATCACCGGGTTGCCCACCGCGAGCGTGTCGGAGTCGCCCAGCGTGATCGGGGTGAGGTCGTCGGGCGCCGAGTCGAGCTTGATGACGGCCAAGTCGGTCGACGGGTCGGTCCCGACGACGGACGCACCGTACGTGCGGCCGTCCGAGAGGGTCACCTGGATGGCCCCGCCACCCTGGGCGCCCTCGACGACGTGGTTGTTCGTCACGATGTGGCCCTGCTTGTCGTAGACGACTCCGGACCCTGCACCGTTCGCCAGCTCGATGCTGACGACGCTGGGGGCGACGGCCTTGGCGACGGCCGACCAGTCCGGAGCGGCGGCATCGCGCTGGATGACGGTGGGGGAGGACCCCTGCTGGCTCGATGCGGAGGTGGTGGCCGGTGGGGTCTGGGGCTCGTCCGTCTGGGTCAGGGCGTAGGTGCCGCCGCTCGCGAGCACCGCAGCCAGCAGGGCGACCGCGGCGGTCTGGCCGAGACCCCGGCCGCTGCGCGGCTGTTGGCCGGTCGGGCCCTCGACCGGGTGGGACGGGGCCGTGGGGGGACCCCACGCGGGTGTCGTGCCGGGTGTCGTCCCCGGTGTCGTCCCCGGTGTCGTCCCCGGTGTCGTCCCCAGTGTCGTCCCCGGTGTCCTCCCCGCGGTCGGACCGGTCGTCGGGCTCGTGACGCCTGCGGTCAGGGTGTTCCCGAACGCTCCGCTGCTGCCGGCGGGGGTCGCTGACGGCGAGTCCGTGCGCGGCTGAGCAGACGTGGCAAGGATCTCCTGGGTCCGGCCCACCTCGGGCAGGTGCTGCGTGTCGCGCGGTGAGAGCGTCATGGCTTCTCCTCAGGTTGGGTGCTTCATTGATCACACCCCGTGAGGTTGGGTGGCGCGTGTGACTTTTCTATGAGCTTGCTGTGACCGTTGCCCGGATCCGTCCGAGGAGCCTGCAGCGCCTCCGGGGGCCGCGCCGCCAAGGGTCCTCGGCGCGGTCGTGGAGGAGGCGCGCTCGTCAGTGGGTCGGCAGCTCGACGACGAAGGTCGCGCCGCCGCCCGGCGTCTCCTCGACCCGGACGGTCCCGCGGTGGGCCGCGACGATGGCGCCGACGATGGCGAGCCCGAGTCCGCTGCCCGCCCCGCCGCCCCGGCTCCGGGCGCGGTCGGCGCGGTAGAAGCGCTCGAAGACCCGGTCGCGGTCCGCCATGGGGATCCCCTGGCCGTGGTCGCGCACCCGGAGCGTCACCCCGCCCGGCCCGCCGGCCCCGACCTGGATCTCGATGGGCGTCGAGGGCGTGGTGTGGATCCGCGCGTTGGTGACGAGGTTGGTCACGACCTGGCGCAGCTGGCGGTCGTCGGCGACGAGCTCGGTCGGCCGCAGTGGTCCGTCGATGCCACCGACGGTCACGAGCCGGTCGGGGGCGATCGTCTGGGCGTCCTGAGCGGCCTCTGCCGCGAGGACGGCGAGGTCGACGGTCTGCAGCTCGAGGGGCCGGTCGCCGTCGAGCCGCGCCAACGTCAGGAGGTCCTCGACGAGCCCACGCATCCGGTGGCTCTCGTTCTCGATCCGCGCCATGGCGCCGGTCACCGCCTCCTCCGTCGGAAGGCCGCCGTGTCGGTAGAGCTCGGCGTAGCCGGAGACCGCCGCGAGGGGGGTGCGCAGCTCGTGCGAGGCGTCGGCGATGAACCGGCGCATCTCCTCCTCGTTGGCCTCCCGCGCCGCGAAGCTCTGCTCGATCCGCGTGAGCATCGCGTTGAGCGACCGCGACAGGGAGGCGACCTCGTCGTCGGTGTCGGGGACGTCGACGCGCCGCGTGAGGTCACCCGCGGCGATCGCCGCCGCGGTGTCCTCGATGCGCGTCAGGGGCCGGAAGGTCTGCCGGATCAGGAACCACCCGAGGCCAGCGCAGCTGAGCAGCACGAGCACGCCGATGGCACTCGCGAAGACGACCACCTGGTTGACCGTTGCGTGCAGCTGGCGCAGGGGCAGGGCGACGACCAGGGTCGCCTCGCGCTGCACGTCGGTCATGGGAAGAGCGAGCCACTCGATCGTCCCGTCGGTCGAGTCGAGCACGAGGGTCTTCCCGATCCGTGGGTCGTCCGGGTGGATGACGGGGATGTTGGGCTTCGTCGGCTCCCGGAACGCCTCGCCGAGTGAGACCTGCTCGTCGGTGCCCTCGAGGATCAGCCGCAGCGTGAAGCCGCTCGGGAGCGGTGAGCTCGCCGCCCGGTACTCCTTGAGCTGCAGCTGGGCGACACTCGTGCCGTAGAACTCGAGCTCCTGCCGGGCCTGCTGCATGAGGTAGCGGTCGAGCAGGACCCCGAGGATGACGATCGTCGAGGCCAACGCCACGAGGATGAGACCGAGGGCAACACCGAGGAGCCGCCAGCGCAGCGTGAGGGCTCGCATCGGTGCTCCCGCTCGTCAGGTCGTCGGCGACTCGGGTGGGACCCGCAGAACGTACCCCACGCCTCGCTTGGTGTGGATGAGTGGCGGGCCGTCCGCGTCGATCTTGCGGCGCAGGTAGGAGATGTACGACTCGACGATCCCGGACTCACCGCGGAAGTCGTAGTCCCACACATGGTCGAGGATCTGCAGCTTGGACACGACGCGGTTGGGATTGAGGAGCAGGTAGCGGAGCAGCTTGAACTCGGTGGGCGACAGCTCGACGACCCGGCCGGCTCGCCGCACCTCGTGCGAGTCCTCGTTGAGCTCGAGGTCGTGGAAGCGGAGCGTGGCCGACTCGTCCACCGTGCTGCCCGTTCGCCGCAGCACGGCTCGGATCCGCGCGACGACCTCCTCGAGGCTGAAGGGCTTCGTGACGTAGTCGTCGCCACCGACGGTGAGGCCGTGGACCTTGTCCCGGACCTCGTCCCGCGCGGTGAGGAACAGCACCGCCTGCTCCCGACCGCGCTCGCGGAGCCGTCGAGTCACCTCGAACCCGTCGACGTCGGGCAGCATGACGTCGAGGACGACGAGGTCCGGGTGGTACTCCTCGGCGAGCCGCAGGGCGGTCTCGCCGTCGTCCGCCGTGCGGACGTCGAAACCGGCGAACCGCAGCGAGGTCGAGAGCAGCTCACGGATGTTGGGCTCGTCCTCGACGACGAGCAGTCGGGCCTCGGGCGCGGGCGTGGGGGAGGAGGTCACCCCTCAAGTTTCGGGGAGTTCGCTGGGAGTTGGCTGGGAAGGTCTCGAAGTTGGCGCGAGATCACGGATGGGCAACGAGCTCGCAAGGCTCCGGTATGGAGTAGGTCAAGGATTGGCAAGTGAGTGCCCAGCCGGCGCCTGTCTCAGCGTTCGCCGTGCCCGGGCAGTTCGTCGAAACCTCCCGACTGCGAGGTCAATTCGCGCCGCAAACCGAAGTGAATGCGCGTCGTGACGGCGCCATCTTGTGGCGTCCAACAGCTTTGACAATCGGTCGCCTTCCCAGAAGGCTGTGCTGGCCCGCCCCGTCCGGGGGGGGGTGAGTCGGGGGCGATCGCCATGTGCGCTGCCCTGCGGCTGCTCATCTGCACAAGGGGATTCAATGAGGATCAAGCGCGGTCTGGCGGCCTTCGCCGTCTTCGTGACCTGCGCCGTCGCCGGCGCATCGGCTGCTCAGGCGTGGACGTGGGCGTCATCGTCCAGCCCGATCATCATGAGCGGCGGGGGTGGCTATGGCAATGCCGTCCAGCTCGACTACAACGACGGTCGACTCGAGAGCTGGCTCAAGGACACGGTTCTTGACGGCGAGCGCACCTACGTCCACATGTACGCCGACTACGGCAGCGCCGACTTCAAGCGTGAGTCCGGCAGGCGCACCGATGGAGGCAGTTCCTACGCCCGGATGGAAGACAAGCTCTTCACCACGCCCTACCCATACGGGATCGCGCAGTACCTGTACACGGTGCGAATCTGCCGCGACAAGCCGTGGACCGATCCGTGCTCGGACGCGTACCGCCAGAGTCGCGGTCTCTGACCTCGCAGGGCCGAGCCTGAGCCGCTGACGCCGACAAGGAGGTTGCGCATGAGTGTGACGAACGCACAGAACATCACGGTGCAGACGATCGGAGTAGGTCATTCCTACTCAGGCAGGGTCGCCCTGACGGGGATCGACCTCTCGTTGACCTCAGGCACAACCGCCTTGGTCGGCGTCAACGGCGCAGGCAAGTCGACTCTCCTCAGGACGCTCGCCGGTGCTCAGCAGCCGGACATGGGTTCGGTTCGGGTCGCGGGCCTCGACCCCTACCACCGACGAGATCGGCGCGCCGCCCTGATCCGTGTGGCCCTCATGCCACAGACGGCTACGTTCCCGGGGAACATGACGGTGCACGAGGTTGTCTCATTCGTGGGATGGATGCGCGGACTCGCCTCCCGGACCGCGGGTCGGCGAGCGGCGGACGTCATCGAGCGCGTGGGTCTGGCCACCCGCTCCGCAGATCGGATGAAGAGCCTGTCCGGCGGCATGGCCCGGCGTGTCGCTCTGGCGCAGGCCCTCGTGAGCGCGCCCGATGTGCTGCTCCTCGACGAGCCGAGCACCGGCCTCGATCCGGAGCAGCGCCGAGCGATGGTGCTCCTGATCAGGGACTTGGATGCGACGGTGCTCTTCAGCAGCCACATCATCGAGGATGTCCTGGACGTCGCGGAACGCGTCGTCGTCCTCGAGTCTGGCCGCGTGATCTTCGATGACGCCCTGACCGCGCTCGCTGCAGCGGGGGCGGCAGCCGGTCGGTGCGGGTCCGGGGCGAGCGACCTGGAGGCGGGCTTCCTTCGATTGGTTTCGCGGAGTCGAGGGAGGGAGTCGTGAGGCCGCTGCTGTTCTGGTTGCGACGTGGCATTGTGTCTCTGATGGTCCCGGCGACCGTCGCCTTTCTGGCAGTGACCGCCGTCGGAAACTCGTCGTGGCGACTTGACGCCGACTGGGGGATGCGCTTCACCGCCGGAGCGATCATGGCGCTGACCCCCCTGCTCGCGGCGCTGGTGGCCTATGACCTGGCCAAGCGGGTCCACCCGACGTTGGCGGAGATCGGGCGTGGGAGTGCTCGCGGGGCGAGCGCACAACTGCTGCCCATCGTGGGTGGCTGGTTGTGCGCCGTCCTCGCGACGCTGGCGGTCTGGATCACCATGGCGGTTGTCGTCCAGCGCGGTGGTGGGTTGCCTGCAGCCGACCTGTGGGTGCATCTGGAGATGATGGCGGCCTTCGCGGCTGCCGCGGCCGCCGGTGGACTCGTGGGCTCCGTGATGCCTGGGCTCGGAGCTCCGGCGGTCGCGGCGGGTTCGGTTCTCACCCTCGGCACCTTCCTGGGAGGGCAGGGCGTCAAGGTGTTTCACGTGGCCAGCAGCAGCGGCACGATGATGGGTATCGAGCGCACCCCGCTCAGGGCGGGATTCGCCGTCGGCGTGAACGTTGCTGTGGTTCTGCTGTGCCTGGGGGCGCTGCTCGTCAAGCGCGGTGGGCGATCCCGGGGTCGAGCCAAGCTGGCCGTCCTGTCCGTTCCTCTCATCGCCAGCATCATGGCCCTGTTCATCGTGCCGATGCCGGACAGCGAGTACCGCCCCAGCCGCGAGGATCACGTCTGTGTCGGTTCGGCTCCGCGCGTGTGTGGTCCTGATCGCGCCGCCCCACTGCTGGGTCGAGCTCAGGACGACCTGGCGCGTGCGACCCGACAGCTGGCGGGCGCAGGGCTGGCACTCCCGGGGCACTTCGTGGTGGCGCGCGGGGAGGCTGTCCGCAGCCTTGGACCCGACCGTGCCCTGCTCGACTATGATCCATCGGCGCTCGTCGACGGTCACTTGACCACGCAGGCGGTCGTTGGGGCACTCTCCGCGCCGCGGGTGTGCGAAGCGCTGTTCCATGATGGCACCGCTGCCGACTACCTCGAACGGATCGGCGTTGTCGCACGGTGGTTGGAAGCAGCCCTGGGATCGGCATCCGCGGTCGATGGTGTGGCTCCGGCTGACGTGAGGGAGGCCTACGGCGTTCTCAGCTCCTGCACCACCCCGGTCCGAGTGGGTTCATGATGACGGCGACAGCCCGGACGTGCCGCCTGCCGGCCGCCGTCCTGACTACGGCGGTCCTGGTCGTCGCGCTGGCCCTGACCACCGGGCGATCCCTTGACGTGGGCTCGGAGATACCCGTTCGGGCGCACTGGTTCCTGCTCCTCGGCATGGCTGTGGTGATCGGCCTGCCGCTCTATCCATCGTTCGGGTCTCTCGACCGCACCTTGGCCCGGGCGCGCACCCTTCGACTCGTGCGGTGGGTGTGCCACGCCGTACTCGTCGCTGGGGCGTCCGCGATCGCGTTGACTGCGGCAGCGACGGGCGCAGTGACATGGTTCCTGCTGCTCGCGACAGTTGGAGTCCTCTGCGCTGTGGTGACGACTGACAAGGCTTGGCTCGTCGTGATCCTCGTGGGTGGCGCCACCGTCCTCTGGGAACATCTGGCCTTGAGCTCGCCCGTCTCCTCCGTCGCGCGCGACATCGGTTTGACCGGTGCCGGAGCCGCGTTCCTCGGCAGCGGGGTGCTCTTCGTCCTCATCCCGGGCAGGCACGATCCCGAGGTCTGAAGCCGAGGCGCCGGAAGCTTGGCGGTGGGACTGCCGGACCCGGCCGCTCAGAGGTCGGTGGCGTCGACGATCCGGTAGGAATAGCCCTGCTCGGCGAGGAACCGCTGGCGGTGGGCCGCGAAGTCCGCGTCGACGGTGTCCCGGGCGACCACGGTGTAGAAGTGCGCCGTCCGCCCGTCGCCCTTGGGGCGCAACACGCGCCCGAGCCGTTGCGCCTCCTCCTGGCGGGAGCCGAACGTCCCGCTGACCTGGATCGCCACGCTCGCCTCGGGCAGGTCGATCGAGAAGTTGGCCACCTTCGAGACGACGAGGCGGGTGATCTCGCCCCGGCGGAACGCGTCGTAGAGCCGCTGGCGTTCCCGGACCGTCGTCTCGCCGGTGATGACGTCGGCGTCGAGCCGCTCGGCGATCTCGTGGAGCTGGTCGAGGTACTGGCCGATGATGAGGGTTGGCTCCGCCGTATGCCGCTGGGCCAGCTGCTCGACGACCGCGAGCTTCGCGTCGGCGCAGCTCGCCAGCCGGTAGCGGTCCTCCGGTTCGGCGGTCGCGTAGGCGAGTCGGAGCGAGTCAGGCAGGGTGACCCGGACCTCGACGCAGTCGGCCGGCGCGATGTAGCCCTGCGCCTCGATGTCCTTCCACGGTGCGTCGAAGCGCTTGGGCCCGATGAGGCTGAAGACGTCTGACTCGCGGCCGTCCTCCCGGACGAGCGTGGCGGTGAGGCCGAGCCGTCGACGGGCCTGGAGGTCCGCGGTCATCCGGAAGATCGGCGCCGGGAGCAGGTGCACCTCGTCATAGACGACAAGGCCCCAGTCTCGGGCATCGAGCAGGTCGAGGTGCGTGTAGGCGCCCTTCCGCCGAGTCGTCAGCACCTGGTAGGTCGCGATGGTGACCGGGCGGATCTCCTTGCGGGCGCCGGAGTACTCGCCGATCTCCTCCTCGGTCAGTGAGGTGCGGCGGATCAGCTCGTCCTTCCACTGCCGGGCGCTGACGGTGTTGGTGACGAGGATGAGGGTGGTGGCCTTCGCCGCGGCCATCGCGCCGGCGCCCACGAGCGTCTTGCCGGCGCCGCAGGGGAGGACGACCACGCCCGATCCGCCGTGCCAGAAGCCGTCGACCGCCTGCTGCTGGTAGGGCCGGAGGTGCCAGTCGTCCTGCCTCAGGTCGATGGGGTGCGCCTCGCCGTCGACGTAGCCGGCGAGGTCCTCGGCCGGCCAGCCGACCTTGAGCAGCTCCTGCTTGAGGTGGCCGCGCTCGCTCGGGTGGACGACGACCGCGAGGTCGTCGATGCGCTCACCGAGCAGCGGCTGGATCTTCTTGTGGCGCAGGACCTCCTCGAGGACGGGACGGTCCGTGGTGCGCAGCACCAGACGGGTGCCCTCCGCACTGTCGGCGAAACCCTCCTTCTCGAGGGTGAGGCGGCCGTAGCGATCCATGGTGTCGGCGATGTCGACGAGGAGTGCGTGCGGGACGGCGTAGCGGCTGAAGGTGATGAGCGCGTCGACGACCTGCTCCGCGTCGTGGCCGGCTGCGCGGGCGTTCCACAGGCCGAGCGGCGTGACCCGGTAGGTGTGGACGTGCTCCGGGGCGCGCTCGAGCTCGGCGAAGGGCGCGATGGCCCGGCGCGCCTCCTCGGCGCGCGGGTGGTCGACCTCGAGGAGCAGGGTCTTGTCGCTCTGGACGATCAGGGGTCCGTCATTCATCGTCGGTCGCAACGCCGACCCCTCGGTTCTTGTTCCGCAACACACCCGCCTACCGACTGCCCGCCCCGGTTGGAGGCGGCACCAGCATCCGGTGAGCGGGTGTGTTGGCGGTCACGCCGGGGGCTGGGGCACGCCTGACAGTATGGGCGCATGCGAACCCCACAGGTGGAGGCAGCAACGGGGCTGCCGGCGTCGGTGACGATCTACGAGGTCGGGCCGCGCGACGGCCTGCAGAACGAGAAGACGGTGGTTCCGGCCGCGACCAAGGTGGAGTTCATCCGCCGGTTGGAGGCGGCCGGGCTGCAGACCATCGAGACGACGTCCTTCGTCCCGGCGAAGTGGGTGCCGCAGATGGGCGACGCGGAGGAGGTCCTCGCCGGTCTCGCCGCGTCCGGCGGTGACGCGACCGGCCGCCGCCGGCCCGCCCTCGTCCCCAACGAGCGCGGTCTGGACCGCGCCGAGGAGCTCGGCCTGGAAGCCATCGCGATCTTCGGGTCGGCCACCGAGACGTTCGCGCGCAAGAACCTCAACCGTTCGGTCACCGAGCAGTACGCCATGTTCGAGCCCGTCGTGAAGCGGGCGCTCGCCGACGGCATGTGGGTGCGCGCCTACGTGTCGATGTGCTTCGGCGACCCCTGGGAGGGTCCGGTGCCGGTCGACCAGGTCGTCGAGGTCGCCCAGCGCCTGATGGACCTCGGCTGCGCCGAGCTCAGCCTCGGCGACACGATCGGAGTCGGTACCACCGGGCACGTCCACCGCCTGCTGGAGGCGTTGGGGCACAAGGGAATCGGACCCGACCGGATTGCCGTGCACTTCCACGACACCTACGGCCAGGCGCTCGCCAACACGCTCGCCGCCCTGCGCGACGGGGTGTCGGTCGTCGACGCCTCGACGGGCGGGTTGGGCGGGTGCCCCTATGCCAAGTCCGCGACGGGAAACCTCGCCACCGAGGACCTGGTCTGGGCGCTCACCGGTGCGGGCGTCGAGACGGGCGTCGACCTCGAGCAGCTCGTCGAGACGTCGGTCTGGATGGCGGCGCAGCTGGGCAGGCCGAGCCCCTCCAACGTGGTCCGCGCCCTCGCCGGCTGATCGACAGAGCCAGCTGATCGAAAGAGCAGTTCGTCCCCTTGGGGCACGCCGCTTCCACGCCCGCCGGCTGATCGAAAGAGCAGTTCGTCCCCTTGGGGCACGCGGCCCACGGCGCACTGAGGGGGACGAACTGCTCTTTCGATTGGGGGACGAACTGCTCTTTCGATTGGGGGACGAACTGCTCTTTCGATTGGTCAGGGGGTGTCGAGCGTGGCGCCGGTGATCCGGTGCGCCGTCCACGTCCGTTCGCGCCCGGCCTCGTCGGTGGCGTAGACCCGCCCGCCCTCGACCCGGCGCGGATGGATCAGGTGCCGCGTCGTCGCCCCGAGCTGGTCGGTGACGCCGATCCACACACCGTGGCCGTCCGCCATCGCCTCTCGGAGCAGCGCCAGGGTCACGACGGGGTCGGTCGTCGGGATCGAGGGCCCCGGCCGGGCTCGTTCCTCGGCACGCCGTTCGTCGGCGCTGGCCTCGGCCGCCCGCAGCCCGGCGACGAGGTTGGCGGTGAACGCCTCGTCCACGGGAGTCGCCGTCGGTGCGGCCGTCCTTCGCCTCGCTCGCGCGCGCCGCTGTTCGGCGCCGGTCAGGACGACGCCGCCGTCCCGCCCCTCGACGACGGGGGAGAACCCGCCGTCGCGGAGCAGGTCTACGAGCAGTCGCGGATCGGTGTCGGAGACGAGCACCGTCGGCGCGAGCCGCCGCAGCCGGAGCGGCGCGAGGTCCCGAGTGGCGAGCATCGCGTCCAGCACGGCCTCGTCGTCAGAACGGACGTATGCCGCTGAGCTCCCTACCCGGGTCACGCCATGCTTCCGCGCGACGTCCGTCACGAGGTACTCGAGCGGTTGGGGGAGCGGGGTCCGGCTCGCCCGGCGGATCGTGTCGAGCACGTCGGCGGCGGTCCAGCCCGCGTCGAGCGTCCGGCGGACCGAGTCGGGGGTGAACCGGTGCACCGTGGCCCCGCCGCGCGACTCGACGTCCGAGGCGAGACGCATGAACGCCGCGAGGGAGCCTTCGAGCGGCCCGGGAGCCACGGCCGTGAGGTCGGCCTGGACGAGGATGTGGTCGACGGGGGCGGGCAGGTGCGGCGACATGGCGGCTGCCACCTCGTCGAGAGGCGGCTGGGTCAGGGTGCTCGGCGGCGGGATGCTGGAGTCCGTGGCCGTCGCCCTGCCGAGGAGCGTGCGCGCCGGGGACGAGAGAGCGCCCCGTCCCGTGAGCCCGAGCCACTCGGCCTCCCGGAGGACCCCGTCGATGGCGCCGTCGAGCAGGGTGGCCGAACGGAGGGGCCGGCGCCAGTGGAGGCGCTCCCGGATCGAGGCGCCGTCGGCAGCCATCCCCGGCTCCAGGGAGGCCAGCTCGACGAGCACCTCCCTGCGGATCCCCCGGATCGCCGGCCACTGGACGCCCGGACCGAGGGCGTTCGCCGGTGTCTCGCCGACGCGGCTGCCCACCAGGTGGGGTGCTCGGGTCGAGGCCAGCCACGCCTTGGCCAGCACCGCCCAGCGGTGGCCGGCTGCGCTGGCCGACCACTCGTCCAGCTCGGGCGTGGGAGCCCAGACGGGCACGATCTCGCCGTCGTCGCCGACGAGCCCAGCGGCATACGACACCTCGACGACGAAGGCAGCCCGCTCGGGCTCCACGTCGAGCACCCGCCCAGCCACCTTGAGGTCGCGCACGGACAGGCCGCCGGCGCGGAGCACCCGCGGAGGCTCCGCCCCCCATGCTGCGCACAGCTCGTCGACCCGCGACAGGAGGTCGCTCGCCGCACCCCCGGCGACGGCGTCGACGACCCGCGCGGAGACGTCGCGCGCGGTGATCTCGGGCGCCCGGAGCCGGACGCTGCGGTGCAGGCGGCCGCCTCGGAGGACGAGACCGGTCTCGCGGGGTAGGGCCACCCGGTCACTGCCGACGGAGACGAGCAGGTTCCGCTCGAGGAGCCAGCGCACCGCGGTCGTCCCGGCCGGTCCGGTCGGCAGGACACCGGTCGCCGGGCCCCACGTGAGCCGGTCGAGAACCGTCCGGGCACCCTCGGGGGCCACGTCGAGGGCGCCGCGGACCTGTGCCTCGGTGGGGACGGGAGCGCCCGGACGCAGGTCGCGGTACGACGGCCCCAGCCCCGCGACCGACGGACCCAGCACCTCGGGAACCGTGCGCACGACGTGGGTGCCGTCGCTGCCCCGCCACAGGAGGGCGCGGGCCCACAGGTCGTCGACGAGGGAACGGACGGTCGGCGCCTCCGCCTCGCTCACCCCGAGCAGCCCGAGCACCGGGTGCAGGTCCTCCGATCGGGTCGGCTCGGCAGCGACGACGAGCGCCTCGAGCACCCGGAGATGGCCTTCGTCCAATGCGTCGATCGCCCGCTGGACACTGGCTCGCGTCGAGGCCCGCGCGGCGAGGCTGGTCAGGTCGGCGGGGGCTGGCCTCGCGAGGTCCGGGCGCGACAGCACCAGCGTGGCGAGCTCCCGGTCGTCGCGGCCCCGGATGTCGTCGGCCAGGCTCCGGCCCGTCGCGGGTTCCCGCCTGTTGATGGCCACCCACCCAACCTAGACGCAGCAGCTAGCGTGGACGTCATGAGCGCCGTCTCCCCAGAGCCCGCGCGGCCGTCGTTCGCCGCCGCATCCGCCGCGCCGACCGGCCAGCAGTGGACGATCGGACGCGGCCCGTTCGAGGCAACCGTGGTCGAGGTGGGCGGGGGCCTGCGCAGCCTCACGCTCGCCGGGGCACCGCTCGTCGCCGGCTACGGCCCGGACGAGCGCTGCCAGTCCGGCCGAGGGCAGCAGCTGATGCCCTGGCCCAACCGGATCCGCGACGGGCGCTACACGTGGGAGGGCAAGGCGCACCAGCTGCCGCTCACCGAGGTCGCCAAGGCCAACGCCAGCCACGGACTGGTCCGCTGGGCGATCTGGGAGCTGATCGAGCTCGAGCCCGACTTCGTCACGGTGGGATACCGGCTCTATCCCCAGCCGGGCTGGGACCACCCGCTCGACCTCCGCACGACCTATGTGCTCGACGAGAGCGGGCTCGTGGTCACGGCCGCCGCGCGCAACGTCGGCAGCTCGCCCGCGCCCTTCGGCTACGGCGCCCACCCCTACCTCGCCATCGGCTCCACGCCCCTGCACGACGTGTGGGTCAAGGTGCCCGCTGCCACCTGGTTGCGGACCGACGAGCGCGGCCTGCCGGTCGGACCGGAGAGTGTCGAGGGGGCTGCGCTCGACCTCCGCCAGGGGCGGGCGCTGGGCGGCACGACCCTCGACACCCCCTTCACCGACGTCCAGCGCGACGACGACGGGATGTGGCGCTGCGAGGTTGCCACCGACACCGTGGGCCGGCTCGTCCTCTGGGCCGACGCCGCGTTCCCGTGGCTGCAGGTCTTCACCGGGGTGGTGGAGAAGGGGCTGGGTGAGCCCGGCATCGCCGTCGAGCCGATGACCTGTCCCCCTGAGGCGTTCAACTCGGGCGAGTCCCTCGTCACCCTCGGACCCGGTGAGGAGTGGACCGGGACGTGGGGAATCTCACCCGTCCGTGACGACCCCGGCGCGTCCAGGCCCCTGATCGGCTGAGCACGCGCCGTCAGGGTTTGCAGCCAGCAGATAGGCTTGGCGGCATCGCTCGACCACGTGGTCGGCGCGCGCATCAGACGAGCAACGAGGTGGACTGTGCCGACTGGCAAGGTCAGGTTTTTCGACGCCGACAAGGGCTTCGGCTTCATCGCCGAGGACGACGGCGCGGACGTGTTCCTGCACGCCAACGCCCTGCCCGAGGGCGTGACGACCCTGAAGAAGGGGACCCGCGTCGAGTTCGGCATCGTCGAGGGGCGCAAGGGCGCCCAGGCCCTGCAGGTCCGGGTGCTCGATCCCGCCCCCTCCCTCGTGGCCAAGCGCCGTGAGCGCGACCGCAAGCCCGCCGAGGAGATGGTCGTCATCATCGAGGACGTCATGCAGGTCCTGGACGAAGTGAGCAACGGCCTGCGCAAGGGCCGCTACCCCGACCGCGAGTTCGGCACGAAGGTCGCCCAGGCGCTCCGCAAGGTTGCCGACCAGCTCGAGGGCTGACCCGATGACCCCCACGATCACCCCGAAGCGGGACACGGCCAAGTCGGACGCCGTGCTCCTCGCCGCCCTCGACCTCGCCCGCGACGCGGCCGTCTCGATCGCCGAGCCCGGCACCGTCGGCGCCCACGCCGGCATGGAGATGCTCGGTGAGCGGCTCGCGATGCACTGGTTCGAGTGCACCTCGCCCGGCTACCACGGCTGGCGCTGGGGCGTCAGCGTGGCCCGCGTGCCCCGGGCCAAGGTGGCCACGATCTGCGAGACCAACCTGCTCCCCGGCCCCGACGCGATCCTCGCGCCCGAGTGGCTGCCCTACTCCGAGCGGCTCGCTCCCGGCGACCTCGGCCCCGGGGACGTGCTGCCCAAGCGGGCCGACGACCCCTACCTCGTGGCCGGGTTCGAAGCGACCGGCGACGAGGACGTCGACCAGATGGCCTTCTTCGAGCTCGGCCTCGGCCGGCCGCGCGTCCTCTCCGCCGAAGGGCGCGAGGCCGCCGCGACGCGCTGGTACGCCGGCGCGAGCGGCCCGACCGCAGAGGTCGCGGTCAAGGCCAGCGCCCCGTGTTCGACGTGCGGGTACTTCGTGCCGATGGCCGGTGCCCTGCGGGCCGTCTTCGGAGTCTGCGCCAACGAGTGGAGCCCGTCGGACAGCAGGGTCGTCTCCCTGGACCACGGGTGTGGCGCCCACTCGGAGACCGATGTCGAAGCCCCGGAGCCCACGCCCATGGGTGAGCCGATCGTCGACGAGCTCGCCGTCGACCTCGAGGTGCTCGAGCGGGAGCCCGAGGAGGACCAGGCCACCGAAGGTCCGTACCCCGAGGGTCAGACCCCCGAGCTGGAGCCCACTGAGCTGGAGCCCACTGAGCTGAAGCCCACTGAACCGGATGCTGACGGGACCGACGAACGGGACTGAGCCCAGCGGCATACGGCCTCGCCGGTTGCGGTCAGACGGCGTCCTCGGCGTTGCCCCGCCCGCGGCGCACGTAGAGCCAGCCGATCCCGCCGAGGACGATCCCGGCCACGCACGCCCACGGCCACCAGTCCCGGTCACCCGCGTGCAGCGCCGGCACGGCGAGGGTGGCGACGAGGGCCACCGCCCACCCGACGACGCCCCACTCGATGATCCTCAGCATCGGCACGTGGACCGGCTGGAGCGGCTCTCCGGGGCCGCGCGGAGGGGTCTGGTCGGTCACGGGGCCAGCCTAGGTGATTCGGCGTCGACGACCTGCGCGGGTCGAAGCGCGCGAGCCGCGGCCCCGCCGCTAGAGTGCGCGCCATGTCGACCCAAACCACCAGGCGTCCGGCGCCCACCGGACTCGACGGCTTCTTCAAGATCTCGGAGCGCGGCTCGACCGTCGCGCGCGAGGTCCGAGGCGGCTTCGTCACCTTCTTCACGATGGTCTACATCGTGGTCCTCAACCCGATCATCCTCTCCGGCGCGACCGACGGCTCAGGCCTGATGATCGGCGGCGTCGCCGACCTCGAGCAGAGCAAGCTGCTCGTCGCCGTCGGCACCGCCGTCATCGCCGGGGTCATGTCGATCCTCATGGGGCTCGTCGCGAACTTCCCGATCGCGCTCGCCGCCGGCCTCGGCATCAACGGCCTCATCGCCGGAATGGTCTTCACCCATGCCGCCGAGGGCATCACCTTCGCCGACCTCATGGGCCTCGTCGTCCTCGAGGGCATCATCATCCTCGTCCTGGTCCTGACCGGGTTCCGCAAGGCGGTCTTCCGGGCGATCCCGGCACCGCTCAAGGTCGCCATCTCGGTCGGCATCGGCCTGTTCATCGCCTTCATCGGTGTCATCGACGCCGGCTTCGCGCGTCGCCCGACGTCGCCCGGGTCGGTCCCGAGCGAGCTCGGCATCGGGGGCAGCCTCAACGGCTGGCCGACGCTCGTCTTCGTGTTCGGCGTCTTCCTCATCGCGGTGCTGCTCATCCGCAAGGTCAAGGGGGCGATCCTGCTCGGCATCGCGTCCGCCACGGTCGTCGCCATCCTCATCGAGGCGATCTTCAAGATCGGGCCGCGCATCTACACCGACCAGGGCCTGCAGAACCCCGAGGCCTGGCAGCTGACCGTCCCCGCCCTGCCCGAGTCGATCACCAACACCCCCGACCTCGGCATCCTCGGCCAGTTCAGCCTGCTCGGCTCGTTCGAGAAGCTCGGAATGGTCACGGCGGTCATGTTCGTCTTCTCCCTGCTGCTCGCCGACTTCTTCGACACGATGGGCACGGTCGTCGCCATCGGCACCGAGGCCGAGCTGCTCGACGAGGAGGGCAACCCGCCGCACACCGACCGGATCCTCGTCGTCGACTCGATCGCCGCGATCGCCGGTGGTGCCGGCGGGGTCAGCTCGAACACGAGCTACATCGAGTCCGCCGCCGGTGTCGAGGAGGGCGCCCGGACCGGCCTCGCGTCCGTCGTCACGGGTGTGCTCTTCCTGCTCGCGACGTTCCTCGCGCCGCTCTTCGCGATCGTCCCGTCCGAGGCGGCGGCTCCGGCTCTGGTCATCGTCGGCTTCCTCATGATGATGCAGGTCAAGAACATCGACTGGGACGACATGGAGGTCGCCCTGCCGGCCTTCCTGACGATCGTGCTCATGCCGTTCACCTACAACATCACCGTCGGCATCGGGGCGGGGTTCATCGCCTGGGTGCTCGTCAAGATCGCTCGGGG
Organism: Intrasporangium calvum DSM 43043; assembly: GCF_000184685.1. Classification (NCBI taxonomy): domain Bacteria; kingdom Bacillati; phylum Actinomycetota; class Actinomycetes; order Micrococcales; family Intrasporangiaceae; genus Intrasporangium; species Intrasporangium calvum. The sequence goes on from NC_014830.1 coordinate 810,664, forward strand.
ACATGCCCGCCAGGTGCACCCGCTCCTGTGGATCGTGTCGGCGTTCTTCGTCATCTACTTCGTCAAGACGCCGCTGGAGGGCGTGCTCACCTGAGACAACCCCTTCCCGTATGCCGCTGGGCCCGCTTCCGCACGGAGGCGGGCCCTCGTGCGTGGCCGGCCCCGCTCAGACCCCGCAACACACCCGCTTGTCGACTGCACCCCCCGTCTGCAGCAGGCGCGAGCAGTCGATGAGCGGGTGTGTTGCCAAGCGAGGGAATGATTAGCACAACTAATAAGTTAGGGTCATTAGTAGAGCACTCGACCCGACCCAGGACCGCGCATGACCTCCCCGCCTTCCCAGCCCGTCTCCCACCCAGAGCTCGTCACCATGGCCAACGACATCCGGCTCGCCTGCATGCGGATCTCACGGCGGGTGCGTTTCGAGTCGGACCAGGAGCTCGCCCCGCACCACTTCTCCGTCCTCGCCCGCCTCGAGGACGCACCGCGCACCAACAGCGAGCTGGCCGAGATCGAGCGGATCTCCGCCCCGAGCATGAAGCGCACGACGACGCACCTCGTCGAGGCGGGCTACGTCTCCCGCGCTGACGACCCCCTGGACGGGCGCCAGGTCATCCTCTCCCTGACGGAGGAGGGCCGCGCCGCCGTCGAGCGCGTCCGTCGGCACCGTGACGAGTGGATGCTCGACCGTTTCGCCACCCTCACCGAGGCCGAGCTCGACCTGCTGCAGCGGGCCAGTGCGGTCTTGGGCAAGGTGGCGAGCAAGTGAGTCCGACCTTCCACTCCCTCGGGGTGCCGAACTACCGCAAGTATGCCGCCGGGGCCCTCGTGTCGAACATCGGCACGTGGATGGGGCGGGTCGCCCAGGACTGGCTCGTCCTGACCGTCCTCACCGACCACTCGGCCTCGGCGCTCGGCATCGTCACCGGCCTCCAGTTCCTCCCCTTCCTGCTCCTCGCGCCGTGGGGTGGGATGATCGCCGACCGCTTCCCCAAGCGTCAGATCATGCTTGTCACCCAGAGCGCCCTGCTCGTCACCGCGTTGGCGCTGGCCCTCCTGACCGGCGCCGGGATCGTCGAGCTCTGGCACGTCTATGCGCTCGCGCTCGCCCAAGGAGTCGCAACGGCGATCGACAACCCATCGCGCCAGGCCTTCGTCTCCGAGATGGTCGACCACGACCACCTCGCCAACGCGGTCGCACTCAACAGCGCCTCGTTCAACCTCGGTCGGCTCATCGGCCCCGGCGTGGCCGGCCTCATCATCGCCTGGTTCGGCATCGCACCGGCCTTCTACGTCAACGCCTTCACGTTCGTCTTCGTACTCGTGGCCCTGCTCAGCATGGACGAGAAGACCCTGACCCCGGCGCCGCGGGCCCGCGGGAAGGGGCAGATCCGTGAAGGGCTGCGCTACGTGCGGCGCCGCCCCGACCTCATGCTCATCATGAGCCTCGTCTTCGTGCTGGGGACGTTCGGGATGAACTTCCAGCTGACGACGGCCCTGATGTCGACCCAGGTGTTCCACAAGGGTCCGGGTGAGTACGGCCTGCTCGGCTCGATCATGGCGATCGGCTCGCTCGCCGCAGCGCTCCTGTCGGCCCGGCGCCATCCGCGGATGCGGGTGCTCGTCATCGCCCTCGTCGGCTTCACCCTCTCGACGGCGCTGCTCGCCACCGCCCCGAGCTACGAGCTGTTCGCGGTCTACCTCGTGCCGACCGGACTGTCCGCCCTCACCGCACTCACCACAGCGAACGCCATGGTCCAGATCAGCGTCTCCCCGGAGATGCGGGGCCGTGTCATGGCGCTCTACATGGCGATCTTCATGGGGGGAACCCCGTTCGGGGCCCCGATGCTCGGCTGGATCGGTGACGTCTGGGGTGCCCGCTGGACCATCGCCATCGGCACGATCTCCGTCGGGCTGAGCGTGGGTGCTGTGGTCCTCTGGGTGGCACGGAGGCAGAATGTTGCGGTGACCTTCCAGACGCAGGGTCGGCCGCGCGTCCGGATCCGGCTCGACCGCCCGACCACCCCCGAGGTGGCGAAGTGAACTTCCGCACCCGGCACCGGGTGACCATGGCCGCGCTCGCGCTCTTCATCGCCATCGCCGTCGTGGCGGCGGTGGTCAACGCGCTGGGCGGCTGACCGGTCAGAGCAGAGGTATGCCGCTCAGCTCGGCCCGCGTCGCCCTTCCCAGGGGCGCGGGGCTGAGCGGAGCGGCACACGTCCCTCAGCAGCGGTGAGCGGTCAGGCGGGCTGGCCGCTGGCCACGCGCCGCCGGTGCGCGACGCTGTAGGTCAGGCCGGTCAGCGCGACCGCGACGAGCGCGATGGTGACGATGGCGACCCAGCTGGGGCCCGGGTCTGGCGTCGGCGGCGGAACCGGGGATCTCCCGGAGCCCTCGCCCAGACCTGGGTCGACGTAGGCGAGCGCGCGAGTGGTGTTCCAGACGACCCACGCGGTGAGCGCTGCCATGGTGGCAGTGATGCGAACTGCGATGTGCTTTGACATCTCGGGACCCTCCCTGTCAGTGGTGCTTACCCGTGCACCGAGGCTGCGCCCAGCCGGTATCAGTGGGGTATTGGGCGACCAGCTGATGACGAACCGATACCGTGCGACCGCTCGGCGACCGCTCGGCCACCGCTCGGCGACCGCTCGGCCACCGCTCGGCGACCGCTCGGCGACCGCTCGGCGACCCCTCAGGGGCAGGTGACGATGGCCTCGTCGAGGATGCAGACCACCTCTCCGCTCGAGGGGTCGACGACGCGCACGAGGCCGGAAGGGTCGCCGAGCAGCGTCGGGAGGTGTGGCAGTGCGAGCAGGTCGCCGATGCTGAGCGAGGCCGTCGAGGGCAGCGGCGTGTCCACCGGCAGGGTGGGCAGGGGCACCCGCACCGTCGTGGGGAGCTGCGCCGTCGGGATCGGCAGGCGCGGGGCAGGCGTGCTCGGTCGCGGAGCGGGGGCCGGGTCCGCGGTGGGGGACGAGGATGTGGGGCTGGGCGTGCGCGTCGGCTCGGAGGACCCCGATGCTGTGGCCGTCGGGCTCGGCCGAGTCGATGAGGGGTCGGACGACGGTGCGGCACCGCCACCCCAGGCGAAGCCCGAGCCCGGGGGCGTCTGCGTGCCTGAGCCTTCGGCGGGGCGCGCCGCCGAGATGGCGCTCATCGGCACGACGGTCACGCCGGAGCGGTACGCCTCCGCGATGGCGAGGACGCTCCGGGCGTAGTCGTCGGAGTGGTTGTAGCGCAGGACGGCGTCCCGGGCCTGGGCCGGGTCCCGCAGGTCGCCGATGCCCGAGCAGAGATAGACCCCTGCGGCCGCGGCCGAGTCGGCCATGCTCTGCGGGTTCGTGGCGCCGTCGCCGTCGCCGTCGCGGCCGGCGGTCCGCCAGGTTCCGGGGATGAACTGCATCGGCCCGACCGCGCGGTCGTAGACCCCGTCCCGGTCCCAGCGTCCGTCGTCGGTGTCGGTGATGCGTGCCGTGCCGCTGCGGCCGTCGAGGGGGATGCCGATGATGCCGGGCCGGGCGACTCCCGCCGGGTCGAGCGCGTTGCCGCCGAACCGTGCGTGGTTGCTCTCGACCCGGCCGATGGCCCCGAGCAGCGCCCAGTCGAGGCCACACGCGGGGTCGAGCGAGCCGAGCAGCTCCGCCGCCCGTCGATAGGCCGCCAATGCCGGAGCGGGGATGCCGTTCCCGTCGATCCGGACCGGGGCGAGACCGCCGACGAGCCGGGCGGCCGCAGCGGCAACGGAGGGGACGGGCACGCTGGGGAACGGGTCCGTGAAGGTGCGGTAGACCGGGGGCAGCTGCATCGGGGCGGGCGGTGGTCCCGCGCTCGGGTAGCGCGGGCTCGCCCCACCCCTGAGGGCCTCGTCCGGCACCCCTCCCGACGAGACGCCCGCCCCGGCGGCGAGCGCCACACCGGTCGTCGCCAGGGCGATGGCGGGCAGGACGGCCACGGCGCGCCGGGCGACCTCCTTGACGCGGACGATCCGGACCACGGTGACTCCTCCACTTCCTCGCCGACGGTTGCTGAGCCACCGTCGCCGGTGACCCACCCTGGTCAACGAGCGAGCGGCGCAGAGGTCACGGCCGAGGCGCTGCCACGGCAGGAAATGCACACTCGACTCGACGGGTGGAGCCCCACCCCCTCGAGTGTGCAGTTCGTGCCGCGCCGCACCCCCCTCGTGGACCCCGGGAGGACGCTGAGGCGAGTCGCGAGCGGGAGGAGCTCAGCGGCATACGCCCCGGTGTGGCTCAGCCGAGCTGGGAGACCACGTGCGCGATCGCCTGCGTCAGCCGGCTGACGTCGTCGGGCTCGACAGCGGGGAACATCGCGACCCGCAGCTGGTTGCGCCCGAGCTTGCGGTAGGGCTCGACGTCGACGACGCCGTGCGCGCGGAGCACCTTGGCCACCGCCGCCGCGTCGATCGCGTCGTCGAAGTCGATCGTCCCGACGACCTGCGAGCGCGCTGCCGGGTCCGCGACGTAGGGCGTCGTGTAGGACGTGGCCTCGGCCCACTCGTAGAGGCGGCTCGACGAGTCCTTGGTGCGGGCGGTCGCCCAGTCGAGGCCGCCGTTGCCGTTGAGCCACTGGAGCTGCGCGTCGAGCATCGCCAGCGTCGCCACGGCGGGCGTGTTGTAGGTCTGGTTCTTCAGCGAGTTGTCGATCGCCGTCGGCAGGCTGAAGAAGTCGGGCACCCAGCGGCCCGTCGCTGCGATCTCCTCCACGCGGGCCAGCGCCGCCGGGGAGAAGAGCGCGAGCCAGAGCCCGCCGTCGGAGGCGAAGCACTTCTGCGGGGCGAAGTAGTAGACGTCGGTCTGCGTGATGTCGACGGGGAGCCCGCCGGCGCCCGACGTCGCGTCGATGAGCACGAGCGCGTCCTCGTCGGCGCCCTCGACCCGCTGCACCGGGGCCATGACGCCGGTCGAGGTCTCGTTGTGCGGCCACGCGTAGACGTCGACGCCGGCCTCGGCGCGTGCGGTCGGCAGGGAGCCCGGGTCGGCCTTGATGATCGTGGAGTCCCCGAGGAAGGGGGCGTTCTGGGTGACGTTGCCGAACTTGCTCGAGAACTCGCCGAACGCCAGGTGCTGGGCCCGCTCGCGGACGAGACCGAAGGCGGCGATGTCCCAGAACGCCGTCGAGCCGCCGTTGCCGAGGATGACCTCGTAGCCGTCCGGGAGGCTGAAGAGGTCACGCAGGCCGGAGCGGACGGAGCCGACGAGGTTCTTGACCGGGGCCTGGCGGTGCGACGTGCCGAGGACGGTGCGGCCGAGGCTGGCCAGGTGCTCGAGCTGCTCGGGGCGCACCTTCGAGGGGCCGGAGCCGAACCGCCCGTCGGACGGGAGCAGCTCGCTCGGGATCGTGATGGGCGGCGTGGTCGCGGGGTTCGCGGGGGCGGGGGCGTCGGTCACGGTTTCACCTTGGGCTGGGGCCACACGATGTGGCAGTGGCGGGCGTGGAGCTGACGGGTGACGCCGTTGTCACCGGCCCATTGAACCGTAGGTGCCCACCTGCTGGACACGCCCGACCGCTGTGTGGACGCCCACAGCGCCGATGCCGTATGCCGCTGGGCCCGTCCCCGGGACCACGCCGGCTCAACGGTCGGCTGGGCCGGCGTCGACGTGAGCGGCGGAGGGGTTCTGCGGTCGGAAAGACCTCGATGCGTCGCCTTGAGCCGACGCATCCAGGTCAATGGGTGACCTCGGGTCGTCCCGTCGGATTCCTCAGTGCGGCAGCGCCGTGCCTGTCCACATCCACGGCCGGTGGGAGGGGTTGTCCACAGTCCGGGAGATGGAGTCGCGCCTGACCCGGCGCAATCGGGGACCGTGACCGCCATGGACCTTTCACACGTCGCCCGGCGCGAGGTCTTCTCGGCCGCGTGGGCACGGGCGGCCGGACTCGACTCGGATGCTGTGGCGCGGGCCGTGGTCGACGGCCGGGCGCACCCGCTCCTTCGCGGGTGGTACGCGACGCGCGCACCGCTCGACGACACCGACTGGAACCGACTCGCGTCGCGCGCGGCGTTCCTCCACTTCGGCGGCCGGGCAATGGTGAGTCACCAGTCCGCACTGGTCTGGGCCAGCCTGCCCGTCATGTATGCCGGCCTGCGCACCGTCCATCTCACCCGGACCGTCCCCGGGTCCTCGCGCCGTCGCCGGGGTCTGATGCTGCACCGTTCGGTGGCCGGAGTGCCGAAGGGCGACCGGGTGCCGCTGGCGGTCGCGATCGTCCAGTCCGGTCTGGTGGCCGAGCCGCTCACCGCCCTGATCGCAGCAGATGCCGCGCTGCATGCCGAGAAGGTGGACGGGGCCGACCTCGAGGAGGCTCTCGACCTGCTCGGCGGGTCGCGCCACATCACTCCGGTGCGGGCGATGCTGGACCACGCCGATGGGCGGATCCAGTCTCCGGGGGAGAGTATCGCCGGCCATCGGCTGCGCCAGCTCGGATGGCAGGTGGAGCCACAGTTCACCGTGGAGACGGACGAGGGCGCGGTGTTCGCCGACTTCAGGATCGTCGGGACCAGAGTGCTGGTGGAGGTCGACGGCAAGGTCAAGTACCGCGGCGATGACGGCCCCGACGCCCTCTTCCGTGAGAAGCGCCGGGAGGATGCCATCCGCCGCAAGGACTGGCGGCTGGTCCGGCTCGTCATGGCCGAGCTCGACGACCTGCCACTCATCGAGGGCCGGGTCAACGAGCAGGTCGCGGGCGCAGCGGCCTGACTCGCCGCTGGCCGGGTGGGCGAGCCGAGCACTCGCGCGCTCCACGGTGCGGCGCCTCGACCTGGCTGCGTGGCGTCCACCCGGCTGCGTGGCGTCCACCCGGCTGCGTGGCGTCCACCCGGCTGCGTCCTTGCCATGCGTCGCCCTGACCTCGTTGCGTCGCCTTGAGGCGACGCATCCAGGTTCTTCCGACGCTCGAGGTAGTGCACCGGGGCCGGAGGTGGTGCGCGCGAGGTCCGGAGGTAGTGCACCGGGGCCGGAGGTGGTGCGCGCGAGGTCCGGAGGTGGTGCGCCGGGGCCGGAGGTGGGCGCGGTCAGTGGGCGAGGTCCGCGGTCCAGCCCTCGACGTCCTCGGGCCGGCGCGGACCCTCCCCGATGTAGCGCGACGACGGCCGGATGAGGCGCCCGGTGAGCTTCTGCTCGAGGATGTGGGCCGACCACCCGGCCGTGCGCGCGCACGTGAACATCGGGGTGAACATCGACGCCGGTACCTGCGCGAAGTCGAGGATGACGGCGGCCCAGAACTCGACGTTCGTGGCGAGGACGCGGTCGGGCCTGCGGGCCTGCAGCTCCTCGAGCGCAGCCTTCTCCAGGGCGGCCGCGGCCTCGAAGCGGGGCGCGCCGAGCCGCTCGCAGGTCGCCCGCAGGACCCGGGCGCGAGGGTCCTCGGCCCGGTAGACCCGGTGGCCGAACCCCATCAGCCGCTCGCCGCGGTCGAGCACCCCCTTGACGTAGGCCGTCGCGCCGCCCTCGCGCTCGACACCGTCCAGCATGTGCAGCACCCGCGACGGCGCGCCTCCGTGCAGCGGTCCGGACATCGCACCGACGGCCCCGGAGAGGGCGGCCGCCACGTCGGCTCCGGTGGAGGTGATGACCCGGGCGGTGAAGGTCGATGCGTTCATCCCGTGCTCGGCTGCGGAGACCCAGTAGGCGTCGACGGCCTCGACGTGCTTCGGGTCGGGCTCACCGCGCCAGCGGATCATGAAGCGTTCGGTGATCGTGGTGGCCTTGTCGACCTCGGCCTGGGGCACCATCGGCTTGTCGAGCCCGCGGGCGGACTGGCCGACGAAGGACAGCGCCATCACCGCGGCCCGTGCGAGGTTCGCCCGGACCTCCTCCGGCTCGATGTCGAGGGTCGGCCGGAAACCCCACCCTGGGGCGAGCATCGCCAGCGCGGACTGGACGTCGACCCGGACGTCCCCGGTGTGCACGGGCAGCGGGTAGGGCTCGGCGGGCGGCAGGCCGGGATTGAACTTGTTGTCGACGAGCAGCCCCCAGACGTTGCCGAACGAGACGTGCCCGACGAGGTCCTCGATGTCGACGCCGCGATACCGCAGGGCGCCGCCCTCCCTGTCCGGCTCTGCGATCGTCGACTCGAAGGCGATGACACCCTCGAGGCCTGGCTTGAAGTCCGGGTCCGGCGCGTGGTCTGCCATGACGTTCCTTGTCGGGTCGTTGGCGCCGGGCGGTCTGCCACCCCGGCGTGGGCCACCAGCCATTCTGCACATCGCAGCCGTCCCTGTCCGACGGGGCTGAGACACTCACCGTATGCCGTCACCCGGGGAGCGATCCGCCTTCGCCCACGCCGTTCTCTCCGGACGGGACGGCGTGGACTTCGACCTCGTCCACTTCAGGGGCACCGACCTGAGTCGGGCTCAGCTCGAGGGCGGCAGCTTCCTCGAATGCACGCTGGAGGGCTGCATCCTCGATGACGTCCACCTCGAGTCGTCGCGGTGGTCCGAGTGCCGTTGGGAGCGCGTCGTCGGCGCGGGCGTCCTCATGCAGCGGGCGAGCCTGGTCGATGTCACCATCGACGGGTCACGGTTGGCGGCTGTCTCGGCCTGTGGGTCGACGTGGCGGGACGTCACTGTGACGGGCGGCAAGGTCGACTTCCTGAACCTGCGCGGGGCCCGGCTCAGGAACGTCCGCTTCATCGACTGCATCGTCACCGAGCTCGACCTCGCGGAGGCCACGGTTGACGGGCTCAGCTTCGAGGGGTGCACTCTCGTCGAGCCGGAGTTCGGCAGGGGGCTGTATGCCGCTCTCGACCTCTCCGGGGAAACGCTGCGGTCCCCCTGTGGGCTGGCCTCGCTCAAGGGCGCGACGGTGAGCCGCCTGCAGCTGATCGAGCTGGCGGACGTGCTCGCGGCCGAGCTGGGGCTGCACGTCACCGACCTGATCCATCCTCCGGGCCGCAACGGGTGAGGCTCCCGCAACCGCAGCCTGCCGCCTGGCGCCTTATCGGTCGCGGCGCCCACCCGCTGGGCGAGTCCCTGCGGCCCTGCGGCCAGGACGCCAACGGCCGCCGCGGCCGCCGTCGAACACTTCCGCGGCTACCTCGCCGGCAACCCGGCACTGGTGCAACTGGCGCGGACAGAGCTGACTGGGCTGAACCTCGCCTGTTGGTGTGCACCCCATCAGCCGTGCCACGCGGACGTCTGGCTGGCACTCGTCAACCGCGATCGCGAAGAACCGGGACGGAGTTCATCGGGATTGGCCGCGCGGTGAGTCCGACCCTTCCCTACACTCGCGGAATGCCTTCCCCACGGGCCGCCGCGGCTCTCGTCCTCCTCGGCGTCGTCGGGCTCGCCGGCTGCGACACGCCCAGCAGCCCTCACGCGCTGAGGGTGGCCACGACGACCGGCGTGGCGCTGTCGTCCGAGGGCGCCACGCCAGCTGCCGCACCGACCGTGGCCTCGTGCCCCACCCCTGACGCGAACACCACGCCCGCCGAGGCCTGGGCCGCCGCCGTGAGCGCCCTCGAGGGAGCGGACACGAGCACGTACCGGGTGAGGTCGGAGACCGCCCTGCCCGTAGGCACGCTCACCCGCTCCATCACGGTCCGAGTCGATGAGTCGACGCAACGGGCTGAGTTCGCGGGCTCGTTCAGCGCCCACAAGAAGGACGGCGAGCCCGTCCAGACGTCGGTCACCCTCGTCATGGACGGTGATGAGGGCTACGTCCACTCGCCGGCCTGGACCGGCCGTCAACGCGGCAAGTGGCTCCGCGTGAACCAGGCCCTCCTCGCCGAGGCGGAGATCCCGTTGGAGCTGCAGGCCGTGAGCTCCCTGCCGCCCCAGCTCGCGAGCTTAGAGCCGCACGGCGTGAGGGAGTTGCACGGTCTGCGTGTCATCGATGGCCGGATCTCCGCGGAGGACGGCCTCTCCCTGCTCGGCCTCTCCCACGTCGCCGCCATGGACCCACAGCTGGCGGAATCGCTCACCGGGATGCTCGGCGTATCGGCCAGGCTGAACAACGCCGGGTGTCTGGACACGGTCGAGCTGAGCGGCGAGAACAGCCAAGTCACCGGATCCTCGGAGGCAGTTCCGGCGGCTGTCCTGGACGCGCTCATCCGAGCGAGCACCACAGTCCTCTACATCTCGTCCGTCGGTGCGCCCCAGAGCATCGCCGTACCGCCGCCCGACGCCATCGTCGACGGCGGGCGCATCTAAGCCAGGTCGTACGCCACGCTCAGGGCGTCCGGGGATCGCGGTCTCAGGGCCAGACGGTGCATCTGAGTCCCGGGGGTGGCCGGGTCAGTTGATGGCGCCTGGCCGACCGCGCCGGAGGGCCGAGGTGGCGGCGTCCTTGGCCCGGTCCGTCGCCGTCAGCTTGTCGGTCGGGCTGATCCGCTTGGTCAGGTCCGCGCCCTGGAGCAGCCGGGGGAGCGGTGTCACCGACACGGGGTAGACCGTGATCGCCGTGTCGCCGCTGAAGACGATCCACAGCGACTGGTCGCCTTCGTAGACCTTGAGGATGCTGCCGTCCGAGAGTGACTTCGCATGGTCGAAGGCCTTCTTCCGAGCCTTCTCGCTCGCGATCACCTTCTGGGCGGCTTCCTTCGCCGGCTCCCGCAGAGCCTTGCTCGCCACCCAGATCTGCGGGCCGTACTTGGCTCCGACCTTGACGATCTTCGAGACCGCCTTGCCCTTGCCTGCCATTGCTGACTCCTCGTCGGTCGTCGGTCTGGGTTCTGAGGGAAACCCTAGTCTGGCTCCATGTCGACACCCGATCCGAAGGACCCCGGCCACGTCGCCCATGGGGGCGGACTGCTCGAGTCCGACGTGCCGGCCTCCCCTTACCCCCTGCTGCGGGCCTGGGTCGATGCAGCCCTGGCAGCCGCGGCAGCCCGCGAGGACGTCCCGGAGCCGTCGGCCATGGCCGTGGCGACGGTGGACCCCGACGGTGCTCCGAACGTCCGCACGGTGCTCATGCGGTTCCTCGACGAGCGTGGCCCCGGTTTCGTCACCAACCTCCGATCGACCAAGGCCGACGAGCTCGCCGCGAACCCGCGCATCGCCGCGACCCTGACCTGGCCCTCACTCTTCCGAGCGGTCCGCTTCCGGGGTGTGGCCGAGCTGGTCGACCGCAGAGAGGTCGAGGCATACTTCAGCTCCCGGCCCTACGGCTCCAGGCTGTCCGCGTGGGCCTCGGAGCAGTCGCGGCCGGCGCGGGATCGGGAGGAGCTCAAGGAGCGGTGGGTCGCGGCGCTGGCGCGCTTCCCGGACCGGGGCCGCGTCGATGACGTGCCCGTTCCCGACTTCTGGGGCGGCTATCGCGTCCGATGCGACGAGGTGGAGTTCTGGGCCGGGCGGCGGGACCGCCTCCACGACCGCATCGTCTTCGCTCGGACCGGCCACGGCACCCTCTCCGATGCCGGCTCCTGGGCGCGATCGCGACGACAGCCCTGACGAGTCCGCCCGGCCATGAGATGCACCAGTGGCGGGGGACGAGGCACGGCGCAGCGCACGAACCGGACAAGGAGACAGGGCAGCCCGACCAAGTCGGACTGCCCTGCACTCATCCTGCGTGCGGGTGGGGACGCGACTATCGCGTGGCCACCTCGCACGTTCCGGAAGAAGTCACTTCTCGGATCACCTCCTTCCTTGTTGCTTCCCCCGACCGTACGACGGAGCAGCGGCCGCCGCCAAGGGGTTATCCCGAACCGGTTCGCTCCGCCCCACCCGGCGCCCGTGGGGCGACGCGGACTCGGCCACGGTCCGTGGACCCCGACCGAGGAGGGCGAGCAGGAGGGGGATCTCGACGTAGGCGTGCGGGCTGGTCAGGGCGTCCTGCACCCCGACGCCCAGCGAGTAGTTGCTGACGAGCAGCACCGCGAACACCGCGGCCGCGAGGAAGCCGATGGCCCAGACCCGTGCTCCCGTCAGCCAGGGGAGGCGCTCCTCGAGGTCCGCCGCCGCGTCCGGCGCGTGTCGCGGGAAGAAGACGACCCAGGTGAGCAGGTGCATGGTCTCCAGGAAGGCGAAGACGGCGAGCAGGCGGTTGCCCACCATGGCGCCCTCGCCGCCCGTCTGCTGGACCCCGGCGATCACGCCGTGCCCGTCCCCGACGAGGCTGCGGACGAAGGTGGTGTCCGTCCCGATCCACGCGTCCGCGGCTCCGACGAGGATGAGGACGGGGATGACCAGGGCCCAGCCGACCTGCAGGGCGCGGAACACCCTCCGGGACCGGACCGACGGCAGCCGGCGCGACCAATCCCAGACGAAGGCGACGACTGCGACGAGGTGCAGGTGCACCACGGCGAGGAAGTGCTGCTCGGGCCAGCGCAGCGACGCGACGGCCGCGACGCCGGTCAGCACCCACGCCGACGACCACTGGCCCCGTCCGAGCACCCGGGGTACCGACACGGCGACGATGGCGTACCCGAGGACGATCTCGACGACGTTGCCGGGGCGACCGACCAGCCCGCCGAGGAGTCGGGCGGCGACGATCCCGACGACGAGCAGGGCCACCAGGCGGAGGAACGGTCGACCCAGGCCGAGCGCGAGGCCCGAGAATCGCCCCGCGACGTAGCGCAGTTCGAGCACGGCGTGGAGGACGCCGAGGAGGAGGACGCCGAGGACCACGGTGCTGACCGCCGACATCAGCGAGACCACGAGCGCACCCGTCACGACGGCGAGGAACGAAGCGAAGAGGACGCCCACCCGGGGAGCCGGCCCTGCCGGGCCTGGAACGCTCACGACGCCGAGCCCGCGGCCGTTCGGGCAGCGAGCCCAGCGGCATACGGCCGGCCGGTGGGGTGGCGCTGACGGCGGAGGGACACGTCGTCATCGTTTCCGGCCCGTCCGGTGCCGAGCGAGCGCAGTTGCGCAATCGTTAGGGCGTCGTGCCACGTCCGAGACCGCTGAGCACGAGCGGTCCTCGGCCGGGTGACCACGTCGTGGCCACATGGTGAGACGGTGCCCGCGGAGCCGTAGGGTGCGAAGGATGACCGTGCCCAGCCCGCACGAGCCGGGCCCCAGGGGGACGCTCCGGGCCATCGCGCTGTCGGCGTACGGTCCGACCCTCCTGGCCTCGACCGGTACCGGGGCCATCGCCCCGATCATCGCCGTCTCGGGGCGGGAGCTGGGGGCCTCGGTCGGCGTGGCAGCACTCCTCGTCGCGGCACTCGGACTGGGCACCCTGCTCGGCGACCTGCCCTCAGGTGCGCTCGCCGCACGCATCGGGGAGCGTCCGGCGCTGCTCGTCGCGGCACTCGTCGAGGCGGGTGGCATGCTCGTGTCGGCGACGGCTCGGTCGCTCGCGATGCTCTTCGTCGGGGTCGTCGTCATCGGGCTCGCCGCGTCCCTCTTCGGGCTCGCCCGGCAGGCGTACCTCACCGAAGCCGTCCCCGTCGCCATGCGGGCGCGCGCACTCTCGACGCTGGGAGGAGTGCACCGCATCGGCTACTTCGTCGGGCCGTTCGCCGGGTCGCTCGTCGTCGCTCGGTGGGACGTGGCCGCCGCCTACGTCGTCGGGGTCGTCGCGAGCCTGGCCGCGTTCGTCCTCGTCCTCGTCGCCCCGGACATCACCCGCCGCCAGGGTCTCGGCCCGCGGCCTGCTCGCCAGCGTTCGGTCGCCTCCGTCCTCCTCGAGCACCGGAGGGTGCTGCTGACGCTGGGCGTCGGCGCCATGTGGGTCTCCGGCGCCCGCACCGTCCGGGAGGCCCTCGTGCCGCTGTGGGCAGAGTCGGTGGGTCTGTCGCCCAGCCAGACCGCACTCGTCTTCGGGATCTCCGGAGCCGTCGACATGCTGCTCTTCTATCCCTCGGGCTGGCTGATGGACCGCCACGGCCGGGTCGCCGCAGCCGTGCCCAGCATGCTCGTCCTCGGCCTCGGTATGGCTCTGCTGCCCCTCAGCACGACGCTCGTGGCGGTCACCGCCGCGGCCACGGTCCTCGGGCTCGGCAATGGCCTCGGCGCCGGCCTCATCATGACGCTCGGTGCGGACGCCTCCCCCGTGGAGGGGCGCTCCCAGTTCCTCGGAGGATGGCGCCTGTGCGCGGATGTGGGAAGAGCCGCCGGTCCGCTGGCGTTGTCCGGGTTGAGCGCCGTCATGACGCTCGGGGCGTCGGCCGTCGTCCTCGGGGTCGGTGCGGTGGCTGGTGCGGTGTGGTTGCGCATCTGGGTGCCCCGGCACGACCCGACCCGAGCGTCGCGAGCCATGAAGGATTCTTTGAGAGAGTAGGACCGTGACCGACCTCATCGACACCACCGAGATGTACCTCCGGACGATCTTCGAGCTGGAGGAGGAGGGGATCATCCCGCTCCGGGCACGGATCGCCGAGCGGCTGGGGCACTCCGGGCCCACGGTGTCGCAGACCATCGCGCGCATGGAGCGCGACGGCCTCGTCAGCGTGACGGGGGACCGGCACCTGGACCTCTCGGACGAGGGGCGGCTCATCGCGACGCGGGTCATGCGCAAGCACCGCCTCGCCGAGCGACTCCTCGTCGACGTCATCGGGCTCGAGTGGGAGTACGCCCATGACGAGGCGTGCCGGTGGGAGCACGTCATGTCCGAGAAGGTCGAGCGCAAGATCCTCAGCCTGCTCGGGGACGGGTTGGAGTCGCCCTACGGCAACCCCATCCCCGGCCTGGAGGAGCTGGGCCTCGAGGTCGCCGGTGACTTCCTCAGCGGCCTCGTCGCCTTGACGGAGGCGGCCGGCGAGGAGCCCGTGGCCCTGACGATCCGGCGGATCGGCGAGCCGGTCCAGGTTGATCCCGAGGCGCTGGCCCTGCTGACGTCGGCCGGGCTGATGCCCGGAGAGCGCGTCACGGTCCAGCGCGAGGACGGCCGGATCCTCGCCTGTCGGGAAGGGACGGACCGGTCGACCGGGGTCTCGCTCCCCGAGGACGTCGCGGTCCACGTCTTCGGTCAGCGTGAGAGCGTGCCGACCGCCGGGACGGACCACGCCTGATACCCACTCGGAGAAAGTTGTCCCCAACTCGTGATCAGGACGTGACAACCGCTGGGTGTTTGGATAGTTTGATCGGGCTCGCTCCGCACGGGGAGAGCGCCCTGGGCCGGATCGCCAAGTCCTGCCACCGGACCGGGGGTCGTCTGACACCGCATGGCAGGAGCGGGGGAACCATTCTCCGGGCGTCGAGAGACGCCCTTGGGGTCAAGTCCTCCCGAGGACCTTCGGGTCCGAGCGAGGGCCGGGTAGTACCTCCCACCCGAACCCGACAGCTCACCTCGCAGGCGTCGAGAGGTAGCACGTGGCTCTTAACGTTGCCGGGCGTCACCGCGCCCCGGGTCGCTACAACCCGTTGTCAGAGCTCAAGCTCATCGCCAAGGAGTCCGCGCAGCCGGCCGTGAAGGGTGCCGCGATCGTGGCGGCCTCCGGTGGTCTCGTCGCGACGTTCGCGCAGCCGGCTGCCGCCGATGGCCAGGCCGCCGCACCGGTCAACGCCGCGCCGAGCAGCGCGGCCGTCGTCGGGCCCCAGGCGGCCACGATCAAGGCGGCCAGTGCGCTCAACGCCATCGGCTTCGCCGAGAAGGCCACGACGAAGGCGCAGACCGTCAAGCCGATCGTCATCAAGGACGTCGTCGTCGAGAAGGAACGCGCCGCGCGGGAGGCTGCGCAGGCGGCCGAGCGCGCCGCAGCGGCGCGTAGCGACGCGCAGGACCGGGCCTCCCGCACGACCACCGAGCGAACCCCGATCGCCGACCCGGCGCCGTCCGCCTCAGGAATCGTCGGCATCGCCCAGTCCATGATCGGCGTGCCGTACGTCTACGGCGGCAGCACCCCGAGCGGTTTCGACTGCTCCGGGTTCACCTCCTGGGTCTACCGTCAGGCCGGCATCTCGATCCCGCGCACGGCCTCGCAGCAGCAGGCCTCGGCGACCCGGGTGAGCACGCCGCAGCCCGGTGACCTCGTCTTCTTCGGCTACCCGGCCTACCACGTCGGCATCTACGTCAGCCCCGGTCGGATGATCGACGCGCAGCGTCCCGGGACGGTCGTCGGCTACCACTCGATCTGGACCACCCCGTGGGGCTACGGCCGCTACTGAGCCCCCAGCCCCAAGGGCACCCCGGCACGTCCCGAGCCCCCCACCGTCGCGGTGGGGGGCTCGTCACGTCCGCCCGTCCCCCGCCGAACCGGCTGACGAACCGGCTGACGAACCGCCCGACGTGGGAGACTGAACTGATGACCGACCAGTCCGCTGCCGAGTCCACGACCCCCGTCATCCTCGAGCTCTGGTCGGATCTGGTCTGCCCGTGGTGCTGGATCTCCAAGCGGCGCGTCGAGGCGGCGGTCGCTGCGTTCGAGCGGCCGCATGACGTCACCTTGCGCATGCGTTCCTACGAGCTCGACCCCCTCCTGCCGGTCGGCGAGAGGATGGGCGTCGCCGAGCACCTGGGGCGGAAGTACGGCGGAGGTGTCGAGGGTGGCCGGTTGATGAATGCCCACGTCAGCGACGTCGCCCTCGATGACGGGCTGAGCTTCGACTGGCATCGGGCCGTGCGCGCCAACACGTTCGACGGGCACCGCCTGTGTGCGCTGGCCCTCGAGCTGGGCGGGCCGGCATTGCAGTCCGCTGCCTACGAGCGCTTCCACTCCGCGCACTTCCGCGAGGGACTGCCCATCGACGACCACGGGGTCCTCCAGCGGCTCGCCGCCGAGGCGGGACTCGACGAACGCCGGGTCGCCGCGGTCCTGGCGGGTGACGACTACGCGGCCCGGGTCCGCGAGGACGAGGAGCTCGCCCGCTCCATGGGTGTGACGAGTGTGCCGTTCCTCCTCGCGAACGGCCACGCGGCGACCTCGGGGGCGCGCTCCGTGGAGGACTACCTCGCGTTGCTTCGCGGGGTCGTGACCGAGGGCGTCTGACTCCGCCCGATGGTCGGTCGGCCAACAGCGAGCCACGGGCGGAGGTCGACGAGGGCGCCGCACCAGGCACATCTGCCCTGCGCCGGCCGCGACGGCCACTCCTCGAGGCTCGCCAGCAGGCGCGCCGCGGTCCCCGTGGTGAAGACGTGGGGGCACGCCTCCGTCGGATGCGGGGCCTCGACCATGTCGTGACCGTAGGGCGCGCTGGTGACAGGTCCGTATCCCGCAGGTCCGTATCCCGCAGGTCCGTATGCCGCTGGGCTCGGTTCCCGGGTCAGGGCCCTCCGCGCCGGCTGGGTTCGCCGGACGCGGCGTCGAGGGTGTCGTGGAGCGGGATCACCGTCTGGATGCTGGTCAGCTCGAGCACGGCGCGGATCGGAGCGTCGCGGGGAACGACGAGGGCCAGGTCCTGGCGTCGGTGCCCGAGCCGCTGGGCGAGGCGGAAGAGCATCGCGATGGCGGCGCTGTCGAGATACGTCGTGCCGCGCAGGTCGAGGATCACTCGGGCCGGGTCGTCCGCGAGTTCCGTGGTGATGGCCTGCCTCACCTCGTCGACGTTGGCGAGGTCGATCTCGCCACTGACCTGGACGTGGCGCACGCGGCCGGAGTGTTCGTGTGAGGTGATGTGGGCCACGCGGGTCACCCGCTCTTCCTCGGGCCGATGGTGACGCGGCGGCGCAGGTGCACCACGGTCCCGTCGCCGGTGCGGTCGACGTCGACGGCGTCGGTCAGCGCCTGCATCAGCTGGAGTCCCCACCCGCCACCGCGATCTGAGGGCGCTCGCCACTGGCCGCGGTCACGCACCCACATCTCCAGCAGGTCCTCGTCGAGCCGAGCCTCGAGCTCGAGGTCGCCGGGAGCCGCGGCGTAGGCGTGCTGGACGACGTTGGCGCACGCCTCGCCGCAGGCCACCAGGATGTCGTTCTCGTCGTCCTTGGTCACCCCGGCGTCGCGCAGCCACTGCCGGAGCGAGCCGCGCGCCAGGGACAGCATCCGGGCTTCGGCGGGGACGGTGAGACGCCACGGTCCGGCGACGACTGGCAGGGGCCGTACGGCGATCAGGGCCACGTCGTCGGCGAGGTGGTGCGGCTCGATCATCGTGGTCAGCAGGTGGTCGCAGAGGCGCTCCAGGTCCTCGCCCGCCATCGCTGCGGCGGCGGTGCACAGCCGGTCGAGACCCTCGGTGATCGAGGCGCCGCGCCGCTCCACGAGACCGTCCGTGTACAACAGGAGCGTCGCGCCGGGCTCGAGCCGGTGGACCGACTCCTCGTAGATGGCTTCGGCCGTGACACCGACCGGCGGTGCGAGTCCGACCTTGAGGTAGCTCGCGCCGGTCGCGGAGAAGGCGAGCACGGGCGGGTGGCCGGCGCTCGCGACGCGCAGCCGGCGGGTGCGCGGGTCGAGCACGGCGTAGAGGAGCGTGACCATCTCCGGCATCGGCAGCTGTGACACGAGGCGGTGGACGCTGCGGAGCACGGACGCGGGTGAGGTGTCCTGGAGGGCGTAGACGCGCAGCGCCATCCGCACCTGGGCCATGGTCGCGGCGGCTGAGACGCCGTGACCGGCCACGTCGCCGATCGCGAGCCCGACCTGGCCATCCGGGAGCTGCAGCACGTCGTACCAGTCGCCGCCGATCTGCACGTCGCTCGTCGCCGGCACGTAGCGGGCGGCAACCGCCACACCTGGGACGTCCGGGAGTCGGGCCGGGAGCAGGCTGCGCTGCAGGGTCTCGGCGATGTCGTGCTCCCGTTGGGCCCGGGCCTCCTCGTGGCTCAGCTGTTCCTGCGCCTCGAACCGTTCGCGGATCTCGGTCTCGAGCTGGTCGTTGAGCGCCGAGAGCTCAGCCGTGCGCACCGCCACCCGCGCCTCGAGGTCGGCGGCCGCCGCCTCGAGCGCCCGGGTCGCGGAGTTGCGTTCGCTGACCACGGCCGCCAGGACGAACGAGGCGAGGGCGATCGAGGCGTTGAACGCCTGGAGGGCGAGCATCTGGTCGATCAGCGGCCTGCCTCGGAAGGTGCCGAGGCCGCGGGCGGCCGACCACGTCGTGATGGCTGAGGCGATGAGGGCGGCAGGTGCTGCGGCGCGCAGCTGGTAGCGCCACGCGGCCCAGCCGACGACGGGGAGGGCGAGGAAGAGGACCTGCAAGGTCCGGGCGGCCCACGCCGTGGCGACGACGACGGTGACGAGGATCGCCACCATCTCGGCTGACTGCCGCAGCGGCCAGGACGGCAGGTCCCGCAGGAGGGGCAGGCTCAGCAGGAAGGGCGTCACGATGAGCACGCCCATGGCGTCGCCGGTCCACCAGACCGCCCAGGTCGCGGGCAGCTCTGCGTAGGAGATGGCGTCGGACCACGCGAGGGCGAGGGAGCCGATCAGCGCGCTGATGAGGGTGCTGGCGAGAGCCGCGAGGACGATGCCGAGGGCGTCCCGCTGCCGGTCGAGCTGTCGGCGAAAGCCGATGGCCTCGAGGACGAGGACCGCCACGAGCGGTGCGAGCGTGTTGCCGGCGGCGGTGGCCACGGCGGCGAGCGGTCCGGCGCTGAGCGGGAGGTTGACGGCGAGTGCCGCGGCAGCGACCGCCGGCCAGAGCCAGCGACCGACGACGACGAAGGCGGCCACGGCGATGCCCGTCGGCGGCCACAGGGGCGTGACGTTCTCGCCGACGAGCGAGAGGCTGAGACCCAGGTGCGCCCCGAGGTAGTAGGTCACCGCGGCGGCGACGGACCAGCGGGCGCGCTCGCCCGTCAGCGCGCGCCACCACCCCGCGGGCCCAGAGGTAACCGTCACACGCCGAGCCTAGGGATCCGGGGGCGACTGCACCCGGGTTTGGGGCCAGACGCACTGCGGTCAGCTCGCGCAGCGCCGAGGACCGGCGTCTCTTCGTAGTTCAGCGGGTGCGCGCCGGCGGACTCGACGGCCAGCGCCAGGCGCTCGGGGAAGCGGTCGATGACGATGACCTCGGCCGCTCCGAGCAAGGTCGCGCTGAGCGCCGCGAACTGACCGACCGGCCCGGCTCCCCACACGGCGACCACGTCGCCCGGCTGGATGTCACATTGCTCGGCACACGCTTCCGTTCACGCTCCCGTCGTCGGGAACCGGCTGCGCACGACGCTGGAAGACGGTGCTGCGCGCCTCGAGCCCGTCGGGCAGCGCGTCCGCTGCGCACCACGTCGCCGGTCTCGAGCACCTGCTTGAACCGGCGCAGGTCGTGTCGCACCTGCTGCTCCGGCTCCTCACCGAACAGGGTGGCGACGGCTTGCCCGAGCTTGCCGCCCGGCAGGTCGTAGTGCAGCGCGACGCTCACCTCGGTCCCCCGGTCGCCGGGGGCGGGGGCGAAGTGCACTGTGCCGGAGTTGTCGATGTCGGCGCCGGGGAGGCTGCGCCAGGAGATCCTCGGCAGGTTGGTGAAGTCGCGCCAGAAGGCGTAGACCTCGTCGGGCGGGCGGTTGACGGTGACGGAGGCTCGCAGGGCCAGCGGCCCGGGTCTGCCGCGGCCGTGCTGTCCCGTGCGGGTGCGTGCCCGCTGCACCGCCGCGCCCACTCCCAGTGCTGTGACGGCGAGGGCCGCCGCGCGGCGGCCCCGCGAAGTTGTGCTGCGTCGACGTGTGTGGAGTGCCCATGACTCACCTCTTCCCGGCCCCTGACGCGCCGTGCTCGTCAGCGTTGCGGTCCCTTGGGGTCCTACCCGTTCGGCCGGTCACTGCCACACCGTCGAGCCGGCTGGTCGGGGAGCTCTCTCCGGCCGTATGCCGCTGGGCTCGTCCCGAACGTGTCTGCAGTGGCCGACGGGGCTGGGGAGCGGTCTGCCGTCCATCCGGTGCGAGAGGACGTCAGTGGGGCAGCCGGGTGAAGGTCGGCAGGGTGAGGGTGAAGGTGGACCCGCGGCCGGGCCCGGGGCTGTCGGCCTCGAGGCTGCCCTGGTGGGCGTCGGCGATGGCGCGGCTGATCGTGAGGCCGAGGCCGGATCCGGCGCGGTCGCGGTCCCGTGCGGTGTCGCCGCGGTAGAAGCGCTCGAAGACGTGCGGCAGCTGGTCGGCGCTCATGCCGTCGCCGGTGTCGGCGACGGAGATCTCGACCGTGCCGTCCGAGCTTCGGGCCGAGAGACGGACCGTGCCGCCCGCATGGGAGTGTCGCAGGGCGTTGGCCAGCAGGTTGTCGAGCACCTGCCCGAGCCGTCGGGGGTCGACGTCCACGTCCACGTCGGGTGCGTCGTCGACGTCGGCGAGGAGCTCGACGCCGCGCCGGGCGAAGGCCTCCCGCTTGGCCTGGAACGCGGACCAGAGGAGGTCGCGGACGGGCCGCACCGAGCGCTCGAGGCCGAGCCGGCCCTCCTCGGCCCGGGACACGTCGTCGAGGTCGGCGGCCAAGCGGGCCAGGCGCTCGGTCTGCTCCGTCATGACCCGCTCGGTGTCGGAGCTCCACGTCGTGACGCCGTCACGAAGGCCCTCGCAGTAGACGGTGAGCGTGGCGATCGGGGTCCGGAGCTCGTGCGCGAGGTCGGAGAGGAGTCTGCGCCGGGTGTCCTCGGTCTGCTCGAGCTGGCTCGCCATGAGGTTGAACGCCCGGCCCAGCTCGTCGAACTCGACGCCGGAGCCGAAGTCGCCGACCCGGGCGCCCAGGTGGCCCCGGGACACCTCGCGCGCGGCCTTGGCGAGCGCCCCGAGGGGGGCCTGGAGCCGCCGGGTCACGTACCACGTCACCGCGGCCGCACAGACGAGGGCGAAGGCGAGGGCGACGCCGAGGGACACGAACGCCGAGTCCCGGTAGGC
Source organism: Intrasporangium calvum DSM 43043 (assembly GCF_000184685.1). Lineage (NCBI taxonomy): Bacteria > Bacillati > Actinomycetota > Actinomycetes > Micrococcales > Intrasporangiaceae > Intrasporangium > Intrasporangium calvum. Next base: position 832,263 of record NC_014830.1, read on the forward strand.
CTCCTCGATGTGGGCGAGCTCGGGGGAGTTGGGGACGTGGCCGGCCTCGAGCATGTGCTGGTGGAACAGTGGCGGTCCGACGAACGCGGCGACGAGGCTGGCTGTGAGGACGCTGGCGCCGAGAACGAGGACCTGGGCGAGCATGAGGCGCGGCGCGAGGCCACGCCCCAACGAAGTCTGGCGGTCGGTGCTCACGTCGCCGCGCCCTGACCCATCCGGTATCCCACACCGCGAACCGTGTCGATGTACCGGGGCGTGGTGGGGTCGTCGCCGAGCTTGCGCCGGATGTGGCCGACGTGGACGTCGACGATGTGCTCGTCACCGACCCACGCGATGTCCCAGACCTCGTCGATGAGCTGCCGCCGGGAGAAGGCGTACTTCGGGCGGGCGGAGAGGACGTCGAGGATGTCGAACTCGGTCCGCGTCAGCAGGACGGCGCTTCCGGCCACCGAGACGCTGCGTCCCGCTGGGTCGATCGTCAGGTCCCCGAAGAGGCGGGCCGGCTCCTCGCGATGGGCCTGGTCGCGCGACGACCCGGCGCCGCGTTGGCGCGGCCTGCGCAGGACGGCCTGGACCCGCGCGACGAGCTCGCGGGCGCTGAAGGGCTTCGTGATGTAGTCGTCGGCCCCGACCGAGAGGCCGATGATCCGGTCCATCTCGTCGCCCCGTGCCGTCAGCATGAGCACGTAGCAGTCGGAGAAGGTGCGGATCTGGCGGCACACCTCGACCCCGTCGAGGCCGGGGAGTCCCAGGTCGAGGACGATGACGTCGGGGTCCAGCGCGCGTGCCATGGACAGGGCGTCGGGCCCGGTGTAGGCCTCGGACACCGAGTAGCCGGCGCGCGCGAGATAGGTGCTGACCATCTGGGCCAGCGCGCGCTCGTCATCGACGACGAGAACGCGACGGGCGGGGGCGGCGGCGTCGGCCGGAGGGGACTGCATGGCGTCAGTCTGCCGCGCCGGAGCGGCCGGCGTCCGCAACTGCCCCGGCTGCGTGGAACTTCGTCAAACCTTCATGGAATCGTCGCGGGGCACAGACAAGCCGGGGCGAGGATGTGACTCAGGAGACATTCCCTCATCGAGAGGAGGCAACCCCATGTGGGGACACGGATGGGACTACGGCGCCGAGTGGTGGATGTGGGGCCTCATGCTCGTGGGCACCATCGGCTTCTGGCTGCTCGTGGCCTACGTCGTGCGCGCCGTGATCCTGGGTCGACGGCCCGAGGGTGACACCTCGGCACCGCGAAACGTCGAGCCGCTCCGGCTGCTCGACGAGCGACTCGCGCGCGGCGAGATCGACATCGAGGAGTACCAGCGCACGAGGAACGTCCTCCGCAACGCCCACTGAGCGTCGTCCGCCGCCTCCCGGGAATGGGTGGGCGGCCCCTGGCTGTTGCCATGAATACCCCCCCAGGGTACCTTGGAGCGAACTGGCGCCAAGGATGGACCGACCCTCAGGAGACGTCATGACGACGCAGACCGTGCTGCACGTCGGTGGGCTGCACTGGGCCACCTCGGAGCCCGCGATCGAGAAGGCGCTGCGGCAGCGACCCGGCGTCACGGCCGTACGGGCGAACGCCCTCTCCCAGACAGCGTCCGTCGAGTTCGACCCCAGCAGAACGAGCGTCGAGCAGCTCGCCGGTTGGGTGCGTGAGTGCGGTTACCACTGCTCAGGGGAGTCGGTCCCGTCGCACGTGTGCCCGGCCCCCGACGCGACCCGGGCTCCCGGACGCGAGCCAGCCCAGCGGCATACGGCAGCCGGGCCCGCCGGCCACGAGGGCCACGATGCCCACGAGGGCCACGAGAGTGGCGGGTCCGCGCTGGCCTCGCCGCACGAGATGATGGGTCACGGTGGCCACGCCGGAATGTCGATGGACGACATGGTCCGCGACATGCGCAACCGCTTCGTCGTCGCTGCCGTGCTGTCCGTGGGCATCATGCTGTGGTCGCCGATGGGGCGGGACATGCTCGGGTTCGGCGTGCCCGCACCGGTCGGCCTGCGCGACGACGTGTGGGCCCTCGTCCTCAGTCTGCCCGTCGTCTTCTACTCCGGCTGGATCTTCTTCGACGGCGCCGTGAGGGCCCTGCGCAACCGCACGCTCGACATGATGGTCCTCGTCGCGGTCGCGATCGCCGCCGGCTGGCTCTACAGCCTCTACGTCACCGTGACCGGCGGGGGAGAGGTGTTCTACGAGGCGGCCGCGATGCTGACCACGTTCGTCCTGCTCGGCCACTGGTTCGAGATGCGGGCCCGCGGCGGCGCGAATGACGCGATCCGCACCCTCATCGACCTCGCCCCGCCGATGGCGACGGTGTTGCGCGACGGCGGGCCGGTCGACGTCCCGACCGCCGAGGTCGTCGTCGGCGACCTCGTCCTCGTTCGCCCCGGCAGCAAGGTGCCGGTCGACGGTGTCGTCGAGGACGGGCAGTCCGACGTGGACGAGTCGATGGTCACGGGCGAGAGCCTTCCGGTGGCGAAGTCCGTCGGGTCCCAGGTGATCGGCGCCTCGATGAACACGACGGGGACGCTTCGGGTGCGCGCGACGAAGGTCGGCTCGGAGACGGCTCTCGCCCAGATCGTCGCCCTCGTCCAGGAGGCGCAGAACTCCAAGGCTCCCGGCCAGCGACTCGCGGACAAGGCGGCCTTCTGGCTCGTCCTCGTCGCCCTGGTCGGTGGACTCGTCACCTTCCTCGCCTGGCTGGGGATCGGCGCCGACGTGCAGGTGGCGTTGCTCTTCGCGATCACCGTCGTCGTGATCACCTGCCCCGACGCCCTGGGCCTCGCGACGCCGACCGCGATCATGGTCGGGACCGGCCTCGGCGCGAAGCGGGGAGTCCTCTTCAAGAACGCCACGGCGCTCGAGAGCTCGGCGCGCATCGACACCGTCGTCATGGACAAGACCGGAACCCTCACCAAGGGTGAGCCCGAGGTGACCGGAGTGGTGACGGAGGGCATCTCAGAGGCCGAGGTGCTGCCGCTCGTGGCCGCCGTGGAGAAGGAGTCCGAGCACCCGCTCGCTGCGGCCGTCGTGTCGTATGCCGCTGAGCGCGGTCTCGCAGACCAGGTCGCCTCACGCTTCCGCAACGTCCCCGGCCACGGTGCCGTCGCGGACGTCGACGGGCGTCGCGTCGTGATCGGCAACCGAAAGCTGATGGCGACCGAGGGTGTGGAGCTCGGCGGGCTGCTGGCTCAGAGTGACGAGCTCGCCTCCGCCGGGCACACGGCGGTGCTCGTGGGCGTGGACGGCGTCGGGGTCGCGGTGATCGGCCTCGCGGACGCCGCGCGGGAGACCTCGGCCGAGGCGGTCCGCTCCCTGCACGAGCTGGGCGTGCGCGTCGTGATGCTCTCGGGGGACAACCGGGCCACCGCTGAGCGCATCGCCGGGCAGCTCGGCATCGACACCGTCATCGCGGAGGTGCTCCCGGGTGACAAGGCGGCCAGGATCGCCGAGCTCCAGCAGGAGGGCCGGTCCGTGGCCATGGTCGGTGACGGCGTCAACGACGCGCCGGCCCTGGCGCAGGCGGATGTCGGCATCGCGATCGGAGCCGGCACCGACGTCGCCATCGAGACGGCTGACGTGGTGCTGATGCGCTCGGATCCCCTGGACGTGCCGACCGCGCTCCGGGTCGGACGCGGGACGCTGCGCAAGATGCGGCAGAACCTCGGCTGGGCGGTCGGCTACAACACGATCGCCCTCCCGATTGCGGCGGGAGTCTTCGCAGGGTGGGGGCTGACGTTGCGTCCTGAGGTCGCGGCCCTGTCGATGTCGGGGTCGAGCCTCATCGTCGCGGTGAACGCCCTGCTGCTCCGGCGGCTGCCACTGCCCACGCCGGCGGCTTCACCAGACCTTCATGGACCCTTCGTCGAACGGTGAACCTCGTCGGCGAGAGTGGTGCCGTGAACCAGCAGCAGCTCTCAGCCCACCGTCCGACCCGATCCCGTCGCCGCCTCGCCTGGGTCGCCGCAGGAATGGCCTCGCTCGTGCTCGTCGCCGGCTGTGCCAGCGGCGCGGACGACCCGGGCACCGCGGCTCCGGGCGCACCCGCTGCAGCAGCGGTTGCCGGCTCCGAAGCCGAGGCGATCCTCGCCAAGCTCGGGATGTCCGGGCGCAGCGCCACGGACGTCGTGACCGGCCTCGACCAGGCGACCGACCGCAACAAGGACATCTTCGCGTCGGTCCGCTACGACAAGCTCGTCCTCAAGGACGGTGGGACCGAGACCGAGGTCGCCCTTCCCGGCGACAAGTTCTACCTCTCCGTCGCGCCCTACGTGAACCAGACGCACGACTGCTTCTACCACAGCCTGACCACCTGCACCGGCGAGCTCGCTGGACAGGACGTCGACGTCAAGATCGTCGACTCGGCCGGTAAGACCTTGGTGGAGGGTCCGCAGAAGATCTACGCCAACGGCTTCGTCGGCTTCTGGCTGCCGCGCGACATCAAGGGCACCATCACCGTGACGCAGGCGGGACGGACGGCCACGTCGGCGATCTCCACCGACAAGGAAGCGGCGACCTGCCTCGCCACGCTCAAGCTCATCTGAGCCACGTCGCTCTCCCAGACCGGGAACACGCCCAGTACGGTTCGGTAATCCACCGGGCGAGTCCCGTTGAGGGCCATACTGAGTCGCATCAGCTGAACCCCAGAGAGGAACTCGCATGGCAAGCCGTACCGCAAGGACCCTCGGCATGATCGTCGCCATCGTCGGCATCCTGATGATCGTCGCCGGCGGCGTCACGTACTACATGGTTCACAACGAACTCAAGGCTGCGAAGATCACCGTCGCGGAGGATTCCTCGATGCTCGCCGGCGACAAGGTGGATGGCCCCTTCTCGGCCTATGCCCAGGCCCAGGTCATCGACAAGCACGCGCTCGAGGCCACCGGTGGCAAGACCTACGCGCAGCTGGACCGTGAGGACCCGCTGCGTCAGACGGCGATGTCGGCGTCGTTCCTGCGAGCCTCCCTCTTCACCTCGGTCGTCGCCTTCGGTGTCGCCGCGATGGCCATGGGGATCGGACTGGTGCTGCTCCTCATCGGTTGGGCGCTGATGAGCCTCAGCCGACGGGACGTCGTCCACGACCGGGCTCCGGCCGCGACGGTCTGATCCGGGAATGAGCGCCCACCCGCCGGCCGCGGGTGAGCAGGAGGGCGGTGCCAGCTCCGGCTGGCACCGCCCTTCGCGGTGCTGGCCCCGCGTCAGTCAGTGGCGAACACCTGCGGCGAGCTGGTCTTGAGGTGGGTGCGGAGCCACTTGGCGGTGCCCTCCGCCTCCTCACGGTAGGACGTGGCGACCTGCTCCAGGTTCGCCTGCCGGGCGGCCTTCGCGGCCTGCAGCAGGATCACCCAGCTGATCTCGGCACGCTGGGCCATGAGGTAGGCGTCCCGGAGGTCGATGACGAGCATCATCCCGGTGGCCTCCGAGCGCCCGAGGACCGTGCTGGCCATGCGGCGGAGCGTGTCCGCCGCTCCTCCGGGCGACGTTCCCGCCTCTGAGTCGGGAAGGGAGGCGCCCAGGTCCTCGGCAAAGGGCGTGAGCTTCGCGAGGTGCTCCCGGCAGCGCTCCGCCAGGGCGTGTGACATGTGATAGACGTCGTGCTCGGTCGCATGACGTCCGCCCAACGTCGCCAGTGTCTTTGCGAGGCCCTCCTCGGCCTCCCGGACGAGGCCCACTGCCTTGTCGAGCTTCATGACGTCATCTTCTTGACACTGACGGCGGCGAGCTTGACCTGCGGCTGCTTGGAGACCGGGTCCCAGGCGGTCAAGGTCAGCTCGTTCGCCGCGGTCGGGTGGGCCTGCTCGGGGGCGTCGCTTGACGACGTGTCGCCGAGTCGGTCCCGGTAGCCGTAGTGGAAGGGCGCGAACACCACCCCTTCGCGGGAGCCGGTGAGCCGGGCCGGAGCCTCGAGGTGCCCGCGAGCCGACTCGACGCGGACCAGGTCGCCCTCGACGATGCCGAGCGCCTCCGCGTCAGCGGCGGCCAGCTCGACCCACGGACGCGGTGCCGCATCCTGGAGCTGCCGGGCCCGGCCCGTCTTCGTGCGGGTGTGGAAGTGGTACGTCGTTCGGCCGCTCGTGAAGAGGAACGGGCGCTCCTCGCTCGGCGGTTCGTGCGGCGGGTGGTGGTGGGCCGCCTTGAGGATCGCGCGGCCCGCCGCGCCGAGGTCGGCGTGGTCCTTGCGCTCGAAGGCCGCCCCCGTCGTCAAGTCATGGCCGTAGTCCTCGCAGTACGCGGTGTCGGTGTTGAACCGATGGTCGGTGTAGAGCCGCTCCGTCCCCTCGGGTGCCGACTCGGTGCAGGGCCACTGGATCCCCGAGCCGCCGCGCAGCTTGGCGTAGCTCAGCCCGCTGTAGTCGCAGGGGCGTCCCCGCGTGACCTCCTTGAAGGCCTCGAAGCACTCCTCCGGTGTACTCCACTTGACCAACGGCTGACCGTCCTTGTCCTGCAGACCCAGCCCAGCGGCATACGACAGGAAGATCTCGAGGTCGGGCTTGGCCTCTCCCGGCGGCTGGACCGCACGCTCGGAGAGGTGCACGGTCCGATCGTGGTTCGTGTACGTGCCCACCTTCTCGCCCCACAGGGCGGCCGGCAGCACGACGTCCGCCAAGGCTGCGGTCTCGGTCAGGAACGCGTCACTCACCACGAGGAAGAGCCTGTCCTGCTTGAGGATCGAGCGGATCCGGTGCAGCTCCGGGAGCGAGACCGCGGGGTTCGTGCCCGACACCCAGAGGAATCGGATCGACCCCTCTTCGGCGTAGCGCATGATCTGCATGATGTGCGTCGGCGGAGCCCAGGAGGGGATCTGGGCGGGCTCGACGTTCCACAGCCGAGCCAGGTCGGCCACATGCTGGGGGTTCTGCCAGTTCCGCATGCCGACGAGGTCGCCGTCCGCGCCGGTCTCCCGGGTGTTCTGCGCGGTCGGCTGTCCGTTCAGCTGGAAGACCGAGCACCCCGGCTTGCCGATCATGCCGCGGAGCAGGGTGATGTTGTTGACCTGGCAGGCGGAGGCCGTCGCCTCGTGGGACTGGTAGACGCCCTGGAGGCAGGTGGACACGAGGCGCTGCGCTTCGCCGATGACCCGGGCCGCGCGCTCGATGTCCGCTGCCGCCACCCCGCAGATCCCCGCCACCGTGTCGGGGTCGTAGGCCGCGACGACCTCCGCGAGACGGTCGAAGCCGATCGTGTGCTGGTCCACGAAGTCGGTGTCGACCATGCCGTTGCGGATGAGCGCGGCCTGGATGCCGTTCAGCAGCGCGAGGTTGGTGCCGGGCCTGACGGCCAGGTGGACCTCGGCTCGTTCGGCCACCGCCGTGCGGCGCGGGTCGACGACGACGAGCCGCGGTGGCTCCGGTCCCTCGAGCCGGTCGAGCACCCGCGCCCAGAGCACGGTGTGCGTCTCGGCCATGTTGTGGCCCACGAGGAAGAGGGTGTCGCAGAGATCGAAGTCGGCGAGGCTGCCCGGGTCCCCATCGGTGCCGAAGGACTCCTTGAGGGCGAAGTCCGACGTCGCGGTGCAGAGCCGGGTGTTCGCGTCGAGGTGTGGTGTGCCGATGCCGCCGCGGACGATGAGGCCCAAGGTGTAGTAGTCCTCCAGGAAGAGCTGCCCGCTCGTGAAGAAGCCCATCCCGAGTGGCCCGTGACGTCTGAGGACCTCGCGGCTGCGCTCGACCACGAGGTTCATCGCTTCGTCCCACGAGGCCGCCCGCAGCTCGCCACCGTCCCGGACCAGAGGAGTGGTGAGGCGGTCCGGCGACCGGTTCGCCTGCCACCCGAAGAGGCCCTTGGGGCCGAGTCTCCCGTGGTTGACCCGGTCCTGCTCACGGCCCCGGACCCCGACCATCCGGCCACCCTGGACCGCGATGTCGATGCCGCAGCCGTTCGAACACAGGACACAGGCGGACTGATGCCATTCGACGTCCGACTCCCGGACGCCCTCGTCCAGGTACATGTCGACCCGGGCGGGCCACGGGTCCCCCGGCAGGTGTGGGGTCCGCGGCCCCCAGACGTCCTCGATGCGGTTGATGCTCATCGAACGAACCTCCTCCTGCTCCTGTTGCTGCTCCTGCGGCTGGGCCGCGTCAGACTCGTGCGCTCACCCGGCCTCGGCGGACGTGGATGCGGCGGTGACGCCCGTCTGCCGTCATGCCGGGGACTTACCCGCGCGGCTCAAGACACGAACGCGGGTGGAACGCCCGTTCGGCGCACTGCCGATTGGGCGGCGGCGCTGAGGGAACATGAGGAGTATGGGCGGTTCGCAGCACGACGAGATCGAGCGGAAGTACGACGTGGAAGCGGGGACCGTCTTCCCCAACCTGGCCGAGGTTGAGGGCGTGGCACACGTGGGTCAGCCCGAGGAGCTCGATCTCGAGGCGGTGTACTTCGACACGGCCGATCTCGACCTGGCTCGCCACGGGGTCACGCTGCGGCGTCGCACCGGCGGGCACGATGCAGGCTGGCACCTCAAGCTGCCCAGAGTGAGTGACACCCGAACGGAGGTGCACGAACCGCTCGGGGACGCCGGGGAGCAGGTGCCGGACGCGCTCGTCGCCCCCATTCGCGCCATGGTGCGGGACCGGCCACTCCAACCGGTGGTCCGCCTCGCCACGGCGCGCCGCGAGTACGCCCTCCACGACGCCGCGGGAGGTGTCATCGCCACCGTCTGCGACGACCAGGTGCGCGCCGAACGGCTCGACGGGACAGGGGGACCCGGCTCGCGCGACAGCCTCGTCCAATCCTGGCGGGAGTGGGAGCTGGAGCTCGACCAGGGGGTGGAGGCGCTGCTCGACGTCGTCGAGGAGCAGCTGCTTGCGGCAGGCGCCGCACCAGCTGCCTCGGGGTCGAAGCTGCTCCGCGCGCTCGGTGATCTGCCGCCCGCCGAGCCGCCCGGCTCGGAGCACGCACCGACGGGATCGGCGCGCGCACTCTTCTCTGCCCACCTCGCCGAGCACACCGCCAAGCTGCACAGGCAGGATTCCGCGGTGCGGGCGGGCCGTCCTGAGGGCATCCACAAGCTTCGGATCGCCGGGCGGCGACTCCGCTCGGCCCTCGCGACGTGGCGTCCACAGCTCGACGGAGCGGCCACCGAGCCGGTGCGGGACGAGCTGCGCTGGCTCGGCGAGCAGCTGGCCCCGGCTCGCGACGCGCAGGTCCTCCGCGAGCACCTCGCCGAGGTCCTGTCCGACCAGCCGGCGGAGCTGGTCGTCGGCTCGGTGGCCGCCCGCATCGACGACGAGCTGGGAGCGGCCTACCTCGCCGGTCGCGATCGTGCGGTGGAGGCGCTGGACGGCGACCGCTACCTCCGGCTGCTCGACGCCCTCGACCGGCTCATCGAGTCCCCGCCTCTGACATCCGGGAGTGAGGAGGCGGCCGAGCAGGTCGTGAAGGGACTGCTGCGCCGGGACGCCAAGCGGCTGCGGCGGGCGGTCCGTGACATCGATGCGGCAGGGGAACCCGGCGAGCGCGACGTCGCCTTCCACGAGGCCCGCAAGAAGGCCAAGCGCCTCCGGTATGCGGGTGAGATGGCCCGGCCGGTCCTCGGGAAGAAGGCCCGCTCCCTGGCAGCCTCCGCCAAGAAGGTGCAGGAGGCCCTGGGTGTCCACCAGGACTCCGTCGTCGCTCGCGAACGGCTGCGAGAGCTCGGGATGCAGGCGCACCTCGGCGGTGAGAACGCCTTCACGTTCGGGCGGCTGCACGGTGTGGAGGAGGCGCGCGCCGTCAGGGCCGAGGCCGACTTCGACCGGGCCTGGAAGCGGCTCCGGCGCAAGCACCTGAACCACTGGCTGGGCTAGGTCGCAGTTGCGGCCCATCCTGCCGTCGACCCCGCCGGGGGAGCTGCAGGGCCCCGCACTACCGTGGTGAGCAACGAGAGGAGTTCGCAATGATCGTCATGACAACGCTCGGGCCCGGCGACACCGTGGGGGGCGGCCTGGGGCGCGCGGCCCGCGTTGCAGTGGCCGACGTGACCGACGGGCAGATCACATCGTGGACCGAGGTGCCGGTCGGGTGGGACTCCCTGCACGGCGAGGGGACCGAGGGCTCGCACCACGCGCGGATCGCCACCTTCCTCAAGGAGCAGGGCATCGAGGTCGTCGTGACCGAGCACGTCGGGCTCGGGATGCAGCGGATGCTCGGCACGATGGGCCTGCGCCTCGTCCAAGGCGCCCACGGGGACGCCCGGCAGGCCGTGGTCACGGCCGCCGGGACCGCTTCTGGCTGACTTCCTGGGTGACCTCCTGGCCGCCCAGACCCTGGGCCGGTGCGGCACGGCGGAAACGCCCGAGGGCGCCGGGGTCGTCTGTCTCAGACGGCGGCCGGCTCAGGGACGAACCGCGGCGTCCAGACCCTGCCCTCGGCGGTGACCCGGGTCCCGCTGGCCCCGATGATGAGCAGGCACTTCATGTCGATCGTCTCCGGGGAGAGGGCGCCGAGCGTCGTCACCGTCAGCGACTCCTCCGCGCGCCCGACGTCCCGGCCCACGACGACGACCGTGTCCGGCCCGCGGACCTCGAGCAGCACGTCCTGGGCGAGCGCGACCTGCTCGGTCCGGGTGCGCGACGCCGGGTTGTAGATCGCGAGGACGAGGTCCGCGTCGGCGGCCGCGCGGAGGCGGCGCTCGATCACGGACCACGGCTTGAGCCGGTCGGACAGGGACATGACCGCGAAGTCGCCGCCGAGCGGGGCCCCCGCGCGGGCCGCCACGGCCTGCGCCGCGGTGACTCCCGGGACGACCCGCACCGGCACCTCGGCGAAGGCAGGGTCCTCCGCGGCCTCGAACACCGCTGCTGCCATCCCGAAGACGCCGGCGTCGCCGCCGGACACGACCGCGACCCGGTCGCCGGACCTGGCCAGCTCGAGCGCGTGGCGGGCACGATCCACCTCGACCGTGTTGCCCGATGGGTGCCTCGTGAGCCCGGGCCGCTGTGGCACCCGGTCGACGTAGGGCGCGTAGCCCACCACGTGGTCGACCTCCGCGAGCACGGCGCTCGCCTCGGGCGTCAGCCACCGGTCGGGTCCCGGGCCGAGTCCCACGACGACGACCTCACCCAGCCCCCCACCCGACGATTCCGTATGCCGCTGAGCCGGCTCAGCGGCATACGGAATCGTCGCGCGCCCGGCTGAGTCGTTGCGGAGGTCCCGGCCAGGCACGACGACCATCGACATGTACGGGACGCTGGCGGGGTCGACCTCCGTCACGGGGAGGACCCGCTCGACCGACGAGGTCGCGCGCTCGACGTAGCGCGCGTCCTCGAGCCGGCCCGCCTGGCGGAGCGCCTCGACGACGGCGGGGAAGGTGCGGCCGAGCTTCATGACGACCGCGGCCTCGGTGTCGGCGAGGCGGCGAGCCAGCTCGGGGACCGGCAGCGTGCCGGGAAGGATGGTGAGGACGTCCTCGTGCCGGCACAGCCCGGTCGCGACGGCGGCCGCGGAACCGCTCACCGAGGTGACTCCCGGGACGACCTCGGAGTCATAGCGGTCCGCGAGGCGGTCGTGGAGGTACATGTAGGTGCCGTAGAAGAGCGGGTCGCCCTCGGCGATCACCGCGACGTTGCGGCCCGCGTCGAGGTGCGCCGCGAGACGCGCGGCCGACTCATCGTAGAAGTCCGCCATCAACCCGTGGTAGCCGAGCGGATGGTCGGTCGCTCCCGTCGTGACGGGGTAGGCGAGCAACTCCTCGACGGCATCGTGGCGGAAGTACCGGGCTGCGATCCGGCGAGCGATCGAGTCACCCTTCGGGCCGCTGTGGAACGCGACGACGTCCGCGGCCCGGATGATCCGAGCGGCCTTGATGGTGACGAGTTCCGGGTCGCCGGGGCCGACCCCGACACCTCGGAGCCACCCGGCGGTGCGCTTCACAGCTCCTCCTCGCGGGCCAGGGCGTTGAGGGCGGACGCGGCCAGCGCCGATCCGCCGCGGCGCCCGTGGACGACGAGCCACGGGACGCCGAACGGGTTGTCGGCGAGCGCCACCTTGGACTCCGCCGAGCCGATGAAGCCCACGGGCGCACCGATGATCGCCGCCGGGCGGGGGCCGCCGTCCGCGATGAGCTCGAGGAGGTGGAAGAGGGCCGTCGGTGCGTTGCCGATGGCGACGACGGCCCCCTCGAGGCGATCCCCCCACAGGGACACGGCTGCCGCGGACCGCGTGGTGCCCCAGGCGCGGGCCAGGTCGGGGACCCGGTCGTCCCTCAGGGTGCACACGACCTCGTTGTCGCGGGGCAGGCGGGCCCGCGTGATGCCCGAGGCGATCATCCGGGCATCCGTGAAGATCGGCGCTCCCTCGTCGAGGGCCATCCGCGCGGCGGCGACGACGCGGGGGTGGACGGCGATGTGCTCGGTGAGGGCGACGTCGCCGCTCGCGTGGACCATCCGGACGGCCACGACCCGGGCGTCCTCGGGCAGGTGGTCGAGCCGCGCCTCGGCGCGGATCGTGGCGAACGACCGGCGGTAGATCTCCTGGCCGTCCGTCTCGTAGGCGTAGCGACGGGTCGGTGGAGACGCGGTGGGGGGTGAGGAGTGCGCAGACATTGGCCGCCATCGTAGGGCGCCCCGTCGGCCGTCGTTGCGGCGCCTACTGCGAAGTCAATCCAGAGGACCGCAGGAACCGGTCGACCTGGATCCGCAACGCCACCCGTGACGGATTGGGCCTTGGTGTCCGGTACCGCACGGCGTATCGCTCCTCCGCGCGTCGAATCGAGGCAGGATCCGACCTCACCTCGACCGTCCCCTCGATGGTCGACCACCGGCGCCCGGCCACCTGGCAGGCCGCGACCCTGGGGTCGGCCGAGGCGTGGACCGCCTTGAGCGAGCTCCGGGACGTGATGACCCAGGCACACTGCCACTCGACATCGAGAGCCACGCCGACCGGGGTCACGTGTGGCCTACCGTCGATGCGCAACGTTGTCAGGGTGCACAGGTGACGTTCGCTCCAGAACTCCAAGAGCGATTCCGGGAAGTCGTCCCAGTCGGGTACCCACGCAGTCACGCAACCATCTTCCCATCGGCACGAGCACCACTTTGCGGCGCTCTGCCCCATTTCCGCACAACGACTCTCCGGCAGATCCGAGACCCGCGCGCCCCGGAGCCCGCGGATGGACGCGCAATCACGCGGGATGCCCTCAGTCCGAGCACTCGCCGTGCGCTGCGTCGACCAACAGGTCGATGTGAACACCGAGGAGATGAAGTCTGAGTCGAATGTTCCGACGACCGGATGGAACCCGTACAGCATCCGCATCAACCAGCAGTGGCGGATCTGCTTCACCTGGACACCCGCGGAAGACGTCGAGATCGGCGACCATCACTGATCGAAGGAGGAACAAAGACGGCGACCACCCCCGATCCACCCGGGGAGGTCCTCCCATCCTGACCCCGCTGGAGGTCAAACCCGCTAGCGGCATCGAGGTCAGAGGGATCACCTCGGCGCCCTCCTCGACCAGATCCATCCCCTGCAGAGCGCCCGACTCACCCGAGTGCTACGCGGCGAAGTGGGGCAGGTCCGACTCCCTTGACCCCGTGTCCGCGAGATTGCTGTGGCCCGACTTCTTCACTCGCCAAACGGCAGGATACAAACTTGGCTACCGCATGTCGGCACCGGCCGAAGAACGTCGGCTACAGGTCCCTCGATGGACGGTGGCTCGACGCCGAAGAATGCAGGCAACCAGCCAGCTGTCTGAAGTCAGACCATGGCGACGTCGTCCTAGCCGAAGACCCCCGTTGCTCCCGTCGTCTAGTGCGCTAGCCTCCCCGTTTCACGCGACGTGGCCGGAGCGTTCCTGACGGCCGGGAGATTCGCGCGCGTCCTGCGCCATCGGACGACAAGCCGGTGGAGGAGATCGACACGGTCCAGACGATTCGTTCCCTCGCCGCCTGGTCTCGGTGAAGAGATTCTCGGTCGGTCAGCGTCAGCCGAGCCGAGACCGGATGGCCGACACCGCCTGCTCGAAGGTGGCGGTCTCCGCCCAGAACACATCCCCAGGCTTGCCGTCGGTCCACGGGAGGACCAGCTCGTCGAAGCCGGCATCGCGGGCACGCTCGGCGGCGTCCACGTATCCCTGGACGTCGTCACCGGGACGGACCGCGCCGAAGCCGAGGAGCAGCGACCTGCGCATCTGCGCCACGTCCCTCCCGTGGCGCTCGCACGCCGCCTCGACACCGGCGGCCTGCTGCCGCAACGTCGACCAGTACTCCGCGGCGCTCTGTCCCCCGATCTCCGGTCCACCGAAGGTGCTCCACCCGTCGCCGTAGCGTGCCGCGAGATCGAAGCCGCGCGGGCCGTGCGCGGCGACCAGCAGGAAGGGCCGCTCCGTCCCCGGTGGCAACGGCAGCGTCTGCAGCCCGCTGAAGCCCACCTCCGAGCCGTGCCACTCCGGCGCGCCCTCCCAGAGCGCTGCCAGTGCCTCCGCCGTCTCTGCGAAGCGGGCGCTCAACCGGCCGAACGGAACCGCCTTCCCCCGGTCGGCCGCGGCGTCGTGCAATGTGCCGGCACCGAGGCCGAGGACGACCCGCCCGCCGCTGATGTCGTTCACCGTTGCGGCCGCGCGCGCCAGCGGCACCGGGGTCCTGAAGGCAGCGGAGGACACCAGCGGTCCGAGCTCCAGCCGATCGGTGATCGTCGCCGCCGCCGCCAAGATGGTCCACCCGTCGGCGAGCCAACGTCCGGGCACGCTCGGGTGGGTCAGGTGGTCGGCGACGTAGAGCACGTCGAAGCCGAAGGCCTCGATCTGCCGGCTCACCTTCGAGAAGTCCTGCCAGGGTCGTGTCTGCAGCACCAGTGCGCCCAGCCTCATCAGAGCCTCCTCGGTCGATACCTCGATTGTGGACGCTCACCCGGCTGCGCGGGGCCTGAATGGCCACGTCGGTTCGGGGACGGGCCGCTAGCGCGCGCCCATCCTCCTTCGTGTGGCTCGTGCGGTCCTGTTCAGGGCCGCTGCCGGATGCCTACCCCCTTGTGGGTCGCGGCGTCTACATTCGAGGCATGATCGCCGACCACGAGACCGGGCTCGCCATCCGCGCCCTTGTCGAGCAGACGTACGCGGCCATGTCCACTCCCGGATCCGAGGTCAGCGAGCTCTTCAGTGCCGAAGACATCGCCATCGCGGGCTCAGGCCAGGGCGAGCTCTGGACCGGCCCGGAGGAGGCGGTGGCCGCCGCGAGCGCGGTCTCGTCGTGGGGCCTGCGCTGGACGCCGGAGACCGTCACGGTCTGGCGACGAGGTGAGGTCGCCTGGGCGCAGATCCTCGGATCGGTGCATGTCGTTCGGGACGGGATCGACGAGGTCGTCCCGTACTGGACGACGGGCGTCTTCCAGCGCGACGGCGACCGCTGGACATGGGCCTACTGGGGCGGGTCGGAGCCACAGGCATCGGCAAAGGTGTGACCACCCTCGGGTCACGCGATGCCGGTGATGACGTTGTAGCCGGTCTCGGAGGGCCTCACGGTCACGGTGCCGAAGCCACCTCGAGACAGCGCGTCGACGACCCAGTCAGGCCCATCTGCACCGTGTCCCGCGCCGCCCGCAGCCAAGTTCTCCTGGAGGCACCAGAGCAGCATTGACGCGTAGATGACGACGGAGAAGGGTTCGCGCGCGTCCACCGCGAGATCACCAGTCATCGTCGGCTCGACGACCATGAACGCACCGCCCGGGCGGAGCACGGCATGCACCTCGAAGGCGACCTTGACGGGATCTCCGAGGTGGTGGAAGGCATCGAGGCACATGACGAGGTCATAGGTGCGGTCGCGCGGCAGCTGCTCCGCGTCGGCGACCCGCAGCTCGGCGTTTCCCGGGAGCTCGGCTTGCTGCTCACCCTGAGCGACGACGACGT
Organism: Intrasporangium calvum DSM 43043; assembly: GCF_000184685.1. NCBI lineage: Bacteria > Bacillati > Actinomycetota > Actinomycetes > Micrococcales > Intrasporangiaceae > Intrasporangium > Intrasporangium calvum. The sequence continues at coordinate 848,078 of NC_014830.1, forward strand.
CGAAGCCCACCACGTGGGCACGAGGGAACGCCCGCGCGGCCAGGCCCACGGCATCGCCGTTCCCGCACGCGATGTCGGCGATCGCGCCTCCCTCACGGAGCGCGTCGCCGACTCCGTCCACGCCGGCGATCCACTCGTCGACCAAGGCGGCCGAGTACGTGGGGGTGTTGATACGGCCGACCGCCGGCCCGAAGGCGTGGTCGTAGACGCCCGGCCCCACCCCCCGCCCCGACACCACGGCGGCGGCCACGTCATCCATGACCTCGGACATGCCGTCCACGAACGCGAGCACGCCGCGAACATCACTGGGGAATCCCGGGCCCATCACTGCCCGGGTCTGCTCCGTGGCGTGGAAGCGGTCGCCCTCGACCTCGACATGGCCGGCGGCCGTGAGGGCACGCAGCCACTCCAACGTGTTGCGTAGATCGGTGCCCGCCTGCTGGCTGATCTCGTCCACGGTGCCGCCGCCGGAGAGCAGTGCCTCGAGCAGACCGGTTCGAGCGCCGAGGGCCAGCATCGTGATCGAGTACCAGCCGAACAGGTCCTGCGCGAACTTCCCGAAACCCTGCTGTTCGTCGGTCATCGCCGTCTCCCTCCCTCGGAGAGCTGCCACGAGGCCTTCCAGCAGGTGCCGGCCGGCAGAGCGTGGCCTTCCCTCGATTGAAGCACCACCGGCTAATCTCCACCGGCGATCATCGAGTCTGTCCTGTCAGCGCTCGCTGCCCCGTGGCTGGGGCAGCGTGGACGTCGTACCGATGACCGAGGGGCACGCCGAGGCCGTCCTGCGGATCTACCAGCTCGGCATCGACAGGGGAGGCGACGCTCGAGACCCGAGTGCCCCGACTGGGCCAACTTTGACTCGGCCGTCTTCCCCACGAATGTCGCAAGCCTCGCCCTGCACCGCAGCAAAGGCCTCCGCGATGTCGGCACGCGAAAACGGATAGCCGGCACCGTGACATGTGACGCGACATCGTGCTGATCGAGCGACGCAGCCCGCTGGTTGACTTGAACGGTGAGCAACGTGCCGAGGCGCTCGGGTGAGATCAGCGCCGAGGAGCTGGCCTCGCGGAGGATCACGGGCCCTTCGAGCCGCTGACGGTCCCGGAGGCCGCTGGATCCGTGGTCGGAGTGGAAGATCGCACCGGTCAGGCTGCCGCGCGTCACCGCGGCCGCTTTGAGCGCCTCGAGGAGGAGCTCGGTGCGCATGGCAGTCGATCACGGTGGCCAGAGAGAGGTTCGTGCCGCCGGCGATCGGCAGATAGGGGATGTCCCCGACGTAGCACGATCCGTCCGCAACTGTTCCGGTCGTCACCGCCGTCAAGGACCAGCACCACGGTCTCCAGCAGGCGGGCTCCGGTGTCGAAGCCCAGGCGCAACTCTCGCTCGGGCCGCGCGGTCATCAAGAGGCTCGATCCACAGCGACCATTCTGCGGCTTGGATCGCATCCTCGCAGGAGACTCCGTGCTTGAGCGCTCTCGGGTGGACCTTCACGCGGCTGAAGTGACGCACCGGGTGTTCCCCGTGGCAGGCGTGGACGCGAGAAGGCGTGAGGGCGGTTCACGGGACTTGCTAGGCGTTCGGTCGCCGCCCGACACCGCGTTACGTTGACCCTTTTTGGGCGATCGTCGGTATATGGAGCGGCGATACAGGACAGGCTGTCCTGAAGGGTGATCGTCATCATGATGAGGAAGAAGATGATCAAGAAGGAGAGGGACAGGGAGGTGGAGGTCATTGCGGCTCAGCCGTTGAGCCTCGCCGCGCGCTCGAGTCGCTCGAGGGCCTCGGCGGCATTCTCTGCGGCCATCGCGGAGTCGTCTTTTCGGCAGCTGATGAGCATTTTCCGCAGTCGTGTGCGGTCCTTATTCACCAGTTCAGTCTCTCGGAAGTCGCGAGCCGATATGAGGCTGGCCAGCACGACGAAGTCGGCGCAGTGACGCGCGTTGGCCCTGTCCGAGGGAATCTCGGTCCGGGCAGCGGCCTTTGCCACGAGGGCTCCGACGATGTTGGGGCGCAGCACCGTGCCGGTTCGGCCCTCAACCAGTACGAGGACGGGCTCGCTGCGGCTGAGGGCCTGAGTGGTGCCGGCCGACGGGATGGTCGGGGCGCCCGCGGCGCCGGTGCTCGCGGCGGCACGTTCGCCGACGCCTTCGGGGATCAGGACGTCGATCTGGGCAAGCTCGCGACGCCAGCGGTGCTGGGTGCCGTCGCCGGAGATGTCGGCGGTGAAGCCCAGGTCCTTCAGCGCGCCGGTGAAGGTCGCGAGGATCGTTGGGGAGGCGTGGATGTTGACGACCGTGTCGACGTCGTTGGTCGGACGGGTGGGGGACACGCCCGCTCGGCGCAGTGCAGGTGCACGAGCTGACCGCCAATGAGGGTCCAGTTGGAGTTCACCTGCTCATAGAGGTCCATCAGGGCGTGCCAGGACTGCTTCTGGGCCTCACTCAGGGCGGGTAGTTGCACGGCTTCAGTCACGGCTCGCTCCGACGACTCCTGCTGCGCGGGCGACGAGTCGGAAGTCCAGGTCGGCAAGGCAGCGGATGGCTTGGCTCTTCTCGCGGAGGCCATCGTGCTCGGCCAAGTCGGCAGCGAGCGCGAGCGGGGAGCGAGCAGCGTCGTCGAGCGCCTCGTGGAGCGGATTCGCGGCATCCGAGGGCACCACGTGCAGGATGACGTTGGCGCGAGAGCGCGGAGCGGGAGAGAGCAGGTAGTCATCGACGAGGGCGTTGAGATTGTCGGAGGACACATATGCTTCGGCCACGTCGCCGAAGGAGAGGCCCGACTCGTGCAGCGAGACACCGGAGAGGTGAACGCGGTTGTCTTCGCGGAGGTCCGGCAGGTCCCGCGGGGAAGCGGCGAACAGGGCTCGCTCAGCCCGGTTGCGCAGAGCCTTCACGATGTGGGCCGCGGCCTCCTCGAGGTCAGCCGAGGACCCGTGGACTAGCAGGTTCCGCAGCCGCGAGCGGGCGCGGGATCGGGCCGAGGGGCTGAGGCCAGAGGAAGCCTCGTCGCCAGCCGCGACTGCGAGCAGGTCCCAAGCGGACTTGGCCGACAGGGGACGCCCCGGTCCGGCGTGGTGCTTAAGGCGACGCAGTTCGTCCCTCTCCATGGCCCACTGGTTCCCGATCTTCTCAGCGGCCAGCGAGCCTTGTCGTATGCGCTGATGGACGCGCTGCGAGTGGACACCGAGCATCTGAGCAGCCTCGGCTACGCTCACATACCTACCAGCCACGTTGCGCCTTCCCTTCACGTCCGCCTAGGTTTGCTGCAATACTATTGCATCTTATAGGGTTCCGGCAATCATGCGCGTGCTGGCAGCGTCGGGGTCGCGTACCCATCGGCGCCCCACCTGCCTGGGAGGGCTGTCCCTGGCTGGTGACATCGACGCCGGCAGCAACCGGGGGATCAGACTCCGGCAACGTAGGCGGTCAGGAAGGGGACGCCGTGCCGGTCGAGGTTGCCCCGGGCGCGGTCGTAGTGCTCGGTCGTGCGCGGGTCGGCGTGGCGGGGCAGGATTTGCGCGTCGCGCAGTGGGACTCCGGCGTCCAAGGCGTTGGTGATCGCGGCGTGCCGCAGCGAGTGGGGGCTGATGTGGCGCGGGATCCCGGCGGCCTTCGCGATCCTCGCGACCATCCGGTAGACGTCGCGTCGGTCGCTCGGCTTCCCGGAGACCGGTCGCAGCACCAGCGTCCCGATGTGCGCTGGCCGCGGCAGGCTTCCAGCGCTCGTAGCACGGGGACCGTCACCCGCATGGTGGCGGGCTTGTTGCCCTTGCCGACCAAATGCAGGACGCGGTGCCCGCGCAGCGTGTCGGCGTAGTCCTCGATCCGGACCGCCGCCGCTTCGGACGCTCGGAGAACGTTGATGCCAAGCAGGTAGGCCAAGGCGCCGTGGTGCACGGTGATGGTCTGGGCGACCTGCAGGAACCGGATCAGCTCGAGCCGGTCCAGGCCCTGGATGCCGGTCTCGTCGCGGTGGACTTTCGGCAGCCGAGCGTAGACCGGCCGGGTCCGCGGCGATGACCCCGTCGATGTGGGCGAAGCGGAAGAATCCGCGTACGCCGTGCATCATCGTCGTTTCCCACGAGTTCACGAAAACTGAAGCCCGTCGTGGCGGGAACTCAAGGGTGGGGTCGCGGTGAGACGCTCATTGGGGTGTGTCGGTTCGCGAACCCGCGGGGTCGGTGGTGAAGGCGTCCAGGTCGGGGTGGCTCACGGTGCGCGCGTAGTGCTCGGCGGTCTCGATTGTGACGCCGAAGAAGTCGCAGATGCGGCGCAGGTCGCTGCCGGCGTTCGCCTCGGCCAGGATCCGGTCCTGGCGCAAGGCGTCTGCGGACATGCCGAGCTTGTCGGTGAGCCAGGGGACGCGGACCTGCTCGGGGGTGGCGGCCGACCTGGCATGGATGAGGAAGTGCGGGTTGATGCAGCCCGGCCACCGCTCGCGTCGGTAGGCGAGGTACCGGTCGAGCCGGGCCTTGGTCGCCGGGGCCAGCAGGATGCTCCGATCGGGCAGCGTGATCCGGTTGTCGCGGACCTCGAACAGGTGCAGGGCGCAGGCCTCCCGGGGGCGCAGCCCGTGGATGCCGATCAGCGTGGTGATGGCGGCGGTGGCGGGGTCGTCGGAGTCGAACGCGGCCCGGATGGCGGCGGTGGCGATGGGCATCGGGGTGCGCCGCTCGAGGGTGCCGACCCGAATCCGCGCGGTCGGGTTGACGAACAGGAGCCGGTGGCCCTTGAGGGTGGTGAATATCGAGCGCAGGGCGGCACCGAGAGTGGCCCGGGGGGTGCCCTCGCCGGGGAGCACGGCGAGGATGTCGGAGCGTGTGATCTCGCGCAGGGAGTGGTGCCCGTCCGCGGCCCAGGCCCGCAGGGTGGGCATGGCCCACAAGGTGCGGGTCCTGATGGTGCCCTCGCTGCGGGGATGGCTGCGTGGCGGGACTGTGCTGCCGTGGTGCAGGACCTCGAACCAGGTCTGCAGCTCGCTGGCCATCGCTTCGGGCAGGCCGTGCAGCTGCCGTGTGAACCAGGTGACCAGCCTCGGAGGACGGTCATCGAACAGCAGGTCGGCCTCGGTCAGGACTGCCATCGGCAACCGGACCCGCAGCCCGTCCTCGATCAGTTGTTGAACATCGGTTGCCCTGACGGGCGGTCCATAGAGACGGGACCGGGCTTGCAGCACCCGCAACGTGATCCGCGTCTCTTTGGTCTGCCGGGTGGTCCAGCCGTAGCGGGCGGCGTGCTCGAGGGTGAGCTGGTCGAGCAGCGCCGCGAACCGGCTGCTGGGCGGGTCACCGAACCCGTACCGGCGGGCTGGATCCTCGATGGGGTGGTACGCGAACAGGTCGAGCTGGCCCGGGCCCGGGGCAGTAGGGGCGGCTGGTTCACCGGCGGTGGGGTCCTCCTCGACCGGGTGGCGCTGGTCCCGGGGCCGGCGGTAGTCCCGCCGGGGGTGAGGCCGGTAGCCGTTGCGGGGGTTGGTCATGTTCGCGAACCACAGCTGCTGGCCGGCCTGGTTGGCGCTCAGGACGTCGCGAGGAAGACCGAGCTGGGCCTGACGGGTGAAGGTCTGGGCCCAGCACAGCCGGCACGCCTGGTGCTGGTTGACCGCGAGCTCCCTGTGGCAGCAGATGCATTCGCCGGCCCCGGGGTGAGCGTAGCGCCATGCCGTGCAGGCCAGGCAGAGCCGGCCTCGCAGCCGGGTCACGCCCCAGGCGAGACAGTCGCGACAGGAGTCAGGCGCTTGCGGGGCGAGCGGGTGGCACAGGCGGCACAGCCCACTGGACCAGTAGTCGCCGTCCCGCCCACAGCGGCGGCATGGCAGCGGCCTGCCCTTGGATCCCGGCTTGCAGTCGTAGCACCAGCCTCGCTTCCGGTATGCCTCGGGCCTACGGCTGCAGCCTTGGCACATGGGCGGGGCGGTCATGCCGGTGGCTGGCTCCGGCTCCGGCCCGGGGTACGGCGCCGGCCGGATGAGGCGGTTCGCGCGTTGGCCGTCGTCTTCGTGGCGGGCTTGCGGGCGGCGACTGCCTCGGGCTCGCAGATCAGCAGGTCGGCTGGGGTGCAGCCGAGGACGAAGCAGATCACGTCGAGATCGTCCAGCCGGATCGTGGTCGGGGTGCCGGTCCACAGCCCCGACATCTTCCCGGCGCTGATGTCCAGGCCGGCCTCGGCCAGCATCCGGCGTAGCTCGGTCGACTTCCAGATCCCGGCCTCGGCGGCCTTCATCCGCATGTTCCAACGCATCGGTTCATCGCTCCTGGCGGGTGGTCATGGTCCCGAGGCGGTCCAGGGTCCGCTGGTTCGCAGCAGCCCAGGACGCCTCGATATGGGTGGAGTGGACGTGGATGTACTGGGTGGTCGTGGAGAGCCAGCTGTGTCCCATCAGCTCTTGGATCGCCTTGAGGCTCATGCCTTGCTGGTACAGATGGGACGCGCAGTAGTGGCGCAGCACGTGCGGGGTGAGCCGACCGGTCCACGTCGGCAGCCACGCCTGCACGGCGTGCCCGAGGCCGGCGCGCAATGCCTCGGCGCCGATCCGGGTGGCGTGCCCGGTCATCGCGTCTCGTCGTTCGCTCGGCAGCAGTGGCGCGCTCGGGTCGTCGGCATCGTCGCCGAACTGGTGGCGTACGTCGGTCAGCCACCACTCCAGCAGCGCGTCGACCTCGTCGATGGCCGGCACGATGCGGATCTTGGCGCCGCGGCCGCGGCTGCCCTTGCCGTGTCGCACATGCAGCTTGCCGTGGGCACCGAGGTCGGGGTGCCAGTCGCCGATGTCGAGCATCACGGTTTCGTTGATCCGCAGCCCGACTCGTCGCCACAGCGAGGCCGCGAGGTAGTCCCGGGCCGCCGGCAGGTACTTGCGGGCCACGGGCAGCGCCTGGCCCCAGGAGGCGAACAGGGCGCCGACCTCGTCGGTCGTCGGCGGGATACGCGCTGCGGTTGCCGCGGCAACGGCGCGCGGCCGGTTGAACTCGTCGATCGGCTGGGTGACGACCTGCCCGAACAGCGCATGGATGTCGCCCTGGTAGCGGGCGATCACGAACTCGTAGAACTTCGCCAACGCTGTTGCCTTGCCCGCCACGGTCGAGGTGGCCAGCCGGCGCTCACGACGTGCCGCGCGCAAGTAGCGGTCGGCGTCCTCGGGCTGCGCGCTCCACAACGGGGCACCCAGGAACCGCGCGAACTCGAAGACGACCGAGCGGTCCGCCGCGGTCGTCGCGTCCAGGGTCCCCGCCGCGGCCGACGCCAGCGAGTACTGGTCGATCATCTCCTGCTCGAACGCCTCGACGTCCAGACTGCCGTGCAGGCTTCGGGCCGAGTCCACCGAGCGGACCACTGCCAGTGTCATCGAACCCCCGCTTCACGAAATGAGGTGCTAGCTCTGAAACCTAGCATCAGCGTCAGGAATCCTGAGGATCTGTCGAGGCGTGTTCGGGATCAAGCCGGGCTGCATCGCAGCAGGTCACAGACGTGCCAAGGCTGTTCCCCGTGGATCGAACCTGAGGCAACTGAAATAACGACCGTGGAGTCCATCAGGCCTCGGTCACCAAGGCCGCGGATGTAGAGCTCGACATGCGCTCGTTGGACCCCGACCAGCGGGTCGAGCCCGTTGCCCTCGCACCAGGAGAACCACTCCCGCAGCTGGTAGGCGTACAGGACGTGGGTGTGCCCGGCGTAGCGGGCGAGATACGACACGGCCGCGAGCTGAGCGGTCGACATCGCCGCCGGCTGGAACGGCAGCAGCGTTGTTGGGCTGGACATGGCCTCACCTCACGCGGCGAGAAGACAAGCGGCCCAGACCCCGCTCGCCGCCACCGCAGCCGGGCAGCCGGACTCCTCGAAACTAGACCGCTCCAGTCGCGTCCGCTCGCGGCTGTTAGACGATTGTCGGCGGGACCGGTGTCCGGCCAGACTCGGTTCCAGGTGCCCGGTGGGCTGCTCTTCTCGCGGCTGCCCACCAGTGTGATCGGTGTGGCTCTCTTTCGGTTTGCATCCCGCCGGGTGCCGTGACGAGGTGTGGCTCCAGAGGGGACTGCCCTGCTCGTAACAGCAATGCCCGCCTCGCGATCCCTGCAAGTGCACGACGAGACGAGGACGAGGTGTCGAGATTGCGATGGTGTTCATGGGGGTCGATCCCCACAAGCTGTCGGTGACGATCGAGGTCGTCGATGACCACGAGAGCGTGCTGGGCACGGGTCGGTTCGCCACCGACAAGGCCGGGTACGCCGCGATGCGCAAGCAGGTGCGGGGGTGGCCGGAGCGGGTCTGGGCGGTCGAGGGCAGCAACGGCGCCGGCCGGCCGCTGGCGCAGCGGCTGCTCGCCGACGGTGAGCACGTCGTGGACGTCCCCGCGAAGTTGTCGGCCCGGGCCCGGTTGCTCGACACCGGCCACAACCGCAAGACCGACGCCCACGACGCGCACGCCGTCGCGGTCGTCGCGGTGCGCACTCCGGGGTTGCGGGTGCTGTCCTACGACAGCGAGCTCGAGGCGCTGCGGATGCTCGTCGACCGCCGGGAGGAGCTGACCCGGCAACGCGTGCAGACCGTCAACCGGTTGCAGCGGCTGCTCTCCGAGCTGACCCCCGGGAAGGCGAAGAAGGACCTGACCGCCTTGCAGGCCAAGGCAATCCTCGCTTCGGTGCGGCCCCGGGACCTGGCCGGCAAGACCCGGCGCCGGCTCGCGGTCGAGCAGCTGACCGAGTTGGTCGCGGCCGACAAGAAGACCAAGGCGCTGAGCAAGGAGCTGAAGGCGATCGTCTTGTCCCGCGGGTCGCACCTGATGGACCTGCGCGGCGTCGGCCCGGTGGTCGCCGCGCGCACGTTGGCCGACGTCGGTGACGTGGCGCGGTTCGCCGACCGGAACCGGTTCGCGTCCTGGACCGGTACCGCCCCGTTGGACGCGTCCTCCGGCGAGCAGGACCGACACCGGCTGTCGCGGGCCGGGAACCGGCGGATGAACCACATGATCCACATCGCCGCGATCAGCCAGATCCGACTCGCCAGCGAGGGCCGGACCTACTACCGGCGCAAGCTCGCCGAGGGCAAGAAGCCCCTCGAGGCGATCAGGTGCCTCAAGCGCAGGATCTCCGACGCCCTCTACCGCCAGCTCGTCGCCGACGCCCGTGCCGTTGAAACGGGCCCGGGAGGGCACTGCGGGGCGACTCAAGAATCCAGCGCGGTCGACCTGCCCCCGCACATCGACACTTCGGATCAGCCACTTCCCGGACCCGCACCTACCACGCTACCGGCCGCCGTGGCCCGTGCGAACCCCCACCCGGGCTCGGCTCCCCAGATGACGCGACGACGCGCCGGAGCCGTCAAGGTGGAGCGCCCCACCGGACGAACGACCTTGACGGCGACCAGCGCCGGCGCACACTCGAAAGAGCCGATCCCGGCCCCTTGACGACAGAGGGGAGCCGGAGTGACGCACCCTCGCCGTACACCCACGTGGCAAGTCCGGCATGCTCACTCTCGTGAGTGGCTACTTGGCACGACGTAGGGAGCGCCGAGAACCCCTCCGACCGTTACGCCGCTTGGGCGATTGTCCCGAGTGTCGTCACCCGTGGCTTGAGCACCCGGGCACGGGAAACGAGCTCGACGGGATGTGCGGCGAGTGTGCATACGAGTTCGAGCAGGACCCAGCGGCAGACCTCTGCGCCGGGCTGCCGGCCCGGACTGCCCAAACGCCAAAGTAGACGCACCCATGGCAGCCCTGTGACGGACGCAAGCTGTTGCCTTGCGTTTCGGGCCGCTGGCGAAGTGATGGCGGTGCCCGCGTAGAGTCGGGTGCGGCCTTGGTTCCTTGGTACGCGGCGAACAGGTGATGGATGAAGTACCGCGAGTTCATCGGGACCCGCCTGCTCGCAATGCTCGTCCTCGTTCCGGCAAGGTTCTTCATTTCGCTGGGTTGGAGGGATCGGGCTGGTGGCTGGTCGCAGCTGTGCTTTATGTGCCGCTGTGCCTTGCGATCGTTGGCTACCTCAATCGCAATCACTAGCGAGAACACTGGACGAGCATGCCGTGACGGAGGCCAGGAGCACGTTGCCCGGTCGGGCCGCACAGGGTGCGGCTCGACAGCCCTCTCATGCACGGGCGGAACTCGGCGTACCTCCGCACCGCCCGAGCCTTCAACTCAGACGGGTACCGCCTGCGTGTGTCTCCTGGCATGACTCCAGCCCTCCCAAGGATCGGAGTCTCCAGACCTGCTGGAGCGGTTCCGTCATGACCACGACCCGAGCCTGGCCGGGTATTCCCCGCCCGATGTGTCACAGAGGCTCAGACACAGGTCAATGAAACACGAGTTTCCCGGAACCACGAGCCAGAGGTACCCGTCGGCAGTACTGTCCTCGTGGCGCACCGACGCGTCCATGCAACTCAGGGAGGATCCGTGTCTCTACGTGCACGTCGCACGAGCCTATTAGCTTTCACAACTACTGCCCTGGTGTCTACGGTGCTGCCCATAAGCATCGTCGCCGCGCCTACCGCCGCAGCCGCAACGTACCCGAGGAGCGTTTCCGTCGCTCTGGTGCCGAACTCGTCGGGCCGCGTCAATAACGGCGGCTTCCTACCCACGATGGGCTTCCCCGACGGCTACGTTCCGACGTTCACAGACGTGGCTCCCGACTCCATTGTCCAAGACGTCGCGAACCCGCTTACTGGGTTCGACACAGTGGTCTTCAACGGCATCTGCGACATCGACACGTTCTTAAGCAACGCAATCTTCAAGGCACGCGTCGAAGGCTTCGTGCAGGCCGGCGGGAAGCTTATTATCTGGGACTCCGAGTGCACCAGCACCGACTACTCGAAGTTCGCACTGCCGTTTAAGACGAGCAATCCAGGCGCAGCTGGAGCCAGCGGCACGCTCACTGACGTCGAGAACAATACGCTCAGCAGCACCGATCCTCAGTCCCCGCTCTACGTCGACACTGTCGCCGTCTCGACAGGGACGGACGCGGTGGGGGACGCTAACGTCTTCACCACCTACGACCCCAACTGGTTCGTTGACCTCAAGGCGACGAACGTACTGGGAGTCAACGGGCCGGCTCACGCCTACGCGAAGCTCGGACAAGGCTTGGTTATCTACTCAGGGCTCGACAAGGATGACATGGGATGGGGAGGGTTCGACGCAACCTCCTCGTCCGGGGCAGTGCATCTAAACCGCATCTGGCTCCTTGAGCTGCTGCAGCCGTGGGACCCTGACGGGCTCCCCCGAACTCTGCCTGCGGGGACGACGCACGAGTACGTGGCGCTGGGCGATTCATATTCAGCAGGAGAGGGGCTCAGCCCTTACCTTCCGGGGACCGACCAGCCGTCGATTTCCGAGCCGAACCACAATGTATGCCACAGGTCGGACCAAGCCTACTCTTACGTCCTACACGACCGGTATTACACGAAGCCACCCCTCCCAATGTTTGTCGCTTGCAGCGGGTCCATCACGAATGATCTGTTTGCACCAAACAACGCCGTGAACATGAAGCTGGATGGGTCTGCACCTGAAGACCCGCAACTGGATGCGATCACCAGCCAGACCAAACTGGTCACGCTAACTATGGGCGGCAATGATGTAGGTTTTGTCGATATTGTTTCGGCATGTGCTGCCAATCTCATCGCTTGGGTCCCGAGTTGCCAGAACACAAAGGTGAAGTTGTGGGCGCCCAATCCACCCCGGTTTTACGAGAAGTCCCTCTCGTCTATCGTTGACTCCCGAATGCAGGCATTGAAGGGAACTGCGAGTGCTAGCACGTTCCCCTTGTTTGGGGATTCACCGGCACGCGCCTATGGGCAAGCAAAGCCGATCCACTCTTGGTCAGCGATTCTCAAAGAGATCAAGAAGCGCGCAGCCCCAGACGCCAAGATCATCATCGCCGGCTACCCCCAGTTGCTGAGCGACAAGAATGGCTACGTCTGGGATGCGCCAGGATCCTCCTACCTCACGATTGGCCGCGTTGGCCCAACAAATATCCTCATCCGAAAGGGACCGGCGTCGTGGATCCGGAGCAAGATCGCGGAGGCAAATCAAGGGATTCGGGCGGCAGCCGAGGGCATGAATGATCCGAACGTCCAGTACGCGGACGTAGCGGCCGAGTTCACTGGCCATGCGATAGGTGACTCGGAGCCCTGGATCTTCTTGGTTACGGGATCCGGCAAGGACGATCTGGATAGCCGCAGTCTGCATCCAACGGCTGACGGACAGAAGGCATACGAACTTGCCGTCGCGAAAGCCCTCAATAAAACCCCCTCGTGACGCTCTAGCCGCAACGAGATGAGCGCGCCGGCCAGGCGCGATGGTGTCGCAGACCCGTCGCGCCTGGCCGTTCCCCACGCTGTACCCACGAGGCTCGGCCGGCTGCGTCGTCCTCGAGGACGATGCCGGGGTCCCTCCCCGTGGCGGCCGAGTCGGTGCCCACCGAGGGACGGCATGCGCCCCCGTCCCACCCGACTCCTGCCACCGGAAGTGCGAGGCGAGGTCGATCGGGGCCTTGGTAACCCGGGAGCCAACGATGAAACCGCGGCCCGGCCTCTAACAGGCTCATCCCAAACGACGGTGTAGCGACGGTTTGAAGCCGCCAGTCTCGAGCAGTGATCTGGCGATGTAGTAGGTCAAGGTTCGGAAGCCGAGGGCGGAGCCGCGCAGGTGCTCCAGGCGCTCGTTGAGCGCTTCAGTGGGTCCGGTGCTGGTGCCCGGACGCTGAAAGTACGCGCGCACGTCGCCGGCGCGCTGGGCCAGGGTCCGGCCGAGCCGGGTAACTGCGCTATTGCGGCGGCGATGTCCCCGCCGCACCCAGTCGACGAGCGCGGGCATCCCTGCCCTGGCCCGGGCGCGGTCGGGGTCGCTGTACGCAGCGATCATCCGCTGGTAGACCCCCAGGTGGCCTCCACCCCAACCTGCTCTTCGGCGACGAACAGGAGGATGAAGCGATCGGGGACTTGTTGCCGCATTGTCTCTCCGCAGAACGATGCATGGCATGCCAAAGAAGTACGACGCCGCCACGAAAGAGCGGGCGGTCAGGATGGTCCAGGAGCAGTTGCCGGAGTACGGGGGGTCGCTGACGAAGGTGCGCGCCGCGCATTGGGAGCAGGTTGCGGTTGCCCAAGGACACGGTGCGTGGGTTGTGCCGCCGTGAGTGAGTCCAGCTTCAATGTGGGCGCAATGACGCTGGCCCTATCTGGGCTACTAGAGCGTGTCTCCCAAACTTGAGCGGCCCATCCTGAGAGTGTCGGACTCATGGTGCGACAGGGTCAGGTTTCTGACGAGTTCTGGGCGGTCGTGGAGCCGCTGCTGCCGTGTTCGGCGGGTCGTCGCGGGCGGCGCTGGTCCGATCACCGTCGGGTTCTGGAGGGGATCTGTTGGCGGTATCGCACCGGGTCTCCGTGGCGGGATGTGCCCGAGGAGTTCGGTCCGTGGCAGACCTTGTGGAAGCGGCATTTCCGCTGGTCAACCGACGGCACGTATCACCTGATGATGGCCGCGGTGCAGCAGGCCGGACTGGTCGATGAGAACGCCACCGACGATGTTGAGCACCTCCTGTCGGTGGACTCGACGATCGTGCGGGCGCACCAGCACGCGGCCGGCGCCCGGCACGACTCGGCCACCGCGGAGGTCGTTTCCGAGCCTGCAGGCCACACAGGGGGCAGGATCGAATTACAAGAATCTGCCGCCCGAGCCGGCTGACCACGCGCTGGGGCGCTCCCGCGGCGGACTGTCGACGAAGATCCACACGCTGGCCGACCAGGCCACCGCCACGGTCCAGATCCGGTTGACCGGTGGGCAGGCCGGGGACAACCCGCAGCTGATCCCGCTGATCGAGGACTACCGCTCGGCCGGGAAGCGTCCGCCGTTCCGGCTGCTGGCCGACAAGGCGTACTCGCACCCGTCGACACGAACTCGACTGCGAGCGTTCAAGATTGCGCACACGATCCCGGAGCGTTCCGACCAGATCGCGCGCCGCAAGGCCAAGGGCAGCCGCGGTGGGCGCCCACCGGGCTTCGACCCGGGCGCCTACAAGAAGCGCAACACCGTCGAGCGCAGCTACCTGCGGCTCAAGCAGTGGCGCGGCATCGCCACCCGCTACGACAAACAGGCCCGAACGTTCCTCGGTGGTGTCCTGCTCGGTGCCAGCCTCATCTACTTCACGACCCACTGATGGGAATCAAGAGACACGCTCTAGCCATATTGCCCCTTCCGGGGCGCCCGTTCCGGGCTGAAAATGGGCTCCTCTGACCCTTCCGTGGGTGGTTCTCGGGCTGGCTGAACGGGGGCACGCCGTTCCCGCATAGGTTTTGGGCTGTCTAAAGGTCCAGAACCATTGGAGCGGAGAACGGCGTGCGTGATGCCAGCCTATGGCGTGCCCTGTTGGGCGTCGACAAGACGGTCATCGAACAGGTCGAGTTCGACGAGGACGAGCAGCTGCTGGTCGCGCAGGTGCGTCCTCGGAGTCGGGCTCGGAGCCGGTGCGGGGTGTGTGGACGGTCGTGTCCGGGCTACGACGGCGGTGAGGGCAGGCGGCGGTGGCGGGCGTTGGATCTGGGCACCGTCCAGGTGGTGCTGGAGGCGGACGCGCCTCGCGTCTCGTGCCGTCAGCACGGGGTGGTTGTCGCGGCGGTGCCGTGGGCGCGGCACGGGGCGGGGCACACGTACGCGTTCGACGAGCAGGTCGCGTGGCTGGCCACGCAGGCCTCGAAGACGACCGTGACGCAGCTGATGCGGATCGCCTGGCGCACGGTCGGGTCGATCATCACGAGGGTGTGGGCCGACACCGAGAGGCAGTTCGACCGGTTCGCCGGTCTGAAACGGATCGGGATCGACGAGATCAGCTACAAGCGCGGTCACCGGTACCTGACCATCGTGGTCGACCACGACAGCGGCCGACTGGTGTGGGCCGCGCCCGGGCGGGACAAGGCCACCCTGCACGCGTTCTTCGACGCCCTCGGTGAGCAGCGTTGCGCCGCAGTCACGCACGTGTCCGCGGACGGCGCGGACTGGATCGCCAAGGTCGTCACCCAGCGGTGCCCGCAGGCGGTCCGCTGCGCTGACCCGTTCCATGTCGTCTCCTGGGCCACCGACGCGCTCGACGAGGTGCGCCGGGACGCGTGGAACCAGGCGCGTGGCGCGGTCACCCGGCGCCGGGCGGGCCGGGCCAGCGGCCACGCGAAGGACCTCAAGGGGGCCCGGTACGCGTTGTGGAAGAACCCGGGCAATCTGACCGAGAAGCAGCAGGCCAAGCTCGCGTGGGTGGCCAGGACCGACCCGCGGCTCTACCGCGGATACCTGCTGAAGGAGGGCCTGCGGCTCGTCTTCCAGCTGCCCCACCAGCAGGCTGCCGAAGCGCTCGACCGGTGGGTCGCGTGGGCCCGACGGTGCCGCATCGAGGCGTTCGTGACCCTGCAGCGACGCATCGTCAAACACCGCGACTCCATCCTCGCCGCGATCGAGCACGGCCTCTCGAACGGTCGTATCGAGTCGGTCAACACGAAAGTCCGCCTGATCACGCGCATCGCATTCGGGTTCCGCTCGCCAGAGTCCCTGATCGCCCTGGCCATGCTCAGCCTCGGCGGTCACCGCCCCGTCCTGCCCGGCCGGAACTGACCCACGGATCAGTCAGTAGAGCCTGAAAATGGGCTTGTGGCCGTCTGGTGACGCCGTTTCTCTATGCTCCGTTGAGGGCGTCTGCTAGCCGGGCGCGGGGGTCATGCTGTGGGCGCCTTCATTGTTGCCGCGATGGTCGAGCACGAGGACTAGATTCCGTTTGTTGCCTGGTGGTCCCCCCAGACGGCCACGCCGTCGAGTGACAGAACGCGTGGAGGTGGGAGATGAGCAACGGTGTTCGCCGAGTCGACCGATGAGGAGCAGATCATCGAGCGGGTCGCTGCCTTGGACATCGGCAAGGCCGAGTTGGTCTGCTGTGTAAGAGTCCCGGCGTCGGGTGGTTCGAGCCGGCGGGTGCAGGAGGTGACCACTCACACGACGATGACCCGATCGCTGGCGGAGCTGGCCAACCGGTTGGTCGACCTGCGTGTCGAGCGGGTCGTGATGGAGGCGACCAGCGACTACTGGAAGCCGGTGTTCTACCTGCTGGAAGCCCACGGCCTGAACCCGTGGCTGGTCAACGCTCGGGACGTCAAGCACCTGCCGGGCCGGCCGAAGACCGACGTGCTTGACGCGGTGTGGCTGTGCAAGGTCGCCGAACGTCAGATGCTGCGGCCCAGTTTCGTGCCACCGCGACCGATCCGGGTGCTGCGCGACCTGACCCGCTACCGCATCGATCTGGTCGCGGCCCGCACCGCGGAGAAGAATCGGGTGGAGAAGCTGCTGGAGGATGCCTGCATCAAGCTGTCGGTGGTCGCCAGCGACATTTTCGGGGTGTCGGGTCGGGCGATGATGGCTGCGCTGATCGCTGGGGAGCGTGACCCCAAGGTGCTCGCGGACCTGGCCAGGGCACGGCTGCGGGCCAAGATCGCAACCCTCGAGGAGGCGTTCGCCGGGTTGCCGGCGGGCGGCTTCGATGACCACCACCGGTTCCTGCTGGAACGGATGCTGGGCCGCGTTGATGCCATCGATGCCGACATCGCGGTGCTGGACGCCCAGATCGAGGCTCACCTGGCCCCTTTCGACCAGGCGGTCCAGCGCCTGGATGAGATCCCCGGGATCGGACCGGTCTCGGCCGCGATCGTCATCGCCGAGGTCGGGCTGGACATGACCCAGTTCCCGACCGCCGGGCACCTGTGCTCGTGGGCGAAGTTCTCCCCGGGCATCAAGTCCTCCGCCGGCAAGAGCAAGGGCAACGGATCCACCGGACACGGGAACCGCTACCTAGCGAGGGTGCTGGGCGAGGCTGCGGTCATGGCCGGACGCAGCGACACGTTCCTCGGTGAGCGATACCGCCGGATCGCGCGACGTCGCGGGAAGAAGAAGGCGATCGTCGCGGTCGGTCGCTCCATGCTGGTCATCATCTGGCACCTGCTGTCCGATCCGGACGCCCGGTTCCGCGACCTCGGCGCCGATCACTTCACCCGCTCGGTCAACGCCGACGCCCGGAAACGCAACCACATCCGACAACTCGAAGCCCTCGGCTACCGCGTGACCCTCGAATCCGTCGCCTGACGCAGATATAAGCCGCGCTCCGAACGTCACCCCTCCGCGCCTACCTGCCCACACGTCCTCCATTTTCGGACTAGACACTTTCGGTAGGGCCGATGTCTGGCCAGACTCGGTCCAGGTGCTCGGCGAGGCGCTCTCTATTGGGCTGCCCACCAGCGCGATCGGTGTGGCTCACCAGCGGTCTGCGGCCCCGCCGGGCGCCGTGACGAGGCGTGGCTCAAGAGGGGACTGCCCTGCTCGTAGTAGCACTGCCCACCTCGCCGTCCACATCGGTCACGAGCGAAGGAGAGCAGCAGATGCGACACATCATCATCGGGGTCGACCCGCACAAGCTGTCGGCCACCATCGAGGTCCTCGACGAGCACGAGAGGATCCTGGGTTCGGGCCGTTTCACCACGGACCGGGCCGGCTACGCGGCAATGCGCATGTACGCGAAGGCCTGGCCGGAGCGCACCTGGGCGGTCGAAGGCGCCAACGGCGTTGGCCGGGCGCTGGCGCAGCGGCTGCTGGAAGCAGGCGAACGGGTGCTGGACGTCCCGGCCAAACTCGCCGCACGGGTGCGTCTGTTCGACACCGGGCAGGGCCGCAAGACCGACGCGCTGGACGCGCACTCGATCGCGGTCGTGGCGGTACGCACCAAGGGCCTGCGGGTGCTGCAGGTCGACGGCGACCTGGAGGCGCTGCGGATCCTGTCGGATCGCCGCGACGCGCTGAGCAGGCGGCGGGTCCAGATCGTCGACCGACTCCAGGCCCTGCTCGCGGAACTCCTGCCGGGACGGGCGAAGAAGGACATCACCACCGGGCAGGCAAAGGCGATGCTCTCCTCGGTCCGCCCGCGCGACGTCGCCGGGAAGATCCGCCGCCGGACCGCCGCCGAGGAGCTGGCCGAGCTGGTCGTGGTCGAGGCGAAGATGAAGAAGGCCAGCGCCGAGCTGAAGGCGATGGTCCTGGCCCGCGGCTCGACGGTGATGGACCTGCACGGTGTCGGGCCCGGCGGTCGCGGCCCGCGTCCTGGCCGACGTCGGCGACGTGGCCCGGTTCGCCGACCGGAACTGGTTCGCGTCCTGGACCGGCACCGCCCCCATCGAGGCCTCCTCCGGCGAGATCGTCCGACACCGGCTCTCCCGGGCCGGGAACCGGCGGATGAACCACATGATCCACATCGCCGCGACCACCCAGATCCGCCTGAACACCCCCGGCCGGGCCTACTACCTGCGCAAGCTCGCCTCCGGCAAGACCAAGGCCGAAGCGATGCGCTGCCTCAAACGCCGAATCTCAGACGCCCTCTACCGACAGCTGCTCGCCGACGCCAGAGCCGTCGCACCGGCGGCAGCTGAAACGGGCCCGGGAGGGCACCGCGGGGCGTCACACAAATCCAGCGCGGCCGGCTCGCACCCGCACACCGGCACTTCGGATCAGCCACTTCCCGGACCCGCACAGGCGACGCTACCCGGACCGGCCACAGTGAGGAAGACCAACGCCATCAGGTACTTCCAACCCGCCACTTGACGTCAGAGGGGAGCCGCTGTGACGCTTCCCAACAGTGAGCGAAGAGGGCGCCCAGATGGGCCGGTATCGCGGAGCCACCCCGGTCAGTCCTGGTCCAGAGCCTCCATCGCCGCGTCGATCGACAGCGGCGCGAGCAGGTCCACGTAGTCGCCGGCAGGCGCGCCACACCGGCGGTCACATCCGGACACGTGCACGGGAAGCGAGCCCAGCGGCATACGGCCAACCAGTTCGCGAGCGAAGGCATGGGTGTCGATGGTGGACTTCGCGCATCCGGGCAGCCCGGTGCACGCGTGGAGCCGGGCCCAGGGGGACCGTGCCGAGACCGCAAGCCCGGACTCCGCGAGGCGGTCGAGCGACCCCGCCGCACCCTCGATGACGAGGCTCCTCCACGGGGTGGCGACGACGTGGGTGGCGACGACGTGGGTGGCGGCCTCGCCGAGGGCTGCGACGTGCGCAGCGGTGAGCAGGCCCAGGGGCACTCCGACGACTGCGTGGCGACCGTGCTGCCCCAGCGCGGCTGGCGCTCCCCGCGGCAGCGTGACGGGGGACGCGCCGCCCGGACCGATCGGCACGCCGAGCTCGCGGACGTGCCAGGCAGTGGACCCGAGCCGTTCTCGGGCAGCGAGGAACGAGCGAGCGAGCTCGAGGGCCAACGGCACCGCCGCTCCCGCGTCCACCACCCATCCGCGATCGCTCCCGCCGGCCATGAGGGTCACCGAGCCGGACGGCATCGCGAGGAGGCCGACGTCGAACCCGAAGCCGGCGACGTCGCCCCGCCCGTCGTCGACCGCGAAGAGGAAGCGGCCCGGCAGCGCCGCGAGATCGGGGTTGGCGCACAGCCCCTCGTCCAGCTCGCGCACCAGGCTGCGCACGTCGCCGATCCCCTGGCCATCGAGGCCCGAGAGGGGTGACGCGACGATGTTGCGGGCCAGCTCGTGCGGCTGGGACGGCACGAGGCCGGTCGCGACGATGGCCGCCCTGACGTCGGCGGGCACCGGGTCGGGCAGGCCGCGCAGCTGAAGGGCGCCGCGTGACGTCAGCTGGAGGGAGTGATCCGGTTGCGAGGCAACGATGTCGAGCAGCTGAACGAGCGCCGCCACCGGCACGGGGCGGGCGCCGGTGCGGATCCGCACGATCGCTCCGTCCGCAGCGCCGAACGGCCGAGCGACCCCGGGGCAGAGGTCGGCCCGCTCCCGGGTGGAGACATCGGTTGCCATGCCGCGATGCTAGACGGGCCTCATGCCCCGAAGGTAGGCGTCGCCCGGTGGGCGTGTCCGGCGAACGCGCCGCTAGGGTGTCCGCAGCGTCGTCGACCAGGAACCCGGTGCGAGCCCGGGACGGTCCCGCCACTGTGAGCGCGCCCTCCGGGGCCGTGAGTCAGGAACTGCCGGCACGCTTCACATCCGACCGAACGCAGGGCGTGGACACCCGGCGAAGGAGCCCCCATGACGCGCATCGTGCTGCTCAGCACCTCCGACACAGACCTGCTCAGTGCCCGCGCGAGCGGCGCCGACTACGTGGTGGCCAACCCGACGCGACCCGGTCACACCGAGCTGGGGGACGCCATCCACGCCGCTGACGTCGTCGTCGCGCGCATCCTCGGGGGCCCGCAGGACCTCTGCGATGGGTTCCGCCGGGTCCGCGACACCGGGGCGCCGCTCGTCGTGCTCGGTGGTGAGCAGGCCCCCAACGCCGAGCTGATGGAGCAGTCCACCGTCGCGCCGGGGATCGTCGCCGAGGCACACCGCTACCTGGCCCAGGGCGGCCCGGAGAACCTCCGGAACCTGCATGCCTTCCTCTCCGACACGATCCTGCTCACCGGGGACGTCTTCGACCCGCCGGCCGAGCAGCCGCTGTGGGGCGTCACCCAGTCCCGTATGCCGCTGGGCTCGGTTGCGTCACGACGTCACCCACGCGTTGCCATCCTCTACTACCGGGCACACCACTCCGCCGGGAACGTCGCCCACGTCGAGGCGCTCGCCGACGCCGTCGCGGAGGCGGGTGGGATCGGCACCCCGATCTTCGTCACCTCGCTTCGCGACGCTCCCGCAGACCTGCTCGAGCACCTGCGCGGCTATGACGTGCTCGTGACGACGGTCCTGGCGGCGGGCGGCACGCGCCCCGCCGCCGCCGGTGCCGGTGGGGATGACGAGGGCTGGGACGTCGCGGCGCTCGCCCAGCTCGACGTGCCGATCCTGCAGGGCCTGACCCTGACGTGGAGCCGCGAGCAGTGGGCGGCGAGCGACGACGGGATGAGTCCGCTGGATGTGGCGACACAGGTGGCCGTCCCGGAGTTCGATGGACGGATCATCGCAACGGCGTTCTCGCACAAGGAGGTTGACGCGGACGGGCTCCCGCACTACGTCCCGGACGCGGAGCGGTGTCGGCGCCTCGCGACGCTGGCGGTCAACCATGGCCGCCTGCGTCACACGCCGGTCGAGGAGCGCCGGGTCGCGCTGGTCCTCTCGGCCTACCCGACGAAGCACTCCCGCATCGGCAACGCGGTCGGGCTCGACACGCCGGTCTCGATCATCCGTCTGCTCCGGGCGATGCGCGAGCAGGGCTACGACCTCGGCGTCCCCGGCGAGATCCCGGGCACGGGCCCGCTCGACCCGGTCGCGGACGAGGCGCCGGACACGACCGCAGGCAACGCCCTCATCCACGCCCTCATCGAGGCCGGCGGCCAGGACGAGGACTGGCTGACCCAGGAGCAGCTGTCCGGTCAGCCGGTTCGGATCCCTGCGGCGCGTTACCGCGACTTCTTCGCCACGCTCCCGGCGGAGCTGCGCGACGCTGTCACCGAGCACTGGGGGGAGGCCCCGGGCGAGCTCTTCGTCGACCGGCATCTCGACGCGGACGGCGAGATCGTCGCGGCGTCGCTGCGGGCCGGCAACGTCGTCGTCATCGTCCAGCCGCCCCGGGGCTTCGGCGCGAACCCGATCGCGATCTACCACGATCCCGACCTGCCGCCGACGCACCACTACCTGGCCGTCTACGACTGGCTGGCCAGGGACTTCGGTGCCCACGCGATCGTCCACATGGGAAAGCACGGCAACCTCGAGTGGCTCCCCGGCAAGAATCTTGCTCTCTCGGCGGCGTGCGGGCCCGACGCGACGATCGGCTCGATCCCGCTCGTCTACCCGTTCCTCGTCAACGACCCGGGCGAGGGCAGCCAGGCCAAGCGCCGTGCCCACGCGACGATCGTCGACCACCTCGTGCCGCCGATGGCGCGGGCCGAGTCCTACGGTGACATCGCCCGGCTCGAGCAGCTCCTCGACGAGTACGGCAACGTCTCGGTCATGGACCCGGCCAAGGCGCCGGCCCTCCGCGCCGAGATCTGGTCGCTGCTGCGGGCCGCCGAGATGCACCACGACCTCGGTCTGGAGGACGCCGCCGACGCCCCGGACGGAGACACCTTCGACGAGCTCGTCATGCACGTCGACGGCTGGCTCTGCGAGATCAAGGACGTCCAGATCCGGGACGGCCTCCACATCCTCGGTCAGGCTCCTCAGGGGGAGAGCCTGACCAACCTCGTCCTCGCGATCCTCCGCGCCAACCAGGTCTTCGCCGGGGCCGTCGGCGCCGTCCCGGGCCTGCGCACGGCGCTGGGGCACGACGAGGCCGCGCTCGACCGCGACGCGGCGGACCGCTTCGAGGGGCAGGCGAGCGCGCTCGTCACGGCCCTCGCCTCGGCGGACTGGCAGCGCGACGCCGTTCCGGCTGTCGTGTGCGCCACGCTCGGTCCGGACGTGGTGGACTCCGTCCACGAGGCCGTGTGCCGCTCACTGTCCTTCGCGTGCGACGAGGTCGTCCCGCGCCTGCTCGGCACGTCGGGCGAGGTCGACGCGGTCCTGCACGCCCTCGACGGCGGCTACGTCCCGGCCGGCCCGTCGGGGTCCCCGTTGCGCGGGCTGGTCAACGTCCTGCCCACGGGCCGCAACTTCTACTCGGTCGACCCCAAGGCGATCCCGTCGCGACTCGCCTGGGAGACCGGGCAGGCGATGGCGGACAGCCTTCTCGCGCGGCATCGCGCCGACGCGGGGGAGTGGCCGCGCACCGTGGGCCTCTCGGTCTGGGGGACCTCGGCGATGCGGACGTCCGGCGACGACATCGCCGAGGTCCTCGCCCTGATCGGCGTCCGGCCCCGCTGGGACGAGATGTCGCGTCGCGTCGTCGGACTGGACCCCGTCCCGTTGGAGGAGCTGGGCCACCCGCGGATCGACGTCGCGGTCCGCATCTCGGGGTTCTTCCGCGACGCGTTCCCGCACGTCATCGACCTGCTCGACGACGCGTTCCGGCTCGTCGCCGGACTCGACGAGAGCGATGACGACAACTTCGTCCGCGCCCACGCGCAGGCCGACCTCGCCGAGCACGGGGACGAGCGCCGCGCGACGACACGGATCTTCGGGTCCAAGCCGGGTTCCTACGGCGCGGGCATCCTCCCGCTGATCGAGTCGGGCAACTGGCGCGACGACCAGGACCTCGCGGAGGTCTATGCGACGTGGGGCGGCTTCGCCTACGGCAGGGAGCTCGACGGCGTGCCGGCCCGGGGCGACATGGAGCGCACCTACCGCCGCATCGACGTCGCCGCCAAGAACGTCGACGCGAGCGAGCACGACATCGCCGACAGCGACGACTACTTCCAGTACCACGGCGGCATGGTCGCGACGGTCCGGGCCCTGACCGGCACGGCCCCGCGCGCCTACGTCGGCGACTCGACGCGACCCGACGCGATCCGCACGCGCACGCTCGCCGAGGAGACGGCCCGCGTGTTCCGAGCCCGGGTCGTCAACCCGCGCTGGATGGCGGCGATGCGCCGGCACGGCTACAAGGGCGCCTTCGAGCTCGCGGCCACCGTCGACTACCTCTTCGGTTTCGATGCCACGGCCGGGGTGGTCCACGACTGGATGTACGACCAGCTCGCGCGCACCTACGTCACCGACAAGGAGAACCAGGACTTCCTGCGGCACGCGAACCCGTGGGCGCTGCACGGGATGGTCGAACGGTTCCATGAGGCGGTCGAGCGCGGGCTCTGGGCCGAGCCTGACCCGGAACTGCTCGCCGAGCTGCAGCAGGTCTACCTCGACGTCGAGGGCGACCTCGAGGCCTGACGGCACCAACTGCACACTCGACGTCCCTCGAGTGTGCAGTTCGTGCCCTTCGGCTCCTCGTCGAGTGTGCAGTTCCTGCCCCCGGGGTGAGCGCTCAGTCGGGCTGGCGCAGCAGGTAGGTGTCCAGCACCCAGCCGTGCCGACCGCGCGCCGCGACGCGCAGCCGCTCGACCTCGTCGATGACCTCGCCGAGCGGCCCTCGAACGAGCAGCTCGTCGGGCGAACCGAGGTAGGCGCCCCACAGCAGCTCCAGCTCCGGGTGCCGGTCGACCAGGTCCCGGCAGGTGAGGTGTCCGTCGAGCATGACGACGACGTCCCCGAGCGACGGGTCGTACTCGTCGAGCAGGCGCCGCCCCGTCGTGACGTGGATCGACCCGCCGATCCGGTTGAGCGGCACGCGGTGCCGCGCGGCGAGCAGCTGCGGCGCGCTGATCCCCGGGATGACGTCGTGCTCGAGGTCCAGCCGCTCCGAGAGCGCGTCGACGACCCGGATCGTCGAGTCGTAGAACGCGGGATCTCCCCAGACGAGGAAGCCCACGGTCCCCTCCTCGGGTCCGAGTCCGGCGAGGACGTCGGCGTAGGCGTCGACGCGCGCTGCGTGCCAGTCGCGCACCCCCTGCCCGTATGCCGCTGGGCTCAGTCCCGCGTCAGGCCCCCGTTGCGGGTCGGTGACCTCGACGAAGCGGTAGCGCCGTTCGCGGGGGATGGCTGAGTCGCAGATGGCCTGGCGGGCCGCGACGAGGTCGGCGGACCGCTCGCCCTTGTCGGCGACGAGGAACACGTCGACGGTGCGCAGTGCCTCGACGGCCTCGCCGGTGAGGTGTCGCGGGTCGCCCATGCCGATGCCGATGATCCGGATCCGCTTCGTCATGAACGGCCTCCGACTCGGGTCAGGGCCAGGAGCGCGTCGATGTCGACGTGTTCCTCGAGGGCGTCGGCCAGGGTGTCGAGCATCTGTTCGCGGCGAGCCGCAAAGCTCGGGGCGCCCGGCTGCGGCCGCCAGAGCGAACCGGCCACACCGGCCACCTCGCCCAGCCAGGCCCGGCGGAAGTCGTCGCTCTCGAAGGCGCCGTGCCACATCGTGCCCCAGACCGCCCCGGCCCGCCAGCCGCCCAGGAATGCCTCCACGGGCGGCACGAAATGCACACTCGACGTGGGAGGCGAACCAGTCGCGCCGGGGGTGCAGCTCCCGACGGTGGGGTGGGCGATGCCGTGGTGGATCTCGTAGGCCCCTTCGACGGGGTGACCGCGCCAGCTGCCGCTCGGCCGGCCCAGGACCTTCTCGGCGCGGAACTCGACCGTGGTCGGGAGCAGCGCGAGGCCCGGGACGACCCCCACCTGACCCTCGACGTCGTCCTCGATCGCCTCGGCGAACATCTGGTATCCCCCGCAGATCCCGAGCACGGGTCGCCCGGCGGCGGCCCGGCGTGCCACCACCTCCGCCAGGCCCCGCTCGCGCAGCCACGCGAGGTCCCCCGCGGTGGAACGGGATCCGGGCAGGACGAGCAGGTCAGCCGCGTCGCAGACGGCGGGGTCCACGGTCACCAGGACGTCCACGCCGGGCTCCGCGGCGAGGGCGTCGACGTCCGTGGCGTTGGAGATGCGCGGCAGTCGCAGCACCGCGACGCGGAGGCGGTCCCGGGCGGTCGCCGACAGGGAGGTCGAGGCGCGCCAGTGGCCGACCTCGAGGGTGTCCTCGCTGTCGAGCCACACGTCGAGCAGCCACGGGATGACCCCGTGGAAGGGCACGCCGGTGCGGCGGGTGATCTCCTCGAGCCCCGGCTCGAGCACGGCCACGTCCCCGCGGAACTTGTTGATGACGAACGACTTCAGCAGCGCGCGGTCGCCGTCGTCGAGCAGGGCCCACGTGCCGTAGAGGGCGGCGAGAATGCCACCCCGGTCGATGTCGCCGACGACGACGACGGGCAGACCGAACTCGCGGGCGAGCCCGAGGTTGACGTAGTCGCCGGCCCGCAGGTTGATCTCGGCGGGCGAGCCGGCCCCCTCGCAGACGACGAGCTCGTACTCGTCTGCGAGCTCCCGGTAGGCGGCGAAGGCGGCGTCGCGTAGGTGAGCGCGCCCAGCGGCATACTCCCCGGCTTCCAACGTCCCGGCGGGCTGGCCGCGGACGACGACGAAGGACCTACGGTCGGTGCCCGGCTTGAGCAGGACGGGGTTCATCGCGGTGGTCGGCTCGACCCGGGCGGCCCGGGCCTGGAGGTACTGCGCGCGGCCGATCTCCCCGCCGTCGGCGCAGACCATCGAGTTGTTCGACATGTTCTGCGCCTTGAAGGGTGCGACACGCACGCCCCGGCGGGCCAGCGCCCGGCACAGGCCGGCGACGACGACGGACTTGCCGGCGTCCGACGACGTCCCCGCGACGAGGACCCCGGAAGCGCTCATGACCGCCTACCTGATTGACTGCCCGCCATGCGGATCCTCCTTCTCGGCGGCACGGGCGAGGCCCGCACGCTCGCGGCCCGGCTGGTGGACGCGGGCCACGACGTCGTGTCGAGCCTCGCCGGCCGGGTGAGTCGTCCGGCGCTTCCCGTCGGGAGCGTGCGAACGGGCGGGTTCGGCGGCGTCGACGGGTTGGTGGGTCACCTGCGCGACGGCGGGGTCGGCGCTGTCGTCGACGCGACCCACCCGTTCGCGGAGCAGATCACGGCCAACGCCGCCGAGGCCTGCGCCGTGACCGGGCTGCCGCTGCTGCGCCTCCAGCGCCCGGGGTGGGAGCGGCACCGGCTGGCCGAGCGGTTCCACTGGGTCGACGACGTGGAGTCGGCGCGGCCGGCGGCCGAGGGCCTGGGCGTGCGTCCCTTCGTCACGACCGGCCGCCAGCAGCTGGAGACCTTCGCCGCGTGGACCGACCGGTACGTCCTGGTGCGGGTCGTCGACCCCCCCGAGTGGTCGGTGCCCCACACGTGGGAGGTGCTCCGGGCGCGCGGGCCCTACACGTATGCCGCTGAGCTGGCTCTCATGGAGGACCGCCGGGTCGACGTCGTGCTGACGAAGGACTCGGGCGGCGCCCTGACGGAGGCGAAGCTCGAGGCCGCCACGGCCCTCGGCGTCCCCGTCGTCGTGGTGCGCCGGCCGCCCCTGCCCGGCGGTCTGGGAGTCGTGGAGGCCCCCGACGCCGCCCTCGCCTGGGTGCGATCGCTCCGCTGAGCCGGCTGGCGACGCCGTCACGCGAGGACGTCCAGAGCGGCGACCGCGCCGACGACGGCGACTGCGGGGGCGGTGATGCCCTCGCGCGACGCGGTCTCGGCGATCGAGTCGAGGGGCGCGCGCACGGTGCGCATGCTCGACATCCCCGCGTCGGCGACGACTGCCGCGGGCGTGTCGCCGGCCAGGCCCTGGGCGACGAGCTCCGCCGTGATGGCAGGCAGGGTGGCGACGCCCATGAGGACGACGAGGGTGGTCCCGCTGCGGGCGAGCGCTCCCCAGTCGACCGTGCTGCGGGGATCGCCCGGGGGGACGTGTCCGCTCACGACGCTGAAGCCCTGGACGAGATCGCGATGTGTCACCGGGATCCCGGCCAGGGCTGGTCCCGCGATGCTCGACGTGATGCCGGGGACGACCGTGACGGGGATGCCTGCCGCGCGGCAGGCCTGGGCCTCCTCGCCCCCGCGGCCGAAGACGAACCCGTCACCGCCCTTGAGCCGCACCACGACTCGCCCGCGCCGGGCGTGCTCGAGGAGGATCGCGTTGATGCGTTCCTGCGGCGTGAACTCGCCCCGCGGGATCTTGCCGACGTCGATGATCTCCGTCCCCGCGCGGGCGTGGACGAGGGCTGCGAGCGGGGCGAGGCGATCGTGGACGACGACGTCCGCGCGTCTGATGGCGTCCAGCCCGGCGACGGTGAGCAGGCCGGCGTCGCTCGGTCCGCCGCCCACGAGCACCACCTCGCCCGCTCCGCTGCGACCCGGCGGCGGGGTGGGGGTCGCGCTGCGGATGACGACGTCGTATGCCGTGTGCTCGGGTTCCGCCCGGAGCGCGACGAGTCCGCGTTCGGCGAGGTCGCGGACGGAGGTCGGCAGGTCGGCTGGGTCGTCGGGGGCCGCGACCGTGACGTGGGCGCCGTCGCGCAGGAGGGCGTGGACCGTGGCGATGGTGTCGGGTGCGATGCCGGTCAGCAGGACGGACCGTCCGGTGAGCGACAGGTCAAGAGGCACGGAGGCTCCTTCGGAGGTCGGTCAGGGCACCCGCGAGGGCGGCACTGACGTCGGGCGTCCGCACAGCGACGCGGATCCAGGTGGGGCCGAGCCCCGGGAAGGTCTCCCCGCGGCGCACGGCGAACCCGCGCGCGGCCAGATGCTCGCGGATCGAGCCGGGTCCGAGGCCCGACGTGTCGACGAGGACGAACGGGGCTGCGGAGTCCGGCACCACGGTCAGGCCGGTCTCGGTGAGCCGCTCGACCAGGGTGGCGCGGTCCTCGGCGATGAGCCCAGCCGCACGGTCCGCCTCGGCCATCGCCGCCGGAGAGCTGCAGGCCACCATGGCGGCGAGGGCAGGCGTGGAGACCGACCACGGGGGCTGCACGGCGGCGAGGCCCGCGACGAGGCCCGGGTCCCCGACCACGTAGCCGGCCCGCAGACCGGCGAGACCCCAGGTCTTGGTCAGCGACCGCAGCACCAGCACCCCGCGCAGGTCGGCTCCGGGCTGCAGGAGCGACTCCGGCTCTCCCGGCACGGCATCCATGAAGGCCTCGTCGACGACGAGGACCCGTCCGTCACCACGCAGGGCTCGCAGTGCCTCGGCGGGGTGGAGGACACCGGTGGGGTTGGTCGGGTTGCCGACGAAGACGAGGTCGGGCTGTGCGGGAACTGCGGCCGGGTCGAGCCGGAAGCCGTGGTCCGCGGTCAGGACGTGCCGCCCGACGGCGTGACCTGCCGCGCGGAGCGCCGCCTCCGGCTCGGTGAACTGCGGGTGGACGACGAGGGCTTGACGGGTGGCGATCCCGCGAGCGACGAGCGTGAACGCCTCGGCGCCGCCCGAGGTCGGCAGCACGCAGGACGGGTCGACCCCGTGCCGCGCGGCGAGGGCCTGCCTGGCCTGTCGGGTGTCGGGGTAGGTGCCGAGCCCGTCGATGGTCCCGGCGATGACGTCGGCGAGCCAGGCCGGCGGCGCGGCGCGTCGGACGTTGACGGCGAGGTCGACGAGGCCGCGTTGCACGTCGCGATCCCCGTGGTGCAGCAGGTCGTGGCCGTCCGCATCCCCCAGACACTGCGAGGGCGCGGCAGAGGAGGGCACGAAGTGCGCACTCGACGGGGTGGGGGGTTTGGCGGAGGACGGCACCAAGTGCGCACTCGACGGGGTGGGCGCGGCGGCGAAGGCGTGGACCGCGTCGGCGAACCGGCTCGCCAGCCCGGGATGACCGGCCCAGTGCGTGTGCAGGTAGGAGGCGTGGACCGTCGGAGTGCCGGTGCCCGCCGGGTCCAGCGCGATCCCGTCGCTGCGACCGTCGAGGAGCCAGGCCGGGTCCGCCGAAGCGACGGCGTCCGTCCGACCGGTCGCCCACGCGACGGTGGTCCGGTGGAACTCGTGCCCCGTGACCCGGGTTCCCGCGGCACCGAGGAGCGAGCTGCTGGGCGCCACCGCGTTCCGGTACCCGAGGATGAGGGAAGGACCCATGGCGGCGCGGCCCGGGACCGCACCGACCATCGGGTGTCCGTCGACCGACTCGCACAGGTAGAGCAGTCCGGCACACTCTGCGACCGTGGGCAGCCCCGCCGCGACCGCCGCGCGGACCGAGTCGCGCAGGCCCGCGTTGCCGGACAGCTCGGCCGCATGGACCTCCGGGAAGCCGCCGCCGAGGTAGAGCCCGGCCGTGCCGTCCGGAAGGGCGGGCGAGCGCAACGGGTCGAAGGGCACGGGAGCGAGCCCAGCGGCATACAGGAGCTCCTCGGTCTCCGCGTAGCGGAAGGTGAAGGCGCGCCCGCCCGCGACGGCGACGACCGGCCGGGGGCCTGAGACGGGTGGGTTGCCCAGTGCTGCTGCAGGGTCCCACGGAGCCGCGGTCAGGGGAGGCGCCCCGTGCGCGATCCGCAGCACGGCAGGAAGGTCGACGTGCTCGCTGACCCGCTGGGCGAGGTGGGCCACGAGCCCGGCCGACCCGTCCAGCTCCTCGGCCGGAACGAGGCCGAGGTGCCGCGACGGCGCCTCGACACCTGCGTCGCGAGGGATCACCCCGAGGACCGGGACGCCGGTCGACTCCACCGCAGCGCGGACCTCGCGGACGTGCCGTTCGGACGAGGCCTTGTTGAGGACCACGCCGCCGATGTGGGTGCCGGGCTCGAACGTCGTCAGCCCGTGGACGATCGCCCCGGCCGTCCGGGACAGGTGACTGACGTCGAGGACGAGGACGACCGGGCTGTGCGTCAGCGCCGCGACGTGCGCCGTCGACGCGAAGCCCGCGCCGTCGATCTGCCCGTCGAAGAGGCCCATGACGCCCTCGACGACGGCGACGTCCGTGGGACCGCTCGCTCGCGCGCCGTGCAGGAGCAGCGGCTCGACCAGGTCCTCGCCACAGAGGAAGGGGTCGAGGTTGCGCCCGGGACGACCCGTGGCGAGCGCGTGGAAGCCCGGGTCGATGTAGTCGGGGCCGACCTTGAACCCCGTCACGTCGAGGCCCTCGCGCACGAGGGCCGCCATGATTCCCGTCGCCACGGTGGTCTTGCCGTGTCCGGACGCGGGCGCCGCGACGACGAACCGCGGCAGCACCGTCGGGGCGGGTCCGGTCGTCACCACTCGATCCCGCGCTGGCCCTTCTGGCCCTCGTCGAAGGGGTGCTTGACCTTGGTCATGTGCGTGACGAGGTCGGCGAGCTCGAGGACGGGCTCCGGGCAGCGGCGTCCGGTGATGACGACGTGCTGCTGCCCCGGCCGGCCGGCCAGGGTGGCGACGACGTCGTCGACGTCGACCCAGCCCCACGTCATGGGGTAGGTGAACTCGTCGAGCACGTAGAGGCCGTGCGTCTCGGCCCGAAGGCGCCGCTTCACCTCGGCCCAGCCCTCCGCGGCGGCGGCGGCATGGTCGTCCTCGGTGCCCTCCTTGCGGGACCAGGACCAGCCCGAGCCCATCTTGTGCCACTCCATCGGGCCGCCCCGCCCGGTCTCTCGGTGCAGCTCGCCGAGCGTCTCGACAGCGGTCTGCTCCCCGATCCGCCACTTCGCGCTCTTGACGAACTGGAACACGCCGACCGACCAGCCCTGGTTCCAGCCGCGCAGGGCAAGCCCGAACGCCGCGGTCGACTTGCCCTTGCCCTCGCCGGTGTGGACCATGAGGAGGGGCCGGTTGCGGCGCTGGCGCGTCGTCAGGCCGTCAGCGGGGACGTGCGTCGGCTGGCCCTTCATCAGGCGACCAGTCCTCTCGGGTGGGCCGGCTCGCGTCGGGCGCCGGGTGTGCGGATGGACTGGTCACGGACGACGTCGGCGATCGTGTCGGCGGCGACGTCGCCCACGGACAGGTGCTCGGCCCCGAGTCGGACCGCGAGGGCCGCGGCGAGCCCCAGGCGGAAACGGCCCGTCTCGCAGTCGATGACGACGGAGTCGACCCGCTCCTCACGCAGCCGGGCAGCCACCACCCCGGCGCGCGCCACGGCATCCGGTCCGGCCGTGGCGCGCCCGTCCGTGACGACGACGAGGAGCGGCCGACGCCTCGGGTCGCGGATCCTTTCGGTGCGCAGGGCGGAGTAGGCCGTGAGGAGCCCTTCCGCGAGGGGAGTCCGGCCACCGTGGGCCAGGTCCGCGAGCCGGCGGGCCGCGATGTCCACGGAGGACGTGGGTGGCAGGACGAGCTCGGCACCGGCACCCCGGAAGGTCACCAGCCCGACCTTGTCCCGCCGCTGGTAGGCGTCGAGCAGCAGCGAGAGGATCGCCGCCTTGACCGCCTCCATCCGGCGTCGGGCTGCCATCGAGCCGGAGGCGTCGACGCAGAGCAGGACGAGGTTGGACTCGCGGCCCTGCCGGACGGGGCGGCGCAGGTCCGAGACGTCGAGGACGAGGGGGCCGTCGGTCCTGCCGCGTCGCTGCTGGTGGCGCGCGGCCGCCCGGATCGTCGCCGGTAGGTGGAGGCCGCGACCGGTGCTTCGATCGGCGCTGCCCCGGTCCGCCGTGGCGCCGATCGCATGCCCGGTCGACGTGATGGCCCGGCTGCGTCGGCCCGACTCGCCGTGGCCGACGCCCTTTGCGGTGAGGACGCGCGCCCGGTAGGGAGACCCAGCAGCGGCGGTCGTCGGGCGGCCCGCCGAGCCCGGTGGCGCGCCGGTTGCGGCGCCCTCCTCGGGGAGGTCGCGCGAGTCGGTGGCGCCCGCGACCGAACGGTGGGCGGCGGGGTCGTCCGGACCCGGGGACCCGCTCTCCGTGCTGCCCGGTTCGGGACCGTCGGTGCCGGTGCCGTCCTGGCCGGGGCGATCGGAGCTCGCGCCGTCCTGGCGGTGCGGGCCGCTCGACCCGTCGGTGGGGTCGGGGGGGTCGGGGGGGTCTGTGGGATCGGTGGGATCGGGCGGGCCCGCTGGTGGGTCTTCGCCCAGGATCTCGTCGAGCAGGTCCTCGTCGAGCCCCGGGGCGTCGAAGGGGTTGCGGCGACGTCGGTGGGGAAGGGCGAGGCGGCCGGCGGCGCGGATGTCGGCACGCGTGACCGCGGGCCGTCCGGCCCAGGCGGCGTGCGCGATGGCGGCTCGGGCCGTGACGATGTCGGCGCGCAGCCCGTCCACCTCGAACGCGGCGCACACCTCGGCGATGAGCGTCAGCATCGAGTCGGGGAGGGCCACCTCGGAGAGGCGGGACCTGGCCTCGGCGATCCGGCTGCGCAGGGCGTCCTCGTCCGGCGCGAAACGGGACACGAAGGCCCCCGGGTCGGCGTCGTGGGCCAGGCGGCGCCGCACGACCTCGGCCCGGGCCGCGGGCTCGCGGGGTGCGGCGACGTCGACCGCGAGTCCGAAGCGGTCGAGCAGCTGTGGTCGCAGCTCTCCCTCCTCGGGGTTCATCGTGCCGACCAGGACGATGCGGGCCTGGTGGGAGACGGAGACGCCGTCGCGTTCGACGGTGCACCGGCCCATCGCGGCAGCGTCGAGGAGGACGTCGACGAGGTGGTCCTGGAGCAGGTTGACCTCGTCGACGTAGAGGATGCCGCGGTTCGCCGCGGCGAGCAGACCCGGCTCGAAGGCGGTGACCCCGTGGCCGAGGGCCTGCCTCAGGTCGAGGGACCCGACGACCCGGTCCTCGGTCGCTCCGACGGGCAGCTCCACGACCCGAGCGGGCCGGGTCGCGGGCTCGGCTGCAGCGTCGTGCGGCCCGTCGGGGCAGGCCGGGTCTGCAGCGGCGGGGTCGCACCCGAAGCGGCAGCCCGCGACGACCGCCTGCCGGGGCAGGACGCCGGCGAGGCCGCGCACCGCGGTCGACTTCGCCGTGCCCTTCTCGCCGCGGATGAGAACACCCCCGATCCCGGGCGAGACCGCCGTGAGGACCAGGGCCAGGGCCAGGTCGTCGGAGCCGACGATGGCGGAGAACGGGTAGACGTGCACGCGAGCCTCCTGCGGGTGCCTCGCCCGCGTGGTTGACCGGACCGCACCCGGCGGGCACGGCCGGCGCGGGGAGATGCCCTGGCTGCCACCCGGCCGGAGCCGGGATGGTTCACAGTGGCGGGACCGCTCCGGATTCGCACCGGATTCCTCTCCTCGCGCCGAGAGGCAGTCTGGCAGAACTGAGGGACTCGGGTGAAGCCGGCCCACTCCTCGACGCTAGGGTCAGCGCCGTGATCGAGGTCATCGGTGTCGCTGCAGAGGGTCTGGTGTCCCTCACACCTGAGGCGCGTGCCGTGCTCGACGACGCCGAGGTGGTGCTCGGTGGTGCCCGGCACCTGGCGATGCTCGAGCCTCGGCCCGGACGCGAGCGCATCCCCTGGCCGTCACCGCTCCGCGCCAACCTGCCCGCCGTCCTGGCCATGGTCGCGGGCCGTCGGGTGGTCGTGCTGGCCAGCGGTGACCCGCTCGTGTCGGGCGTCGGCAGCACCCTCGTCGACCTCCTCGGCGCCGACGCCGTCACGATCCGTCCCGCGGTGTCCTCGGTCTCGCTGGCTCGTGCCGAGATGCGCTGCGGCGCAGAGGAGTCCGAGGTCGTCACCCTCGTCGGGCGCCACTTCGACGGGCTGCGCCGCCATCTGTCACCCGCGGCGAGGCTCATCACGCTCACGCACGGTGAGGACTCGCCCAGCCGCATCGCTGCGCTGCTCGCCGAGGAGGGCTACGCCGCCAGCCGCCTCACCGTGCTGGGCGACCTCGGGACCCCGACGCAGTCGCGCACCGATGGCATCGCGGGCTCCTGGGAGCACGGCGCCGCTCCACGTCTGCACCTCGTGTGCATCGAGTGCGTCCCCGATCCCGGATCCGTTGCCCGCTCCCTGGCTCCGGGCCTCGACGACAGCACCTTCGACCACGACGGGCAGCTGACGAAGCGGATCATCCGTGCGGCCGCGCTCGCCCATCTCGCGCCGCAGCCCGGCGACGTCATGTGGGACCTCGGTGCCGGCGCCGGGTCGGTGGGCATCGAGTTCGCCCGCCAGCATCCCCGGATCCGCGTCTACGCAGTCGAGCGGGACCAGCTGCGCGCCAAGCGGATCCGCACCAACGCCGACCGACTCGGAGTCCCGACGCTCGAAGTGGTCGTCGCGAGCGCCGCCGATGCCACCGGCATCCTCCCGGCACCGGACGCGATCTTCATCGGTGGGGGAGCGAACGGCTCCCTGATCCGCTCGGCGTGGTGCGTGCTCCGGCCCGGGGGCCGGCTGGTCGTCCACGGGGTCACCGTCGAGACCGAGATGACGATCCTGGCCGCCCACCGGCTGCACGGGGGCGTGGTGAGCCGGATCGCCGTCGAGGACCTCGAGCCGATCGGCTCGTTCACCGGGTGGAAGCCGTCCCGGACCATCACCCAGTGGGCCGCGACGAAGCCGCGCCCGCACCCGATCTCGACCTCGGAGCCGGAGACCACGTGACCGTCCACTTCATCGGCGCCGGACCGGGCGCCGCCGACCTGCTCACCCTGCGCGCCGTCCGGATCCTGTCCGAGTCCGCGGTCTGTCTCTATGCCGGGACGTACATCGGCGGCGAGGTGCTCGCGCACTGCCCCGACGGGGCCACGCTGGTCGACACGGCGAACCTCCACCTCGACGAGATCGTCGCGCACTGCGTCGCCGCGCACGAGCGTGGTGTGGACGTCGCTCGTCTCTGCTCGGGGGACCCGTCGCTCTACTCCGCGGTCGCCGAGCAGACCCGCCGACTCGACCGGGCCGGCGTCCCGTGGGACGTCACGCCGGGGGTGCCGGCCTATGCCGCTGCGGCCGCCCTCGTCGGGCGCGAGCTCACCGTGCCGGAGGTCGCCCAGACCGTCGTGCTCACCCGCGCCCAGCGGGACTCGACGAAGATGCCGGACACCGAGTCGCTCGCCCACTTCGCCCGGTCCCGAGCGACCCTGGTGCTCCACCTCGCCATCCGGCGGGCCCGCGAGCTCGCCGCGTCCCTCGTCGACGACTACGGCGCGGACTGCCCCGTCGTCGTCGTGGCCAACGCCGAGCAGCCCGACCAGCAGATCCTCCGCGGGACCCTCTCGGACATCGGAGCCCAGGTGGAGGCTGCGGACCTCCGGCAGGCTGCCGTCATCATCGTCGGGTGGGCCTTGGCCGCAACGGAGTTCGCGGACTCTCACCTCTACGGGACGCGGGTCCGGCCACCGCTCGCGTGACGGCCCAGCGGGGTGACGTGCCATACTCGCCGAACCCAACTGTGCCAGCGCACGGAACCCGGTGAGAGTCCGGGACGGTCGCGCCACTGTGACCGGTCGCACCTGCGGCCGGGAGTCAGATACGAGCCTGGCACGGCTGTTCCAGTGGACGCGTCATCCAGGAGTGAACTGTGCACATCGCTGAAGGTTTCCTGCCGCCCTTGCACGCGGCGGGATGGACCCTGGCCGCAGCCCCCTTCGTCATCCACGGCGGCCGTGCCGTCGCCAGAGAGCGGCGGGAACGCCCCGAGACGACGCTGCTGCTCGGCGCCGCCGGAGCGTTCACGTTCCTCCTCTCGGCGATCAAGCTGCCCTCGATCACCGGGTCGTCCAGCCACCCGACCGGCGTGGGACTCGGCGCGGTCCTCTTCCGTCCGCCGGTGATGGCCTTCCTGTCCACCGTGGTGCTCCTCTTCCAGGCGCTGCTCCTCGCCCACGGCGGCCTCACCACCCTCGGCGCCAACGTCTTCTCCATGGGCGTCGCCGGTCCCTGGACGGCCTACCTCGTCTGGTGCACCGTACGCCGCGTCAACCACACGGCCGCCGTCTTCGCCGCCGTGGCGCTCGCCGACCTCGCGACGTATGCGGTCACCGCGACGCAGCTCGCCCTGGCGTTCCCGGACCCGGCGACCGGCTTCTCAGGGGCCATGGCCAAGTTCCTCGGCGTCTTCGCCGTGACCCAGGTCCCGCTCGCCGTCGTCGAGGGCCTGCTCGCGGTGCTCGTGCTGCGTCTGCTCGGCGACATCGCCCGGCCGGAGCTCGAACGGCTCGACATGCTGCCGGCTGCCGTCACCCGCGCGACTGAGGCGCCCCGATGAGCCGCCGCGCCGTGAACGGTCTCCTCGTCCTGGCGATCGTCGCCGTCGTCGGGCTGGCCCTCGTCCTCGGAGCTCAGCGCGGCGAGAGCGGCGCGGACGCATATCCGGGGTCGGACTCGCAGGCCATGGATCTCATCGAGTCGGCCCATCCCGCCTACGAGGCGTGGTTCGAGCCGCTCTTCCGGCCGGAGTCGAGCCAGGTCGAGTCGGGCCTCTTCGCCCTCCAGGCGGGGCTCGGCGGGATCACCCTCGGCTACGTCGTCGGTCGGATCCACGAGCGCCGTCGGCGCCGCGCCGGCGAGCCGGCCGCCACCCCCAGCGACTCAGCCGTCTCCGGCAGATCCGACTCCTCCGCGGACCGCGGATGAGCACGGGGTTCGCTCTGGATGATGCGGCCTGGGCCTCACCGTGGCGGAGACGCGCCGTCGGGGAGAAGGTGCTCCTCGCCGGTGGGCTCGTCGGGGTGGGGATCAGCCTGCCGGTCTGGCCCGGCTCGGTCCTGGCCGCTGCCGCGGCCCTCGCGATCCTGCTCGGCCCGGCGCAGGTCTCGCCGCGGGTCCTGGCCCGCAGCGTGGCCGCACCGCTGGCGTTCATCGTCGTGGGGTCGCTCTCGGTCCTCGTGAGCCTCCGGTGGGACGGGGGGCCAGGGGTCGCCGTCACCGAGGAGACGAGGCGGTCGGCCCTGTCCGTGCTCGGGCACGGGACCGCCGGCACGCTGGGTGTCCTCGTGATCGCCGCGACGACGCCGATGGCGGACCTGCTGGGCGCCCTCCGCCGGCTGCGGGTGCCCGATGCCTGCATCGACGTCGCGGGTCTGGTCTACCGGCTGGTCCTGGTCCTCCTCGCCACGGTCGTCCAGATGGGCGAGGCCCAGGCCGCCCGCCTCGGCTACCGGGACCGCCGCACCACCCTGCGCAGCTCGGCGGCCCTCGGTGCGGGACTCCTGGTCCGGTCGTGGGACCGGGCTCGGCGCCTCGAGGAAGGCCTTGCCGGGCGTGGCTACACCGGCAGCCTGCCCTCCCTCGACCCTCCTCGCCGGACCTCGCTGCCCTTCGTGGCGACGAGCCTGGTGGCGCTCGGTGCGATCACCACGGCGGCGCTGACGATGGGAGGGTCCTGAGGTGGGTCACCTGAGCCTCGCAGCCCGCGCTGTCACCGTCTCCTACGGCGGACGGACGGTCCTGTGCGCTGCCTCCCTCGACGTGCGACCCGGGTCGCGGCTGGCGCTCCTCGGGGCCAACGGCTCCGGCAAGACGACGCTCCTCCGGGTGCTCTCCGGTGCGCTGCGACCGGACGCCGGCCAGGTTCGTGTCGGCCCGGATGCCTTGCGGCACAGCAGAGCCGGCCTGACGGCCCATCGTCAGCAGGTGCAGCTCGTCCTCCAGGACCCCGACGACCAGCTCTTCGCGGCCGACGTGGCCCGTGACGTCTCCTTCGGACCGCTCAACCTCCGCCTCGCCGAGGATGAGGTCCGGTCCCGGGTCGACGAGGCGCTCGAGGTGCTCGGCCTGCGCGAGCTGGCCGAGCGCCCGACCCACCAGCTGTCCTTCGGGCAGCGCAAGCGCGTCGCCATCGCCGGGGCGGTCGCGATGCGGCCCTGCCTCCTGCTCCTCGACGAGCCGACCGCCGGGCTCGACGCCACGGGCGCCGACGAGATGCTCACGGCCCTGCACCGCCTGGAGGAGTGGGGGACCACCGTCCTGCTCTCGACCCACGACGTCGACTTCGCGCTGGCCTGGGCCACCGAGGTCGCCGTCGTCGAGGCCGGTCGCGTGCTCCAGGGCGATCCGGGCGCCCTCCTGGGTGACACCGGGCTGCTGGCCCGCGCCCGGTTGCGCCGGCCCTGGGTGCTCGAGCTCGCCGACCGCCTGGACGTCTCCCGGGGTGGTGCCCCGAGCCCGCGAGACCTCGAGTCCCTCGTCGCAGCCCTCACCGACTTCCGGGTTTGAGGTGGACGCGCCGGCACATCCTCGGCCCGTCCACCTCAAACCAGTGCGGCTGCTCGGTCCAGCAGGTCACTCCGCGATGACGACCACGAGGTTGCGCGGTCCGTGGACGCCTTCGACCCGGTTCAGCTCGATGTCGCTCGTCGCGCTCGGCCCGCTGATCCACGTGAGCGGCTGCGCAGCCCCGACCTCTGGCCGGAGCCGCGCCACGGCGTCGGGCACGTCTGGGACGACCTGGTCCGCGCCGATGACGCAGACGTGGGTGTCCGGCACGAGGGTGAGCTCGCGCCGGCCCTGGTCGGGGCCGTGGTCGAGGATGATCGTGCCGGTCACGGCGATCCCGACCTTGGCCGCGGTGACGACCGCGTCAACCGCGTCGAGCTGGGCGTGGCTGGTCGCCTCCACCTCGGGCAGTACGGTGACCGCCGCGTCCAGGCCCGCCGTCCAGGCCGGGTCCAGACCACTCGGCACGACGACCGAGCGGCAGCCCAGCCGGGCCAGGGCGTCGGCGACGGTGGCGGGCACGTCAGCGGTCGCCACCCGGATCACGGTCGCCCGGTAGTCCGCCACCCGCTCGGCGAACAGCTCCAGGGCGCCGGCGTCACTCAGGTCGTGCATCGTCCGGGCCGGCGCGACAGGACGCTGGCCCACTGGGGTCGTCACGTCGGCGACCGCACCTCGTACCCGCTGGAGGATCTCCTCTCGCGCGCTCATCGTCCGTCTCCCTTCCCCCGCTCGCGGGCCCACCACTGCCGGAACGACTCCTTCGGCGGGGACGGCACGTCACGGGCATTGGTCCAGGCCCCGAGGCCGGGGATCGAGCGCAGCGGCTTGCCGCCGGTGAGACGTCCCGCCGTCGTCGCGGCTCGCTGGGCCACAGCGAGGCGCTTCGGGTCGGAGAGCACCCACGCCGCAGCCTTCATCGCCGCGGACTCCGGGGTGTTGCCGGCATTCTTCACCACCGTGCCGCGGAGCTCGACGAGCAGCTCCGGGATGTTGATCCGCACCGGGCAGGCGTCGAAGCAGGCCCCGCACAGGCTGGACGCGTACGGCAGCGACTTGTCGATGTCGCTCGCGGTCCCGCGCAGCTGCGGGTTGAGCACCGCGCCGATCGGTCCGGGGTAGACCGAGCCGTAGGCGTGCCCACCGGTGCGCTCGTAGACCGGGCACACGTTGAGGCAGGCCGAGCAGCGGATGCACCGGAGGGCCTGTCGCCCGAGCCGGTCGCCGAGGACGTGGCTGCGGCCGTTGTCGAGCAGGACGACGTGGACCTCCTGCGGTCCGTCGCCCTCGTGGACGCCGCTCCACATCGTCGTGTACGGGTTCATCCGCTCGCCGGTGCTCGACCGGGGGAGCAGCTGGAGCATCGGCCCGAGGTCCTCCCAGGTCGGCAGCACCTTCTCGATGCCGACGACGGAGATGAGGGTCTCGGGCAGGGTGAGGCACATCCGCCCGTTGCCCTCGGACTCGACGACGACGAGCGTCCCGGTGTCGGCGATGGCGAAGTTGGCTCCGGAGATGCCGACCTTGGCGCGCAGGAACTTCTCCCGCAGGTGCAGTCGCGCGGCCTCCGCGAGCCGGGGTGGGTCGTCGGTGAGGTCCGCGGGGGCGGGCCGGCCGACCTGTCCCATCTCGCGGAGGAAGATCTCGCGGATCTCGCTGCGGTTGCGGTGGATCGCGGGGACGAGGATGTGGCTGGGCCGGTCGTGGCCGAGCTGGACGATGAGCTCCGCGAGGTCGGTCTCCCAGGCGTTGATGCCGGCCGCCTCGAGAGCCTCGTTGAGCTCGATCTCCTGGGTCACCATCGACTTGACCTTGACGACCTCGTCGACGTGCTTGGACTGGACGATGTCGAGGACGATCCGGTTGGCCTCCTGCGCATCTCGCGCCCAGTGGACGACGGCGCCGTTGGCGGTGAGGCTCGACTCGAGCTGCTCGAGGTAGTCGCCGAGGTGGGTCAGTGCCTCGTCCTTGAGGTCGGCTCCGGCGACCCGCAGGGCCTCCCAGTCGTCGATCTCGCGGACGACGTTGCCGCGCTTGGTGCGGATCGTGTGCGTGGCGTGGCGCAGGTTCTTGCGTTGCTGCGCGTTGGCCAGCTCCGCCCGGGCCGCCTTGGGGAACTTCGGCATCCCGACGAAGGTCGGCGAGGTCTCCTGCAGGGGGGCGTATGCCGCTGGGCTCGCTCCCACGGGCCCGCTCGGTTGGGTCGTCATGCCGGGTCTCCTTCGGTCGAGGCGAGGATCTCGGCCAGGTGCATGGTGCGCACGCCGGACCGCTGCCGGCCGAGGATCCCGCCGATGTGGGAGAGGCACGAGTTGTCGCCGGCGACGACGACCTCGGCGCCCGTGTCCTGGACGTTGCGGGCCTTGTCGGAGCCCATCGCGATGGAGACGTCCGGGTTCTTGACCGCGAAGGTCCCGCCGAAGCCGCAGCACTCCTCCGCACCGGGGAGCTCGACGAGGTCGATCCCGCGGACGGCCCGCAGCAGCTGGAGCGGACGGTCCCCGACCCGGATCATCCGCAGCGAGTGGCAGGTCGGGTGGTAGGTGACCCGGTGCGGGAAGTACGCGCCGACGTCGGTGACCCCGAGGACGTCGACGAGGAACTCCGACAGCTCGTAGACCTTGGGAGCGACCTCGTCGACCCGGCTCATCAGCGTCTCGTCGCCCTCGGCGATCATCCGGTGCTGCTCGCGCACGGACCCGACGCACGACCCGGACGGTGCGACGACGGCGTCGTAGTCCCCGAACACGTCGACGAACCGGCGGACGAGCGGAAGGGCGTCAGCGGCATACCCCGTGTTGGTGAACATCTGCCCGCAGCACGTCTGCTCCGTCGGGAACTCCACCCGGCACCCGAGGCGCTCGAGGAGCCGGACCGTGGCCTTCGGTGTCTCGGGCCACATCGTGTCGTTGAAGCACGTCGCGAAGAGGGCGATGCGCAGGTCCGATGCGGGTGTCGGCGCGGTCATGGCAGCATCCAGGCGAGGACCGAGGACTGGAGCCCGACGAGGAGGCACACGACCAGGATGAGGCCGATGCTCCACGGCACCACCTTGCGGAAGATGTCGGACTCGCGCCCGAGCAGGCCGACCGCGGTCGCGGCGATGGTGAGGTTCTGCGGGCTGATCATCTTGCCGACCACGCCGCCGGACGTGTTGGCGGCGACGAGCAGCGTCGGGTCGATGCCGATGTTCTGGGCAGCCGTCTGCTGGAGCGTGGCGAACAGCGCGTTGGCGCTCGTGTCCGAGCCGGTGACGGCCGTGCCGATCCAGCCGAGGAGCGGGCTGAGGAACGCGAAGGCCGCGCCGGCCCCGGCGATCCACGTGCCGATGGTGATCGTCTGGCCGGACAGGTTCATCACGTAGGCCAGCGCGAGGACGGAGGCAACGGTGAGGAAGGCGAAGCGCATCTTGTGGGCGGTGGCGGCGAACTCCTTGCCCCAGCCGCTGAGGCCGACGCCGTAGACGAACGCGACGATGAGCGAGCAGATCAGCAGCATGGTGCCGGGGGAGCTCAGCCAGGGGAACGTGTAGGTCGCGGCGGCGCTCGGCTTGCCGGAGTGGGTCAGGACCTCGCCGGCGAGCCCGGGCCAGGGGACCTTGACGTCGGTTCCGCCGAGCCACTCCTTGACGGCGGGGATGAGCTTGGCGATCGCGAAGACGACGATGACGAGCAGGTAGGGGAAGAGCGCCATCGTGATCCGACCCGCATTCAGCGACCGGGCCCGGGCGTCCAGCTCGGCCATCGAGGCGTGGTGGTCGTCGACGGCGAGCGGCTCGGCGGCGTGGCCCCCGGCGGATCCGGACCGGGAGGCGGCGGGGGCGCCGGCCCCGACCAGGGCGAGGTCGCGCTCGCGCTCGACCTGGAGCGAGTCGAGCGCCTCCTCGCGGCCCTGCGGCTGCCAGAAGCGCAGGAAGACGACCGCTGCTGCGAGGGCGCCGAGGGAGGCGATGATGTCGGTGAGCTCCACGGACAGGTAGGTGGCGGAGAACCACTGGAACACCGCGAAGGCCAGCCCGACGACGACCGCGACCGGCCAGACCTGCCGCACACCGCGCCGCCCG
The DNA here is from genome assembly GCF_000184685.1 of Intrasporangium calvum DSM 43043. Taxonomy (NCBI): domain Bacteria; kingdom Bacillati; phylum Actinomycetota; class Actinomycetes; order Micrococcales; family Intrasporangiaceae; genus Intrasporangium; species Intrasporangium calvum. The sequence goes on from NC_014830.1 coordinate 890,402, forward strand.
TCAGCCATGAGGACGAGGAGGAGCGGGACGAAGAGGGCGATGACGGGGGTCTGGTGGCCGACGTAGGCGCCGATCTCGGTGTAGGGGATCTTCGTCAGGGTGCCCGCCGTGATGATCGGGGTGCCGATCGCGCCGAACGCGACGGGCGCGGTGTTGGCGAGCAGGACGATGGCGGCCGCGCGCAGCGGCGAGAACCCGACGGCCATCAGCATGACGCCGGTGATGGCGACCGGGGCGCCGAAGCCCGCGAGCGCCTCGAGCAGGCCACCGAAGCAGAAGGCGATGATGATCGCCTGGATCCGCGGGTCGTCCGAGATGAGGTGGAAGGTCGCCCGCAGGTCCTCGAAGTGGCCGGAGCGGACCGTGACCTGGTAGAGCACGATCGCGGTGAAGACGATCCACATGATGGGGAACAGCCCGAAGGCCGCGCCCTCGGTCGCGGCGAGGGCGGCCAGGCCGACGGGCATCTCGAAGAAGAGCCAGGCGACGATGATCGCGACCGCGACGGCGGACAGGCCGGCCCAGTGCGCCTTCCAGCGCAGGACCCCGAGCGTGAGGAAGACCGTCAGCAGGGGCAGGAGCGCGATGAGGGCCGACGCCGTGAGGCTGTCTGCGACCGGGGCGATGTCGGGTTGGTAAGCGGTGGGCAACAGGGCTGCGGCGGTCACAGGTCCTCCGATGTGCACGACGGTGGGCGGGAGCCAGTGGTCAGACCACTGAGATGCGGTTGAAAGTAGGCCCCTCTCGGCGATGCTGTCAAGAGGTCAGACCACTCTCTTCCGGTAGGTGTACCCCGGGTGGCATGCTTCTCCCGTGCCAGTCGACGCGCCCGCCCACGAGCAGCCGGGGGCCGGCCCCCAGGCGTTCGAGAAGGTCCTGCACTGGGTCGACGAGCGGATCCTCACCGGTGAGCTGGAGGTCGGTGCCCACCTCCCGCCCGAGCGCGAGCTGGCGCGGCTGCTCGAGGTGAGCCGGGCAGCCGTCCGCGAGGCGGTCCGGACCCTTCAGGCCCAAGGGGTCGTGCGGTCCGCGGTCGGGACCGGGGCGACGGCCGGCACGACCATCACGTCCGTCTCGGCCCATGCGCTGACCCGCCTGCTCCGGCTGCACGTGGCCCTCGCGAACTTCCCCCTGCCTGACGTCGTCGAGGTGCGGATCAGCTTGGAGCGGTTGAGCGCTCGCCTCGCCGCCAAGCATGCGTCGGCCGACCAGCTGGACGAGCTGCAGCGGCAGGTCGACGCGATGCGCGAGCCCGGGATCACCCGTGAGCGGTTCAACGACGTCGACACCGCCTTCCACGTGGGCATCGCCGCGGCCGCCGGCAACCTGCTGGCCGCGGACATGACGGTCGCGATCCGCGAGTCGATGCGGCTGCCGATCCTCGACCGCTTCCGTCGTCTCGACGCCTGGGAGGACGTCGTTCAGGTCTTGCGGCGCGACCACGAGGCGATCTATGCCGCGATCGTGGACGGCCGCGCCGACGACGCCGAGCAGGCCGTCGAGGCGCACATCCGCTCCGCGTGGCAGACCCTCACCGCGGCCGACCCCATCTGAGGCTTCCCGCCTCCCTATGCTGAGGCGCATGAGCGCCCTCGAAGGGACCGGGCACGGCCACCACGACGACGAGCACGACCACGACCACGAGCACGACCACGAGCACGACCACGACCACGAGCACGAGCATGGGACCGGACCGCTCGCCTGGTTCCGGGAGGTGTTTCGTCCACACAGCCACGACTCTGCGGACTCGGTCGACCCGGCCCTCGAGTCGAGTGCCCAGGGCATCCGGGCGGTCAAGATCAGTCTCGTGGCCCTGCTCGCGACGGCCCTGGCGCAGGCCGTGGTCGTCGTCGTCACGGGTTCGGTGGCGCTCTTCGCGGACACGGTCCACAACTTCTCCGATGCGCTGACCGCGGTGCCTCTGTGGATCGCGTTCGTCCTGGCCCGCCGGCCGGCCAACCGCAGCTACACGTACGGCTACGGTCGGGCCGAGGACCTGGCCGGGGTGTTCATCGTCGCGATGATCGCGCTCTCGGCGGTCCTGGCCGGGTGGGAGTCGGTCCGGCGGCTCGTCGACCCGCAGCCGCTCACCTATCCGTGGGTGGTCGTCGTCGCGGGCCTGATCGGTTTCGCGGGCAACGAGCTCGTCGCGCTCTACCGCATCCGGGTCGGTCGGCAGATCGGGTCGGCCGCCCTCGTCGCAGACGGACTGCACGCCCGCACCGACGGCTTCACCTCGCTCGCGGTCGTCCTCGGCGCGGTGGGCGTGATGGTCGGCTTCCCCTTGGCCGACCCGGTCATCGGCCTGCTCATCACGGTCGCCATCCTCTTCGTCCTCAAGGGTGCCGGACGAGACATCTACCGCCGGCTGATGGACGCCGTCGACCCGGCCCTCGTCGTTCTCGCCGAGCGCACCCTGGCCGCGACCCCCGGCGTCGTCGACGTCGAGTCCGTGCGGTTGCGGTGGATCGGGCACCGCGTGCACGCCGAGGCCGAGGTCTCGGTCGACCCGGCGCTCTCGGTCGTCGCGGGGCACGGGATCGCCATCGAGGCCCACCACCGGCTGCTCCATCACATCCCGAGGCTGGCGCGGGTCTCGGTCCATGTCAGCCCGGCCGGTGCGGACGGCGACGCCCAGCACCGCCTCCTGGCGCACCACGTCGACGTGGCCTGAGCCGCCGGGAGCCGCCGTCAACCGCCGTCAACCGCACTCAGCCGGCGGTGGCCGCGGTCTCCTCCGGCTCCGGGAAGAGGCGGCCGAGCATGTCGGCCAGGGTGACGACGCCGACGGCGCCGTTCGCGTCGGTCACCACGGCGAGCTCGGTGCTCGTCTCGCGCATCCGTCGCAGCGCCGCATAGACCGGGGTCTCGGGGGAGAGGGTGAAGACGGGCCGCATGACGGACCGGACCGGCCGCTCCGAGGGGACCGCCAGCGTGTCCCGCACGTGGGCGACCCCTTCGACGGCTCGGTCGGTGCCGACGAGGATCCGCAGGTGCCCCGACTCGAGGGTGGCTCGCCGGAGGTCCGCCGCGCTGGCCGTGGGCGCCACCATGACGGGGGCCTGCTGAGGCCCGACGAGGTCTCCGACGGTCAGGGTCTCGAGCTCGAGGGCGCTGGTCAGCTGCATCGAGTAGCTCGCGTCGAGGGCCCCGACGTTCGCCGAGTGCTCGACGAGGTGCAGCAGCGCCTCGGGGTCCTGACCCGTGGCGATCTGGTCGCTCGGCTCGACCCCGAACCGTCGGAGGATCGCGTTCGCACTCGAGTTGAGCGAGCGCAGCACCGGGCGGGTCAGCCACATGAAGCCGCGCATCGGGAGGGCCAGCAGGGTGGCCGACCGCTCGGGGTGGGCGATGGCCCACGACTTCGGGGCCATCTCTCCGACGACGAGGTGCAGGAACGTGACGATGGCGAGCGCCAGGACGAAACCCGCGACGTCCGCGGCGAGCAGCGGCAGCCCCCAGCTCTCGAGCGCCGGTGTGAGCCAGTGGTGCACGGCGGGTTTGGTGATCGCGCCGAGAGCGAGGGTGCAGATGGTGATGCCGAGCTGCGACCCCGCGAGGAGCAGGGTCAGCTCGTTGGCGCTTCGGAGCGCAGCGCGGGCGGCCCGGCTCGAGCCGGCCGCATCCTCGAGACGGTGTCGTTTCGCGGCGATGAGGGCGAACTCGACGGCGACGAAGAAGGCGCTGAGGGCGATGATGACGACGGTCGTGATGATGACGGGGAGGCTCATCGGTCGTCCTCCGGCCGGGGGGCGGTGGTGCTGGGGTCGTCGATCGTCAGTCGCAGCAGCGAGGGCACGTGCCGTTCGACCTCGAGCACCTCGGCCGTGACGAATCGCGGACGCGGGTCGTCGTCGGCCACGAGATCGGCCGGGTCGGGCTGGAGCTCGATCCGCACGGTCGCGCCGACGTCCGGCAGGTCACCGAGCTGGGCGATGACGAGCCCGGCCACCGTCTCGTAGTCCCCCTGGGGCAGCTCGCGGCCGAGGGCCCGCTCGGCCTCGTCGACGTGGACGTCGCCGGGCATGACCCACGTGCCGTCGTCGTCGACGACGGGCTCGTTCGGGGCGTCGGGGTCGTGCTCGTCGGTGATCTCGCCGACGAGCTCCTCGGCCAGGTCCTCGAGGGTGATGATGCCGGCGAAGCCGCCGTACTCGTCGACGACACAGGCGAGCTTGTCGCCGGTCGAGCGGAGCTCGGTCAGCACCGTGGGAAGGCGCATCATCGTCGGGACGAGCACCGGAGGGCGGGCGAGCCCCCCGACGGGACGGACGAGCGCAACGTCCGTCGAGAGGACGTCGTCGAGGTGCACCACGCCCACGACGTCGCCGGAGCGGTCGAGGACCGGGTAGCGGGAGTGGCCGGTCGCCATCAGCTGCCGAACCGTGCCGATCTCGTCGCGCTCGTGCACGACGTCGACCCGGGTGCGCGGGATCATCGCGTGCTCGGCGTCCTGCTCGGGGAAGTCGAGGATGCGGTCCAGCAGCACGGTCAGGTCGGGGGGTAGGTCGCCGGTCTGCCCGGACCGGGCGATGATGTGCTCGAGGTCCCGCGGGGTCGCCGAGTGCTCGACGTCGTGCACCGGCTCGATCCGCAGGGCACGCAGGAGCAGGTTGGAGGCCTGGTCGAAGACCCAGATGAGCCAGCCGAAGGCCTTGAGGTAGACGAGCGTCGACCGGGAGAGGCTCCGGGCGACCGGTTCGGACCGCGCGATGGCGAGGTTCTTGGGCACGAGCTCGCCGAAGAGCATCTGGACGATGGTGGACACGGTGAGTGCGACGACGGTGCCCACGGCGATGCCGACGCCAGCCGGCACCCCGCTCCAGCCGAGGACCTCGCCGAGCGCCTCACCGATGAGCGGCTCGGCGACGTAGCCGACGAGCAGGCCGGTGACCGTGATCCCCAGCTGCGCTCCGGACAGCATGAACGAGGTTCGGCGGGTCACCCGCAGGGCTCGTCCGGCGACCTCGTCGCCCGACGCGGCCTGGGCGCCGAGGCGCGAGCGATCGACCGCCATGTAGGCGAACTCCTGGGCGACGAAGTAGCCCGTCGCCCCGGTGATGAGAACGATGACGACCAGCCCGACGCCGAGGGAGAGCAGGGGGCTCATGCAGGGTCCGTCCGCTGCGTCGGCAGGGACGAGTGACGGCGATCGGCAGAGGGGTCCATGGCTCGCTTCGGTCGTGGGTTGGGACGGTGGGCCAACGACCCGCCCCGGGCATCAGTTCCTCCGTGGCCATCGTCGCAGAGCCCGACGTGCCCAGCCACACCGAACCCGGTGGTATGCCGCTGAGCCGGCTCCCGGAGCGGAGGCTGGCGTTATCGTCGGTGGGGTGTGGCCACGACGAGCTGGCCTCTGGGCGTGAGGGGCGCGACGATGGGCACCCGGCGGATCGACCTCAACTCCGACCTCGGCGAGTCGCTCGGCACGTGGCGGCTCGGCGACGACGAGGCGATGCTGGAGATCGTCACGAGCGCCAACGTGGCGTGCGGTTTCCACGCGGGGGACAGCCTGACGCTCCGGCGCACCTGCGCCCGGTCCGCGGAGCGAGGTGTGGTCGTCGGCGCCCAGGTCGGGTACCGCGACCTGGCTGGTTTCGGCCGCCGCTTCATCGACATGGACCCGGACGAGCTGACCGCCGACGTCATCTACCAGGTCGGGGCGCTCGACGCGTTGTGCCGGGTGGCGGGGACCAGGGTGGAGTACGTCAAGCCGCACGGCGCCCTCTACAACGCCGTCGTGACGCACGAGGAGCAGGCCGCGGCCGTGGTCGCCGCGGTCGTGGCGCTGGATGCCGGCCTTCCCGTCCTGGGGCTGCCGGGCTCGGCCTTCCTCCGGATCGCCGCCGCGGCGGGCCTGCGCACCGTCGTCGAGGCGTTCGCCGACCGTGCCTACACGCCGGAAGGGCATCTCGTCCCTCGAGGTCTCCCCGGCGCCGTCCTGCACGACGCGCGGGAGGTGGCGGCCCGGATGGTCCGGCTCGTCACCGATGGGCGGGTCACCGCCATCGACGGGACCGAGGTGCAGGTGCAGGCGGACTCGATCTGCACGCACGGCGACTCGCCCGGTGCGGTCGAGTTGGCCCGGGCGGTCCGGGACGCCCTCACGGCCGAGGGCGTCGAGATGGCCCCCTTCACCAGATAGGCGCGCCATGACCGACGTCCGTCCGCCCATCGAGGGAGCACCTTCGCCGGCATCCCTCCACCCGCCAGTGCGCCTCCTGCCCATGGGCGATGCCGCGATCCTCGTCGAGACCGACGACATCGACGCGGTCCTCGCGATCGACGCCGCTCTCGCGCCGTTCGCCGAGGCGGGCGAGGGCGTCTGGGCCGAGGTCGACGACCTGGTCCCGGCCGCGCGCACCCTGCTCGTCGTGGCCCGGCCGACGACTGACCTCACCGCGCTGGACAGGGCGGTCCGGGCCGCGGCCGCCGGGGCACGGCTCGGGCAGGCCCCGGGGGAGGGGCGCGTCATCGAGATCCTGGTCCGGTACGACGGTCCGGACCTGGCCGACGTCGCCGCTCTGACCGGACTGAGCCCGGAGGCCGTCGTCGCCGCGCACACCGCGACCCGGTGGCGAGTCGGGTTCGGCGGCTTCGCCCCCGGCTTCGCCTACCTCGTGGGTGGTGATCCGCGGCTCGAGGTGAGCCGCCGGCCGGACCCGCGGACCAGCGTCCCGGCCGGATCCGTCGGCCTGGCCGGAAAGTTCAGCGGGATCTACCCGCGTGCATCGCCGGGGGGCTGGCAGCTCATCGGAACGACCGACGTCGTTCTCTGGGACGCCGACCGGGAGCCGCCGGCCCTGCTCACGCCGGGCAGCATGGTGCGGTTCGTCGAGGTGGGGCGATGACTCGTCACATCGAGATCATCGAGCCCGGTCCGCTGACCCTCGTCGAGGATCTCGGCCGGGTGGGCCACCTCGCCGTCGGGGTCGGCCGGGCAGGGGCTGCCGACGTCGGCTCCTACCGCCTCGGCGGGCGCCTCGTCGGCAATGTCGACGGCGCCGCAGCCCTCGAGGTCACGTTCGGGGGGCTCCGGCTGCGGGCCCATGGCGAGGTCGTCGTGTGCCTCACGGGCGCCCCGTCGCCCGCAGACGTCGACGGCCGAGTGCAAGCCCACGCGACCCCGTTCACTCTCCGGGACGGGCAGGTCCTCTCGCTCCGTATGCCGCTGAGCGGGCTCCGCACCTACGTGACCTTCCGCGGGGGGCTGGCTGTTCCGACGGTCCTCGGCTCGGCGTCCACCGACACGATGTCCGGACTCGGGCCGGAGCCGGTCCGGGCGGGCCAGGTGTTCGGGATCGGACAGCGCACCGAGGGGCTCCCGCACGTGGACCATGCCGCGGTGGCGCCCCCGCCCTCGGGCACGGTCGAGCTCGCCGTCCTGCCGGGGCCGCGCCGGGACTGGTTCGCGGAGCCCGAGCGGCTGGCGCAGGCGGAGTGGATCGTCTCGGGGCGCAGCGACCGCAAGGGGCTCCGCCTCGACGGGGAGCCGATCGAGCGGCATACGGAATGGCGTGATATCGAGCTGCCCAGCGAGGGGATGGTCCGCGGCGCGATCCAGGTCCCGCCCAGCGGGCTGCCCGTCCTGTTCCTCAACGACCACCCCGTGACCGGGGGCTACCCGGTCATCGGCGTCGTCCGCTCCGCCCACGTCGACCGCGCGGCGCAGCTGCAGCCTGGTCAGCCAGTCCGCTTCCGGTGGGAGAGCTTGCATCCACATCGGGCGTTCCCTTCGTGACCCCGCTTACACCGCCAGCCCGTACGCCGCTGAGTTGCCTAGCGTGGGCAGGTAGAGGAGGCAGGTCGGCGGCGTGCACGCCCGGACGTGAGGTGTGACCGGTCCCACGCGCTCCGCCGACCTCCTCAAGATACCCCCCGGGGTAATTTCGAAAGGGTTGGTCCATTCGCAGCAATGGCCTGGCATCGGAGCCAGGTGGAGGAGGTCCGGAGTTCTCATGAGTGTGAAGACGCACGAGGCAGTAGTGAACGGCCACGAAGAGCTGGACCTCCCGGTTCTCCACGCAACGGAGGGCAGCGATGCCTACGACGTGTCGAAGCTGCTCGGCCAGACGGGCCGGGTGACGCTCGACCCGGGCTTCGTCAACACGGCCTCCTGCCGGTCGGCGATCACCTACATCGACGGCGACGCCGGGATCCTGCGTTACCGCGGTTACCCCATCGAACAGCTCGCGGAGGGCTCGACCTTCCTCGAGACCGCCTACCTGCTCATCTACGGCGAGCTGCCGACCGAGGCCGAGCTCGACGCCTTCGACGCCCGGATCCGCCGGCACACGCTCCTGCACGAGGACCTGCGCAGCTTCTTCGCCGGCTTCCCGCGCGACGCGCACCCGATGCCCGTGCTCTCCTCGGCCGTGTCGGCGCTCTCGACCTTCTACCAGGACAGCCTCGACCCCTTCGACGCGGAGCAGGTCGAGCTCTCGACGGTCCGCCTCCTCGCCAAGCTGCCGACCATCGCCGCCTACGCACACCGCAAGAGCATGGGCCAGCCGCTGCTCTACCCGGACAACAACCTGTCGCTGGTGGAGAACTTCCTGCGGATGTCCTTCGGCTTCCCGGCCGAGCCCTACGAGCTCGATCCCGTCAAGGTCAACGCCCTGGACCAGTTACTCGTCCTCCACGCCGACCACGAGCAGAACTGCTCGACCTCGACGGTGCGGATGGTCGGCTCCTCCCACGCCAACCTGTTCGCCTCGGTCTCCGCAGGTATCAACGCGCTCTTCGGCCCGCTGCACGGTGGGGCCAACCAGGCGGTGCTCACGATGCTCGAGTCGATCAAGGCAGACGGTGGCGACGTCGCGAGCTTCGTGCGCAAGGTGAAGGACAAGGACACCGGCGTGCGGCTCATGGGCTTCGGGCACCGGGTCTACAAGAACTACGACCCGCGTGCGGCGATCATCAAGCGGACGGCCGACCAGGTCCTCGAGCGGCTGGGGCAGCGTGACGAGCTGCTCGACATCGCCCTCGAGCTCGAGCAACAGGCCCTGTCCGACGACTACTTCTTCGAGCGCAAGCTCTACCCGAACGTCGACTTCTACACCGGCCTGATCTACCGGGCGCTGGGCTTCCCGCCGAAGATGTTCACGGTGCTCTTCGCGCTCGGTCGGCTGCCGGGGTGGATCGCGCAGTGGCGCGAGATGATCGCCGACCCGGACCTGAAGATCGCCCGGCCCCGACAGCTGTACGTCGGCCCGACCGAGCGCGACTACGTGCCGGCAGGTCGCCGCTGAGCGGCCGTCCGCGGGGGCGCTGACCTCCATCCCCTCGGCGCCGTCCGAGCCGCCTGCCGACTCAGCGGTATGCCGCTGAGCCGGCCCAGCGGCATACGGCTGGCTCCGTCTCCTCCCGTCGACCGCAACGAGGCGGCGGAACCCCGATGCGGCTGGGACGGATGACGCACCTTCGCGGGCGGATGGGGCCCTCGCCTGCATGGGTGGACTCTGTGGTGGGCTCTGGCTGCGTCATCCGTCCCTGCGGCCAGGCGGGGAGGGGGCCGCTGTCCGCCAGTGGAAGCGGGCGGGTGACACGGCTGCGGCATGCAGTCCCAGCTGGACGAGGTCGTCAGGAGCAGCCTGGCCGCGGACGAGGGTGGCGGCGAGCCGGGCGGTCGCCGGCGCCGTCTGGATCCCGTAGCCGCCCTGGCCCGCCAACCAGAACAAGCCCGGAGCCACCGGGTCGAAGCCGATGACGAACTGCTCATCGGGCGCGAAGGTGCGCAGTCCGGCCCAGGAGGTGAGGACGGAGCGGGCGTCAACCGTCGTGAAGGCGCGGATCTCGTCGAGGGCGCGTGCGATCTGCACGGTGTCCGCCTTCGCGTCGCCCGGCGTGACCGGTGTCCGGTCGGCCGGCGAGCAGAGGAGCTGCCGGCCCTCCGGCTTGACGTAGAACGACTCGTCGACGTCGTAGAGGAGCGGGAGCCGGTCGCTGCCGGTGACGTGTCCGGCCCCGATCGTGAAGACGGTGCGGCGCCGCGCGGTCAGCCCAACCGGTGCTGCTCCGGCTGCGACGGCCACCTCGTCGGCCCAGGCACCCGCGGCGTTGACGACGATGCGACCGCGCGCCGCGGGACCTGCAGCTGTGTGGACCACCCAGGTGTCGCCACTGCGCTCGAGGTGCGCCACCCGGGCGCTGCGGACGACCGTCCCGCCCCGCGCCCGCAGGCCCCGGAGGTAGCCCTGGTGAATGGCGTGGACGTCGAGCTCCATCGCGTCCGGCTCGAGGAGGCCCTTGGCGACGGCTCCCGGGCGCAGGATCGGGCACAGCAGCCCGGCCGCGACGGCGTCGACGACCCTCGCCGCGGGGACGAGGTGACGGACCTGCTCGTGGAGGGCGTCGATGACCTCTCCCCGGCCGGGCCGGGCCACCTGAAGAAGCGGGCGAGACGACATCAGCGGCCGGTCGAAACCCTCGGGTGGGTCCTCGAGGAACGGGCGGCTCCCGAGGGTGAGGGCGCGGACCTCCGGGCCGCCGTAGGTCTCGAGGTACATGGCTGCCGAGCGCCCGGTCGCGTGGTGGCCGAGAGTCGACTCCATCTCCACGAGCAGCACCGAGTGGTCCAGGGAAAGCTCGTGAGCCGCCGACGCGCCCGCCATCCCGCCACCGATGACCACCACGTCGTACCGGGTCGGCGCTGCGCGGGATGTCACCGCGTCACTCAACCACGGATCGACGGACGGCCGACCGGTTCCAGCCGTGGGTACGCGTCTGGACATGCGCGGGCAAGAGACCGTTGACGCACGCCGGGCTCCTTGACTAACGTCGGCGTCGTCCGTATGGCAGAAAGAGAATTCCGCGATGCGGAAGGCCATGACGGATCAAGACTGACCAAGACTGACCAAGACTGACCAAGACTGACCAGGACGGGTGATGAGAGTGACCGAAGGCGTGCAGATCACGGCCGAGAGCGGCGGACGGTTCGCGGAGATCCTCACGGAGCCGGCGATCGAGTTCCTCGGTTCGCTGCACCGGGCGTTCGACGCGCGACGTCTGGAGCTCCTCCGGGCGCGGGAGGTGCGCTACGAGCAGCTCGTCGCGGGTCACCAGCTCGAGTTCCTCCCCGACACCAAGGAGGTCCGCGAGGGGGACTGGCAGGTCGCCCCGCCGGCGCCCGGACTCGTCGACCGCCGCGTCGAGATCACCGGCCCGACCGACCGCAAGATGACGATCAACGCCCTCAACTCGGGGGCCAAGGTGTGGCTCGCCGATTTCGAGGACGCCTCGACGCCCACGTGGGACAACGTCGTCCAGGGCCAGCTCAACCTCATCGACGCCCTTGACCGCAAGATCGACTACACGAGCGACGAGGGCAAGTCCTACGCCCTGCGCCCCGCCGAGGAGCTGGCGACCATCGTCGTCCGCCCCCGCGGCTGGCACCTGTCCGAGAAGCACGTCCTCGTCGACGGTGAGCCGATGTCCGGCTCGCTCGTCGACTTCGGTCTCTACTTCTTCCACTGCGCCCAGCGCCAGATCGACGCCGGGAAGGGTCCCTACTTCTACCTGCCGAAGATGGAGAGCCACCTGGAGGCCCGGCTCTGGAACGACGTGTTCGTCCACGCGCAGGACCACGTGGGCATCCCGCAGGGCACGATCCGCGCCACCTGCCTCATCGAGACCTACCCGGCCGCCTTCGAGATGGAGGAGATCCTCTACGAGCTCCGGGACCACTCCTCGGGCCTCAACGCCGGGCGGTGGGACTACATCTTCAGCGTCATCAAGAAGTTCCGCACGCGAGGGCGCGACTTCCTCCTGCCGGACCGCAACCAGGTGACCATGACCGTGCCGTTCATGAGGGCCTACACGGAGCTGCTCGTGCGGACCTGCCACAAGCGCGGTGCCCACGCCATCGGCGGGATGGCGGCGTTCATCCCGAGCCGCGACCCGGAGGTCAACGAGGCCGCGTTCCAGAAGGTGACCGACGACAAGACCCGCGAGGCGAACGACGGCTTCGACGGGTCGTGGGTGGCTCACCCCGGCATGGTGGAGCTCTGCAAGGAGGCGTTCACCAAGGTCCTGGGTGACCGGCCCAACCAGATCGACAAGAAGCGGGAGGACGTCGAGGTCACCGCTGAGCAGCTGCTCGACGTGAAGGCGACCCCCGGGACGGTGACCGAGGCCGGCCTGCGGAACAACATCAGCGTCGGGGTCCAGTACCTCCACACGTGGCTCAAGGGCTCCGGTGCGGTCGGCATCTTCAACCTCATGGAGGACGCGGCGACGGCCGAGATCTCCCGCTCGCAGGTGTGGCAGTGGCTGCACAACGACGTCGAGCTCGACACGGGCACGAAGGTCACCCGCGAGCTCATCGACCGGTTGGTCGAGGAGGAGGTCGCCAAGCTGCCGGGAGACCCTGCCGACTACGACGAGGCGCGCTCCACCTTCCTCGAGGTCGCCGTCGCCGACGACTTCGCCGAGTTCCTCACGCTGCCGGCCTACGAGCGGATGCCCTGACCCATGGACGCGCTCGGCCTGGCTGGACCCTTGCGGCGGGCTCTCGGTGACCACAAGGTGATCACCGACCACCAGGAGCTGCGGACGTACGAGTGCGACGGCCTGGCGCACTACAAGGTCACGCCGGCCCTCGTCGTCCTCGCCGAGAACACCGAGGACGTCGCGACGACGGTCCGCTCCTGCGCCGAGCACGGCATCCCCTTCGTCGCTCGAGGCTCTGGGACGGGACTGTCCGGGGGTGCGCTGCCCCGCGCGGACGGCGTGCTCATCGTGATGTCCCGGATGAGGAGGATCCTGGAGATCGACCCCGGCAACCAGCGCGCGGTCGTCGAGCCGGGCGTCATCAACCTCCAGCTGAGCCGCGAGGCGCAGCCGACCGGCTACTACTACGCCCCCGACCCGTCGAGCCAGCAGGTTTGCTCGATCGGCGGCAACGTGGCCGAGAACTCCGGCGGGGCGCACTGCCTCAAGTACGGGTTCACCGCGAACCACGTGACCGGTGTCGAGTTCGTCACGCCCGCCGGAGATGTCGTCCACATCGGCGGCAAGGCCCCTGACGCGCCCGGCTACGACCTGCTCGGCGCCGTCGTGGGGTCGGAGGGGACCCTGGGGATCGCCACCCGGGCCACCGTCCGGCTGACCCGCAGCCCCGAGGAGGTCCGGACCCTGCTCGCCGGCTTCCCCGACACCGACCAGGCCGGGGCCGCCGTGTCAGCGATCATCGGTGCCGGCGTCATCCCGGCGGCCATCGAGATGATGGACGCCCTGGCCATCGAGGCCGCTGAGGCCGCCGTGCAGTGCGGCTACCCCGCCGGGGCGGGCGCGGTGCTCATCGTCGAGCTCGACGGGCCTGCCTCGGAGGTCGCGCACCAGTTCGACGACGTCGAGGGCCACTGTCGGGCCAACGGCGCCTTCGAGATCCGGATCGCCGCTGACGACGTCGAGCGGGCCCTCTTCTGGAAGGGACGGAAGTCTGCCTTCGCGGCCGTCGGGCGGATCAGCCCCGACTACATCGTCCAGGACGGCGTCATCCCGAGGACGTCTCTGCCCGAAGTGCTCCGGCGCATCTCGGAGATCTCGCGCGACGCCGGGGTTCGCGTGGCCAACGTGTTCCACGCCGGCGACGGCAACCTGCACCCCCTCGTCCTCTTCGACGACGCCAACGAGGGCGAGGCGGACCGTGCCGAGGAGGTCTCCGGTGCGATCCTCGACCTCTGCATCCAGCACGGCGGCTCCATCACCGGCGAGCACGGGGTCGGCTCGGACAAGGCGAAGTACATGCCCCGGATGTTCAGCGACGACGACCTCGACACCATGCAGCTCGTCCGTTGTGCGTTCGACCCGACATCGATCTCCAACCCCGGCAAGGTCTTTCCGACGCCTCGCCTCTGCGGGGAGGTCCCGGGCCGCCACCGGGGGCCGCACCCGCTCGTCGCGGCCGGAAAGGCGGACCTGTTCTGATGACCGCGATCCTCGACACCCTCAAGGCGGCGACCGACGGCCACGCGGCCGAGGCGACCGCAGACGATCTCGTCGCCGGCGTCCCCGCACGCTGGGTCGCCCGCCCCGGGTCGACGGCGCAGACCTCGGCGCTGCTGACGGCAGCGGCAGAGCAGCGGCTGACCGTCGTCGCTCGGGGGGCCGGCACCAAGCTCGCCTGGGGTGCGCCGCCCGAGTCCGTCGACCTCGTCGTCGACACGACCCGGATGAGCGAGGTCGTCGAGCACGCGGCTGGGGACCTCGTCGTCGTCGCCGGCGCCGGGCGCACGCTCGACGAGCTCCAGGCCGATCTCGCCCCCGCCGGGCAGCGGCTGGGCGTGGACCCGCCGCGGCGCGGCACCCTCGGTGGTGCCGTGGCCACGGCGTCGACCGGGCCCGGACGGCTCTTCCACGGCGCCGTGCGCGACCTGCTCATCGGCGTCCGCTTCGTGCGCGCCGACGGCGTGGCAGCCCACGCGGGTGGCAAGGTCGTGAAGAACGTCGCGGGGTACGACCTCGGCAAGGTCCTGACCGGCTCCTTCGGCACGCTCGGTGTGATCACCGAGGTCGCCTTCCGTCTCCACCCCGTCCCGGGCGCCCAGCGCTGGATCAGCTGCCCCGCGGGCGAGCCGGAGGGCACCCAGGCGCTCGTGTCCTCCCTTGCCGACTCGCAGCTCGCGATCTCGTCGGTCGAGCTCGACCGGGCCGCCGACGGCTCGTCCGTCAGCGTCCTCGTGGAGGGCACCGCGCCCGGGGTCGAGCAGCGAGCCACAGAGATGCTGCGCCTGATGGGGTCTGGGGCCACCGAGGCGGAGACACCCCCGGCGTGGTGGGGGACGGAGCCGGACAGCGACAGCGCGGTGCTCATCAAGGTGACGCACGAGATCTCCCGGCTCGGCAGCCTGCTCCAGACCGTCGACGAGGCCGCGGCTGACACCGGTCTGCAGGTGCGGTTCCGGGGAAGCCCGGTGGTCGGCACGGCCCTGCTGGGCCTCTCGCGCGCTGACGGCACCGACGGTGGTGCGGACGCTGACGGGAGCCACCTCGCCGAGGGCGTGCGGCAGTTCCTCGACCGGGTCCGCGCCGGCTCAGGAACATTCGGCGGCTCTGCCGTCGTCCTCGAGGCTCCTGGCGTGATCCGCGACGGCCTCGACGTGTGGGGCCCGGTGGAGGCCCTCGGCCTCATGCGCTCGCTCAAGAGCCAGTTCGATCCCGAGCGTCGTCTGGCGCCCGGCCGCTTCGTGGGAGGGATCTAGGTGAGCACGCCCGAGAGCGGACCTGGCCCGGTGTCGACGCCCACCGGCACGTTGGGCACCGACCAGAGGCTGTCGCTGACGCCCGTCCAGTCCGGGCCCCCGGCCTTCGACGCCCACCGGCCGCCGTCGGCCGAGCTCGTCGCGGACTGCGTGCACTGCGGTTTCTGCCTGCCCACCTGCCCGACGTACGCGCTCTGGGGCGAGGAGATGGACTCGCCGCGCGGGCGGATCTACCTCATGAACGAGGGACTGCAGGGCGAGCCGATGACGCCCTCGATGGTCCAGCACTTCGATGCGTGTCTCGGCTGCATGGCCTGTGTGACGGCCTGCCCGTCAGGCGTCCAGTACGACCGGCTCATCGAGGCGACCCGCGCCCAGGTGGAGCGACGGCACGAGCGTCCGCGGCGGGAGAAGGCCCTCCGCGCCGCCATCTTCGCGGTCTTCCCCTACCCGAAGCGGCTGCGGGCCCTCCGTGGGCCGCTGCGCCTGCACCAGAAGACCGGCTTGTCCCGCCTGCTCCGACGCACCGGCGTGCTCGACCGGCTCTCTCCGACGCTCGCCTCGATGGAGGCTCTGGCGCCACCGCTCGAGAACCGTGAGCCCGTGCCCGAGCGCACGCCCGCGCAGGGCACCAAACGCGGCACGGTCGGGATGCTCCTCGGCTGCGTGCAGCGCGAGTTCTTCCCCGGTGTCAACGCCGCCACCGCGCGCGTCCTCGCCGCCGAGGGCTTCGAGGTCCTGGCGCCCGCCTCCCAAGGTTGCTGCGGCGCCCTGTCGGTGCACAACGGGCGCGAGGACGAGGCCCAGCGTTTCGCCCGCGCCCTCATCGACACGTTCGAGCGTGCCGGGGTGGACAGCATCGTCGTCAACGCCGCCGGGTGTGGCTCCTCGATGAAGGAGTATGCCGACCTGCTCTCCGACGACCCGGCGTACGCCGAGCGCGCGCGGCGGTTCGCCGGCCGGGTCCGCGACATCTCGGAGATCCTCGTCCAGGCCGGACCCGTCGCGACCCGCCACCCGCTTCCGATGGCCATCGCCTACCATGACGCGTGCCACCTCGCGCACGCCCAAGGCATCCGCGCACAGCCACGTGAGCTGCTGCGCGGCATCCCGGGGCTGGAGCTCCGGGAGATCCCGGAGGCAGAGATCTGCTGTGGCTCCGCCGGCATCTACAACGTCCTGCATCCGGCGCCGGCGCGCGAGCTCGGCGACCGCAAGGCGGCCAACGTGCTGAGCACCGAGGCGCCGCTCCTCGTCACCGCAAACCCCGGCTGCCTGATGCAGGTGGCCTCGTCCCTCGAGCGCAGCGGCCGCCGCATCGCGCTCGCCCACATCGTGGAGGTTCTCGATGCCTCCATCCGAGGAGGCGACCCCGCCAGCCTCGGCGTCCCACCCAGCGAGACCCGCTCCTGATTCACCAGCCCATCCATCGCTCACAATGAGGTGAACGCATGTATCGCCCAGTCCTCGATTCGGTAGCCGGATCGATCTTCCTCACGGCCCTCGTGGCCATGCTTCCACTGGTCACCCTGTTCGTGCTGCTCGGCGTCCTGCGCATCAGCGCGTGGAAGGCCGCACTCGTCTCGTTGCTCGTCTCGATCCTCGTCGCGATCCTTGCGTACTCCATGCCCGCCGGACAGGCGATCATGGCCGGAGCGGAGGGGGCCGCGTTCGGGTTCTTCCCCATCCTCTGGATCGTCATCAACGCCATCTGGCTCTACAACATGACGGTGGTGACCGGGCACTTCGACGTCCTGCGCCGCTCGTTCGCGAAGGTGAGTGACGACCAGCGCATCCAGGCCGTCATCATCGCGTTCTGCTTCGGCGCCCTGCTCGAGGCGCTCGCGGGCTTCGGCACGCCCGTCGCGATCACGAGCGTCATGCTCATTGCCCTCGGCTTCCGGCCGATGAAGGCCGCCGTGGTCGCCCTCGTGGCGAACACCGCCCCGGTGGCGTTCGGCGCCCTGGCCGTGCCGATCACGACCCTCGCGACGGTGACGGGCCTGCCCGAGCACACCCTCTCGCAGATGGTCGGACGCCAGACCCCCCTCCTCGGCATCTTCGTGCCGATGGCCCTCGTCTACATCATCGACCGCGGCCGCGGGGTCCGGGCCACCCTGCCCGCGACGCTCACGGTCGGCATCAGCTTCGCCATCGCCCAGTTCGCGACGTCGAACTACCTGTCGACGCAGCTGACCGACATCGTGGCCTCGCTCGTCGGCGCCGCATCCGTCGTCCTCCTCCTGCGCTTCTGGCGGCCCGCCGCCCCGTACGTGGAGACCGAGGAGCCGGCCGTCGCGCGGGCCCACGTCTCGCGGCGCGCCGCGGAGCACGAGGCGGGCCTGATAAGCGGCACGCCCGCGGCGCATGCTGGTGGCTCGGACCACCCGATCGGCGCAGGCACGGGGACTGCGCAGGAGCTGGCCGAGCGCGACCGCGGTCACGTCGACACCACCTCCGACGTCTTCAAGGCCTACGCGCCCTACCTCATCATCATCGCGATCTTCAGCCTCAGCCAGCTCCCGGGCATCAAGGACGCACTCGCCGCGCCGGGCACCCAGTTCAAGTGGCCCGGCCTGGACCTGCAGACCCCTTCGGGCAAGCCGTCCACGCTCCCGACGTTCAAGTTCGGGTGGCTCAACGCAGCCGGCACGCTGATGCTCATCGCCGGCCTCGTGACGATCCCCGTCATCGGCATCTCCCTCAGCAAGGCGTTCCGGGCCTACCTCGACACCTACCGACAGCTCGCGGCAGCCATCGTCACCGTCATGGCCGTCCTCGGCCTCGCCTACGTCATGAACGCCTCCGGTCAGACCGCGACGCTCGGCACGTGGATGGCCGGTGCTGGGGCGATCTTCGCGATCATCTCCCCGATCCTCGGGTGGCTCGGCGTGGCCGTCACCGGCTCGGACACGTCGTCCAACTCGCTGTTCGGAGCGCTGCAGGTGTCGGCGGCCGCCAAGACCGGGCTCGACCCCATCCTCATGGCGGCGGCCAACTCCTCCGGTGGTGTCCTCGGCAAGATGATCTCGCCGCAGAACCTCGCGATCGCTGCGGCGGCGGTGGGATTGTCCGGCCGGGAGGGTGACATCTTCCGCAAGGTGGTCGGCTGGAGCGTCGGGTTCCTCGTCTTCATGTGCGTGCTCGTCTATCTCCAGTCCACGCCCGTGCTCTCGTGGATGGTCCCCTGACCCCACGCCCGCTCGTGATGGCAGGCTGGTGGCGTCCCGCTCGGCGCGTGCCGAGCGGGACGCCCTGACTTCCAGAGAGGAGCCGCGCGTGGACCGTGGCGAACGTCCGTCCGCCGACCGGGCGGGCGCGGAGTCCAAGGTGGTGGCGCCGCGCCGCCCCGGAGTGCAGTCGCTGGATCGCGCCTTCGAGCTGCTCGAGGCGATGGCCGACGCCGGCGGGATCGCCACCCTCTCCGAGCTCGCGAAGTCGACCGGGCTTCCGATGCCGACGATCCACCGAATCGTCCAGTCCCTCGTGGCGGGAGGCTACGTCCGCAAGGACGTGTCGCACCGATACGCCCTCGGCCCGCGGCTCATCCGGCTCGGAGAAGTCGCCGGTCTGACGCTGGGAGCGCGAGCCACGCCCTACCTCAGGCGACTGGCCGAGCAGATCGGTGAGACCGCCAACCTCGCCATGCTCGAAGGCGACTCGGTGGTCTACGTGGCGCAGGCACCATCACCGCACGCCATGCGGATGTTCACAGAGGTCGGGCGGCACGTGCTGCCGCACTGCACCGGGGTGGGGAAGGCGCTGCTGGCTGAGCTGCCCGTGCAGAACGTCATCGAGCTCATCGGCAGGACCGGCCTCCCGGCCCGCACCGAGCACACGCTGACCGACCTGGACGCCCTGCTTGCTGAGCTCCGTCGGATTCGTGAGCAGGGGTTCGCGGTCGACGACGGTGAGCAGGAGGTCGGGGTCCGGTGCGTGGCGGTTGCGGTGACCACCGGGCCGGCGCGTCTTGCGGTCTCGGTCTCCGGGCCGTCGGGGCGCCTCACCCTCGGACGCGTCCACGAGATCGCCCCCGTCCTGCGAGACGTCGCAGACCGGCTCCTCCTCGACCTCGGGGAGGCCGGGACCGACCCGGCGGAGGGCCGCCGACCGGACGGTCTCGCACAGCACCGCCAGAGGGGTCGCGGCTGACGCGCCGCGGTCGGGAGAGAGGGCGCGGCTCACCCTGCTCTCGGCAGGCGGACCACGGCTCGAAGTCCGGGCGCGGCATCCTCGAGTCGCACGTCGCCTCCGGTGCGTCGCAGCAGAGCCCGGGTGATCGGGAGCCCGAGCCCGCTGCCTCCGCTGTCCCGGTCGCGGGCCTCGTCGAGTCGGGTGAACCGGTCGAAGACGCGCTCCCGATCCTCGGCGGGGATGCCATGACCGTCGTCGGTGACGGTCAGCTGCACCTGGTGGCCGACGGCGGTCGCGTCCAGGACCACGCTGGTCCGTGCATGACGGACCGCGTTGTCGACGAGGTTCGTCAGGGCGCGGGTGAGGTCGGCGCTCGCCGCGCGGGTGGGGAGCTCGCGGCCGGCCAGGCCCGGGGCCGTGCGGACGGGAACGCGGGCGTGGGCATACCGTCTGGCCACGTCAGAGACGAGCTGGCCGACGTCGAGGTCGGAAGTCCGGCGTGTCGTCGCGGCGTCGTCGGCCCGCGCGAGCAGGAGCAGGTCGTCCACGAGAGTGGTCAGCCGGTCCACGTCGGCGAGGAGCTCGGCCGGTAGGTCGCCGCCCTCACCGAGTCGCTCGGCCACCTCGAGCTGCGTCCGCATGCTCGCGAGCGGGCTGCGCAGCTCGTGCGCCGCATCGGCGACGAAGGCCCGCTGCTTGTGCCGAGCTGCGGTGACCCGCTCGAGCATGGCGTTCAAGGTCGTTGCCAGGGCGCTGATCTCGTCGCGGGTGGGCGGCACCGGCAGGCGCTCGGTCTCCGATGACGACTCGTCGATGCGCTCGGCGCCCCGGCGCAGGGCCTCGACCGGCGCGAAGGCCGCACCGATGACGCGCCACGCGATGACGGCCAGAACGGCGAGGAGCAAGGGGAAGATCCAGAGCAGCAGGGTGCGCAGGGTCGCTGCGCTCTGCTCCACGTCGGCCGTGGGTGCCGCTGCGACGACGGAGAACTGACGCCCCGAGGGCACGGACGGGCCAGCCCCCACAGCGGCGACCAGGAGCCGACCGGCAAGCCCCGATCGGCTGCCCGGGACACTCACCCGCTCCCCGGCCAGGGCGCGCCGCAGCTCGTCGGGAGTGACGAGGGCAGTCAGCCGGTCTGCGGTCACCGAGGCGGTCACCACCCGGCCCGCGGCGTCGAGAACCTGGACGACCTGGGACCCGGAGACCGGAACCGGGTCGGGCAGCTGACCCGAGTCGACGAACAGGGCCACCTGCTCCGCGCTCGCCCGGGCCGTGCCCTCCACGGATCGTCCGAGTGAGGTCGTCAGCACCGTGTAGAGCAGCACGCCCCCGATCACCAGCGCGCCGGCGAGCCCGGCGAGGCCGATGAGCATCAGTCGGGCGCGGATGCTGAGCCCGGCCAGGCGGGTTCGCACCGACCGCCGGGCCGGGGCGCTGGTCACGGCGCCATCCGGTAACCCACGCCCCGGACGGTCTCGATGCGGGCCCGGCCGAGCTTGCGACGCAGGTAGCCCACATACACCTCCACGACGTTGGCGTCGTCGAGGCCACCCCAGACCGCGTCGAGCAGCTCCTCCTTGCGGACGACAGCCGGGTGAGCCCGGATCAGGTGCTCGAGGAGCAGGTACTCCCGCGGGGCGAGGGCCACCTCGACTCCGTCGACCTCGACGGCGTGACCCGCCGGGTCGAGCGTCACCCCGGCGGCCCGCAGGATCGTGGGGCGCGGTGCGGGGTCGCGCCGCAGGAGCGCCCGGAGCCGGGCCAGCAGCACGACGAAGGAGAACGGCTTGGTCAGGTAGTCGTCGGCGCCGTAGTCGAGGCCGTCGGCCTCGTCGTACTCCCCGTCCTTCGCGGTGAGAAGGAGCACCGGCACCCAGTTCTGCTCGGTGCGAAGCGTCTTGACGACCGTGTAGCCGGACAGGCGCGGCAGCATGATGTCGAGGACCACGACGTCGTAGGCGCCGAACCGCGCCGCGTCGAGCCCCGCCTGGCCGTCGCCGACGTGGTCGACGACGTACCCCTCTGCGGTGAGCCCGCGCACGATCGCAGCGGCCATCCGGGCCTCGTCCTCCACCAGCAGCACCCGCACCCCGTCACGATGTCACGCCGCAGGGCCCGTACGCCGCCGAGCACGCCGGAACGGTCTCAGCCCACTCTCAGGAGGGAGGGCGCACGATGGGCACATGAGCTTCTTCATCGAGCACCCCAGGGCCCGGTGGGCCCTCCCCGTCGCCGCGGCCGGCCTCATCGGCGCCACGGTCATCAGCCTCAACCAGGCGGCCAGTGCCGATGCCGGACTTCCCTCGCGGACCGCTGCGCAGCTGCTCGCCGACGTCCGCTCCTCCGATGTGTCCAGTCTCTCCGGGACCGTCGTCCAGACCGCCGACCTCGGCCTGCCCTCGATCCCCGGGATGGGCGGCTCGGGCGGCCCCGGCTCCGCGAGCAGCTCGCTGACCTCCCTCATCTCCGGCACCCACACCTGGCGCGTCTGGCTGGACGGCCCCACCCGTCAGCGCCTCGCCCTGATCGGCAGCAACGGGGAGTCCGACGTCATCCACAACGGCAAGGACCTCTGGTTGTGGTCCAGCGCGGACCGGACCGCGGTGCACCACGAGCTCGACGCCGACCAGGTGGGAGCCGGGACGGACGGCAAGCACCTTCCCGGTGTCCTGCCGAGCGGGGTGCCCAGCGCGTTGCCGTCCAGCCTGCCGCGCACCCCGGACGAGGCCGCGAGCGCGGCCCTCGCGCTGGTCGGCGAGAGCACCACCATCACGACCTCCGGCACCGCGTCGGTCGCAGGCCGCTCCGCGTACGAGCTGGTCCTCACGCCGAAGGACCCCAACACCTTGGTCAAGTCGGTGCGGATCGCCATCGACGGACAGGAGCGCGTCCCCCTGCGGGTGCAGGTGTACTCGACGAAACTGACGAACCCGGCGTTCGAGGTCGGCTTCACCGCCGTGGACTTCGCGCAGCCGGACTCCCGGCAGTTCGAGTTCACCCCGCCCGCCGGCACCACCGTGACCGAGTCCGACGAGCTCATGCCACCCAAGGCCTCCGACGGCAGCGACACCACGCCGAGCAAGCCGTCCACCGACACGCTGGCCGGCCTGACGGGGCGGCCGAAGGTCGTCGGCTCCGGCTGGAGCACCGTGCTCGTCGCACCGTTCTCCCTGCCCGACGCCCAGCCGGGCGCCGGCGGGACCGCGGGGGACAGCGCAGCCCAGCTCAGCGGCATACTCAAGGCCCTGCCGACCACGTCGGGTGCGTGGGGCAGCGGGCACGTCCTCCAGGGCACCCTCTTCACGGTCGTCCTGACGGACGACGGGCGGGTCGCGCTCGGTGCCGTCGCCCCGGACCAGCTGTTCAGCGCCCTGGCTGCGAAGTGACCGAACTCCTGCCGGCACAGCCGGCGTCAGCCCCCGAGCGCGATCTCGCCATCGCGACCCGGGGGCTGACGAAGCGTTTCGGTTCCCGCGCCGCGGTGGACGACCTGGGCCTCGTCGTGCCGCGGGGCTCGGTGTATGGCTTCCTCGGCCCCAACGGGTCGGGCAAGACGACGACGATCCGCATGCTCCTTGGTCTGGTCCGTCCCTCTGCTGGCACGAGCACCCTTCTCGGACAATCCATTCCGGCTGGCGCGCAAGCAGCGCTCCCGCATGTCGGGTCCCTGGTGGAGGGTCCTGCCTTCCACCCGTACCTGTCGGGTCGGGCGAACCTGCAGCGGCTGGACGCGGCCGACCTGACGGCCGACCCGCGGACGTCGAGGCAGCGCGTCGACGCCGCCCTCGACCGCGTCGGCCTGCTGGCAACTGCAGGCAAGCGCTACCGCGCCTACTCCCTCGGGATGCGCCAGCGCCTGGCCATCGCGGCCGCGCTGCTCATGCCGCGCGAGCTGCTCGTGCTCGACGAGCCGACCAACGGCCTCGACCCGCAGGGAACCCGAGAGGTCCGGCACCTCGTCGCCTCCCTCGCCTCGGACGGCACGACCGTCTTCGTGTCGAGCCACCTGCTGTCCGAGGTGGAGCAGATGTGCACCCACCTCGGCGTGATGAGTGACGGTCGGCTCGTCGCCCAGGGTTCGACGTCGGAGGTCCGTGGGGGAGCGGCACCGACGGCCCGCATCCTGACCGACCAGCCCACCGAGGCGACCCGGATCATGTCCGAGCTCGGGCTCACCGGGGTGGAGGCGATGCCGGGCGGGGTCCGAGGCACCCCCAACGGCGTCGCACCGGAGAAGATCGTGGCGGCGCTCGTCCAGGGCGGCGTCGGCGTCAAGGAGTTCACCGTGACCAGTCCCAGCCTCGAGGACCTGTTCGTCGCGCTCACCGGGGAGGGTTTCGATGTCAGCGGCTGACCCGGTTCTCGCCGACGTTCACGGCGCGGACCCGCACGACGCAGGTGCGACGGTCGCGCGGAGGCTGTCCACCCGCCTGCTGCGTTCGGAGCTGCGGCTCATCGCCGGTCGCCGCCGCAACCAGATGGGGCTCCTCGTGCTCGCCGCGGTACCCGTCCTCATCGCGGTGGCCGTCCGGCTCTCGTCGCCGCGCGAGGGCCGGGGCCCGGACTTCCTCTCCTCGATCACGTCGAACGGGCTGTTCGTCCCGCTCGCCGCGCTCAGTGTCGAGCTGGGGCTCTTCCTGCCGCTCGCCATCGCCATGCTCGCCGGTGACTCGGTCGCCGGTGAGGCCAACCTCGGGACGCTGCGGTACCTGCTGACCGTGCCGGTCGGGCGCACCCGCCTGCTGGTGACCAAGTACATCTCCCTCATGATCGGGGCCGTGTGGGGCGTCGCCGTCGTCGTCGTCGCCGGGACGATCGCCGGGATCGCCCTCTTCGGCACCGGACCGATGCTGACCCTGTCGGGCACCGAGATCTCGTTCGGATCGGCAGTGTGGCGCGTCGTCCTCGTCAGCCTCTACGTCGCCGCCGGGCTCGCCGCGCTCGCCGCCGTCGGCCTGTTCATCTCGACGCTCACCGAGCAGCCGCTCGCCGCGACGGTCGCGCTCATGATCTTCACCATCCTGTCGTGGATCGCGGTCTCGGTGCCGCAGATCTCGTGGCTGCATCCCTACCTCCTCGTGGACCAGTGGATGGCGTTCGGTGACCTGCTGCGCGACCCGCCGTTCTGGGACAACATCGCCCAGGGCCTCTGGGTCGACCTGGCGTATGCCGTCGTGTTCGGTCTGCTCGCCTGGGCCCGCTTCGCGGGCAAGGACATCACGAGCTGACCCCGCCGACCGCACGGCTCAGCGGGCGCGCGGGACCGAGCCCAGCGGCATACGGAACGAGTCGTATGCCGCTGGGCGCGCTTCCAACGCCTCTGGCCTGAGCGTTCGGTGCCCGCACAGCCTCCGATGTGCAGTGCCCAGCGCCCCGAGTGGGGCAGGATGGTGCGATGTCCAGCCCACGAGGGACAGTCGACGTGGTCGAACCGCCGATCGCGGATCGCGTGCGTCGACCCGCCGATGCGCTGAGGCTGGGTCTCGTCCTCGTCGTCCTCGCTGCCTCGCTGGCTCTCGCCGACGTGGCTGTCGGCACGACCGGCGCGCTCGAGCAGGACCTGGCCCTCGCGACGAGCGGCCTGCCCCGCCTGCTCCTCCAGGTCGTCAGCTGGCTCTCGGGCATCGGTGTCGTCGTGCTGCCCCTTGCCGTGGGCACCGACCTCGTCGTCCGCGGCCGGCCCTCGCAGCTCGTCCACGCGCTCGCCGCCTCCGGCGCGGCGGCCCTCGTCGTGGTCGGGCTGCGGGCTCTCAGCTTCGACGGACCCCTCAGCAGCCTGCTCCGCACCCTGACCCGCCCGCTCGCCGAGGGCCGTACCGACCCCCTTGACGCCGTCATCGTCTCGATGATGGCGCTGCTCACGGTGGCCGACATCATCGGGCGCAAGTGGATCTCCCCGCTTGCGATCGTCGTCATCGGGTCAACCGTCGTGACGGCCTTTCTCTCCGGCACGAGCACGGCCCTGGCCCTGTTCACCTCGGTGCTCCTCGGCTGGGCGGTCGGCCTGGCCTTCAGGTTCGCCTTGGGCGCCACCTCGACGCGGCCCCCCGGGTCGCAGATCGCCGATGCGCTGGTCGCGGCCGGCGTCCCGCTGGTGCGACTCGAGCTGGTGGACTCCGACGACGCGGGCGACCGCCGCTACCGCGGCACGACGACCTCGTCGACGGTGGACGTCCAGGTCATGGACCGCGACACCTTCGGGCTCGCGTCCGGCCGGCGGCTGCTGCGTCTCCTGCGCCTGCGCAAGGGCACGACCCGCCCGGCCCTGACGCTGCGCGCTGAGCTCGAGCACCGGACCCTCATGGGCCTGGCGCTCGCCCAGGCCGGCATCCCCGCGCCGCGGCCGGTCGCCGCCCGCGAGGTGGGGCCCTTCTCCGCCGTCATCGCCTATCTCGACCGGGCCGGAGCTCCGTTGTCCGAGCTGGGAGCCGAGCTCGACGACGCGCAGCTCGCCGACATCTGGCGCCTGCACGCCACCTTGCTGCGCCTCAGCATCGCCCACCGAGGACTCGGCCCGGACGTCGTCATGGTCACCGACGACGGTCGAGCGGGCCTGCTGCGCGTCGGCGGCGGCGACATCGCCGCCGACGAGCTGACGCTGCGCATCGACACGGCCCAGCTGTTGACGACGGTCGGCCTCGCCGTCGGCGCGGCGCGCGCAGTCCAGTCGGCCACCGCGGTGCTCGGAGCGGATGTGGTCTCCCGGGCGCTGCCGCTGTTGCAGCCGATCGCTCTGACGCCGACGACGCGCGCGGTGCTCAAGCAGCACAAGGGCCTGCTCGGCTCGCTGCGCGACGAGATCGAACGCGGCCGGCCCACCGAGGAGGTCGTCGCACCGGTCGAGCTGCGCCGTGTGACGCTGCGTGGTCTCGTCACCGTCGTCGGCGGTGGGGTCGCGGCCTACCTGCTCCTCACCCAGCTGGCCAAGGTCGACCTGGGCAAGGTCATCGCCAACGCGAACCTCGGCTGGGCCCTGGCGACCGTCATCTTCGCCACCCTGACCTTCGCCGGCGCGTCGCTCGCGCTCAGCGGTGCCGTCGACCTGGCGTTGCGGTTCGGCCGGACCTACATGACCCAGCTCGCCGTGGCGTTCAGCGGGCTGGTGGCGCCCGCCGCCATCGGCAACATCGCCCTGAACACCCGCTACCTCCAGAAGGCGGGGGCCGAGCCGGCCGTTGCAGGAGCGAGCGTGGGGGTCGCGCAGCTGGCCCAGTTCTCCTCGTACTTCGTCCTGCTCATCATCTCCGGTGTCCTCGCCGGCACCGGCCCGCGCGCCTCCTTCACGCCGCCGGCCGTCCTCGTCGCCGCCGTGCCCATCGTCATCCTCGTGGTCCTCGCCCTGCTCGCCGTCCCGCGGGTTCGTCGGCTCATCACCCTCCGCGTCGTGCCCCGGGTCAGGACCGTCGTCCCACAGGTCCTCTCCGTGCTCCAGCACCCGCGCAAGCTCACCCAGCTGCTCGCCGGAGCGCTCCTCCTCGACGTGTCCTTCGTCGCCGCCCTCGTCTGCGCCACCCGCGCCTTCGGGGCCACGCAGCCGGTCGCGGCCATCGCCGTCGTCTACTTCGCCGGCGCGATCATCGGCTCTGCCGTGCCCACCCCGGGCGGCCTCGGCGGGATCGAGGCAG
This sequence comes from Intrasporangium calvum DSM 43043, assembly GCF_000184685.1. Classification (NCBI taxonomy): domain Bacteria; kingdom Bacillati; phylum Actinomycetota; class Actinomycetes; order Micrococcales; family Intrasporangiaceae; genus Intrasporangium; species Intrasporangium calvum. The sequence goes on from NC_014830.1 coordinate 917,367, forward strand.
CGATGTCCGCGGGCCTGATCGCCATCGGCGTCGACGGGGGGACGGCCGTGTCCTCCGTGCTGCTCTACCGCCTGGCGACGTACTGGCTGCCGATCCCCTTCGGCTGGTACTCCCTCAACCGGCTCCAGAAGCTCCAGGCCATCTGACTCTCCGCTGAGCCTCGTCGCGGTCGCCGGTGCCTTGCACTTCAGGCCTTCCGCCCAGCCCGATCGACCGGTGCCCCCAGCCGGCGGCACGGTGGCCGACGTTGCGGCCGCCTACCTCGACACCGCCGCGCGCCAGGACTGCGCGTTCACCGCGGTCCCTAGGGGGCTTGCTTGAGGCGGTCGACATGACTCGGTTTCGAGCGATGCGACACCTACTCCGTCAGCAGGTGCAACCACGAGTCCGTGAGCTCCTCAAGGCAAACCTCCCGCTGCCTGTCGCTGCGCCATCCCACCGCGAAGTAACGACGCGAGAGGTACTCGAACTGGCCGAACGCCAACAGGCTGCGCACCCGCCGGCGTTCGGTGGTGTACCTACCGGCTCGCTCCAGGCCAGTGGCCATCTGCTGAACGACCTGCTCGTACCAGTCCTCGGTTCGGCTGGCGACGTCCGGCTCATGGGATGCCTGGTAGCTCACGATCATGTAGGGCTTGATCGCGTCCCACTGGCTCATGCGCGAGTCCAGCCACGCGCGGATCTTTGCCTGTTGGCCCGACTCCACTACGTCACTGAGCGGCGGGCCCTCGAGAGAGACCAGCATCTCGTGGGCGTGACCCACCAGCTGGCTGACGAGTTCACCCTTCGACGGGAAGTGCAGATAGAACGTCGTGCGGGTGGCACCGGCTGCCTTGGCGATGTCATCGACGGTCGCCGCGGCATATCCCTTGCGGAGAAACATCTCCAGCCCGCTCTGGAGGAGGAGATCCTTCGTCAGCGCCTTCTGTGCTTCGCGCAGGTTGCCCATGGACGGACCTTACTGCGGGAGCGTGTTGTTTCATGAGCTGCCGCGTTCGGTGGGTTGGCAGCATGTCGCATCGGCGGACAAGCGACCGTCGTCCCCACCCGTCCTTGTCGCTCAACGCTCTGTGTCATTCATCTCGTGCATCCACGACCATGCAGAACATGCGCTTGCCTAATGCCGGTACGAGCCCTCACCTTGGGTGACAACCTGTTCCCCCGACCCGAGGTGCCGCATGCCGAACTCCACCCCGCCCGTTTCCGACATCGACCTGTTCGACGACGCCGTCACGGTTGACCCCTGGCCGACCTACGCAGCCCTGCGCGAGCTCGCCCCCGTGGTGTACCTTCCCGCGAACGACACGTATGTCCTCACGAGATACGAGGGCATCCGCAACGCCCTTCTCGACTGGGAGACCTTCTCTTCCGTCAACGGCATCGGCTTCAACCCGATGGTCAACGAGGCACTGACCGGCACGTCCCTGGCGTCAGACCCGCCGGTCCACACGCAGCTGCGCGCGACCCTGACCGAGAACCTGTCCCCCCGCGCGCTGCGTGGCCTGAAGGCCACCATCGACACGAAGGCTGATGCCCTCGTCGAGCAGCTCGTCAACAAGGGCTCGTTCGAGGCCATGGACGCCCTGGCCCGGGCCCTGCCGCTCGAGGTCGTCGCGGACCTCATCGGCTTCACCGGCGATGCCCGACACAACATGCTCCGGTGGGGGCAGGCCGCCATGCAGGTCATCGGCCCGATGAACGAGCGCACCGCCGAGAACTTCCCCATTGCCGGCGAGCTCTACGGGTGGTGCTCGAGCGTCACTGCCGAGGACCTCCAGCCGGGCTCGGTCGGGCGCGGGATCTTCGACGCCGAGGGCCGCGGCGACATCCCGCCCCACACGGCCGGCCACATCATCCACCAGTACCTCGGCGCCGGGGTGGACAGCACCATCGCCTCGATCGGCAACATCATCGCGCTCTTCGCGGCACACCCGGACCAGCTCGCGCTCGTCCGCGAGAACCCCGCTCTCGTCCCAGCGGCGTTCAACGAGGTGCTGCGTTACTGGCCTCCGCTCCACGTGTGGGGCCGACGCGCCACCAAGGACGTCGACGTCGAGGGCCTTCGCATCCCCGCCGAGGCGCACGTCGGCCTCCTCTTCGGCGCGGGCAACCACGATCCGCGCCACTACGACGACCCCGAGGCGTTCCTGGTCGAGCGGAACCCGGTCGACCACCTTGCGTTCGGCTACGGTCCGCATGGTTGCGCCGGGCAGGGGCTCGCGCGACTCGAGGCCCACGCGGTGATCGACGCCCTCGCCCGTCGCGTCGGGCGACTCGTCGTCGGACCGGAGGTGCGCCTCCCCACGAACATCACCCGCAGCATCGACGAGCTGGCCGTCCTCGAGGTGGTGCCGGCATGAGGATCGTGCTGGACCGGGCGCGCTGCGAGGGGCACGGCCTGTGCGAGGAGGCTGCGCCGCAGCTGATGCACCTCGATGACGAGGGCGAGCTCGTGCTCGACCGCGAGGAGATCTCCGTCACCGACTCTGCCGCGAATGCCGAGGCCAACGCGGCCGTGCGCGTCTGCCCCGTCGCGGCACTTCGGATCGCATGAGCCGCCCGACCGAGCAGGCGGGGCGGGTCGACCGGGTCCTCGTCGTCGGCAACGGCATCGCCGGCCTGACTGCGGCGGACACCTTGCGAGGGGCCGGCTTCGAGGGGGACCTCACCATCGTGGGGGACGAGACGCACGCGGCGTACAGCCGGCCCGCACTGTCGAAGGCTCTCCTCCATGACGGCGACGATCTTTCTCACGAGCTCGCGCCGCCGACCCATGGGGCGACCGAGCTCCTCGGAGTGCGCGCGACCGGCCTCGACGTCGAGCGACGCCGCGTCGCGCTCGACGACGGGACGGACCTCCCCTACGACCGGCTCGTCATCGCCACGGGCTCCCGAGCGAGGCGACTGTCCGACCTCCCCGAAGAGCTGACTCTCCGGGGACTCGACGACGCGCTGCACCTCCGCAGCCGCCTCGCCGAGAAGCCGTCAGTGATCGTCGTGGGCGGGGGCCCGCTCGGCATGGAGATCGCCTCCGGCTGCCTCGCGGCCGGCTCCCAGGTGACCCTCGTGTCTCAGGGCGTCCCGCTCCTCCTGCAGCTCGGCCCGCACCTCGGCGAGGTCTTCACCGCGGCGGCCCGCGAGCGAGGGCTCACGGTCGTGGACACCGAGTACGCCCGCCTCGAGCGCGGTGGAGCGCATGCGGGGGCCAGCCGTGTCGTCCTCGACGACGGCACCGTCCTGGAAGCGGACCTCGTCGTCACAGCCGTGGGCGACGTCCCCAACACCGAGTGGCTCGCGAGCAGCGGCCTGGTGACCAGCGGACCGCTCACCGTCGACAGCCGTGGGCTCGTGCGGCCCGACGTCGCCGCGGCCGGCGACCTCGCAGCGTTCCCCACGCCCTACGGCATACGCCGGATCCCGCTGTGGAGCAGTGCGATCGAGCAGTCCAAGGTTGCGGCAGCCGCGCTGATCCGCGGTCAGGAGGCGCCGACGCTGCACTTCCAGCCCTACTTCTGGACCGAGCAGTTCGGCCTCAGCCTCAAGGCGGTCGGCTACATGCCGGTGTTCGGCCCACCCGCCTACGTCGACGGTGGGCCCGGTGGCCCGGCGCTGATGCGATGGGCTCGCGAAGACGGGACCGGCGTTGCGGCTGCCCTCAACTACCGCATCCCGATTCCCCGGCTCCGGCGGGTGACCCAGCAGGCGGCGTAGATTCGTCGCCATGAGCGACGCGGGAGAGGGCACCACGGGCTCGGGGCTCGACCGGCTCGGGTCGGTCAACCTCAACCTCCTCGTGCCGCTCCTCGCGATTCTCGAGGAGCGGTCCGTGACGAGGGCGGCAGAGCGCGTGGGACTGACGCAGCCCGCGATGAGCCACGCCCTGCAGCGGATGCGACGGCTGCTCAACGACGACCTGCTCGTCCGGCACGGCAACGACGTCACGGTGACTCCTCGCGGGCTCGAGCTCATCGCGCCGGTGCGGGCGACCCTGGAGCGCGCCGCTCAGGTCGTCAACTTCCCGTCCTTCGACCCGGCCGCCGACCGGCGGGTCATCACCATCGCCATGACGACGAGCACGGCGTTCGTTCTCGGGCCGCGGCTGAGCCGGCTGCTGCGCGAGCGGGCACCACACGCGACGCTCCGTATCCGCACGATCACCGTGGCGTCCGCCTCGACCTTCACGGAACACGGCGTCGACGTCGTCCTGCTCTCGGAGGCCTTCACCTCGCCCTACCCACGCGAACGGCTCTACGACGACCGAATCGTCGTCGTCGCCTCGACGGACACCCCACCGGCGGCAACTGCACTCGACCTGCTCACCAGCGAGCCGCACGTTGTTGTCGACTCCGAGCGTCGCGTCTTCCCGTATGCCGTCCTCGACGAGCACGAGGTCACGTACCGGGTCGGCGTGCTCGTCTCGGACTTCCTCCTCGTCCCGTACCTCGTCGCGCGCGGGGGTGGCGTTGCGCTGCTGCGCTACCGGGTCGCCGCCGAGATGAGGACGCTCGTCGACCTGAGGATCGAGGAGGCGCCCTTCCGACTCCCCGGACTCGGCATCGACCTGGTCTTCAACCCGCACCTGGCCGACCAGTACTTCATGGCCTGGCTGCGTCAACTGCTGTTCGAGGCGGCCCGTCCCTGCCCCACTCGACCCTGATGGTCAGCGGCGGCGGCCGATCGAGGCGACCCAGCTCTCGGCGAGGACGTCGAGCATCTCGTCGCGCGCCACGCCCCAACGGTCCGGCTGCCACTGGCGCGCAACGTGGTCGAGCTCGGTGATGGCGAGGACGCTCCGGAAGTGACGGGTGGTGGCCGGGAAGCGCTCGGCCCGGTCCAGGCCGTCCCTGATGTCGCCGATCGCCTCATCCAGCCACTCGTCAAGGAGGGTGCGGATCTCCGGGTCGACCGCGGCGGCGGCGTGGGCGGTGGTCGTGTAGGGGCGGATCGCGTCCCAGCGCTCGGAGGTCGTGGCGAGCCACGACCGGATCCGCTCGGGTGAGCCGTCCTCGACGACCGCGACGAGCTCGTTCTCGGTGGACCCGCGCTCGGCCGACGGGACCCGGGCCAGCAGGGCGTTGAGCCGCTCGGCGAGGAGAGCCTTGACGACCTCGACCTTGGACGGGAAGTAGGCGTAGAAGGTCACCCGGGTGGTGCCGGCCGCCGTCGCGATGTCGTCGACCGTCGTCGTGGCGTAGCCCTTCGAGACGAACAGGTCCAAGCCGGCGTCGAGCAGGAGCGTGCGCGTCATCTCCCTCTGTGCCGCACGCAGCCTCGCCATGGCGCCAGCGTAGGGCACGGAGAGCGGCGCTCGTGCACGGTGCTCATTGGAAATACGATATGAGCAGCCTATTAACACTATGTAAAGCAATATGACACCTTGCCCAGCAGAATGATCTCGTGCGCTTCGGTGGCGAGCCCGGCCGTCATCACCGACTGGCTGACCGTTCGACATGGCCCTTCAACGAGGAAGACATCAGCAATGACGCAGACCCTCCGGCGCGTTCCGGGCTACACCGCCACGGTGATAGCCGGCTCCTTCGCCGTCCTCCTGGCCCAAGTGGCCTACTCGCTTCCAGGTGCCCTCAACGGCACGTTCCAGCAGGAGTTCCAGGCCACCGGCTCCGAGCTGACCTGGATCACCGCCGCCTTCGCGATCCCGATGGTCGTCTTCGAGCTGACGACCGGCGTGATCGGCGACCTGTTCGGCCGCAAGCGCCTGCTCCAGGCCGGCGCTCTGCTCACCGTCATCGGCTCGCTCGTCGCGGCCCTCGCCGGCACCGTGCAGGTGATGTGGGTCGGTCAGATCGTCGCCGGTCTGGGAGCCGCAGTGCTCTACCCGATCTCCTTGGCGATGATCGCGGCTCTCGCGCCCAGCCACGACGCCCGTGCGAAGGCGATCGCTCTCTGGGCGGGATTCCTGTCCATCGGCGCGGCCATCTCGCCCCTGCTCGGTGGCGCCTTCGCGGCGAGCGGCAACTGGCGCGGCGCCTACATCGTCGTCATCGTCGCCGCGCTCGCCTCGATCCTCATCACGTCGCGGGCGACCGACTCCTCGGCACCGGAAGGCCGCAAGCTCGACGTCCCAGGGCAGGTCACCCTCGCGGTCGGTCTCATCGCCGTGCTCTATGCCGCGACGCAGGGCTCCGACTCGGGCTTCCTCCAGCCGAGCGTGGTCGCCGCGTTCGTGGTGGGCGTGCTGCTCCTCATCGCCTTCGTCGTCATCGAGTTGCGAACCGAGTCGCCGCTCCTGCACCTGCACCTCTTCGCCAACCGGGCGTATGCCGTCGTCGCGATCGCCACGGTCATCGGCATGTTCGCCTTCCTGGCCACTGCCTTCTCGATGAGCATCTGGCTGGGGGCGATCCAGCACCAGAACCCGCTGATCATCGGCGTGATGTTCCTCTTCATCCAAGGTCCTGCCTTCGTCCTGGTTCCGGTCGTCTCCCACTTGATCCGCAACGTGCCGGCGCGCTGGATCCTCACGAGCGGTTTCGTTCTCATGGCTGCCGGCGGCTTCTGGCCCTCGACCTTCGACGTCAACGACCTGGGCTGGACCCGCTTCATCGCCCCGATGCTCCTGCTCGGCATGGGCTTCGCCCTCACGGTCGGCTCCATCACCGCCGTGGCGATCAACACCGTCCCCGTGCGCCTCGCGGGGATGGCGAGCGCGACGACCAACCTCCTGCGCGATCTCGGTTTTGCGCTCGGGCCGGTCCTCATCGGCGCGGTGGCCTTCAGCAAGGCGAATGAGTGGATGCTCGAGAAGATCGGCCCGGTGATCGGCGCGTCCGGCCTCCGGCCGCCGTTCAGCGACATCGCGGCTGGCATCGCCCACCAAGGCGGCGCCATGGCGATCAACTCCATGCCCGTGGTTCCGGGACCGGGACCGGACCTGCCTCCCGTCCCGATGCCGGCGCAGCTCCAGCAGCTGGCTTTCGAGTCCCTCGGTGACGCCTTCAACACGGCCTTCCTGCTCGCTGGGGTCTGCGCCCTGCTCGCCGCCGCCCTGACGCTCTTCGGCCTGTTCGGGCACCACGAGCCGTCGTCCGAGGTCGAGAGCGGGGAGCACGACGACGAGCTCGCCGCCACCCGCTGAGCGACCACCTGTAGTCGGCGGGTGGAGGCCGCCGCGCCCGTGCGGGGCCTCCACCCGTCCGACCTTCACCCGTTTTACGTACTGATCATTCAATTGACACTATGTAAGAATTAATGTCAGCCTTCAACATCGCCCGTCCGGGCGTACCACGACGTGAGCAAGGACGCTGACGAAAGGAGAGCCGGTGAACGGCAAACCCTCTGCCGAGGTCCTCACCGTCAACACGGTGCTCGGCCCGGTGCCCGCCCACGAGCTCGGCGTGGTCTCGATCCACGAGGCGCTGCTGTCCGTGGTCCCCGGCGCCGAGCACGCGTTCGACGTGACCATCGACCGGGTCGAGGTCTTCGAGACCCTCGCAGCAAAGCTGCGTGACTTCCGCGAGCACGGCGGGGGCACGATCGTCGACAGCACCGGCATGTTCCACGGCCGTGACGTCCGGCTCCACGAGGCGCTCTCGCGGTCGACCGGCGTGCACATCGTCGCGTCGACGGGCATGGGCCCCGAGGAGATGCTGGGTGGGTACTTCCTCACCCCGCAGACCAACCCCCCGACGCCGTGGCCGGCGGAGAAGTTCGCCGACCTCTTCGCCAAGGAGGTCACCGAGGGAATGGTCGTGCCCCGGGTCGAGCGCCGCGGAGCAGCCGGCATGGTCACGACGACGGCGACGCGCGGCGGCATGACGGCCACCGACGAGAGCCTCTTCCGCGGCGCGGCCCGGGCGGCCATGAGCACCGGTGTCCCGCTCTCGATCCGTTTCGGCGCGGACGCACTCCGCGACCTGGACGTCGTCCTCGACGAGCGGATCCCGGCCGACCGTGTCGTGGTCGGCGGGCTCGACCGCGCCGTGGCGTATGCCGCTGGGTGGCCTCTCGAGGTCGCCGGCCGTGGCGCGTACGTCGCCCTCGACCACGTCGGCACCGAGGGCGCCGAGTATGCCACCGACGCCGAACGCGTCGCCCTCGTCGCCGCGCTCGTGGCCGCCGGTCACGGCAACCGAGTGCTGCTGTCGACGGGCGCCACCGGCGTCTCCAAGGGCGAGCCCGGGGTCGACGTGCCCTACAGCCACGTGCTGACGGCCTTCGTCCCCCTCCTCAAGGCCCACGGCGTCGGCGACGACGACGTGCAGCGGATCCTCGTGGACAACCCGCGCAACCTGCTCTCGGTGCGATGACCGTCCCAGCGCCCCAGCCCGTCCAGACGCCGCCCGGAAGGTGAGTGCAGTGCCCAGAGTGAACACCGTCCTGGGGCCGATCCCCACGGAGGAGCTCGGTCTCGTAGCCGTCCACGAGCACATCGGGTACGGCATGCCGGGCTCCGAGCTCGACACGCGGTGGTGGAAGTCCCCCGAGGAGCGCTACGACGAGACGGTCCCCAAGCTGCGCCAGTTCCACGAGTACGGCGGCGGGACGTTCGTCGACGCGACCGGCATCTGCAACGGACGCGACGTCAACTACTACCAGTCGCTCTCGGAGAAGACCGGCGTGCACATCGTCGCCTCCACGGGCTTCGTCGGCGGTGACACGGCCCTGCCCTTCTTCGCCCGCGCGAGCGTCGACTACCTCGCCGCCCACTTCATCCACGAGATCACCGTCGGCATCGGGACCACAGGCGGCAGGGCCGGCATCATCAAGGTCGGCGTCAGCCGCGGCGGGCGGATGACCGACCTCGACAAGCGGATCTACCGGGCCGCCGCCAAGGCAGCGCTCGCCACCGGCGTGCCGGTCCTGACCCACCTGGCCATCGACGCAGAGAACGCCATCGCGATCTTCACCGAGGAGGGCCTGCCGCTCGACCGGGTGCTCTTCGGCCACGTCGACGACGGCGTCAACGCCGACAAGACCCGCGACACCTGGATCGCCGACCAGGGCGGCCGCATCGGTTTCGACACCTTCGGCTACGAGACCGAGCTGCCCGACCCGCCCTTCTGGGCTCGTCCCCGCAGGCAACGGCTCGAGCACTTCCTGCGCTTCATCGGCGAGGGTCGCCTCCACCAGGTCCTCGCCTCCGCCGACGCGAACTGCAGCCCGCTCGGCTGGCCCGGCGTCAAGGGCCACACCGTCAACTACATCTTCGAGGACCTCATCCCGGACCTCCGCGCCGCCGGTCTCGACGAGGCCGCCATCACGACGATCTTCGTCGACAACCCCGCGAGCTTCCTCAGCATCACGAACTGACAAGGACGACAGTCATGCACTCCTCAGACCTCAAGAACCTCACCATCGCCGTCATCGGCGCCGGCTACGGCGGCGCAGCAGCGGCCAAGGCCCTCTCCCTGCTGGGCGCGAAGGTCAACGTCTACGAGCAGGCGAGCCAGATCCGCGAGGTCGGCGCCGGCATCGGCCTGCGTCCCTCCTCGATGGACCAGTTCCGCCAGTGGGGCATCTTCGACGCCATCGCCAAGGTCAGCTCGGCGAGCGACTATTTCGAGATCCTCAGCGCGACCGGCCACCCGATCATGAAGGACGAGTGGCCGGGCATGGAGGAGTACGCCGTCAAGACGCACACCCACCTCATCCACCGCGGCGACTTCATCGAGGCCCTCGTGGGCGTGCTCCCCGAGGGGATGGTCCACCTCGGCCACAAGCTCGCGCGCATCGAGGACAGGGGCGACCGGGCCGTCGCGACCTTCGCCAACGGCGTGACCATCGAGGCCGACCTCATCGTCGGCGCCGACGGCATCAAGTCGACGGTCCGCGAGCAGCTCTTCAGCAACCAGCAGCCGGTGTTCGCGGGCGAGCACGCCTACCGCGCGGTCGTCGACGTCGACGACGCCCACGGCCTGGTCGTCGACGACAACCTGCGGATGTATGTCGGGCGCGGCACGAAGGTGTACGTCCTACCGCTGCGCCACCGCGGCCAGATGTCCTTCGACGTGACTGCGCTGCGCACCGACAGCAGCTGGTCGCCCCAGCCGTCCAAGGATGACCTGATGGCGATGGTGGAGGGCTTCGACGAGCGGATCGTCGCGACGGCGGGCGACCTCGACATGTCCAAGGTCAACGTCCGCGCCGTCTATGACATCGACCCGGTCGACACATGGCACTCCGACTCCGTCGCGCTGCTCGGCGACGCCGCCCACTCGATGTGCCACCACCAGGGCCAGGGCGCCAACTCTGCGATCCTCGACGCCGGCGGTCTCGCCGACGCCCTGCGTGAGGCGGCCTCCGTCAAGGAGGCGCTCGCCCTCTACCAGGCGACGCGCAAGCCGGTCACCGACGAGCTGCAGCGCATCTCCCGCCAGGGCTGGAGCGAGGACGAGATCAACGACGTCTTCCCCGGCCAGAAGCCCGCGGCCCAGCAGCCGCAGAGCTGAACCATGCCGCTGCATCCCGAGATCGCCAAGGTCCTCGCGAGCCTCCCGGCGCCGCCGCCGGGTCCACTCGACCCGGTCGCGATGCGCGCCGGCGAGGAGGCGATCGTCCCTCCCCCCGAGGAGCGCCTTCCACTCCCGTCGGTCGAGGACGTGACCGCGCAAACCCTCGTCGGCGACGTCACCGTTCGGGTCTACACCCCGACGGACTCAACGGCATACGGCGTGCTCGTCTACTTCCACGGCGGGGCGTTCTTCCTCGGCAGCCTCGACACGCACGACCACGTCGCACGGTCCCTGGCGAAGGAGACCGGGCTCAAGGTCGTCTCGGTCGACTACCGGCGGGCGCCCGAGGCGGCCTTCCCTGCGGGCCTCGACGACTGCTACGGGGTCGTCCGCTGGGTCGCCGAGCACGGCCAGAGCCTCGGCTGGGACGGCGAGACGCTGGCGATCGCCGGTGACAGCTCGGGAGGGACCTTCGCGGCCGCCGTGGCCGCGCTGGCGCACGACGACGGGTTCGACCGGATCACGCACCAGGTCCTCTACTACCCGTCGCTGGACCTCGACTTCGACGAGGACCGCTACGCCTCGCTGCGGGAGAACGCGATCGGCCACGGCCTCGAGACCGCCGCCCTCAAGCCGTTCAACGCCTTCTACCTGGAGAGCGGCGCCGACCCCGCGGACCCCCGGGTCTCCCCGATCAAGCGCGCGAACCTCACCGGGCTGCCGAAGGCGCTCGTCGTCACCGGCGAGTTCGACCCGTTGCGCGACGAGGGTGAGCTGTATGCCGCTCGGTTGCGGGACGCTGGCGTCGATGCACGGGTCAGCCGGTATGCCGGAGCCGGTCACGGCTTCGTCCAGCACTTCTCGTGGATCCCGGAGTACCACCATGTCTTCGAGGAGACCGCGGCCTTCCTGGGCAGGCGGTGAACAGGATGGCCGAGGTGGCGATCCACCCACTGGTCTCGCCGTGGGGCCGGTTCGGGCTCTACAGCTTCTACCTCGACGCCCCCGAGCCGGCCATCGTCGACACGGGCATCGCGTCCTCACCGGCCGAGGGCATGGCCCCCGCGCTGGAGGCCATCGGCCGGCGCATCGAGGACGTCCGCTGGATCCTGCTGACGCACGGCCACATCGACCACGTGGGCGGGGCGCACGCCCTGTGGGAGATGACCGGTCGGCGCGCGCAGGTCGTCATCCACGAGGCCGACGCACCCATGCTCCGCTCGCGACGCGCGCACGTCGACGAGTACCTCGCCGGCCGGGGCCGTTACCTCCACGATCCTGACGGCGAGGCGAAGGTGACGGCCGCAGCGAACGCGGTCATCTCCGGTGAACTGGAGCCGACCACGCTCGTCAGGGGCGGCGAGGTCCTCTCCCTCGGCGGCGGGGTCACCGTCTCCGTCCACTCGATCCCCGGCCACACGGCCGGATCGGTCGCCTACGTCGTCGACGGGCAGCGATCGGTCTTCGTCGGTGACGCCGTCCAGGTCCACGGGGCCGCCAACGGCTTCCCCGGCTTCGAGCACCCGACGGCCTACCGCACGAGCCTCGAGTACCTCCGGGACGAGGTCCGACCCAGGCGCCTCTACCTCGGCCACCCCTACCGCAGAGCCGACGGGACGGCATACGGCGTGGAGCTCGACGCAGCACAGGCCGCCGAGGCCCTCCGCGAGAGCCTCGAGATCGAGGGGCGCGTCGCCGCCGCAGCGCACGACAGCCTCTGCGCGGGACTGCGCGAGACGGCCTCTCCCTACTCCCCATTCGCACCCGTCGCCGCGCAGGTCGGCTACGAGAACGACCCGACCCTCGAGCCGGCACCGTTCTTCACGTCGATGCACGGCTACCGCACGCAGTACGAGAACGAACCCCGCGAGACCACAGGCCACACCGAGACCCAGTGACAGAGGAGCAACGCAGCCATGGCTGACGTCCAGACCATCCGGGCAGGACTGCAGGACATCGTCGTTCACAAGGATCTCCGGGTCCCGATGCGCGACGGTGTCACGCTGGCCGCTGACGTCTACCGCGGCACCGAGAACAGGCCGCGCCCGGCGCTCGTCGCGCTGAGCCCCTATGGCAAGGAACTGCAGGCGCTCGCGCTCACCACGCCGCCGCAGCGCCGTCCCTCGCCGATGTGGGATGGCTGCATCGAGGCCGGCGACATTGCTCGCGTCGTCGCCGAGGACTACGTCCACGTGATCGGCGACCTGCGCGGCTCCGGCGACTCCGAGGGGGAGCACATCGGGAACTACAACGCGGGCGGGGTGTCGCTCGGCCAGGACGCCTACGACTTCATCGAGTGGGTCGCCGAGCAGCCGTGGTGCGACGGCAACGTCGGGATGATCGGCATCTCCTACTTCGGATCCATGCAGATCTTCGCCGCCGCGGAGCGCCCGCCACACCTCAAGGCCGTGTTCATCTCCGGCGGCCATTACGACTTCTACGAGACGACCTACCACGGCGGCATCATGTGGTTCATGCCGCGGGCCGCCCGGGAGGGCCGTGGCGGGGACTCCGGCTGGGCCTTCACCGACCGCACGAAGTCACGCATGCTCGAGACCTACTCGCCGGAGCAGATCAAGCAGCGCGTCGCCGAGCGACTCAAGGACCCCGACGTCGCCGCCTGGCCGAACCTCGTCCACGTGCTGCACTACCCGAAGCATCACGAGGCGTGGTTCGACATCGTCATGAACGAGCTCGACGGGGAGTGGTACGAGGAGCGCAACCCGATCAACCTCGCGAGGAACATCGACATCCCGGTCTACCTCCAGATCGACCAGGGCCGCGGCTGGACCGTCGACGGTCACATCGAGCTCTTCGAGGTCCTCAAGGGTCCGAAGCGGCTCGACATCGGCTCCTACCCACCGATGCAGTCGCGCCCGTGGATCGAGGAGCACGACAAGATGTTCCGCTGGTACGACTACTGGCTCAAGGGCATCGACAACGGGATCATGGACGAGCCTGCCGTGAGCGTCTTCGTCGAGGGCTCGCGCGAGGTCTTCACGGCCGAGGAGTGGCCACCCAAGGGCATCGACCACCGGCCCGTCTACCTGCGTCCGCGTCGCAAGCTCTCGCTCGAGCCCGAGCCGATGGGCGCCGAGCATGCCGCGCCCGACGGGTTCTACCAGGCGCCCCTCACGGTCACCGACAAGGTCGAGATCATCGACTGGAGCACGGCGCCCTTCGAGGAGCCGACCGAGATGATCGGCACTGGCGCCGCACACCTGTTCGTCGAGATCGACCAGCCCGACACGAATCTCATCCTGCGTGTCTGGGACGAAGCCCCCGGCGGCACACGTCAGCTCGTCACGACCGGCTTCCTCAAGGCCTCGCACCGCGAGCTCGACGAGCGCAGCACCGAGGGCAACCCCTACCACCCGCACACCCGGGCCGTGCCTGTCGAGCCGGGGGTGATCGAGGAGTACGTGCTGCGCCTCTACCCCTTCGCCGCAACGTTCCTGCCCGGCCACCGGATGGTCGTGGAGCTGTCCAACGACGAGCCGCTGACCGACGCCCACAATGCGCTCCTGCCGCCCGACGCGTTCCACCTGCCGGTCGGTCGCCCGGTCACCCACAAGATCTACCGCGACGCGGTGCACCCGTCGCGACTCGTGCTGCCGTTCACGCGCCAGGCGCCGCCGTCCGCGGAGGACGAGCGGTGACCGACGCGTTCGTCTACGCCGCCGTCCGGACGCCGTTCGGCCGCTTCAACGGCGGCCTCGGCGGGGCCCGACCCGACGACCTCGCCGCCGCCGTGATCCAGTCGCTGCTCGCCAAGGCCCCCGGCCTGGAACCGTCGGCCGTGGACGAGGTGGTCTGGGGCAACGCGAACGGCGCGGGGGAGGAGAACCGGAACGTCGGACGGATGGCGGCGCTGCTGGCCGGGCTGCCGACCTCCGTCCCCGGGACGACGATCAACCGGCTCTGCGGCTCGAGCCTGGACGCTGCGATGGCCGGCTCGCGCACGATCGAGACGGGTGACGCCGACATCGTGCTCGTCGGCGGCGTCGAGGTGGCCGGATGAGCCGCACCGCGATCCTCGAGAGCGTCGACGAGGCCGTCGCCGGCATCGAGGACGGGAGCACGATCCTGGTCGGCGGTTTCGGCCTGGCCGGCATGCCCTTCGACCTCATCGACGGCCTCATCCGGCAGGGCGCGACCGACCTCACGATCGTCAGCAACAACGCCGGCAACGGCGAGGTCGGCCTCGCTGCCCTCCTCAAGGCCGGCCGCGTCCGCAAGGTCGTCTGCTCCTTCCCGCGCCAGTCCGACTCCTACGTCTTCGACGACCTCTACCGTCGCGGCGAGCTCGAGCTCGAGGTTGTCCCGCAGGGCAACCTCGCCGAGCGGATGCGAGCGGCAGGGGCAGGTATCGGCGCCTTCTACAGCCCCACTGCCGTGGGCACCGTGCTCGCGGAGGGCAAGGAGACGCGCACCATCGACGGCCGCGACTACGTGCTCGAGTACCCGATCCGCGGAGACGTGGCCCTGGTCGGCGCGCACCGCGCCGACCGCATGGGCAACCTCGTCTACCGCAAGACGGCCCGCAACTTCGGGCCCGTCATGGCCACCGCGGCAGCCACGACGATCGTGCAGGTCCACGAGATCGTCCCGACCGGCGACCTCGACCCCGAGGCAGTGGTGACGTCGAGCATCTTCGTCGACCGCGTCGTCCGCGTCCCCGCCCGTCGCTACACCGTGCAAGGAGCGCGCTGATGGCGCTGAACCCCGACGAGCTCGCCGCCGTCGTCGCCCGCGACATCCCGGCCCACTCCTACGTCAACCTCGGAATCGGGCAGCCCACCAAGGTCGCCGAGCACCTGGCGCGGGAGGCCGGGATCGTCCTCCACACGGAGAACGGGATGCTCAACATGGGCCCGGCCGCGGTCGGCGACGAGGTGGACCCGGACCTCACGAACGCGGGCAAGGTCCCCGTGACCGAGCTCCCCGGGGCGTCCTATTTCCACCACGCCGACTCCTTCATGATGATGCGGGGCGGCCACCTCGACGTGTGCGTGCTCGGAGCATTCCAGGTCTCGACGGCCGGCGACCTGGCGAACTGGCACACGGGTGCACCTGACGCCATCCCCGCCGTGGGAGGCGCGATGGACCTCGCGATCGGCGCGCGGCAGGTCTTCGTCATGATGACCCTCTTCGACAAGGGGAACCGCCCCAAGCTGGTGCCGGAGTGCACCCTCCCGCTGACGGGTCTCGCGTGTGTCAGCCGGGTCTACACCGACCATGCCGTCTTCGACGTGGGACCACACGGGGCTGTCGTCCGGGAGACGTTCGGGATCACGGTCGCGGAGCTCCGCGAGCGCCTCGACGTGGCACTCAGCGAGGGCTGACCGCGAGGCCGGCCCAGCGGCATACACCGATGTCCGTATGCCGCTGGGCCGGCTCCCGTCTGCAACCCGCCCCACCGACGGACGGGTTCTCAGGCCGACGCGGGGGCCGTCTGGCGCTGGGAGTGCGGCCCGAACAGCTCCGCCTCAACCTCCGGCGGATGGCGCTCGGCCCGTAGAGCCAGTCGACGTAGCTGTAGTCCTCGACGGGGCGGGCGCGCCGGACGTCGTTGCGCCACAGGCGGGCATCGTCCCCGAGGTGCCAGAACTCGCCCCAAGCGCGGGCGGTGGTCAACAGGCGGTGGCAGTGCTCCGGCCGCACCGCGTTGTGGGCGGAGAGCACGGCGTCCCAGTCGAGCCGATCGGCGGCGCCCTGCTGGGCTCGGCGCGGCCAGTGTTTGGCGTCAGGCATGATCGACGACCCGGCCCGGTTCGACGGCGACACCAAAGCTACGGTTGCGATCAACCGCTCCACCCTGCTGTCGCACGGGCATGTCGACCCGCACGGCGTCGCTCTATCCGTAGTGGTAGCGACAGGCAGCGGTCCGGACCTCGTCGTCGACGACTTTGTACACGAGGCGGTGCTCATCGGTGATGCGTCTGGACCAGTAGCCCGCGAAGTCATGCTTGAGCGCTTCCGGCTTGCCGATGCCCTCGTTGCCGTTGCGTTGGATGTCAGCGAGCAGCACCTTGATTCTCTTCAGGACCCTGCGGTCTTGCGCTTGCCACCAGAGATAGTCCTCCCACGCGTTCTCGTCCCAGACGAGCAGCACGTCAGTCGGTCTCGATCAGGTCATGACCTTTACTGCGATCGGCCTCCAGACGCTCCATGGCGTCGAGGAGGCGTCGGGCATTGGCGGGTGAACGCATCAGGTAGGCCGTCTCCCGGAGGGACTCGTAGTCCTCGAGGGAGACGATGACTACGGGCTCATGTCCCGCCCGGGTGATGACGACCTCCTCACGGTCGTTGGCAACCCCGTCGAGTACCTCGGCGTAGCGAGCCCGGGATTCGGTGTAACTCATCGTCTTCATCATCGCCTCCTGTACAGGAAACTGTACGTCCTGAAAGCGGCGCCACGACGACGGCACCGGCGTCCACCATCGACGACGTGCAGGCCTGGACCGCCGACGCAGTCGGTCAGGCCTCCAGCCACGCCCGCGAGTACCGCTACGACCCGGTCGGGCCGCCGCACCGCCCTGGCCTCGACCGTCCACCCGGACGGCGACTGCGACGCCGCCGGCACCACCAACACCACGACCAGCAGAACCGGGTGGGACAGCGCCGACCGTCCCACCACTGGCCGCGACAATGCTGCTTGTATGAGTTGAAGGGCCTCCCCTTACGGGTGGTGGTCGCAGGATGACCGTGGGAGAAGGCTTCGGGTCGCGCCGGTTTCCGGCTGAGTGTTCGGGCGGTAATCGAGTCCTGGGCAGCGGACCGGGAACCCGACGACCTGCTCTTCCCGGCCCCCGAGGGCAGAACCTGATGGCCCTTGACACGGCATCAAATCAGCGGGGACTTCACCGGAAAGATCGGGTATTCGGGCTGCAGCACCAACGCGGGCGCGCATTACGCGATCGGGACGTGGTGGATCAACGTCCACGACACCACCGGCACGGCACGCTTCGTCATCTACGTCGACGGGGAGCCGCACGTCGCGCACACGACGATACTGACGCGCACGGAGGACGCGAAGGCGACCTTCGCGGGGACGGTCGCAACCGGGGCGGGGCCACTCACGGTCACGGTGAAGGGCAGCAGGATAAGCTCGATCCAAACACCGGGCGGGTATAGCGGAACCTGCCCCTAGGCAGGGCGTCCACTGCGAGCGCACACGTCCACACTGGGGCGTGGCGCTCCTACCGGGGCCGCCTTGCTGGTGATCGGGTCGGCCTGCCGACGGCGAGAGGCACCTCCTTGCGGGGCGCCGCGCCTGAGGTCTAACGTGCCTGAGGTGACCGTGACCGCGGTCACGGCAGTTGAGTCGCCGGGGACGTCCCCGCAGGGTCGCCCTCGGGGGAGGGTTTCGATCATGACATCCACCCTGCTCCACCGACTCCTGGCGGAGTCGGTCGGCACCGCGATGCTGGTCCTCGTCGGGGCAGGGTCAGTGGTCGCCACGCTCACCGTGGACGGCGAGGTCGGCTACGCGGGGCTCGGTTTCATCTCCCTCGCCTTCGCCATCATCGTGGCGGTCGTGATCTACGGCTTCGGCCCCGTCTCGGGCGCGCACATCAACCCGGCGGTCACGATCTCGCTGGCCGTGACCCGCAGGTTCCCGTGGGCGGAGGTGCTCCCCTACGTGCTGGCGCAGGTGGTCGGCGGCATCGTGGGAGCGCTGCTGATCGTCGCCGTCTTCGGCACGGACGCCGCGGACCTCGGGCTGGGTGCCACCACGCTGGCTGACGGTGTGCCGTACTGGCAGGGCATCGTCGCCGAGATTCTCGGCACCTTCGTGCTCCTCTACGCAGTGATGGCCCTCGCCGTGGACTCACGCGCCCCCCTCGGCTGGGCGGGTCTGATGATCGGACTTGCGGTCGCTGCCGCGATCTTGCTGATCGCACCGCAGACGGGTGGCTCCTTGAACCCGGCACGCACCTTCGGGCCGTATCTCGGCGTGACCATCTTCGGGGGCGACATACCCTGGTCCGACTTCGGGGTCTACCTGATCGGGCCCGTGGTGGGTGCCGTCGCGGCCGCGCTCGTCTACGACTTCATCGCCCAGACGCGGACCGGTGCACGACCAGCCGAGGAGGAGTCGTTCACCCCGGCTCCCGGTGAGGACGGCTGAACGTCAGGTGCCTCCCCTCCGCTCCGAAGCGGTAAAGAAGGAAGATCCAACAACCCAGAGAAGGGAAACGCCATGGCGGGTAACCGTGTCGTCGTCTACAAGGGTCCGGGCGAGGTGAGCATCGAGTCGGTCGACTACCCGAAGCTCGAGCTTCCCGAGGATGTGGTCAATGGCCTCGGAATCAAGAAGAAGGCTCCGCACGCCGCGATCCTCAAGCTGGTCACCACCAACATCTGCGGCAGCGACCAGCACATGGTGCGTGGACGCACCACGGCGCCCGTCGGCCAGACCCTGGGCCACGAGATCACCGGTGAGGTCGTCGAGGTCGGCGAGGACGTCCTGTTCGTGAAGGAGGGGGACATCTGCTCGGTGCCGTTCAACATCGCGTGCGGGCGGTGCCGGATGTGCAACGAGGGCAAGACGGGCATCTGCCTCAACGTGAACCCTGCGCGAGCCGGGGCGGCTTACGGGTACGTCGACATGGGTGGCTGGCTGGGCGGCCAGGCGGAGTACGTCATGGTGCCATTCGCCGACTTCAACCTGTTGAAGTTCCCCGACCGGGACCAGGCGCTGGCGAAGATCCTCGACCTGACGATGCTCTCCGACATCTTCCCGACGGGCTACCACGGCGCGTACACAGCCGGGGTCACCACGGGATCGACCGTCTACGTCGCGGGCGCCGGCCCGGTCGGACTGGCCGCCGCCTACTCAGCACAGCTCCTCGGGGCCGCCACCGTCATCGTTGGCGACATGAACGCCGAGCGGCTGCGCCAGGCTGAGTCCTTCGGGTGCGCGACGGTGGACCTCAGCACGGGCAACGAGCTGCCCGACATGATCGAGCAGATCCTCGGCGAGCCAGAGGTCGACGCGGCGGTCGACGCAGTCGGCTTCGAGGCCCGCGGCCACGGTGCCGGAGCAGGCGAGGCGCCGGCGACCGTTCTCAACGACATGATGACCGTCGCGCGAGCGGGTGCGTCGCTGGGCGTCCCGGGGCTGTACGTGACCGGTGACCCGGGCGGCGTCGACGAGAGCGCCAAGATCGGCCAGATCGGTGTCCGGCTCGGACTCGGCTGGGCTAAGTCGCACTCCTTCACCACGGGGCAGTGCCCGGTGAAGCGCTACAACCGGCAGCTGATGAACATGATCCTGGCCGACAAGGCCCACATCGCGAAGGCGGTCAACGCGACCAGGATCAGCCTCGACGAGGCCCCGCAGGGCTACCAGGAGTTCGACAAGGGTGCGGCGAAGAAGTACGTGATCGACCCCCACGGGATGGTCAGCGCCTGACCGCGGCCGAGGCGCCGGTCACGCTCTTGCGCGTGAGCGGCGCCTCCCTGTGCGTCAGGATCGGGTGAGACGGGTCGGTGATTTCCTTCCCTCTGCACGGGGCGAGTTTGGTTGAGCATGATGACGATGAGGATGGCGGACCTGCCCACGGTTGATGATGTGGGTGTGGCAGCACGAGCGGACCGGCCGAAGCGGGCCGGTTCACCCAGGAGTAGAAGGACCGGATCCTCGCGGAGTACGACGCCGCCGAGCGAGGCGAGCGGGTCGCGATTCTGCGGCGGGAGGCCCTGTACACCTCGCATCTGGTCGAGTGGCGCCGCTCGGCCGGCGGGTCCGGTGGCCGGGGCGCGGGGTCCGGTGGGCGGGTCCGGTGCGCGCGTTCCCGCAGGATTGAGGTCGCAAACGTCTCGACGGTCAGCTGTCTCGCGGTGGACACCCGCTCTGGGGTGAAGCGGTAGTCACGGCCGACCTCTGAGCACGAAAGTCCGCGGAATATCCACGGAACATATGACCCTTTCCGTCCCAAAATCGCCGCGGCGGCATGAGATGAGCCGTCTGTCGCCTGCCATGAGCATGGGACCGCTCTGAGCGGTCTTTTGCCAGGTTCATGGGACCACCTGGATTGCCAGTCATGGGACCACCCGGCGCGCCTCGCCGGTGGGTCCTCGGCCGGCTCGTTTGATCGCCTCGTCAGCGTCGTCGACGTGGAGGTCAGCGGGCATGGGATTCCGGGAGGTCAGCGTGAGTGAGGTCAGGGAAGTGTTGCGGGGCTGGCTCGACGGGGCCGGGCTACGCACCGTCGCCGAGCGGGCCGGGGTCGACCGCAAGACGGCGCGCCGGTACGTGCAGGCCGCGCAGGAGGCCGGGCTGGACCCGGCGGCGGGCTGGGACGCGCTCGATGACGGGCTGGTCGGTCAGGTCGTGGTCGCGGTCCGCCCGGTCCGCCCGAACGGGCACGGCCGGGCGTGGGAGGCCCTCCTCGCGCATGAGGAGCAGATCCGGGCCTGGGTGGCCGGCGACGGCAAGGACGCCAAGCCTTTGTCGATCGTGAAGATCGAGGAGCTGCTCGCCCGGCAAGGCACGGTCGTGCCGTACCGGACGCTGCACCGGTTCGCGACCGAGCGATGCGGCTACCGCGCCAAGGAGAGCACGGTGCGCGTCAACGACGGCGAGCCGGGCGCCGAGCTGCAGGTCGACTTCGGTCAGATGGGCTACCTGACCGACCAGGACGGGCGGCGCCGGAAGGTGCACGCGTTGATCTTCACCGCGGTCTACTCGCGGCACATGTTCGTCTGGCTGACCCACGCCCAGACGTTGGCCGCGGTGATCGCCGGCTGCGAGGCGGCCTGGGCGTTCTTCGGCGGCGTGTTCAAGGTGATCGTCCCGGACAACCTCAAGCCGGTCGTCACCGACGCGGACGCGGTCAACCCGCGGCTGAGCCAGGGCTGGCTCGACTACGCCCAGCACGCCGGGTTCGTCACCGACCCCGCGCGGGTCCGCCGCCCGAAGGACAAGCCTCGGGTCGAGCGGACGGTGCAGTACGTGCGCGGCAACTTCTGGGCCGGGGAGTCCTTCACCGACCTCGCCGATGCTCAGGTGGCCGCGTCCCGCTGGTGCGCGCAGCGGGCCGGGATGCGGATCCACGGCACCATCCAGGCCCGCCCGATCGAGGTGTTCCTGCAGGCCGAGGCGCCCGTCCTGCTGCCAGCACCGGACGCCTACGACGTGCCGATCTTCGCTCGGGTCAAGGTGCACCGCGACTTCCACGTCGAGGTCGCCAAGTCGCTCTACTCGCTGCCCGAGCAGTACCTCGGCCAGCACCTCGACGTCCGCGCCGACAGCGAGCTGGTCAAGCTGTACCAGCGAGGGGCGCTGGTCAAGACCCACCCGCGCCAGCGGCCCGGCGGGCGGTCCACCGACCCGGCCGACCTGCCCGAGCACCAGGCCTCGTACGCGTTACGGGACCTGGCCCGGCTGATCGGCACCTGCGCCGGGCACGGGGCGAACATCGGCATCTACGCCGAACGGATCCTGGATGACCCGCTGCCCTGGACGCGGATGCGCGCCGTGTACCGCCTCCTCGGCCTCGTCCGCCGCTACGGACCCGACCCGGTCGAGCAAGCCTGCGACCGAGCGCTGCAGCTCGACGTCATCTCCGTCACCAAGATCGCCTCCATGCTCGAACGCGCCACCGAGCACACCACCCCCACCCTGCCCACCGCGACCGCCGCGACCACGACCCGATTCGCCCGCCAGCCAACCGAATTCATGAGCCGAACGACGCGCACTGCCAATAGCTGGACAACCCCGGCCAGTCGAGGGACCGCCCTCGCCATTCATGGGACCACCGTGGCCACCGAGCCAGTCAACGCGGCCACGAATGGGACCACCGCGCTGTCCCTCATCCCCGGAAGCGCCCGCGAGGCCATCGCGCGCGAGGACGCTCCCACCCCCAGGAACCCTCAGAAGGAGAGCACCCGATGAGCACCATCACCAAGCCCGCCCCGAGCCCCCACCCGAGCCCCCACCCGAGCACCGGGCCCATCGACCCGGTCGGGACCGACCTGAGCAGCATCCTGCGCGCCCTGAAACTGTCCGGCCTCAAGGACACCCTGCCCGAACGGCTCGCGCTGGCCCGCCAACAGAAGCTGGGCCACGCCGCGTTCCTGCAGCTGCTGCTGTCTGATGAGGTCGCCCGCCGCGAGTCCCGCTCCGCGATGCTGCGCGCCGCCAAGGCCGGCCTCGACCCGAGCATGCGGATCCAGACCTGGGACGAACACCCCGACCTCAACTACGACCGCACCCTCTGGTCGGACCTGACCTCGCTGCGGTTCACCGAGGCCGGCACCGGCGTCCTGATCCTCGGGCCCGTCGGCGCCGGCAAGACACACCTGGCGACCGCGCTCGGACACGCCGCGATCCGGCGCCGGATGAGCGTGGTGTTCGCCCGCGCCGACAAACTCTTCACCCGGCTACGCGCCGCACGCCTGGACCACACCCTCGAAGCCGAGGTCCGCCGCCTCGCGGCCGTGGACCTGCTCATCGTCGATGACTTCGCACTCCGCGCCCTGGACGCGACCCAGACCAACGACTTCTACGAGCTCGTCGTCGAGCGCCACCGCAAGAAGTCCACCATCTGGGTGTCCAACAGGGAGCCGTCCGAATGGCTCGCCATGACCACCGACGCCCTGCTCGCCCAGTCGGCCATCGACCGGCTCACCTCCGGCGCGCACCACCTGATCATCGAGGGCCCCTCACACCGGCAACGACAGCGCGTCATCCTTGACGAAACAAGCGAGGCCCAGCATGCTCACTGACACCTCCAGGTGGTCCCATGCTCGTGGCAACGAGGTGGTCCCATCACGCTGGCAAGCGACACCGTCCGATGGACCGCATCGTCGCAGGTCAGAGCCCTGACCGCTCAAGTGCCCCCGGCAGGATCCGAACCTGCGACACCCGCTTTAGGAGGTCCACGCCGGCGGGCTCAAGCCCGTGACCTGCGCGAACGCCGAATCCTCTTGCCGTACGGCGAGGCTGGGGACTTCACTGGAGTGCGCTGGCTTCGTGTGGTTGACGGCGCTTTGGCGGTTCTGGCGGAATCTGGGCGGAGTGCCGAGACACCAGTCCGGGCATCGCGGGCATGACCGTCTACACAGTCATATGACTGGAATAACAATCATGAGCTAGCATGGATTCATGCTGTTCGGACAACCATTTGGCGGTGTCATCCCGGGTGTGCGCGGTGCCGTTCTCGCGGTCCTGCTGCGGACGGGCGAGCCGCTGACCGGCAGGCAGGTGCATGGACTGCTCAAGGATGAGCACAGCCTATGGTCGGTGCAGGAGGGCCTGCGAGCCTGGGCCGCGCTCGGGGTCGTGGAGACGGTCACGGTCGGACGCGCGGTGCTGCACTCGGTCAATGAGGGGCACGTGGCCGTGCCGGCGTTGCGGGCCCTGCTGGACCCCATTGCCGCGTTGACCGCGGCGATGGGCGAGCACATCGACTCACACGTCCAGGCTGTAATCCTGTACGGGTCGGTGGCCCGGGGTGAGGCGACGCCCGAGAGCGACGTCGACCTGGCCGTCATCGCCTCGCCCGGATGGGACCAGCGCGTGGAGTTGGAGGAGACGGTTCGGTCCCGGCTCGGCAACGACTGCGACGTCCTGGTGTTCACCGCAGACCGTTTTCGGCACTTGGCCGTGTCCGGGGAGACCGTTGTGGTCGACATCCTCGCTGACGGGATCCCCTTGGTCGGATCCATGCCGCGGGTCAAGCGACGGGTGGGCTGATGGCCAGTTTGGAGCAGCGCAACCATGCGAGGAACTTCTTGAAGAAGTCCCAGGAGTATCTCGCCTCGGCCGAGGACAACCTCGACCTGCACCGGTACACGGTCGCGGCGGGAGACGCGATCCATGCCGGCATCAGCGCCAAGGACGCCATCGTCGTCACCCTCACCGGCGCCACCACCAAGGGCAGGGACCACGCCGCAGCTGCCAAGGAACTTGCCCGGGCGCTGGGACCGCGGACGGACGCGACCGTCGCAGTCCGCGCGCTGCGCGAGCTGATCTCGGCCAAGGCCGACGTCGAGTACGGCACCGAGTTGGTCGACGCGGCCAAGGCAACCGTACTGGTCAAGCGTGCCCGCGACTTGGCCGACTTGGCCGTCCAGATCGTCAAGCTGGGCAGGTGACCACTGCCGCACCCGACAAGAACCGCGGTGTTCGCAGGGAGAATCGGCCGAGCAGCGTCCTGTTCGGATCGCTCGTGGAGCACGGGCGTGGGCGGGCCCTCGCTGGACCATCCGTCCGCGGCTACGCCGATGACAGCAGTGGCCCGCCGAAGGCGTCGGGAGCCACCGTCACCGCGCCAGAGAGCTACATCGAGGCTCGCGTCACCGAGCCCAAAGCACCGGATCCACCCACTGAAGCCAATACGGAAACGGTTGGCGCCTGACTCGGCCCCCGGGGACGCCGGTGAGACGGACGGAGTCGTCCGACTCTGCCGATGGTCGGACGTTCAACATGCCGGGGATCCCGCGCCGTATCGGCGTGGCACGAGCGACCGTCGACGCCGTAGCACTCCGGCGGGACCGGACGCCGGGTGAAACTCAGAACCGCTTCTGGCTCAGGCAGCCCCGAGGAAGCTGACCGCGGCGGGTACGAACTCGTGGTGGTACTGGAAAATGCCGCCGTGCCCGGAGTCGGGGTAGATGATCAGCGTCGAGTCCTGGACAGGACGCTGGGCACCATGCGGTCGTGGTCGCCGTTGGCGATGAGCGTCGGTTGGGTGATCCTCGACAGGTCGGCGGGAGTCGACCGACCGTAGGCGCGGATGGCCTTCAGCTGGGTGCGGAAGGCACGGATCGAGACGTCGCGGTCGCGGTCGGGGGTGCGCTCCTCCAGGCGGCGGATGAAGGCTTTGGCCGCCTGCTTGCCGGTCGCGTTGCGATTGAAGAACAGGAACTCCTTCGGGTCCGCGGGGTCAGCGTGGCGCGGACGATGTCGTAGTACGTCGTCCGCGCGACCTTGTCCATATCCTTGCCACCCTTCGGGCCGGTGCCGGTGAGCACGAGCCTGCGGACCAGGTCGGGATGCTCGAGCACGAGCGCTTGGGCGATCATCCCGCCGAAGGAGAACGCGAAGATGTCGACCTGCTCGTAACCGAGCGCCCGGATGAACGTGACGGCATCGGCAGCCATTGCCTCGACCGTGTCGGGCACCGTGCCCGTCGACCCGCCGACCCACGGTTGTCGAACGCGATGACGTGGCGCCACTGCGCGATCGCATCGACGATCCGTGGGTCCCAGTTGTCGAGGTTGGCAGCCAGGTGGACGAAGAACACGACCGGCACGCCGCGGCCCACGGGGCCGAGCTCGCGGTAGGCGTAGGTGACGCCGCCGACGGCTATCGACCGGTTCGGAGCGTCTCGGTAGGCGGTGAGTGGAGGTGCCCCATCGGAGCCATCGCGGGTCGTCGTCATGGTCTCGGTCCTCATCCGCGGCGCGCTGGAGGGGCGCCATCCCAGGTGGTGTCGGACGCCGGGTGTCGGCCTCGGGTCATTGCATTACGACCGTACTGCTATGGTGGTCGCAGACGCAAGGGCGAAGGAGTGACAACAGATGGCGAGGTACGGCGCCGAGCACAAGCAGGCGACGAGACGGCGGATGATCGAGACGGCGGGTCGCCGTTTCAAGAGAAACGGCATCGACGGTTCTGGGATCGCGACCCTGGTGGCCGACGCCGGTCTGACCAACGGCGCGTTCTACGGTCACTTCTCGTCGAAGGACGACTTGGTCGCCGCCGTCGTCACCGACCAGCTCGACGCCCAGGTCGCCCGGCTCGACGCG
Source organism: Intrasporangium calvum DSM 43043 (assembly GCF_000184685.1). NCBI lineage: Bacteria > Bacillati > Actinomycetota > Actinomycetes > Micrococcales > Intrasporangiaceae > Intrasporangium > Intrasporangium calvum. Next base: position 943,544 of record NC_014830.1, read on the forward strand.
CTCCCGGCTGGATCCCGGGTGGAGGCGTTCATCCGCGACTACCTCTCCGCCGCTCACCGCGACGACCCGGCCACCGGCTGCCCCTCCGCGGCACTCCTGGACGAGATCGGCCGCTGCGACAGTGCCACCCGGCAGGCCTACACCGCGGGAGTCCGTTCGGTCATCTCTGCCATCGCCCGACACCTCGATGACGGCGACGACCACACCTCGGCCGCCGAGGAACGGGCCATCGCTCTGGTGGGACTGCTCGTCGGATCCCTGCAGCTGGCGCGCGCCCTTGAGGATGGCGAGCTGTCCGACCGCGTGCTGGCCGCTGCCCACACCAACGCCCTGCAGCTGGCGCGCGCCGGCCGGCGCCCCACCAATGGCAGGGAGTCAGCATGAAGGCCTTCGTCGTCGACCACTACGGGCGCGACGGTCTGCGCGAGGCCGACGTGGCGACGCCGTCGGTCGGCCCCCGCGACGTTCTGGTCGATGTACGCGCGGCAAGCGTCAACCCACTCGACCTGATGGTGCGGAATGGGGAGTTCAAGCAGCTCCTCAGCTACCCGCGACCGTTCATCCTTGGCCACGACGTCGCGGGCACCGTCACCGAGGTCGGCCCCGACGTCCGCTCTTTCACAGTCGGGGACGAGATCTGGGCCCGGCCCCGCGACCACCGCATCGGCACCTTCGCCCAGTCCATCGCCATCGACGCCGCGGACATCGCACTCAAGCCCGCCTCGCTCTCCTTCGCCGAGGCCGCCGCCGTCCCACTCGTGGCGCTCGCGGCCTGGCAGGCACTCGTCGACGTCGCTCAGGTCCGCCCAGGACAGCGGGTCCTCGTGCACGCCGGAGCCGGCGGCCTCGGGTCGACCGTCATCCAGCTCGCCCACTTCCTCGGCGCGCACGTCGCGACCACCGCGCGCGGAACCGACGTCGAGATGCTCACCGGCCTCGGCGCCGACGAGGTCGTCGACTTCACCACCACCGACTTCGCCGACGTGCTCCGCGACTACGACGTCGTCCTCGACTCCCTCGGGACCGACAGCCTGAACAAGTCGATGACAGTGGTCAAGCCCGGCGGCCTGGTGATCAGCGTGGCCGGCCCACCCGACCCCGCCTTCGCCACCCAGCTCGGCAAGCCCCTGTTCAAGCCGGTAATGGCGCTCCTCAGCCGCAAGGTCCGCCGCAGAGCCCGCCGACTCGGCGTGCGCTACTCATTCCTCTTCATGCACGCCGACGGCACCCAGCTGGCGACCCTGGCCCGGCTCTACGAAGCCGGAGACCTCCGCCCGGTCCTCGACCGCACCTTCTCCTTCGACCAGACCCTCGAGGCCATCGCCTACGTCGACCAGGGCAAGGCGCACGGCAAGGTCGTCGTCACCCACTGACCGCCGCCAGGTTCACGCATCCAACTGCGAGCCTTCAGATGGCGGTGCCGTTAGAACGGTCGCATCCCTCAGGAGACACGTCCGCGCGACCTCGAAGGCGCCTGCAGGTACGCAGCATCTCTAGGCTGCCTTCGCCGGCAGCTCACCTCGACGCCCGGATTTGCCGCGCCCCGTGAGTTGACCACTGTGCCGTTCTTCTATGGCTGAGAGTGGCAAGTTCCCGTTTCAGATGTGCCGGGTGCCGGTCGCGGTCGACATGTCGCCGAACGTCACCGATCGGCGCAGACGAGAACGGCGGTAGGGAACCACGATCTCTAGGGCCGGTCCGTCGAGGTGCTCGACCTCAACACGCACTGCGTCCTGACCCCCAGCCAACCGAACGTCCGAGGCGAACGCTGCCGCCACGATCGCCGCTCGCTGTCCAGCCGCAGCGGCGTACAGCCGTTCAAGCACGACCGTTGACTCTGGCCGCTCCCCAAGGTCGTCATCGCCATTCGCGAATAGGTTCGCGCTACCGCCTGAATCTGCCAGCGTCGCACCGACTGGGAAGAACTCGCCGTTCTTACCGAGGAGGTGCCCAGCTAGATCAAGGACGCATCCGAAACACTCCTCGATGTCGTCCTGGACAGCCACTGGAACGTCGTCTCGCCATGATTGCGCCACGACCGAATGATGCCATGGGCGACGTCCGCCTTTGCCGCTGTCAGTGCTCTCCGAACCTCTGTTGCGCGGCTTGCCGCGTGATGTCGAGCGCGGCACCAATGACGGTCCAGGAGTCGCCCGCCTGACGGGCGGCGCGGACCGCGTCGCGCAGCTCCTGCTCCGCGACCGCGAGACCGTTCTTTGCCGCAAGGATGCGGCGGAAGGACGCGGCGTCGCGCGCCGGGTGAGTGGAGGGGTCGAGGTGGTCCAAGCCAGTGCGGTCGTGGTTGGTCTTCAGGTTTGCCATGTCATTCACCTCATCTCAGATAGTCGAAGAACTTCGGTCGGAGCCTGTCGGCGTGGATTATGCGGGTGGGCTGACCGGCAGGCACCGCGACCAGTTCCAGCATTCGGCCGTGTTGGTCAGGGCCGATCACGAGGAGGCGGTCCTCGCCGTCGTATTCATATTCCACGAGCCGGATGGCGTTGGTCCATGCGTGCTCGATGTCGGCGGTGTCGATCCCGTGCTTTAGCGCCGAGCGCACAACCTCCACGACGTCAACTTTACGTTGACATCGCGCCCATCGTCAACCTTTGCTTGACGCGCGCCCATGCCGCAGACCGTGAATTCGACCGTGCGGATGTGCGGTCGTGTCGCTACGAGTTGGCGGGGTCCACGAACTGGTCGTTGGCGTCGCGCCAACGCTTGACCATCGATGTGCCGCCGTGCCCATCGCCCTCGTCGATGATGAGCTTCGAGCCTGGCCAGCGACGGTGTAGCTCCCACGCGGTGAGGACCGGGGAGGAGATGTCCCTCCGACCGTGGAGGAGCACGCCGGGGATGCCCCGCAGACGGTCTATCTGCTCGAGGATCGGCGGATCGAGGAACCCATCGTGCGACCAGTAGTGCGCTGTGAGCCTGGCGAAGGCGTGGCGGAAGCGTTGGTCCTCCCAGCGTGGATCACGTTGGAAGCCTCCGGCGCCGATCGAGATGTGGGTGTCCTCCCACAACGCCCACTCCTGCGACGCGGCGTCGCGTGCCGCGGGGTCCGCCGCCTCCATCAGGCGGGCGTAGGCCTCGACCAGGCGTCCGTGGCCGCGCGAGTAGCCGACCCCGGCGTGTTCGGCGTGGGACGCCAGACGGTCCCAGGCCTCGGGGAAGACCATGCCGACACCTTCGGTGATCCAGTCCACCTCTCGTCGGCTCGATGTGGTGACGGCGAAGAGAAGGATGCCGAGCACGCGGTCGGGGTGCGCCTGCGCGTAGGCCAGCGCCAGTGTGGAGCCCCAGGACACGCCATTGACGATCCAGGCGGCGATGCCCAGGTGCTCCCGAAGGCGTTCTACGTCCCGAACCAGCTGTGCGGTCGTGTTGTCGGTCAGGGAGACCGACCGGTCGGAGGCGTGGGGAGTAGAGCGGCCGCAGCCGCGCTGGTCGAAGCTCACGACTCGAGTTCGGGTGAGGTCGAATCTGTTGCGGTACCTGCTGGTGCCAAGGCCAGCCCCGGGGCCGCCGTGAAGGTACACAGCCGGGACACCCTCGGGGGAGCCCCACTCCTCCCAGTAGATCTCGTTGCCGTCACCGACGTCGAGCATCCCCCGTGCCCGAGGCGTCTCGTCAGTGTTCACCTGCCCAGCAAACCAGTTCCAGGGTTCCGTTCTCCAATGATCCCGCGGCGCGGGCAGCTGGACGATTACCCCTTCCGCTGGAGGGAGCGTGCGGTCTTGCCTCTCTACCGGAGCCGCAGATAGCGTGCGCTGCGGCCATCCGGACATGCCGCCGTGAGCATGGAGGCTGTGGAAGGCTCAGCGCATGTCTGACGCGGACAAGTCACTGGAATGGATCTCAGTGCAGCTCGACAAGTCTGCGGAGGACTTCACGTTCCCCGATCTCGGCCACGGCTACTACTTCGCGATCGATGCCCGACTCCATGCCCACTCTGACCCCGACCGCTGGGCCCTGGTCGTGGAGGTTGTCGGCTACAACCCGAGGGGCGGGGATGTTCTAGACGTTCTTCACACCTACGGAAACTGCCTGACCAGCGGAGACCCCGGAATCGACAACGAGGACTTCCTTGGGCGCATTGACAACTTCGAGGAAGTCGAGGACGAAGATGAGCCCGAAACGGCCACCGGAGCGGACGTCGTCGTACGAGGAAGTCGCATCCGCCTGTCCGCCCAACCCGGCGAAGAGCTGTCGGCGATGTTCCGCCGACTCGTTCCGAGCCACCGCCATCTCCTGCTGGCGGACGATGTCGAGCTGCGCCGCCGCATCCCGACGGACATTCCGGAGATCCTGAGGCTGGAGGAATGGCACCAGCCCGACCTCTTTGAGACCAAGCCGAGTCAGAGCGAGGTCTATCGCCAGGTGGCCGAGGTCCTCGCAACCGCCGACCCGGCACGATATCGCCCGACCGAGGCACCAAACACGTACTGGTCCAACTGGCCCGACTCAGGATCTCTCTGACGCCGCTCGATCGGCCGCGACGACGCGCGCATCTGCCGCTCCGCGGGCGGACGCCCGGTCATCAGGGTGAGGCGTTTACCGGGCCTGCCGCGAATCGTGTGCTCCGTGGTCGGGCTCGCGCCCGTCAGAGTACGCGGGGCCAGTGGTCGGCTGGCCTTTGGGGTGGACACCCGCTCTGGGGTGGAGCGGTAGTCACGGCTGCTCTGCGAGCACGCGAACCGGCGGAATTTCGGCGGAGCGAACGACTGATTTCGTCTCAGAAACGACACTTGTGCGTGAGACTCTCAGTCCTGACCTGAGTTTGTTCAAATGCTTAGTGCGTGAGTTTCGGGCCGTGGAGCGCCTCGAGGACGACCTGCTGATCGGCGGGGATAGCCGGGGGGAAGGTTTGCGTCGTGCCGTTGATCGCGATGGTCGCTGAGCGAAGGGCGCGCAGCTGCCGGGTGAGGCTGCGGATGCTCAGCCCGGTGCGGGCTTGGGCCTCCCGGGACAGGGCCAGCGCGGTGAACACGATGGTCAAGTGAGCCTCGATCGCGTCGCGCTTCCGGGCGAACAGCGGTTATGCCGACCTCCCGGTTATGCCGACCCCGGGTGTGAACGTGCAGGTCAGCGGCTCGGGAGGAGCCAGAAGGTCGGCATAGTCAGAGGCTGGTGAGGAAGGCGAGGACGTCAGCCGTTGGGGTGTAGGTGCCCGGGGTGACTTGAGGATCTCGGGTGCGGTCGATCGCGGCCTGTTTGATGGTCATGTCGGCGTGGAGATAGACGTCGGTGCTGGAAGTGTTCTCGTGGCCGAGCCAAAGGGCGATGACGGCGACGTCGACACCGGCTTGGAGCAGCCGCATCGCCGCGGTGTGCCGCAGGGTGTGCATCGTGACGTGCTTGCCCCCTAGCGACGGACAGTGTTCTGTGGCTGTGGACACGTGTTTGGCCAGTCGCCGCTCGAGCGCGTCGCGGGACAGGTGCTGTCCGCGCGGCCCGGGGAATGCCGCGGCGCCGGGCCGGGCGGCCCGCTCGGCCAGATACGGGGTCAGAACGGTCAGGGTGATGCTGGTCAGCGGGGTGGCGCGGTACTTGCGTCCCTTGCCGGTGCAGGTCACGTGCGCGCCGGTGCCGGTGTGGATGTCGTTGGTCGTCAGGGCGGTGAGCTCGCTGACTCGCAGCCCAGTCTGTATCGCCAGGGTCAGCAGGGCCCGGTCGCGCCGCCCGGTCCATGTGTTCGGATCCGGCGCGTCCAGCAGCGCCTGCGTCTCTTCGACGGAGAGGAACTGCACCGTCCGCGGGGTGCCGCGCCTGGTCGGGACGGCCAGCACTCGGGCGATCGTGCCCGCATGCTCGGGATGGTCGGGCAGGGTCACGGCCAGCACCGCGCGGATCGCGGTGAGGCGCGCGTTGCGGGTGCTGGCGCTGTTTCCGCGGTCGGCTTCGAGATGGTCCAGGAACGTGGTGATGGCCTCGGCGTCGATCATGCCCAGGTCGATCTTGTCCGCGTGGACGCCGGTGCTGGCCGTGAGGTACTTGATGAGCAGTCGCCAGGTGTCGCGGTAGGCCGCGATCGTATTCGGGGACAGGCCCTTTCGGGCGTAGGCGTGGCCGGTGAAGTAGGACTGCAGAGAGGGCGCCAGGAGAGTCATGACCGCGCCTCCTGCCGTTGCTCGAGCCGGGTCGCTGCCAGAGCCATCAGTTCCGGGGATGCGGACAGGTACCAGTACGTGTGCGCGGTGCTGGTGTGCCCCAGCCACGTCGCCAGTAATGTCAGCGTGCGCTGCGGGTCGCCGCCGCGGGAGTAGGCGGCTGCCATGTGAGCTGTTGCGAAGGTATGCCGCAGGTCGTGCAGGCGGGGATGGGCGGCTCCGCGTGGTCGCAGCCCGGCGGCGGTAGCGAGTCGGGCGAAGTGGGCTTCGATGGTGCTGAGCTGGTAGCCGGTGCCACGGGTACTGACGAGCAGCGGCCCGCCGGTGGCGGGGTGGGCGGCGGCCCGCGCGGGCAGGTCGCGGTACGCGAAGAGCGCCTCCACGGTGGAGGGGTGCACCGGGACCAGCCGGTCCTTGCGTTTGCTCGCCCGGATCAGCAGCACCCCGGCCACGGTGTCGATGTCACCGGTGGTCAGTCGCAGCGCCTCGCCGATCCGCAGCCCGGTCGCGGCCAGCAGCCCGATCACGGTGCGCATCGTCGCGGCAAGCAGCAGCCGTGTGAACACCTGTCCGCAGGCGTCCACGAGCGCGTCGAGGTCGGATTGGGAGTAGATGAACGGCGCCGCGCGTCGTGGCCCGGCGGGCAGGATCCCCGCGGGTGGGACCTGCACGTCCACACCGGTCGCGTGCAGGTACTTCGCGAAGGTGCGCACCGATCCCAGCCGCATGCCCCACCAGCGCGGGTCCGCGCCGGCGGGCAGCCGCGCCCATTCGACGGCGTCGGCGGTAGTGAACGTCTCCTTGCCCGCCGCGGCGAGCCAGTCGCAGAACTGCCCGGCCAGATGCTCGAGCTTGGCCAAGTCGTAGCCCAAGGCGCGGCGCATCGTCAGATACTCGTCCAGGTGCTCGTGCAGGGTGCTCATGGCCCGGGCACCTTCCCCCAGGACGTGACCAGGTCGCGCAAGGCGGCCAAGTCGGTCCGGGCGTAGACCATCGTGGTGTCCGTGCGTGCGTGGCCGAGCAGCGCGCGGGCCTCGATCAGCGAGCCGCCGGCGGCGAGCACCGCGGTCGCGGCGGTGTGCCGCAGGGCATGCGCGTGCACCGTGCCCAGGCCCGCTTCGGTGGCCAGGTGTGCGATGACACCGGAGATGCCTTTGCTGCTGAGCCCGACCAGCGGCGGGCGGAGCCGGGTGAACACGGCCCGGTCCACGGCCCCTGGTGGGCGTCCGTCCCTCAGGTAGTCGACCAGTGCCTGCCCGACGTCGGTCGGGATCGGCAGGGTCAGGACCCGCCCGCCCTTGCCGTGGACCACCAGCGTGCCGGCGTGCCAGTTCAGCTCGTCCAACGCCAAGGCGGCGACCTCCCCGGCGCGCAGCGCGAGCCGGCTGATCAGGACCACGATCGCCCGGTCCCGCCGGCCCGCCGGCGTGCTCGTGTCCGCGGCCGCGATCAGCGCCTGCACCTGCGCCGCGCTCAGCGCTCGTGGCAGGCCCGGTACCGCTGGGGCCGGCCGCAGCACGCCGGCGGAGATCGCCCGGTCCAGCCTGCCGGTCAGGAACGCCCAGTCCAGCAGCCCCCGCATCGACGAGACCAGATGACGGCGCGAGGACAGCGAGTACCCCTCGCCGTGCCGGGTGACGTACCGGTTCACCGTGGCCGCGTCGACCCCGTCCCACAGCCGCTGCCCGTCCGGGTCGACGGGTAGTTCGGCAAGGAAGCCTGCGGCAAATCGGCGGGCCTCGGTCGCCCACCCTTGGCTGACGCCGCGCCGGGTACGAAGGTGCTCGGTCCACTCCTGCAGCAGCTGCTCCGACGGCGAGCGGGATGGCGGTGGTGGCAGTGGCGCGGTGATCAGGCCGGTGGCCAGGAGGAACTTGCGAACCGTCACGATCCGTCGCACCGAGGAAGGATGACGGCGCCGACCCCTCGCCTGCGAGGCCACGAACCGGGTCAGCAGCGCGTCGTCGAGATCCCGAGCGCCCAAGCCCTGCCGGGCCATCCAGTTGCTCAACCGTGCCGCCGTGCACGCCACCGACGTCGCGGTGCCGGGCGCGTACCCCTGATCCCGCAACCACGCCACCAGGTCCAGGACGAGCTCATCCAGCGGACCTCCGCTCAACCGCGGGCGACCGTGCCGAGCACGGCTTACCGGTGGCCGCAGCACCAGCACGCCCCGGGCGGCCAGGAACCGCTTGACCAACGGCAGATACTGAGCAGCTGCCGGGACCGTGCTGCCCGATCGCTGCCGCTCGAGCTCGATGTACGCGTCGATGACGTCCTCGTCGACATCCTCAGCGCCCAGCCCCCGGCCGGTCATCCAGGCCGAGAGCCGGCCGAACGCCAGCACCGCACGGCGCGCCCGATCCTTCGAGATCCGCGAGTCGCCCAGCCAAGCCTCCAATGGCTCAGCCCAAGCCTCCAACGGGTCCGCACGATTGACATCCACATCGGCCATGGCCGCCTCCTCGGGGTAGAGATCCCGAGCATCACGCCGCCGATCACTATGCCGACCTTCTGGCTCCTCCCGAGCCGCTGACCTGCACCCCCACCCCAGTGGTCGGCATAACCCGGAGGTCGGCATAACCGATCTAATGCCGACGTCGGCATGACATCGGCCGAGCCCTCAGGTCGGTCTTGCTCATGCGGAAGGACTGCTCGACGTGCCACAGGTCGTGATAGGACCCGATCACCTCCCCGGCGGGCATGACCTCGGCGCTGATGTTCGACACGTACCCCTTCAAGCCCGCGAGGCGGCGGGCTCGGGCCAGGGCGGCCTCGTCCAGGCTGCGGGTGCCGTTGCTGGTCTTGACGAACCGTGGCGTGCGGGCGGCCTTCTCCCCGGCGACCACTGCCTTGGCTCGGTTCTCCTGCAAGGTCAGGGTCCGCCCGTCGCGGACCGCGCGCTTGGCCGAGTACGCCCAGATCGCCCGCCACGACCCGGGATGGCTGGCGGGGTCCCAGACCGGTTCGGCGCGCACCATCGGGTTGTTCTCACTCCTGCGCCCAGTCCTCGGGGTGAGGGTGTCGATGATCTGCCCGTCGGTGAACGCGTCGCCGTGCCAGCGGAAGTGCGAGGCCAGATCGAGCGGGGCCTTGACCGCGCGGGACCCGACGATGAAGCGCAGGCCGGCCTCGTCCAGCTCCCGCAGGTTCGAGGCGGACAGCATCCCGGCGTCGGCGACCACGACCATGTCGACCAGGCCGTGGCGGGCCTGGAAGGCCTTGATGACTGGGATGATCGTCGCGGTCTCTGCCTTGTTTCCCTCGAAACAGCCTACCTCTAAAGGGAATCCGCGACGGTCGACCAGCAGCCCCACCACAATCTGGCTCTACTGACTGATCCGTGGGTCAGTTCCGGCCGGGCAGGACGGGGCGGTGACCGCCGAGGCTGAGCATGGCCAGGGCGATCAGGGACTCTGGCGAGCGGAACCCGAATGCGATGCGCGTGATCAGGCGGACTTTCGTGTTGACCGACTCGATACGACCGTTCGAGAGGCCGTGCTCGATCGCGGCGAGGATGGAGTCGCGGTGTTTGACGATGCGTCGCTGCAGGGTCACGAACGCCTCGATGCGGCACCGTCGGGCCCACGCGACCCACCGGTCGAGCGCTTCGGCAGCCTGCTGGTGGGGCAGCTGGAAGACGAGCCGCAGGCCCTCCTTCAGCAGGTATCCGCGGTAGAGCCGCGGGTCGGTCCTGGCCACCCACGCGAGCTTGGCCTGCTGCTTCTCGGTCAGATTGCCCGGGTTCTTCCACAACGCGTACCGGGCCCCCTTGAGGTCCTTCGCGTGGCCGCTGGCCCGGCCCGCCCGGCGCCGGGTGACCGCGCCACGCGCCTGGTTCCACGCGTCCCGGCGCACCTCGTCGAGCGCGTCGGTGGCCCAGGAGACGACATGGAACGGGTCAGCGCAGCGGACCGCCTGCGGGCACCGCTGGGTGACGACCTTGGCGATCCAGTCCGCGCCGTCCGCGGACACGTGCGTGACTGCGGCGCAACGCTGCTCACCGAGGGCGTCGAAGAACGCGTGCAGGGTGGCCTTGTCCCGCCCGGGCGCGGCCCACACCAGTCGGCCGCTGTCGTGGTCGACCACGATGGTCAGGTACCGGTGACCGCGCTTGTAGCTGATCTCGTCGATCCCGATCCGTTTCAGACCGGCGAACCGGTCGAACTGCCTCTCGGTGTCGGCCCACACCCTCGTGATGATCGACCCGACCGTGCGCCAGGCGATCCGCATCAGCTGCGTCACGGTCGTCTTCGAGGCCTGCGTGGCCAGCCACGCGACCTGCTCGTCGAACGCGTACGTGTGCCCCGCCCCGTGCCGCGCCCACGGCACCGCCGCGACAACCACCCCGTGCTGACGGCACGAGACGCGAGGCGCGTCCGCCTCCAGCACCACCTGGACGGTGCCCAGATCCAACGCCCGCCACCGCCGCCTGCCCTCACCGCCGTCGTAGCCCGGACACGACCGTCCACACACCCCGCACCGGCTCCGAGCCCGACTCCGAGGACGCACCTGCGCGACCAGCAGCTGCTCGTCCTCGTCGAACTCGACCTGTTCGATGACCGTCTTGTCGACGCCCAACAGGGCACGCCATAGGCTGGCATCACGCACGCCGTTCTCCGCTCCAATGGTTCTGGACCTTTAGACAGCCCAAAACCTATGCGGGAACGGCGTGCCCCCGTTCAGCCAGCCCGAGAACCACCCACGGAAGGGTCAGAGGAGCCCACAATCTGAGGGTCGACCCGTCGCTCCTTGGAATAGCCGACCTTGCGCAGGTCGTCCTCCTTCTCGGCCTCGAAGTACAACGTGTTGGGTCGGCCCGGGGCGCGGTGGCGCATTGCTGTCGCTCCGTTTCCCCGGACCGCCCGCCGAACCCGCCGTGCGCCTCTCAACGCAACGGGCTCTCCACGAGGTGATGCCGGTCAGGCGGCCGTGGCCGGGTCGTAGGGCTGGGGATCTGCCTCCCGCGGTACCGGTAGCGCTCGATCCGCACCTTGGTGGGGTCGAACAGGACCGCGTCCTCGGTCGCGATGGTTCTCCAGCTGCCGTCGGGGCGGCGGAGCCATCGTTTGACCTTGGACCAGTTCCAGCGGTGCTGCTCGCGTTGCCACGCGACGAACCTTCGCCAGGTGAAGTACCTGAGGAAGGAGAACCGTCGCCCGGCGATCGCGTGGCGGAAGTAGTACGCCCAGCCACGCAGCGCCGCGTTGACCTCGATGATCACGTCCGTCAGGGGCCGTGGTGACCGGCGAGGGGTCAGGTTGCGGATGGTCGTCTTGATCCTCGCGAACGCCTTGTCGGCGATGAAGACCATGCAGCACCACTTCCCGCCTCCCCGGCGTTTCCTCCACTGGATGTGGAAGCCGAGGAAGTCGATCCCCTCGCTCAGGTGCGTGACCCGGGTCTTTGACTCCGACAACCGGAGCCCGACCCGCGCCAACACCTCGGCGGCCTGTTCCTTCAGGGCCAGTACGTCATCCCGGCTGCCGTTGGTCATGATGACGAAGTCGTCCGCGTAGCGCACGATCCGCCAGTTGCCCAGCCCGTGGTAGCGGCGCTTGGCGCGGCCAGTCTGGGTCGACTGGTCACCGCCTTGTGCCCACGGGGCCATGATCGCCTCATCCAGTACGGACAGGGCGATGTTGGCCAGCAGCGGCGAGATGATCCCGCCCTGCGGGGTGCCCTCACCGGCCGCGGCCTCCAAACCGAGGTCACTCAGGACCCCGGCCTTGAGGAACGCGCGAACCAGCGCCACGGTCTTCTTGTCCTTGATCCGCTCCCGCACCAGCCCCAGCAGGGCCGTGTGGTCGATGTGGTCGAAACATCCTTCGATGTCCGCGTCCAGCACCCACCGGTAGCCCCGGCCGGCATAGAAATGGATCTCAGCGACCGCGTCATGGGCCCGCCGCTTGGGCCGGAACCCGTAGGAGACCGGCAGAAAGTCGGCCTCGAAGATCGGCTCCAGCACCATCCTGAGCGACTGCTGCACCACCCGGTCGGTCACGGTCGGGATCCCCAGCGGGCGGGACTTGCCGCCCGGCTTGGGGATCAGTACCCGCCGCACCGGCGCCGGTCGATACGTTCCATCTCTCAGGCTCGCGGCGATCCCCGCAAGGAACACCCCGACCTCGCCCCGCTGACGGATCTGACGCACGGTGACGCCATCAACCCCAGCGGTGCGAGCCCCTTTGTTGCGTGCCACATGCTCCCAAGCCACCAACAGGTAGTCCGGGTGTGACACCAGGTTGAACAAGTCCCCGAACCGCGCGTTGCGGTCGGTCTTGGCCCACCGGTGATACTTGACCTGCGTCCGCGCTACCCGCCCGAAGATGATGTCCATCAACGAGGGCTCGTCGGAGTTCACCAACGCCTCTCGCGCCATCGCAGCACCTCCTATCCATCCTCGCTGCCGCCCTTCCCGATGTGACCGGCTCTCCCGGACTCGCAGTACTACGGCGGCTCCGCCAGTCCTTGATCCGATCGGTGGACGACGCACCCAGCCACCCCGACCGCTGACCGCGCGATCCTTGATGGCAGGTCCAAGGACCTTCCCGTGTTCACTCGCTGTTCGCTCACCGAAGGAGGCACCCGGCTATCTGCCTGCGGCACTCGTCGACGACTACTCCGTAGTCATTTCGCCGCCGACCCGCCCGGGACATGTAACTCGTGCCCCGGACAGTCCACCCACCCCTAACGCCGGCAGGTGGCCGACCGCGCCCGCCCCATATCCACTGGGTTTGAGGCGGTAGTACGTCAAGACAGGTGATGACACCGGTTCCTCGCGTATACCTCTTCGGCATGCTCGCCGCACCCACGCCATCCAACGGTGCTGACGCGACACGACTTTGTCGGGGCTGCTCCCGCCCTCCCGGACGTCTCTCCGGTCAGGCTGCCCCCAGCTTCAAACCCCCTGCTACGGCAGGGAATCAGGCAAAGGTCTCTCACCTCCGCTCGAACAACAAGCGCCTCACGGCGCACCGTGACGTCATACAGAATCAGGCTCACATCCCCGGTGCTGGCCGCGTGCGCGAAACACGCCGTCGCCACCCGGTCGCGGTACCCGCGCTCCTCGGCGCGGACCAGCGTCCGGCGCATCGTCGAGTAGCTGGCCGGGCTCCGGCCCAGCTCCGTGAGCACCCGACCCATGTCCAGCAGGGACGTCGGCTCCACCACCCGGGCGATCACCAGGTCCCTGAACACCTCGTCCCCGAGGACGTCGAACCCGAGGTCGGCGTACACGGCGGCGAGGGCCTCGAACAGCAGGCGGCAGTCTGTGTCCACCACCCGTCCCGGCCCGTCGCGTCCCACCTCGGCCGCGGGCGCCTCGCCGATCTTGAACAGCGCCGGCTCGGCAGGCTGCGTGACGAGCCGAGCGACCGGCAGCGTCGGTTCGACGTCGAGGTCCAGCAACCCCTGGGCCGGGTCCTCCAACAACTCACGCGCCTTCCCCAGCAGCACGCCCAGCTCAGCCTCGGTGTGCGCCGACCCCACATGCTTGATGACTCGCTGACGCCCCCCGACGTACTGCATGATCTGCACCGCCGTCGCTCCCGACGCCGTCGGCACCCGCCTGATGAACGCCACACAGCGACCCTAGACGGCACCGATTAGTGCGTGAAAACGCACCAACTCGATCGCATCACCCCAGGTCAGCGACGCGCCGCCCCGACTGAGGGCAGCAAGTGAACAAACTCAGGGCGGAGCGAACGACTGATTTCGTCTCAGAAACGACACTTGTGCGTGAGACTCTCAGCCCTGACGCCTGCATCTGCGCAGGTAAGAGCCCTGCGGGCTCAAGTGCCCCCGGCAGGATTCGAACCTGCGACACCCGCTTTAGGAGAGCGGTGCTCTATCCCCTGAGCTACGAGGGCGGGACAGCCCGGCCATTCTGTCAGGTCGCCCCGCCCCGTTCCGAATCGGCTGCGGGCGACGTCGAGGTCACCGGCGCGAGCCCCTCGACCAGTTCCCGGACGGTCTCCAGCGGGTCGAGCGTCCGCATCTCCTCACGAAACTCTGCCGCTCGCTGCCGGAACGAAGGCTCGACACAGACGCGGTCGACGGCGGCCCGGATAGCAGCCGCCTTCGGGGTCTCCGTCCGTAGGTCGATGCCAAGGCCGTGGTAGTCCACGTGCGCCGCAACGTCGTTCCGGCCGGCCTTGATGCCGGCACAGACCAACGGCACCCCGTGGACCAGGCTCTGAAGCACGCCGCCGAATCCGCCGTTCGTCACGTAGGCGTCGGCGTGGTCGAGCACCTCGCCGAAGTCGAGGTAGTCCTCGACGACCACGTTGTCCTGGGGGTAGCGGCGCCGCAGTTCCGCTGTCCCTGACCCCCCGGTTGCGACGAGCAGCCGCGTGTGAGTGCCGGAGTCTCTCAGGGCCTCGATGGTGGGGACGATCAGCTGGTCGTGATCGACATTGTCGACCGTGCCCTGCGTGACGACCACCGTCCGCTCGAAGTCACTGGACCAGTCCACTGTGGCCGGCGCCCGCTGCCCTGAAGGGTGCGGGATCAGCGGCCCGACGTAGCGCACCCGCGGGTTGGTGCGCGACCGCGGGTAGTCGAACGACTCCGTGCCGGTCTGCACGACAACGCTCGACATCGTGTAGGGCTCGTCGGTGAGGATCATGCCCTTGGGGACGCGGATCCCGTGGTCGGCGAGGATCTGGACGTAGTGCCGCTGGCCCAGGCCGAGGATGAGCAGGTCCGACAGCCGAGTCAGGGCCCTGTCACGCAGTCGTCCGCGCCGGCCTGTCGCGGGCTTGAGCCCCATGAACAGCGGTGGCACCCAGGGATCCCTCTCCATGTTGGAGATGGCGATGACCGAGACGACCGGCACGTCGAGGCCCTGCCGGACCAGTCGCTGAACGTAGACGCTGCCATCGAGGAGGAGAACGTCGAAGGGAAAGCGTTCCCGGATGTCCTTGATGTCAGAGAAGAAGTGCCCCACGTTGCTGACCATGATCTTGTCCCCGTCGAATCGCACCGCGCGAGGACCCTTGAGCCGGGCCCGTTCGGGGTAGAGCTCATCGAGGTTGTCCGCGGTGTGCTCCACCGCGCGTACGAAGGGGTAGAAGGGGATGCCGAGGGCCTCGACGCGGGGTGCGAGCGTCGCTCCCGTGTACCACCGCACGTCGTGACCGGACAGCTGCAGGTGCTTGGCGATGCCGGTCATCGGGTTGAAGTGGCCGTCCACGGCCTGCGAGGCGACCAGAACCTTCATCGCCGTCTCCTGTCCTGACGTGGCAATGGTGTCGCCGGTCACTTTAAGTCATCACTAGTGATGACTTAAAGTAGTGTCGACCCCGTGAACGGTTCCGTCAAGAGCGGCAGCGCCGCGAAACAGACGCGCGGCGAGCGGGCCCGAGACACCCGCCGCAGGATCCTCGCCGCTGCGCGGGCGGAGTTCGTGGCCAACGGCTACCACGCCGCGCGCATGGCGACGATCGCTGAGCGCGCGAACGTCTCGGTGCAGATGCTCTACTTCGCCTTCGGCACCAAGGCGAAGCTCATGTCGGCGCTGATCGCGGTCGCCGTCCTCGGCGAGGGGAGGGTGGCTCCGCCGGACACGGAGTGGTACGCCGCGCTGGTGGGGGAGTCGACGGCTGCCGGGGTGGTCCGCAGCTTCGTCCTCGGCAGTGGCGAGATCTTCGAACGAGCGGGTCCCCTCCTCCTGTCCCAGCGGGCCGGCGCGACGACCGACCCCGAGCTCGCCGCGGACGCGGCAGCGGGGGACGCGCTCAGGGCTGCGACCTACCGGGACGTCATTGAGCTGGCCGCCGCCAAGGGCCCGCTCAGGCACGGCCTCGACATTGACGCAGCCACCGACATCCTCGTGGCCATCGCGTCCCCCGCGATGCACACGGAGTTCGTCTCCGACCGGGGCTGGTCGCACGACCGCACCATCGCCTGGCTGGCGGAGACGCTCCCGCAGCTCATCTGCGGGGACGCACAAGAACACGGTGCCGTATGCCGCTGAGCCCGCCCCGCTCGCAGGTGAGCTGACCCGGGGGCCGGCTGAGCGGCATACGGCATCGTCTGCGTTGTCCCGAAAGTGGGGGTGGCGCGACACGCGCGACAGTGGCAGTGTGATCTGGGTCACTTCGCCACGGAAGTTGGCTCAGAACTGCAGGGGGATGCAATGCGGCGTCTGCGTGTGTTCACAGTGGTCTCGGCGATGGTGGCGGCGCTCCTCGTGGGGCTCACGCCGACGGCGTCGAGCAGCCCTCCAGGCGGCGGTGACCTCGACGCCTACACGGCCGTCGTCACGCCCAACCAGCTGGCCGAGCTCGCCAGGCAGGGCCATGACGTCCACGAGGGGCGCCAGACGAGCGCGACAGGGATCCAGGTCGAGCTGATCCTCACCGCGGCCCAGCGTGACCAGCTGCGCAAGCAGGGCCTGGACCCGCAGCTGACGCGGGTCAAGGGCGGGCAGACCGTCAAGGAGTTCGCCGCTGCGGAGGCTGCTGGTGGCTTCACGGTGTGGCGTTCCTGGGACGAGCCCGGAGGCATCAAGGACCAGCTCGTCCAGGCCGCGGCAGCCAACCCGCAGGTCGCCAAGCTGGTCAGGATCGGCACGACCCTCCAGGGCCGCGACATTCTCGCCATCAAGCTGACCCAGGGCGCCAACGGCATCGCCGACGGGAGCCGCCCGGCCGTGCTCTACAGCGCGACGCAGCACGCCCGCGAGTGGATCTCCACCGAGATCGACCGGCGGCTGATGAACTGGTACATCGACCGCTGGCGGGCCAACGACCCTGCCGTGCGCACGCTGCTGCAGACGACCGAGCTGTGGTTCGTCCCCGTCGCCAACCCCGACGGCTACCAGTACACGTTCGACGTCGAACGCCTCTGGCGGAAGAACCTGCGCGACAACAACGGCGACGGCCAGATCACCACTGGTGACGGCGTCGACCTCAACCGCAACTTCCCCAACCACTGGGGCTACGACGAGGAGGGCTCGTCGTCCATCCGGTCGAGCGAGACCTACCGCGGCACCGCACCGGTGTCCGAGCCGGAGACGGCGGCCATGAAGGGACTCCTCGATCGGATCGGGTTCGCGTTCCAGGTCAACTACCACTCCAACGGCCAGTGGCTGCTCTACGCCGAGGGCTGGCAGATCGGCACGCCGACCGCGGACGACCCGATCTACTACGCGATGTCCGGCAACCTCGACGAGCCCGCGATCAAGGACTTCCACCCGGGCCTCAGCTCCGACGTCCTCTACGTCACCAACGGTGAGACGACCGACTACGCCCACGTCGCGACGGGCGCCCTCGCCTGGACGCCTGAGCTGTCGGCCGGCTGCGACGGGTGCGGCTTCGTCTTCCCCGACGACGAGGCCCTCGTGCAGGAGGAGTTCGAGCGCAACCTGCCCTTCGCCCAGTCCGTGGCGCAGTCGGCCGTCGACCCTGACGACCCGGCCTCCGTGCTCGGGATCGACACCTTGCCCTTCTACCTGGAGAGCGACGACCCCTACAAGCGCGGCAACCCGCACGCCGACCTCACCTTCGACTACTCGTACGGCGACCCGCAGCCCGTCGCCGTCATCGCGAAGCGCAGCCTCGGGGCGGTCACGGTGAAGTGGCAGGTCAACGGCGGCGCCGTGCAGTCCGCCACGACCTCCGAATGGGGTGGGGGAGAGCGATACTCACCGGCAGCGAAGCACTACCGGCAGATGCGGGGTGTCGTCACGGGGACCAGCCCCGGCGACTCGGTCACGGTGTGGTTCGAGGGCGGCGGCGAGACCAGCCCGTCGTTCACCTACCGGGCCGTGTCCGAGACGGGCAACCGCGTCGTCGTCGTGGCAGCCGAGGACTACACCGGCGCGTCCCCGCTCCAGCGGGGGACCGGCCCGCACTACCTCACCTCCTACCTCGACGCGCTCAAGGCCAACGGCGTCGCGGCCGATGTCTACGACGTCGACGCGCGGGGCCGCACCGCGCCCGACCTGCTCGGCGTGCTGAGCCACTACGACGCGGCGATCTGGTACTCCGGCGACGACATCGTCACCCGCACCCGCGGACGTGGGCCGGGCAACGTCGACCGGCTCGCGCTCGACGAGATGCTCGAGTTCCGCGCCTATCTCAACGAGGGCGGCAGGGTCGCCTACACGAGCGACTTCGCCGGCAACCAGTACACCGGCAACGTCGGTGGCCAGCTCTACGACCCCAAGGGAGAGATCGCCTGCGTGCCGCTCCCGGCGGGTGTCGACGAGCGTCGCTGCCTCCTGCTCGCCGGCTCAGGCGACGGGACCAACGACGTGCTGCAGTACTGGTTCGGCGGCTACGTCGCCGTCGAGGGCGACGGCCTCGACGCCCACGGCAAGGCCTTCGCCCTGAACGGCGTCGACGACCCGTTCACCGGGCTGACCTGGGGGCTCAACGGGCCGCAGAGCGCCAAGAACCAGGACGACACGATGTCCTACGTCGCGACGAGCGGCATCCTGCCGGTCGAGCAGTTCAAGGAGTTCGAGAGCTGGCCCTCGGCCGTGTGGGACAAGCCGGGTGGGCCGTACGCCCCGCACACGGGGACGCAGTACGCCTACTCCCAGATCGCTGACATCTCCTACAAGCGCCTGACCCGCACCGTCACCGTGCCCGCGGGTGGGGCCACCCTCTCGTTCTGGACCTCCTACGACACCGAGCCGGCGTGGGACCACCTCTTCATCGAGGCCCGCACGGCCGGCCAGGACGACTGGACGACCCTGCCGGACCAGAACGGACACACGAGCACGTCGACCGGAGACAGCTGCCCAGAGGGCTGGCGTGACCTGCACCCCCAGCTCGACCACTACCAGACGTGGGACAGCGAGACCGGGGCCTGCACCGCGACCGGCACCACCGGTGCGTGGAACGCCGCGAGCGGCAACTCGGGCGGGTGGCAGCAGTGGTCGGTGGACCTGTCCGGCTACGCCGGTGGTCAGGTCGAGGTCTCCATCGCCTACGTCAGCGACTGGGCGGTCCAGGGGTTGGGCGTCTTCGTCGACGACGTCGTCGTGTCGACCGGTGAGGGCAGCACGTCCTTCGAGGCGGGGCTCGACGGCTGGGCCGTCAGCGGGGCACCGTCGGGCAGCGGCGCCAACGCGAACGACTGGATCGTCACCGACGCCTCGGGGTTCCCGGTCGGCGCCGCGATCTCGACCCCGGACACCGTGCTGATGGGCTTCGGGCTGGAGGGGGTGACCGGCTCCGCGGGCCGCGCCGCCGTCATGGGCCGCGTGCTCGACCACCTGCTCAACTGAAAGAGAGTCGTATGCCGCTGGGCTCGCCCCGCGCGGACGCCACCGTCCGCGCGGGGCCGGCTCAGCGGCATACGGCATTCATCGGTCGAGGTTGTGCCGCCAGCCGGTGGCCATTCCGCTCGGCTTCTTGGTTAGCCTGCAGGAATGACCGACGCCCCACGACCCGCCGCCTCGCCGGCGGAGTCGACGTCGGGGGACCCACGCGCCGACCGGGTCGCAGCGGCGGTCAAGACGTGGCAGCGCTCGCTCGTCGACCTCGGCGGGCGCAACACCCTGCTCTGGTACCGCGACCTGCCCTCCGGCACCCTTGACCTCACCACGGCCCACCCCGGCGGCGTCTCGATGCTCCTCGCCGGCCGCAGGACGCGCCTGTCCGACCTCATGCGTGAGCCCGCTGCGCTCGCGGAGGCCCGGCGACGCGCCCGGGCGATCCGTGCCAAGGCCCAGGAGCTCAAGGAGGAGCGCGGCATCGCCGCGGGCTTCCTCGCCATCGGCATGGCGACGTGGACCGTGGCCCGCGCACCGCGGCCCCCAGCGGCCCCCGTCCTGCTGTGGCCCCTCGAGCTGCGGCCGACCGGTCCGGCGCAGGACGACTTCGACATCGTCCTCGGGCCGGAGGTCGAGTTCAACCCGGTCCTCATCGAGTACCTGCGGTCCGAGCAGGCCATCGAGGTCGACGGCGAGGCGCTCGCCGACCTCGCCACCCGCGGCGACACCTTCGACCCCTATCCCGTCTACGCGGCCCTCCAGTCGGTGTGCAGCCAGGTGCCGGACCTCGCCATCGCACCCCGGCTCGTCGTGGGCACCTTCTCCTACGCCAAGCTGCCGATGGTCGCCGACCTGGCCCTGCAGGGCGCGTCCCTCGCCGACCACGACGTGGTCGCCGCGCTGGCCGGAGACGAGTCGGCCCTGGCGGCCGTGCGGCTGCGGGTGCCCGACGCCGGCCCCGAGCCTGACCCGGAGCACGAGCACCTCGTCCTCGACGCCGACTCGTCACAGCACGCGGCGATCGACGCGGTGCGGGCCGGCGCCCACCTCGTCATCAAGGGACCACCGGGCACGGGCAAGTCACAGACCATCGCCAATCTCATCGCCACGCTCGCGGCCGAGGGCAAGTCCACCCTCTTCGTCGCGGAGAAGCGCGCCGCCATCGACGCGGTCCTCGGGCGGCTCGACCGACTCGGCCTGGGCGACCTCGTCCTCGATGCCTACGACGGCATGACCAACCGCCGTGCAGCGGCCCAGCAGTTCGCCCGCACCCTGGAGTGGGCCGTGCGAGAGGACCGTGACGTGCCCGGTCTGGACGTGTCGGCTCCGGACGCCGGCGGTCCGGACATCCCGGTGTCGGTCCTCAGGGACCGGCGCGCCCGTCTGGTGGCGCACCTGCGGGCCATGCACGCCGTGCGTGACCCGTGGGGGGTCTCGGTGCACCAGGTGCAGGAGGCCCTGGCCGAGCTGGCCACCCGTCAGCCGTCCCCGACCTCTCGGATCCGGCTCAACGGGCCGACCCTGGCGAGCTTGGGGCGCGAGCGGATCCGTGACCTGGCCGGCCGCCTGCGCGACGCCGCCGGGCTGGGAGCCTGGTCCCAGGACGGGGACGACCCATGGTTCGGAGCCCGCATCCTGACCCCCGACGAAGCCGCCAAGGCGCTCGACATCACGACCCGCTACAGCACGACCGAGCTCGACGAGGCGGCCGCGCGGCTCGGCGCGATCCTCGGGGAGTCCCACGTGCCCGCCGCGGGATCCCTCGCCGACTGGCAGTCAGCCCTGGAGACGATGGCGGCCGTGCGGCACACGCTGGAGGTCTTCCGGCCCGAGGTCTTCGACGTCCCGCTCGACGAGCACATCGCTGCGACCGCGACCCGCGACTGGCGTGCCGAGCGTGGCATCGACATGGGCTGGCTGACCCGCTGGAAGGTGCGGCAGCAGGCCAGACGGCTGCTCCGTCCGGGCCGCCCACCGCAGGACCTGCACGGTGAGCTCGTCTCGGCCCGGGAGCAACGGCGGCAGTGGTTCTCGCTCGTCGGTGGCGGCGGTCGCCCCACCATCTCCCCGCGACTCGGCGAAGCCCTCGAGGTGCACGGCCGGCTCCTCGCGGACCTCCACTGGCTCGAGCAGCGACTGCCGGCGCAGGGGAGCCCCGCCGAAGGTCAGCAGCCGCTCACCGAGCTCTCGCTGGCCGACCTCCGCAGCCGGCTGGCGGCGCTCGCGGCCCGGCCCGACCGCGTCTCCGTCCTCCCGCACGTCACGACGGTCCTCGACGACCTCCGGGCCGCTGGGCTCGGGCCGCTCATCGACGACCTCAACGCCCGGGGGGTCTCTCCGGCCGCCGTGCCCGCCGAGGTCGACCTCGTCTGGTGGGCCTCCCTGGCCCAGGAGATCAGCCTGCGCGACCCGGCCTACGGCGCGCACGACGGTGAGGGGCTGCGTCGCATCGCCGACGAGTACGCCGCCGCCGACCGCGCCCACCTCCGGGCCACCGTGCCCCGGGTTCGCGAGGCGGTGGCCCGCAACATCCGCGAGGTGCTCGCCGACCACCCCGCCCAAGAGGCGCTCGTGCGGGCCGAGGCAGGCCGGGCCCGGCGTCACAAGCCTCTCCGCGAGCTGATGCCCGCGGCGTCCGCCGCGCTGACCGCGATCAAGCCGTGCTGGGCGATGAGCCCGCTCGTCGTGGCCTCCACCCTGCCCCCCGGCCGCTGGTTCGACGTCGTCATCTTCGACGAGGCCTCGCAGGTCCAGCCGGCCCAGGCGATCTCGGCGGTCTCCCGAGGACGGCAGGTCGTCGTCGCCGGCGACGAACGGCAGCTGCCGCCGACGAACTTCTTCACCGTGGTCTCCGACGACGAAGGGTCGTCCGAGCCGGAGGAGGAGGTCCTCACCGAGGGGTTCGAGTCGGTTCTCGACGTGCTCGCCGCAGCCCTGCCCACGCGGAAGCTCACCTGGCACTACCGGAGCCGCGACGAACGCCTCATCGCCTTCGCGAACGCGGCGGTCTATGCCGGTGGCCTCACGACCTTCCCGGGGACGGCGGTCGAGTCGGCGCTCACCTTCGAGCCCGTGGACGGCCAGGCCGTCGTGCAGCCCGGTGCGCAGAGCATCGAGTCCACCACGGCCGAGGTCGAGCGGGTGGTCAGCCTCGTCCTCGACCACGCCCGACGTCGGCCCACCGAGTCCCTCGGGGTGATCGCCCTCGGCATCAAGCACGCCGACCGACTCGAGGAAGCCATCACCGCCGCGCTGCGCGACGCCCCCGACGTCACGGCCTTCTTCGGTCCCGATCGGGACGAGCACTTCTTCGTCAAGAACCTCGAGCGGGTCCAGGGCGACGAGCGGGACGCCATCATCCTCTCGATCGGCTACGGCAAGACCCCCCACGGGCGGGTGCTGCACCGGTTCGGCCCCCTCAACATCGAGGGCGGCGAGCGCCGGCTCAACGTGGCCATCACCCGGGCGCGCACCCGGATGACCGTCGTGTCCGCGCTGCGAGCGTCCGACCTCGACCCGTCGCGGCTCAAGGCCCAGGGGGCGGTCATGTTGCGCGACTTCCTCGCCTACGCCGAGTCGAAGGGAGCCTCCCTGCCCAGCACCGCGGCTCCGGCGCGGGAGCCCGCTCGCGACGCACTGCGGCACGACCTCGCCGTGCGGCTGCGCCGCGAGGGGTTCGTCGTGCACGAGGACTACGGCACGGCCGACCAGCGCATCGACCTCGCGATCGAGGACCCCTACCACCGCGGCCGCGTCCTCGTCGCGGTCGAGACGGACGGACGGCGCTACGCCGCCATGCGCAGCACCCGTGACCGGGACCGGCTGCGTCCCGAGCAGCTGACCCGGCTGGGCTGGGTGCACCTGCGGGTCTGGACCACGGACGTGTTCCGGGACCCCGCCCGCGAGATGTCCCGCATCGTGCGCGTGGCCCGCGACGACCGCCGCCCGCCCGTGAGTCCGGAGGCCACGCAGGCCGAGCCGCAGGGGAGCGCGCACAGCGAGGGCTCCGTTCTGGCGACACCGACCGAGGGCCCCGACGCCGGCCGGAAGGTCCCTGAGGGGTCTGCGGGCGGGCAGAACGGGTCAGCTGCCCAGGCCGAGCACGAGGCGGTCCCGGGTCGTCGTCGGCGGCGACGGGTCTTTCGGAAGGGCACGGCGGAGTCGTCCACCGACGAGCCGGCCGGCGGCGAGTCGTCGGCTGGGGACGTGTCGTCCAGCGACGGGCTGGCGGGCGTCGCGTACGGGCCGACCCGGGACGACACGGACCGTGGCTGGGGCGAGGCTGCGGACGTCACAGCGCGTGACCAGTGGCTCCGGGAGCAACGGCCACCGCACTACGAGTAGCCACCCCGGGGTCGAACACCCGCCCGGTCCGGACCCGTCGGCCTCCGGAATGTCGCGGGCGGATCCGGCGTTCTGGACGGCATGAACGCCACCTCGACGCCCTTCAGCCTGCGCTATGCCTGGGCCCGGGGCCTCTTCGAGCGCGGAGACCATCTCGCAGCGGCCGCGGCCTTCGCCGAGCTGCTGGCCGAGGTCGAGTCCGCCGAGTCCGCCGAGGCTGTCGCGGCCGATGGCGAGCAGCCCGTTCTGCATTCGACGACTGACCTGCGCACCTACCTGGCCCGCGCGTACTTCCATTCGGCGCAGTTCGGGCGCGCCGAGGAGGTCGTGCGCGGGCTCATCGAGGAGTCACCCACCGACGGGTACGCGCACCTGCTGCTCGGCCGGACGCTCCAGCGAGCCGGTCGGCACGCGGAGGCCGCGCGGCCCTTGGCGCTGGCCGAGATCCTCGGGGACTACGAGCGCCCGAAGGCCTACGGCGGCCCGGACGAGTAGCCATCTGCACCCCCAACCACATCGAGAGAGCAGTTCGTGACGGTACGTCGCGAACTGCTCTCTCGATCAGGTGTTGGGCTCCGCGGAGAGTTCACACCGCGGATGGAGATCAGCGAACGCGCAGGGCGTCGCGGATCTCGGTGAGCAGGATGACCTCCTCGGACGGAGCCTCAGGCTCCGGCTCCTCGCCGCGCTTGCGGCGCTCAGCCAGCCTGTTCATCGGAACGACCACCAACAGGTAGACGGCGAACGCCACGATGATGAACCCGATCAGCTGCGTGAGGAACCCGCCCACGGACACCCCGCCGGGGTTCCACTGGGAGAAGTTCGGTGTCCCGCCAACCAGGCCGATGAGATCCATGATGATGACGACGAACGCCTCTACCACCTTCGCGAACGCCGTGCCGATGACGACGGCAACCGCGAGGTCGACGACGTTTCCACGCATGAGGAAGTCCTTGAAGCCCTTGACCATGGGCAGTCCCTTCAGTTCCAAATGCCTCCTGGTGGAGGCCTGTCGACTCGCCAACCTAGCCAGTGCGGGACGGAAACGGACGCAGGCACGTCATCCATTTCCGCAGTTTGTGCAACTTTCATCTCGCTGGCTGTCGATGGAGGCCGTTCTCATGGCTCGGGACGCACCGCCACGGCGAAGCTCTCACCAGCACTGAGCGTGCTCAGGTGGGTGGCGAGCAGTCTGGCCTCCGCGGCTGACACGGCGACCGTGATCCCCGGGTCGGCACCGTCTCCCCAAGGAACCTGAGTCGTCATGGGGCTGGCAGCCGCCTGCTTGCCCTGGCTGTCCGCTCCGGAGCCCGAGGCGTTGCCGGCCGGCCCGCCGAGCACGGCGAGCACCTGCGCGCCGGCGACCACCTGCTCACCGCTTCCCGTCGCATAGAGGTCCACGCGCCCGCCGGCCTCGACGCCCGTCAGCGCGATGTCCATGACCGGCACGGTCATGGCGGCTCGATCATCGGAACGACCGGCGAGCAGACCCGCTCCGGCGAGCCGTTCGCCCGTGAGCATCCCCCGGGCCTCGATCGGTGCCGCCGCCCGGCGGCCCACGACTGCCGCGATGTCGGCTGCGGCCGACTCCGGGCGGTGCTCCACCGGGCGGTTCTCGACGTGCACATCGGAAGCTGAGATGACCGCGCCTGCCGCAATCGCCCGGACGGCCACGACGGTCGGCAGGCCGGCGTCGGTCGCCGCCGGCCGCAGAGCCGACACCCCGAGCGCGACTGCCGAACCGGCCAGACCGGCGGCGCCCCAGCGACGCAGGCGGGCCCGGCGCGCTCGCTGCAGCCGCGAGCCGGGCAGGGCCCGCCGCGTCGAGACTCCAGCCGTCGAGGGTCCAGCCGGTGAGAGTCCAGCCGGTGAGGCTGACGGCGCCGAGGGTCTCGGCGAGCGGGTGCGGCCGTGGTGACGCAGGCCCACCATCAGGGCAGGGGGAAGGGCAGCGTGATCCCGTCGAGGGCGCGACGGCAGACGCAGGTGGCCGTCTCGTCGTCCTCATGGGCCGGCAGCTGTCCGACGGCGTCACGAAGGACGCCCTTGAGACCTTCGACGTTCTGCGCGAAGACCCGCATCACCTCCTCGTGGGTGACCGGGTCGCCACCCTCGACCCCGGCATCGAGGTCGGTGACCAGGGCGATGGTCGTGAAGCACAGGGCCAGCTCTCGCGCGAGGGCTGCCTCGGGCATCGTGGTCATCCCGACGATGTCCCACCCCAGCTGCTGGTGCATGAGGGACTCCGCTCGCGTCGAGAACCGCGGACCGTTGACCACGACGAGGGTGCCGCCCGCCACGACGTCGAGCTGCGAGACGCGAGCCGCATCCACGGCCACCTGCCGTCCGTTCGGGCAGTAGGGATCGGCGAAGCCGACGTGCACGACCTCGCCCTCCGCGTCGTAGACGGTCTGGGGCCGACCCCACGTCCGGTCGACGAGCTGGTCGGGGACGACGAGGGTGCCGGGGCCGTGCTCCGGCCGCAGCGACCCGACTGCGCAGGGCGACAGGATCTGCCGCACCCCGATGGCGCGAAGGGCCCAGAGGTTGGCTCGGTAGTTGACCCGGTGCGGCGCGTGTCGGTGGTCCTTCCCGTGGCGGGTCATGAAGGCGACGGAGCGTCCCTCGACCTCACCGACGACCAGCGGGTCACTCGGGCTGCCGAACGGCGTGCTGACCTCGACCGTCTCGTAGTCATCGAGGAAGTCGTAGAGCCCGGAGCCGCCGATGACTCCGATCTCGGCTGTGATGTCTGACGGTGTGAGCACGGTCTGCGAGGTCATGTCGGCAGCCTAGGACCGCATCGAGTCCGCGTCCGGACTGCCCCGGGAGCTGGGGACAAGGGGAGCGAGGGGGGAGGGGATGTGGATGGACCATCCCGCCCGGCGGGCCGATGTGATCGATCCGAGGTGTGGACCGGTCGATCACATCGTCAGGGGAGGTGGGCCGAGCCAGGGTCAGGATGCTTTACCGGGGCCGGACGACGAGCCACCCGACGACCCGGACGCGCCACCCGAGGACCCGGACGAGCCGCCCGAGGACCCGGACGAGCCGCCCGAGGACCCGGACGAGCCACCAGAGGACCCGGACGAGCCACCAGAGGACCCGGACGAGCCACCCGAGGACCCGGACGAGCCACCCGAGGACCCGGACGTGCCCGACCCCGACGACGAGGAGGCGGCGGAATCGGACCCAGCCGAAGCCCCCGCGGCCGCCTTGTCCTTCGAGTCGCCCTTGGCCCCGGACGCGCCGCCACTCGAGCGGGAGTCGGTCTTGTAGAAGCCGGAGCCCTTGAAGGAGATGCCGACCGGGTGGATCACCTTGCGGAGCCGGCCGTGGGCGCATTCGGGGCAGTCCGTCAGCGGGTCGTCGGTGAAGGACTGACGGATGTCGAAGGAATGGCCGCACTCGGTGCAGGCGTAGGTGTACGTGGGCACGGGATACCTCAGGGCTGGCGGCGGGGATGCCCGCCAAGTCTACGGCCGTGCTCGGTGGCCGTTGTCGCCCAGCCGGCGAGGCGCCCCTGGTGGCTGAGGGCCAGGATCCGCTGCTCGGTCGCCTTGCGAGCGTTCGACGGCGTCACGATGAGCAGCTGGTCGCCGTGGCGGATCGTCGTGTACTGCTCGGGCACGAAGCTCTCACCGGCCCGCACGACGAGGGTCACCATGGCTCCCTTGGGCAGCCGCAGCTCGAAGACGGCCACACCGTGCAGTCTCGACTCCGCACCGACGTTGACCGTGAGGACGTCGGCACCGATCTCGACGAGGGGCGTGCTCTCGAGGGCCACGTCGACGGAGTGGACCTGCTCGGTGAGGCCGAGGCGCTTCGCCACCCAGGGCAGGGGCGGGGCCTGGACGATGGTGAAGACGACGACGAGGACGAAGACGAGGTCGAAGATCCAGCCGGTGTTCGGGGTCCCGGCGACGAGTGGCACGGTGGCCAGCACGACGGGCACGGCACCGCGGAGCCCCGCCCAGGAGAGGAAGGCCATGTCGCGCCACGGCATTCGGAACCAGACGGTCGAGGCGACGACGGACAGGGGCCGCGCGACGAGAAGCAGCACCAGGCCGATGGTGACGGCGTTGCCGAGCTGCGCATCGAGGCGGAACGGGTCGGCGAGCAGGCCCAGCATGACGAAGAGCCCGATCTGCGCGATCCAGCCGAGCGCCGTCGCGAAGCTCTGGAACGAGGCGCGGTTGGGCAGGCCCATGTTCCCGAGGACGAGGGCCGCGAGGTACGTCGCGAGGAAGCCGGAGACGTGGAGGGCGGCGCCGACGGCGTAGGCCAGCACGGTGAGGGTGACGACCCCGATCGAGAAGAGCGCCGACGACCCCCCGGCGACCCGCCGGAGCCCGGCACCGCCCACGTAGCCCACGACCACACCGACGACGGCTCCGCCGGCGAGCTCGACGAGGACCATCGCGAGGAGCATCCACCACGGTTCCGGCTCGGCCCCGGGCAGGCCCTGAGCGGAGAGAGCCACGACGAGGAGGACGACGGGGGCGTCGTTGAAGCCGGCCTCGGCTTCGAGCATGCCGCTCAGTCGGCGGGGGATGGGGACGTGGCGGAGCACGGCGAAGACCGCGGCGGCATCGGTGGAGGCGAGGATCGCGCCGAGGAGCAGCGAGATCGTCCACGACAGGTCGAGGAAGGTGTGCGCGACGACGGCGACGACGAGCACCGAGACGACGACGCCGATGGTGGAGAGCAGCGCGGCGGGCGCGACGGACCGCCGGATGTTGCTCCACTTCGTCGAGAGCCCACCCTCGGCGAGGATGAGCACGAGGGCGGCGTAGCCGAGCACCCTGGTGGTCGAGGCGTCGGAGAACTGGATCCCGACGCCGCCGTTGCCGAGGGCGAGTCCGATCCCGAGGTAGATGAGCAGCGACGGCATCCCGGATCCCGTCGAGAGCCGCACGGCGGCGACGGCCACGAGGAGGACGAGGGAGCCGATGAGGAGCACGCGCGTCAGGTCGTCGAGGGTCATCCCCGACGTGACGGACGTGAGCGCGGCCACGGGCTGCTCCTGAGGTTGCGGTGGCTCCCCATCAAACCACCCGTATGCCGCTGGGCTCGTTGTCGTCCAAGGGGCCCGGTCGGCGCCTCCCGCAGTCCACCGGGTCGTGGCCTAGGCTCTTGGCGTGCCCCGAGCTCACCTCGCCCGCCGAATCGCGCTGTCGGTCGTCGTCCTGGTCATCGTCGCGCTCGTGGCGCTCACGATTCTCGCCGTCTCGACGGTGCGTCGACCCTTTCCCGAGACGACCGGGGAGCTTGAGGTCGAGGGACTGACCGGTCGGGTGACGGTCTCTCGCGACGCGCGGGGTGTGCCGACGATCACAGCCGACTCGGCCAACGACCTCTTCCGGGCCCAGGGCTACGTCAGTGCCCAGGACCGCTTCTTCGAGATGGACCTGCGTCGTCACATCACCGCCGGCCGACTGTCCGAGCTGGTCGGCGAGGGCGGCCTCGACACCG
The DNA here is from genome assembly GCF_000184685.1 of Intrasporangium calvum DSM 43043. NCBI lineage: Bacteria > Bacillati > Actinomycetota > Actinomycetes > Micrococcales > Intrasporangiaceae > Intrasporangium > Intrasporangium calvum. The sequence goes on from NC_014830.1 coordinate 972,707, forward strand.
ACCGGGTCATCCGCACGATGGGCTGGCGGCGGGTCGCCGAGCAGGAGCTGCCTCGTCTGGCGCCGGAGACCCGCCAGTACCTGCAGGCGTACGCCGACGGGGTCAACGCCTACCTCAAGCAGGCCGACTCACCTGCGGACCTCGCCCTCGAGTACCAGGTTCTCGACTGGAGCGTCCCCGGCTACCGGGTCGAGCCGTGGACGCCGGTGGACTCGCTCGCGTGGCTCAAGGCGATGGCCTGGGACCTCAAGGCCGACTACGAGGACGAGCTCGCCCGCGCCCGGCTCTCCCGGGGCGGTCGCACGTCGCAGAAACAGATCGAGCTGCTCTACCCGCCCTACCCGTTCGACCGCAACCAGCCGATCCTCTCCGAGCAGGACTGGCGCCCCGGGGCGGCCGCCAGCGACCAGCAGGCCGCCGCCGCGACACCGATGGCGCTGCTCAAGGGGGGCCAGGGCGCCTTCGACGCGACCGCCGCGGCCATGGCGGCGATCCCGGCCCTGATCGGCGAGGGCGACGGGGTGGGCTCGAACTCCTGGGTCGTCTCCGGCGACCGCACGACGACCGGAAAGCCCCTGCTCGCCAACGACCCTCACCTCTCCCTCGGCATCCCGAGCATCTGGACCCAGGTCAACCTCCAGTGCCGCACCGTGTCGGCGCAGTGCCCGTTCCAGGTCTCGGGGTTCTCGTTCTCCGGCCTTCCCGGCGTGGTCATCGGGCACAACGCCAAGGTGGCGTGGGGCTTCACCAACCTGGGCGCGGACGTGACCGACTTCTACCTCGAGCAGGTCAGCGGCGACACCTACCTGCGCGACGGCAACCAGGAGCCACTCGAGACCCGGCGCGAGACGATCAAGGTCGCCGGTGGCTCCGACGTCGAGATCCTCGTGCGCTCCACGGTGCACGGGCCGATCCTCTCTGATGCGGTGCCGGCCATCGCGGAGAGCGGGGACCAGACCGCCGTGCGTGGGGTGGCCCAGTCGAACCGTTACGCGGTCTCCCTGGCCTGGACGGCGCTGACCCCGACACGCACCGCCGACGCCATCTTCGCGCTCAACACCGCGACCGGTTGGGACGACTTCCGGTCCGCCGCTGCGCTCTTCGCCGTGCCCGCCCAGAACCTCGTCTACGCCGACACCGACGGTCACATCGGCTATCAGACCCCCGGGCTCTTCCCGGTGCGGCGGTCTGCGACGCCGGGTGCGGTGCCGGGGTCCTGGCCGTCGCCCGGCTGGGACAGCCAGTGGGACTGGCGCGGCTTCGTCGACTTCGAGGAACTGCCCTACGTCCTCGACCCCCAGGAGGGGTTCATCGTCACGGCGAACCAGGCCGTGACGGCGAGCCAGAAGCCGTTCCTCACCGGAGTGTGGGACTACGGCTTCCGCGCCGAGCGGATCCGCACTCTGCTGGCCGGGTCCGCGAAGGTGTCGCCCGAGCGGATGGTCCAGATCCAGGGCGACACCCGCAACGCCTTCGCCCCCGTCCTCGTCGAGCACCTGCTCGGCGTCGAGGTCGACGACTTCACCGCCCAGGCCCAGCTGCTGCTGCGCGACTGGGACGGCAACCAGCCCGCGGACAAGACCCGCGACTCGGCCTCGGCGGCCTACTACAACGCCGTGTGGAAGCACCTGCTCGAGTACACCTTCGACGAGCTCCCGCCCGACATGGCCGCGTCAGGTGGGACCCGCTGGATGATCGTGCTCGAGCAGCTGCTCAAGGACCCGAAGAACGCCTGGTGGGACGACAAGACGACCCCGGGGGTCACCGAGGGGTCGGGTGAGATCCTCAAGCGCGCGCTGGTGGACGCTCGCCTCGACCTGGCTCGCAAGCTCGGCAAGGTCCCGGCGACGTGGCGTTGGGGCCGGCTCCACCAGCTGAACCTCGAGCACCGCGTGCTCGGCACCGAGTCGGTGCCCGGGGTGATCCGGGACGTCTTCAACCGGGGCGGCATCGAGCTCGGCGGCGGCAACGGCATCGTCAACGCCACCAGCTGGGACGCCTCGAGCTCCGGCTACGAGGTGACGGCGGGACCCTCCATGCGGATGGTCGTCGACCTCTCCGACCTGGACAGGTCCCTGTGGGTCAACGCGACGGGACAGTCGGGCCACGCGTACAACTCGCACTACGCCGACCAGATCGACGCCTGGGCGGCCAACGAGCCGTTCCCGTGGCCGTTCACCGCCCGCGCAGTGGCGGCCGCACAGGACAGCGAGCTGACGCTGGTCCCGCCCGGTCAGCCGACCGGCTGAGGGTCCCGCCCCTCAGAGGGTCAGACCGTCAGCCCGCCCGGTGCGCGGGGCTCGAGTCGGCTGCAGTCCGGACGACCCGACCGCTCGTGGTGACGTAGCCGTCGACGGGCGAGTCGTGCGCCTCGCGCGGCAGGTCCGTGTCGCGCTGCTCTCCCTCGTGCAGCAGCGTGATGACCGGCGTCCCCGGGTCGCGGTGCCGCAGGGCCCGGTCGTAGCACCCGCCACCCTGTCCCAGCCGCGTGCCCCGGCGGTCGACGGTCAGCCCGGGCGTCACGACGAGATCGCAGGTGGACAGCGCGCCGGGCCCCAGCCAGCGCCGGCCGTCCCCGGAGGGGGGAGTGTCCTTCGGGAGGCGCGCGACGGTGCCGCGGTCGCCGATGGTGCCCTCAGCGGCATACGTCCACTCGAGCGAGAAGTCGTCGAGCACGATGGGCACGATGACCTCATGACCGGCCGCGAGGAGGGCCGCGATGAGCGGCGCGGTGGGCGGCTCGTCGGGCAACGACTCGTACACCGCGACACGGACCTGGTCCTCCGCTCGCTCGGGGAGGAACCGCAGCACGGCCTCGGCGATCGCGGAGCCCGCCGCCGAGCCATCGCTGGCCGCGGCGAGCTCGGCCCGCCGGCGTCGAGCAGCCTGGCGGATCTCCCGTTTGGTGGGCAGCGGCTGGTCAGGCGACGGCTGCTGCGACATCGCGGCTCCTCTCGTCCTGCTCCCGGGCGCGCACCGGGTCCATCGTAAGGTGAGCCCATGAGTGACCAGGGGTTGGCCCGCGCCGTCGAACGGATGCGCGGGCGAGGGATGGGACCCGAGGCCATCACGGTCTTCGAGCACTACTACCGTCAGCTCGAGGAGGGGGCGCAGGGCACGATCCCCGAGGACACCATCGAGCCGCTCCGGGACATCCAGGCCCTCGGCGAGGTGGAGGTCTCGGACGAGGACGCCCGCCGGGCGCTGAGCCAGACCGCGGTGATCAAGCTCAACGGTGGGCTCGGCACGAGCATGGGGATGAGCGGCGCCAAGTCGGCGCTCGAGGTCAAGGACGGACTGACCTTCCTCGACATCATCGCCCAGCAGGTGCTCTCGCTCCGCGAGCAGTGGGGGGTCGAGCTGCCCCTCATCCTGATGAACTCGTTCCGGACCTCGGAGCAGTCGCTCGACATCCTCGCCACCTACCCGGACCTCCCCGTCGACGGGCTCCCGCTCGACTTCATCCAGAGCGCCGAGCCGAAGCTCCTCGCCGACTCCCTCGACCCGGTCGACTGGCCTCCGGACCGCGAGCTCGAGTGGTGCCCGCCCGGCCACGGCGACATCTACGTCTCCCTCGTCACGTCCGGCGTGCTCGACAGCCTGCTGGCCAAGGGGATCCGCTACGCGTTCATCTCCAACTCGGACAACCTCGGCGCCACCTGCGACCCCGACGTGGCGGCGTGGATGGTCGAGCACGGGCTGCCCTTCGTCGCCGAGGTGTGCACCCGCACGAAGAGCGACCGCAAGGGCGGGCACCTCGCGACTCGCAGGTCCGACGGCCGCCTCATCCTCCGTGACACGGCGATGGTGGCCGAGGGCGAGGAGCGGTTCTTCGCCGACACCAAGCGCCACGACACGTTCAACGCCAACAACATCTGGGTCGACCTGTCCGTCCTGCGCGACCGGATGGCCGAGCGGGCCGGTTTCCTCGGCCTGCCCATCATCATCAACCGCAAGACGGTCGACCCGGCCGACCCCACGTCGCCCGAGGTCGTCCAGCTCGAGTCCGCGATGGGTGCCGCGATCGAGGTGTTCGAGGGGTCCGAGGCGCTGCTCGTGCCGCGCACGCGGTTCCGGCCGGTCAAGACGACCAACGACCTGCTCGTCGTCCGCTCGGACTACTTCGTGCTCGACGAGAGCTACCACCTCCTCGCGGTGGGGGAGGGCCCCGAGCCGTTCGTCGACCTCGACTCGGCCTACCGGCTCGTGGACGGCTTCGAGAAGCGCTTCCCCTTCGGGGTCCCGTCGATGGTCGAGTGCACCAGCCTGCGCGTCATCGGCGACCCGGTCTTCGGGCGCGATGTCCGCTGCGTCGGCGACGTCCTCGTCGACGGGCTGAGGAGGGTGCGCGACCACGCGGTCCTCGAGGGCCCGGTCGCGGGCGAGACCGCGGCGGAGGGGCGCCCTGCGGCGCGGGCTCAGGGTGTCGCCGACCTGCGGACCGTCGACCAGCACCTCCGCGCGATCCTGTCGACCCTGGAGCCGGCCGCGACGGCGAGCGTGCCGCTCACCGAGGCGCTCGGGCTCGTCGTCGCGAGGGACGTCCGGTCCCGGGTCAGCCTGCCGCCCTTCGACAACTCGTCGATGGACGGCTATGCGGTCCGGGCCCGGTCCCTCGACGGGGCCGACGCGACGCCGGTGTCGTTGCGGATCGTCGGTGAGGTGGCCGCTGGGGCCAACCCGACCTTCTCGGTGGGCCCCGGCGAGGCCGCCCGCATCATGACGGGCGCGCCGATCCCGACCGGCGCCGACGCGGTCATCGCCGTGGAGGACACCGACGGCGCGGCCGAGGGCCCGGTCCTCTGTCGGGCGGTCGTCGCCCCGGGCCGGTACATCCGACCGCGTGGCGAGGACGTCTCCGAAGGTGCCGTCGTCGTGTCGGCCGGCGACGTCGTCGGGCCGCGGACGATCGCCCTGCTCGCCGCCTGCGGCCACGCGACGGTCGAGGTGCACCGGCGGCCGCACGTCGTCATCCTGTCGACCGGCGCGGAGCTCGTCCCGCCGGGCGAGCCCCTCCAGCCGGGCCAGATCCACGACTCCAACTCGACGATGCTCTGGGCGGCCGCGATCTCCGCGGGTGCCTCGGCCGAGATCCGCGGAACCGTCGGCGACACTGACGCCGAGCTGCTCGTCGCCCTCGACGAGGTCGTGGCCGGCGCGGACGTCGTGGTCACGAGCGGTGGGGTCTCGATGGGCGCCTACGACGTGGTCAAGAGCGCGCTCGCCGACCGCGGCGTGGACTTCGTCAGGGTGGCGATGCAGCCGGGCAAGCCACAGGGCTTCGGCTACCTCACGGGCCCGGTTGGTCGTCGCGTGCCGCTGTTCGCGCTGCCGGGCAACCCGGTCTCCTCGTTCGTCTCGTTCGAGGTCTTCGTCCGGCCGGCGCTGCGCCGTCTGATGCGCCTCACGCCGGAGAAGCGCCGGGTCCGCAGCGCCACGCTCACCTCAGGACTGCGCTCGCCCGAGGGGCGGCGGCAGTTCGGCCGCGCCGTCGTGTCGCGCAACTCCGAGGGTGCGCTGATGTGCACGCCGGTCGCGGGGCAGGGCTCGCACTTCGTCGCCGACCTGTCCCGGGCCAACGCGCTGTTCATCGTCCCGGAGGAGACCGCGGACCTCGTCGCCGGTGAGCGCGTCGACGTCATCATCCTCGACGACTGAGGTCGGCTCAGGCGCACTCTTCCCGTATGCCGCTGAGCTCCTCCCGCTCCCCCCTCCCTCCCAGCCCTCCCGCCCTGACGCGTCTCGGCCGTCCGCGTGGCGGATGGCGGGCCGGCCGCCGAGGGGGCCGGGCCGTCGCGGACGGGCGGTGGCATGATGACCCGGTGCCTGATGAGACTGCTGCCGCCGGCTCCGCACCGGCCGCCGAGCCCGGCCGGCTGACCCACGTGCGGTCGGACGGCACCGCGCACATGGTCGACGTGTCGGCCAAGGCCGTCACCACGCGCGAGGCGAGCGCCGCGGGCCGCGTGCTGCTCAGCGCAGACGCCGTCTCGGCGCTCCGCTCCGGTGTCGTGCCGAAGGGCGACGCGCTCGCGGTCGCCCGAATCGCCGGGATCCAGGCGGTCAAGCGGACCCCCGAGCTGATCCCACTGGCCCACCCGATCGCGGTCCACGGTGTCGAGGTGGACCTCGCGGTCGCCGACGACGGTGTCGACATCGTCGCCACCGTGCGGACGGCGGACCGGACCGGGATCGAGATGGAGGCCCTCACGGCGGTGACCGTGGCGGCGCTCGCGCTCATCGACATGGTCAAGGCGGTGGACAAGCACGGCCGGATCACCGACGTCCGGGTCACGGCGAAGTCAGGAGGAAGATCGGGTGACTGGCATGAGTGAGGCGACGGAGACCGGTCACGCCACGGAGAGCGACCAGGCGAGCGACCCCCTGGAGCAGGACCTGGTCGGCCTCGGACGCAGGGCCGTCGTCATCACCTCGTCGACCCGGGCCGCCGCGGGGGTCTACCCCGACCGGTCCGGCCCCGTCATCGTCGACCGGGTGCAGTCCTGGGGCTTCAGCGTCGGGGCCCCGATCGTCGTTGCTGACGGTGACGAGTTCGGACTCGCCCTTCGCGACGTGCTCGCCTCCGAGCCGGACCTCGTCATCACGACCGGCGGCACGGGCCTCACTCCCACCGACGTGACCCCCGAACAGACGTTGCCCCTGCTCGACCGGCTCGTCCCCGGCATCGCGGAGGGGATGCGGGCGGCAGGCGTCGCGAAGGGGGTCCGCACCGCGATGCTGTCGCGCGGGCTCGTGGGGATCTCCGGTCCGTCGCTGGTCGTCAACCTGCCCGGTTCGCGGGGCGGGGTGAACGACGGGCTCGACGTGCTCGAGCCCATCATGGGGCACGTGCTCCAGCAGCTGGCCGGCGGAGACCACTGAGTCACGGGTCGGATCGCCGCGCACGAGGACCGGAGGGAGCAAGCCGTGAGAGCACCGTGGCGACGCGAGCCGCAGCTCGCCCCGTGGCCGGTCGTGCTGCACGACCGTACTGCCTGGCCTGAGGTCGTCCTGCGGCCGCTGCGGCTCGAGGACGAGGACGAGTGGCACCACCTGCGCCGCGAGAACGCCGACCACGTGCGACCGTGGGAGCCGACGCTTCCGCCGGGGGTGACGACGAGGCTTCCGGTGTCGTACCGGCAGTTCGTCTCCGACCTCGACCGTGAGGCCGCCGCGGACCGGGCCATGCCGTGGTGCATCGAGGTGGGGGGTCGGATCGTCGGCCAGGTCCACCTCTTCGGCATCGTCCGGGCCGCCCAGCAGTCCGCTGCCGCGGGCTACTGGCTGGCCGAGTCCGAGTCCGGTCAGGGCATCGCCACCCGAGCCCTCGCCATGGCGATCGACCACGCGCTGGGCCCCGCCGGGCTCCATCGCGTCGAGGTCAACATCCGGCTCGACAACGACCGGTCCCTGGCGCTCGTGCGTCGGCTCCGACTCCGCGAGGAAGGCGTCCGGGAGCGGTATCTGCACATCGACGGGTCGTGGCGCGACCACCTCAGTTTTGCCGTGACGGCCGAAGAGGTCGAGAGGGCAGGTCTGGCGTCACGGTTGTCACACTTGTAACTTCCGCCACTTGCGCGACACGCGGGGAATGTGCATGGCCTTGCCGCCGTGGCCACCTAGCGTTGGCTTCGTGCCCGCCAGCAGTCTGATCTTTGTCGTCATCGTGGCGATCTGGGCTGCCTACCTCCTCCAGAACTGGTCCCGCCGGCGCGAGAACGCCGCTGCAGCGAGGTCCGTCGCCGGGTTCACCGAGGCGATGCGGGTCCTGCAGAAGCGCCGCGTCCTGCCCGGCGCCGACCTCTCCGAGCCGCGACCGCACTCCTACTCCGTGGCTCCCGCCCGGGTCGTCCACGCGACCGTCGACGTCAAGCGCGCCGTGCCCGCGGCTGCGTCGCGGCGGCGGTCACCGCTGGTCGCCCGCCGCCAGTCGGAGCTCGCGCCGGCCGGCCACCGAGCCGACAGCGACCGGGCCGGCACCGACCGTCACAGCATCGATCGGACCCGTCTCGACCGCACTCGCGACGACCACAAGGTGGAAACCATGAGCGCAGCCCGCCCGGCCACCCGTGCCCCTCGCCGAGTCCGGGCCGCAGTGCTCCTCGTCGCCCTGCTCTGGGTCCCGGTCTCGATCGTCCTGGCCGTCGTCGGCCCGCTCAACTGGGTCCCGGTGCCGTTCGCGGTCCTGACGGTCGTAGCAGTGCTCGTCTGGCTCCGCGCGGAAGCCCGCGTCGAGGGTGCGGAGCAGGCCAGCCGCGACGACGCCCACCCCGCCCGCGGACGGCGGGCGCCCGCACCCGAGCTGGAGCTCTCGAGCGACGTCACACAGGTCATCCGCCAGCCGCAGCGCTACGCCGCGGAGCAGGCCGAGCCGGCCGAAGCTCCCGCCGCAGCCGCAGCGGCAGCCGCCATCTCAGCCGCAGCCGCGGCCCTGGCTGCTGTCGAGCCGCTCAGCGCGTCCGTCTCGGGCCCCGCCGCGGCACCCGGGCGGCTGACAGCGCGAGCGAGCTCAGCGGCATCCGATCTCGTCTTCGACCTGCAGGCGAGCGAGCCGGCGCCCCGCACGGCGGCTGGGCCGCCCGCCCCGGGGACGTGGAGCCCGGTCCCGGTCCCGACGCCGACCTACGCGCTCAAGGCCAGGGCCGAGCCGCGCTACACGGCCGACGGGATCCCGGCCGATGTGTTCGACACGCCGGAGTTCGCCGACGAGGCGGACGAGCTCGACGACCGGGCCCTGTTCGCGCGCCGCGCCGTCAGTCAGTAGCCCCTCCGCCTCAGGGTTTGGCGGGGGCCGACCCCTCCTCTGCGGACTCCTCCAGCTCCTCCTCGAGCTCGGCCTCGCTCTCCTTGAGGAGCAGGTGCTTGCCGACCGCGTTGAGGACGGCCGCGAAGGGCACGGCGGCCAGCGCCCCGACGATCCCGGCCACCGTCGACCCGGCGGCGATGGCGAGGATGACGGCGAGGGGGTGGATGCTGACGGCGTGCCCGAGGAGGACCGGCTGGAGGACGTGCGACTCCAGCTGCTGCACGGCGATGACCACGGCGAGCATGATGAGGGCCACCCCGAACCCGTGCGACACGAGCGCGAGGATGACGGCGACCGCCCCGGACAGGAGGGCGCCGACGATCGGGATGAACGCGAAGAGGAAGACGAGGACGCCGATGGCGAACGCAAACGGCACCTTGAGCACGGTGGCGCCCAGCGCGATCCCGACCGCGTCGACGAGCGCGACGATGATCGTCGCACGGACGAACGCCGACAGCTGGTCCCACGCGATCCGGCCGGAGGAGTCCACGCGAGGCCGTGACACGCGCGGGAAGAGCCGGACGATCCAGGCCCAGATGCGCGGGCCGTCGTAGAGGAAGAAGAAGAGCGCGAAGAGGGCGATGAACATGCCGGCGATGAAGTGGGTCGCGGTGAGGCCGACGTCCGCGGCGGTCTGGCCGAGGTTGCCCGAGTTGCTGACTCCCTCGCGCAGGTTCTCGAAGTAGCGGTCGAACTCCGAGTCGGTGATGCTGAACGTCGTGCGCAGCCAGTCGCGGATCTGCTCGAGGCCCGTCGCGACCTCGGCGGTCAGCTCGGACAGGCCGCTGCTGAACTGCTGTCCGATCAGGGTGAAGAGCGCGGAGACGATGAGGATGACGCCGAGCACGGTCGTGCCGGCCGCGAGCCCCACCGGCATGGCCCGCGCGAGGCGGCGGCTGATCGGCACGAGCATGGCCGCGAGCAGCAGCGCGATGAGCAGCGGAACGACGATCTGGGAGAACTCCCGCAGCAGCATGGAGGCGACATAGAGGGCCACGCCGATGACGAGGAGGCGCACGGCCCACTCGCTCGCAGCCCGCACCGCGGGCGGCACCGCCGAGGCGCGGGCCGGGTCGGCGGGGCGGGGCGAGGTGGCGTTGTCGGTCACGAGGACACGGTATGCCGCTGAGCTCGCTTGGGTGGCCAGGCGCGGTCGGTGTCGTGGTCGGGTCAGCCCCCGTCGGCGTCGCGGAGGCGGTCGAGCAGGGCGACGGCGTCGTGCGGGGCGTGCCCCTTCGCGTCGTTGTCGAAGTAGACATGGGTGTCGTGCCCGTCGGCGAGCCAGCGGCGCACCTGCTCGGCCCAGCGGTCGAGGGACGCGTCGGTGTAGCCGCTCGCGTAGAGCTCGGTCTCGCCGTGGAGCCGGACGTAGCGGAAGTCGCTCGTCGCGTCGTGCATCTGTGGCCACCGGCCGGCGCTGTCGGCGACGACGGTGCAGATGCCGTGCCCGGCGAGCAGGGCCCGGGCCTCGGGGCTGTCGAAGCTCTCGTGCCGCGGCTCCAGGGCGTGCCGGATCGGCTGGTCCACCAGGGCCTCGGTGAAGACCCGGTCCTCGGCCAGCTTGTCGTCATGTCGGGCCGCGAGCCGGGCCGCCTCGTCGTGGGAGCGCGGGAGGAGCGCGAAGAAGCGCTCGAGTCGGTCCGGGCTCAGCGGCATACGGGCGGGGAGCTGCCAGAGGACGGGACCCAGCTTGGCGCCGAGGGCCAGAACGCCCGACGCGAAGAAGTTGGCGAGCGGCGTCTCGACGTCCTTGAGCTGTTTGAGGTGCGTGATGAACCGGCCGCCCTTGACCGCGAGGACGAAGTCGTCGGGGGTCGCGTCGCGCCAGGCCGCGTAGGAGCTGGGGCGTTGGAGCGAGTAGAAGGAGCCGTTGACCTCGACGGAGCTCATCCGCTCAGCTGCGTAGGCGAGCTCGTCCCTCTGGCGCAGGCCCTTCGGGTAGAAGTCCCCGCGCCAGCGCGGGTAACGCCACCCGGAGACCCCGACGAACGCCCGACTCATGGCGTCGAGGCTAGCTGGCCCGAGGCAGCGGGACGCCCGTTCTCAGCCGGTTCGTCCGCGTGGCGGGCCCGAAACGGTGGACGGAGCGGCTCACCTGGTGCGACCGTGAGGACGTGACCCGCACGGTCTCGGCGGACTACGTCGTGGTGGGAGCCGGTGCGATGGGGATGGCCTTCGTTGACGCCCTCACCGCCCAGACTGACGCGCGCGTCGTCCTCGTCGATCGCCGCCACGGCGTCGGCGGGCACTGGCTCGAGGCGTATCCCTTCGTCCGGCTCCACCAGGCGTCGGCGTTCTACGGGGTGGCGTCGACGCTCCTCGGCGGAGGGCAGGTGCAGCGGAGTGGCCCTGAGGAGGGGCTGCAGGAGCGGGCCTCCCAGGCCGAGATCTGCGCCTACTACGCCACCGTCCTCGACCGTCTCGTGGCGTCCGGGAGGGTGGAGCTCCTGCCGAACGCGGGCTACGTCCGCCGGTCCGATGGCGGGTCGATCGTGTCACGGGTGTCGGGGGAGCGGTTCGACGTCCCGGATCGGTGTCGGGTCGTCGATGCTCGCTACCTCGCGCCGAGCATCCCCGCGGAGAAGCCGCCGCCGTTCGACGTCGGCCGCGGCGCGCACGTCGTGCCGGTCAACGAGCTGGCCCGACTCGAGGAGGCACCGAGCGAGTACGTCGTCGTCGGCTCGGGCAAGACCGCGACGGACGCCTGCATCTGGCTGCTGTCCCGCGGCGTCGACCCGGACCGAGTGTGCTGGGTCCGACCCCGCGACCCGTGGATGCTCAACCGCGCTGTGGTGCAGCCGGACCCGGCGGTCTTTCTGGGGATGGGCGCCGACATCATGGAGCTGGCAGCGACTGCCGAGTCGCTCGACGACCTCTTCGTCCGACTGGAGGAGGTCGGGGTGATGCTGCGCATCGACCGTGGCGTCATACCGACGATGGCGAAGACGCCGACGCTGGCCGGCTGGGAGCTCGAGCAGCTGCGCACCATCGAGAACGTCGTCCGACAGGGGCACCTGCTCGCGGTGGGCCGAGGCAGGCTCCACTTCGCTGCCGGGACGGTCGCGGTGGCCGACGATGCGCTCGTCGTGCACTGTGCGGCGGACGGGTTGAAGTACCCGCCACTCGTTCCGGTCTGGCGTTCCGAGGTCATCACCCTGCAGCCGGTCCGCAACGGTTTCCCGTGCTTCGGTGCGGCCCTCATCGGCTACGTCGAGGCGACCCGGGGGGACGACGCCGAGAAGAACCGGGTGTGCGCGCCCTCACCGTATGGGGACTCGCTGGCCGGGTGGGCGAGCTCGGTCGTTCTGGGCACCCGTAACGCCATGACCTTCACGGCCGAGCCCGACATCAAGGAGTGGGCGAACGGCGTGGCCCTCAACCCGGCGCGGGTGCCTCCCGGCCACCCAGGTTCGGCGCAGCTCGACGACGCCCGGGAACGTCTCGGGCGGTACACCCGGCCGGGGCTGGAACGGCTGGCCGCACTCAGCTGACGTCGAGGGACGTCGAGGGACGTCGAGGGCGTGCGTATCGTCAGCCTCGTCCCCATCGAGAGGAGCAGCCGTGCGAGCCGTGGTCTACGACGAGATCGGCGCGAGCCCCGAGGTGCGCGATGTGCCCTCGCCGGAGGCGCCTGCGGGCGGGGTCGTCGTCGAGGTCCACGCCACCGGCCTCTGCCGCAGCGACTGGCACGCCTGGGCCGGTCACGACGACATCGCGCTCCCGCACGTCCCGGGGCACGAGCTGGCCGGGATCGTCGCGTCCGTCGGTGTCGGGGTGCGCGACTGGTCGGTGGGGGACCGGGTGACCGTCCCGTTCGTCGAGGGCTGTGGGCGGTGCGAGTGGTGCCTCGGCGGGGACGCGCAGGTGTGTCCCGCCCAGGAGCAGCCCGGCTTCACGCACTGGGGCTCGTTCGCCGAGTACGTCGCCCTGCACGCGGCCGACACCAACCTCGTGGCCGTGCCCGACGACGTGTCCTTCGAGGCCGCGGCAGCCCTCGGGTGCCGGTTCGCGACGGCCTGGCGCGCGCTGACCGGGCGGGCCGCGGTGCGACCGGGCGAGTGGGTGACCGTCGTGGGTGCCGGGGGCGTCGGACTGTCCACGGTGATGATCGCGAAGTCCTTGGGCGCCAAGGTCATTGCCGTCGACCGCAACCGTGGCGCGCTGGCTGCGGCCGAGGCGTTGGGGGCGGACGCGGTGCTCGAGGCGGACGGCTCGGACGTCCCGGCAGCGGTCCACGAGCTCACCTCCGGAGGCAGTCACGTCGCCGTGGACGCCGTGGGCAGCGAGGCGACCTGCGCCGACGCGATCCTCTCGTTGCGGAGGCGCGGCCGGCACGTCCAGGTCGGGCTGCTGCCGCCGGTGGACGGTCACCCCCGCGTGCCGATGGCGCGCGTCATCGGCTGGGAGCTGGACGTGCTCGGCTCACACGGAATGGCGGCCGTCGACTACCCGGGGATGATGGCGCTCATCGCGTCCGGGCAGCTGCGGCCCCAGACGCTCGTGGAGCGGGTCGTCGGCCTCGAGGAGGCGGCTGTGCTCCTGCCCCTCCTAGAGCAGGCTGCCCCGGCGGGAATGACGATGATCGATCCGAGGCCCGCGGCTGGGTGAGCACAACCAGCCCGCAGTATGCCGCTGAGCACCGCGGGCGGGCCGGTGCCGTCCCGGTCCGGACCCGGCAGCGATGGCCCGGCCTGAGCGATGTGTCCGTCCGCGCCCGCGCCGGCTTCACCGCGTGCGGCCTCTACCTGGGCGACCCGCCTGCGTGGGAGTGAACCCCGACGGACTCACGGGCGTGACCATCAGCGCTAGCCTGCGGGGACCGTCACCGGTTGAAGGAGGCCGCCCCGTGGGACTCGCCCTGCTCGTGCTCGCAGTCGTCGTCGGCGTCCTCATCGGCATGGTCGGCGTCGGTGGCGTGCTGCTGCCGCCCGGACTGGTTGCCCTCGGCGACCTGACCGCCAACGAGGCGACGGCGACGAGCACCTGGGCCTTCGTGTTCACCGGCGTGGTAGGCACGGTCGCCTATGCGTGGCGTGGGGTCGTGCCGTGGGGCATGCTCGCCGGGCTGACCGTCGGGGTCGCGCCTGCAGCGTTCCTCGGTGCGCTCATCAACGCGAGGCTGCCCGCGTCCGTCGTACTGCTCGGGCTGGCGGCTCTCACGCTGTTCGTCGGTGTGCAGCAGCTGCGGCCGCGGGCCGTCCGAGGGACGCGGGAGGGGCTGGGCGCGGCGGCGCTGGTCGCGCTCGGCGCCTTCGTCGGATTCGGATCCGCGCTCACTGGGACCGGGGGGCCGGTGCTGCTCGTGCCGATGTTGCTGACGCTGGGAGTGGCGCCGCTGCGGGCTGTCGCGGTGAGCCAGGCGGTGCAGTTGCCCGTGGTCGTCGCCGGCTCGGTCGGCTACCTGCAGACGGACCTGGTCGACATACGCCTGGGCACCGTGCTCGGTTGCCTCGCTGCGCTCGGGGTCGCGGCCGGCTCGGTGGTGGCCACGCGCATCCCCGCCGAGGGGCTACGGCGGATCGTGGCGGTGGCGTGCCTCGCAGCGGGCGTGTTCCTCGTGGTTCGTGCGGCCGTGTGAATGGTCTTCATGCCGCCCAGGTGCGCCAGCCCCGCCGCACCCCGCCGCACCCCGCCGAGAGCGGCCCAGCCGGCCGAGGACGACGGCCAATAGCCGGAACCTTGTGCTGAGCTGCCACTGCCTGCTCCTGATTTCAGGATCCGCGCAGGCCACTGACCAGCGGCTTTGGTGGAGCTGAGGGGATTCGAACCCCTGACCTTCTCATTGCGAACGAGACGCGCTACCAACTGCGCCACAGCCCCTTGATGCGACAGGAACTGTAACACCACGGGCACCGCGAGATGAAACCGGTCGCCTCGCCAGCGGGCCTCGGGTTGATGCCAGATCGGCACCCCCGGGGTTGCCGATCTGGCATCAACCCGGCCACGAGGGACCTAGACCCAGCTGGGGAACCACATCCGCATCGACCACTCCGACTGGGGGATGACGTCCCCAACGTAGATCGGGTGGAAAAAGGCGAAGAGCCCGATCGTCAGGAGCACGAACACTCCGGTCGCCGCGAGGCCGAGCCGCCGCCGCCCGACCGAGGCGCCACGCCCGCCGATGAGCAGGCCAAGGACGTAGACGCAGGCCAGCACGACGTAGGGCACGAACGCGACCTCGTAGAACGAGTAGATCGTGCGGTCGGCGAGGAGGAACCACGGCAGGTACCCGGCGGCGACACCCGAGAGCACGGCCCCAGCGCGCCAGTCGCGGCGCAGCGCCCACATGAAGAGCAGGACGAAGATGGCGAGGGTGCCGCCCCACCACACGGACACGGTCCCGATGGAGGTGATCGCCTTGCTGCACTGGTCGACGACGCAGCCGTCCGTGCCCTTGACCGGACCCTCGTAGAAGAAGGACGTCGGGCGGCCCTGGACCAGCCAGGACCATGGGCTCGTCTGGTAGGGGTGCGGGGAGTTGATCGAGGCGCTCGACTCGAACATCTGCTGGTGGTAGGCCCACAGCGACCGCCACCAGTCGGGCAGCAGCCCGCCGAGCCCTCCGGACGGCCGGGTCTCGGCCCAGTCGCGGAACGAGCCTCCTCGGGTGAGGATCCAGCCGGACCAGCTCGCGACATAGGTGACCAGGGCAGTCCCGACGAGCTGGACGAAGGCGAACAGCCCGTCCTTGACCACGCCGCCGACGACCCAGCCGCGCACCCCGGCCGCACGCCGCGCCCCGAGGTCCCAGAGGACGGTGAGGAGACCGAAGAAGACGACGAAGTAGAGGCCCGACCACTTGACGCCGGCGCCGAGCCCGAGCATCACGCCGGCCACCCAGCGCCACGGACGCCAGCCGAGCCACGGTCCGAGGCGCGACAACGATGCCCGCGACACACCGGCCACTCGCGTCGCGAGCACCGTGCGGGCCTGGTCTCGGTCGGCGAGCAGCGCCCCGAAGGCCGCCAGCCCGAAGAACATCACGAAGATGTCGAGCAGGCCGGTCCGCGAGTGCACGAAGTGGTGCCCCTCGAAGGCCAGGAGCGCAGCTGCGACGGTTCCGAGCAGGTCCGAGCGGAACAGCCTCCGTGCGATGAGCCCGAGCATGAGGATCGACAGCGTGCCCGCGAGCGCGACGGCGAACCGCCAACCGAAGGAGTTGAGGATGCCGAACGGGATCTCACCGAGCCCGATGAGCCACTTGCCCACCGGCGGGTGCACGACGAAGTCGCCCTCGGTGCCCCACACGAACGGGTCGTTGGCGGTGAAGTGCTGGTCGACCTGCTTGGCCTGCTCGAGGACGGGGTCGACCTTCATCTCGTAGCCGAACAGGACCATCGACCAGCCCTGCTTGACGTAGTAGGTCTCGTCGAAGATGAGCTGGTGCGGTGCGCCGACGTGCCAGAACCGCAGGATCCCGCCGACGATGGTGAAGAACAGCGGGCCGAGCCAGCCGAGGGTGAGGGCGGCGCCGAGCCGGGCCCTCCGCGGCACGCGGCGAAAGTCGTCCTCCGGTGTCCCGAGCAGCCGTGCGCGCACGGCCGGGGCGGAGTTCATGGGCGCCATCGTATGCATTCGGCCCGTGCCCACCCGATCCCGTATGCCGCTGAGCTGGCTCCCGCGCGCCGGGCCCTTCCAGCCCGGTGAGCCTCTCGTCGAGTGCGCACTTCCTGCCGCGCTGTGCGGTCAGACCGTGACGCCGCGGGACGTGAGGATCGAGTAGCCGACGAAGGCCACGATGTCGAGCAGGGCATGGCAGATGACGAGGGGCATGACCCGGCGGGTCCGCGCGAAGACATAGCCGAGAACGAGGCCCATGACGACGTTGCCGGCGAACCCGCCGAAGCCCTGGTAGAGGTGGTAGGTCCCCCGGATCAGCGCCGACACCCCGATCACCACCGGCCAGGACCATGCCAGCTGCCGCCAGCGCGTGAAGAGGTAGCCGACCATGACGACCTCCTCGACCAGGGCGTTGCCGATCGCGGCGAGCGTCAGCACCGGCGCGGACCACCACACGTCCGTGAGGTTGGCGGCGGAGACGTTCGTGTTGATGCCGATCGCCTTGGCCAGGAAGTAGAACCCGAGTCCGGGCAGGCCGATCAGCGCCGCCAGGCCGACACCGCGGAGCAGGTCCCGGAGCGGCTCGGTCCGGTCGAACCCCATGAAGCGCGCCGCTCCGACCCTCGCCGACGGGCGCAGCACCGTCGCCAGGAGGTAGATCGCGAGGGCCACCGGCACGACCTGGATGAGGATCCCCGCGAGCTGGTAACCCAGGTCGAGCCACGGCCGGTCCGGCGTCGCGGACTGGTTCATCGCCGTGGTCTGGGAGCGCAGCGGCACGTTGCGCGTCAGCTTCTCGATGATGGACAGGACCGACCAGATCGCCGACGCCCCGAGGCTGACCCCGAGCAGCAGGACCGTCTCGCGCCCGAGGCGTCGCCGCTCGACGGGCTCGGCCACGCGCACGGGGTCACGGTCGCTGGGACCGAGCTCAGCGGCATACGACAGCAGGGGGCGCGGCATGGCGCTCACTGTACTTTCGGAGCATGTCCCTGCTCGCCGACTGGACGCGCGGCCGCCACGAGGCGGCGGGGTTCGCGTACGACACATACCGGCGGGGGAGGGGGCCGGGGATCGTCGTCGTCCACGAGAGCCCCGGGCTGACACCCGAGGTCATCGAGTTCGGCGACGAGCTCGTCCAGTCCGGCTTCACGGTCGTCCTGCCGCACCTCTTCGGCTCGGCGCACGCCCCGCCACGGACGTGGGAGGCGGCCCGCGTCGTGCCGAGGCTTTGCGTGACAAGGGAGTTCACGATGTTCGCGACCGGGGTCTCAGCCCCGTTGGCGGAGTGGCTGCGCAGCCTCGCCCGCGAGCTGCACGCCGGCGCCGGAGGGCCCGGCGTCGGGGCGATCGGCATGTGCGTCACCGGCGGCTTCGCCCTCGCGATGATGGTCGACCCCGTCGTCGTCGCGCCGGTCGTCGCCCAGCCGGCCACACCGCTCCCGCTCGGAGCGCGGCGCGCGGCCGACGTCAACCTGTCACCCGACGACCTGGCGGCGGTGCAGGAGCGGGTCGCGCACGGCTGCCCCGTGCTCGGCGTGCGGTACCGGCGCGACTGGGTCACCGGAACGCGCTTCGAGACGCTCCGGCGTGAGCTCGGCGACGGGTTCATCTCCGTCGAGCTCGACGGCGCCGGTCATGCGACCCTGACCGACCACAGACACCCGACTGCCGTGGTCCGGGTCGTCGACTTCCTCCGCGAGCGGTTGCTCGGTCAATGAGACTTGTCCACACCCTTCTGGGGACAACCTGGGGATCGCATGGGCTGGCATGTGGAGAAGTGGGCTCTATCGGTGGACAACCCGCCCGGAAACTGTGGACAAAAAAGAAGTTCTCGAAACCCCTTGCGCCGCTTTGACATCGAGGCGTAGAACTCTCTTACGCGATCCCTTCGGGGAGAGCGGGACAGTTCGGAGACGAGGGTCCACACGCCAGGGCAACCTGACGCAGCCGCTTGGTGACGAGGTGGTTGGGACCGGAGCCGAAGAGTTGTCGATCGGAAGCGTCACATAGACCGATCACCAGAAGGGCCCTTGAGACTCATACTCCCAAGGGCCCTTCACCTTTCCCGGTCACCTCCCGGCCGTCACCGCGGCGTCGTAGAGCGCCTTCTTGGACAGCCCGGTGCGCACTGCGACGTCCGCGCAGACGTCCTTGAGGCGTTCACCGCGAGCAACCCGCTGCCGTATGCCGCTGAGCTCGCTCTCGACGGTGCTGACCTTCCGCTCCGCCCCCGTCACGACGACGGTGATCTCCCCCCGGACCCCGTCGGCGGCCCAGGCGGCGAGCTCCGCCAGGGTGCCGCGCCGGACCTCCTCGTAGGTCTTCGTCAGCTCCCGGCAGACCGCCGCTCGGCGCGTCGGCCCGAAGGCGTCGGCCATGGCGGCGAGGGTGTCGCCGAGCCGGTGCGGGGCCTCGAAGAAGACCATGGTGCGCCGCTCCTCGGCGAGGTCGCCCAGGGCTCGCGAACGCTCACCCGGCTTGCGGGGCAGGAAGCCCTCGAAGCAGAACCGGTCCACGGGCAGTCCCGACACGGCGAGCGACATGAGGACGGCGCTCGGACCCGGGACGCACGTCACCCGCACGCCGCGGTCCACGGCGGCAGCGACGAGCCGGTAGCCGGGGTCGGACACCGAGGGCATCCCCGCGTCCGTGACGACGACGACCCGGTCGCCGGCGACGAGCCGCTCGACGAGCTCCGGGGTGCGGGCGGCCTCATTGTGGTCGTGGTAGCTGACGACCTTCCCGGCGGGGCTCACGGACAGGTCGGTGAGGAGCCGTTTGAGGCGGCGCGTGTCCTCGGCGGCGATGACGTCCGCGGTTGCGAGCTCCTCCGCCAGCCGAGGCGCTGCGTCGCGGGGGTCGCCGATCGGGGTGGCGGCGAGGACGAGGGTGCCGACTGACGGTGCGGTGTTCACGACCCCATCCTCACCGACAGCATCGAAAGAGCAGTTCGTCCCCATCGAAAGAGCAGTTCGTCCCATCGAAAGAGCAGTTCGTCCGCCGCTTCCGCGCAGCTGCGGGTCTCGGCCAAGGGCGGACGAACTGCTCTTTCGATGTGGGGCGGACGAACTGCTCTTTCGATGTGGGGCGGACGAACTGCTCTTTCGATGTGGGGCGGACGAACTGCTCTTTCGATGGGGTTGGGGTCAGTCGGCGAGACGGGCCTCGATGGTGATCGACGGAACCGCCTTGAGGGCCTGGCTCACCGGACAGTTGTCCTTGGCCTCCTCGGCCCGGGCCTGGAAGTCCTCCGCGGAGATCCCCGGGACGGAACCGACCGTGCTCAGCTTGATCTCCGTGATGCCGGTGCCCGGGACGAAGGTGACGGCTGCGGTCGTGTCGAGCGTCGTGGGCGGGGTGCCGGCCTTGTTGAGGATGTTGGAGAACGCCATGTTGTAGCAGGCCGAGTGGGCCGCGGCGATGAGCTCCTCAGGGCTCGTCTTGCCGCCCGGCTCCTCGGTGCGGGCCGGCCAGGAGACGTCGAACGTCCCGTTGCCCGACGACTCGAGCGTGACCTGGCCGCTGCCGGTGAAGAGGTCGCCCTCCCAGTGGGCCGTTGCGGTGCGCGTGGCTGACATGAACACTCCTTCGATCGCGAGGTGGTGCTTCCCTCCTCACCTTTTCGCGAACGCGCAGGTCTGGCAAGGAGCCCGACAGCAACGGCACCGACCGACGGGACCGAGCCCAGCGGCATACGGCATCCTCGGCGCAGCCGCAGCGAAACGCGAGCACGACCACGGAGCCCGCCACCCTAGGATCGAGCCCATGAGCAAAGTCCTGTCTGCTGTCGCCTGGCCGTACACCAACGGCCCGCGGCACATCGGCCACGTGGCCGGGTTCGGTGTGCCCTCCGACGTCTTCAGTCGGTACATGCGGATGGCCGGACACGACGTGCTCATGGTCTCCGGGACGGACGAGCACGGCACGCCGATCCTCGTCCTCGCCGAGAAGGAGGGGATGACGCCGCAGGAGGTCACGGACAAGTACAACCGCGTCATCGCGACCGACCTGACCGAGCTCGGCCTCTCCTACGACCTCTTCACGCGGACGACCACGGCCAACCACTACGCCGTGTCCCAGGAGCTCTTCAGCGGCAACTGGCGCAACGGCTACATGATCGAGCAGACGACCAAGGGTGCCATCAGCCCGTCGACCGGGCGGACCCTGCCCGACCGCTACATCGAGGGCACCTGCCCGATCTGCGGCTACGGCGAGGCCCGCGGCGACCAGTGCGACAACTGCGGCAACCAGCTCGACGCCGAGGAGCTGATCAACCCGCGGAGCAAGATCAACGGCGAGACGCCCGAGTTCATCGAGACGCAGCACTTCTTCCTCGACCTCCCCGCGCTCGCAACGGCCCTGGCGGAATGGCTCGACGGGCGGGAGGGGTCGGGCACGTGGCGGCCCAACGTCATCAAGTTCGCCCGCAACCTCCTCGACGACGTGCGGCCGCGCGCGATGACCCGCGACATCGACTGGGGCATCCCCATCCCGCTCGAGGGGTGGCAGGACAACACGCACAAGCGGCTCTACGTCTGGTTCGACGCGGTCGTCGGCTACCTGTCGGCGTCGATCGAGTGGGCGCGTCGCGTCGGCGACCCCGAGCGGTGGCGCGAGTGGTGGAACGACCCGGAGGCCGTGTCGTACTACTTCCAGGGCAAGGACAACATCACCTTCCACGCGCAGATCTGGCCCGCCGAGCTGCTCGGCTACGCGGGGCTCGGAGAGAAGGGCGGATCCGCGGGGGCCTACGGGACGCTCAACCTGCCCACCGAGGTCGTCGCGTCCGAGTTCATGACGATGGAGGGCAAGCAGTTCTCCACCTCACGGGGCCACGTCATCTACGTCCGCGACGTGCTGGAGCGGTACGGCCCGGACCCGCTGCGCTACTTCATCTGCGCGGCCGGCCCGGAGAACCAGGACAGCGACTTCACCTGGGCAGAGTTCATCCAGCGCAACAACAGCGAGCTCGTCGCCGGCTGGGGCAACCTCGTCAACCGGACCGCGTCGATGATCGCGAAGAGCTTCGGCGAGATCCCTGCGGCGGGGCCGCTCGAGCCGGTCGACGAGGCGCTGCTCACCGCCGTGCGCGAGGCGTTCGACGTGGTCGGCGGCCTCATCGAGCGGCAGCGGTTCAAGCAGGGCATCGGCGAGGTCATGCGGGTCGTCGGAGAGGCGAACCGCTACGTGGCCGAGACGGAGCCGTTCAAGCTCAAGGGCGACGACGAGCGCGAGCGGCTGGGGACGGTCCTGCACGTGCTGGCCCAGGCCGTGGTCTCCATCAACACCCTGATGGCTCCCTTCCTGCCGCACGGCTCCAACCGGGTCCACCGGGTCATGGGCGGGGAGGGTGACTTCGTCCCGATGCCGGTCCTCGAGGAGGTCACCGACCTCGACGACGGACGCCCCTACCCCGTGATCACCGGCGAGTACTCCGCCACGCCGCGCTGGGAGCACGTCCCGGTCGTCGTCGGGACGCCGATCCCCAAGCCGACTCCCGTGTTCACCAAGTTCGACCCGTCCGTCGTCGAGGAGGAGATCGAGCGGATGCGCGGTGAGGACGCGGGCGAGGCGGGCGCCGCCCGATGAGCCCAGCCTCCTCGTCCCCACCCTCCTCGTCCGCGCAAGGGCTGCCAGCGGAGCTCCCTGACCCCCTCCCCATCGAGGTCGTCGACAACCACGTCCACCTCGACATCGGCCGAGACGGAGCGCAGCCCCTCGACGTCGACGAGGCGATCCGCCGAGCCCGCGCCGTCGGGGTGACCCGGCTCGTGCAGGTCGGCTGCGACCTCGACGCGATCGACTTCACCGTCCGCGCCGTCGAGCGACACCCCGAGGTGCTGGGCGCCGTCGCCCTGCACCCCAACGAAGTGCCCAAGCTCGCGTCCGCTGGGACGTTGTCAGCGGCATACGACATCGTGGAGCGCGCGGCGGCCCACGAGCGGGTGCGTGCGGTGGGCGAGACGGGCCTCGACTACTACCGCACCGGACCGGAGGGTGTGGCCGCGCAGCAAGAGGGCTTCCGCTGGCACATCGACCTGGCCAAGCGGCTCGGCAAGGCCCTGCAGATCCACGACCGGGACGCGCATGCGGACGTCCTGCGGATCCTGGCCGAGGAAGGCGCCCCCGACCGGACGGTGCTCCACTGCTTCTCCGGTGACCTGCAGATGGCTCGCGAGTGCGTCGAGCGAGGCTACTTCCTCTCCTTCGCCGGGACCGTGACGTTCAAGAACGCCCGGGGGCTGCGCGACGCACTGACCGCCACACCGCTGTCCCAGGTTCTCGTCGAGACCGACGCGCCTTATCTCACCCCGTCGCCCCACCGCGGTGCGACCAACGCGTCCTTCCTTGTGCCCCATACGATTCGGGCCATGGCCGGGACGCTCAACGTCGACGTGCCGACCCTGTGTGCGGCCGTCTCCGACAACTCCGAGCGCGTCTACGGCCCCTGGTCCTGACGCGCGCCGGGAGCGACGTGGTCGTCGGCGCGAGGAGTGTCCTGAGGGACGCCGAGCGGCTGCCCGCACTCCTTCGTCGAGAGCCGACGCTGTCCACGTACTGTTATCGAAATTTGACCTAAAGGGTCTTGCTCGTTCAGGCTGGGTAGCTGTTGGCCGGATGTCGCCCCGCATCGGACGCTCACTGAGGCCCCTCCAGAACGAACCGGAGGGAACCCTCCGAGGTCCGAGAGCGCGTGTCACCCGGGGATTACGACGTTCGGAGAATTTTGATTTCGCGCAATTTCAAGGTCATCGCCGGTGCCGGCGCCGCCTTGCTGCTCACCGCCGGTGGCGTCGGAGCAGCCCAACTCGACAAGGCGGTGAACCTGTCCGTGGACGGCACGTCCACCGCAGCCCACGTCTTCGGCGGCACGGTCGGTGACCTGCTCGAGAGCGAAGGGATCACGGTGAGGGACGGCGACGTCGTCTACCCGGCCGTCGACGCCCCCCTCTCGGACGGCGACACCGTCACGGTGCGGTACGCCCGAATGCTGAACCTCACCGTGGACGGCACGAAGAAGCAGATCCGCACGACGGAGACGACGGTCGACGCCGCTCTCCTCGCGCTCGGGCTGCACACCGACGGGGCCCGCATCTCGGTCTCGCGGTCCCAGCCCATCGGCCGCCAGGGGCTCGACCTCACCGTCGTGACGCCCAAGGCCGTGACCATCGTCGCCGATGGCAGGACGACCAGGAAGACCGTCGCCGCTGCCACGGTCGAGGAGGCCCTGACGCAGCTGCGGGTCGGCTTCGACTCGGACGACAGGATCTCCCCCTCACGGTCGACCGCGCTCAAGTCCGGCATGAAGGTCGTCGTCAAGGACGTCCGGACCACGACGTCGAGCCGCAGCGAGGTCGTCGGCTACACGACGATCCGCAAGGAGACCGCCGACCTCTACGAGGGGGCCACCAAGGTGACCACGCAGGGCGTCGACGGCGTCCGCCGGGTCACGGTGCGCACCACCATCGTCGACGGCAAGGTCGCCAAGCGCGAGCGCGTCTCGTCCAAGATCACCACGGCCCCCGTGGCCCAGGTCGTCCTCGTCGGCACCAAGGCCCGTCCTGTCACGAGCACGACCAGCACCTCGACCGGCGGCTCCGGCAGCACGTCGGGCACGGGCATCAACCTCGCCCGAGCCGACATGTGGGACCGCGTCGCTCAGTGTGAGTCCGGGGGCAACTGGTCCATCAACACCGGCAACGGCTACTACGGCGGTCTCCAGTTCTCCTTCAGCACCTGGCTCGCCTACGGTGGCGACGACTTCGCCCAGCGGGCTGACCTCGCTTCTCGAGCGGAGCAGATCACCGTCGCCAACCGGGTCTACGCCGACAACGGCCTGTCCCAGTGGGGCTGCAAGGCCTGACGCCTCGCACCCTGCACGGCTGCTCGAAGGGCCCTCGACCGGATGTCCGGTCGAGGGCCCTTCGCGTGCGGGCGTCAACTTTCGGGCCGGGGTCCGATGGGTGGGGGGCGAATCGTGGGTGGGCCGCCGACTTTCGGGCCCGGGTCCGATTGTGGAGGAAGGTCGAGCGCACGGGGGTACCCCTAGGGTGTGCTCATGACGAAGGAGGCCCCGGGCGGAGGGCGCAGAGCCGACCCAGCCGACCGGGTCGCGGCGGCGCCCCAGGCGGCGCTGCTGGGCCCCACACAGATCCGCGAGCTCGCGGAGCGCCTCGACGTCCGACCGACCAAGCAGTGGGGCCAGAACTTCGTCGTCGACGCCAACACGGTTCGCAAGATCGTCCGCGTCGCGGGAGTGGGACCCGAGGACGTCGTCGTCGAGGTGGGCCCCGGCCTCGGGTCGCTCACCCTCGCCCTGCTGCCTGTCGTCCGGCAGGTCACCGCGATCGAGGTCGACCCGCGGCTGGCTGGAGCCCTCGAGGGCACGGTCCGCTCGCTCCAACCCGAGAACGCGGCCAAGCTGCGCCTCGTCGCGGCCGATGCCCTCACCGTGACCAGGCTTCCCGGCCCCAAGCCCACCGCCCTCGTCGCGAACCTGCCCTACAACATCTCCGTGCCGGTGGTGCTCTCCTTCCTCGAGCAGTTCGCGTCGATCCGGCGGGTCCTCGTCATGGTGCAGCTCGAGGTGGCCGAGCGACTCGCTGCCAAGCCGGGCGGGAAGATCTACGGCGTGCCGAGCCTCAAGGCCGCCTGGTACGCCGACGTGGAGCTGGCCGGCCGCGTCGGCCGCAACGTCTTCTGGCCCGCCCCGAACGTGGACTCCGGACTGGTGTCCCTCGTCCGGCGCGACCCGCCGGACACGACGGCGACCCGCCAGGAGGTCTTCCGGTGCATCGACGCAGCCTTCCTCCAGCGGCGTAAATCGCTCCGCGGGGCGCTCGCGTCGTGGGCCGGCTCGCCGGCCCGGGCCGAGGCCGCGCTCCTGGCGGCGGGGGTCGATCCCAAGGCCCGTGGCGAGCAGCTCGACATCGTGGCCTTCGCGCGCATCGCCGAGCACAAGGACGCCCACGACGACCGACCCGAACCTCCGCGTCAGGCCCGACCGCACGACGCGGGCACCATAGGGTGACGCCATGACCGTCGCCCCGACACCGCCCCAGTCGGTGACCGTGCGTGCCCCGGCCAAGGTGAACCTCGAGCTCCGGGTCGGTGCGCTCCGGCCCGATGGCTACCACGACCTCGCCACGGTGTTCCAGGCCGTGTCGCTCTACGACGAGGTGTCTGTCGCTCGCTGGGACGAGTGGAAGGTCGTCCCGGGCGGCACCTACGCCGACCGCATCCCGGTCGACAACGGCAACCTCGCCGTGCGGGCGGCGAAGCTCGTCGCCGAGCAGTGGGACATCGATGACGTCCTCTCGATCCGGATCGACAAGGACATCCCGGTGGCCGGGGGGATGGCGGGCGGGTCCGCCGATGCGGCGGCGGCCCTCGTCGCCTGCGACCAGCTGTGGGGGCTCGGCCTCGACCGGGAGGAGCTGGCCGACCTGGCCGCCGAGCTGGGCAGCGACGTGCCGTTCCCGCTCGCGGGTGGCAACGCCATGGGCTCGGGTCGCGGCGAGCAGCTCGCTCCCGTCCTGGCCCGCGGCACCTTCCACTGGGTCTTCGCGATCAGTGACACCGGGCTGTCGACCCCTGAGGTCTTCCGCGAGCTCGACCGGCTGCGGTCGGTGGGCGGTGCCGACCCCGCCGATCCGGCCCGCACCGCTGAGGTGAGCTCCCAGCTGATGGCGGCCCTGCGGAGTGGCGACGCCCGTGACCTGGGCCAGGCCCTGCACAACGACCTGGAGGAGGCCGCGTTCTCCCTCCGTCCCGAGCTGCGGGTCCTCCGCGACGCGGGGGTCGAGTTCGGGGCGCTCGGTGGCGTGGTCAGCGGCTCGGGCCCCACGGTCGCCTTCCTCACGGAGAGCCACGAGGCCTCGCTCGACCTCTCGGTGTCGCTCGCGGCCTCTGACCTGTGCCGCGACATCCGCCGGGCCAAGGGCCCGGTGCACGGTGCCCACGTCGTCACCGGGGCACGCCCGGACTAGCACCCACCCCATGCCGTATGCCGCTGGGCTCGCTCGCGCACCGCGGTGACCGTCCCGGGGGTGCGGGATTGGGTGGCGGGGCGGGCAGGCCGTAGGGTCGGAAGGCCATGCCACCTGCCGCCGCCAACCTCATCAACCTCGAGCGAGTCTCGCTCGTGTTCGGGACGCGCCACATCCTCGACGACGTGTCGATCGGTGTCCTCGCCGGTGACCGCATCGGGGTCGTCGGCCGCAACGGTGGGGGCAAGTCGACGCTGCTGAGGGTCATCGCCGGCAGCCAGGAGGTGGACGACGGCCGCGTCTCCCGGCAGGGTGGCTCCGCGGGCATCCGGGTCGGGATGCTCTCGCAGGACGACACGCTCGACCCGGGCCACACCGTCCGCGAGGCGGTGTTGCGCGACCGCCCGGAGCACGTGTGGGCCGGCGACCCGCGGGTCCGTGACGTCCTGACCGGACTCCTGGGTGGGATCGACGCCCCGGACCTCGGCGGGCTCGATGCGATCGTCGGCCCGATGTCCGGCGGCGAGCGTCGCCGGCTCGCCCTGGCCCAGCTGCTCGTCGACGACCCGGAGCTGCTCCTCCTCGACGAGCCGACCAACCACCTCGACGTCGAGGGGGTGGCGTGGCTGGCGCACCACCTGGCCACGAAGCGGCCCCGGCCCGGCAACGCGACCGTCGCCATCACCCACGACCGCTGGTTCCTCGACGCCTACGCGACCTTGACCTGGGAGGTCGACGACGGTGGCGTCAGCGCGTTCGAGGGCGGCTACGCGGCCTACGTCCTCGCCAAGGCCGAGCGCGACCGCCTCGCCGGCGTCGTCGCGGACCGCCGCTCCAACCTCATGCGCAAGGAGCTCGCCTGGCTGCGTCGCGGCCCCCCGGCGCGCACGAGCAAGCCGAAGTTCCGGATCGACGCCGCCAACGCGCTCATCGCCGACGAGCCCCCGCCGCGCAACGCGGTCGAGCTGACCTCCTTCGCGACGAAGCGGCTCGGCAAGGACGTGCTCGACCTCGAGGACGCCGTCGTCGTCCTGGGCCAGCCCCCGCACGAGCGGACGATCCTCGACCGCGTCACCTGGCGCCTCCCGCCCGGCGAGCGGGTCGGGCTCGTTGGCGTCAACGGGGCCGGCAAGTCCACGCTGCTGCGCGCCCTGACCGGGGAGCAGCCGCTGACCGCCGGTCGCCGCAAGATCGGCAAGACGGTCGAGATCGCCCACCTGACGCAGGAGGTCCGCGAGCTCGACCGCTTCACCGAGTGGCGCGTCATCCAGGCCATCGAGGACGTCCGGCAGTTCACCACCCTCGGCGGCAAGGAGATCAGCGCCTCCCAGCTCGCCACCCGCCTCGGCTTCCCCGGCGGCCGGCAGCAGGCCCGCGTCGGTGACCTCTCGGGAGGCGAGCGCCGCCGACTCCAGCTGACCCGCCTCCTCCTCGGTGAGCCGAACGTCCTCATCCTCGACGAGCCGACCAACGACCTCGACATCGAGACCCTGACCAGCCTCGAGGACGTCCTCGACGGATGGGCCGGCACGCTCATCATCGTCAGCCATGACCGCTACCTCCTCGAGCGGGCCTGCGACCACCAGCTCGCCCTGCTCGGTGACGGGAAGCTCCGCGGCCTGCCGGGAGGTGTCGACGAGTACCTCCGCCTCCGGGCCGCCACCCCACGCCACCCCAGCCGTATGCCGCTGAGCCGGCCCAGCGGCATACGTGACCCCGCGGCCGGGGCCGGGTCCGCAGCCTCCCACGCAGCCGGCCCGAGCGCGGCGGAGGCCCGCGAGGCCCGCAAGACGATGTCCCGGATCGAGAGGCAGCTCTCGCGGCTGGGTGACCGGGAGGCGCGCCTCCACGGCGAGATGGTCACCGCGGCGACCGATCCCACCGCCCTCGCCGACCTCAACGCGAAGCTCCAGGACGTCGTCGCCGAGAAGGAGGAGCTCGAGCTCGAGTGGCTGGAGGCCGCTGAGCTCGTCGAGTGAGGACCCGCCGTCCTGACGCGACGGGGACGTGAGCCGTGCCACTCCGGCCGACAAACAGCCCAAACTCCGCACGGTCGACGGTGGCCGCACCTACGGTGGTCGAAGAAGTTCGGGGGACCTCGTAGGGGAGGCGGGCCGATGCTCACTCGACGGACGTTCCTGAAGTACACCGGGGCGACGACGCTCACGCTCTTCGCGACGACCGCCGCGGGTCAACGCGTCGCGCTCGCGAGCCTGCCGGGTGGCAGCCTCGACCCGAGCGCCGTGCCGAAGTTCGCCTCGCCGCTGCTCATCCCGCCGGTGATGCCGCGAGCGGGCACCGTCCCGTGGCGGGGAGCGGGGCGCGCCGACTACTACGAGATCGCCATGCGGCAGTTCGAGCAGGCCATGCTGCCGACGCCACTGCCCCTGACGACCGTGTGGGGCTACGGTCCGGCGGGTCCCGGAACCGCACTGCACCACGCGCCGTCGCTGACCATCGAGGCCACCGTCGGGGTCCCGGTGCGGGTCCGGTGGGTCAACGACCTCGTCGACGCCGACGGCCGAGCGCTGCCGCACCTCCTCCCGGTCGACCCGAGCCTGCACTGGGCGAACCCCGAGCGGCTGCCGGACCGGCACGGCCATCGGTCGACCGACCAGAAGCCGGACCTCACCGGCCGCGTCTTCGTGCCGCCCGACGAGTACACCGACCCGGCGACGCAGTACACGACGTACCGGGGCCCGGTGCCGATCGTCACCCATCTGCACGGCGCGGAGGGGGTCGGCGACGAGAGCGACGGCTACACGGAGGCGTGGTACCTGCCCGCCGCGACCGACCTCGATCCCGAGCTCGCCACCTCCGGGCGGTGGTACGCCTACCTGGCCGGGCTGGCCCAGGAGCGCTTCGGCGTCGCGCCCGAGGCCGGGGCCCAGACGAGCCAGTACCCCAACCACAACCGCGCGTCGACCCTGTGGTTCCACGACCATGCCCTGGGCCTGACCCGCCTCAACGTCTACGCGGGACCCGCCGGCTTCTACCTCCTCCGCGACGTCTCCGGTGGCGACGGGCCGATCCGCGACGCCCGCACGGGCGGGGCGGCCTCGCTCCCGGGCCCAGCGCCGCGGCGCACCGACCCTCCCCCGGGGAAGGCGTACTACGAGATCCCGATCGCCATCCAGGACCGGTCGTTCAACGCGGACGGGTCGCTCTTCTACCCCGACTCCCGGACCTTCTTCGACGGCGTGACCGGCCCGTGGGTGCCCGAGTCGGACCTCTCACCGGTCTGGAACCCTGAGTTCTTCGGCAACACCCTCATCGTCAACGGACGGGTCTGGCCGCACCTCGACGTCGAGCAGCGTCGGTACCGGTTCCGGGTGCTGAACGGGTGCCAGTCCCGGTTCCTCCTGCTCGACTTCACCGCCATCCCCGGCGTCGACGTGTGGCAGATCGGCAACGACGGCGGCCTGCTCCCGGACGCCGCCCACGTGACGGCCGACCTCGAGGGCAAGGTGCTCCTCGCCCCGGCCGAGCGGGCCGACCTCGTCGTCGACTTCACCGACGTCCCGCGTGGCGAATGGGTGCTGCACAACGTCGGGCCGGACGAGCCCTTCCGCGGCGGCGACTTCGAGCCCGCCGATGCGGCCACGACCGGTCAGGTCCTCCAGTTCCGCGTGGGCCGAGCGGTGACCCCGGACCGCTCCACCCCGCCGGAGCACCTCGTCCTGCCGGCGGTCCCTGCCCTGCCGGACGAGGGGCGGGTGCGCCGCGTCGCGCTCATCGAGGCCATGTCGATGGCAGCCGAGGACGCACCGGCGCGGGCCCTGCTCGGCGTCGTCGTCGGGGACCCGGCCGCGCCGGAGGGCGGGCACGTCTTCCCGAGCGAGTGGCACGAGGAGGTGACCGAGCACCCCGACCAGGGTGCGGCCGAGGTGTGGGAGATCTACAACACGACGGGTGACGCCCATCCCATCCACGTCCACGAGGTCGCGTTCGAGGTGGTGGACCGCCAGTCCGTCCACGTCGAGGAGCCCCCGGACGACGGGCCCGAGGAGGACGAGCACGAGCACGGCGCGGGGCCGACGGCAGTCGTCCGGATCTCGCCCGACAGTTCCGCGCGGGGCCCGGAGCACGGCGAGTCGGGACGCAAGGACACCGTGATCGCCTATCCGGAGGAGGTGACCCGGATCCGCCTGCAGTTCGACACTGCCGGGCGCTATGTCTGGCACTGCCACATCCTCGAGCACGAGGACCACGAGATGATGCGGCCCCTGCAGGTCGGCCCGGCGGACCCCGCCCAACCCCGCTGACCACCACCACTGCCCATCGAAAGCCCCC
This sequence comes from Intrasporangium calvum DSM 43043, assembly GCF_000184685.1. NCBI lineage: Bacteria > Bacillati > Actinomycetota > Actinomycetes > Micrococcales > Intrasporangiaceae > Intrasporangium > Intrasporangium calvum. Next base: position 1,003,358 of record NC_014830.1, read on the forward strand.
GATCGAAAGCCCCCGATCGAAAGCCCCCGATCGAAAGCCCCCGATCGAAAGCCCCCGATCGAAAGCCCCCGATCGAAAGAGCAGTTCGTCCCGGGAAGGACGAACTGCTCTTTCGATGGGAACGGGACGAACTGCTCTTTCGATGGGGTCAGCGGTTGTCGACCGCGGTCACCTCGACCGCGACGTCGGCGCCCGTCCAGAGGTGCGTCAGCACGTAGACCGACCCCGGCGGGATGACCGCAGACTCGTCCGCCGCGGAGGTCGCGACCGACCCGGTGAGCCCGCACGAGCTGTCCAGGAAGTAGAGGTCGAGGTCGTGGCCGAGGCTCGAGTCGGCCGCGCTCGTACCCCGCACGGACACGGAGTGCAGGCCGTCGGAGAACCCGGCCGGCAGCTTCGTCACCCAGCCGTCGACGCCCTGGGACGACGGCGGGAAGGTGCAGGCGGTGTTCATCTCGGTCCCGGTGACGCCGAAGACGTTCTGCAGCCCGGTGACGTCCCCGGCGGCGGGGTTGGGCGCCGAGATGGTGCCCTCGTCGGTGTGGGCCGGGTCGGGGGTCACCGTCCCGTTCTCCACGACGGCTCCCGAGCCGAACGCCTCGATCTCCGCGACCTGGGCGTACGTCGTCGTGTCGCCCTGCACCGAGTCGATGAAGAACCGCAGGTACGCGGCCTTCGTCGGCGTGGCGAGGGCGAAGGTCGTGTAGTTGAGGTCAGCGGCCGTCGGGCGCGGGGCCTGGTAGCCGAACGCCCCGGTCCGGACGGTCTTCCACGTGACGCCGTCGAGGGACGTCTGGACGGTGAAGTCCTTCACCGCCGAGAACCGGGACGCGTTCGTCGCCTTGAAGGCGCTGACCCGCACGGAGGAGACCGTGGCCGGGGCTGCGAGCTTGACCGTGACCCGCTCGTCGGGCCCGGCGTTGTAGGCGCCCTCGGCGTCCTTGCGGGTGGACCAGACCGAGGCGGCCGTGTCGTCGAAGGCGAACTTCGCAGGCTGGCCGGCGTCCTCGTTCGACACCGACACGATGGACGCGCCGGCCGCCGTGGACGCGAGGTTGGGTGCGAGCCTGACCACCCGGGACCGGTTCTTGCCCGCCGCCACCGAGAAGTCCTCGATCGTCTGCGTGCCGAAGCCCGGCGCCTGCACCGTCAGGGGGTACGTCCCCGCGACGGCCCGCACCGTCGCACCACCGGTCGAGCCGGTCCGCACGAGCGGGCTGACCCGGGCCTCGAAGACGCCGAGGATGACCTTGGCCCCGCTGATCGGCTCGCCGGTCGTCGCGTTGACGAAGGTGAGGGCCGCGGTGCCGTTCCGGGCTGCGGTGGGGTGGTCGAACCCGGGCTGCGGGTCGGCGTCGTCACCGGTGGCCGAGACGGCCGAGGCGCCCGCCCCGCGTCGCGCGAACACCGACCAGATGAGGTCCGCGTCGTCCCCGTGGTAGCGGTCGAGGTCGGCCGTGAGAATGGCGTCGCGCTGGTCGAGGAAGGACGGGTTCGGGGCGCTGATCGGCATGGCGTCGGTGACGAGGCGGGCCGCCCGCTCCGCACCCTCGGCCTTGCCGTGCTCGGTCACCAGGGCCCGGTGCAGGTCCCAGAGGATCGCGGTCCAGATCTCGCCGTCCGCATGCACCTCCGGCCCGGTCACGTCGTAGCCGATGTCGCCGAAGGTGTTCGGGTTGTCGTTGTAGTCGTAGTTGCGGATGCCGCGCGTCTCGTTGCCGGTCGCGTAGGCGCCGACCACGGCCCGCGAGGTCTCGAGCCCTTCGGTGTAGGCGTGGTTGAGGGCGTACCAGTCGCCCCAGCCCTCGCCCATCGAGCCGGACTGGTGCGAGCCGAGCGCCCCGCCGCCGGCGACGTACCGGTTGGACAGGCCGTGGCTGTACTCGTGCTCGATCACCGACATGTCGAACGAGCCGTCGCGGTGCGGTCCCTCGAAGGCGTCCTCGATGGGCTCCCAGAGGAACATGCCGCTCCACGGCGGGATGCCGTCGTCGAGGGTCAGCATGTAGGCGTTGTCCCGCCCGGTGTAGGTCGGCGCGCCACCGGAGGCCGCGCCGGCCTGCACCAGCCCACGGATCGCGTCGCCGCCCAGCCCGCCCCGGCCGCCGTTGTCGGCCTGGAAGTTGCCGCCGCTCTCGGTGAAGCCGAGCCGGTAGAGGCGGTCGTGGATCCGGTTGTGGTGGAAGAAGAGGTTCGTCGCCGCCGGGTTGAGGTCGTCGGCGTACGACGGCGGCACGGTCTGGCCCTTCGTCGCCGCCCACCGGTTCGCGTAGTCGTCGTCGAAGTGCCCGTCGACGGCGACCGGCCTCGGCGCGTTGTCGACCGGACCGATGAAGTTGGACCAGTTGGCGTAGGCGTCGGCGTTGTTGCCGAGAGTCGTGACGCCGGTCCCGGTGGCGCCGGTGAGGTCGACCCAGCCCTTCGGCGACTCCGCCGTCGCGCCGAACGGCGCCTGCCGCGGCTCGCCACCGGCGGGCGCGCCCGGGTAGTTGTCGTAGACGGTCCCGTGCGGGTCCTCGAACTGGACGACTCCGGCCCGGTGCAGGACCGCCCCGGTCGTCCCGTCGACGATGACCTCCCACGCCCGCGTCTGCTCCTTGATGAAGAAGACCTTGTAGGCCGCCACCGGCCCGTTCCTCGTCGGGAAGACGACCTTGCGCGCGTAGCCCGGCCCGGCGAACGGCCCCCGCTCGAAGGTGGTGAAGCCGGCCTGTGTCCCGGTTGCCTTGGGGGCGAAGGTGACCCCCGGAGCGAGCTGCGCGGCGACCGTGAGCAGGGCCCCCGCCTCACCCAGCACCCATCCTGACCTCAGCGTCTCCCCGGGGGCGAGCTCAGCGGCATACGACAGGATTCGGCCGTCCTTGGTGACGGCGACGATGGCGCGCCCACCGCGCGCCGCCGGCGCCCCGGCGACCGTCTGGACGAACGTCACGACGTGCGTGCCGGTCCCCGGGAGCGTGTGGTCCCTCGCGACGGACAGCGCGCTCACCTGTCGGGAGCTCAGGCCGTATGCCGCTGGGCTCGCTGCCAGCCAGGCGCGGGCGATGTCGACGGCTGAGCCCGAGGCAGGACCGGTGAGGTAGCCGTCGGCGCGGAGGGTCCGCAGCGTGCCGAAGCGGGGGTCCCACGTGGCGCGGGCGCCGGGACCCGACGCGGCGAGCAGGTCGGAGACCGCCGTCCGGGTCGCCTGGCTCGGGACGATGGCCTTGGTCACGGCCCGGGTGTCGAGCGTGGCGAGCAGGTCGTCGACGACGTCGGACAGGGTGTTGGACGTCAGTGGCAGGGCGCTCGTCGAGGGCGCGGCGACGGCGAGGGGTACGCCCGCCGCGGCAGTCAGGGCGCACAGTCCCACCGCGAGGACGTGCTTGGGGGTGATGCCCACAGGTTGCTCCTTTGCAGCTCCAGCTGGAGCGGGCCGGATCGGCCCGTCGGAGGTGCAACGAGACAGGTGGGGCGCAGGCTACGGAACCGGGTCAGGACTCCTGGGACTCGAGCGGCGCGAGCATACGGCGCAGCAGCCCGGCCAGCGCGGCCTGGTCCGCCGGTGACAGCTCGGACAGGAGCGACTTCTCCTGCTCGATGAGGTCGGCCATGGCCGCGTCGACGACGTCCCGGCCCGCGGGGGTGAGGTGCACGAGGACCCCACGGCGGTCATGGGGGTCGGGTCGGCGCGCGACGAGGCCGCTGCGCTCGAGGCGGTCGACGCGGTTGGTCATCGTGCCCGACGTGACGAGGGTCTGCTGGACGAGCTGCCCGGGGGAGAGCTCGTAGGGCTTGCCGGCCCGACGGAGGGCGGACAGGACGTCGAAGGCCCACCCGTCGAGCGCGTGCACGGAGAAGGCCGACCCGCGAGCGAGGTCGAGGCGACGGGCCAGGCGGGACACCCGCGAGAGGACTTCGAGCGGCGTCACATCGAGGTCTGGACGTTCACGGCGCCAGGCAGAGACGATGACGTCGACGTCATCGACGGGCTGACGGTCGGGGCTCATGCCTCCACTCTAGGAGCACCGTCAAGAGTCTTGACATCAAGCAAAACTGGGGAGCGCACATGACAGAGCGGAGCGAGGCGGCTGAGCGTGGGCAGCGTGGGCGGGAGACGCTCTGGGACCCGGGCCAGTACGGCCGGTTCGCGGACGAGCGGGCCCGCCCGTTCCACGAGCTGGTGGCCCGGATCCGGACGGCGGCGCCCCAGCGGGTGGTCGACATCGGGTGCGGGCCCGGCGACCTCACCCTCGGGCTGGCCCGGCGCTGGCCGGACGCCCGTGTGGTCGGCGTGGACAGCTCGCCGGAGATGCTCGCGGAGGCGCGCACCCGTGATCGCGACGGCCGGGTCCAGTGGGTGGAGTCACGGGCCGAGGCCTGGGACCCCGTCGTCACGGGCGACCCCGCCTTCGACGTCGTCATCACCAATGCGACGCTCCAGTGGATTCCGACGCACCTGCGCCTCATTCCCGCCTGGTTCGAGGCGCTCGCCCCGGGTGGGACCTTCGCCATGCAGGTCCCGGCGAACTTCGACGCGCCGTCACACCGGCTCATGCGTGAGGTCGCCGCGCGTCACCCCCGCGTGGACGAGCTCGAGGAGCGTCTCGACCGGGCCCGGTCCGTCGCCCTGCTCGAGACCTATGCCACCCTCCTGCTCGACCTCGGGGCCGAGGTGGACGCGTGGCAGACGACGTACCTGCAGGTCCTACCCGCCGAGGAGGGCTCGCCGCACCCGGTCCTCGAATGGGTCCGCGGCACCGGCCTCCGTCCCGTCCTCAGCACGCTGAGCGAGGCGGAAGACCGGGACGCCTTCATCGCCGACTACGGGGGCGAGCTCGAGGCGGCCTACCCGCGGCGCGGTTTCGGGGTCCTCTTCCCGTTCAGCCGCCTCTTCGCGGTGGCCCAGAAGCCCGGGTGACGGTGTGGCGTTGGTCACGGTGGGATCTGGGGCAGAAACTCGGTCATGAAACCGCGACTCCCTCGTCTACCAGGTGGCGACGGTTTTCCGGACTCCCGTTCGTCAGGGGAGGGAGTGCCCCTGACGGGAACCCGGCCGCCGTCAGGCTCGCCCTTCTGAGGAGTTTCGTGGAGGGGACTCCTCGGAGGGGCGGGCCGCATACTCACCCTCCCCGCGTTCTGAATCCTGCCGGCTCGACGATGCCCGGGTGGCACACTGGTCTGACAAGGGGGACGTCGGAAGGTTTGGTGCGTGGCGGCTGACATGTCGATGTGGTCGAGCGAGGCCTGGTCCTCGGCGGCCGACATGTACCTGCTCGCGCGCAGCCGCGAAGGCTCCGCAGAGGCCTTCGGCGAGCTCTGGCGGCGCCACCTGCCGGCCGCCTACGCCGTCGCCAACCGGCACCGCGGGAGGACCGCGGCCGAGGACATCGTCGCGGAGGCGTCAGCGCGCGTCTTCGCCCTGATCCAGGACGGCAAGGGGCCCGACGAGCACTTCCGGGCCTACTTCCTGTCCGCGGTCCGGTCCGTCGCCGTCGACCACGGGCGGCGCGAGCTCAAGGTCGTGCCCGCCGAGGACGAGACCCTCGAGGGCCTCGGCACACCTGTCGTCGACCCGCTCGGCGGCCTCGACCAGGAGTTCGACGCGGACCTCATCCGCACCGCCTTCCGAGCACTCTCCGAGCGGGACCAGCGGGTCCTGTGGCACACCACGGTCGAGGGCGAGGCCCCCCGCACGCTGGCGCCGGCCCTCGGGATGTCGGCCAACGCGGTGAGCGCGCGAGCGATGCGGGCTCGCGAGGCGCTGCGCGCCCACTACCTCGACGCGTGTGCCGAGCGAAGCCTGCCGGGCGCCGACAGCGACGAGTGTCGCTGGGCCATCGCGCACCTCGGAGCTCACGTCCGCGACCGTCTCCCGAAGCGGCAGAAGGCCCGCGTCGAGGAGCACCTGCGCACCTGCGGGCACGCCACGGCCGTCGCCGCCGACCTCCGGGCCATCCACGCCGAGTTCCCCGGCCTCATCGTTCCCTTCGTCTTCCTGGCCGGTGTCAGCACCGCGGGCTTCGTCAACGCCACGGCTTTCGCCGGCGCCACGGCCGGTGCCGGCTTGGCGACCGGGACCGGCAGCACCGTGGGCGCAGCGAGTGCCACAGGGAGCGCCACTGCGAGCACGCCGCCGCCGACGCCCGGCATCGGCGACTCCCTCGGGCAGCTCGCCGGCCGGGCGAGCGCCCTCGTCGCCGGCGTCGCGATCGGGGTGGGCCTCGCCACCGCGGCCCCGACCCCCGTGGAGCCCGTGGTGGCGGTTCCGGCCCCGGCCGTGTCGGCCCCGTCGACGGCGCCATCAGCCGTGCCGACTCGTCCCGCACCGCCGAAGCCGTCCGTCGCTGCCGAGCCGGCCCCGGCGCCGACGCGGGCCACGGTGACCACCACCCCTCGCCCCGCGCCGGCCAGGACGACCCCGCCCGCGCCCCGACCAGCTGCCGTTCCGGCCCCGGGCACGCGCGCTCCGCGGACCCCGACCAGCGAGCCAGCCCCGCCCCCGGCACCACGGGTCTCGGCGGCCGAGGCCTCCGTCCACGTCGTCCAGCAACGGGAGACGACGCGGTTCCTGTTACGGGTCCGGGGAGTCGAGGGCCCGATCACGATCGTCGTCACCACGCCCGCGGGCGGAGAGCTCACCGTCAAGAACAGCCCGTGGGCCTGCTCGTCGGCGGCTCCGTCGTCGGTCCGCTGCACCGGACAGGACGGTCAGGCGATGCTCGTCCAGTCGGGTCTCGAGGGGCCTTCCCCCATCCGGGTGGTCATCACCGACTCGACCGGCGCGACGCGCACCCAGACGCTCTCCCTGGGCTGAGCGCGGCTGAACGGCGCGAGCCTGCCCAGGGGATGCGGCCCGAGGGCTCCGTCAGCGGCGGGTCGTCGCGAGCGTGGGGGAGCGGTCGAGACCGGCCAGGCCGTTCCACGCGAGGTTGACCAGGTGCGCGGCCACCTCCTCCTTCTTGAACTTGCGGCGGTCGAGCCACCACTGACCCGTCAGGGCCACCATCCCGACGAGCATCTGCGCGTGGATCGGCGCGGACTTCGGGTCCAGACCACGCTGCTTGAACTCCACGGCGAGCAGGTGCTCGACGCGAGTCGCGACGTCACCGAGGACGCTCGCGAACGAGCCGGTCGACTGCCCGGGGGGCGAGTCGCGCACGAGGATGCGGAAACCCTCGGAGTCGCTGTCGATGTAGTCCAGCAGCGCCAGCGTGGCCCGCTCCAGCAGGTGCCGTGCCCCCGCCCCACCCTCGAGCGCAGCCGTGATCCCGCCGAGCAGGCGCTGGATCTCGCGGTCGACGACGACCGCGTAGAGGCCCTCCTTGCCGCCGAAGTGCTCGTAGACGACCGGCTTGGACACCTTGGCCCGCGAGGCGATCTCCTCGACGGTCGCCGCCTCGAAGCCCTTGTCCGCGAACACCCGACGACCGACCGCGACGAGCTGCTCCCGCCGCTCGGGTCCGGTCATCCGGTTGCGCGCCGGTGTGGAGCGAGGGGCGGGGGAACGGTCGTCGGCGGTCACGGGTCCCATTCTGCCTGCGTCGGCGCGAGCGAGTCGGTGGCGTCCGTGGGCCTGCACTAACCTTGGGGCGTCCCGCACTCGGTGACGATCCCCGGTTGGTCTGTCGGCAGGGCCCGCCTGACTTTGAATCAGGACAAGCGACGCAGGTTCGACTCCTGCCCGGGGAGCAAGCGCGCCACCCTTGACCTGCACAAACGCACTTCCGGTCATTTCGACACATCCCCGCCCCTGTCGCGCTTGCTAACGGATTTGCTAACAGCGGGTGCTGGGTATGACCACGACTGCGGCGCCTGCGTCGGTGAGTGCGGCTGCGCGTTGGTAGTTCTTGGCTATGCCGATTGTCGGTAGGCCTGCAGCAGTCGCGGCTTGAACGTCAGTGACGCTGTCGCCGACGAGCACCAATGAGTCGGGAGGGCGGTTGACGGCGCGTCCGGCGTCGATGATCAGCCGGGGGCTGGGTTTGAGATCGTGGACGTTCTGGAGGGTGCGCCAGGCGTACCCGTCGACGTAGTGGGCCCATCCATGGGCCGCGAAGAACTCGAGCACGGCGTCGGCCGAGTTGTTGCTCACGACAGCGACAGTTTGTCAACGGTCTGCAGCACCTTCGAGCAGGTCGCGTGCGTGGGGCTGGGTGCACAGGTTGCTGCGGCTGCGACTTCGGCGCGGGTGCATGCTGCTTCGACGGCCGCTAGGCGCTCTGGGTGTTCGGTGAGCGCGTAGCGGAGCACTTCGAGGTGGTCGGTGGTGCTGAGGATGGTGTCCGGGAGGTCGATCCCGTCGAGCGCTGCCCGGGCTTGTCTGCTGCCTGCGCGTTGGCGGGTGGGGGCATGAGCGCGGCTAGTGGTCCGCCGAAGTCGAGGAGCAGGCCGCGTGCTTGCGTCAGCAGCTCGTGCGCGGTGGTCATGTCGAGAGTTGGGCGATGGCGTTCCAGATGCTGTCGAACCACGTTTGGGTCTGGGCGACGAACTGGGAACCGGTAGAGTCCGGTTCGCCGTCGTCGGTGAACTGGAAGTGGACCGCGTCCTTGCCCATGGGTCGTAGATCGCCTGGCGCTTGGTTCCGATGCGGACCTCGTGCTTGACGACGGGGTAGTAGCCGAAGAAGGTGTCGACTCTGTTGATGATGTACGCCTTGAACAAGGGCGCCGAGCCGTGCGTGCGGGCCTCGACGGTGGCGCTCGCTGGGGACCGTGCAGCGATGCTTCACGACGGCGGACCAAACCGCCCGTATTTGCATACGTCGCGGCAGTAGCGGTCGTTGCGTGGCCGAATCCTCAGTGACTGTGACGGTTCTCCGTGGTGGAACGTGCACCGCAGATCGGCGAGATTGGATGAATCGTCAACATGGGCGCTCGTGTCGAGCAATCATGAGGCAGAACGGGCGCGAACTCGGCGGGCTTGCCCCCGGGGCCGGTAATCCCTCCGACCCCGGCGCCCCGGCCAATCGACAGGAGGAGCCTCATGAACCGCAGGATCGGAATCATTCGGGTCGGCGTTGCGGCCGCCATCTCGCTCCCAGCGGCACTGTCGATGTTGGGCCCGAGCATCGCCGAAGGCGCCGAAACCGGAACCGTGATTGTCACAGAGAATCCAGCCCGGCCGGTACCCGCCGATCTTCGCGGCGATTACGACGTCGCTGCACGACTCGTCGCCGAAAACCAAGACGACTTCTCGGGGGTCTGGATCGACGAGGCGGGGCACCGGGTCCAGATTGGTGTCACATCGCCTCGCGGACACGCCATGCTCAACGCGCACGCCAACTCCACCGAACCACCCCAACCCACACGAGTCGTTGTGCCGAAGGAAAAGGAACTGCCACCCTCCGCCGAGAGCGCGAGGGCTGCCGCTGCTGTAGCTCGGGTCGAGGCCCCTCGTAGCGCCGCCACGCTCGAGCAGCTGCAACACGACGCGATAGACATGGGGGCGCAGTTTACGGAGGAAGACGTCTGGCTCTCCCAGGCCGACCCGGAGCACGATCGAGTGGTGATCAGCGTTGTGACCGCGAGTGACGAGCTGATTGCCGAAATGGCCAGTCGCTACGGCCGGAGCGTCGCGGTCCATGTCGATGCAGACCGACCCGTAAGCTTGCCTCAATTCGGTCGGCAATCCGACGGCAGCCCGTTCTGGGGCGGGGCCTGGATCATCGGTTGCACCGACGCCTTCACTGAGACTTACAACGGCGGCTACTACATGCTCACCGCCGGCCACTGCCGACCGACTGGTGGCACGGTGTCGACTCCCGAAACGTCGATGGGAACCGTCACGCAGTCAAGTCGCGAGAACTGGAACAGCGGGACTGGCACGGTTCTCATGTCCGGCGGCGGCAGTACCTACCGTGGCGATATTGCCCAGATCGCCATGTACAGCTCTAAGTCCGGTCAAGGCTACATATACCGGGGCAGTTCCTCCTCGACGTCTGGGAAACCCGTGCGGGGCATGGCCTCACAGGTGGTTAACGGAGATCCCTACTGCACCGGCGGCTCGGTTTCGGGAGAGATCTGCGGATGGACCGTGCGCTACCCGAGAACTGACCACCGCTACTCCAACGGTGAGCTCGCACGCAACGTCGCGGTCAGCTACAGCAAGCAAGGCTGGTGTACCCGCCCCGGCGACTCAGGGGGCCCGATCTATATCGTCAACTCCGACGGGTCCGTCCGTGCACGTGGCATCCACTCCGGTGGTGGCGGTGGGGGCAGTGACTACTACGGCGGCTCACTCGACCAATGCTTCGAGGTCTTCACCGACATCTGGGACCCCTACTACGCGTTCCCCGGAACGCTCCTGACGTCATGACGCGCATCGTCGCCGCCGCAGTGGCCGCGACCTTGGCCATAGCACTTGCCGCATGCACGAGCCCAGCCCGAGCGTCAATACGCGCCTATCACGTGACCAACTCGCCAACGACGATCGAGCTTGACGTCGTTTTGCAACCCGACCTCGCAGTCGGAACAGTGCACGTTCTGGAAGAGACCGACAAGTTGGTCAAGATCGAAGTACTCGCAGACGGCGCCCGAACCGACGACACCACATCGCTCGGGCGTCAGCAGACTGTCAAAGTGGTACTCCATGCACCCTTGGGCGCCCGTGCCGTACTCGACCCAGACGGCGCAGTGGTCCCACGCCTGTAGTGAGGCTCATGACCAACATCCCGGGACGGAAACGCCACCGCCCGAGCCAATCGAGAGCGACGACGGTTTACAACTGGGTTCTCTCCCGCGGCGAATCGATACCTCGGCTTGAGAGCCATGGTGCCGCCGGTCGGGTCGCACCGTTCGGCCGCTCATCGGCAAAGGTCGCGCGGATGCGCCCCGTGCGCGGCAGCGCCCCGTGCGCGGCAGCGCCCGGTTCGCCCTGTTCGTCCGTTCGCCCCTGGTGAGGACTTTCTGTACTGGCTTATTTAACGCGCCTGCGGCGCGGAAAAGCGCGGGGCCACGCGATGCGGACCCCGCGCGTCGGCGCTGCCGCGCCTACGCGCACCCCACCGCACCCCGCGCTAAACCGTGCAGAGCCGCGGACCAGTCACGCCATCACTCGTCGCCCTCCAGCTGCTCGGCCCTCTGTCGTCGTGCGAACCGACCAGCTGGATCCGGCGGCCGCCGCGTCGCCCGCATGCGCCAACCCGCAAGGCCGAGCAGCGCCACGTCCAGCGACACGACTGCCCACGGAAGCCAGGGCCGGCCACTGACCTCGCCCGCGCGAGCGTGAACATCGGCCACGAAGTAGATGACCAGCATCGGCTGGACGAGGACGAACACCAGCCACGCTCGCCACTCCCATCTTGGCATCAGCCCCCAAGGCTCGCCGCCCCGCTCGGAACCGTTCACCACGACGCCTCTTCCACGAAAGTTTGACGCATTGAGTCTGCCAGCAGGGCGTACGACACAAGCCGGGCATTGTCGCGGGTCGCGCGCCCTGCCGCCGACACTCGGATGGGCTTTCTCCTTGGCAACTGGGCTGAGTCGAAGGCGCGCTGAGGAGAGATAGGCCCCCGCCAGGCACGCGCGTGGCTCAGTCCCCGAGTAGCCCACTGCCCAGGTCGAGTGCCCCGACCGTCGACGACCCGCGCAGCTGAGTCCCACACGCGCCTTCTGCGCGACACCTCCCAGCCCATCGAGTGCAGGTCACTGCGCAGATCCGCATGGCTCGGTCTTGCTAACGGATTTGCTAACAGCGACCCGCACGAGCATGGACTGGGCGGGACTGAGCACCCTTGCGCTGAGCACGAACCCGAGGCAGTGGGACGTCCGTGGACACCGCGACCGCAACTTTGAATCAGGACAAGCGACGCAGGTTCGACTCCCGCCCGGGGAGCAGACCGGGGCACGTTGTGCCGGTACCCCCGCACCTCGACGGCTCCCCGGGAGGAATCTCACCAGCCACTGAGCAGGCCGGCCGCGACGGAGCCAGCCCAGCGGCATACGGCAGGTCGGATCGGCCACTCCCGCGGGTGGACGTGGCGGGAGCGGCCCGTGCGCCGCTAGTAGCATGGCTGCGGCGCCCCGACGACACATCCGGGGAGGACGCCACCCCCACCAGGAGGAGCTGCCACCCGTGAGCGATCGCCGGCCGACCGCCGTGATCGTCCTCGCCGCCGGCGAGGGCACGCGCATGAAGTCCACCACCCCCAAGGTCCTCCACGCGATCGGTGGGCGCTCGCTCGTCGGCCACGCGATGCGGGCCGCCAGGGGCATCGACCCGATCCACCTGGCCGTCGTCGTCCGGCACGAGCGCGACCGCGTCGCAGCCCACATCGCCGAGCACGACGAGGACGCGATCATCGTCGACCAGGACGAGGTCAAGGGCACGGGCCGGGCCGTCGAGTGCGCCCTCGAGGCGCTGCCGGCCGACCTGACCGGAACCGTCGTCGTCACCTACGGCGACGTGCCGCTGCTGACCTCCGACACGCTCGAGCAGCTGTGTGCCGTGCACGACGCGGCCTCCGACGCGGTCACGGTGCTCACGGCGCTGCTCGACGACCCGACCGGCTACGGCCGCGTCGTCCGGGACGCCGACGGAGCCGTGGAGTCGATCGTCGAGCAGAAGGACGCGACCGACGAGCAGCGTGAGATCCGTGAGATCAACAGCGGCCTCTACGCCTTCGACGCCGCGCTGCTCCGCGAGGCGCTCGGCGAGATCGGCACCGACAACGCCCAGGGCGAGAAGTACCTCACCGACGTCGTCGCCGTCGCCCGGCGGCGCGGGCTCACGGTGCACGCGCACGTCATCGAGGACATCTGGCAGACCGAGGGCGTCAACGACAAGGTGCAGCTCGCCCGCCTCGGCGCCGAGCTGAACCGCCGGACGGTCGAGCAGGCCATGCGCGACGGCGCCATCGTCATCGACCCGGCCACGACGTGGATCGACGCCGACGTGACGATCGGGCCCGACTCGGTGATCCACCCGGGCACCCAGATCCACGGCGCCACGACGATCGGCACCGAGTGCGTCATCGGACCCGACACCACGCTCAAGGACGTCGAGGTCGGCGACCGGGCCAGCGTCGTCCGGTCGCAGGCCGAGCTCGCCGTCATCGGGCCCGACGCGACGGTCGGCCCCTTCTCCTTCCTGCGTCCCGGGACGAACCTCGGCGCCAGGGGCAAGATCGGCGGGTTCGTCGAGACGAAGAACGCCACGATCGGCGCCGGCGCGAAGGTGCCGCACCTGACCTACTGCGGCGACGCGACGATCGGTGAGGGCGCCAACATCGGCGCCGGCACGATCTTCGCCAACTACGACGGCGTCACCAAGGGCCACACCAACGTCGGGGCCTGGAGCTTCGTCGGGAGCAACTCCGTCATCGTCGCGCCGCGCACGATCGCCGACGGGGCGTACGTCGCCGCCGGCTCTGCGGTGGTCAGCGACGTCGAGCCGGGACAGCTCGCCGTGACCAGGGCGCAGCAGCGCAACATCGACGGCTGGGTGGCGCGCCGCCGCGCCGGTACGAAGACCGACGAGGCTGCCCGAGCGGCCACCGAGACGAAGGGTGGCACCCGATGAGCACGATCAACAAGACGACCGAGAAGCACCTCATGGTGTTCTCCGGCCGGGCCCACCCGCAGCTCGCGCAGGAGGTCTCCGAGGCGCTGGGGACCGAGCTCGTGCCGACCAGCGCCTACGACTTCGCCAACGGCGAGATCTACGTCCGCTACGAGGAGTCGGTGCGCGGCTGTGACGCCTTCGTCATCCAGAGCCACACGTCGCCGATCAACGAGTGGATCATGGAGCAGCTCATCATGGTCGACGCGCTGAAGCGGGCGTCCGCCAAACGGATCACCGTCGTGCTGCCCTTCTACGGCTACGCGCGGCAGGACAAGAAGCACCGCGGTCGCGAGCCGATCTCGGCGCGCCTCATGGCCGACCTCTTCAAGGTCGCCGGCGCGGACCGCCTCATGGCCGTCGACCTGCACACCGCGCAGATCCAGGGCTTCTTCGACGGGCCGGTCGACCACCTCATGGCGATGCCGATCCTCAGCGACTACGTCAATGACAAGTACGGCCACCTCGACCTCGCCATGGTCTCGCCGGACGCGGGCCGGATCAAGGTCGCCGAGGACTGGTCGACCCGTCTGGGCGGAGTGCCCCTCGCGTTCATCCACAAGACGCGGGACATCAACCGGCCCAACGAGGTCGTCGCCAACCGGGTGGTCGGGGAGATCAAGGGCCGGGTCTGCGTCCTCGTCGACGACATGGTCGACACGGCCGGGACGATCACCAAGGCCGCCGACGCCCTGATGGAGGAGGGGGCCACGGCCGTCATCATCGCGGCGACGCACGCCATTCTGTCCGGCCCCGCGGTGGACCGGCTCAAGGCCTGCAAGGTCGACGAGGTCGTCGTCACCAACACGCTCCCCATCCCGGACGACCGGCGTTTCGACAAGCTCACCGTCCTGTCCATCGCCCCGCTCGTGTCGCGGGCGATCCGCGAGGTCTTCGAGGACGGGTCGGTCACCAAGCTCTTCGACGGCAAGGCCTGACCCAGGGGGCTCCCACGAGAGCTGCCGTATGCCGCTGAGCCGGCTCAGCGGCATACGGCTGGCTCGGTCTCCTCCCGTCCTGGGGGTCGGATGACGCGGCTCGGCCCTGGCTGCGGCGGGCGGCGTGCCCAGCCGCGGGGTCCGGGGGCGCGAAGGTGCGTCATCGGTCCCCGGCGGGTCAGGTGCGGGCGGCCTTGCGTGCGCGGTAGGCGGCCGTGTGGGCCCGGGCCGCGCATCCGCGGTCGCAGTAGCGGCGGGACCGGTTCTTGGACAGGTCGACGATGACGTCGTCGCAGTCCTGCCCCTCGCACACCCGGAGGCGGTCGAGGCCGCCCGCACGGACGACGTCGACCATCGCGAAGGCGAGCTCCACGGCCATCCGCTCGGCGAGCGGGGCCTCGAGCGGGGTCGCGTGGATGTGCCAACCGATGCCGTCGTGGTCGACGAGCCGTGGGACGGCCCCGGCCTCGCTCAGCATGGCGTTGACGAGCTCGACGACCTGCGGCTCGTCCGACTCCCAGAAGCGCCGGAGTCGGGGACGCAGGGCCCGGACCGCGGCCAGCTCGGCCTCGTCGCGGTCGAACCGGCCGGTCCAGGGCTGCCCGGCGAGGAAGTCGCGCAGGTCCTCGACCGTGGTGAGGGTGTCGGACGAGGTGTCGCCCGGGACGGTGCCGGGCATGGTGTTGACCAGCTCGGCGCCCCAGGAGAGAGCATCCTCGGCGTCATGGGTGAATAGGATGTTGACTCCTGACATCGATCCTGCGCTGGTCACTAGTGTAATCCGTTTTGCTCCTGACAGGAGGCTGCCGTGGTGCATCGCCACCCGCTGCTCGGCCTCGGCGCGGCGCTCGCGTCCTCGGCCGCCTTCGCGACGTCAGGGGCCTTCGCCAAGTCTCTCCTCATCGGCGGCTGGGCGCCCGGCGCGGTCGTCACGCTCCGCATCACCATTGCTGCTGCGGTGCTCCTGCTACCGACGGTCTGGGTGCTCCGCGGCCGATGGGACGTGCTCCGGCGCAACGCCCGGCTCGTCGTCGGCTACGGCCTCACGGGTGTCGCCGGGTGCCAGCTCGCCTACTTCTACGCCGTGAGCCACCTCTCCGTGGGGGTGGCCCTGCTGCTCGAGTACCTGGCGCCGGTCCTCATCGTCGGCTGGCTGTGGTTCCGACGCGGGCAGGCGCCGCGCGGTCTCACCGTCGTCGGCGTGATCCTCGCCGTCGCCGGCCTCGCCCTCGTCCTCGACGTCCTCGGCGGCATGCGCCTCAGCGCCGCAGGGGTCTCGTGGGGCCTCGCCGCTGCCGTGATGCTCGTCCTCTACTTCCTCATCACTGCGGGCGTCGACGAGGACCTCCCACCCGTCGCGCTCGCCGGCTCCGGGCTCGTCGTCGGTGCTGCGGTGCTCTGGGCCGGGGCGCTCGTCGGAGTGCTGGACGTGACCCGCGGGGACGCGACCGTGCTCCTCGGCCGCACGAGCGTGCCCTGGTGGGTGCCGGTGCTCGTCATCGCGGTCGTCGCGGCGGCCTTCGCGTACGTCGCGGGGGTGGCGGCGGTGCGTCTGCTCGGGGCCAAGGTCGCCTCGTTCGTCGCCCTCACCGAGGTGCTCTTCGCCGTCGTCTTCGCCTGGCTCGTCCTCGCCGAGCTCCCGACGCCGGTCCAGCTCGTCGGCGGCGTGCTCATCGTCGGGGGACTGGTGGCGGTCCGCCTCGACGAGGCCCGCGGAGGCCGACCCGGTCCGTCGGCCAGGCCCGGGCCGGCATTGGCTACGGACTCGGACTCGGACTCGGACTCGGACTCGGACTCGGACGAGGCCTACGCGGCCGAGCTGCTCCCCACGGGCGCGCTCAACCCCGACCCGATCGGCGAGCACGCACCCTGACCCTCCGCTCACGGGCCCCCCGGACGGGGACGGATGACGCACCTTCCGGTGGTCAAGGGGCGACCCCGAGCGGGCCGGCGCGGCGCCCCAGCGGGAAGGTGCGTCATCGGTCCCTGTCAGGGAGCGACGCCGCAGACCCGCGAGTCGGCGGGAGGAGCGGGAGGAAACGGACAGCGGGAGCGAGCTCAGCGGCATACGGGATGGTCGATTTCGTGCCTCCGGCGGGCATCGGTAAGATCGACTGGTTGCCTCGGCGAGGGACGCTGCACGGCTGCCAGGCCGTGGGTCCGTGATCGACGCGGTGGAACCTGGACTCCGGTCCGGTCCGCCCTGCGTGCGGACCGCCAGCCACCCGCGCACCGTCCCGCGTCGAGGCCCAACCGCAGCTCACCACCGAGACTTCAGGAGTACCCCGTGTCTGACGCAACCAAGCTCTCCGCCGAGAAGCGCACCGACTTCGGCAAGGGCGCCGCCCGCAAGATCCGCCGCGCCGGCAACATCCCCGCCGTGATGTACGGCCACGGCACCGCGCCGGTCCACATCACCCTGCCGGGTCACGACACGTTCCAGGCGCTGCGCCACACCAACGCCCTCCTGACCATCGTGGTCGACGGCAAGGAGGCGCTCGCCCTCGCCAAGGACATCCAGCGCGACCCGATCAAGCCGATCATCGAGCACGTCGACCTCGTCGTCGTCCGCAAGGGCGAGAAGGTCACCGTCGAGATCCCGGTCCACCTCGAGGGTGAGGCCGCCCCCGAGACCGTCGTCACGCTCGACCACTCGTCGCTGCAGGTCGAGGCCGAGGCGACCCACATCCCCGAGAACGTCGTCATCTCCATCGAGGGCCTCCCGGCCGGCACCCAGATCCTCGCCGGCGCCGTCACGCTCCCCGAGGGCACGACCCTGGCCACCGACCCGGAGGCTCTCGTCGTCAACGTGACGCAGGCGATCTCCGAGGCGGCCCTCGAGGCCGAGCTCGCCGAGGCCGAGGCCGAGGCCGGCATCGAGCACGAGGCCCCGTCCGAGGCGGCCGCGGAGGGCGAGGCCGCCGCCGAGGGCGAGGGCGCCGAGGCGCCTGCCGAGACCACCGAGGCCTGAGCGCCTCAGTCGGGGTGGTCACCGGCCGAGGTGCTGGTTGACCACCCCGACCCCGCCCCGCGCTCGTACCCAGCGACCCACCGAGGAAGGTCATGGACACCTGGCTCGTCGTGGGACTGGGCAACCCCGGCCCCGCCTACGCCGGCAACCGGCACAACGTCGGCGCGATGGTCGTCGACGAGCTCGCGTCGCGGCACCGGCTGGGCTCCTTCAAGACGCACCGGTCGCGCGCCCGCGTCGTCGAAGGGCGGTTCAGGGTGCCGGGGCCGAAGGTCGTCCTCGCGGTGCCGCTGACCTACATGAACGTCTCGGGCGGTCCGGTCGCCGGCCTGCTCAGCTACTTCGGGGTGCCCCTCGAGCGGCTCGTCGTCGTCCACGACGAGCTCGACATCGACGCGGGGCTGGTCCGCCTCAAGGTCGGCGGTGGGGAGGGTGGCCACAACGGGCTGCGCTCGATCAGCCAGTCGGTCGGCTCGAAGGACTACCACCGGGTGCGGGTCGGGATCGGGCGTCCGCCCGGGCGACAGGACCCGGCCGACTACGTGCTCCGGGACTTCGGCAAGCAGGAGCGGGCCGAGCTGCCGTTCCTTCTCGATGAGGCCGCCGACGCGGTGGAGGCGCTCATCGACGTCGGCCTGCTGGACGCGCAGCAGCGCTTCCACGCACCGCGCCCCTAGAACGCGTTGCCCGTATGCCGCTGGGCTCGCCCCCGACGCTCGCGGGGTCCCGCTCCTCCCGCCGTCGCCGGCCGTCGCCGCCCCTAGACTGGAGGATCTGATGCCTCACGCACTCCTGCCCGCGTTCCGGGCGCTCCCCGATGTCCAGGCCGTCCTCGATCAGGTCGGTCACGCACGCCTCGTCGACGTCTCCGCCTCGGACGGCACTCGCCCGTTCCTCGTCGCCACGCTCGCCGAACGGATGGCGGAGGCGGCGGGCGAGTCGGCGGCGGGCGGCCCCGCCCCGATCGTCGTCGTCACCGCCACCACCCGCGAGGCCGAGGACCTGGCGACCGCCCTCGGGGCCTTCCTGTCCCCGGACGGGATCGCTGTCTTCCCCAGCTGGGAGACCCTGCCGCACGAGCGACTCTCGCCCCGCAGCGACACCGTCGGCCGGCGACTGGCCGTCCTGCGCCGGGTCGCCCACCCCGACCTGGCCGACTCCGCCTACGGTCCGCTGTCGGTCGTCGTCGCGCCCGTCCGGGCCCTGCTCCAGCCGGTCACCAAGGGCCTCGGAGAGCTCGTCCCGGTGCGCCTCGAGGCCGGTGACGAGCGGCCGCTCGAGGACGTCGTCGACGCCCTCGCCGCTGCGGCCTACACGCGCACCGACCTCGTCGAGCGCCGCGGTGAGTTCGCCGTCCGAGGCGGCATCCTCGACGTCTTCCCGCCCACCGAGGAGCACCCGGTCCGCGTCGAGTTCTGGGGCGACACCGTCGAGGAGGTGCGCTGGTTCAAGGTGGCCGACCAGCGCTCCCTCGAGATCGCCGAGCACGGCCTCTGGGCACCCCCGTGCCGGGAGGTGCTGCTCACCCCCCAGGTGCGGGCCCGGGCCAAGGCGCTCGCCGGTCAGCTCCCCGGCGTCGCCGACATGCTCGTCAAGGTCGCCGAGGGGATCGCGGTCGAGGGCATGGAGTCCCTGGCGCCGGCCCTCGTCGACGGCATGGAGTCGGTGCTCGACGTCCTGCCCGTGGAGTCGCTCATCGTCCTCGCCGACCCCGAGCGGATCCGGCGCCGGGCGCACGACCTCGTCGCGACGAGCGCGGAGTTCCTCGAGGCGAGCTGGGCCAACGCCGCCGCCGGCAACGACGTGCCGGTCGACCTCCAGTCCCTGCTCGGGTCGGCCTCGTACTGGACGCTGGCGGAGGTCCGGAGCCATGCACTGACTCACGACCGTCCGTGGTGGACGGCGACGCCCTTCGCCGCCGACGCCGGCCTCGAGATCGAGGACGACGACGTCGACGCCCGCCTGAGCATCGGGACGACCGACTCCGAGGCCTTCCGGGGGGACACGGGCCGCGCCGTCGACCACCTGCGCGAGCGGGCGACCCAGGGCTGGACCGTCGCCGTCGTCACCGAGGGGCCGGGTCTGGCCAAGCGCGTGGACGAGGTGCTCCGGGACGAGGAGGTGCCGGTACGCCTCCTCACGCGCGGTGACCTGCAGCCAGGCGTCGTCGCCGTCTGCACCGCACCGCTCGGCCGCGGTTTCGTCCACGAGGCCGGGCGCCTCGAGGTGCTCACCGAGACCGACCTCACGGGCCAGCCCGGTGGCGGCACCTCGACGAAGGACATGCGCCGGATGCCCTCGCGCCGGCGCAACCAGGTCGATCCGCTCCAGCTCCGCCCGGGGGACCACGTCGTCCACGAGCAGCACGGCGTCGGCCGGTTCGTCGAGATGATGCAGCGCACCGTGGCCGGGGCCACGAGGGAGTACCTCGTCATCGAGTACGCCGCCTCCAAGCGGGGCCAGCCCGGGGACCGGCTCTACGTCCCGACCGACCAGCTCGACCAGGTGACGAAGTACGTCGGCGGCGAGGAGCCGACCCTCAACAAGATGGGCGGGTCCGACTGGACGAGGACCAAGTCGCGGGCCAAGCGCTACGTCAAGCAGATCGCCGCTGACCTGATCCGGCTCTACAGCGCGCGCCAGGCGACGAAGGGGCACGCCTTCAGCGCGGACACCCCGTGGCAGCGCGAGCTCGAGGACGCCTTCGCGTACGTCGAGACCCCGGACCAGCTGTCGAGCATCGACGAGGTCAAGGCCGACATGGAGAAGCAGGTGCCGATGGACCGGCTCATCTGCGGTGACGTCGGCTACGGCAAGACCGAGATCGCGGTCCGGGCGGCGTTCAAGGCGATCCAGGACGGCAAGCAGGTCGCCGTGCTCGTCCCGACGACGCTGCTCGTCAGCCAGCACCTGCAGACCTTCTCGGACCGCTATGCCCAGTTCCCGGTCACGGTCAAGGCACTGTCCCGGTTCCAGACCGACAAGGAGGCCAGGGAGGTCCTCGACGGACTGGCGCGCGGCACGATCGACCTGGTCATCGGCACGCACCGGCTCCTCGCGAAGGACATCCAGTTCAAGGACCTCGGGCTCGTCGTCGTCGACGAGGAGCAGCGCTTCGGCGTCGAGCACAAGGAGCTGCTCAAGACCATGCGCACCGCCGTCGACGTCCTGTCCATGTCGGCCACCCCGATCCCGCGGACGCTCGAGATGGCCGTGACGGGCATCCGCGAGATGTCCACGCTGGCCACGCCGCCCGAGGAGCGCCACCCCGTCCTCACCTTCGTCGGCGGCTACGACGAGAAGCAGATCACCGCCGCGATCCGGCGCGAGCTGCTCCGCGAGGGCCAGGTCTTCTTCATCCACAACAAGGTGAGCAGCATCGAGAAGGCGGCCCTCCGGCTGCGCGAGCTGGTGCCCGAGGCGCGGATCACGACGGCGCACGGCAAGATGGGCGAGCACCGGCTCGAGCAGGTCGTCGAGGACTTCTGGCAGAAGCGCTCTGACGTGCTCGTCTGCACGACGATCGTCGAGACGGGCCTCGACATCTCCAACGCCAACACCCTGATCGTCGAGCGGGCGGACCTGCTCGGGCTCTCCCAGCTGCACCAGCTGCGCGGGCGGGTCGGCCGGGGGCGCGAGCGCGCCTACGCCTACTTCCTCTACCCGCCGGAGAAGCCGCTCACCGAGACGGCTCACGACCGGCTGCGGACCATCGCGAGCCACACGGACCTCGGCTCCGGCATGGACGTCGCGATGAAGGACCTCGAGATCCGCGGGGCGGGCAACCTGCTCGGCGGCGAGCAGTCGGGGCACATCGCCGGCGTCGGCTTCGACCTCTACGTCCGGCTCATCGGCGAGGCGGTCGCCGACTTCCGCGGCGACGGCGAGACCGCCCCGGCCGAGATCAAGATCGAGCTGCCCGTCGACGCCCACCTGCCGCACGACTACGTGCCCGGCGAGCGGCTGCGTCTCGAGGCCTACAAGAAGCTCGCGACCGTCGAGTCCGACGAGGCCGTCGACGAGATCGAGGCCGAGCTGCGGGACCGCTACGGCGCCCCACCGAAGCCGGTCGAGAACCTGCTCGAGGTGGCGCGGCTGCGCGTCGTCGCCCGCAAGGCCCGGATCGGCGACATCGGCGGCCAGGGCAAGCACGTGCGCTTCGGCCCGGTCAAGGACCTGCGCGAGAGCCAGCAGCTGCGCCTCATGCGGCTCTACCCCGGGACCATCGTCAAGGACGCACTCGGGACGATCCTCGTGCCCGCCCCGACGACGGCCCGGGTGGGGGGCAAGCCGCTGCGCGACGTCGCGGTCCTCAGCTGGGCCCGGCAGCTGATCACCGCCGTGCTCCTCGACGACATCGCGGCGGCCGGAGGGGTGTCAGCTGCCCGATCGACGGCACCGTAGGATGACATCCGGATCCGTCCGAGGAGGAGTCAAGTGAAGCAATCGTCGGTCCGCGCCCGGTCACCCCGGCGCATCGCAGCGACCGCTCTCGTGGGGCTGACGGCCGTCACCCTGCTCGCCGGCTGTGGCTTCGAGGCCAGGCAGCAGGGCGCCGCGGTGGTCAACGGCCAGGTCATCCACGAGGACGAGGTGGAAGAGACCGCACAGCAGCTTCGCGACGCCAAGTTCGACTTCCCCGAGAACATCGTCGTCACGGCCCTCGTCGCCGCGCCGCTCCTCGAGGACGCCATCAGCGAGTCCAAGAGCTGGGAGCCGGACGCGACCTACGCCAGCGCCATCGCCGCGATGCCCGGCGCCACCGAGACCACCAAGGAGTTCGTCTCGGCCGTCGCCCTCATCCAGTCCGGCCTGATGACCGACCAGGACGTCCAGCGCTACCGCGACAACCTCGCGAAGGCCGACATCACGATCAACCCGCGCTACGGCGAGCTGCTGCGGTCCGAGCAGGGCCCGGTGTTCTTCACGATCGGCCAGAAGCAGCCGAACTGGATCGTCACCCCCAGCGAATGACCGCCGCGACGAGCGACTACCTCCCCGACGACCGCCGCGTCGTCCTGCTCGTCTCGACCCCGCGCGTCGCTCCGGGCGTGCTCACCCGGGACGCCTGGGCGGCACTTGGCGCCGCGCGGCAGGTCTGGTCCGCCACCGACGAGCCCCAGGCCGAGGCGATCATCGAGTCCGGCATCGACGTCGTGGCCCAGGACCGGGCGGACGTGCCTACCCTCGCCCGGCGAATCGTCACCGCGGCAGACACCGGCACCGTCGTGTGGGTCGGTTCGGCCGACGGTGACCCCGGGCTCAACGAGGCCATCGCCACCGAGGTGACCCGCCTACCCGAGCCGCCCGACGTGGAGGTGCTCATCGGCGCCTACGACCTCCCGGGGGCCCGGCTGCTCGACGTCGTCGCCGTCATGGACCGGCTGCGGTCGCCCGGTGGCTGCCCCTGGGACGCGGAGCAGACGCACGAGAGCCTCGTGCCGTACCTCCTCGAGGAGGCCCACGAGGCGGTGGAGGCCCTCGAGAGCGGCGACACCGACCACATGCGCGAGGAGCTCGGCGACCTGCTCCTCCAGATCGCCTTCCACTCCCGCGTCGCCGAGGAGCACGAGACCGCACCCTTCGACATCGACGACGTGGCGGGCGGGCTCGTCGAGAAGCTCGTGCGCCGCCACCCCCACGTGTTCGCCGACGTCGACGCGGATACCCCAGAGGCGGTCGAGGCCAACTGGGAGACGATCAAGGCCGCCGAGAAGGAGGACCGGCTCCACCCGCTCGAAGGCGTCCCCTCGAGCCTGCCGGCCCTGGCCCGTGCCGAGAAGTACGTCGGACGGCTGGAGAAGGCCGGCCGGTCCGATCTGCTCGACGATGCCGAGGCCGCAGCGGACCTCGGCGCCCGGCTCCTCGGCATGGTTCGCCGCGCCCGGGCTTCCGGCGTCGACGCCGAGGGTGCCCTGCGCGAGACGCTGCGACGACTGGTGGCGGCGAGCGAGGGCCGACCCCGTCCGGAGTGAGCCCTGATCCGGGGAGCGAGCCCAGCGGCATACGACCGCGTCGTCCCTCGGTGACTGTGGAGGCGGACGTCGGAGGAGTCGGCCTCAGTAGGCGCCGCGCGAGCCGAGGACGGCCCGGAGGGTCTTGATGACGATCGACAGGTCCTGCACCAGCGACCAGTTGTCCACGTAGTAGAGGTCGAGCCGGACGGTGTCCTCCCACGACAGGTCGCTGCGCCCGGAGACCTGCCACAGACCGGTCATGCCCGGCCGGACGTGGAGGCGGCGCTGGACGTCCGAGGAGTAGCGGCGCACCTCTGCCGGCAGCGCCGGGCGGGGGCCGACGAGGCTCATGTCGCCGGCGAGGACGTTCCACAGCTGGGGGAGCTCGTCGATCGAGTAGCGACGGAGGAACCGGCCGACCGGCGTGATCCGTGGATCCTGCTGGGCCTTGAACAGGACGTGCGCCGGGTCGTGGTTGAGGTGCGTGAGCCCGGACAGCTGCGCCTCGGCGTCCACGACCATGCTCCGCAGCTTGAGGCACTCGAAGAGGTTGCCGTCCCGTCCGACTCGGGTCTGGCGGAAGAGGATCGGCCCACCGTCGTGCAGCCTGATCGCCATGGCCACGCCCAGGACGAGCGGGGAGGTGAGGACGAGGCTGGCCGTGGCACCGACCACGTCGAAGGCCCGCTTCAGGCCGCGGCTGGCGCCGAGGCTCTGCGGCTGCTCGACGTGGACGAGGGGCAGGCCACCGACGGGTCGCATCAACATCCGGCCGGAGGAGATGTCGCTGAGGCTCGGCACGACGGCCATCTGGACGTGATGGCCCTCCAGGTCCCAGGCGATACGGCGGAAGTCGGTGGACGAGGCGAAGGCGCCCTCGGTGAAGACGACGAGGTCTGCCTCGTGGTCCCGCGTCGCCAAGGCGGTGTCGGTGCTCAGGCCGACGACGGGAACGCCCCGTGGGGTGGTGGCCAGCTGCTGCGACGGGGGCAGCAGGGCCCCGACGATGCGGTAGCCCAGCCAGGACTCCCGGTCGAGGACCGCCGCGACCTCATCGACGTGCCCGGCGGACCCGGCGATGAGGACCTTGGTCAGGAGGTGACCCCGGTGGTGCAGCCGATGGACCAGGCGGCGGGCCGACCACCGCCACCCGAGCAGCAGCGGGATGCCGACGAGGAAGAGCAGGACGAAGAAGCCACGCGAGAGGTTGAACTTCGTCAGGTAGCTGACGATCCCGATGAGGCCGGCTGTCATGCCTCCCGCCGCCAGCACGCGGGCGTACTCCGTCGTGCCGACCCCCAGCTCCGTCCGCCGGTAGGTGCCGGCCACCACGTTGACGAGCATCCACCCGAGCACGATCCACAGACCGAGGGCCTGGGCCACCTCGGTGATGTCCTCGGTCGCGCGGAAGATCGTGAGTCGGTGGCGGCCCACGGTGGCGAGGACGGCGGCGACGACGATGACGGCGAGGTCGCCGAGGGCCAGCCCGAGCTGGAGGACCCGCACGCTCCGGGTCCGGTCCGTGTAGGGGTGGGCCACGGGCCGGGATGCGACGTCAGGCATCACGCCGACGTCGTGCACGGACTGGACCATGTCTCGATGAACACCCAACCTCGACGCGTCGCCGCGCCGTCCCTGTGCCTGGACCGCTCTGCCCCCCGAGCGAACCCTTGAGAGTATGCCGGTCGCCGGGACCGGCGGCAAAGAAACGACCAGAAATCGTCGACCGGGGTGCTGCGACACTCGTGAGCCCGGATGCCGGGTCGGTCGTCGAGGGGGATCGTGCGACGGACTACGCTCGGGGGCGTCACGACCCTCACAGCGACGTGAGCATCGACAGCCCGACCGGTTCGACCGACCACAGGAGCAAGAGTGGCCACCATTGAGGAGATTGGCGCCCGCGAGATCCTTGACTCGCGCGGAAACCCCACCGTCGAGGTCGAGATCCGTCTCGACGACGGGACGTTCGCCCGGGCAGCCGTGCCATCCGGCGCGTCGACCGGGGCCTTCGAGGCGGCCGAGCGCCGTGACGGTGACAAGGGCCGCTACCTCGGCAAGGGGGTCGAGCAGGCCGTGGACGCCGTGATCGAGCAGATCAACCCGCGGCTCATCGGCTACGACGCGAGCGAGCAGCGTCTCATCGACGCCGAGATGATGGCGCTGGACGGGTCGTCCAACAAGGAGAACCTCGGCGCCAACGCGATCCTCGGCGTCTCCCTCGCCGTCGCCCACGCTGCCGCCGAGTCGGCCGGACTGCCGCTGTTCCGCTACGTCGGCGGGCCGAACGCGCACGTGCTGCCCGTCCCGATGATGAACATCCTCAACGGCGGGTCGCACGCCGACACGAACGTCGACATCCAGGAGTTCATGATCGCCCCGGTGGGGGCGCCGACCTTCCGCGAGGCCCTGCGCTGGGGGACCGAGGTCTACCACTCGCTCAAGAAGGTCCTGCACGACCGCGGTCTGTCCACCGGTCTGGGCGACGAGGGTGGCTTCGCGCCGAACCTCGAGTCGAACCGTGCTGCGCTCGACATCATCGTCGAGGCCATCACCGCCGCCGGCTACGTGCCCGGGCGCGACATCGCCCTCGCCCTCGACGTCGCCGCCTCCGAGTTCCACCAGGACGGCTCCTACCAGTTCGAGGCGGCGAGCAAGTCGGCCGACGAGATGATCGACTACTACGCCGAGCTCGTCGACGCCTACCCGCTCGTCTCCATCGAGGACCCGCTGAACGAGGAGGACTGGGACGGCTGGACGGCCATCACCGAGCGGCTCGGCGACCGGGTGCAGATCGTCGGCGACGACCTGTTCGTCACCAACCCGGAGCGTCTCGGTCGTGGCATCACGAGCGGCGCGGCCAACGCGCTGCTCGTCAAGGTCAACCAGATCGGCACGCTCACCGAGACCCTCGACGCCGTGACACTCGCCCAGAGCAACGGCTACCGCTGCATGATGAGCCACCGTTCCGGCGAGACGGAGGACGTCACCATCGCCGACCTCGCCGTCGCGACGAACTGCGGCCAGATCAAGACGGGCGCCCCGGCCCGCTCCGAGCGCGTCGCCAAGTACAACCAGCTGCTCCGGATCGAGGAGGAGCTCGACGACGCAGCCGTCTACGCGGGTATCGGGGCCTTCCCGCGCTTCGACGCGTCCCGCTACGAGGGCTGAGGACCCGCTCCGCACATCCCATGGAGGCCTGATGCCAGACCGCACCCCGTCCCGTCCGGGCGGCGACGACCGATTCCGGTCGAGCCGTGGCCCGGCGGGTGGGGGGCGGTCCGGGGCCTCGCGCTCGGGCCCGCGCCCCTCGCCCAAGGCGGGATCGGGACCGCGGGCCGGCTCGCCACGCACCGGCCCGGCCGCTCGGACCGGGCCCGGCAAGGAGCGACCCGCGCTGGCGGCCCGGCCCCGCCGACGCCCCCCGGAGCCCCCCTCCCAGTCGACGACCTGGGTCCGCGGCGCGATCCTGCTCGGGATCATCGTCATGCTGGCAGTGACCCTCGTGCCGACGCTGCGCTCGGTCATCCAGCAGCGCAACGAGACCGTGGCGCTCCAGGAGAAGGTGGCTCGGCAGAAGGTGACCGTGGCCGAGCTCGAGAAGCAGGCCGCCCTGTGGAAGGACCCGAGATACATCGAGGAGCAGGCCCGCAAGCGGCTGAGGTTCGTGCGCGTGGGTGACCGCGCCTACTCCGTGACCGGCCTCGAGACGACGCAGCTGGAGGAGCAGAGGGTGCAGGACCCGATCGTCGCCGCACCGATGGCGAACGAGTCGTCGCCGTGGTACGGCAAGCTGTGGCAGTCCGTCCAGATCGCCGACCGACCGACCGCCGGGCTGCCCCGATGACCCCGGACGAGGCGCCCGGGGACCGCTCGGGGACCGGCGTCGACGACGCCGACCTCCGCGCCGTCGAGCGCCAGCTGGGCCGGCTGCCACGCGGGGTCGCCGCGGTGGCCCACCGGTGCCCCTGTGGCGAGCCGGACGTCCTGAGGACCGAGCCGCGGCTCCCGGACGGCACCCCGTTCCCTACGACGTACTACGCCACCTGCCCGCGGCTGACCGGCGCCCTCAGCACGCTCGAGACCGCCGGCGTCATGCGGGAGATGACGAGCCGCCTCGCCGAGGACCCCGCCCTCCGTGCCGGCTACGAGCGGGCCCACGAGCACTACCTGGCCCAACGGGCCGAGCTCGGCCAGGTGCCGGAGATCGACGGCGTGTCGGCGGGCGGCATGCCCACCAGGGTGAAGTGCCTCCATGTCCTCGTCGCCCACTCGCTTGCGGCGGGCCCGGGGGTCAACGTGCTCGGCGACGAGGCGCTGGCCATGCTCGACGACTGGTGGGTCCCCACCTCCTGCGCGGCCCTGCACGCCGCGGAGGACGCCGCCGAGGACACCGCCGAGGACACCGCCGAGGACACCGCCGAGGACACCGCCGAGGACACCGCCGAGGACACCGCGGAGGAGACGGCCGGTGAGTGACGGCGCGGTGCGCGTCGGCGCGGTGGACTGCGGCACCAACTCGATCCGACTCCTCGTCGCCGACGTCGACCCGCGGACGGGCGAGCTGCGGGACGTGCTGCGTCGGATGGAGGTCGTCCGCCTCGGGCTCGGCGTCGACCGCACGGGTGTCATCGCGGCAGAGTCCATGGAACGCACGCTGCGCATGACCCGGGCGTATGCCGCCCAGTGCCGTGAGCTCGGCGCCTCCCGGGTCCGGTTCGTCGCGACCTCCGCATCGCGAGACGCCCGCAACGCAGCCGACTTCATCGACGGGGTGCGGGCGGCGTTCCACGAGCAGTGGGGCGCCGACGTCCTGCCGGAGGTCGTGACGGGCCACGAGGAGGCCAGCCTCTCCTTCCGCGGAGCCACGGGTGGGCTCGCGTCCCACGGCGTGCCAGGGCCTTACCTCGTCGTCGACCTCGGCGGCGGCTCGACCGAGTTCGTCCGAGGCACGAGCCAGGTGGACGCCGCGACGTCGGTCGATGTCGGCTGCGTCCGGATGACCGAGCGGCATCTCCTCTCGGACCCCCCGAGCGCCGCGGAGATCGAGGCGGCCACGGCCGACATCGACCACGCCATCGACGCGGCGGCGGGGGTGGTTCCTTTCTCGGGGGTGGGGGCCCTCGTCGGGCTGGCCGGGACGGTGACCACGGTCACGGCGCACGCCCTCGGGCTGCCGACCTATGACCCGGTCCGGATCCACCTCTCGCGCCTGCCCGTCGCGCGAGTGCTGACGGCGTGCACCGACCTGCTGCACCTGTCCCACGCCGAGCGGGCGGCGCTGCCCTTCATGCACGAGGGGCGCGTCGACGTCATCGGGGCCGGGGCCCTCCTCTGGGGGCGGATCGTGGAGCGGGTAGGCGAGGCGTCCGGGATCACCGAGGTCGTCACGTCGGAGCACGACATCCTCGACGGCATCGCCCTGTCCGCCGCGTCACCCGACGCGGTGCCGGGGCCGGACAGCTGAGTACCCCCGCAGGGACTCGAACCCTGACTCGAGCGATTTTAAGTCGCCTGCCTCTGCCGGTTGGGCTACGGGGGCCGGAGCTCTCAGTATGCCGTGCAGCGGACGCGGGCCGTCCAGCACAGTCACGGTTGCGTCTCGGACCGCCCAAACTGCACCCGTCGGGAACTCTGAGGGTCACCTCGAGCGCTTAGGGTGGTGACAGTCGCCACGCCCACGAACGAGGCGTGGCCCCAGTGCTGGGGAGGCACGAGACAACATGGCAGGTGGAAACCCGGTCTTCGACCGGATCGACAAGCAGCTGCAACGGGAGCGATACGCGGGCTTCGGCACGCCGCAGCGCGGGCAGCAGGGTCCCACGGGCCCCACTCAGGCAGCAACGACGGGCTACGCCGTCCAGGACACCGGCACGGCAGACCAGCTCAACGACCTCTACGCGCGTCAGGCAGCCGGACCGGTTGACACCGGGCGCGTCACCCTCGACGACGTCATCGTCAAGAGCCTCGTGCTCTTCGCTCTGACGCTCGTGGGCGCCGGCGTCTCGTGGTTCATGGTCGACGCCAACCCGGGCCTCATCTCGCCGCTGTGGCTCGGTGGCATGTTCGGCACGCTGATCCTCGGCTTCGCGATGATGTTCATGAAGAACATCCCGACGCCGCTCTACTTCGTGTACT
This sequence comes from Intrasporangium calvum DSM 43043, assembly GCF_000184685.1. Classification (NCBI taxonomy): domain Bacteria; kingdom Bacillati; phylum Actinomycetota; class Actinomycetes; order Micrococcales; family Intrasporangiaceae; genus Intrasporangium; species Intrasporangium calvum. The sequence continues at coordinate 1,032,898 of NC_014830.1, forward strand.
CGGCGCTGCAGGGCGTCTTCCTCGGCGCGTTCAGCTACTTCCTCGCCTCGGCCTACGGTGCGGACCTCGTCCTCACCGCGGTGGTTGCGACGCTGTGCGTCTTCGTCGCCATGTACGCCGGCTACGCCACCGGGCTGATCAAGGTGACGGAGAAGTCCCGGCGGATCTTCGTGTTCATGATCGCCGGCTACGCGCTCTTCTCGATCGTCCAGGTCGTCCTGCTCATGACGGGCGTCATCGACGGCTGGGGCTTCGGCGGTAGCGGCCCGATGGGCATCGGGCTGAGCCTCCTCGGCGTCGGCCTCGCCTCGTACTCCTTGGCCGTCGACTTCGACTCGATCGACAACGCCGTCCGCCTCGGCGCGCCGCAGAAGTACTCGTGGCTGCTGGCGCACGGTCTGATCGTCTCGGTCGTCTGGCTCTACATCGAGATCGCCCGGCTCCTCGCGCGCCTGCGCGACTGACGGTCCTCGACCGCCGTGGGGTCGCCTGTTCCGCAGGAGGTCTCCGACGAGCTCCGGCGTGTGGTCGAGCGGTGGCGTCAGCTGCCGCTCGACCACGCGTTGTCCCGTATGCCGCTGACGTCGGCTCTCGTGCAGCAGCTCGCTGATCGTGTCGCCGGGTTGCGCGACCGGCCGGCCCGCCCGGTGCCCGACCTCGGGCCGGCGGTGGTCATGGACCAGCTCACCGTCATGGTCTACGACCTCTACGCGACCCAGCCGGATGCGGACGTCGCCGACGTGGTGAGCCAGCTCAGCGGCATACGGCACGCCCTCTGATCGAAAGAGCAGTTCGTCCCCCTTTCGCGGGCAAGCCTCGCGGGCGATGTGGGGACGAACTGCTCTTTCGATTGCGGGTGGAGGTACGAAGTGCTCTCTCGATCAGCTGAGGCGCTCGAAGATGACCGCCATGCCCTGGCCGCCGCCGATGCACATCGTCTCGAGGCCGAACTGCTGGTCGCGCTCGCGGAGCGCGTTGATGATCGTGCCGGTGAGCCGGGCTCCGGTCGCGCCGAACGGGTGCCCGATCGCGATGGCGCCACCGTTGACGTTGAGCCGGTCGTAGTCCATCCCGATCTGGTCGGCGGAGCCGATGACCTGCGCAGCGAAGGCCTCGTTGATCTCGTAGACGTCCATGTCCCCGATGGTCATCCCGGCCCGCTTGAGCGCGAGGTTGACGGCATCGACCGGGCCGAGGCCCATGATCTCGGGGGACAGGCCGGTCGCGGCCGTGGAGACGACGCGGGCGAGCGGTTCGAGTCCTAGCTCCTTGGCCTTGGTGTCGCTCATGACGACGAGTGCGGCGGCGCCGTCGTTGAGCGGGCAGCAGTTGCCGGCCGTGACGGTGCCGTTCTCGCGGAAGACCGGGTTGAGCGCCTGCACGGCCTCGAGCGTGACCCCGGCTCGCGGGCCGTCGTCCTTCCTGACGACTGTCCCGTCCGGCGTCGTGATCGGCGCGATCTCCCAGTCGAAGAAGCCCCGCTGGATGGCCGCCTCGGCGCGGTTCTGGGACGTGACTCCCCACTCGTCCTGGCGCTGGCGGCTGATTCCGTAGGCGTTGGCCACGTTCTCCGCGGTCTGGCCCATCGCGATGTAGACGTCGGGCAGCTCGCCGTCCTCGCGCGGGTCGTGCCACATCTCGTTCGTCTCGGCGGTCCGCTTGGTCCGCTCCCGCGCGGCCCGGAACGCCGGGTTCATGTCGTCCTCGTTCGCGCCACCCGCGCCGGCGAACCCGACGTACTGAGAGACGCACTCGACCCCGGCCGACACGAAGATGTCGCCCTCGCCGGCCTTGATCGCGTGGAAGGCCATCCGAGTCGTCTGGGCCGAGCTGGCGCAGAACCGGTTGATCGTGGCGCCGGGGGTGCGGTCGAGACCGAGGAGTGTCCCGACGACCTTGGCCATGTTGGAGCCGTGCCGGTGGGACGGCTCGGCGCAACCGAGGTAGATGTCCTCGATGAGCGTCGGGTCGAGGCCCGGGACCTTGTCGAGCGCCGCCTGGATGACGCTGGCGGCGAGGTCGTCGGGGCGGATGTCCTTGAGCGAGCCCTTGAAGGCGCGCCCGAACGGCGAGCGGGCGGTCGAGACGATGACGGCTTCGGTCACGGTGTCCTCCTGCGGACGGCGGTGTCAGCGGGCACCCGGAGGTAAGCGGGCGCTCAGTTCCCACCGATGGTATGCCGCTGGGCTCAGTTGTCGACACCGGGCCGCTATGGCGTGGGTCTCGTCACGGCCGGATCGTGGGGGGCGGCGCCCGAGCGGACCGTTCGGCCGGGCCGGTGCGCACCGTTAGGGTGGTGCGTCATGACCAACCGGACCAGTGGCCCCGGGCGCCGGATCGCGCACGTCGCCGGAGCGGTCGCGCTCGTCCTCCTCGCGGGGTGCACGTCGTCGACCTCGCCTCCGGAAGCGACGACACCGCCGGGGACGGCCGCGACGGCAGCGCCCACGAGCCCGGCCCCCACCGTCGCCGCCCCCGCTGCCGCGGAGATCCTCGACCGCGCGAAGGCCAACGCCATCCGAGCGACCTCCGCGGCCTTCACCGGGCGGGTCGAGCAGGGCGGCGTCGAGATGCTGGTCGACTTCAAGGGCACCAGTGACGGCTCCGCCTCGGACATCACGCTGACGTCGGGATCCGCTGGCACGGCGCGTGTCCTCTCCGTGGGCGGAGCGGTCTACATCCAGGCCGACGCCGCGTTCTGGAAGGGTCAGGGAGTGCCCTCGCCGTTCCCTGCCGAGAAGTTCGTCAAGGTCCCGGCGGCGGCCGCGCAGTTCAGCGACGAGTTCAGCCTCAACGCCCTCGTCGACGAGGCGTTCGCAGCGGTGACGTCCGCCCAGCTGTCCGACACCGTGAGCTCGGAGGTCGTCAACGGCGTGGACACGTGGGTCGTCACCGACGCCCGCGGCGCGGGTGAGGGCGCGCTCCACGTCTCCAAGGACCGGTTCGAGGTGGTCCGGTTCTCCGGGTCGTCCACGAGTCCGGGCCAGCTCGACTTCTCGAGCTGGAACGCCGACCTGGGGATCACCGCCCCGCCCAGCGACCAGGTCGTGGCCCCGGGTTGAGACCCGCTGGCTCGTCGTCGAGCGTGCCGGCCCGGGGCAGGGACTGCACACACTCGACGGGTGTGGCGGGGCAACACCTGCATACTCGACGGCTGCGGCGGGGGAGGGACTGCACACTCGACGGGTCAGGAGGGGGGAGCGCCGATGGGCGCCCCCTCGACGCCTTCGGGTGCCTCGGCCGCGGGGGTCGGGACCGGATCGCCGTCGCGCACCGGGTCCGCCTCGGGGACGGCGACCGTGGGCCGCAGCCGGCGGCGGATCATCGCCCAGCGGCCGTGGACGCCGCGGGCCTGGCCGCCCACCTCGGCCGGGGCGACCTCCGTGCCGGGGTTGGCGACGGCCCGGCTGGCAGCGACGGCCACCGGACCGACCCCCTCGCCGCGCCAGGCGCTCGGCTGGGTGGGTGCGCTGCGCTCCCCGAAGAGGTCGAGGGCCGCGCTCACCGTGGGCAGCAGTGCGGCAGCCACCCGGGCGTAGCCGGCGGGGCTCGGGTGGAACCGGTCCTGGCTGAACATGACCTGCGGCGCCGCGGAGAAGGCGTCGCTCAGCAGGTCGCCGATCGACACGGCACGCCCACCGGCCTCGACGACGGCGACGGTCTGGCCGGCGGCGAGGTCGCGGGACCAGCGTCGCGCGAGGTAGCGCAGCGGCTGCGGCAGCGGCTCGATCGCACCGAGGTCGGGGCAGGTCCCGACGACGACCTCCGCGCCGGCCTCCCGGAGCCGGCGCACAGCCATCTCGAGGTGGCCCACGGCGAGGGAGCGCTCGATGCGGTGGGTGACGTCGTTGGCGCCGATGAGGATGACCGCGATGTCGGGGCTCGGCACCCGCTCGAGCCCGCGCTCCACCTGGGCGCCGAGGTGCAGCGACTCGGCGCCGATGGCCGCGACGTTGGTCAGCTCGACGGGCCGGCCGCTGAAGGCCGCCACGCCGTTGGCGATGGTCGCGCCGATCGTCTGGCGGGCGTGCTCGGCACCCATGCCCGCGCCGGTCGAGTCGCCGAGCACGAGGAAGCGGATCGGCTCGCCCGGCCCGAAGCCGTAGGTCCCCTCGTCGTCGGGGGCGCCCTCGAACGGCTGCCCCACGATCCGCCGGGCGAGGACCGCCTCGACCCGGAGCAGGCCGTAGCCGGCCAGGCCGAGGGCCCCGAGCCCCGCGGCCCCCACACCACCGCCGAACGCGGCGGTCTGGGCGATCTTGCGAGCGCGTCGAGCGCGGCTCATCCAGCACCCCCTCTGCGTGAAGCGACGTCCCCTCACCGTAACGTCCGGGACCGACCGCACGATCCCCGGCCCGGCACCCGGGGAGGGGAGGGGGGAGCGAGCCCAGCGGCATACCTCCATCGGGTGGCGCTCAACGGCACCTAGGATGATCCGGTGAAGTACGCAGAGCACATCTCCGACCTCGTCGGCAACACCCCCCTCGTCAAGCTCGGCAAGGTCGTCGAGGACGCCGGCGTCCGCTGCACCGTGCTGGCCAAGGTCGAGTACTTCAACCCCGGCGGGTCGGTCAAGGACCGCATCGCGCTGCGGATGATCGACGCGGCCGAGCGCGACGGGCTGCTTCGGCCGGGCGGCACCATCGTCGAGCCGACGAGCGGGAACACCGGGGTCGGGCTCGCCCTCATCGCCCAGCGTCGTGGCTACAAGTGCGTCTTCGTCTGCCCCGACAAGGTGAGCCAGGACAAGCGAGACGTGCTCAAGGCGTACGGCGCCGAGGTCGTGGTCACCCCGACCTCCGTCGCCCCCGACCACCCGGACTCGTACTACAGCGTCTCCGACCGGCTCGTCGCGGAGATCGAGGGCGCCTGGAAGCCGAACCAGTACTACAACCCGGAAGGCCCGAACAGCCACTACGCGACGACCGGGCCGGAGATCTGGGCGGACACCGACCACCGGGTGACGCATTTCGTCGCCGGCGCGGGAACCGGTGGCACCATCAGCGGCACCGGCCGCTACCTCAAGGAAGTTTCCGAGGGGGCCGTGCGGATCATCGCGGCGGACCCGGAGGGCTCGGTCTACTCCGGCGGCAGCGGGCGTCCCTACCTCGTCGAGGGCGTCGGCGAGGACTTCTGGCCGGGCGCGTATGACCCGTCGGTCGTCGACGAGGTGATCGCGGTCTCGGACGCCGACTCGTTCGAGATGACGCGGCGGCTGGCCCGTGAGGAGGGCCTGCTCGTCGGCGGCTCGTGCGGGATGGCCGTCGTCGCCGCCCTCCGCGCCGCCGAGGACCTGCCCGAGGACGCGGTCGTCGTCGTCCTGCTGCCCGACTCCGGTCGGGGCTACATGTCGAAGATCTTCAACGACGAGTGGATGGCGTCCTACGGCTTCCTCCACGACGGCTCGGACCAGACCATCGGGCAGGTGCTCCGCACGAAGTCCGGCGAGATGCCCGCGCTCGTGCACACCCACCCCAACGAGACGATTCGCGACGCCGTGCAGATCCTCCGTGAGTTCGGTGTCTCGCAGATGCCGGTCGTCAAGGCGGAGCCGCCGGTGATGTCCGGCGAGGTGGCGGGGTCGGTGAGCGAGCGGGCGCTGATGGAGGCCCTCTTCACCGGGCGGGCGCACCTGTTCGACTCGGTCGAGAAGCACATGGAGCCCGGTCTGCCGCTCGTCGGCGCCGGTGAGCCGGTCGCCGCCGCGCGGGACGAGCTGGAGAAGTCCGATGCCGTCCTCGTCGTCGAGGACGGCAAACCGGTGGGCGTGCTGACGCGGGCGGACCTGCTCGGCTTCCTCGCCGACTGAGCTCCCCTCCCGGGTCGTCGACAGGTCCGGACCGGATGCCGCTGGGCGCGCTTCCCGGGTGTGTTGCGTTGGGGGGTGGGAGGTGCGTCTTGACCGTTTGCTGGCCAAGACTTTGCCAACTCATGGAGGTCCCTAGACCGGGATGAGGAGCGAGCTCGTGGCTACCGGCCGTAGCCTGTGACCGCCATCACGACGATGGCGTCCACGTGCGTCGGGGCTCTGGGGTTCGTCCTTCCGCCAGATGGTCCGGCCGGAGTGCTCGGGTGATTGGAGGGCGCCATGACGCTGTCCGTGGAGACGTCCGCTGTGGAGACGCTGTCCCTCGAACCGCTCGGCCTGAGCGTCATCGAGGAGGAGGTGTACCGCCGACTCATCGACCGCGGGATGGCGGCGGCTCGGGACATCGCCCGCGAGCTCGGCACGCGCCCGGACGAGGTGGCCACCGCGCTCGACTCGTTGACGGCCCTGGGCCTGGTCCACCGGGAGGACTTCGGGGGCCTGCGATTCCGGGTCATCCCACCGGACGTGGCCCTCCCCGAGCTGATCGGGCAGCGCCGCCGGGCCCTCAACCGGCTGCAGGCCGAGGCCGACCGGCTGCGTGAGGAGGCCGCTCGCCGGACGAGCCCACCGACGCAGGTCGTCGAGCCGGTGATCGGTGCGGCGGCCGTGCTGGCCGTGGTGACACAGATGCAGCGGGCCGCCCGCGAGGAAGTGCTCATGGTCGACGCCCCGCCGTACTTCGTCGGTGGCAGCCAGCCGAACGAGAGCGAGTTCATCGCCCTCGCGGCAGGGGTCTCCTACCGGGTCATCTACCACAGTGACGCGCTCGCGGGTGACGAGGCGCGGGCCGCCATGCGGCAGTACGTCGATGCAGGGGAGCAGGCCCGGGTCCACGCGCAGGTCTGGCCCAAGCTGCTCGTCGCGGACCGCAGCGTGGCCCTCGTCCCGGAGTCGGCCACCGACCCGGACCCCGAGCGGCGCCTGCTCGTCCGGTCGTCGAGCCTCCTCGACCTCCTGCTCGTCCGCTTCGAGCAGATGTGGGAGCGGGCCACCCCGGTCGAGTCGCTCGCCCGCACCGCGGCTCCGGGCGAACCGGAGATCTCCGATCGCGACCGGGAGATCCTCGGGCTCATGGCGGCGGGCCTCAAGGACCGCGCCATCGCGCGCTCGCTGGGGATCACCGAGCGGACCGTCGGGCGACGGATCAACGAGCTGATGAGACGGCTCGACACGGAGACCCGGTTCGGCGCCGGGGTCCGGGCCGTGCAGCGCGGATGGGTGTCCGGCTGAGCGAGCGACGGTGGCAACTTTCGGACAATGTCCGGTTGCGCCCTGTTCACCGCCTCTTTCCGCTCAATACCGTCCGGCGCGGACGTCGGTCACCCCTCACGGCGTCTCCACTCCCACCATGAAGGAGCTCTCCATGAAGCACACCATGTGGCGCCGTCGGGCGTCACGGGCGGCCACCGCCGCCGTGGCCGCCTCGATGGCTCTGGCTTTCCAGGCCGCACCCGCCACCGCATCGGCGGCGCCGGCCGCCTCGGGCAGCCCGTCCGCGAGCCCCGCCGGATCCATCCTCGGGACCGACAACCCGGATGCGATCCCGGGGGAGTACGTCGTCGTCTTCACCAACCAGGCGCAGAGCGCGGCTGCCACCAGGCAGTCGGCTCAGGCGATGACCGACAAGTACGGCGGCCGGGTCAAGCACTCCTATGGGGCCGTCGTCGACGGCTTTGCCGCGACGATGAGCGAGGCCCAGGCGCGTCGCCTCGCGGCGGACCCGGCGGTTGCGCGGGTCGAGCAGGCCTACCGGGTCGAGATCGCCGGTGAGCAGGTCAACCCGGCCAGCTGGGGCCTCGACCGGATCGACCAGCAGGCCCTGCCGCTCAACAGCCGCTACCGCTACCCGGACCAGGCCGGTCAGGGGGTCCACGTCTACATCATGGACACCGGTGTGAACCTCAGCCACACCGAGTTCACCGGGCGCACGAGCAACGGCTACGACTTCGTCGACAACGACACCAACCCGACCGACTGCAACGGCCACGGCAGCCACGTCGCCGGCACCGCGGCCGGCACGAGCTACGGGGTGGCCAAGAAGGCGACCGTCCACGCGGTCCGCGTCCTCAGCTGTTCCGGCTCCGGTTCGAACGCCGACATCATCGCCGGCGTCAACTGGATCAAGACCAACGCGGTCAAGCCGGCGGTCGTCAACTACAGCATCGGCTGCAGCACCCGGTGCACCGACACGACGATGGACAGCGCCGTCCGCTCCCTGGTGACGAGCGGGGTGATGTGGGTCCAGGCCGGCGGCAACGGCAACGACGACACGTGCTACTACAGCCCGCAACGGGTCTCCGAGGCCCTGACGGTCGGCAACTCGACGAGCGCGGACGCCAAGGCGTCGAGCAGCGCGTGGGGCTCCTGCCAGGACCTGTTCGCCCCGGGCACGAACATCACGTCGGCGTGGTACGACACGAGCACCTCGACGCGAACCATCACCGGCACCTCGATGGCGAGCCCACACGTCGCCGGCGCGGTCGCGCTCTACCTCGGCGCCAACCCGACCGCCTCGTCCTCGGCGGTCCACTCCGCGATCGTGAGCAACAGCGTCAGCGGCGTCATCTCGGGGGTCCCGAGCGGCACCCCGAACCGCCTCCTCAACACCGAGTTCCTCCTCGGCGGCTCGACCAGCCAGTGCTCGGGCATGCGCGGCACCTGGACGGGGTCGCTCTCGAACGGCGCGTCGCAGACCCTGCCGTACGTGTACGACGCCACCGCCGGCACGATCCAGGTGTGCCTCGACGGGCCGACCGGCGCGGACTTCGACGTCTACCTGCAGAAGTGGAACGGCTCGGCCTGGTCCACCGTCGCGCGGGGCATCTCGTCGAGCGCTGACGAGTCGTTCACCTACAGCAACGCCTCGGGCTACTACCGCCTGATCGTCGAGTCCTACTCCGGTTCGGGCTCGTACACCGCGGGGATGAACTACTGACCGACCGCGCTGACGCCTGATCGACCCCATCAGGCCGTATGCCGCTGGGCTCGCTCCTCGTGAAAGACCACCCGAGCGGGTGGTGGCCTTCCGAGCAGGCCGAGCCCAGCGGCATACCTCATGGGCGGAGCCCTCGGGGTCGCCGGGGACCACCCACTCGGGTCAGAATGTCTGGGTCACCTTCTTGAGGCCCCGGGGCTGGTCGGGGTCGAAGCCCCGGCCGACGGCCATGGCGCAGGCCAAGCGTTGGAGCGGCACGATCTGTGCGATCGGGGCCAGCTGCTCGTCCATCCCCGCGGGCAGGACGATCCGGGTGGGCGTCTCGTGCGCGATGGCTGGGGGTGCGACGAGGCAGATGTCGGCGCCTCGCTCCTCCAGCGCGGCGAGGACCGGCTGAAGGGCGCGGCCCCCCGGGCCCTCGGGGACGACGGCGATGACGGGCCGGTCCTGGTCGACCATGGCGAGGGGCCCGTGGAGCAGGTCGGCGCCGGAGTAGGCGTGCGCCGACAGGTAGCAGGTCTCCATCAGCTTGAGCGCCGCCTCGCGCGCGGTCGGGTAGGCGTAGCCGCGTGAGGTCGTGACGAGCTTGTCGACGAAGCGGTAGCGGGACGCGACCTCCTCCACGTCGGCGGTGAGGGCGCACGCCACGTCGTCGACGAGCCGGTCCGCGGGCCGCCGGTCGAGCTCGGCCCAGGCGCGCACGAGGAGCCAGAGGGCGAGCAGGCTCGAGGTGTAGGTCTTCGTCGCGGCGACCGAGCGCTCGGGGCCGGCGAGGATGTCGAGGCCGACCTCGCTGACCCGACCGAGTGGCGAGTCGCTCGTGTTGGTGACCGACAGGGTCAGGGCCCCACCGGCGCGAGCCCGCTCGGTGGACTCCACGAGGTCGGGGGAGCCGCCGCTCTGGCTCACGGCCACCCACAGCACGCCGTCGAGTGACGGCTGTCGGTCGTACGCCGTGTAGACGGACGTCGAGGCGAGGCCGCAGGGCAGGCCGAGGGTCGTCTCGATGAGGTACTTGGCGTAGAGCGCCGCGTGGTCGGACGTGCCGCGGGCCGCGAGGAGGACGAAGCGGGGAGCAGCGGCACGGATCCGGGCGGCGATGTCCTCCACAGGTCCTGGGGCCGCGAGGAGCCTCGAGAGGGCCGCCGGCTGCTCGCCGATCTCGGCCCGCATGAGCGCCCCGGTCACTCTGCCCCTCCCAGCGAGACGGCGCGGGACTCGAAGATGGCCGCGATGGACTCGCGGATCGGGTCGTAGTGCGTCGCGAACGCGTGCTGGAGGCGCTCGAGGTCCCGTGCCGCGATGGCGTCGACGATCGCCTCGTGCGCCTCCGCGGTGCGCAGCCAGTCCGCGGGCTCGACCTTGAGGGTCGGTGCGACCCGGGCCTGCACCTGCCAGAACGCCTCGGTCAGCTGGCTGACGAGGTTGTTGCCGATGGCGTTCATCAGCCGGATGTGGAAGGCGCGGTCCTCCTCGACGTACGGCTGGCCCTCCATCGCGAGCCGGCGCATCCGGACGGCGAGCTCGCGCAGGTTGGCGAGCTCGACCTCGTCGAGCGTCTCGATCATGAGGGGGGAGAGGCCCTGCTCGAGCATCTGGCGGATGTTGACGAGGTCGGTCATCACCTTGCCGTCGGTGCCGGTGCTGAGCAGACCGCGGAAGGCGAGGCTCTCGACGAGGGCGTTCATCGACATCCGCCCGACGTAGGAGCCGTGCCCGTGCCGCACCTCCACGATGTCGAGCGCGGAGAGGTTCTTGATCGCCTCACGGATACTGGTGCGGCTCGCGCCGATCGCGGCGATGAGCTCGTTCTCGGTCGGCAGGAGGTCGCCGGGGCGGAGGTTCTTCTCGAGGATGTACGTCTTGATGCGTTCGATCACGTCCTGGTTGCGGGACCGTGGCGGCAGGCCGTTGCGCAGGGCAATGGGCGGGACATCGGACATTCGAACCCCTCGTCGTCGATTTGTTATGGACAATCTACTAGACATCCTTCCTCTTGGGGAAGACGTATGATGTACTACGTGCCAGTGCAGCGCTGCCAGGTGATCGGCGGACTGCCTCACCACTCACCAACAGGCACCACATGGGAGGCCCCAGTGAACCCCGACCAGGCGTCCAAGACCCTGCTCGACCCCGCCGGACTGTCCGGAGTCAGCCGCCGCAAGTTCCTCAAGTTCAGTGGCACGCTCAGCGCCGCGGCCGTCATCACGGGGGCGCTCGCCGCCTGTGGTGGCCCCAGCTCGACGAACTCGAACGACGGCGCCGCGGCCGGCGGCACCGTCCCGGACACCATCGAGGCGACCCTCGCGTTCACCTTGTCGAGCGGGCTCGACCCGATGAACGCCTCGAGCGCCGTCGGTACCGCCGCCAACCAGCACCTCTTCGAGGGTCTCGTCGACCTCGACCCGATCACCCGGCAGCCCTACCCCGCCCTGGCCAAGGCACTGCCCGAGCCGGGGGCCGACGGCCTCACGTGGACGGCCACGCTCCGCGACGGCGCCATGTTCTCCGACGGCACCCCGGTCACCGCCGAGGACGTCGCGTGGTCCTTCACCCGCGCCCTCGACCCGGCGAACAAGGCCCTCATGGCCGCCTTCCTCCCGTTCATCGACTCGGTCACCGCCAAGGACGCCAAGACGGTGGAGTTCACGCTGAAGTCGCCGTTCGCCCTCTTCCCGCAGCGGATCGCCGTCATCAAGGTGGTGCCGAAGAAGCTCACCGGCGACGCCGCCGCCGCCAAGGCGTTCGACACCAAGCCGGTCGGCACCGGCCCGTGGAAGCTCGACAGCGCCGACGCGACCACCGGTCTCCGCTTCTCGGTCAACGACAAGTACAACGGCCCACGCAAGGCCGCGGCCAAGAAGATGGTCTGGAACACGACGACCGAGGGCGCGACCCGGATCGCCGACATCCAGGGCGGCCGCGTCCAGGCCGTCGAGGCCGTCCCCTACATCAACGTCGCCCAGCTCGAGGGCAAGGTCGACGTCGAGGCCCGCCAGGCCTTCAACCAGCTCTTCCTCCTCTTCAACTGCTCCGCCAAGCCGTTCGACGACAAGCGGGTCCGTCAGGCGCTGCACTACGCGCTCGACAAGGACGCCATCGTCACCACGGCGCTGCAGGGCTACGGCACCCCGGCGAAGTCCTACCTCGACCCGGAGAACAAGGACTTCCAGGAGGCCTCGACCGTCTACGGCTACGACCCGGAGAAGGCCAAGGCCCTCCTCGCCGAGGCCGGCGTCAAGGACCTGACCTTCGAGCTCGTGACGACGAACACCCAGTTCATCGTCGACATCGCCCCGCTCATGGTCGACCAGTGGAAGAAGATCGGCGTCAACGCGTCGCTCAACACGGCGCCGTCCGCCTCGGTCTACGCGCCGGCACCTGACGGGCTGGTGTCCAAGGACTCCTTCCGGGTCCTCGCCGCCTCGGGCGACCCGACGGTCTTCGGTCCTGACGCAGACCTGCTCCTGCGCTGGTACTTCGCCGGCGACACGTGGCCGAAGGGCCGGGCCCGCTGGACGGGCGCCGCGCCGACCCAGATCGCCCAGCTGCTCGACCAGGCCGCCGCCGAGCAGGACACGGCCAAGCAGAAGGACCTGTGGAAGCAGGTCCTCGACCTCGTCGCCGACGAGGCCGCGATCTACACGGTCCTGCACACCAAGATCGTCACGGCGTGGGACTCGAAGAAGCTCGACGGCTTCAAGCCGGCGGCGACGACGGGGCTGTACTTCCTCGACGCCAAGCGCACGGCCTGACCACCCGCTCCAATCCCCGGGCCGGCTCGCCCACCCCCCTCCCCCTGGGAGCGAGCCGGCCCGGTTCCATCCGCAAGCAAGGAGGACCGATGTCGTCGATCGTGAAGATGATCCTCAGGCGACTGCTGACACTCGTGCCGTTGATGCTCGGGATCGCCCTCTTCGTCTTCGTGATCATGCGGCTCTCGCCGGTCAACTCCGCCGTGGCCGCGCTCGGCGACCAGGCCTCACCCGAGCAGATCGCCGAGTACGAGGCGTCCCGCGGGCTCGACCAGCCCGCTCCGGTCCAGTTCGTCCGCTTCCTCGGCAACGTCGTCCAGGGCGACTTCGGCGAGACGATCGGCATCTCCAAGCCCGTCGCCGGCCTCATCGCCGAGGCCCTGCCCTTGACGATGCAGCTGACCCTCCTCGGGGTCGGACTCGCCCTCGTCATCGCCCTCGCCCTCGGGATCACGGCCGCGCTCTTCCGGGACCGCTGGCCCGACCAGGTCATCCGCGTCCTGTCGATGACCGGAATCTCCGTTCCCAGCTTCTGGCTGGCGCTGCTGATGATCCAGCACCTGTCCCTCGGGCTCGGCTGGTTCCCCAACGCCGGCTACACCAACCCGGCCGAGAGCCTCACCGGCTGGCTGCGGTCGATGGCCATGCCGGCCATGGCGCTCGCCGTGCCGGTCGGGGCGTCGCTCGCCCGGATCGTGCGCACCTCGATGGTCGAGGAGCTCGACAAGGAGTACGTCCGCACCGCGTACGGCGCGGGCCTGCCACCGAGCATCGTCGTCGGGCGCAACGTCCTGCGCAACGCCCTGGTCAACCCCCTCACCGTGCTCGGACTCCGGGTCGGCTACCTGCTCGGCGGCACGATCATCATCGAGGCGATCTTCACGATGCCCGGCATGGGCACCCTCGTCATGCAGGCCGTCGGCACCAACGACACCAACCTCGCGCAGGGCACGATCCTCGTCATCGCCTTCACCTTCGTCGTCGTCAACCTGCTCGTCGACATCCTCTATCTCTTCGCGAACCCGCGGCTGCGGGGAGGCCACTGATGACCATCCGCCCCGAACTGACCGCCACGCTGTCCGACCCGGCGAACCGCAAGGTGGCCAGCCGCGCTGCCCTGCGCCGCCTGCCCCTGCTGTCCCGGATCGCCGCGGCCTTCATCGGCGTGCTCGTCCTCACGGCCATCCTCGCCCCCTGGCTCACGCCGCACGACCCGACCGCGACCGGCCTCGCGTCGGTCAACGTCGGGCCCGGGTCTGACTTCTGGTTCGGCGTCGACCGGTCGGGACGCGACATCTTCTCGCGCCTCGTCGCGGGCACCCGCCGCTCGCTCGTCGTCGGCTTCGGCGCCGCGAGCATCGCCCTCGCGCTCGGCACGCTCCTCGGTGCGCTCGCCGCGACCAGCCGCAAGGCGGTCGACGAGCTGGTCATGCGGCTGCTCGACGTCGTCATGGCGTTCCCGGCCATCGCGCTGTCCGCGGTGCTCATCATCGCCTTCGGCAAGGACAGCCTGCTCGTCCTCATCCTCGCCATCGGCTTCGTCTTCACCCCGCCGATCGCCCGTGTGGTCCGCGCCAACGTGCTCACGCAGTACAGCGAGGACTACGTCGCGGCCGAGCAGGTCATCGGCGCCGGCCGCCTCCACATCCTCGGTCGGCACGTGATCCGCAACTCCGCCGCCCCGGTGATGGTCTTCGCCACCGTCATGGTCGCCGACGCCATCGTCTTCGAGGCCTCGCTGTCTTTCATCGGAGGTGGCCTGCCCGGTCACGTCGCCGAGTCGTCGTGGGGCTCGGTCATCGCCTACGGCAAGGACGTCCTCCTCGCCGGCTCGTGGTGGGCCACCTTCTTCCCCGGGCTGCTCATCCTGCTCACCGTGCTGTCCCTCAACATCCTCTCCGAGGGCATCTCCGACGCGTGGGCCGCGCCGGCGGCCAGACGGGTGAAGCGCAAGGTCACCTCCCCCGACGACGTCGACCGCCTCGAGACCTCCGAACCGGGCACCGGTGAGGTCCTGCCGCTCCCCGGCCTCGCCGAGGCAGGGCAGCGACTGCGTGAGCGGGCCCGCCCGCTGCCGCCGGGTGACCCGACCCTCACGGTCACCGACCTGCGGATCGGCTTCGACGGACGACACGACGGCGTCGACATCGTCGACGGCATCAGCTTCGAGGTGCGCCCCGGCGAGGTGCTCGGCCTCGTCGGCGAGTCCGGCTCGGGCAAGTCGCTCACGGCCCTGGCCGTCATGGGCCTCGAGCCCAAAGGTGCGCGGCTGGGCGGGACGGTCGACTTCAACGGCATCGACCTGCTCCGGTTGTCGCCGGCCCGTCGCCGGGCGCTGATGGGGCGCGAGATCGCGATGATCTACCAGGACGCCCTCTCGGCCCTCAACCCCGCGATGCGGATCCAGGCGCAGCTCGACCAGCTGACGAAGCGCGGCGGCACCCGGACCGCCGACGAGCTGATGGGTCTCGTCAGACTGGACCCCGACCGGACCCTCGGCTCCTATCCCCACGAGCTCTCCGGTGGCCAGCGTCAGCGCGTCGTCATCGCCATGGCCCTGTCGAGAGACCCCAGGCTGATCATCGCCGACGAGCCGACGACCGCCCTCGACGTCACCGTCCAGGCCCAGGTCATGACCCTGCTCCTCGACCTGCAGAAGCGGCTCGGCTTCGCCCTGGTCCTCGTCAGCCACGACCTCGCCCTCGTGAGCGACATCAGCGACCGCGTCGTCGTCATGTACGGCGGCCAGATCGTCGAGGGCGGCGTCACGGCCGAGGTCGTCGCCGCCCCGGCGCACCACTACGCCCGGGGCCTGCTCGGATCGGTGCTCTCCCTCGAGTCGGGGGCCGAACGGCTCACCCAGATCAAGGGCGTCGTCCCCTCGCCGGCGGACTTCCCGGCGGGCTGCCGGTTCTCGGACCGGTGCCCCATGTCCACCGCGGTGTGCCGCACCGAGGCGCCGCCGCTCGTGGGCGAGCCGGGGCACCACGTCGTCGCCTGCCACCATCCCGCCCACGAGCTCCCGGCGGCGACCGGGGCCACCCACGCCACGGAAGGGGCCGTCTCATGAACGGGCCGATCATGCGTCTCGACGACGTGTCGGTGGTCCACCGGATCAAGGGTGCGGGACTCTTCGGCCACGGCAGCGTCCAGGCCCTCAACGGGGCGTCCCTCGAGATCCGCGCCGGGGAGACCGTCGGTGTCGTCGGTGAGTCGGGATGCGGGAAGTCGACGATGGCCAAGGCCATGGTCGGCCTCCAACGTCCCACGTCGGGCTCGATCATCTTCGAGGGCCGGGACATCTGGTCCCTCAAGGACCGGGAGCGCCGCAGCCACCTCGGTCGGGGCGTGGGGATGATCTTCCAGGATCCGGCCGCCTCGCTGAACCGGCGCATGCCGATCAGCCAGGTCGTCCGCGACCCCCTCGACGTCCACGACGTCGGCACGCCCAAGGAGCGCACCGCCCGGGTCCGCGACCTGCTCGACCTCGTGGGCCTGCCCCGCTCGGCGGCGGACGTCCTCCCGAGCCAGCTGTCCGGCGGCCAGCGGCAGCGCGTCTCGATTGCCCGCGCACTCGCGCTGGAGCCTTCCCTCGTCATCGCGGACGAACCGACGAGCGCGCTCGACGTCTCGGTGCGCGCGCAGATCCTCAACCTGCTCCTCGACCTCAAGGAGCGGCTCGGCATCGCGATGGTCTTCGTCTCCCACGACATCCAGACGGTCAAGCGGGTCAGTGACCGGGTCGTGACGATGTACCTGGGCCGGATCGTCGAGGAGACCCCCGCCGACCGGTTGCCGGAACTCGCGGTCCACCCCTACACCCGCGCGCTGTTCTCCGCGACGCCGGGTCTGCTCGACCCGATCGACCCGATCCCGCTCGTCGGGCCGGTTCCGTCCGCGGCGAACCCGCCTTCGGGCTGCCCCTTCCGCACCCGCTGCTGGAAGGCGACCGAGGTCTGCTCCGAGCTGATGCCGGGGCCGATGCTCGCCGCAGAGGGCCACACCTACCGCTGTCACCACCCCGTGCCGGCCGGGATCACGACCGCGGACCTCGCGGCGTCGGCCCGCGCCGCCACCGCCGACCTCGTCAAGGAGCCGTCATGACGACCGCAACACCCTTCCATGGCCTCGTGCCGCCGGTCGTCACCCCGCTGGGCGAGGACCTGACCGTCGACGTCGCCTCGCTCGAGCGCCTCGTGGCCCGGATGATCGACGCGGGCGTCGACGGGCTCTTCGCCCTCGGCAGCAGCGGCGAGACCGTCCTCCTCGACGACGCGCAGCGCGACCTCGCCCTCGAGGTCATCGTCAAGACCGCAGACGGACGGGTGCCGGTCATCGCCGGCGCCATCGAGCCGGGCACGGCCCGGTCGGTCCAGCGCGCCCGCGCCGCCGAGCGGCTCGGCGCCCAGGCGGTGGTGGCCACGGCGCCCTTCTACGTCATCGTCGGCCCGCACGAGATCGAGCGGCACTTCCGCTCCGTCGCGGCCGCCGTCGACGTGCCGTTGTTCGCCTACGACATCCCGGTCTGCGTCCACTCCAAGCTCTCGAACGACCTCGTCCTGCGCCTCGCGCACGACGGTGTCATCGCGGGTGTCAAGGACTCGAGCGGCGACGACGTCGGCTTCCGGCAGCTCCTCGTCCAGGTGGCCGCGGAAGGGCTGTCCGACTTCGCCACCCTGACCGGCCACGAGGTGATGGTCGACTCGATGCTCCTCGCGGGCGCGAGCGGCTCCGTGCCCGGGCTGGCCAACGTCGACCCCGCCGGCTACGCCCGCCTGCACGCGGCGGTCGCGGCCGGCGACGTCGCGGCGGCCCGTGCCGAGCAGGAGCGCCTCATCCAGCTGTTCCGGATCGTCGACGCAGCCGACCCGGCCACCTCTGCCGGCATGACCCGTGGCGCGGGCTCGTTCAAGACGGCGCTACACGTCCTGGGCGTCATCGACAGCAACGCGATCTCGCTGCCGCTGCGCGCCCTCGACGATGCCGAGTCGGGCCGGGTGCGCGAGGTCCTCGAGTCGGTGGGACTGCTCTGACCCATGGCTCAGACCGTCGTCGCCCTCGACATCGGCGGCACCAAGACTGCCGCCGCACTCGTCACCGCGGAGGGTGCCGTCACCGACGTGACGACGGCGCCCACACCGGGTGACCAGGGGCCGGAGGCCATCGTCCGGGTCGCCTCCGGCCTCGCAGCCGACCTCCTCGTGACCGCGACCGCCCGCGGTCACGAGGTGGTCGGTCTCGGTGTCGGCAGCGCCGGGGTCATCGACACCGCGACCGGCCGCGTCGTCTCCGCCACGGAGGTCCTGCGCGACTGGGCGGGCACGGAGGTCAGGGACGCACTGAGCGAGCTCAGCGGCATCCGGCACGTCGTGGTCGACAACGACGTCCACGCCCACGCCCTGGGCGAGACCTGGCTCGGCGCCGCGTCCGGTGCCTCGAGCGCCTTCTTCGTCGCGGTCGGCACCGGCATCGGTGCGTCCGTCGTCATCGACGGGACCGTGTGGCACGGCCGCCGCGACGTCGCCGGGCACTTCGGACACGTCGCAGTGCCCCACGCCGGCGGAATGCCCTGTGTCTGCGGGGGATCTGGCCACCTCGAGGCCGTCGCGGCTGGGCCGGCCATGGTCTGGTCGTACAACCGGCGGGCCCGCGCCGACCTCACGTCGCTCGCCGACGTCGCCCGCCGCGCCGACGCCGGCGACCGCCTCGCCGTGATGACCATCGACATCGGCGCGCGGGCGCTCGGCAGCGCCATCGGCGGGGCCGCCAACCTGCTCGACCCGGAGGTCGTGGTCATCGGCGGAGGCGTCCCCGGCATCGGCGCCCGCTGGTGGGAGCCGATGGAGGAAGCCGTGCGGGCCGAGCTGCTGCCCCCGCTCGCGGAGCTGCCGGTGCTCCCGGCCCGGCTCGGCTCGGCTGCCGCCCTCGTCGGCGCCGCCCGGCTCGTCTGGAAGGGACTCGCGTGAACCCCATCGATCGGATCAGAGGCGGACTCGTCGTGTCCGTCCAGGCCTACCCCGGGGAGCCCATGCGGCACCCGGACACCATGCGCAGGGTCGCCGAGTCCGCCGTCCGCGGCGGAGCGGCCGGCATCCGGGCCCAGGGGATCGACGACCTGCGCGCCATGCGCCCGGTCATCGACCTGCCCCTCATGGGCCTCTGGAAGGACGGCGACAGCGGCGTCTTCATCACCCCGACCGTGATCCATGCCGTCGAGGTCGCCCGGACGGGCTGCGAGATCGTCGCCGTCGACGGGACGCGGCGTCCGCGCCCGGACGGGTCGTCGCTCGCCGAGACGGTCGCGGCCGTGCACCGCGAGGGAGCCCTGCTCATGGCTGACTGCGCGACGCTGGCCGACGGGGTGGCCGCCGCCGAGGTGGGTGCCGACCTCATCGGCACCACGCTCTCCGGCTACACCCCGGACAGTCCCAGGACGCCCGGCCCGGACCTCGACCTCGTCGCCGCTCTCGTGCGTGAGCTCGGCCTCCCGGTCGTCGCCGAGGGCCGGATCCACACGCCGGACCAGGCCGGGGCCGCGCTGGACGCGGGAGCCCATGCCGTCGTCGTCGGGACCGCCATCACCCACCCGGCGACGATCACGTCCTGGTTCGTCGACGCGACCCGCGTCCGCCCGTGAGCCGGCTGCTGCCTCCGGAGGCGCTGCACCCCCAGGTGCGGGCGCTCCCCGACACCACCGCGCCGATCGACCCGGCTCGGCTCGACGAGCAGCGGCGCGCCGTCGCCCTGAACACACCGGTGGAGGCGGGGGAGGGTGTGCCCGTCCGGTACGTCGAGGACGTCGATGCCGAGGGGGTGCCCTGCCGGCTCTACCGACCCGCCGACGGCCGGCTGCCGGTCGTCGTCTACGTCCACGGCGGCGGCTGGGTCGACGGAGGGCTCGCCTCGCACGACCCGCTGTGCCGCCTCCTCGCTGCGCGGTCCGGGGCCGCCGTGCTGTCCGTGGACTACCGCCTCGCGCCCGAGCACCCCTGTCCGGCGGCCTCGGACGACGTCGACCGTGCCATCCACTGGCTGCGTTCCCCGGCGGCCGAGCTCCGGTCCCTCGATGCGAGCCGCCTTGCGCTGAGCGGAGACTCGTCCGGCGGGCACCTGGCGGCGGTCGCTTCGCGGCGCTGCCGGGACCGGGGCGTCCCGGTGCGGGCCCAGGCGCTCTTCTACCCCGTGGTCGACCCCACCGGCGCGACGTGGGGCGACACCGTGTTCCCCGGGCTCAAGGCCCCGAACCTCAGGTGGTGCTGGGACGTCTTCGCCCCGCCCGGCGTCGACCGGAGCAGCCCGGATGTGTCACCCGCGCTGGGCGACCTGAGCGGCTTGCCCCCGACCCTGGTCGTCACCGCCGAGCACGACATCCTCACGGTCGAGGCGGAGGCCTATGCCGCCGCCCTGGCCGAGGCCGGCGTCAGCTCGGTCACCGTCCGGGTGCAGGGGCTGGTGCACGGCTTCGTCCGCCGGCTCGCCCGTTTCGACGCGGCCGCCGCCGCAGTGGACCTCGCTGCGGGCCACCTGGCACGCCACCTCGGCGACTGACCCCAGCTGGTGGTCAGCCCTGCTCGGACTGCTGCGCCTTCTTCGCCTTCTTGTACTCACGCACCTTGACCCGCGAGTCGTCGTCGACGACGTCCGCGATCGACCGGTGCCCCGGCTTCCCGTAGTCCCCGGTCGCCTCCTCCCAGCCGGGCGGCGTGACGCCGAACTGCTTGGCGAGGAGCGCGGCGAAGATCCGCGCCTTCTGGTCGCCGAAGCCGGGGAGGCCGGCGATGCGCCGGACGAGCTCGCTGCCGGAGTCGACGCCGGTCCAGAGGCTGGCGGCGTCGCCGTCCCACTCGTCGACGACCGCCTGGCAGAGCTGCTGGGCCCGCGCCGCCATCGAGCCGGGGAAGCGGTGCAGCGCCGGTGGGGTCCGGAAGTGCTCGAGCAGGGTGTCGGGGGGCAGCGCCGCGATCGTCTCCGCGTCGAGGTGGTCGGTCCCCATCCGCTGGGCGAGGACGCTCGGGGAGGTGAACGCCTTCTCCATGGTGATCTGCTGGTCGAGCAGCATCCCGAGCAGGAGGGCGAGGGGGTCGCGCTCCAGGAGGGTGTTGCCTTCGTCGGTCGTCGCCAGGTGCAGGGCCATCCCTCCATCTTGTCGTATGCCGCTGAGCTGGCTCCCCGACGTCCGCCCGGTCCGACTCCTCCCGTCCGCCCGGTCCGACTCCCCGACGTCCGCGCGGTCCGCCTCCTCCCGTCCGCCCAGACCGCAACACACCCGCCTACCGAGTGGTGGCCCCGGCTGCACCCGGGGTGGCCGGGCGGTAAGCGGGTGTGTTGCCGAGGAGGTGCGGGTCAGGTGTCGACCCAGGTGCTGGGGCCGGGCGTGACCCTGGCCGCCCCGGACGTGAGGGAGGCAGCCGTCCCGGCCAGCGACTCGACGTCGTCCGGGGCGACGGCGACCTGCAGCCGCACCCCCGTCGCGAGGTACTCGACCTCGGTCACCACCATGCCGGAGCGGCCGCGCAGGGCGTGCTCGACGCGGGGACCATCCGCGTGGCCCACCTCGATCGCCACGGTGCGGCGTCGCTCGCGGACCACGAGGGGCGCGGCGTCGAGGGCGGCTCCCACGGCATCGCCGTACGCGCGGATCAGCCCCCCGGTGCCGAGCAGCACCCCACCGAACCACCGGGTCACCACCGCGACGACGTCAGTGACCCCTCGGCCCCGCAGCACTTCGAGCATCGGCGCGCCGGCGGTGCCCGACGGCTCGCCGTCGTCGTTGCTGCGCTGTGTCGCACCATCAGGCCCGAGGACGAACGCGGTGCAGTGGTGCCGGGCCTCGCGGCTGCCCGCGCGCACCGCCTCGATGACCTCGCGGGCCGCAGCCTCCGTCTCGACGCGCCGCAGGTCGCAGACGAACCGCGACCGACGCACCTCGATCTCGGCACTCGACCGACCGGCGATGGTCACGTAGGAGCGGGGCGAGCTCAGCGGCATACCCTTTCCATCGGGCGACGACGGGACGCCACGAGTATGCCGGTGGCCACGAGAGGACACGAATGGACGCGCACCCGGTGCACGGGCCCGTGCACGGACCGGTCGACCCTGACGTCACCCCGGACGACGTGGAGACGAGCGCGGTCGACCATGCACTCGTTCGGGACCGCCTGGACGTCCTGGGCGTCATCGCGCTGGGTGGGGCGCTCGGCGCGGCGGCACGCTACCTCGCGGGAGAGGCGTGGCCCCACCCGCCCGGGGCTGTCCCGTGGGCGACACTGGGGATCAACGTGACCGGATCCTTCCTGTTGGGCCTGCTCATGTTCTACGTGAGCGACGTGTGGCCGCCGCGACGCTATGTCCGGCCGTTCCTCGGCGTCGGCGTGCTGGGCGGGTTCACGACCTTCTCCGCCTACGCCCTCGAGACGCGGGCGCTGCTGGCCGGGGGGCACCTCGGCGCCGCCCTCGCGTACCTGGTGGGGACGCTCGTGCTGGCGCTCGGTGCCGTGGTCGCGGGGGCGGTCGTCGGGCGCGTGGTCGCCCGGCCGGGAAGGGTGGGCTCGTGACGCTCCTGCTCGTGATGCTCGGCGGGGCCGTCGGGGCGCCGCTGCGCTACGTCACCGACCTGGCCGTGCAGCGGTGGCACGGAGCCCGGTTCCCCTGGGGGACCCTCGCGGTCAACGTGCTCGGCTCGCTGCTCCTCGGCGCGGTCCTCGGCCTGGCAGCGTCCGGGTCGGTGTCGCCTGAGGTCCTCGCCCTCGCGGGGACGGGGCTCTGCGGGGCCCTGACCACGTACTCGACCTTCGGCTTCGAGACGGTCCGGCTCGTCGAGGAGGGTGCCTTCGTGGCCGCCGTCGGCAGCGTGCTGCTGAGCATCGGCTGCGGGCTCGCGGCCGGCTCGGTCGGCTGGGTGATCGGCCAGGGACTGCTGGCTCACGCAGCGTGAGACCCCGCTGGACTGGCCGGTTGGGTCAGCGGCTGTAGCGGTCGAGCACGATGTCGACGAGCGGGGCCGGCGCGGGCGCTCCCGGCAGGAGCAGGGGCGGGGTGACGACGTCGGCCCCGCTGCGGGTCGCGAGGTCGGCGAAGAAGCCGGGCGCCAACAGGTAGGTCGCGACGACGACCCGGCCGCCCTCCTCACGCGCCCGGCTGACCGCTGCGTCGAGGCGCGGCTGCGCCGCCGAGAGGTATGCCGCTGGGCTCGGTCTCCCGATGAGCTGGCCGAGCGCGTCGGAGAGCTCACGACAGTCCTCGACGGCGCGGGGGTCGGAGCTGCCGGCCGCGGCGAGGATGACGGTGTCGTCGTCCCGGAGTCCGGCGTCGTGGAGACGGTCCGCGAGGAGCCGGGCGAGCCGAGGGTCAGGTCCGAGCGCGCCGGCCAAGGTGGCCGCGGGGTGGGCAGCGACGGCCTCGGAGAGGTCGACGTAGACGTGGTAGCCGGCCGAGAGCAGGAGCGGCACGACCCGGGCCGGGGTCCCGTGCAGGCTGTCGAGCACCGCGGTGACCGCGGGCTCCTCGACGTCGACGAAGGCTGCGCGGACGTCGAGGTCGGGTAGGCGGGCGGCCACGGCGGAGACGAGCCCGGCGACGGCCGCCTGCCCCTCGGGCGAGCTCGTGCCGTGGGAGCAGGCGATGAGGGTCGGGCGCACGGACCCACTCTCGCACGCGATCCCACCCCACATCGAAAGAGCATTTCCTCCCTGTTGCACGCCCGGGTTCCATGGCGACGCGGTGAGCCGTAACGGGGAACTGCCCTACCGGAAAACTGGGGGTGACACCGGCTGCCTACCGTGGTCCGCAGGGCGGCGTGACGCCGGGCGTGACACGGATGCCGACTCTGGGCTTGCGCTGCATCCATCGGCCGAGGAGGCCCTCCGCCGCGTTGCCGAGACGCGCGAGGGGGTACTTCGCCGACATCGCCCGTTGGATCTCTCTGACGCCTTCCGGGTCGCGCACGAGCTGGGCCGTCCCGTGCCACACAGCGGCGCCCGCTGGGACACGGCCCCGCACGTCGCACGGCCGCAGCTCGACCCGACTCGTGTGGCCGAGGCGTCTGAGCTTGCCCACCCCCTCCACCGAGATGAGGACGACAGCGGCACCGTTTCGGGCCACCCACATCGGCGTGGCGACCGGGTCGCCAGACCGGCGGAACGTCGTCAAGGACACATAGCGGTGTGCGGCGACCTCGTCGAGGCGCCCGGTGAGGTCGTGGTCCACCTCCTCAACCTACGGTGCCGGTCCGCGCCGTGTGCGGATGCGTGGGCTCCGACGGATCGGCGGCTCACTGACCCGGTGCCCTTGTCGCTGGGTCCCCGCCACTAGGACACTGACCCGTTGGGCGGGTCAGTGTCCTAGTGCGCGACCCGCCAAGGCGTCTCCGTCGGCGCCCGTCAGACGCCGCATGTGCGGGCGCGGGGCTGGGTCCGCACGGCCTCAGGCGGCGGGCGCGCCGGTCGGGGACTCGCGGGAGGTGATGCGGTAGAGCGCCCATTCTCCGGGGATGCCCTTGAGCGTGGTGCTGCCCCAGGGCTCATAGCTCAGGGTCGAGCCGAGGACGAGGGTGCGGACGGTGTCGGTGAAGAGGATCTCGGACGTCTGGGCGAGTGCACTCACGCGCGCGGCCACGTGCATGGCGATCCCGACGAGGTCGTCGTCCTGACGTAGCACCTCACCGGAGTGGACGCCGGCTCGCACCGCCAATCCCATGGCGTCGGCGTCGTGGACGACCTCGTAGGCACAGCGCAGCGCGGCCGACGGGATCGGGAACGACGCGAGGAACCCGTCGCCCATCGTCTTGATCTCCGTCCCGCCGAAGCGCGCGAGGGAGCGCCGGATGGCGTCGAAGTGGGCGTCGCGCGCATAACCGAAGCTCGCATCGCCGGTGCGGGCGGCAGCCTCGGTCGACCCCACGACGTCGGTGATGAGGATCGTGGCGACCTCGCGGTGGCCGCTGTGGTTGGGGCGGTAGGTCCCGAGGAACTGCTCGATCTCGGCTGCGACGTCGTGGAAGGGCAACAGCGTCGTCATCGGCCGCTGGCCGCGAATGAGCCGCAGGGTCGCGTTGGGCAGCTGGTCGGCCAGCCACTGCATGCTCTCCAGCGTCGCCAGTCGTTGCAGCTCGACGTCGTGGAGCAGCAGGACGGGGGCGGTGATGCTCTCCAGGTGCGGCCGCAGGTCGAGGTCGGCGGTCATCTGAAGGAGGCGGGCCGCAGCCCGCGGTGTGGCTGACATGCTCTCGAGCCTCTTGAGCCACGAGAGGTGTCGTGGTGAGGCCGCGAAGTCGGGGGCGACGAGCTTGACCGCCATGCCGCGGCCCCATCCTCCGGACCGGATCGCGGCGAGCGCCATCCG
This sequence comes from Intrasporangium calvum DSM 43043, assembly GCF_000184685.1. Lineage (NCBI taxonomy): Bacteria > Bacillati > Actinomycetota > Actinomycetes > Micrococcales > Intrasporangiaceae > Intrasporangium > Intrasporangium calvum. Next base: position 1,057,796 of record NC_014830.1, read on the forward strand.
CAGCATCCGCGGGTCCGGTCCGAACGGGTAGCCCCGATCCCGATGGCCCACGGCGAGGGACTCTCCGGCGATCACCGCAGCGACCCGGTCCGGATGCAGTGCCGCTGCGAGAAGGCTGAGAGACCCGGCGTCGAGCCACCCCATGACGACGGCAGTCCGGCTCTGGCACGCGTCCATCACCGCGACGAGGTCGTCGCACCACTGCTTCGGTGAGACGGCTGACAGGTCGCGGTCGGACAGCCCGGTCCCGCGCTTGTCGAAGATGATGACCCGGCCGAGCTCGGTCAGGTGCTCGAGAAACTCGACGTTCTCGGGGAGCTCCCAGTAGAGGTCGAGGTGTGACATGAAGCCCATCGACAGCACGATGTCGCGCGGACCCTCGCCGAGCACCCGGTAGGCGATGTCGGCACCGTTGGACTGCGCGTACAACGTCTCTGGAATCATCCGTCCCCTTCGTCCCGGCAACAGTATCGACCGAGAGGCCCCGCTCCGGGGTCGTAGGGTGGCCCCGAGGAGGCGGAACATGACGGAGACCTTGGCGGCTGCGCTCGAGCGGGAGCACCGCGAGATCGACGAGGGACTCGAGACCTACCGGGCTTCGCGCCTGGCGGGGGAGCCGGACTCCGCTGCCCTCGTCCGGGCCATCGACGGCTTGAGGCGGCACATCTACCTGGAGGAGGCGCTGTTCTTCCCGCCGCTCCGCAGTGCCGGGCTCGTGGGGCCGGTGCTCGTCATGCTGCGTGAGCACGGCGAGATGTGGCCCCTCCTGGACGGGCTGGAGACTGAGGTCGGTCGCGACCCTGGCGGAGACACCGCGGCTGGTCTGCTCGATGACCTCGTGCCCCGGCTCGCGGCCCACAACGTCAAGGAGGAACGGATCCTGTATCCGCAGGCCGACGGGGTGCTCGACGGCGAACCGGCCGAGCAGCTGCGTGTCTTCATGACGACCGGGCGGATGCCGCCGGGCTGGGTCTGCGAGATGGCGCGCCCACAACCTGATTGACTGGCCGCCCATTCCCCTTGAGTGCCACGATTACTGGGAGAACTCATGATCGACTTCACCAACGGCTCGGTCTTCAAGCTGAGCCCGGCCAACCCGCAGGAGATCGGGCCGCAGGTAGCCGAGCTACTTGTCCCCGACGAGCAGATCGTCGCCTCTTTCAAGGCCGTAAGGGACTTCGTCGTGTTCACGAACAGACGGCTGATGGCGGTCAATGTCCAAGGAATCACCGGCAAGAAGCGCGACTTCACGTCGCTGCCGTACAACAAGATCCAAGCATTCTCCGTGGAGACGGCCGGAACGTTTGACCTCGATGCCGAGCTGGACCTGTGGTTCAGCGGGATGGGTAAGGTCCGGCTCGAGTTCAAGGGGCAGGTCGATGTCCGAGCGCTTGGAAAGATGATTGCGGGCTACGTCCTGTAGCAGTTACTTCGTCCCTCAATACGGCCGTCAGCTCCACGCAGGTCCGGCGGTCAGAGGAGGCCGGCGCGGTCGGCGAGGACGGCGGCCTGCGCGCGGTTGTCGACCCCGAGCTTGGCGAAGGCGCTGCCGAGGTGCGTCTTCACGGTCGTCTCGCTGACGAACAGCTCGCGCGCCAGCTCGGCGTTCGACAGTCCGCGCGCCAGCCCGGCGAGGACGTCCCGCTCACGCTCGGTCAGGGTCCCCACCAGTCGCGCGGCATCGAGGCGCTGCGCCGACCCGGCGTCGTCTCGGAGCCTCGTGAACAGCTGGGCCGCGGTCTTCGGAGAGACCGCCCCCAGCCCGGCAGCCACGTTGCGGATGCCACTGCGGATCTCCTCTGGCGAGGCGGTCTTGAGCAGGAACCCGTCGGCGCCGGCCTCGATCGCCCGTTCGGCGACATCGTCCTGGTCCCACACGGTGAACATGAGGATCTTCGGGGCCTGCGGTCGGGCCTTGACCGAGCGGATCGCCTCCAGGCCCCCGATGCGCGCCATCCGCACGTCGAGCACGATGACGTCGGGATGGTGTGCCTGCACGCCGCCGAGCACCTCGTCGCCGTCGCTCACCTCCGCGACGATCTCGATGTCCTTGGCCACGCTGAGGAGGTTGCGCACCCCCATTCGCACGATCGGGTCGTCGTCCACCAGCATCACCCGGATCGGGCGCGGTGGGGTGCCCACGTTCTCGTCGCCAGCAGCCTCAGCAACCCCAGTGCCCGTGTCAGACATCAGGCTTCCCTCCTGTCTGCACCGTCGACGAGCGTCCATGGCAGCCGGACCGACACCCTGAACACCGCCTCCGCATCCGCCCCCCACTGCATGTCCCCGCCGTAGTGCTCCACCCGCTCGCGGATGCCGACCAGACCAGTCCCGGGCCGAACCTCTCCATCGTGCGTCGGCGGCCATCTCGGTGGCGGGAGGTGGTTCGCGGTCCCGATGACGAGCTCGCCCTCGGCAGGCCCACCGGTCATGGTCAGTCGCACCGGCACGGTCGCCGCGTGCTTGCGGGCGTTGGTGAGCAGCTCCTGGACGATCCGGTACGCGGCCTGCGCCACCGGTGGGTCCATCGCCTCGCCGTCCTCGACATAGACGGTCGCGACGAGGGGCATGCCGGCGGTCACGGAGTCGTCGATGAGGGCGCGCAGGTCCCGGAGCGTCTTCGTCGGCGCGGCCACGTCCGCATCACCGGGGTTGCGCAGGATGTTGAGCAGCGAGTGCAGCTCCGAGACCGACTTGGCCGCGGTCTCGCGCACCACCTGCGCCGACTCCTTGAGCTGCGCCGCGGTGCGCCACTCCACGGCGTCAGCACCCTCGGGCCGCTCCACGAGCTCGTCCCCAGCGGCCTCAGCCATCGCCTCGAGCGCGCCGGCGTGAACGGACAGGATCGACAGGTTGTGCCCCAGTCCGTCGTGGATCTCCCGCGCCAGGCGCTCGCGCTCGGTCTGACGCGAGACCTGGTCGGTCAACGTCGTCACCATCTGACGCTCCGACGCCGCGACGTCCTCCGCGGTGTGCAGGTCAGCTCGGGTGCGCAGCCACAGCCCCAACCCGACGAAACCTCCCACTGCCGCGACGGTCAGCAGAACCGGGACCCACCAGCTGTGTGGCGCCCCCTCCTGGCCGAGGAAGATGGCCCAGAAGGACATGCTTCGGGGCTCGACGTCGATGTCACGCCACGTCGCGACCGCCGTCACGAGCACCACCAGGGGCGCGAGCTGGTAGGTCCGCGCCCAGGGCCGCAGCCGGATCACCGTCATCAGCCCGATGAGGGCCAAGGTCGGCCCGAGGTGCGCGAGGAGCGACGCGGCACTGCCGACGAGGGTCAACGCCACCGGCCACCGGTCGCGCCAGACGACGGTCACGGCGAGAGCCATGCCGAGGACGGAGATCGTGCCCCCCAGGCCCGTCAGCGGCGCCGAAGGGTCGCTGCCGAGCCCCAACGCGATCCGCCGCTGGAGGTCGAAGGCGCTGATGGTGAACGCAGCGTCGACGACCACCAAGGTGGCGAGGCCGAGGGTCCGCCCGCGACGCCCCAACCCGAGCCGACGCAAGAGGTCAGGTCGGGCTGGCGGCGGGCTGAGCGGCATACGACACAAGGTAGGACACCCCGCCGACACGCGGCCTCCACCCTTCGGGCGGACCCGCCCCACCTGGGGTCCTCCTTTCGGTCACCCGAGTCGGTCCGCCCGGCCGAGGCGGCGACACCCCCCGTGGCGCGACAGTCGTCCCGCAACGCACACCACGAACGAAGGAGTCGCCATGACGACGAACTGGCAGCCGCCGACCATCCCCGCCCCGCCGGCGCCGGAGCCGCCCAGCCGGAGCTGGTTCGCCCGGCACAAGATCCTCACCGCGATCCTCGCGTTCGTCGCGGTCATGGTGCTCGCCCAGGCGGTCAACGGCGGCGACGACCCCGCCCCTGCCGTCGTCACCAAGCCTGCAGCCTCCGCCAGTCCCGACGCACCGCCGGAAGAGTCAGAGCAGCCCGCCGCCACCGAGGAGCCGGCCCAGCCGGAGGAGCCGGCTCGAACCGCCAAGCTGGGGAGCGCCGTGCGGGACGGGCAGTTCGAGTTCACCGTCACCAAGGTGCAGGCCGGCGTCGCGAAGGTCGGCAGCGACATGTTCGGCGAGAAGGCGCAGGGGCAGTTCGTCCTGGTCCACGTCACCGTCGAGAACATCGGCGACGAGGCCCAGTACTTCAGCGACTCGAACCAGAAGGTCCAGGACGCCAAGGGACGGGAGTTCTCGGCCGACACCGGCGCCGCCCTCTACGTGGACGACAACGACGTGTTCCTCAACGAGATCAACCCCGGCAACACCGTCAAGGGCGTCCTCGTCTACGACATGCCCAAGAACACCAGGCCCGCGTCCATCGAGCTGCACGACTCCGCCTTCTCGGGGGGCGTGACCGTCCGCCTCGGCTGAGTCGCGCACGCTCCGGCCGGATGCCGCTGAGCTGGCTCGGCCGCCCCTGGTGAGGGGAGTGGGCGGCCGGGCCTCAACCTGATGGACTCAGCCGGCCCGTCACCTCCCGGCTCTCGGTCCCGATGACCTGGATGCGTCGCCTCAAGCCGACGCATCCAGGTCAAGAGGACCGACCCCGAGGCGCATCCAGGTGAGGTCGACGCATCCAGGTCGATGCGAAGCACGGTGAAGGAGCAACGCCGGCGGGTGGGGGACTCTGGCCGTCCTGGACGGTGACCGCTGGGTCACGGGGACCCCGTGAACCGGCCCAGCGGCATCCACGTGACTGCACGTGGAAGACCAAGAGCCCCGGGACGCGCTAGCGTCACAGGGTGACTGACGACAGCCTTGACCTCGAGCGGGCAACCGAAGCCGAGCCCACCGACGACGAGCCGACCGTCGACGAACCGACGTTCGCCGACCTCGGCCTCGACGAGCGGATCCTCAAGGCGACCCGGGACCTCGGTTATGAGCACCCCTCGCCGATCCAGGCCGCCACCATCCCGGCCATGCTCGAGGGCCGCGACGTCGTCGGGCTCGCCCAGACCGGAACCGGCAAGACGGCCGCCTTCGCGCTGCCCATCCTCGCCCGGCTCGACCTCAAGCAGAAGACGCCGCAGGCGCTCGTGCTCGCCCCGACCCGCGAGCTGGCCCTGCAGGTCTGTGAGGCCTTCGAGCGGTATGCCGCCAACCTCCGCGGAGTGCACGTGCTTCCCGTCTACGGCGGGCAGGGCTACGGCGTCCAGCTCAGTGCGCTGCGCCGCGGCGTCCACGTCGTCGTCGGCACGCCCGGTCGGATCATGGACCACCTCGAGAAGGGGACCCTCGACCTGAGCGAGCTGCGGTTCCTCGTGCTCGACGAGGCCGACGAGATGCTGAAGATGGGCTTCGCCGAGGACGTCGAGACGATCCTGGCCGACACCCCGGCCGACAAGCAGGTCGCGCTCTTCTCGGCGACGATGCCCGCCCAGATCCGGCGCATCTCCAAGCAGCATCTCACCGATCCGGTCGAGATCACCGTCAAGGCGAAGACGACGACCGCGCCGAACATCACGCAGCGCTACCTCATCGTCAGCTACCCGCAGAAGGTCGACGCGCTGACCCGGATCCTCGAGGTCGAGAACTTCGAGGGGATGATCGTCTTCGTCCGGACGAAGAACGAGACCGAGACCCTTGCCGAGAAGCTGCGTGCCCGCGGCTTCTCCGCCGCCGCCATCAACGGCGACATCGTGCAGGCCCAACGCGAGCGCACCGTCGACCAGCTGCGGTCCGGCAAGCTCGACATCCTCGTTGCCACCGACGTCGCCGCCCGCGGTCTCGACGTCGAGCGGATCAGCCATGTCGTCAACTTCGACATCCCGACCGACACCGAGTCCTACGTCCACCGCATCGGCCGCACGGGCCGAGCAGGCCGCAGCGGCGACGCCATCTCGTTCGTCACCCCGCGCGAGCGGCACCTGCTCAAGGCCATCGAGAAGGCCACCCGGCAGGGCCTCACCGAGATGCGCCCGCCGACCGTCGAGGACATCAACGAGGTGCGACTCGGCCGGTTCGACGACGCGATCACCGCGGCGCTGCAGAACGAGCAGCTCGACCTCTTCCGGCAGGTCGTCTCGCACTACGTCGCCGAGTACGACGTGCCCGAGGCCGACGTCGCCGCGGCGCTCGCCATCGTCCAGCAGCGCGGGGAGCCGATGCTTCTCGATCCCGAACCGGAGCCGGCCCCCCGGCGCGGTCGCGACCGCGACGACCGCCCCGACCGGGGAGACCGCCCTGTTCGATCCGACCGATCCGATCGATCCGACCGCCCCGACCGGGGTCCGCAGCGGGACCGCCCCGACCGTGGCCCGCGTCGAGGCAGCGCCTCCTTCGCGACCTACCGGATCGCGGTCGGCAAACGGCACCGCGTCCTGCCGCGGCAGATCGTCGGCGCCCTCGCCAACGAGGGAGGCCTCGGTCGCGAGGACTTCGGGAAGATCGACATCCGCGGCGACTTCTCCCTCGTCGAGCTCCCCCAGGAGCTGCCGGCGAGCACGTGGCAGCGGCTTCGGGACACCCGGATCTCGGGCCAGCTCATCGAGCTGGCCCGGGACGACAAGTCCTCGGGGCCGCGCGCAGCATCCGGCCGGGCGACCCGGCCGACGAGCTAGCCCGAGCCCGAGCGCGCGCGACCGGGGGAGCGAGCCCAGCGGCATACGGCAGCGATCCCTGGGTCCGGACACGCGGAAGCCCCGGTGGCGGGCAGTGCCACGCCACCGGGGCCTTTCACGACTACAGCGTTCGGGCTACCTCACCTGCTCAGGGCAGCGTGCGGTCGTACGTGTCGCCGTAGTAGGTGCCGAGCCGGTGGCGGTACTCCGGGTTGTCCAGATCTGCATCCGTCAGCTCCGGGGAGTCCTTGATCTGGTCCTTGGTCCGGTCCACATGGACCTTCTCGTCGTTCCAGTCGACCCGGTCGATGGTCCCTGCTGGAAGCATGACCTTCCGACCGACGATCCACGGGCCGGTGTCGACGACGACGAAGCTGCTGTCGACGTCGAGGGTGGTCCGGTCGATCTTGCCGATGTGGCCGTCGACGGCCTCCACGGAGAAGCCCGTCAGGTCCTTCCCGCGGGTCGTCACCTCAGCGCTCTCCCGATAGTTCCAGGCATCCCAGGCGCGGGTGGCCATGGCTTTCTCCTCTCGTTCGAGTGTTGCGTGCACCTCCCCCTACCCACCCCTTGCGGGGCGGCAAAGCGACGCGAGGTCCCTCACGAGGCCGGCCGGGATGCCGGCGCGAGCTGTTCCAGCAGGTCGAGGCCGACGGAGAGCGAGTGGTCCGGCTCCGCGGTTGGGGAGACGACGTCCGGGTTGAAGTTCGGGTCGACGAAGACCTCGGTGACGCCCTGCTCGGCAAGCCGGTCAAGATCGCCGCGAACCTGGCTCAACGACCCGGTGAGCAGGCGCCGCCCCCCTCGGCCGCCGACCTCCCGGTCGAGCCGGACAACGCCGCGCACGACGAATCGCAACGCATCTGGGTCGCGGTCGGCCCGGGCGGCTGCCTCGCGCACGGTCGCGATGTCCTCGCCGACCCGGCGCAGGTCCTGCCGGCTCGCCGTGATCCAGCCGTCGGCGAGACGGCCGACGCGTCGGAGAGCCGCAGGCACCGAGCCTCCCATGAGCAGGGGCGGGTGCGGTCGCTGCACCGGCTTCGGCTGGACGATGGCCTCCTCGAGGTGCACGTGCCTGCCCTCGAAGTGGACGGGGTCGGGCCCCCAGATGGCGCGGAGGGCCTGGACCGTCTCGACGGTGCGCGCGACCCGCTCGCTGAGCGGTACACCAACAGCGTCGAACTCCTCTGCGGCCCAGCCCAACCCGAGCCCCACGTCAAGGCGGCCGTCGCTGAGCACGTCGAGGGTGGTCAGCTGCTTCGCCAGGACGAGGGGTGGGGCGAACGGTGCGTTCAGCACGGCGACTCCCAGGCGCACCCGCTGGGTCAGGGCTGCCGCGTGGGCGAGCACGACGATCGGGTCGTGGACCGAGACGTAGGTCGCTCCCCAGTCGGCGTGGGTCGGGTGGAGCAACCGCTGGAAGGTCCACAGTGACGCGTAGCCCAGCTCCTCCGCGCGCCGCGCCACGAGGCGGATCGACTCGGTCGACGACCACGCGCCGGAGACGGGGAGGGCAAATCCAAGGTCCATGTCGTCCATCTTCCCGGTTGGCGCGCCCTTCTCGTAAGCTCCGGGCGACCCGTTGCCCGTCCTTCAGGGCCGCTCGTTGAAGCGCTGCGCCGCCTTGCGGCCCCAAGTGGCGAGGGTGGTGACGAGGGTGGAGTCGAGGTGACGCTCCCCCTCACGGCCCTCGATCGTCTCTGACCTGCCGCTGCCCTCGTCGAGGCCGGGCACGATGCGGTTGGACAGGCCCATGACCCGGGTCGTCGTCCCGGGCAGGAGGCCGTGCACGCGGACCCCGATGTGGGTGAGCGGGGACAGCATGACCATTGACACCGGTGCCCTGCAGCGCGGCGGCCAGCCCGTCGGAGAAGCCCACGGCCCCGAACTTGGCTGTGGCGTAGGGAAGCAGGTGCGGCGGAGAGACCATCCCGCCGATGGAGGTCACGGTGCCGATGTGCCCCCGCCCGCGGCGGCGGAGGTGCCCGCGTCGGGCGAGCTGCTTGACGATGAGGAGGCCGAGACCGCGGGAGCCGCCGACGACGAGTGCGACAGGTGGGGAGGTCATGTGGTGCGCCTCGCCAGCGGGGTGGGTGCTCCAACGCTCGGTCCGGTCCTGCGTGTGGTGGCCCCGGGTCAGCGGGCGACGAGGTAGCCCTCGGGGTCGAGCGTCACGGGGATCGGGTCGCTGATCTCGAGGCCCGGGCCCTCGTCGGAGGTGTCGAGGTGGAAGCCGAGGATGGCCGAGGTGCCGTCGCGCAGCGTGACGACCGGGGCCGCATAGAGCAGGGGGTCGGCGGTGAACGGCCGGGCGCGGCTCACGTCGAAGGGTCCGGTGAGCGAGTCGGCCGGGACCGACCACGTGCTGCAGCCCTCGGCGGTGGCCCGGCGCTCCGGCGTCACCTCGGCCTCATGGCAGGAGAAGGTCAGGACCGGCCGCCCGTCGACCAGCACGCTGCGGATCACCTCGAGCTGCCCGAAGCCGGCGCCGGGACGGCTGAGGGGCGGGCGCACCTCCCACTCGTCGAGGTCGGCGCTCCACGCGTGTCCGACGACGCCGTCGTCCTGAGGGGCCCCGTCGAGGGCCCGGGCGGTGATGAGCAGGTGCCAGCCGTTGCCGTCCCGGTCACGCAGGACGAACGGGTCTCGCCACGTCTCGCTGCTCTTCTCCGGGTCGGGCCCCGTGGTGGGGCCGGGGTGGCTGGCCAGCGTCTTGTACCACCGGGGGTCCACCGCGGCGACGGGTTGGTTGCTCCCGCGGCGCCAGCGGCCCAGGTCGTCGGACAGGGCCATCCCGATGCGTTGGTCGTAGGTGTGGTGGCCGCGGCGGGACAGCGCGGAGTAGAAGAGCCGCCACTGGGTCCCGTCGTGGACCACCGACCCGGTCCAGATCGCCAAGTCGTCGAAGCCCATGTCCGACGGCGCGAAGACCTCCCCGTGGTAGTCCCACGTGAGCAGGTCGGTGGAGCTCGCATGAGCGATCCGAGCAGCCGTATGCCGCTGGGTTGCGTCCCCGAGGGAGCGTGGCGCCTCGAGGAAGAACAGGTGGTAGCGCTTTCCGTCGTCGGCGATCCAGGAGTCCCACACCCACTTGTCCTCGAGCGTCAGCATGGTCCGAGTCTTTCCGAGTGGCTGCTGGTTGGCAAAGGGTGCCGCGTGTCGCGCGCCCATGGCGTCCCCGAACGACGCGACGTCGACCCCCGGGAAGTAACGGGACGGGCGGACGGTTCCTCCCCATGACACTCCGGCCGTTCTCGTGGCGGCCGCCACCGAAAGGGACCCCTTCATGACCATCCTCGTCACCGGCGCCACCGGACCGTTCGGCCGCCTCACCATCGACGCACTGCTCGGGCGCGGCATCCCGGCCGGCGAGGTCGCCGCCCTCGTTCGCGACCCGGGCCGGGCCGAGGATCTCGCGGCGCGCGGGATCGACGTCCGGGTGGGCTCCTACGACGAGCCGGAGACCCTCGATGCCGCCTTCGCCGGTGTCGACCGGGTCGTGTTCGTCTCCGGGAACGCGGTCGGTCAGCGGGTCCCCCAGCACCAGAACGTCGTCGACGCCGCAGCCCGGGCCGGGGTCTCCCTGGTGGCGTACACGAGCATCGTCCGCGCGGACACCTCGACCCTGGGCCTCGCCGCCGAGCACCGGGCGACCGAGGCGATGCTCGCTCAGTCCGGCGTGCCGCACGTGCTGCTGCGCAACTCCTGGTACCTCGAGAACTACACCGCCCAGATCCCCACCCAGCTCGAGCACGGCGCGGTCCTCGGCTCGGCTGGCGACGGCCGGCTCAGCGCCGCGACGCGAGCCGACCTGGCCGAGGCCGCTGCCGCCGTTGTCGCCGAGGACGGGCACGCAGGTCGGGCCTACGAGCTCGGCGGGGACACGCCGTTCACCCTGTCCGACTACGCCGCCGAGCTGGCTGCTCAGTCCGGCCGGCCGGTCGTCTACCAGGACCTGCCGGTGGCCGAGTTCGCCGCGGTGCTCGTCGGCGCCGGGCTGCCCGAGGGTTACGCGATGGCCCTGGCCACGAGCGACGAGGCGATCAAGGACGGAGCACTGCTCGTCGAGACCGGCGATCTCAGCCGCCTCATCGGCCGTCCGACGACGAGCCTGTCCGACGCCATCCGCGCCGCCCTCTGACGCCCAGCCGGCCGCCCTCACACCGCAACACACCCGCTTACCGACTGCGGACCCCCGGCACAGGCGGCCCCTGCACGCGGTAAGCGGGTGTGTTGCGAGGTCAGCGGGTCGTGGGCACGCTGACGAGCCGGGGTGCCCTCTCGCTCGGGAGGGCTCCTAGGCTGGCGGCATGCTCAACACGCTGTCGGTCGGCACCGCCGGGCCGAGAATCGCCTTCCTGCACGGACTCTTCGGTCAGGGGCGCAACTGGAACCAGATCGCCAAGGGCCTCGCCGGGCCGGACGGGACCGGCGCGCGGTGCCTGCTCGTCGACCTCCCGGACCACGGCCGGTCGCCGTGGTCGGAGGAGTTCTCGTTCGAGGGCTACGCCGACGCCGTGGCAGCGACGCTGCAGGAGGTGGCGCCAGGGGAGAGCTGGACCGTTGTGGGCCACTCCCTCGGGGGCAAGACGGCCATGGTGCTCGCCCTCCAGCACCCGGACCTCGTCGACCACCTCGTCGTCGTCGACATCGCACCCAAGGACTACGGCTCCCTGGAGCGGTTCCAGGGCTATATCGACGAGATGCGGGCGCTGCCGCTCGGCGAGATCGAGAGCCGGGCCGATGCGGAGGCCCGCTTCCAGGAGCCGAACGCCGGGGTCAGGGCCTTCCTGCTCCAGAACCTCCGCTCGGAGCGCGCCGACGGGCAGTCCCAGTGGCGCTGGCAGGCCAACCTCGACCTCTTCGCGGCCGATGCCGCGCTCGGGCACGAGTCACGCATCGCCGGCTGGCCGGCGTCGGTCGACGGGCTCCCGCCCTATGAGGGCCCAGTCCTGTGGATCGCCGGGGGGGACTCGCCCTACATCGATCCGGAGGACGCCGAGACGATGCGGCGGTACTTCCCGCTGGCCCGCCAGCTCACGATCAAGGGCGCGGCGCACTGGGTGCACACCGACGCACCGGAGATCGTGGTCGAGGCGCTCCGTCGCGTCCTCGCCTGACGCACGTCGGTCAGAGGAGGCGGCGGCCCATCGCCCAGGCCGTCAGCTCGTGACGGGAGCTGAGCTGGAGCTTGCGCAGCACCGAGCTCACGTGGGTCTCGACCGTCTTGATGGAGATGAACAGCTCCTTGGCGACCTCCTTGTACTGGTAGCCGCGCGCGATGAGGCGCATCACCTCTCGCTCCCGGGCCGAGAGCCGGTCGAGCTCCTCGTCGATCTCCGCGACCTCGCCGGCAGCGGCACCGAACGCGTCGAGCACGAAACCGGCCAGTCGCGGGCTGAACACCGCGTCCCCGTCCGCGACGCGGCCGATGGCGGTGAGCAGGTCGCCGGCACTGATCGTCTTGGTGACGTAGCCGCGGGCTCCCGCCCGGATGACGGCGATGACGTCCTCGGCCGCATCCGACACGGACAGGGCGAGGAAGCGAACGGGCTGCCCGGCCTCGGTCTGGACGCCCGCACAGGCCCGGATGACATCGGCGCCACCGTGCCCGTCGCCACCGGGGATGTGGACGTCGAGGAGGACGACGTCGGGCCTGGTCTCCTTGATCACCGAGGTCGCTGACTCCACCGCGCCGGCCTCGCCGACGATCTGGGGCGCATACGTCGGTGCCGCCGGGCGGGCGCCCGCCGGCCCGGACCCGCCATCCGGAGTGGCCGCGCTCATCAGCTCGGCCCGGACTCCCGTGCGGAACATGTGGTGGTCGTCGACGAGGACGACACGGATCGTCCGCTGCTGGCTCATGCGTTCTCTTCCTCGGGCTGGGACGGGGCCGTCGCGGGCGCCTCGACGGGCAGGCAGAGCTCGATCTCCGTGCCGTCGGACCGGCGGCGGATCGTCGCCGTGCCGCCGTGCCGCTCCATCCGGCCGATGATCGACTCTCGCACACCCGCCCGGTCGTCCGGCACGTCGTCGAGGCTGAACCCGGTGCCGTGGTCGCGCACGAACGCCTCGACCGCCGTGGGGCCCACCTCGACGTAGGCGGTCACCGGCGGCTCGCCGTGGCGCACGGCGTTCCATGCGGCCTCCCGGACGGCCTTGACCAGCGCCTCCAGGTGCTCGTCCATCGACCGGTCGCCGGTGACGACGAGCTCCACCGGGACCCCGTGGAGGTCCTCGATCTCGTCGAGGGCGGCCGTCAGGGCTGCGCCGAGGGTGCCGGCCCGGGCATCCTCGTCGTAGAGGTAGGAGCGCAGCTGACGCTCCTGCGCCCGGGCGAGCCGGGCCACGACGGCGGGATCGGCGGCCCGACGCTGGATCAGCGCGAGCGTCTGGAGCACCGAGTCGTGCAGGTGCGCCGCGATGTCCGCCCGCTCCGTGGCTCGGATGCGCGCCGCCTGCTCCCGCCGGAGGTTGCTCCAGAGGCGGAGGATCCACGGTGCCGCGAGCACCGCCACGCCCACGAGCGCGGCCAGCACGGCCCCCGCGACCTGCCAGATCTGGCCGACATCGGTCTGCCCGACGAGCAGGCCGACGAGGCCGAGGGTGGTGAGGCTGAGCCCTACGATGAGCCAGATCCACTGGACCGGTCGGCGGGCGCCGACGGGGTCGGCGTCGTCGAGCTGCGACCAGAAGAAGAGGGCGCCGATGGCGATGACGACGACGGGGAGGAGCACCTGCGGCTCGACCCCGATCCCGGCGCTGCCGAGCCACAAGGCCGCAGCGATGCCGAGGGCCACCACCCCGAGGAGCGCGATGACGACGGCTTCGTTGCCGCTGCGGAGCCAGGCTCGCAGCGACTTCGACGTCGGGACCCGGTGGCCCGGCTCCGCACCGGGCGCCGCACCGGGCGCCGCGCCGGGCGCCGCGCCGGGCGCTGGGGCCGCCACCCCGGGCGTGGCGGCGGCGCTCGGTGTCGCGGCCGGCCGGACGCCCGCGGACAGCTGACCCGGCTGCCCCGGCTGTGCGATCTGGGCCGGGTCGACCGGTGAGGGAGCCGGGGCGAGGGTGCCCTCGCGCATCGTCGCCCAGAGGAACACGTAGACGGCCAGGCCCGCACCGAACGGCACTGCCGCCACGAGGAAGCCGATCCGGACCATCTTCACGGGAACGCCGAGGTGCACCGCGAGCCCAGCCGCCACGCCGCCGATGATCCGGCCGTCGGTCGGCCGGACCAAGGGTGGGCGGAGCACAGCCGGGCGCAGCACCGCAGGTTGCGGCACGGGCTGGCTCGGCTCGGTTCGCGTGGTCACCGCTCCATCCTCACTCACCGGACCCGGTGGGGGCGACCATCCGCTCCGTCTTTGAGGGGTGCTTCAGGGTTGCGTCAGGGTCGACCCGCATGGCTGCCCCTGCCCCGGGGGCAGAGAGTTGAGGCATGAAGCACCAGACCGACCCCACCCGGAAGGGACACGGCCTCGACGGCCTCTATGACGCCCTGCGTCGCCTCGGCGTGGCGCGAGCCTCGGACGGTCGATGGTTCGCGGGGGTCGCCGCCGGCGTCGCCCGCCGTCTCGGGATCGACCCGCTCGTGGTCCGGGCCGCCTTCATCCTGCTGGGGATGCTCTTCGGGATCGGCCTGTCGCTCTACTTCCTGCTCTGGCTGGTCCTCCCGGACGAGCAGGGCCGCATCCCCCTCGAGCAGGCCCTCAAGCACGGCGAGGGTCACTCGATCTTCCTGCTCATCGTCACCGCCGTCATCCTCTTCGGCGGCGGCCCGTGGTTCTCCAACGACAACGGCGGCGTCCGGTTCTTCGGGTTCGCCGCCTTGACCGTCGGAGCCTGGTGGTTCCTCACCCGGACCGAGTCGGGCCGGGACCTCTGGAGGTCGGGCCGCCAGGCGTTCGCCCCACCCCCGTCGGCCACGACGCCGGCGAGCCAGGCCGCTGCGGCTCCGAGCACCCTCGGCACCCCTGGCGCCGGCTCGCCATCCGCCCCCACCGGGACGTCCACGGACCCCACGACCGGGCTGCCGGTCGGTCTGTCGACGGGCAACGCCGCCGCCAACGCCGGCGCCGCGGCCTGGCCGCCGCCGACCGGGCACCCGAACCTGGCCTCGGTGACCGTCGCCGTGCCGACCCCGCCAGCGGAGCGGACCCGTGGTATCGGTTTCGCCGGCGGGCTGCTCATCCTGGGGGCCGCGATCCTCGCGGGCGTCGGCGTGCACTCCGCAGCCACGCGCCAGGACTGGCAGGGCAGCCACGTCGCCGTGGGGATCGCCGGCGGCCTGGTCGTCCTCGGCCTCGGGATCCTCGTCTCCGGGCTCGCCGGGCGCCGGGCCGGGTGGCTCGCCCCCTTCGCCCTGCTCGCGATGACCGCCTCGCTCTTCACGACCGTCATGCCGCACGGCCTGACCCAGCCCTTCTCGGCCGGCGAGCGCCACTACCAGCCGACGACCCTTCCGTCGGAGCAGAGCTACCAGCTCGGGCTCGGCCGACTGGACGTCGACCTCACCCGGGCCGACCTCGGCGGGGCCGGCGTCGAGAGGGTCGTCGCCACGATGGGCCTCGGCGAGATCAACCTCGTCGTGCCCGAGGGCGTCCGGGTGACGGTCCACGCGAGTGGCCGAGCGGGCGAGATCCTCGCCATCGACAGCAACGAGGGAGGCTCCCAGGCGAGTCGTGGAGGCACCGCCCTCGAGGACACCTTCACGTACGGGCCCGCCGACGCGGCGGACCAGCTCGTCGTCGACGCCGAGGTGGGACTCGGACAGATCACGATCCGGACCGGAGCGCGGCCATGACCGAGCGCGACCCCGACCCGACCCAGCACCTCGAGCCGTCGGACACCCAGTCCATCGAGCGGCCAGACACCCAGCAGATCGAGACCTCAGGAACGGCCATGACGCAGCACGACCCCGCCCCGCAGGGCCCGCAGTCGCCCGGTCCCGCACCCTTCAAGGTCGAGCCGGCAACCCCCGTGCCGGACGACGTCGTGCGGGACGCAGACGACGCGGCGGCTGCCCTGCCGAGCCTGCCCGTGCCCCCGCGGGCCGCCGCGCCGGCCGCGCCCTGGGCGCAGCAACCCCGGGGCTTGGTGAAGGCTCGCAGGGGGCCGCTCCCGGTCACGGTCATGCTCGGGCTGCTCAGCGTCATCGTCGCCGGATACGTCCTCGTGACCAACCTGGCCGGAGCGGACATCGACATGCGCGTCATGGGGCCGATGGTGTTCGGCTCCTTCGGCGGGCTGCTGCTCCTCGTCGGCCTGATCGGCGTCATCGCGGGCGGGCGGCGCCGCTCCGACTGAGCCGCCGACTCGAGGACCCGGCAACCAGGGGGTATGCCGCTGGGCCGGCTCCCGCGGTCAGGTGACCTCGGGGGCCGGCTGGGCCGAGCGGGACGGTCGGACGGGGAGGTCAGCCTTCGTGCGCCGTCAGCCCAGCGGCATACGGTAGTGGAGCCCGCAGGCGGCCCTGACCCAGCCGTGCCCCGACCAAGGAGACCCTCTGTGACCCCGCGCTCCGGCATCGACCCCGCCAGTCTCGACCGCTCGGTGCGGCCGCAGGACAACCTCTTCCGGTTCGTCAACGGCACCTGGCTGGACACGACGGAGATCCCCGCGGACCGCGCCCGCTTCGGCAGCTTCGACCTGCTCCGTGAGCAGTCGACCGCCCGCGTGCACGAGCTCATCGAGGAGGCCGCCGCAGACCTGACCGCCGAGGTGGGCACCCCGCGCCGCCAGGTCGGCGACCTGTTCACGAGCTTCATGGACACCGAGCGGGTGGAGGAGAACGGGCTGGCGCCGCTCCTCCCGTTCCTGAGCGAGGTCGCCGCGATCGACTCCCCGCACGCCCTTGCCGCCACCCTCGGGCGCCTCCACCGAGTCGGCGTCACCGGCCTCCTCGCCCTCTACGTCAGTCCCGACCAGCGCTCGCCCGAGGACTACGCCGTCTACCTGGAGCAGTCCGGCCTCGGGCTGCCGGACGAGTCGTACTACCGCGACGAGGCCCACGCCGAGACCCGCACCGCCTACGTCGCCCACGTCGAGCGGCTCCTCGCGCTCGCGGGAGTGCCCGAGGCCGCCGACAAGGCGACACGGATCATGGCGCTGGAGACGGAGGTCGCCCGGCACCACTGGGACACGGTGGCGAGCCGCGACGCGGTCAAGACGTACAACGCCTACCCGCTCTCCGAGGCAGAGTCGCTCGCCCCGGGGTTCCCTTGGCACGCCTGGCTGTCCGCGATGGGGGCGCCTGAGGGTGCCGTCCCCAAGGTGGTCGTCCGGCAGCCGAGCTTCGTGACCGCGCTCAGCACGCTGCTCACCGAGGTCCCCCTGGCCGACTGGCAGGCCTGGCTCACCTTCCACGTCGTCAGCAGCTTCGCTGCGCTGCTCCCTCGGGCCATCGTCGACGAGGACTTCGACTTCTACGGGCGGACGATCTCCGGGCAGCCGGAGAACAAGGAGCGCTGGAAGCGTGGGGTGGCCGTCGTCGAGGGTGCGGTCGGCGAGGCGGTCGGCCGGCTCTACGCGGAGCGGTGGTTCCCACCCGCCGCCAAGGAGCGGATGCAGCACCTGGTCGCGAACCTCGTCGAGGCGTTCCGTCGCTCGTTCACCACGCTCGACTGGATGGGTGCCCAGACGCGCAAGGAGGCGCTCGACAAGCTCGAGCGCTTCGTCGCCAAGATCGGCTACCCCGAGGTGTGGCGCGACTACTCCGGGATCCACATCGACCCTGCTGACCTGGTCGGGAACGTCTGTCGGGCAACGCAGTTCGAGGTCGACCGCAACTTCGCGAAGCTCGGCAAGCCGATCGACCGCACCGAGTGGTTCATGCTGCCCCAGACGGTCAACGCGTACTACATGCCGACGATGAACGAGATCGTCTTTCCCGCCGCCATCCTCCAGCCGCCGTTCTTCGACCTCGAGGCCGACGACGCCGTGAACTACGGCGCGATCGGGGCGGTCATCGGTCATGAGATCGGGCACGGCTTCGACGACCAGGGGTCGCGCTACGACGGGAGCGGGGCCCTGCGCGACTGGTGGACCGCGGAGGACCGGGAGCGGTTCGACGCCCTGGCGGCACGTCTCATCGAGCAGTTCAGCAGCTACACGCCCGAAGGACTCGACCCGAAGCACCGGGTCAACGGCGCCCTCACCGTCGGCGAGAACATCGGTGACTTAGGCGGGCTGCAGATCGGCTACCGGGCCTACCGGATCGCGACCGAGGACGCCGGCATGCCCGAGCTCGACGGCTTCAGCGGACCACAGCGGTTCTTCATGGGGTGGGCCCAGGTCTGGAAGGGCAAGGCCCGCACCGCAGAGGCGATCCGGCTGCTCGCTGTCGACCCGCACTCGCCGCTCGACATCCGGGGCAACGCCGTGCGCAACCTCTCGGAGTTCCACGAGGCCTTCGGCGTGAACCCCGAGGACGGGATGTGGCTGCCGGAGGAGGATCGGGTCCGGATCTTCTGAGAGACCTCCCAGACCTGGGCCGTCCGGTGGGCGGGTCACAGGGACAGCTTGAAGCCCACGTGCGACCTGACGAAGCCGAGCCGCTCGTAGAAGCGGTGGGCGTCAGTGCGTGCGCGGTCCGAGGTCAGCTGCACCAGGCTGGCCCCCAGCCTCCGAGACTCGTCCACCGCCCACTCGACGAGCGTCGTGCCGAGTCCGGAGCCGCGCTCGGTCGAGGCGACCCGGACGGCCTCGATGATCGACCTCGTCGTGCCCCGTCGGGACAGGCCGGGGATGACACTGAGCTGGAGCGTGCCGACGACTCGACCGTCGCGCTCGGCGACGACGAGGTGCTGCCCGGCGTCGGCGCAGACCCGGGTGAACGCCGCCTCGTAGAGGGCGAGGTCGTCGGGACTCTCGCGGGTGGCCCCCAGGCGATCGTCCGCGAGGAGGTCGACGATGGCGCGGATGTCGGCGCGCGTGGCGGGCCGGATCGTCAGGGCGGGAGCGTCTGGGGCGGTCACGCGGACTCGGCGGCCTGCCTGAGCTGGAGCAGTCCCTTCTCCAGGTCGGGACCGATCATCTTCTCCATCGAGTAGAGCTTGCTCATCACGCGCATGACGACGTTCTGCGGGCCGGTCATGACCCACTCCACCCTCGTCCCGTGCTCCTCGGGGGTCAGCCGGAAGTCGACCCGGTTGTGCGCCTTCATCGGAGCGGCGAAGACGAGGTCGATGCCGACGTGGTCGGGGGCCGCCTCGACGATCTCCATCCGTCCCTCCCCGGCCTTGCTGTTGCCGCGCCACCCGTAGACGGCCCCCACGCCCGAGGACGCGCCGGCATAGGTGCGCTCCAGGCCCGCGTCGAGGCCCTCCCACGGCGACCACTTCTGCCACTCATGGAGGTCGGTGAGAAGGGGGAGGATCCGCTCCGGCGGCGCCGCGACCGTCGTCGCACGGCTGACTCTGAACTCCTTGGCCATGGGGGCGATCCTGTCACGCCCCCGGCCGACCCCGGGGGCCCTGGACCCCGCGGGTCCGAAAAGCGCGGATACGTCCGGAACCGCGCACAGCGGCATACGGCATGGGGTGCTTTTTTGTCGAATCCTCGGACACGGGATGAGGCCGTCGCTACCTTGGATGGTTATCGCGACTCGTGGTGAGGGCCCACCTCCACTGGGCCACGCGAGGCGCCCCTGGGGGAGGGACAATGTCACGCAGGTCCGTGAACCGTCTCGTCGGTTCGATCGCGTCCGCGGTGCTCATCACCGGGTGGGGACTGGGACCGCAGCTGCCCGCCCACGCAGCCGATCCCGACCCCGGCGTCGACCGGGTCGTCGCCATCCTCGGCGGCGGCAGTGCGACCGAGGACCTCGCGTCGTGGACCTCAGGACTTGCCGCCCTCGGGGCCTTCGGGAAGCCGATTCCCTTCGTGAGCGCCAGCCCGGGCGGGCTGGCGGGACTCGACGACCTCGTCAAGGAGGGCATCGCCGACGAGGTGGCGGGGGCCACCACGTGGGGCGCGCTCGACGCCCTGGACAAGGCGGTGTCGCTCCCCGGAGGCCGGAACGGCACCCTCGACGTCGCCGTCGAGGACCTGGCCGACGGCAAGCGCGTGCACGTGGACCTCACCATCACCCGCACGGCGGCGAAGCAGTCGCTCACCATCAGCTCGGCCGACCCGAAGGTGGAGCTGGCCTCGCCCGAGGGTGTCACCGTCTCGGTCGAGGCAGCGCTCTCGCTGTGGATCGTGTGGACCGGCCCGACGACGAACCGGGTGTACCTCGCCAGCGACGCAGGTCACGCTCCCCGCGTGGACGTGGACGCGACGGCTCATCTCTCGGCCTCGGCGAAGGCTGCCCTCGGCATCCTCGACGTCTCGCTCTCGAGCACCGACTTCACCGTCAAGGCCCACGCGTTCGCGAAGCTCAACGACCCCAACAACGACGGCGTCCTCGCGTTCACCGAGTCCGCCCCCGGCGACGGCGAGCTCGCTGCCGACGGATCGCTCCAAGGCCTGGTCAGCGCCGGACTCGACCCCACAGGCTCGCCCAGTGACCCGGCGACAGCCGGATCCGTCGCCGGAACGCTTGCCGTGCAAGCGGATCCCAGCGGACTCGGCTCGGCGTTCCCGACGTTCTCGGCCGACGTCACCGTCACCTGGCCGAACATCACGTCGGGCGCCCCGGTCATCTCGGCCCCGGACCTCGCCGCGGTCGTCGGAAGGTTCCAGAACATGAGCCTGCGTGACCTCGCCGACGGGCTGGCGCAGGTGGCCACCGCCCTGACGGGGATCCAGAAGGCGAAGTTCGACGCCGACGGGTCGGGCCCCGGCACAGCCATCGCGGGAGACCTCGACCTGCCGTTCCTGCGCGGGACCGTCTCCGACGCTGTCAAGGCGAACGAGGTGCTCGTCGCCTTCCTCAAGGCCAACGTCGTGCAGGCCCCGGACCCCGGGCAGCCGGCTCCGCCCGGGTTCGACGCGAGCACCGTCGGCAACCCGAAGTTCACCTCGCTCCAGGACCTCATCACCAGGCTCAAGGCAGCCGGGATCCCCGTCGACGGCCTCGACTGGAAACCCACGATCGACAAGCTGGCCCTCCACCTGACGATGACGAAGGCGGCGCCCTCGTCGCCGGTGCCGATGGACGCCGGCGCCGCGAAGGTCTCCAAGCCCGGCGCGAGCTATACCTCAGACGGCCTCAGCATCTCCGACGGCACGGCGTGGGAGCCGGGCCAGTGGGTCGGCATGCGCGTCGTGGCCGGCACGTCCGCCGGGGAGATCACCGCGAACACCGCGAGCTCGCTCACCCTCTCGGGCGACTGGATCGGTGGGAAGCCCGCCGACACGACCCCCTTCGTCATCCTCGGCCCGGAGGCGCAGCTCGGCGCCGTCACCTTCGGCGACGGGTTGACCAAGCTCCCTGTGGGAAGTCCTCCCGACGGCCCCCGCCAGGGGATCCTCAAGGCGAACTCCGCCCAGACCTTCGCAACCGTCACACCGTCGTTCACCGCCGACCTCACCCTGGTGCTCGACCTGCAGGAGCCTCGGACCGGCTCGGCGTGCGTGGGCTTCGAGGGGAACACCAAGCCCTGCCCGTTCACCCTGGAGACCGGGACGTTCAAGACCGAGGTGCAATCGCTGCCGCTGGGCGCGGACCGCGTGATGATCCGGACCGGCGTGCCTCTGCTGAAGGCCGACTTCCCGATCGACACGAAGGTCGACCTGACCGCCAACGCCGGCTTCTTCCAGGTCCGGCTGGAAGGCAACCTCAAGGTCTGCAACAGCTCCGCTCCGGCGAACTGCTCCACGCCCGGGACCGGCAACATGCTGACGATCGGCCTCAAGCAGGCCGGTGACGCCCAGCACGACCTCAGGCTGCGCGACCTGTTCAACGGACTGGTGACGGCGACGCCCACCGGCCCGAGCCAGGCCGGGGACCTGCTCGACGTGGCCCTTGACGTTCGAGCGTTCGGCGACCTCACCGTGTCGGTCCCTGACGCGGCCTCCTTCTTCCCCGGCGGCGCGAAGCTCTCCGCGAAGGCGACGTGGAACGACCTGACCAAGACCTCGGGCGCGGACGGACCGCAGTTCGACCTCAGCGACCTCGACAAGGTCTTCGCGCTCGACTTCAAACCCGGCTCGCAGGCCGAGCTGTTCGCCATCGTGCTCAAGACGCTGCAGACCCTCTCCGCCCAGCTCGCCGAGGCACAGCCCGGTGGCACCACGGGGATCTTCAGCACGCAGATCCCGGGAACCGGGACATCCCTGCGCGACCTGCTCCGTCGCGACCTGTCGGGAGTCGGGGCCGGCGTCACCTACGGGGCGGACACCCTCACCGACACCAACCGGACCTTCCCGACCGCCCTGGCCGGCCGCGCGGTCGTCGTGGGCACCCAGGTCGCCGTCGTCAAGCAGACGGACGGGGTGAACACGGTCACGCTCACCAAGCCGTGGGAGACCAAGCCAGCCACCGGCGCGGCGTACACGTTCCGGTCGCCGCTCGACGACGCCCTCGACGCGATGTCGGCGCACCCGCCCCAGAACATCCAGGACCTCGTCGAGGTCCTCACCAACCGCCTCGGGAGCGACGCCCTGAAGTTCCGCTTCCTCGACGACGGTGGGACTCCCAGCATCGTTCTCGACTTCGACTGGACCCGCACGTACACGGCCTCGACCCCACTGCGCCTGCAGCTCGACGGCGTGCCGGCGCTCGTGTCGGCCTCCACGAGCGGGGCGGGCAAGGTCGCCGTCACCGGTGGCGTGGACGTCGCCGTGGTCGTCCCTCTTGCCGTCGGGACCGGGGCCACGGACGCAACCACGCTCAAGGTCCTCGACAGCTCGAAGATCACCGTCAACGCTGCCGCGGAGTTCACGGGCACCGCTGCCGGAACCCTCGGCCCACTGACCGTGTCTGCCGGGATCCCGAGCGACCAGGCCGAGGCCCGGGCCAACCTGAGCCTCGAGCTGGGCAAGACCACCCCGACCAACGCGCCGGTCTCCTTCGGCACCTTCCTGACCAGCCTCACGCCGACGTTCAACGCGAGCAACGACCCGACGAAGGCGACGTGCGGGGAGACCTTGGCAACCGAGCTGATGGTGTGCGGCCGGATCCCGCTCTACGCCACCGTCGCCGGCGGAACCCCGACGTCGCTCGGAACCGCCCACCTCCGCGTGGCGAACTCCACCGACCCGGCCGACCTCACGGATCTCAACGACACGCTGCCCGCGCCCGACAGCAAGCCCGAGCTCGAGGCGCCTGCTGGGCTGGCCACCGCCCTGGCAAACGCGATCGCCGACTTCACCCAGATCAAGCCCGGCCTCGACGGCTATCTCGAGAAGCTCGAACAGGCCCTGCGGCTGGCCACCTTCGACGGCAAGCTGCCGTTCGTCGGCAAGGACCTCCAGCAGGGCGCCGACAAGGTCGCGAAGCTGCGTGCCGAGCTCAAGGCCGAGCTGGGGGCCATCCCCGCGACCCCGGCCGAGGCGCGCACCTACCTCAACACGCAGATCGCCAAGGCGATCGCGGACGCCGGGCTCACCAACACCACGGTGAAGGTCGGCTACGAGTGCTCGGCCAAGCTCGAGCCCGCGGCTGCGCCGACCGTCACGCCGACGCCGGCGGACGGTGGCACGGACCACACCTGGACCTACAAGATCGTCGCCAGCCAGGGCGACGGGACCGGCACCGACGGCGACACCATCCTCTCCGGTGAGGGGTCCTCGCAGACGACGTGGGCCGCGCTCGACAACGATCACTTCAACACGCTGACCTGGCCGTCGGTGACCGGCGCCACGAAGTACAAGATCCTCCGGAAGGACGGGTCGACGTTCGGCCTGGTCAAGGTGCTCGACGCGTCGGCTGGAGCGACCCAGACCTACGTCGACAAGGACCCGACCACCCCGGCGAGCTATGAGCCGGTGACCACGAAGCCGGACCTCGACGCCTGCGCCGCCGAGGCCATCGAGGGCGTCAACATCACCATCGACCTCAATGTCGGCGAGGTCGACACGACCCTCGGGTGCAAGCCCGGGACCGGGTGCCTCGGTGATGGCCAGACCCTGCCGCTCGACATCGGCATCCCGGGACTCGCCCTGCGGGCCGGGGACGCCGACGCCATCACCTATGGCCTCGGGCTCCAGCTGCACCTCAAGGCCGGCATCGACACCGACCGCGGCTTCTTCGTCCACACCCACGACGCGGCGGCGCCGGAGTTCCGGGTCGGAGCCCGCTTCGACATGCCTGCGTCCATGAAGGCCGAGCTGGCCTTCCTCGACATCGACGTGACGAAGAACAACGGCACCGTGCCGCTCTTCGCTGGTGCCTTCATGATCGACGTGAGGTCGGGCGACGCCAGCGAGACGGCGAGCTCCGTTCTGACGATCAGCGACTTCGGGACCCTCGACCCGTCGAAGCTCTTCGACATCAAGCTGACCGCTGCGATCAACGCCGACTGGATCGTCAAGGCGAGCGCCTCATCGGTGCTGCCGGGCGTCCAGGCCAACTTCGTCCTCGAGTGGGGCTTCACGAACAAGGACCTCAAGAACCTCGGCTTGCCCAAGATCGACTTCAAGGCGGTCAAGCTCGATGCCGGCGGCTTCTTCTCCGAGCTGCTCGGACCGGTCCTCAACAAGATCAAGTCGGTGACCGGCCCGATCCAGCCGGTGATCGACACGCTCTACGCGCCCATCCCGGTGCTCTCCGACCTCAGCAAGCTGGCCGGGGGCGGGGACGTCAGCCTCATCACCCTGGCCAAGGCGTTCAACACGTTGGCCGGTGGGCCCGATCTCGAGTTCGTGGAGCGGATCACCGCCTTGGTGACGCTCGTCAACAACATGCCCCAGTGCGGTGGTGGCGCCAGCTGCCTCATCGACGTCGGTGCCTTCACCGTGCCGGGGGACAAGGCCCTGGCCACGAGCGTGTCGCCGACGAGCGCAGACACCCTCGTCGTCAAGGATCCGGCGACCAAGACGGGTGACGCCCTCAAGACCGAGCTCAACACCAACGGCGGCAAGGGCACCGTCTTCGGCACCGGGGCCGCCGGAGCAGGATCGGCCAACAAGTCCGGCTTCACCTTCCCGATCCTCGACAACCCGGCATCGATCTTCAACGTCCTCATGGGCAGCGACGTCGCGCTCGTCGAGTTCGACAGCGGCCCGCTGACGCTGGGCTTCACCTGGCGGCAGTCCTTCGGCCCCGTCTACGCGCCACCGCCGGTCATGGTGACGCTGTCCGGCTCGGCCTCGGTCTCCCTGCGGTTCATGGCCGGTCTCGACACTGCGGGCATCCGCTACGCCGTCGAGGCCGCCCGGACCGGCGAGCAGGTCAAGGCCCTGAAGATCCTCGACGGGCTCTACTTCAAGACGACCGACAGCAGCGGCAAGCCCGTCCCCGTGGTTCGGCTCGACGGCGAGATCGCCGCCGGCGCGTCGGTGACGGCGCTCATCATCGAGGTCGGCATCGAGGGTGGCCTGCACCTGACGATCGGCTTCCACTGGAACGACCCCAACAACGACGGCAAGTTCCGCGTCAGCGAGTTCCTCCAGGCAGCCATCAACAACCCGCTCTGCCTCTTCACGACGACGGGCCGGCTCAGCCTCTTCCTGCGCGTCTACATCACGATCGGGTTCTCCCCGTTCAGCACGACCTTCTCGTTCACGCTCGCTGACATCACGCTGCTCGACTTCACGGCGCAGCCGGACTGTGAGCCACCGCCGCCGCGGCTCGGCGGCACCGTCGGGACGACCCTCGTCGTCTTCGCCGGCATGTTCGCGACCGACGAGGAACGCGGCACCCCGTGGGGGAACACGGCCGACACCGAGGCCGATGTGGTCAAGGTGACCGAGCTCCACTTCGCGCAGCGGCCCGGCGACGACGCCGGCACCAACCCCGACTTCGACGGTTTCGCCGTCCAGATGCTCGGTGAGCGGCGCGACTACCTCGACACGAGCCTTGAGCGGGTCGTCGTCGACGGCCGGGGCTCCACGGCTCCGCTCATCGTCAGCCTCGTCGGCGACGGCAAGAAGGAGACGAACCCGTCGACCCCGACCACGCAGGCGGACCTCACCGTCTTCAGCAAGGACGCGGTCGTCATCGGGTCCGACCATGCCGACCAGATCCAGACCGGCACCGGCTCGTCCTGGGTCGACGGCGGCAAGGGCGACGACCGGATCGTGACCGCGGACGGCGTGGGCAAGGTCGCCCACGTGGCTGGTGGTGACGGCGCCGACGCGATCACCACCGGTGAGGGTGACGACTTCGTCTCAGGCGACGGCACACTCGGGACGCCGGAGCTCACCCGGACCGTGCAGCTCAACGCCGTCGACAAGAAGAACCACGGCGAGGCGGAAGAGCAGCTCGACGGCCTCATCGACTGGACCCAGCTCACCACCGACCCGACGACCGGCTCGCAGACCGGCACCGGGATCGACATCATCAGCGTCGGCCTCGGCGTGAACCGGGTCAACGGCGGCGCCGGTGACGACAAGATCGGCGTGGCGGCGGACCGGCCCGACGGCCTGGGCGGCACCGTGACGTCGAAGGGCAACGTCCTCATCGGCGGCCTCGGCAGCGACAGCATCGCCGGAGGCACCGCCACGGACACGATCTACGCCTCCACGGAGACGACGTTCGGCGTCGACAGCCCGGGCCCCGCTGACACCTTGACCGTCAAGGACGGCAAGGACATCCCCAACATCATCGAGACCGGGACGGGCAACGACGTCGTCTACGGCAGCAACGCCGAGGACATCGTGACGAGCCATTCCGAGAAGGCCCAGAAGGCCCGCATCCTCGGTGGCGGCGGTCCCGACGCCCTGGTGGGCGGCTACGGCAGCGACGAGATCTTCGGCGGGCCCGGGGACGACTACGTCATCGCCGAGCCGAGCGAGGTCGGCGCGCTGGGCAGCACCCAGCACCAGATCGAGGGGGTCTCCTTCGGCCTCAAGCGGACGGTCACGCACCTGCCACTTCCGCCGAACACCTCGCCCTCGGCCAAGACCCTGGTCGGCGGTCTGGGCAACGACCACATCCTCGGCGGTGACGGGCCCGCCTCGATCTTCGGCGACACCCTCCGCGACACCGCCACGGTCGGCGCGGCGGCGAACGAGACGTGCCGTGACGGGTCGCCCGTCACCTCCGACCCCGTGCCCGAGGGCACGACGTCGGGCACGGGCGACGGCAACGACCTCATCGAGGGCGGCGCCGGCGTCGACACCGTCTCCGCGGGTGGCGCGCGCGACCGCGTGCTCGCCCACGGCTCCGCGGACCTGGTCTGCGGCCAGCAGGGCGACGACGTCCTCCTCGGCGGCGACGGCCCGGACCGCATCTGGGGTGGCTCCGGCAACGACCGCGCCTACGGCGAGGCCGACGCCGACCTGGTCTTCGGCAACGACGACGAGGACCAGCTCTACGGCCAGGGCAGCACGGACGTCATCGAGGGCAACGACGGCAGCGACCGCGCGAGCGGCGGCGACGGTGACGATCTGGTCTACGGCGGAACCCGCCACGCCGGCCGCGCCGACACCGGCCCGGCCAGCGATCCGGACGCGGGAGACATCCTCGCCGGTGACACCGGGGTCGACATCCTCATCGGGGACAACGGCACCGTCGACGACCCGCTCAACACGGGGGACGCGCGGGCCATCCCGCTCGACCTGGACGGGGCGACACCCACCGCGGGTCGGGGTGACCTGATCTACGGCGGTGACGGCACCGACACCGCGTACGGCGGCCTCGGCCCGGACAAGGTCAACGGCGGCAACGACGCCGACCACCTCGAAGGCAACAACGACTCGGACGTCGTCCACGGTGACGCGGGCGAGGACGAGATCGTCGGCGGCTCGTTCCAGCAGGCCGCGTCGGGCATCGGTCGCCCCGATGCCGGGGACGTCCTCCACGGCGACGCGGGTCCGGACCTGATGGCCGGCGACAACGCGATCCTCGCGTCCGCGGCGACCGAAGCCGACGCGACCGCCGTGACGAGGATGCGCGGATTCGCAGCCAACCACGGCGTCCAGCTGCTCGACCTCGACCCGACCGACACCGCAGGAAACTGGGGTGCGGACGAGATCTACGGCGGCGACGGCGAGGACGTCATCTTCGGCCAGCGTGGCGACGACCGGATCAAGGGCAACGCCGAGGACGACTACGCCGAGGGCGGCCCCGGCATCGACTGGGTCGAGGGGAACGCCGGTGACGACGACCTCGTCGGCGGCAGCTCCGACCCGTCCGGGGGTGCGGACGAGACGACAGCGGGTCAGGGCGACGTCGCGGACGCGCTCTTCGGCGGTCCCGGCGACGACGTGGCCTTGGGGGACAACGGGCAGGTCCTCCGGCCCGGAGCCGGCCAGACGCCATCGTCCGTCACCGTCCGGCTGGGCAGCACCTCCGGCGCGGCCATGACGCCGCGCGTCATCCAGGTCTGGGACCGCAGCACCGGCACCGGCTACCTGGCCGCGCCGCCGGCGTCCCGCTACGGCGCCGACCGGATCTCCGGCGGTGACGGGGTGGACGTCCTGCTCGGCCAGGACGGTGACGACGTCATCACCGGCGACGCACACGGGGACTACGTCGAGGGCAACGGGGGAGCCGACTCCATCTTCGGCGACCTCGCCTTCGGCACGGCGTCCGCGCACGGCACCCCGGCAACGCCGCTGGCAGCGACATGGCCGGGAACCCCCAGCGCTGCCGCGCTCCGCGTGGGCACGAGCACGACGCCCGGCCAGGACGACCTCATCGGTGGCACGCCGACCCCCGCCTACCGCGACGGTGGCGACACCATCGAGGGCAACGGTGCTGACGACGTCATCCTCGGCGACGACGGGTCGCTCCTGCGCACCCTGCAGGGCACCCCCGGGTCGCTCACCGAGCAGGTCTACACGGATCGCTACCCGGACGGCGACGTCCCGGCGGATGCCACGCGGTCCCGGACGCACGACCCGGCGCTGCCCGGCCCGAGCACCCGGTTCTGCCTCTCGGCCCCCACGGCGACGACGTGCGACCAGACCGGGGCCTCCGGCAACGACAGGATCTGGGGTGACGGCGGCAACGACGGCATCTGGGGCCAGGACGGCAACGACCAGATCTCCGGTGGCGACGGTGACGACGACCTCTACGGGGAGCTGGGCGATGACCGGATCAACGGCGATGCGGGCGAGGACGCGATCCTCGGCGACCGCGGGGGCGTCGTGAACCAGCGCCTCAGCGCCGGCGACGAGCCGATGCAGTTCACGGAGACCCTGCAGAACCCGCCGATGGAGACCTTCACCGGCTTCCGGCGGGGCGACTACGACCGGCGCGCGGACCTACTGCACGACGTCGACGGCGACCAGTGGATCGGCACGTCGACGGGCACACCCATGCCGCACGCCGGGCTGACGGAGGGCGGTCGCGACCTGATCCGTGGCGGACCCGACGCGGACACCATCCACGCCGGCTTCGGGGACGACGTGGCCAACGGTGACAGCGGGGGCGACGACGTCCTCGGCGGCGACGGCGAGGACGTCCTCTGGGGCGGCCGTGGCTGTGACCCCACGCTGGACGCAACCAGCCCTGACTGCCTGACCGGGGGCGTCTTCGACGGGACGTCGCGCGGAGCCGACGACCGTTTCATCGACCACGTCTTCGGCGGCCGGGGCGAGCCGGACCCGGCCAAGCAGCAGGTCCTGGGCTCCGACATCATCGACCTGCGGCCGCGTGGCGACTACGCGAGCTGCGTGCCGGGCGACTGGCCGGTGACCGACGGGACCAAGAAGGACCCCGTCACCAACGACCCATGCCTCTGGTTCGAGATGACCGACACCCACGACGTCGACCTCGCCAACAACAACCACCACCAGGGCACGGACTGGCTCTACGGCGGTTGGGACCGTGACGTCATGCAGGGCGATGTGGCGGCCAACGGGCCGAACCCCGGCGACCGCCTCATCGACTGGAGCGGTGTCTACAACCTGTACACCCACTGCAACGCGTCCTACGGCGGGTTCAACGACATCCGCCAGATGTCGCCGGACCTGCTCGCCTTCCTCCAGCACCTCGCGTGGGCGTCGGGGGCCGGCCGCGAGGCCGCGGACGTGACCACACCGGGCACCTCGGCCTTCGTCGAGCTGGCGCTGGTCTACACGGCGGACATCAACGACCACGCCTCGGGCCCGGCCTACCCCACCACTCCGGGGCACTTCGAGGAGGCCGCCTGCGAGCCGTGATCCCGCCGCCCGCTCGCACTCGGGCGCGCTGACGTGAGGAAGCCAGCCCAGCGGCATACGGACCATTCCGTATGCCGCTGAGCCGGCTTCCGCAGAACCGGTTTCAAGCGGGTTGGGGGTGGTGGCTTCCGCGGGAGCGCGCCATCGCTGCGCCCGCACCGACGAGGGCGATCCCACCCAGTGCCCCGAGACCGATCTGGATGAGCTCGACGGTGCCGCCCTCCGGGACGAACGGCCCGTCCGGCGGGGGCCCGGGACCCTTGATCCCGTTGCCGATCGGGTCCGGGAGGACGACTGCCGGGCCCTGACCCGCCATGGCGGGCAGGGCGGTGGCGAGGGTGAGGATGCCGCTTGCCGCGAGCATGGCGAGCGACCTTCGTCCGAGATGTGCGTTGATGGTCATGATGTGTTCCCTGTCTGAGTCGTGAAGGTGGACACCACCAACTCTGCGTTCGGTCTCACGCGGCGCACATCGGGTACTGCTCCTCAGTTCTGCGGGACTTCTCCTCAGATCCTCCGCCCGCTCGTCGCGGGCCCTCGCCCGTCGCGCCGGGCCACCCGGCCCAGGGACGGTCGTGCACAGTGGGTGAAACGCCCGCGCCGGCGGGCTGGCGGGGCGAGGATGGTATCCGTGGGGTCGTGGACCGTCATGGTCGGTCGTGACGCCGAGCAGCGCGCGCTGGCGGCGGCGATCGAGGCCGCGAGGACGGGAACGCCGTCGGCGGTGCTGGTAGGCGGGGAGGCCGGGGTCGGCAAGACCCGGCTGGTCACGGAGGTGACGGCGGCGTTCGAGCAGCGCGGGGTGCGTGTGCTGTGGGGTCGGTGTCTGCGCTTCGGTTCCGCTGAGTCGTCGTTGCAGCCGATCGGGCGCCTGCTCACGCAGTGGTTCCGGCAGGCCGACGTGGCGGAGCGCGAGCGGGTGCTGCACGGTCTTCCGATCGGGAGGCTGGCGCAGATCGCGCCGGTGCTGGGCGACGGTGCTGGAGAGGCGTCGGGTCAGCTGATCCCAGCTCTGGCCACGGTGCTTGAGCGAATCTCGGAGGCCCAGCCTTCGGCCGTCATCATCGATGACCTGCAGTGGGCGGACACGACGTCGCTGGACCTGCTCGCATACATCGTGGCTGGCTTCGGTCGCGGTCAGGATCTCGTCGTTCTCGCCACGTATCGGGACAGCGACCTCCACGAGGGGCACCGGTTGCATGGTTGGCTCGCCGACGTGCGCCGACTGCCCTTGGTCGCCGAGCTGCATCTGGAGCCGCTGGGGCTCCAGGACACCGAGGACCTGGTCGCTGCCCTCTGCGGGCAGGAGGGCGCGGTCGCTCGAGGTGCCGCGGTGTTCGAGCGGTCGGGGGGTAACCCGTACCTGACCGAGCTGCTCGCGCTGGCGTCTTCGGCCGGCGGTCACCAGGGCGCCGCGGGTCTGCGTGACGCCCTGCTCGCGTCGTGGCACCGTCTCAGCCCACCAGCCAGGGAGATGGCGCAGCTGCTGGCGGTGGGCGGGCGACCGGTGGACCGAGTCATTCTCGAACACCTCGCAGTGGTCAAGGGGCTGTCACTCGAGTCGATTCGAGGCTGCGTCCCCGAGATCGTCGGGGCTGGGCTCGGCACGGTCACACCAAGCGGACAGGTGTGGTTCAGGCACCCGCTGCTCAGCGAAGTCCTGGTCTCCACCCTGTCACAAGGGGAGCTGCGGGAGGTGCACGGTGAGTACGCCCGTCTCTGGGCAGCGGCCTCGAACGCGGCCCCGGCAGGTCGCGCCGCGCACCTGGCGCTGCACCACGCCGGCGCTCACCACTTCGACGAGGCGTTCGAGTGGTCGTTACGCGCCGCGGACGCGGCGGCAGGCTTGTTCGCGTGGCCGGAGGAGTTCGAGCACCTCCACCGGGCTTGTCAGCTCTGGACGCGCGTCTCCGCGGCCGGCCGCGGAACCGGGGTCGAGCGAGTGCCGCTGCTCGGGAGGACCAGCGACAGCGCCATCCGCGCCGGCGAGTACCACCTCGCCCTCCAGCTCCGCGAGGCGGCGCTGCGGCTGGTCGACCGCCGAGCGACGCCGCTGGTCGCAGCCCGGCTCCAGATCAACCTTGACCTGTTCCGGCGCTGGTGCGGCCGGTCTGCCATGCCGATGATGGAGCCTGAACTGCTGTCGCTCACCGAGCGGTTCCCGCACAGCCCCGAACGTGCGATCGCCCTGTCCCAGCTCGCCATTTCCGAGGTCTGGGCCGGCCAGCCCACCGCCGCGCACCATGCCGACGAAGCGGTGCTGGTGGCTCGTCGGAGCGGCTCCGACGAGGCCTTGTCCTGGGCGCTCGGAGCCCGGTCACAGACCCGCTGGGAAGAGCCCGCAGGACTGGACGACGCCGAGCGGGCCATGGTCCATGCAAGGGCCAGCGGCGATCACATCCTCGTCACGGAAGCCGTTGGCTACTGGGCCAACTGCCTCCTGGGGGTCGGTCAGCGTGCAGCGGCCGCGGACCGGATGTCGGAGGTCTTCCGTGGGCTCATGGCGACAGGTTCCTTCTATGAGGCGGTCGACCTCCTGCCCAGTATCGGCCAGCATCTCACTGAGCTCGGTCGCTGGTCAGAGGCGCGCGACCTGCTGCGCGAGGGTCTGAGCCGCCGGATCACGTCCTCGCGCGGAGGAGACCTGCGGCGAGTAGCCGCGGACCTTGCCGCCAGGACCGGCGATCTTGCGGCGGCGCGCCAGCACCTGGCTCGAGCCCGAGAGCTCTCGTCCCAACGGCGGCTCCTCGGTGGCTTCGTGATCGCGCCCGAGGCACGAGTCGCCGTTGCACAGGGTGATCAGGTGCAAGCGCTGTCCATCATCGCCGAGGGAATTCCCGCGATGCGGACTGTGGACGCTGACTCGGCAGACGAACTGCTCGTGTGGGCGGCGCGAGCGGCCGCCGATCTTGCCACCAGACCGGGCGAGCACGTCAACGCGGTCGGCTGGCTCGAGAAGATCGAACGGCTGCGTGGTCGCACACCCCCACCCTTTGGGCCGAGAAGGCCAGAGAACGCGTTCATCGTGGCTTGGGCGCGGCTCTACGCGGCTGAGGCGGAGCGTTGCCGCGACGGCGGACCCCGGCGGCCCGAGCTCTGGACCGACGCGGTCGCCGCGTGCGCCAGGGCTGGTCTCCCATGGGAGCAGGCTCTCGCTTCGTACCGACTGGCTCAGTCTCTGCTGTCGACCAAGGGCAATCGGACCCAAGCGGCCTCGGCCTTGCGTGAGGCCGCCCGGATTGCAGGGGAGCTGGGCGCCGCTCCGATCCTGGCCGACACGGCCTCCCTGGCCGCGCAGAGCCACATCTCCCTGACCGAGCACGCGCCCGCCGACCCCGAGGCCAAGCTGCCAGAGGTCTTCATCGGGCTGACGCGTCGCGAGCGTGAAGTGCTCGGCCACCTCGTGGTGGGCCGCACCTACGCAGAGATCGCTCGTGACCTCTTCATCAGCGACAAGACGGTCAGCGTGCACGTGTCCAACCTGCTGCGCAAGACGGGAACGTCCAGCCGGATCGAGCTGGCCGACCTCACCCGCAGCCTCGATCCAGAGTAGCGACTCGCAGGCGTGGCCGCCGTGGGCTGAGGTCTCCCGGGTGGAAGCCGAGGGGTCAGGCCCGGGCGAGGTCGGCGGCGAGCGCCAGAACGCGGTCCGCGACCTCGCGCGCGGCGTCGACCGCCTGCGCGTCGAACGAGATCCGGGTGCGCCTCTCGACCAGGTCCGCTGCCGTGAGGGCACCCTCGTGCAGCACGCCGAAGAGCAGCTCCACGCCCAGGGTGGGGCACGAGTCACTGACCGGACGCATGAGCTCCGGGTGGGCGAGCCCAAGGGCCGCCACGTCGGTCGCCTCGGTGCCATAGCGCCGGACGAGGCGTTCGGGAGCCGGGACCCGGGACAGCACCTCCCGCGAGGCGGCGCCGACGAGGGGGAGGGAGCGGGTCCGGCAGCTGGCAGGGGAGCGAACCCGGCGGCATACGGCATCGACGGTGGCCTCGGCCATCTGCCGGTAGGTCGTCAGCTTGCCCCCGGTGATGGTGACCGGCCCCCCGGGCTCGTCGACGAGGAGATGCCTGCGCGAGACGTCGGCGGTGGGACCGTCTGCGGCGGTGGTGACGAGCGGTCGCAGCCCCGCGTAGCGCCCGACGACGTCCGACTCGGCGAGCGGCTGCTCGAGGACCTGGTTGATCGTGTCGAGGAGGAACCGGGTGTCGGCGCAGGGCACCTCCGGGGCCACGCCGTCCACGTCCCCGACCGGCTCGTCGGTGAGGCCGATGATCACGAGGCCGTCGGACTGCGGCATCGCGAACACGAAGCGGCCGAAGTGGCCGGGGACCGGCGCGGTGAAGATGGCCCGCGGGCGACCGACCGCTTCGCTGCGGACGACGACGTGCGAGCCCCGGCTCGGCTTGATGTGCACGGACGGCTCGTGCTCGCCGGCCCAGACGCCGGTCGCGTTGACCACGTGGCCGTGCGCGGTGAAGGACTCGCCGGCGAGCTCGTCCCGGAGCGTCACCGTGGTGTCGGTGAGCTCTGTCGCGGCGCAGCGCGTCACGACATCGGCTCCGTGGGCGACCGCCGTCCGGGCGATCGCCGTGCCCAGCCGGGCGTCGTCCTCGAGCTGGCCGTCCCAGAAGAGGAGGCCGCCGCGCAGTCCGTCCTGGCGAAGGCCGGGCGCCATCACCAGGGCCTCTGACGCGCTGATGCGGGACGGCCTCGGGAGCAGGTGTCGCGAGGTGTGGGAGGCCAGGCGCAAGCCGTCAGCCAGTCGGATGCCGGCCTCGGTGAGCAGCCCCAGGGGCGGCGGCGTCGAGCCGTCGAGCGGCACGATGTTGGCGGCGGCGCGGGTGAGGTGGGGAGCGATCGTCGTCATCAGCGCATGTCGCTCCCTGGCCGACTCCCAGGCAATCCCGACATCGCCCTTGGCGAGGTAGCGCAGGCCACCGTGGACGAGCTTGCTGCTCCACCGGCTCGTCCCCGCGGCGAGGTCGACCCGCTCGATGAGTGCGGTGCGCAGGCCACGAGACGCGGCGTCGAGGGCGACCCCGGCACCGGTCACTCCGCCGCCGACGACGATGCAGTCATAGCGGCTCGTCGCCAGGCTCTCCAGCGCTCGGGCCCGGGCCCGGCGGTCGATCGCCGGTGCGGTCATCGCCCGTCCCCTTGCCCGTGCTCTGGGTGCGAGGCAGGTGCCAGGTAGCTCGACACGAGCCGGCGCACCTCGGCCAGGACGTGGGCCCGGTCATGGTCGCCCGTGAGGATGCGCATCCCGACGACGAACGGGGTCAGGGCCTGAAGCAACACGCGGGCCGTGAGGTCCGGGTCCGGGGCGACGATCGACCCGTCCGCGACCCCGGCGCGCAGAGCGGCGCTGAGCGCGTCGAGGGCGAGCAGCTGGCTGCGGCCGTATCGGTCGACGAGGTAGGGGAGCAGCAGGTCCGGGTCATGTTTGAGCAGGGCCCCGACGAGCGGCGCCTCGCTCAACGCGTCCACGAGGGCGACGGCCATCTCGACGACGGTGTCTCGGCCGGTCCGCGGCGGTGCCTCCGAGGCGACGCGGGCGGCGCCGTCCTCCATCGTCCGAGTGAACTCTGCGACGAGCGCGTCGAGGACCAGCTGCCTGATCGTGCCGCCCCGCCGGTGCACGGTGACGCGGGAGACCCCGGCGCGGTGCGCGATGGAGGTGGCTGTGGCCCTCCGGACGCCGTAGTCGAGGACCTCGTCACGGACCGCGGCGAGGAGGGTGTCGTCGGGACTCGTCATGGATTCACTGTACCGATGTAACAATTCATGTAAAAGTGTTTCACATGAACGATCTCGTCACGCACTCCATCCCGCGATCCGTGTGGCACGGGTGGGGGGACCCGGCCGAGCGACCCGCGCTCGGCGACGAGGCCTGGACGGAGCTGGCCGCGCGGATCGGCGTCGACCGGAGTGACGTCGCGCCGCCCGTCCCCATCGATGAGGTGCGACTGCGGCCGTCGAGGCTGGGCGAGGCCCCCTTGGCCGCGCTCGCCGGAGCGGTGGGACCGGAGCACGTGCACACCGACCGCAGGTGGCGGATCGAGCACGCCGGCGGCAAGAGCTATCCCGACCTCTACCGCCTGCGCACCGGCGACGCCTCCCAGGCCCCCGACGCGGTCGTCGTGCCGGGGTCGGCGGCCCAGGTGGGCGAGGTGCTCCGGGTGTGTGAGGAGCACGGCGTGGCGGTGGTCCCGTTCGGTGGGGGGACGAGTGTCGTCGGCGGTGTCGGTGCGGTCTCGGACGGCGCGAGTGGGCCAGGCCGTCAGCGTGCGGTCGTCACCCTGGACCTGCGCCGGCTCACCCGCGTCGTGAAGGTCGACCCCAAGAGCCGGCTGGCGACGCTGGAGGCGGGGCTCCGGGGGCCCGAGATCGAGCAGTCGCTGCACCCGCACGGCCTGACGCTGGGCCACTATCCCCAGAGCCACCAGGAGGCGACCGTCGGCGGCTACGTGGCGACGCGGTCCGCCGGACAGGCGTCCACGGGCTACGGCAGGGTCGACGACCTCGTCGTCGGGGCGCGCGTCGTCACCCCCAGGGGCGAGCTCGTGCTCGGCGGCCGGGCGCCCGCCTCCGCCGCGGGACCCCGCCTGCTCGACGTCGTCGTCGGCAGTGAGGGAACGCTCGGGGTCATCACCGAGGCGACCGTCCGCGTGGCGCCGCTGCCGACCGTGAAGCGGCACGGCGCCTGGTTCTTTCCTTCCTTCGCGGTGGCCGCGACGGCCCTGCGCACCCTGGTCCAGTCGGTCGGCCACGGCGGGATGCCCGACGTCTGCCGCCTCTCCGACGAGGACGAGACGCGCGTCAACCTGACGTTGGCCGGAGCGATGGGCCAACGGCTGCTGCGCTACACGGACCTGCGGGGGACCTCCACGCCGGCCCTGCTGGTGCTCGTCTGGGAGGGCACGGACCGTAGCGAGGTCCGGCACCGCCGGACCGCAGCGGGCCGCGTCCTCAGCCGGTGTGGCGGACGTCGGCTACCCGCCCAGGTTTCTCGGGCGTGGGAGCGGACGCGCTTCTCGGGGCCCTACCTTCGCGACGAGCTGATGGACCGTCGGGTCCTCGCCGACACCCTCGAGACGGCGACGACGTGGGACAACCTGCCCCGCCTGCACACCGCTGCGCGGGCAGCCATCAGCGGTGCGCTCGAGGTGGAGGGGCGGCGCGCCGTCGTCATGTGCCACGTCTCGCACGTCTACGCCGCCGGGGCCTCGCTCTACTACACCTTCCTGACGGCGGCGGCGGAGGACCCACTCGCGCAATGGCGCTCGGTGAAGACGGCGGCCAGTGACACGATCATCCGCGCCGGGGGCACCATCACCCATCATCACGCGGTGGGCACAGACCACCGAGCGCACCTCGCCGCCGAGATCGGGCCGCTCGGGGTCGGCATCCTCCGCGCGCTCAAGGAGCAG
Organism: Intrasporangium calvum DSM 43043; assembly: GCF_000184685.1. NCBI lineage: Bacteria > Bacillati > Actinomycetota > Actinomycetes > Micrococcales > Intrasporangiaceae > Intrasporangium > Intrasporangium calvum. The sequence goes on from NC_014830.1 coordinate 1,094,959, forward strand.
CTGGACCCCGCCGGCATCCTCAACCCCGGCAAGCTCATCCCGGACCTGCCGCCCGGCCCGCCCGGCGAGGAGACCGCGCCGACAGCGCAGCACGCACGGGCGGGAGCATGAACGGAGCCACCGCGGACCGCACCATCCTCGTGGTCAGCCCCGTCTCCGGGGGTGGGCGTGCGCTGCGAGCGTCGCGTCAGGTGCATGACGTCCTCGTCGCGCAGGGGCGTTCGCCGGAGCTGGTGATCACCGAGAGCGGTGACCACGCCGAGTCGGTCGCGGCCGGGGCGGGCCCGTCAGACCTCGTCGTGTCACTGGGCGGGGACGGACTCCACTCGCGAGTGGCCGCCGGGGCCGTCCGCGGCAGGGCCGTCGTGGCGCCCCTCCCTGGTGGCCGCGGCAACGACTTCGTCCGCGCCCTCCGGGTGCCGCAGGATGCTCGGGCCGCGGCGGAGGCGCTGTCGGTCGCGACCCAGCGCCGGGTCGACGTCGGTCGAGTCGGAGACCGTCATTTCGTCGGGGTGGCGAGCGTCGGCTTCGACAGCGTCGCCAACACCATCGCCAACGAGACGACGTGGCTCGCAGGTCCCCTCGTCTATGCGTGGGGTGGGTTGCGGGCGCTGCTCGCCACGCGTCCCCGGTCCTTCCACATCACGGTCGACGGCGAACGCCGCAGTCTCGTGGGCCTCAACGTCGCCGTCGGCAACTCCGGCAGGTACGGCGGGGGAGTGCGCATCTGCCCCTCCGCGGAGCTCGACGACGGGCACCTCGACCTGGTCACGGTGGCCCACGTGTCGCGGGCCGCCTTCGCGCGGATCCTGCTGCACACCCTTCCTGGAACTCACCTCTCCCGTCCCGGTGTCTGCACCGGTCGCGCTCGCACCGTCCACATCGACGCAGACGAGCCGCTCGTGCTCTTCGCGGACGGCGACCCGGTCGCAGTGCTTCCGGTCGAGATCACCTGTGAGCCAGGGGCGCTGCGGGTCCTGGCCTGAGACGGACGGCGCGTCCCAGGGGAGCCGGCCCAGCGGCATACGGCATGAGGCCTGAACCCCGACGCGACTCAGCCTGGACCTGCCGACCGGGCACTCAGCCGATGAGCTCGAGGAGCAGCTCGACGGCGCGGTTGGCCGCCTTGTTGCCGGCGGGGTCTCGGACGACCGCCGCGATGTGCCGGATCGGCTGCGGCGGAGCGATGGGCACGACGCGGACCTGGGGGTCGGAGGTCGGGAGGTGAGCGGCGAGCCCGGGAATCACCGTGATACCGACGCCGGCCCGGACGAAGGCGATCGCCGTGTAGTGGTCCTGGGCCTGCACCGCGAACCGCGGTCGGAAGCCGGCCGCCTCGCAGGAGGCCGCGAGGATCTTGGAGCAGATCGCCTGGGGCAGGTCGTTGCTGATCCAGGTGTCGCCCTCGAGGTCGGCGAGGGTGACCGCGGACGAGTCGGCGAGCGGGTGGTCGCCGGGGAGCAGGGCGACGTAGGGGTCGACAGCGAGGGGGATCCGCCGCGAGCCGTGCGGGTCCTGTGCTCCGGCCACCTCGACGAGGATGTTGAGGTCGAACGGTGCACCTCCGCGCCTCGGGATCTCGTTGAGGACGAGCTCGAGGGTGAGGTCGGGCATCTCCGCGCTGAGCCTGCGGGCGAGCGTCGGCATCCACTCGGCGCCCGCCGACGTGAAGTAGCCGATCGTCAGCCGGCCCGAGCGCCCCTCGCGCAGGTCGGTGACGACGCTGTCGAGCTTGCTGAGCTCCCCCATCAGGTCGTTGGTGTGAGCGACGAGGGAGCGAGCCGCGGCCGTGGGGGACAGCCCCCGACCCTCCCGCTCGAAGAGGGTCAGTCCGGTCTCCTTCTGCAGGGCCGAGATCTGCTGGCTGATGGCCGACGGCGTGTAGCCGAGGTTGTCCGCGGCGGCCTGGATCGAGCCGCTGGCCATGACGGACCGGAAGACCCTAATGCGATGAGTGTCGAGCATGCTCCCACTCTATAGGCAAACTTAAGAGTGGTTTAGAAAACATCGCTTGTGCTGAAGCGTTCGAGGTCGAATGATGGAGACATGAGCACGACACCCTTCCCGTCCCTCGGTTCCCTTCGCGCCCTCGCCGCCAGCCGCCGTCGCGGCTTCGTCGCCGGGTCCACGTGGTCGTCGGTCGTGGACCGTGACCTGGACCGGATGGCTGCCGAGCTGCTCGTCCTCTCCCACGCCGATGCGGAGCACCTCGCCGCGACCGCGGAGCCGGCCGTCCGCCCGCTGGCCCTGCCGCACCGCGTGGCCCGCGCCTTCAGCCACGCCCGCCCCGCGCGGACGGCCCCCCGTCCGCGAGCCAGCTGAGCGCACTCGGGCCTGCTGGGTGGGCGCCCCGAGCCGGCGCCAGGACTACGGCACCGGAGGCGCGATGTCCTGCTGGGCCGGCAGCTCGTCCTGGCGGACGAGACCGACCGGGCACGTCATGCCGTTCGGTCCGTGGTTGCAGTAGCCGCCGGGGTTCTTGTGCAGGTAGCCCTGGTGGTAGTCCTCGGCCAGGTAGAACGGCCCCGCGTCGTCGGCTGAGCGGATCTCCGTGGTGATGTCGCCGTGGCCGTGCTCGTGCAGGACCCGCTGGAAGGCGTCGCGCGTCGCGCGGGCCGCCTCCTCCTGCCCGGGAGTGGTCCAGTAGATCGCCGAGCGGTAGGCCGTGCCCACGTCGTTGCCCTGACGGTTGGCCGTCGTCGGGTCGTGGTTCTCCCAGAACGCCTTGAGCAGCAGCTCCGGCGACGTCTGGGCCGGGTCGTAGACGACTCGCACGGTCTCCGCGTGCCCGGTCAGGCCGGTGCACGTCTCCTCGTAGGTCGGGTTGGGCGTGTAGCCCCCCATGTAGCCGGCCGCGGTGTTGACCACGCCTGGCAGCCGCCAGAAGATCCGTTCCACGCCCCAGAAGCACCCCATCGCGACGTACATCACCGCGGAGCCGTCGGGCCAGGGACCCTCGAACGGCGTGCCGAGGACGACGTGAGCTGGTGCCACCGAGAAGGGGCGCTGGTCCCGCCCGGGGAGGGCATCCTCACGGTCGGGCATCGTGGTCTTCCTGCCGAATCCGAACACCATCTGAGTGTCGTCCCTTCGTCGCGTGTGGCCACTTTCGTTGGTCCAACGCCCAGACACCCTGCCGTATGCCGCTGGGCTCGGTGCCGTCCGAAGCGGTCGGCTCCGCGCGTGGCTGCTCCCGTCTTCCCCCGGAGTCGAGTGTGCAGTTCGGGTCGCGGATGGGCGGCACGAAGTGCACATGCGACTTAGTGGTTGGGCTGAGGGCAGCGCCGCTGGGAGCCGGCCCAGCGGCATACGGCATCCTCCCGCCCCTCCGGCCGCGCACTAGGCTGGCCCGCATGTCTGACGAGCACGGATTCTCGACGCGCGCCATCCACGCAGGCCAGGAGGCCGACGCCTCGACCGGTGCGGTCGTCCCGCCGATCTACCAGGTCTCGACGTACAAGCAGGACGGCATCGGCGGCTTCCGCGGCGGCTACGAGTACAGCCGGTCGGCCAACCCCACCCGGACGGCGCTCGAGGAGTGCATCGCTGCGCTCGAAGGCGGCAGCCGCGGCTTCGCCTTCGCGTCCGGGCTCGCCGGGCAGGACTGTGTCGTGCGGTCGCTGCTCGTGCCCGGCGACCACGTCGTCGTGCCGAGCGATGCCTACGGCGGGACCTACCGCTACTTCAACAAGGTCGCGAAGCCGCACGGGATCGACCACTCGATCGCGAGGATCGGCGACGTCGACGCCGTGCGGGACGCCATCGTGCCGGGCCGCACCAAGATGGTGTGGGTCGAGACGCCGACCAACCCGCTGCTCGGCATCGCCGACATCGAGGCGATCGCCGAGGTCGCCCACGACGCCGGGGCGGTGCTCGTCGTCGACAACACCTTCGCGACCGCCTACCTGCAGAACCCGATCGCCCTCGGCGCCGACATCGTCACCCACTCGACGACCAAGTACTCCGGTGGCCACAGCGACGTCGTCGGGGGCGCGGTCGTCACTGCACCGCAGATCCGCGTCGCCGGGCTCGAGGACGCCGAGGAGCGGATCGCCTTCCACCAGAACTCGATCGGTGGAGTCGCCGGCCCCTTCGACTCGTGGCTCACGCTGCGCGGGCTGAAGACTCTCGCGGTGCGCATGGAGCGCCACTGCGACAACGCCGAGCGGGTCGTCGAGTTCCTGACCGGTCACGACGGCGTGGCGCAGGTGTTCTACCCCGGCCTCGAGTCGCACCACAACCACGCGGTCGCAGCGCGACAGATGAAGCGCTTCGGCGGCATGGTGTCCTTCCGGATGAGGAAGGGCGAGGACGCAGCCGTCAAGACCTGCGCCGCAGTCCAGCTCTGGACGCTCGGGGAGTCGCTCGGCGGCGTCGAGTCCCTCATCGAGCACCCGGCGCGGATGACCCACGCCTCGGTCGCCGGCACGGAGCTCGAGGTCCCCGCCGACCTCATCCGACTGTCGGTCGGCATCGAGGACGTGGACGACCTCATCGCCGACCTCCGTGAAGCACTCGACATCCACGGCTGAGTCGCGCCAGCCGACGTTCCCCACCAGCGAACTCGCATGACGATCCTCACGGTCGACTTCGGCTCGACCTTCACCAAGGGTGCCCTCGTCGCCGACGACGGAACGGTCCTGCGCACCGCCTCGACCCCCACGACCGGTCCCCAGACGGGCGACCGGCGGAGCGACATCCTCGACGGCTACCGGGTCCTCCGCGACCTGCTCGCGGCACCGAGTGACGCCCGGGTTCATGCCTGCTCGAGCGCCGGTGGCGGACTGCGGCTCGCCGTCGTCGGGTACGAGCGGACCGTCACCGCAGAGGCGGGGCACCGGGTCGGGCTCTCGGCGGGCGCGAAGGTCGTCCAGGTCGCCCACGGGCCGCTGACCGCCACCGACGTGGCGCGCGTCCGGGCGGCCCGGCCCGACATCATCCTGCTCGTCGGTGGCACGGACGGCGGCAACGCGAATGTCCTGCTGCACAACGCGGCTCGACTGGCCAAGGCGGCCATCGGTGGTCACGCGACGCGTGCAGTGCCGATCGTGCTCGCCGGCAACCGGGACGCGCGCTCGGACGCCACTTCGGTGCTCGAGACCGGGGGACGGCCCGTCATCCACGCCGACAACGTCCTGCCGGAGATCGGTGTCATCGCCCCTGAATCGGCTCGGCGCGCCATCCGCGAGGCCTTCCTGCGGCACGTCATCGGCGGCAAGGGCCTGTCGCGAGATGCGGCCTTCGGTCGGATGGTCGAGGCGGCGACGCCGGATGCCGTGCTCCGGGGTGTCGAGGTGGTGGCTGACGTCCGCGCCGGCGGGGACGTCCTCGTCGTCGACATCGGTGGCGCGACGACCGACGTCTACTCCGTCATCACGCCCGAGGGGGAGGACGCGACCCTGCACAAGGATGTCGTGGCGCCGCTCTGGCACGCGCGCACCGTCGAGGGTGACCTGGGGATGCGCTGGAACGCCGATCACGTCATCGAGGCAGCCGCGTCGGAGCACGTGCTCGGTGGCGTCCGGGACGCCGACGCCCTCAGGTCGTATGCCGCCGACGTCCACGAGCGCCCCGGCTCCCTTCCGTCCACCGACGTGGAGCGCCGCCTCGACCTGGAGCTCGCCCGGCTCGCGGCTCTCGTCGCCGTCCGCCGGCATGCCCGACCCGCGCAGCCCACCGAGTCCCCGCGGCCGCTCGCGAACGTCACGACCCTGATCGGATCCGGTGGCGTGCTGCGGCACACCGACGACGCGGGCCGCGGGCTGGTCCTCGGTGCGGTGCTCGGGGACCATGCCGGCGGATGGAAGGTGCCCCGGTCCGCGCGGGCGCTGGTGGACACGGGCTACCTGCTGCATGCCGTCGGCCTGTTGGCGACCCACGACCAGGCGCTGGCCCGAGTGATCGCTTCCCAGATCAGCTGAACCAGCCGGGCCGGGAGGTTCGCCGGGGCGAAGTTGTGGCGGGCCGGGGTCGGGGGCTGGCGCCGGAGGTTCGCCGGGGCGAAGTTGTGGCGGGCCGGGGTCGGGGGCTGGCGCCGGAGGTTCGCCGGGGCGAAGTTGTGGCGGGCCGACCGATCTGGAAGCTCGGAAGGGCTGGGAGCCGGCGCTCGAGCGGGAGCGAGCCCAGCGGCATACGGCCAGCGCGCATGAGAAACGGGTCGGCCCCCGCGAAGGGGGCCGACCCGTGCCAGCGGAACTGGCGCTCAGCCGGTGTAGGGCTTCGCGTCGAGGATCTTGACCTCGATCGTCTTGCCGGTCGGGGCCTCGTAGCTCGTCGTGTCGCCCACGCTCTTGCCGTTCACGGCGGCGCCCATCGGGGACTTCTCGGAGAAGACCTGCAGGTCGTCGTCGGCGATCTCGCGGCTGCCGAGGAGGAACTTCTCCTGCTCGCCGAAGAGCTCGACCGTCACGACCATGCCCGGCTCGACGACACCGTCATCGGGAGGCGTCTCACCGACCACGGCGTTGTGGAGCAGGTCCTGGAGCTGCCGGATGCGGGCCTCCATCTTGCCCTGCTCCTCACGCGCGGCGTGGTACCCGCCGTTCTCCTTGAGGTCACCCTCCTCGCGCGCTTCCTCGATCTTGCGGGCGATCTCGATGCGACCTACCCCCGTCAGCTGGTCGAGCTCAGCCTTGAGGCGGTCATAGGCCTCCTTCGTGAGGAAGCCAGCTGCAGTCTCGGTCACGTTCTACTCCTGTAAGTACCAACGCCCACGCGGTGCTCGCGTGGGCGCCTAGTCCGGTCGACTCACCACAGAAAAGCCCGACCGATGTGCCACCCTCTCTGTGAGGGGATCGGTCACGACGCGTGGTGAATGACCAAGAATAGCAAAATGCGCCCGAAGTGCGCAGCGGAAGGCCGTCAGCGTGATGTGTCGCAGGTCTCGACCTCGCCCGTGACGGCCAGGCTGGTCGTTCGCACCGTCACCTGCCGGCGAGCGGAGTCAGCGCCGCCGAGCTCGATCGGCACCTCCGTCGACCCCACGACGGCGAAGTCCCGCGACAGGGCGTGCACGGTGCACACGAGGTCCTTGCCGCCCGGGCTGTGGACCTCGAAGTCGACCCAGACGCTCCGGTTGTCGACGACCTTGAAGCCCATCGTCTGCCACGCGGGCAGCCCAAGCGTCGCGGACAGCCCGAACCAGACGGCGAGGGCGACGCCGAGGCTCACCCCGATGGTGCCGACCACCCACCACTTGAGGGTTCCGGGGGCAGGGCGGGGGAGCGGCATGCGGTGTCCTGGCGTGATGAGAGGATGGCCGTCGGTACGAGACGGTCAGAACGATACGACGAGCCCCATCCGTGACGAACAGGGAGTCAGGTAAGACGGTGTCCGAAGGCCTGCGACTGATGGCGGTGCACGCGCACCCGGATGACGAGTCGAGCAAGGGGGCCGCGACGACGGCCAAGTACGTCGCGGCCGGCGCGGCGGTCATGGTCGTGTCCTGCACCGGTGGAGAGCGCGGCGACATCCTCAACGAGAAGCTCAAGAACGACCCGCAGATCCTCCGTGACATCGCCCAGGTCCGGCGCAACGAGATGAAGGCCGCCCAGGAGGTGCTCGGGGTCGAGCACACGTGGCTCGGCTTCGTCGACTCCGGACTGCCGGAGGGGGACCCGCTGCCGCCGCTGCCGGCCGGGTGCTTCGCCCTCGAGGACCTCGACGTGACGACGGAGGCGCTGGTGCGCGTGATCCGCGAGTGGCGCCCGCACGTCATGACGACGTACGACGAGAAGGGCGGCTACCCACATCCGGACCACATCATGACCCACGTCGTGGCGATGTCGGCGTTCGAGGCGACCGGCGACCCCTCGCGCTACCCGCACGCCGGCGAGCCGTGGCAGCCGCTCAAGGTCTACTACAACGGTGGCTGGTCGAAGGAGCGCCTCAGCGCGATCCACGACACCATGGTCGCGGCCGGCCTGGAGAGCCCCTACGCCGACTGGCTGGCGAACTGGAAGCCACGGCGCGCAGGTCGGGTCACGACGCGGATCGAGTGCTCCGACTACTTCGAGGTGCGCGACCGGGCCCTCCTCGCCCACGCGACGCAGGTCGACCCCGACGGGTTCTGGTTCCAGGTGCCGCGGCCGCTGCAGGAGCGGGTCTGGCCGGTCGAGGAGTTCGAGCTGGCACTGTCCTACGTGCCGGTCGACCTGCCCGAGGACGACCTGTTCGCCGGGCTGGGTTCGCCGGCCGAGGCCGACGCCGCGGCCACGTCGGGCACCCTCGAGATCACCTACGACGGCCGGCTCGCCCCGGACGGCGAGGAGAAGTTCGACCCCGCCGAGCGGGTCGAGCACCCCAACGAGCAGGCGGAAGGAAACGAGGACTGATGGGTGAAGGTGGCAACCTGCCGATCGGGCCGGGCGTGTGGGGGTTCCTGGCCCTCTTCGTCCTGGCGATCGCGTTGTGGCTCCTCGTGCGCAACATGAACGCGCGGCTGCGCCGGATGGCCTACCGCGAGCACGAGCGACTCGAGGCCGAACGGCCGGCCGACGGTGACCAGCCCGGTGGGGGCGAGGGTCCCCGTCCGCCCGAGCAGGGCTGAGACCAGACGGACCGAGGCCGTATGCCGCTGGGCTCGCTCCCACGGTCATCCGGCCTGCCGGCCCTCCCGCCCGCTGCGGGGTCGTCGCGGGCGGTGGTCAGGCGATGCCGGTCAGGCGATGGCGGGTGTGGCGGCGATGGCCAACGCGACGGCTGCGAAGTGGGCCGTGAAGCCGCCGAGGGTGAAGGCGTGGAAGACCTCGTGGAAGCCGAACCACCTCGGGGAGGGGTTCGGTCGCTTGGCGCCGTAGACGATGCCCCCCGCCGTGTAGAGCAGCCCGCCGAGGGCGATGAGGGACCCGACGAGCGGCCCCCCCGAACGCCAGAACGGCACGACGTAGAAGACGGCCGCCCAGCCCAGCGCGATGTAGAGGGCGGTGTAGAGCCAGCGTGGTGCGCTCGTCCAGGCGACCCGGAAGACGACCCCGGCGATGGCGGCCCCCCAGATCACGGTGAGCAGGAGCCGGGCGTCGTCGTCGGGGAGCAGCGTCACGGCGAACGGCGTGTAGGTGCCGGCGATGATGAGGTAGATGTTCGAGTGGTCGAACCGCTTGAGCAGGGCCGACATCTTCGGACCCCACGTCCCCCGGTGGTAGACGGCGGACACCCCGAAGAGGAGGGCGGCGCTGACCGTGAAGACGGCGGCCGAGGTGCGCACGGGACCGGACTCCGCGAGGACGATGAGGATCATCCCGCCGATGAGCGCGACGGGGAACATGCCGAGATGCAACCAGCCCCGCAGCCGAGGTTTGACCGCAGCGACGAGGTCAGCGACGGCTCCTGCCGGTCCGTTCGGTTCCTCTGCCATGGCAGCACTATAACCTACGCAACCGTAGGTTACGCAAGGGTAACCACGTCGGACCTCAACCGGCCACACCGCGTCGGCGGCTGCGGGACCCGGAGTAACGTGGGGTCCCGGCCCCGTGGTCCGGGCCCGATCGAGCACGATGAGGCGAGAGTGAGGCCCAGTGGGTTGGCGGGATCTGGTCTACGGGGCCTACGAGCGTCGGGTCCTCAAGCACCTGCCCCGTGAGTCCCTGCCACGGCACGTGGCCGTCATGCTCGACGGCAACCGGCGGTGGGCCAGGGCGCGCGGGGCCGGGACGGCTCATGGGCACCAGGCCGGCGCGGACAAGATCGAGGAGCTCCTCCAGTGGTGCGAGGAGGCCGGTGTCGAGTACGTCACCCTCTGGCTCCTGTCCACCGACAACCTCCAGCGCGCCGAGGCGGAGCTCGCCCCCCTCCTCAAGATCATCGAGAACGCCGTCGCGGACCTCGCGGCCACCGGTCGCTGGCGCCTGCGGATCGCCGGGGCGGTCGACCTGCTTCCCCCCGACACCGCCGAGAGCCTGCAACGCTCGGTGGCCGCCACCGAGGCGGTCTCCGGGATGACGGTCAACGTCGCCGTCGCCTACGGCGGTCGCCGTGAGATCGCCGACGCGGTCCGGGACATGCTCCTCGAGCACTCCGCGCGCGGCGAGAGCATCGAGGACATCGCCGCGCGGCTGCGGATCGAGGACATCGCCGAGCACCTCTACACCAAGGGGCAGCCGGATCCCGATCTCGTGATCCGCACCTCGGGCGAGCAGCGCCTCGGCGGGTTCCTGCTCTGGCAGAGCGCCACCTCGGAGTTCTACTTCTGCGAGGCCTACTGGCCCGACTTCCGGCACGTCGACTTCCTCCGCGCCCTTCGCGCCTACGCCGGGCGCCATCGCCGGCACGGCACCTGACCGGCCGCCGTCGCACCCCGAGCACGGCAGTCGACGACCTCGGGAGGGCTGGGAGGGCTGCTGGGTGCGGGACGGGCTCAGCGGCATACGGCTGAAGCCTCGGTGAACTCTGCGCGACACGACGCGGCAATGACGGGCGGCGGCACCACGGGGACGTACCGTCGAGTCAGCGGAGACACCCGTCCCCGCCCCCAGGAGGCCCATCCATGGAGCAGACGCTTCGGACGGAGGGCCGGGTGCGGCCCCACCGTCAGCGGGCCCCCCGGGACCTCGCGAGCGAGTAGGCGCGGCGAGCGCCGGCAAGGAGTGGGCATGGCCTCCGAGAACCAGGTGGACCACCAGGTGTCCCACGGCACCACGACCTCGTCAGACCCGGCCCCTGCCCGCCGCCGCGCCCGCAAGAGCGCGCCCGAGCGCAAGACCTACGTCCTCGACACCTCCGTCCTGCTGTCCGACCCCAAGGCGATGCTGCGCTTCGCCGAGCACGAGGTCGTGCTGCCCGTCGTCGTCGTGACCGAGCTCGAGGGCAAACGGCACCACCCCGAGCTCGGGTTCTTCGCGCGCCAGGCACTGCGGCTGCTCGACGACCTGCGGATCAGCGAGGGTCGGCTCGACAAGCCCGTCCCGGTCGGCGACGACGGAGGCACGCTGCGGGTCGAGCTCAACCACACCGATCCCATGGCGCTGCCGGCGGGCTTCCGCCTCGGCGACAACGACACGCGCATCCTCGCCGTCGCGAAGAACCTCAGCAACGACGGCTGCGACATCACCGTCGTCAGCAAGGACCTGCCCATGCGGGTCAAGGCCTCCGCCTGCGGCCTCGAGGCGGAGGAGTACCGGCACGAGCAGGGCGTCGACTCCGGCTGGACCGGGCTGGACGAGCTCGAGCTCACGGCGGAGGAGCTCGACCAGCTCTACGACCGCGGCCGGATCGAGCACCCCGTGGCCGCTGAGCTGCCCTGTCACACCGGTCTGGTGCTGCTCTCGCCCCGGGGCAGCGGTCTCGGCCGGGTCGGAGCGGACAAGCAGGTTCGGCTCGTCCGGGGCGACCGCGACGCCTTCGGCCTGCACGGACGCAGCGCCGAGCAGCGGATCGCCCTCGACCTGCTCCTCGACCCCGACATCGGCATCGTCTCGCTCGGCGGCCGGGCCGGCACCGGCAAGTCCGCGCTGGCCCTCTGCGCCGGCCTCGAGTCGGTGATGGAGCGTCGGGCCCAGCGCAAGGTGCTCGTCTTCCGTCCGCTCTTCGCCGTGGGCGGGCAGGAGCTCGGCTACCTGCCCGGCACCGAGCAGGAGAAGATGAACCCGTGGGGGCAGGCCGTCTTCGACACGCTGAGCGCCCTCGTCTCGGCCGAGGTCGTCGAGGAGATCATGGACCGCGGGCTGCTCGAGGTGCTGCCGCTCACGCACATTCGTGGCCGCAGCCTCCACGACGCGTTCGTCATCGTCGACGAGGCGCAGTCGCTCGAGCGGAACGTCCTGCTCACCGTGCTCTCCCGGATCGGCCAGAACTCCAAGGTCGTCCTGACCCACGACGTGGCCCAACGGGACAACCTGCGGGTCGGTCGGCACGACGGGGTGGCGGCCGTCATCGAGAAGCTCAAGGGCCACCCGCTCTTCGCCCACGTGACGCTGACCCGAAGCGAGCGCAGCCCGATCGCGGCGCTCGTGACGGACCTCCTGGAGGGTCCGGACGCCTGACCGCCACGCGACCGCAGATGTGATCTGCGTCACCTCTCGGCCGGCCCCGTTGCCGGTCCGAGTGCGGGAGCCTTTCCGGGTTCGCACCTCGCTGCGGTGGTTTTCCGGTGTGGTCCCGGTCGGGCTTGCCTCGCTCGCGCCGGACTGGCACCTTTGGGGGCGTCCAGCTCCACGGATCTGTACCCTCCCCTCAGTTGTTCACAGGTCCTGCTCCGTGCACGGGGGACCCGCGTGCGGGTCGCACGGCAGACCTGACCCAGACGTCGAGTCGACCAGGAAGGCGTGACCCCGCTTCATGGCACGGTACGAAGGCCGCCATCGCGCCACCAGAGCGACCGCGGCCCCGCCCGTCCCCCAGCCCGTGCCCCTGGTGCCGGTCACCCCCGGACCGTCCGTCCGCACGACAGCAGGCCCGCAGGCTGTGCTGTCGCGCGTGGTGCCCGACCAGGCCTTCGGCTCCTCGGTGGGTGGCCGACACGGGGCGCCGGTCGCCGGTCGGCACGGGGCGCCGGTCGCCGGTCGGCACGGGGCGCCGGTCGCCGGTCGGCACGGGGCGCCGGTCGCCGGTCGGCACGAGGCTCCGGCGGCTGGTCGGCACGTCGCGCCCCCGTCAGCCGCGGCGTACTACGGCCAGGTCTCCAGCCGGGCCCGGGCGGGCGGCGGAGCGGGCCGCACCGCGTCCGGCCCGACCCTCCCCAGCCGACGGGCCCTGAAGGCGGGCAGCAACCCGCCTCGCCGACCCGGCCGCCCGGTCCTCGTGGGAGCCCTGGCCCTCGGGCTCGGGGCGAGCGCCGTCGGCTTCGCCACCGCCGACCTGCGCACGTCCGAGGCCGCGTTCGTCGTGGGTGACAACGTCGTCGCACAGACCGAGGAGCTGGCCCGGACCAGCACGGTCGACCTGACCTACCGCGCCGCAGCGTCGGTGTCCCGCAACGAGCGGCGCACCGCGATCGTCGCCACCGGGCTCCGTTCGGCGGCGGCCCTCGAGGCGAAGCAGAAGGCGGAGGCGGCTCGACGAGCGGAGGAGCGGCGCCTCGCCGCGGAGGCGGCCGAGCGGGAACGGATGCGTGAGCAGGTCATCGCCAACGCGAGGACGAACCCGCAGGCCGCCGCCCGGATCCTCCTGGCGGACGAGGGCTTCACGAGCGACGCTCAGTTCAACTGCCTCGTCAACCTGTGGAACGGCGAGAGCGGCTGGCGCTGGAACGCCGAGAACTCCAGCTCCGGCGCCTACGGGATCCCGCAGTCGCTGCCGGCGAGCAAGATGGCGACCTTCGGAGCCGACTACCGGACCAACCCGATCACGCAGATGAAGTGGGGGATCTGGTACATCGAGCAGGCCTACGGCTCGCCGTGCAACGCGTGGTCGACCTGGCTCTCGCGTTCCCCCCACTGGTACTGACGCACGGGGGCTCACGGCCGTGGCCGGCCTGGGCCTCCGTGTCCCCCCGAACAACCCGTGCGGCCACCCCCATGGCGTATGCCGCTGAGCTCGGTGCCAGGGATCCCTACCCGCGCGACGGGTCAAGTCCACCGCCCGCGTGCAGCGCCCGCGCCCGAGGTGTCGTCGCGCGCGGCTCTAACCGAGGAATGCGGCCTGGCGGCCGGATTCTTCGGTCAGATCTTGCGGAGACGGACGCGGCGGACCTCGTGGTTCTCGCCCTTGGTGAGCACGAGCGTGGCCCGGGACCGCGTCGGCAGGATGTTCTGCACGAGGTTGGGCCCGTTGATCTCGCGCCAGATGCTGTTGGCCGTCAGGGCCGCCTCCTCGTCGGAGAGCGCGGCGTAGCGGTGGAAGTAGGAGTCGGGGTTCGAGAACGCCGTCTCACGCAAGCGCAGGAACCGCTGGACGTACCACTTGCGCACGTCGTCGACCCAGGCGTCGACATAGAGCGAGAAGTCGAAGAAGTCGCTCACGGCGAGCCCCGTCCCGCGGACCGGGTGGACCGCGGGGGCCTGGAGCACGTTGAGGCCCTCGACGATCAGGACGTCCGGCTGGCGCACGACGACCCGTTCGTCCGGGACGATGTCGTAGGTCAGGTGCGAGTAGACCGGAGCGGTCACCTCCGTCCTGCCCGACTTGACCTCCGCGACGAACCGGAGCAGCGCCCGCCGGTTGTAGGACTCGGGGAACCCCTTGCGCTGGAGCAACCCCCGTCGCTCGAGCTCGGCGTTGGGGAAGAGGAAGCCGTCGGTGGTGATGAGCTCGACCCTCGGCGTGTCGGGCCACCTGGCGAGCATCTCGCGCAGGATGCGGGCCGTCGTGGACTTGCCCACCGCCACGGAGCCGGCCACGCCGATGACGAACGGCGTCTTGGCGGGCCGCTCACCGAGGAAGTTCGTCGTGACGTCGTGCAGCTCCCGGGTGGCGCCGACGTAGAAGTTGAGCAGCCGGGACAGGGGGAGATAGACCTCCTCGACCTCGCGCAGGTCGACCCGGTCGCCGAGGCCGCGCAGGCGCCTCAGGTCGTTCTCGTCGAGGTTGAGCGGGTAGTTCTCCCGGAGGCGGGACCAGGCGGCACGGTCGAGCTCGACGTAGGGCGAGGGGATCGTCGTGGGGACCCGTCCGTTGGGGCCGTCGTCCTCGATGACCACGGCGTCCGTCAGGTCATCTCCGCGGGATGGCTGCGACACGCTGCCATTGTGTCCGACGGCGACCCCGGGCGTGGGCTCGGGCCGCTGGGTGGTCCTTTAGGCTGGTCCGCATGTGCGGAATCGTTGGCTACGTCGGCAGGACCCAGGACGGCACGGCGCTCGATGTCGTCATGGAGGGCCTGGCCCGCCTGGAGTACCGGGGATACGACTCCGCCGGGGTTGCGCTCATCGACGGGGACCACGTGGAGACCCGCAAGAAGTCCGGCAAGCTGGCCAACCTCAGGGCCGAGCTCGAGTCGCACCCGCTGTCCGGGTCCTCGACGGGGATCGGGCACACCCGATGGGCGACGCACGGCGGCCCGACGGACGAGAACGCCCACCCGCACCGAGGGGGCGCCGACGGCAAGCTCGCCCTCATCCACAACGGCATCATCGAGAACTTCCACTCGCTCAAGCAGGGCCTCGTCGACGAGGGCGTCGTCTTCGCGAGCGAGACCGATACCGAGGTCGTCGCCCACTTGCTGGCTGCCTCCTACGAGCGCACCGGCGACCTGACCGAGGCGATGCGGGCGACGGTCGCCGACCTCGAGGGCGCCTTCACCCTGCTCGCGATCCACGCGGACCAGCCGGACGTCGTCGTCGGCGCCCGCCGCAACAGCCCGCTCGTCGTCGGCCTCGGCGACGACGCCAACTACCTCGGCTCTGATGTCGCGGCCTTCATCGGTCACACCCGACACGCCCTCGAGCTGGCGCAGGACCAGATCGTCACGATCACCCCGGACGGGGCCTCCGTCATCAACTTCGACGGCACGCCCGCGGAAGGCAAGGCGTACGAGGTGACCTGGGACGCAGCGGCCGCCGAGAAGGGCGGCTACGCGACGTTCATGGAGAAGGAGATCAACGACCAGCCGCACGCGGTCCGCGACACCCTGCTCGGCCGGACCGACCCCGACGGTCGCCTCGTCCTGGACGAGCTGCGGATCCCCGAGCAGCAGCTCCGCGACGTCAACCGCATCACCGTCGTCGCCTGCGGGACGGCCGCCTACGCGGGCATGACGGCCAAGTACGCCATCGAGCACTGGACCCGCATTCCCGTCGAGGTCGCGCTCGCCCACGAGTTCCGGTACTGCGACCCGATCGTCGACGAGCACACGCTGGTCGTGTCGATCAGCCAGTCGGGCGAGACGATGGACACGTTGATGGCGGTCAAGCACGCCCGCGACCTCGGCGCCCTGACGATCTCGATCTGCAACACGCACGGGTCGACGATCCCGCGCGAGTCCGACGCCGTGCTCTACACCCATGCGGGGCCGGAGATCGCGGTCGCGTCGACCAAGGCGTTCCTGGCCCAGATCACCGCCTCCTACATCCTCGGCCTCTACCTGGCGCAGCTGCGCGGCGGCGCCTACGCGGACGATGCCCAGGCGGTGATGAAGGAGCTGGCCGAGGTCCCGGCGAAGATCGAGACGCTGCTCGGCCGCATGGGCCGGGTCCAGGAGATCGCGAAGTTCATGGCCGACACCAGGTCGGTCCTGTTCCTCGGCAGGCACGTCGGCTACCCCGTCGCCATGGAGGGCGCGCTCAAGCTCAAGGAGCTCGCGTACATCCACGCGGAGGGCTTTGCGGCAGGAGAGCTCAAGCACGGTCCCATCGCCCTCATCGAGCCGGGCCAGCCGGTCTTCGTCATCGTCCCGTCGCCCTCGAGCGAGCACGGTCTTCACGGCAAAGTGGTCTCCAACATCCAGGAGATCCGGGCCCGCGGGGCGCGCACCCTGGTCATCGCGGAGGAGGGTGACGAGGCGGTGGTGCCCTTCGCCGACGAGGTCATCCGGGTGCCTGCCACCTCGCAGCTGCTCGCTCCGCTCCTGACCGTCGTTCCCCTCCAGGTCTTCGCGCTGTGGCTGTCGACGGCCAAGGGCCTCGACGTCGACCAGCCGCGCAACCTCGCCAAGTCCGTCACGGTCGAGTGACCGTGGCGGTCGTGAGGGCAGCGACGTGATCATCGGGGTCGGCATCGACGTGGTGGACATCGCGCGCTTCGGCGAGACGCTGCACCGGACTCCGGCGCTGCTCGACCGGCTGTTCACCGAGGAGGAGCGCGGCCTCGGGATCGCCTCTCTGGCCGCCCGGTTCGCCACGAAGGAGGCCCTCGCAAAGGCCCTCGGCGCCCCGGTCGGCCTGCACTGGACCGACGCTCGGGTCGTCACGAACGACGACGGCAAGCCCTCCCTCGAGATCGGTGGTTCGGTGCAGGCGCGGGCCAACGACCTCGGCGTCGACAGCTTCCACGTCTCGATGTCCCACGACGCGGGTGTCGCGTCGGCGATCGTCATCGCGGAGGGCTGATGATCCGCGCCGCGTCGGTCGCAGAGGTCCGCGCCGCGGAGGCGGTCGCGCTGGCGCAGCTGCCCGAGGGCGAGCTGATGCAGCGGGCGGCCGAGGGGCTGGCCGGGGTGGCCGCGGCACGCTTGGCCGAACGGGACGGTCGGACGGTCGTCGCGCTCGTCGGTGCCGGTGACAACGGTGGAGACACGTTGTATGCCGCTGGGCTCCTCTGTGACGCAGGCTTCGCTTGCGTTGTGGTGCTGTTGCCAGACTCCGGCCGGGACGGTGTCCACGCTGCGGGCCTTCGCGCGGCCGAGGAAGCGGGTGCCTCGGTCGTCGTCGCGTCGGATGATCCGGCCGCGGCGGCCGCGGCGGTCGCGGAGGGCGATCTCGTCCTCGACGGCATCGTCGGGATCGGCGGCCGGCCGGGGCTCCGTCCTCCGGCTGCGGCCCTCGTGGACGCGATCGCGGACGACGCCTGGGTCGTCGCCGTGGACGTGTCCAGCGGCCTGGACCCGGACGGCCTGGACCCGGACGGCGACGCGGTCTGGGCCGACGAGACGGTCACCTTCGGTGTCCCCAAGCCGGCGCACCTCCTGCCGCCGGGGGAGGCGGCGACCGGGCGGCTGACCGTCATCGACATCGGTCTCGACCTCGCCGCGGTGCCGGCCGCCGTCGAGCGGCTCATCCATGACGACGTCGCTGCCCTCTGGCCGGTGCCGGGTCCCGGCGACGACAAGTACTCCCGGGGCGTCCTCGGCGTCGTGGCCGGCGGTGAGCTGTACACCGGCGCCGCGGTGCTGGCCGTCACAGCCGCGGTCGAGTCCGGCGTCGGCATGGTCCGCTACGTCGGCACCCCGACACCGACGGGCCTGGTCCGGCACGCCGTTCCCGAGGCGGTCGTCGGTGAGGGCCGGGTGCAGGCCTGGCTCATCGGCCCGGGGCTCGACCCCGAGGCCCCCGGCGACGAGGCCACCGCGCAGCTCCAGGTGGCCCGGGACGCCCTGGCCAGTGACCTGCCTGTCGTCGTGGACGCGGGTGGCCTCGACCTGCTCTCCGGCCCGCGCGCGGCTCCCACCCTGCTCACCCCGCACGCGGGCGAGCTGGCCGGGCTGCTCTCCCGCTGGGGGTCGCCGGTCAGCCGGGCCGACGTCGAGCGCGAGCCGGTCAGGCATGCGCGGTCGGCGGCCGAGCAGACCGGGGCCACGGTGCTCCTCAAGGGCTCCACCACCATCGTGGTCGGCCCCGCGCCCGAAGGACCGGTGCGGTCCCAGGCCGATGCTCCCGCGTGGCTGGCCACCGCGGGCGCCGGTGACGTGCTGGCCGGGGTGGTCGGGATGCTCCTCGCAGCAGGCCTCGCGCCCCTTGACGCAGGCTCCTTGGCGGCCCTCGTCCACGGCGTCGCCGCGGACCGGGCCTCCGGTGGTGGGCCATTGCGCGCCACGGCCGTGGCCGGGGCACTGCGGTCGACGATCCGCGACCTGCTGCGCCGCGACCCCACCTGACGATCGAAAGAGCAGTTCGTCCCCACCCTCGCATTCGAAAGAGCAGTTCGTCCCCACCCTCTTATTCGAAAGAGCAGTTCGTCCCCCACGGTGGCTTGGGAGCGGTCCCAGCCAATCGGGACGAACTGCTCTTTCGATGGGGACGAACTGCTCTTTCGATGGCTTGTGACGAAGTACTCCTCCGCCGCGAGGGGGACGAACTGCTCTTTCGATCGGCACGTGCAAAGATGCGCTCGATGAACTCCACTGACGCGACTGCCGGCCTGACCGTCTGGGCGGAGATCGACCTGGACGCCTTCGAGGACAACGTCCGCACCCTGCGTGCCCGGGCGCCGCACTCGCAGCTCATGGCGGTCGTCAAGGCGGACGGTTACGGGCACGGCCTGCTCCCGGTGGCCCGGGCGGCCGTGCGCGCCGGAGCGGACTGGCTCGGTGTGGCGCAGCCGACCGAGGCGTTCGCCCTGCGGGACGCCGGAGTCACCACCCGCATCCTGACCTGGCTCTCCGTCCCGGGCACCGACTTCGCCGGGGCGGTTCGACGCGACATCGACGTCTCGGCCTCGGCGCCGTGGACCCTCGATGCCATCGCCGGAGCAGCCCGGTCCGAGGGGCGCTCGGCCCGGGTCCACCTCAAGGTCGACACCGGGCTCGGCCGGGGCGGTGCCTTCGGCACTGACTGGCCCACGCTCGTCGAACACGCCCGTCGACTGGAGTCGGAGGGAGCCATCTCGGTCGTCGGGATCTGGACGCACTTCGCCATGGCCGACGCGCCCGAGCACCCCACGGTCCTGGCCCAGCAGGACACCTTCTTCGAGGCCGTCGCCACCGCCGAGCGAGCCGGCGTGCGGCCCGAGGTCAGACACCTGGCGAACTCAGCCGCCACCCTGGTCCATCCGGCGGCGCACGCAGACCTCGTGCGACCCGGCATCGCGATGTACGGGCTGTCCCCCGTCCCCGAGGTCGCGGACGATTTCGGGCTGCGACCGGTCATGACGCTGCGCGCCCGTCTCGCGCTCGTCAAGAGGTGGCCGGCGGGTCGCGGGATCAGCTACGGCCACGTCTATGCCCCCGAGGTGGACACGGTGGTCGGCCTCGTCCCGGCCGGCTACGCCGACGGCGTCCCGCGCAGCGCGACCAACGTGGCGCCGGTCCAGGTCGGGGCGCGCCGGACGACGATCGCCGGACGGGTGTGCATGGACCAGTTCGTCGTCGACCTCGGTCCGGACAGCGCCGCCGCCGCCGGGGACGTCGTCACCCTCTTCGGCAAGCCGTCCGAGGGGCCGACCGCGCAGGACTGGGCCGACGCCACCGAGACCATCAGCTACGAGATCGTCACGCGGATCGGGGCCCGCGTCCCCAGGCTGTGGAGTGGTGGGGCTGAGGCTGGAGCGGGCGCGTGAGCCCCACCCACCGCAACCCAGTCCTCGGCGTCGTCCTCGGCGCGGCGGGCCTGGCCGCGGGCGTCGCGGCCGGGATCGCCGCAGACCGCGCTGGACGGCACCGGGCGGCCCTGGACGCCCTCGAGACGAGTGAGCAGCTCGAGATCATCGCCGACGAGGAGCGGGTCGTCCTCACCTCGGACGGCGTCGCCCTCCACGTCGAGATCGACGAGCCCGCGCCCGAGGCAGCCGCTGCCGCGGCCCGGGGCCTGACGAGCGGCGACGACCCGTCCCGCCTGCCCACCGTGGTCCTCTCGCACGGCTACTGCCTGAGCCTGAAGTCGTGGGTCTACCAGCGTCGGTCCCTCAAGGCCGCGGGGTTCCGCGTCGTCAGCTGGGACCACCGTGGCCACGGGCAGTCCGGCCCGGGGGCGAGCGACTCCTACGTCATCGACCAGCTCGGCGAGGACCTGCGTGCCGTCATCGAGGACACCACCCCAGAGGGCCATCTCGTCCTCGCCGGTCACTCGATGGGTGGTATGACGATGCTCGCCCTGGGCGAGAGCCACCCCCAGCTCATCCGGGACCGGGTGACCGGGGCCGCGTTCATCAGTACCAGTGCGGGGGGACTGACGCTCGCCAACGGCGGTCGTAGCGCGACGCTCGGCCGGCTCGCCCTCGAGCGCCTGGGCCCGTCCATGCTGGGCCCCCTCGGCGAGCGGCCCGAGCTCGTTCGACGACTGCGCCGGGTCGGGCGAGACGTCGAGGAGTTCCTCGTCGACCAGAACTCCTTCGCCTCGCCCGTCCCGCGCAAGGTGGTCCGCTACACGGCGGACATGTTGCTCAGCACGCCGTTCGACGTGATCAACGACTACCTGCGGACGTTCGACGGGTTCGACAAGCGGCCCGCCCTGGCCGAGTTCAAGGACACGCTCACCCTCGTGTTCAACGGCCGCGAGGACGTGCTCACGCCACCGGCCCACAGCGAGCTGATCGTCGAGGGCATCCCGGGCGCGGAGCACATCGTCGTCAACGACGCGGGCCACATCATCATGCTGGAGCACCCGGACCTGCTGAGCGCGCACCTGCTCGAGCTCGTCGAGGAGGGCACTCGCGCTCGGGAGGAGCACATCGACCTGCCGCGCCGGCCCCGGGTCCGCCGGGTCGTCACGGACATCGCGAAGAACCGCCGTCAGCGCCGCATCGAGCTCGAGGCCGACGAGGCAGCTCGAGCCGAGCGGGCCCGAGCACTGGCTCGGCTCCGCCGGGCCAAGGTCGCAGCTGGATCGAAGGAGGAGGTACGCCGTGAGTCGTGAGGTGATCCTGGAGACCCCGGAGGACACTCGGGCCTTCGGCAGAAGGCTGGGCCGGCTCCTGCGGGCCGGTGACGTGGTGGTCCTCACCGGTGACCTCGGCGCGGGCAAGACGACGCTGACCCAGGGACTCGCCGAGGGCCTCGGCGTCCGAGGGCCGATCACCTCGCCGACCTTCGTCATCGCGAGGGTGCACCCCTCGGTCGTGGGTGGTCCCGCGCTGGTGCACGTGGACGCCTACCGGCTGGGCAGCGCGGTGGAGCTGGACGACCTCGATCTCGATGCCGACCTCGACCTGAGCGTCACTGTCATCGAGTGGGGGGCGGGGATGTCGGAGCAGCTCTCCGAGCAGCGGCTGGGCATCACGCTCACCGGCGAAGAGGTCCGGACGGCGCGTCTCGATGCGGTCGGACCACGGTGGGAGCGTCTCAGCGACTCGGCGCTCGCCTCCATCTGAGCCCAACGGAGCGGGTCTTTCGGCACTGTCCGACCACCGAGTCGGCCGCGAGGCTGGCGGTGGAAAGGCAGGTGATGGTCATGGCACGGATCCTTCGCTGGGCCGCAGTCACGCTTACGGCCCTGTTCGTGGTGGGCGGGTTGCTCTTCGCGATCGGCAGCGTCTGGGACGACCCCGGCGGCTGGACGGCGCTGCTCGTGACGCTGGCGATCGTGGTGCCCCTCATCGTGCTCACCGTCCTCGCGGCCCGAGAAGCCGAGCTCGGCTTCCTCGTGCTGGCCGGGGCCGTCGGGCTCTTCGCGGCATGGATGGTGCTCACGCTCTTCGTCGAGGTCGGCCGGGTGCCGGACATTCCGGTGATCGCGCTGCTGCTCGCGCTGCCGAGCGCGGTGCTCGGCCGTCGTCACGCGGGACGAGCGGGAAGCTTGCTGCTCGCGCTGGCGGCGGTGCCCTTCGCGGACGTCCTCGCCCGATGGTTCGGGGAACGGGGTCCCGATGGCCCTGGCCTCGGCGCACTCCTCGGCGGATCCACGGGCGCGGTGGTCGTTCCCCTGGCCGTCCTCGCCGTTCTCTTCCTCGTCGCGGGGGCGGTCGGCCACGATGGCACGCGTGTGCCAGCCGGTCCGCGGGTGAAGCCTCCCGCCAGGAGCCGGCAGCACCTCTGACGGCACGGGAGACCGGCGCCGCCGCCTGAACGGTTCCGGCTGGGCTGCCGGGCCGGGATAACCTGACGCCCGTGCTCATCCTCGGCATCGACACCTCGACCACCGCGATCAGCGTCGCGCTCCACGACGGCGACCGCGTCGTGGCCGAAGCGACCACGCTGGACGCCCGGGCCCATGCTGAGCACCTCGCCCCCGGGATCCGGGCCGCGCTCGACGAGGCCGGCGCCGAGCCGCGTGACGTCACGGGCGTCGTCGTCGGCATCGGTCCCGGCCCGTTCACCGGCCTCCGCGTCGGCATCGTGTCGGGACGCACCTTCGCCTTCGCGCTCGGCCTGCCCGTCCACGGGCTCTGCAGCCTCGACGCCCTCGCCCACGAGGCGTGGCAGTCCGGTCACCGGGGTGGCCTTCTCGTCGCCACCGACGCCCGGCGCAAGGAGGTGTATGCCGCTGAGTTCGTTCTCGACGCCGCCGGCCTCACGCGCGTGGCGGGCCCTGTCGTCAGCCGGGCCGCGGAGCTCGATGAGTCGTGGCGCGCCTTGCCCGTCGCGGGCCGCGGCCCCCTGCTCTACCCGGCCGACCTCGCGAGGTCAGCCGACGGCGCGGGCGGGCCCAGCGGCATACGGCTGCCGCTCGACGTGTCCGCGGGGGCTCTCGCGGACCTCGCCGTCCTGCGGCTCGCCGCCGGCGACCCGCTGGACGGGCTCGAGCCGCTCTACCTGCGTCGGCCCGACGTCTCCAGCGCCCCGCCCAGCAAGAAGTCGACCCTCGGATGAGCGCGCCGGTGCTCCGCGCGCTCGAGTGGGCCGACATCCCGAGGCTCGCCGCGCTCGAGGTCGAGCTCTTCGCCGAGGATGCGTGGTCCGAGCAGGCCTGGTGGGCTGAGCTCGCTGCCCGCCCGCGCCGGGACTACGTGGTGGCCGTCGACGGAGACCAGGTGGTCGGTTACGGCGGGCTGGACGTCTCGGGCGACGTGGCCGACCTCATGACGATCGCGGCCGTTCCCGCGGCACAGGGCCGCGGCCTCGGGCGACGGCTGCTCGACGACCTCGTCCACCGCGCCGAGGGGCACGGGGCCACGGCCCTGCTCCTCGAGGTGCGGGCCGACAACGAGCCGGCCAAGCGCCTCTACGAGCGCCGTGGTTTCGAGACGATCTCGGTGCGACGCCGCTACTACCAACCGGGCGACGTCGACGCCCTTGTCATGCGCAAGCACATCGGAGGCACCCATGGCTGACGAGCCCCTCGTCCTCGGCATCGAGACCTCGTGCGACGAGACCGGGGTCGGGATCGTGCGCGGGCAGACGCTCCTCGTCGACACCGTCGCGAGCAGCGTCGAGGAGCACGCCCGCTTCGGCGGCGTCGTCCCGGAGGTCGCCAGCCGAGCGCACCTCGAGGCGATGATCCCGACGATCGAGCGCGCCTGCCACGACGCCGGCGTGAGCCTCAGGGACCTCGACGCGATCGCCGTGACCTCGGGCCCGGGTCTTGCCGGTTCGCTGCTCGTCGGAGTGGCCGCGGCCAAGGCCTTGGCGGTCGCCCTCGACAAGCCGATCTACGGGGTGAACCATCTCGCGTCGCACGTCGCCGTCGACATCGTCGAGCACGGCCCCCTGCCCGAGCCGACGATGGCCCTGCTCGTCTCCGGTGGACACTCCTCGCTCCTCCTCGTGCCCGACGTGACGAACGACGTCCGCTCCCTCGGGTCGACGATGGACGACGCCGCCGGGGAGGCGTTCGACAAGGTGGCCCGCGTCCTGGGGCTGCCCTTCCCGGGGGGCCCGCACATCGACCGGGCCGCTCGCGAGGGGGACCGGATCGCCATCGACTTCCCGCGCGGCCTGACGACCGGCCGGGACCTGGAGCGACACCGGTTCGACTTCTCCTTCTCCGGCCTCAAGACCGCCGTCGCCCGGTGGGTCGAGACGCGGCACCGGGACGGCGAGGCGGTGCCGGTGGCAGACGTGGCCGCGTCCTTCCAGGAGGCCGTCGTCGACGTCCTGACGCGCAAGGCCGTGCTGGCGTGCAAGGACAACGGCGTCGACCACCTGCTCATCGGTGGTGGCGTGGCCGCGAACTCGAGGCTGCGCGCGCTGGCGGAGGAGCGGTGCGCCAGGGCCGGGATCCTCCTGCGCGTCCCCCGCCCGGGCCTGTGCACCGACAACGGTGCGATGGTCGCGGCGCTCGGGGCGCAGATGGTCGCCAAGGGCCGCGCGCCCAGCGACCTCGGCCTGCCGACCGACTCCTCGATGCCGGTGCAGCTGGTGCAGTCCTGACCACGATGTCTGCTGGTTCCTCGAACCAGCAGAGGAGTGGCGGTCCGGGGGAGCGGGGCTGTCAGTCGCAGCCGATGAGCCCCAGGTCGGCCTTGAGCGTCAGGACCCGGGTGGCCGCCGCGGTCACCGTGGCCCGGAAGCCTCGGTCGGCCTTCATCCGCCCGGTCAGGGCGCGATGCATCGTCGGGACCGTGCTGGGGCGCGCCGTGAGGACGATGTCGCCCCCTGCCTCGACGAACCGTGTCGCCCGCTGTCCCACGGGAGTGTCTTCGACGGCCTTGGCTGCCCCCACGTCATCGGTGATGACGACCCCGCGGAAGCCCAGCCGTCCACGGAGCAGGTCGGTGACGATCCGTGGGGAGAAGAGCGCCTGCACGCCGGGGTCGATCCGGCTGTAGACCGCCGACCCGACCATGACCAGGTCGGTGCCGGCCGAGATGCCGCTCGCGAACGGCTCGAGGAACGGGTCGGTCGCGGTCGTGGTCCGATCGACGATGCCATCGGTCGTCAGGTCGGTGTTCCCCGTGATCCGGCCGATGCCCGGAAAGTGCTTCGTCGCCGTGGCGACCTTTCCCTCGTGCATTCCGGTGACGAAGGCCCCCACCATCCGGGCCACGACGTCCGGGTCCGACGAGAACTGCCGGTCCCACCGGCCGATCGGATCGTTGTCGCGGCCGAGGCTGTCGGGGACCGTGTCGGCGACAGGGGCGAGGTTGACGTTGATGCCGCCGGCGCGCAGCTGCTCGCCCCACGTGGAGGCCCGTTGCCTGAGCGCGACCGCGGACAGCGTGCCCTGCTCGAGGGCGCTCGGCATCCGGGCGAAGCCGTCGCCGCGGAGCTGCTGGACGTTGCCGCCCTCCTGGTCCGCGGCGAGGAGCAGGCCCGGTGCGCCTCCCGAGCGGTCCGAGGCGGCGTTGAGGTGGCGCGTCGCAGCACGGGTGCGCTCCACGCCGTTGTACCAGCCACCGAGGAGGATGACGCCCCCGAGGTGCCGGTCCCGGATCAGGGCGTCGAGGCTGTCCTGCCGGGCGTCCGCAGCGAGCCCGACCATGATGAGCTGGCCCGCGAGCTGTGCCGGCGTCAGGTCCGCGACGATGGTCCGGGCGCACCCCTCGGACGTCTGTCGGGTCGGCGCGGGCGAGGACGTGGTCGCGGCGGGCCCCGAGGTCGCCGAGGTCGCGGTCGGTGCGGAGGAGAGGCTGCCGGTGCCCGCTGACGTGGTGGCAGCACCCGGAGGCGACGTCGCTCCGCTGGGGGCAACCGGGAGCGGAGGGCTCCCCGGGCCCGCGCACGCCGCAGCCACCGTCGCCACGAGGACGAGCAGGGCCGCAGCGGCGGACGACCGCGCGTTGCGGCGGGAACGGATCACGAGCACTCAAGGACCGTACCCACGAGGCGCCCCCGTCCCGTCCGCACACGCCACCGGTCGGGGACGATACGTTGCCCGATGTGACCCGAGAGCCCACGCCCATCGTCCTTGACGTCGACACCGGGGTCGACGACGCCTGTGCCCTCCTGCTCGCCGCGACCCACCCTGCGCTCGACCTGCGCGCAGTCACGTGCGTCGGCGGCAACGCCCCCGTGAAGGACGTGGTCCGCAACACCCTGACCGTTCTGGAGGCGGTCGGCCGGGCCGACGTCGCCGTGGCCGGCGGTGCAGCCCGGCCGCTCCTGGAGCATCCGCAGGACGCTCGCCACGTCCATGGCGACGACGGGATGGGCGACCTGGGGTGGCCGACCCCCGCCCTCCTCCCGGACGGCCGCCACGCCGTGGAGCTGCTCCGCGACGTCTGTCTCGCCGCCGCGGCCGCCGGGGAGCGGGTGACGATCGTCCCGACGGCGCCGATGACGAACATCGCCCTGCTGCTGCGGACCTACCCCGCTGTCGCCGACGGGATCGCCGACATCGTCTTCATGGGCGGCGCCGCCCAGGTCGGCAACGCGACCGCGTCCGCGGAGTTCAACGTCTTCCACGACCCGGAGGCCGCCGCGATCGCCCTCGACGCGGGCGCCGACCTGTCGATCCCGGTCACGATGTACGGCCTCGACGTCTTCTACGACCCGGTGGTCACGCGCGAGCAGGCCGCCGAGCTCGTCGCCGTCGGGGGCCGGACCGGCGCCGAGCTGGCCGGCCGGCTGATCGAGTTCCAGTGCGACCGGTTCGGCCGTGACGCGTCGACGATCGGGGACGCCGGAGCGGTCTGTGCCGTCATCGACCCCGACGGGCTGACGACGGAGGTGCTGCCGATCCGGGTCGAGCTCGCCGGGCAGTTCTCGCGCGGCCGGACCATCGTCGACCGTCGCGACTGGAGCGGCGACCTCTCGCACGACCCGCACGGCGAGCCGCCGGTGCGGGTGCGTGTCGCCCTCGGCGTGGACCACGAACGATATGTCGGGATCTGGCTCGAGACGATCCGCACGCGGGCGGGTGGCCGCTGATGGGTCGCGTCGCCGTCCTCGGCTCCCTCAACGTCGACGTCGTGACCCGGGTGACGCGCCTGCCGCGGCCCGGCGAGACGGTCCTCGGTGAGGCCGCCGGCCGCTTCGCCGGGGGAAAGGGCGGCAACCAGGCCATGGCGGCCCGGCGCGCCGGCGCGGACGTCGTCATGATCGGACGTGTCGGCGGCGACGACGCGGGTGCCCGCTACGTCGAGAGGCTGCGCCGGCACGGGATCCGGGCGGAGGTCCCGGCCTTCCCGGATGCCCCGACGGGCACGGCCTACATCACCGTCGACGACGCCGGCGAGAACTCCATCATCGTCGTGCCCGGTGCCAACGAGATGGTCACGGACGAGTCGGTCACGGCCGCGACACTCGGTCCCGGGGACGTCCTCCTGTGCTCGCTCGAGGTCCCCCTCCACCTCGTCGCCCGAGCCGCATCGGCCGCCGACCGGGCCGGCGCCCGCGTCGTCCTCAACCTGGCGCCCTACGCTCCGTTGCCGCGCCACGTCATCGCACTCGCCGACCCGGTCGTGGTCAACGAGTCGGAGATGCGGCAGCTGGCCGACTCGGACCTCATCCCGGCCTCGCTGCTCGTGACGTTCGGACCCGCGGGGGCCAGGTGGGACGGGGAGGAGGTGAGCGGCATACGGCTCGATGAGGGCGACGTCGTGGACACGGTCGGTGCCGGCGACGCCTTCTGCGGCGCTCTGGCAGCAGCGCTCGCAGGGGGAGCGACGCGTCGGGAGGCCCTGGAGGCGGCCAATCGGGCGGGAGCCGAGGCCGTGCAGTGGGCCGGGGCCCAGCCTGACGCAGCCCTGTGAGGTGACCACCTGCCGGGGTTCGGTGCCGCATGGCCCTGCGCGAACAAGGGCGTCGCCTCCTACCGGTCTGCCCGGATCGGTGACCAGATCGTTGCCGACCTGGCCTGGACCTACGAGGAGCCGCTCCACGACGCGGCGCCGGTGGCCGGCCTCGTGTGCTTCTACACCGAACGGACGGACCCCGGCCTCGACGGGGTCGCCATCGAGCGGCCCGTCACGCCGTGGGCGTGAGACTCAGGCGGGCGTGACCACCAGGGCCACCTGGGTGCCGGCCACGCGGGTCACGACGAGCGTCGCCTCCGAGCCGCCCTTGCCGCGGCCGGTCATCTTCAGCTGCCGGCGCAGCAGGTCGGCGTCGACCGTGACGCCACGCTTCTTGATCGTCACTCGGTCGTGGCCGTGGTCGCGCAGCCAACGGGAGAGCGCCTTCGGCGAGAGCGGCATCGCCTCGACGACCCGGTAGCGCCGTGCCCACGGGATGTCGTATGCCGCTGGGCTCGTCACGTAGCCCACGCCGGCTCCCAGCTCGGCTCCGTCGACCGCGGCCAGCAGGGCACCGGTGAGGCCGGCCCGGATGACCGCGCGGTCGGGCTCGTAGAGCCAGTCGTCCACAGCTGCGACCGAGGGCAGCGGCGGCCGGCCGGTGGCGGGGGCCGCGTCGGCCTCAGTGACGACATGGGTGGCGTGGGCGGAGCAGACCGCGGCGGTTCGCCCCGGCCGGGTGGCCAGGGCCTTCCACCAGACGACGCACTCGAGCACCTCGCCGTGCCACGAGCTCCACTGGGCCTCGGCTCCCGGGGGGAGCGCGGCATGGGGGAAGGCGGGGGAGAGCTTGGCGCCGGCCGCGGGCACCTGGGCGGCGAACTCCTGGACTTCGGCCCAGCTCGGCGAGATCGCGTCGAGGGAGAAGATCCGTTTGGCGCGTCCGCGGACGTCCGCCACACCCTCGACCCGGCGCGCGGGGTCGAGCCAGACGCCGAGGTGGCGGCCGGCCTCGCCGAGGGGGAGCCTGACGTCCTCGGCGCGGGCACACGTCACTCGAGCGGACGGCCAGTGCCGCAGGTTGGCTTCGGCGACGCGGGCGGTCGCGGGGTCCGCGTCGACCGCCCGCACGAGCAGGTCGAGCCCGGCGAAGGCCATCGCATCGGACCCGATGCCGCACCCGAGGTCGTAGACCTCACGGACGTCGGCGGCGGCGAAGCGGTGCGCGTGCCGGGCTGCGAGGGCGAGGCGGGTGGCCTGCTCGAGCCCGTCCGCGGTGAAGAGCATCCCGACCGCGAAGTCCCCGAACTTGTCGACTGCCCGGGCGCGCAGCCGGGACTGGCCCAGGGCGGCGGCGACGAGATCCGGGTCGAACGCCTCGCGGAGGCGCTCCTGCAGGGGGAGGGCGGTGGACTCGTCGTAGGGCGGCAGCGACTGGAGCAGGGCCCAGCCCTCTCCTGACGAGAGCCGCTCCACCATCGCCGCATCCATGCGCGCCATCCTCGCAGGCGCCGCGGGCATTCGGGCAGGCTGACCAGGCCACGCGGGTGGTCCGGGGGGTCACGGGGCGCAGGCCGTTCACGGCCGTGAGCCCCCGTGTGTTGGCACTCGACTTGACCGAGTGCTAACTGAAACCTAGATTTCTGCTTGTTGGCACTCTCACCTCGAAAGTGCCAGTTCTCTCCGGCAGGACGGTCGACCCCCGCGACGGCGGCCAACCCCATGGAGATCAAGAACGCATCAGACCCGAACAATCGACATCCCGAAGGGAAGGTCACCACCGTGTCGGTTTCCATCAAGCCGCTCGAAGACCGCATCGTCGTCAAGTCCCTTGAGGCCGAGCAGACCACCGCGTCCGGTCTGGTCATTCCGGACACCGCGAAGGAGAAGCCCCAGGAGGGCGAGGTCCTCGCTGTCGGCCCCGGCCGCTGGAACGAGGACGGCGACCAGCGTGTGCCGCTCGACGTCAAGGTCGGCGACAAGGTCATCTACAGCAAGTACGGCGGCACCGAGGTCAAGTACGGCGGCGAGGAGTACCTCATCCTCTCCGCACGTGACGTCCTCGCCGTTGTCGGCTGAGCGTCCCGCCAGCAGCATCAGCTCTTGACCGCACCCCGGTGACGCCCCTCGGGGTTGTACCGGGGTGCGGTTCGTTCGCCCCACCGTTTTCGCGCACCATCAGCCAGAAGGAACACCATGGCCAAGCAACTGGAGTTCGACGACTCCGCCCGGAAGTCGCTCGAGCGCGGCGTCGACGCGCTCGCCAACGCCGTCAAGGTGACGCTCGGCCCGAAGGGCCGCAACGTCGTCATCGACAAGAAGTGGGGTGCCCCCACGATCACCAACGACGGTGTCACGATCGCCCGCGAGATCGAGCTCGAGGACCCGTACGAGAACCTCGGCGCCCAGCTCGCGAAGGAGGTCGCCACCAAGACCAACGACATCGCCGGTGACGGCACCACGACCGCCACGGTCCTCGCCCAGGCGATGGTCAAGGAGGGCCTGCGCAACGTTGCTGCGGGCGCTGCCCCGGCCGCCCTCAAGCGCGGGATGGACAAGGCCGTCAGCGCGGTCAACGACCGCCTGCTCGAGATCGCCCGCGACGTCAACGGCAAGGAGGAGATCGCCTCGGTCGCGACCCTCTCCGCGCAGGACGCCACGCTCGGCGCCCTCATCGGTGAGGCCTTCGACAAGGTCGGCAAGGACGGCGTCATCACCGTCGAGGAGTCCTCGACGACGGCGACCGAGCTGGAGTTCACCGAGGGCATGCAGTTCGACAAGGGCTACCTCTCGGCCTACTTCGTCACGGACACCGAGCGGATGGAGACGGTCCTCGAGGACGCGTACGTCCTCATCAACCAGGGCAAGATCTCGGCCGTCGCCGACGTTCTGCCGGTCCTCGAGAAGGTCGTGCAGTCGGGCAAGCCGCTGCTCATCATCGCCGAGGACGTCGACGGCGAGGCCCTGTCGACGCTCGTCGTCAACAAGATCCGCGGCACCTTCACCGCCGCCGCCGTCAAGGCGCCCGGCTTCGGTGACCGCCGCAAGGCCATGCTCCAGGACATCGCCATCCTCACCGGTGGACAGGTCATCGCCGAGGAGGTCGGCCTCAAGCTCGACCAGGCCGACCTGACCGTCCTCGGCCGGGCCCGCCGCGTCGTCCTCACGAAGGACAACACGACGATCATCGACGGGGCGGGCGACTCGTCCGAGGTCGAGGGTCGCGTCAACCAGATCAAGGCCGAGATCGAGCGCACGGACTCCGACTGGGACCGCGAGAAGCTCCAGGAGCGCCTCGCCAAGCTCGCGGGTGGCGTGTGCGTCATCAAGGTCGGTGCGCACACCGAGGTCGAGCTCAAGGAGAAGAAGCACCGCATCGAGGACGCCATCTCGGCGACCCGCGCGGCCATCGAGGAGGGCATCGTCGCCGGTGGCGGCACGGCCCTCATCCACGCCGCCGAGGTCCTCGACGGCCTCGGACTCGAGGGCGACGAGGCGACGGGTGCGGCGATCGTGCGCAAGGCCGTCCAGGAGCCGCTGCGCTGGATCGCCGAGAACGCCGGTCTCCAGGGCTACGTCGTCACCTCCAAGGTGGCGGAGCTCCCGCTCGGCCAGGGCCTCAACGCGGCCACGGGCGAGTACGGCGACCTCATCGCGGCCGGCGTCATCGACCCCGTGAAGGTGACCCGGTCCGCGCTGCGCAACGCCGAGTCGATCGCGTCGATGATCCTCACGACGGACACGCTCGTCGTGGACAAGCCCGAGGACGAGGAGCCGGCGGCCGGCGGCCACGGCCACGGTCACGGGCACTGACCTTCCCGCACGGCAAGGGCCACCCTCCTCGTGGGGGTGGCCCTTTCGCGTCCCGAAGGGCGGGAGGTATGCCGCTCAGCTCGCTCGCGTGACCCAGCTCAGCGGCATCCGGGCTGGGTTGTCGGCCCCGCGTGCCGGGGAGGGCGCGAGCGGCTCAGGACGCCGTCGCGATGGTACGCGCCGGAGGGATCAGGGGGTCTGCGTAGAGCAGTTCGCGCTCGCTCTCGCTGAGCCCGCCCCACACGCCGTAGGGCTCTCGCACCTGGAGGGCGTGGCTCCGGCACTCGGCCAGCACGGGGCAGCCTGCGCAGACGGCCTTCGCGGCGGCGTCCCGGTTGCGGCGTCGTGGGCCTCGCTCGCCCTCGGGATGGAAGAACACCTCGGGGCTGACGCCCCGGCACGCCCCCTCGAGCTGCCAGTCCCACAGGTCCGCCACCGGACCCGGGAGGCGGGTGATCTCGGCCATGGTGTGGTCGTCCTCGTCTTTCGTTCGGCGGCAGCTGCTCTGCCGGGACGGCCCCGTCCGGCGCCGTCGGTCGAAACTAACCGGCGGCCCGGTCTGGATTGAAGGCCAGAAGTTTCAAGACTTGTTCAAGAAATCCCCTTGAGATGACAGGCGTTGTCGCCCCCCGCGGAGGTGACGGTACGTACGATGTGGGCACGCAGACTCGTTGCCCCGGTGGGTGGGGCTCGCTGCGCGAGAGGTCGGGGGTTCGGCAACTGATGGGACGCATCTGGACGCGGTCCGGAGTAACGCGCCGCGCGGGAGCGGCGATGGAGAGTGTGGACACTCCCATTTCCCTCGGCGAGATCGCTTCGCGTGCGGCGACGGACTCTGTCGCGCGTGAGGACCTGCTGCGGCGGGTCCGCGACCTGGCCGTGCGGTATGCCCGTGTCCGCCTCGGCCGCTTCGGCGCCGAGGACCTCGCCCAGGACGTCGCTCAGGAGGTGTGCATGGCCGTGCTGACCGCTCTGCCCACCTACGAGGAGCGCGGCCTGCCGTTCGAGGCCTTCGTCTACCGGATCACCTCCCGCAAGCTCGCGGACGTGCAGCGGGCGGCCATGCGTGGTCCGACGCCCGTGGAGGAGGTGCCCGACCGGGTCGACGACGCATCGACGCCCGAGGCCACGGCGATCATCCGCGACGAGGCGGCCACCGCGCTCTCGCTGATGGAGCGGCTGCCCGCGACGCAGCGCGAGATCCTCATCCTCAGGGTGGCCGTCGGCCTGTCCACCGACGAGACCGCGACCGCGCTCGGCCTGACGACGGGTGCGGTGCGGGTGGCCCAGCATCGGGCCCTCGGCCGGCTGCGCACGCTGCTCGCGGAGCACCAGGCGGGTGATGTGGCGTGACCGGGCCGGTTCCCCTGAGTGATCTCGTCGCGGACGACCTCCTGCTCGATCGCCTGGCCGGCCGGCTTCCGGCGGGCCCGGAGCCGGTCGAGCAGATGCTCGCCCGCCTGGCGGCTCATGCGGACCACCCGCTGGTCGGGCGGCCGACCGTGCGCCGCTCCGGTCGACGCCGCGCCCTGTCCGCTCTGTCCGCCCTTGCCCTGGGCGCCTCCGGTGCGGGCGTCGCCGCCGCCGTGTCGGTGTCGGACGGGCGACCCGCTGCCCGACCAGCGGTGGTGGCCCCCCGTCCGGCGGCCCAGCAGCCAGAGACCCAGCGACCCGGTCCCGCGCTGGTGCGCGAGGCGACCGACGGGCTCGCCCCCCAGGAGTGGCAGGGATGGTCGGCGTCGACCGGTGCCCGGTTCGATACCACCGGCCTCGCGCCGGTCCTGCTTCCCGCCCCGGTCCGGCTCTCGTCCGGCTCTGAGGTGAACCGCACGCGGTGGTCCGGACTGACGGTCTCCCGAGAGATTGTCTCTGTCGGTCTGGAGGGGCTGGGGCGGCCGCATCCTCCGGCTCGGCCGCCCACCACGGACCTGCTCCCCGGGGACGTCGCAGCGTCGTCCACACCCTCGCGGCGGGGCGACCCGCCGACCAGACAGGGCCGGCCGCCCCAGGCGGCGACCCGGCCGACAACCCAGGAAGAGACCCGGGCAGCGCCCCGGGCAGTGACCCTGCGCGTGCCGGGGGCCGGCGGCCGGAAGGCGGCCAGGGTCGCGAAGCCGGCTGACGAGGTTCGGGCCGAGGGCACGTCGCACGGCAGGAGCCGATCGGCCCCCGTCGGCCGGACCTCTGAGCCGGCACCACCGACGCCGCACCGCGCGGTGGGACCCGGCGAGCCTCACCCGGTGATCGTCGAGCACGGGCAACCGGCCGGGGCGGTGAATCCCGGGCCGCCAGCCGGACCGGTGGACCCGGTGGCGGAGTCCGGACCGGTGGACCCGGTGGCGGAGTCCGGACCGGTGGACCCGGTGGCGGAGTTGCCCGTCGACACAGCCCCGGAGCCGAGCGCGACACCGGTCGGTGAGCCGAGCGCGACACCGGTCGGTGAGCCGAGCGAGCCGGCGGGGCCACCTTCGACCGAAGGCGCCACGCCGTCCGGCGCGGTGGGCGAGCCCCCGGGGTCATCCGAGGCCTCGTCTGCGGCGGCAGCCCCCATCAGCTCCGGTTCGGAGACGGCTGCACCCCAACCGTGACCGCTGCCGGCAAGCGGGGCTGACCGCCCCGTCGCTCCCCTGCTGCGCGGTCCGGAGCGGCCCGGCGCCTCCCGTAGAATTGGCCGATGCAGCTCGGTACGAATGACGTCCCCTCCCCGTTCGAGAACCTCGGCCTCACCTACGACGACGTCCTGCTCCTCCCCGGATACAGCGACCTGGCTCCCACCGACATCGACACCTCGACGCGCCTGACCCGCGAGCTGACGATCAAGTCGCCGCTGATCTCCGCCGCGATGGACACCGTCACCGAGGCCCGGATGGCCATCGCCATGGCCCGTGAGGGCGGCATCGGCGTGCTGCATCGCAACCTCTCGATCGCGGACCAGGCCTACCAGGTCGACCTCGTCAAGCGCACACAGACCGGGATCATCTCCAACCCGATCACCATCGGCGCGGACGCGACGCTCGAGGACCTCGACCAGAAGTGCGGCGAGTACCGCGTCTCCGGGCTCCCCGTCGTCGACGGCGACAAGCGGCTGATCGGCATCGTCACCAACCGCGACCTGCGCTTCACCCCGGTCAAGGAGTGGGCGACCACCCGGGTCCACGAGGTCATGACCCCGATGCCGCTCATCACCGGGCCCGAGGGCATCAGCCGTGAGGACGCGACTCTCCTGCTGAGACAGCACAAGCGCGAGCGGCTTCCCCTGGTCGACGAGCAGGGTCACCTCGTCGGGCTGATCACGGTCAAGGACTTCGTCAAGGGCGAGCAGTTCCCCAATGCCAGCCAGGACGGGGCAGGGCGGCTCATGGTCGGCGCCGCCATCGGCTACTTCGGCGACGCCTGGGAGCGGGCGACGACGCTCATCGAGGCAGGGGTCGACGTCCTCGTGGCCGACACGGCCCACGGGCACGTCCGGATGCTCGTCGAGATGGTCGCCCGGCTCAAGTCCGACCCGGCGACCCGGCACGTCCAGGTCATCGGCGGCAACGTCGCGACCCGTGACGGCGCCCAGGCCTTCGTCGACGCAGGGGCCGATGCGATCAAGGTCGGCGTCGGGCCCGGCTCCATCTGCACGACGCGCATCGTCACCGGCGTCGGCGCCCCGCAGGTCACGGCCGTCCACGCCGCGTCGCTGGCGGCCAGGCCGGCGGGCGTGCCGGTCATCGCCGACGGCGGCCTCCAGTACTCCGGCGACATCGCCAAGGCCATCGTCGCCGGCGCCGAGTCCGTCATGATCGGCTCGCTGCTCGCCGGCTGCGAGGAGTCGCCCGGTGAGCTGATCTTCGTCAACGGCAAGCAGTTCAAGAGCTATCGCGGGATGGGCTCCCTGGGGGCGATGAGCTCGCGCGGCAAGAAGTCCTACTCCAAGGACCGCTACTTCCAGGCCGAGGTCGACACGGACGACAAGCTCGTGCCCGAGGGCATCGAGGGGCGCGTCGCCTACCGTGGCCCGCTCTCGCAGGTCGCGCACCAGATGGTCGGCGGTCTGCGCCAGTCGATGTTCTACGTCGGTGCGCGGACCATTCCGGAGCTCCAGGAGAAGGGCACGTTCGTCCGCATCACCTCCGCCTCGCTCAAGGAGAGCCACCCCCACGACATCCAGGGGATCGTCGAGGCGCCCAACTACACGGTGGGCTGACTCCGGGAGTGGTCCGGCACCGCACTCTCGACCCGACACGTCGGGAGGGCTGGGAGCGAGCCGGGGCTGGGAAGCCGGCTCAGCGGCATACGGACGACGGCGCGAGGCGACCCCCTGCTGTCGCTAGGCTGACCCGGTGACTGAGATCGAGATCGGCCGAGGCAAGCGCGGGCGGCGTGCCTACTCCTTCGACGACATCGCCGTGGTGCCGTCCCGGCGCACCCGCGACCCCGAGGAGGTCTCGGTGTCGTGGCAGATCGACGCCTACCACTTCGACATCCCGGTCATGGCCGCGCCGATGGACTCGGTCGTCTCTCCTGTCACCGCCATCTCGCTCGGCAAGCTCGGCGCCCTGCCCGTGCTCGACCTCGAAGGGCTGTGGACGCGCTACGAGGACCCCACGGCGCAGCTCGCCGAGATCGCGAGCCTCGACCCGATCCTCGCCACCCCGCGAATGCAGGAGATCTACGCCGAGCCGATCAAGCCCGAGCTGATCACCGAGCGACTGCGCCAGCTGCGCGAGGCCGGGGTCACCGTGGCCGGCGCGCTGTCGCCGCAGCGCACCCAGCAGCACTGGAAGACGGTCGTCGACGCCGGGGTCGACCTCTTCGTCATCCGCGGCACGACCGTCTCCGCCGAGCACGTCTCCGGACGGGCCGAGCCGCTCAACCTCAAGCGGTTCATCTACGAGCTCGACGTCCCCGTCATCGTCGGTGGCGCCGCGTCGTACACCGCGGCGCTGCACCTGATGCGCACGGGTGCCGCCGGCGTCCTCGTCGGCTTCGGCGGGGGAGCGGCCCACACGACCCGGACGGCGCTCGGCATCCACGCGCCGATGGCCTCGGCCGTCGCCGACGTCGCGGCGGCGCGGCGCGACTACCTCGACGAGTCGGGCGGGCGCTACGTCCATGTCATCGCCGACGGTGGCGTCGGCACGTCGGGCGACATCGTCAAGGCGGTCGCGTGCGGCGCGGACGCCGTGATGTTGGGGGCCGCCCTGGCCCGTGCGACAGACGCGCCCGGCCGTGGCTACCACTGGGGCCCCGAGGCCCACCACTCCGAGCTCCCCCGCGGGGTGCGGATCGAGCTCGGCGCCCAGTCGTCCATCGAGGAGATCCTCTTCGGCCCGGGGCGGCAGGCCGACGGCACCACCAACCTCGTCGGGGCGCTGCGCCGGGCCATGGCCACGACGGGCTACAGCGACGTCAAGGAGTTCCAGCGGGTCGAGGTCGTCGTCTCGCCGTACCTCGGCCAGTAGGCGGCTAGATTACCCGCGGTAGCATCGGGGGCTGTCGGCCCCTAGGCTGCCCGTATGACGCAGGCGTACGACCACGACATCGTGGTGATCGGATCGGGTTTCGGCGGGTCGGTGGCGGCCCTCCGGCTGGCCGAGAAGGGCTACCGGGTCCACGTGTACGAGGCCGGTCGGCGGTTCGCCGACGAGGACTTCGCCGAGACCAGCTGGAACCTGCGACGCTACCTCTGGGCTCCGCGCCTCGGCTGCTACGGGGTCCAGCGCATCCACCGCCTGCCGCACTGCCTCGTGCTGGCGGGTGCGGGAGTCGGTGGGGGTTCGCTCAACTACGCGAACACGCTCTACATCCCGCCGGAGCCGTTCTTCCGGGACCCCCAGTGGGCGGGCATCACGGACTGGCAGGGGGAGCTGGCCCCTCACTACGCCACCGCCCAGCGGATGCTCGGCGTCGTCGAGAACCCCTGTGAGGGTCGTGTCGAACAGCTGATGCGTGACACCGCCAACGACCTGGGCGTCGGTCGGACCTTCCGCAAGACCCCCGTCGGGGTCTTCTTCGGCGAGCCGGGCAAGCGGGTCCCGGATCCGTACTTCGGGGGGCAGGGCCCCGACCGCGCCGGGTGCACCGAGTGCGGCAACTGCATGGTCGGGTGCAAGGTCGGCGCCAAGAACACCCTCGTCAAGAACTACCTGGCACTCGCCGAGCGACGCGGGGTCACCATCGAGCCGCTCCGGACCGTGACCGCTCTGCGCCCGCTCGACCCCGCCCGCCCCGAGACCGGCTACGCCGTGACCACGGTGCGATCCGGCGCGTGGACGAGCCGCGGCAAGGCGGCCCGCACGGTCACCGCGGCCCAGGTGGTCATCGCCGCCGGGGCGTGGGGGACGGCCGAGCTCCTCCAGACGATGAAGACGACCGACCTGCCCCGGCTCTCGCCGCGGCTCGGCGAGCTGACCCGGACCAACTCCGAGGCGCTCGGCGGGGCCATGACGACGCGCGTCCCCGACGGGATCGACCTGACCAAGGGAGTGGCGATCACCTCGAGCTTCCACATCAACGACACGACCCACGTCGAGAACGTCCGCTACGGCAAGGGGTCCAACGCGATGGGTTTCCTCGCGATCATGCAGGTCGACGGAGGTGGACGGTTGCCTCGCTGGCTCAGGTTCCTCGGCCTGGCAGTCCAACGGCCCCACGTCTTCCTGCGCAGCCTCTCGAAGCGCCGATGGAGCGAGCGGAGCGTCATCGCCCTCGTCATGCAGACGACGGACAACTCGATCCGGGTGTCACGCAAACGCGGCCTGCTCGGGGCGCACCTGACGTCGAGCGACGGACATGGCACCCCCAGCCCGACGTACATCCCCGAGGGGAACGCGGCCGTGCGCGCGATGGCCCGTCGGTTGCAGCAGGTGACCGGCATCCGCGCCGAGGCGGGCTCGTCGATCGGCGAGATCGTCGACATCCCACTGACGGCGCACTTCATCGGCGGTGCGGTCATCTCCGACACGCCGGCCGGCGGCGTCGTCGACCCCTACCACCGGGTGTGGAGCTACCCCGGCCTGCACGTCGTCGACGGCGCGGCCATCTCCGCGAACCTCGGAGTCAACCCCAGCCTGACCATCACCGCGATGGCCGAGCGGGCCCTGTCCCTGTGGCCGGCGAAGGGCCAGCCTGACCCGCGCCCGGAACAGGGCCGCGCCTACGAGCGGCTCGTCGCGGAACCACCGGTCCCAGCGGGCACCTGACCCTGTCGCGCCCGCCCGCCGGGCCGGGAGTGGTCTGACGAAGGGTGACGCCGCCGCCCCTCAGAGGCGACGTCACCCCGCGGGCGCCGGGCCGGAAATCGGTCGAGAAACAGCCCGGCGCCACGCTGACAACGAGCCCTGGGGCCCGGCGTTACGGGAGGAGGCGCTCAGTGGTTCGGCCGGAGCACGCCATGGGGCGCCGGCCGAGTGGCAACGCGCGCCCGGACGAGGAGGGCGGCGCCAGCGACGATGCAGACGATCTCCGAGGCGGCCGCCGTGAAGACGCTGAACCCCTCCCACCGAGTGTGCACGCCGAGCAGCCCGACGGTGGATGCGATGACGAACGCGCCCAGCGTGGCCGCGCCGAAACCGAGGGTGAGGAACGCCGGAATCCAGTGTCGCCAGCCCAGGATCAGACCGGCGATCACGACGCCCGACACGGCGTTGACCATGAACATCGGGCCGACCGACTGGTCCCGGACGCCGTCGAACCACATGAAGAGGTGCACTGCCGCCGAGACGAGCAGTCCCGCGGCACCCGCGATCCGAAGTCCCATCGTGTCACTCCCATCGAAACGAGTCGGGTGAGCGAGGTGCTCGCGCACGCCGAGGAGGTGGACCTTCTCCACTCGAGGACGATCCCCGCGGTCGGGTGGTTCAGCCACCTGGACCGGGGCCGTAGGCCGCGAGGAACCGGTCCCGGAACCGGTCCATCCGCCACACGGGAGACCGGGGACCGGGCCGCAGCCCCTCGCTCCAGCCCCAGGCCGCGATCCGGTCCAGGACCGCGGGGTCGCGCGCGACGACACTGATGGGAACGTCGTGGCCGCCGCCGGGGCCGGAGACGATCGGCGCGGGTTGGTGGTCACCGAGCACCACGAGGACGAGGTCCCGGTCCCGAACGTGCCCCAGCAAGGAGAACGTGCTGTCGAGGGAGTAGGCCACGCTCTGGCCGTAGGCCGTGCGCACCGTGGTGTTGCTGCTCCACACGACCGACTGCGGCGTGGCCCGGCCCGCCTGGGCGAGAAAGACCGAGCCGTACCCGATGGAGGCCCAGCTCACCGCGTGCGGCAGCGGGGCCCACGGCACGTGGCTCGACACGAGGTCGATCTCGGCCATGACCGGCTCTCGGGGGGATGGCTCCAGCTCGAGGCGGTTGAAGGCGGCCAACGTGTACTGGTCCGGCATGGGGGCATAGCCGAACCCCGGCCCGGCGTACCCGAGGGTGCGCGCGTCGTAGACGAGGTCGTAGCCGTAGAACGCCTTCCCCTCGGGCCAGTCCCGCCGGTTGGCCGGGACGACGTCGACCACACGCCATCCCGCTCGGGAGAACGCTCCAGTGAGGGTGAGCCGTCGAGCGTCGAGGAGCTGGTCGTAGCGCTGCTGGCTGTCGACCCACAGGCCGGACTGGAGGGTGGCGTGCGCGAGCCAGCTGGTGCCGCCGAAGGTCGGCGAGGTCAGCCAGGCGCTCCGGCTCGAGTAACCAGCAGCGTCGAGCTGCGCTGTTGCCGCGTCGAGCGCCGTCGACACTGCGGGTGAGCCCTCGACCGCGACCCGCCCGTAGCTCTCGACGAAGACGAGGAGGACGTCCTTGCCCCGCAACGCGAGGAGCAGGTCGGCGTCGCGGCTCTGCTGCCACGGATCGGCCGGGATCATCGTGGCGAACACGTCGCGGTCGCGCAGGTTCGCCCGCGTCGTGGTGACCTCACGGACCGCAAGGGCGGCCGCGCTCGACGAGGCGACGGGGAGGTCCGGCTGGATGCTGAGGCCTGCGGCCGCGCACCCGACCCACACCAGGGCCAGCGCCAGGACGGCCGGGAGCGACGTCCTTCGGTGGTGGTTGACGACGCGCGAGAGCCGAGCCACGGCCAGTGGCGTGCCCACGACGAGGCCCAGGACGGCAAGGGCGCTCGCGGCGAGGATGACGAGGGCGGGTCCGGGCCCGACGGAGCCCGCCAGCAGCTCCGCTGCCGACCCTGCGTACCGCCAGTCGGTGACCGGGTTGAACGGACGGTAGAGGGCCGAGCGGAACCCGAGGTCGAGCACCCGGACGATGACGAGCAGCGCGAGGACCACGCCGATGAGGGCCTCCAGCCAGGCCCGTGGTCTGCCGCGGAGGACCAGCAGCAGGACCACGAGCACGAGCCCCTCTATCGGAACGCGCACGAGGCTCAGGAGGCCCAGCCGTGACGCACTCTCGGGGGCCGCCAGGGCGAACCACACGAGCCCGGCCGCCACGGCGGTGAGAAGCCACCTGCTCACCCGTCTGACACGCGTCACGGGTCAGCCACCGGACCGAGACGGAGCAACGGGCCGCGCGCTCCGGAGTCGGAGGGCTCGTGTCGGGTGGCCGGGGCGAGGGCCCGAAGGCGCCACAGCTCGCGCACCTCGGTGCCGAAGGACGCGGTGAGCAGCGCGAGGGCGAGGGTCAGGGCCGCGACGAGGACCGAGGGGGCGAGCAGGTGCGTGGCCGCGACGACGAGGACGACCCCCTGGACGGCCGCCACCACCTTGCGCCACCGACGGGCGGGGACCTGGCGTCGGAGCCACGGCGCCGCCGCGGCCACAGCCAGCAGGAGGTAGCGCCACAGGCCGACGGCCAGCACCCACCAGCCGATGCCGGGGGCGACGTGGACGCTGAGCACCAGGACCAGCAGGGCGTCGACCTCCATGTCGAAGCGCGCCCCGAGCGGCGTGACCGTCCCCGTCCGTCGCGCGACCTGCCCGTCGACCGCGTCAAGCGCCAGCGCGACCGCAGCGAGCCCCACGAGGACGGCCGTGGTCCGTGGGCTCGTCCTCGCCGGACCACTCCACGCACCCAGCGCCTGGGCATCGGCGACGAGCGCCGTCACGGCGCAGACGAGAACCGCCCGCAGCAGGGTGACCTGGTTGGCCCGGCCGAGTCCGAGGTCGCCTCGGGCAACGAGTCCCCCGCCCAGGCTGAGGGCGACGACCGCCCCGGCGCCGACTCCCGCAACCCAGCCGGACGGGCCCAGGCCGACCACCTCGTGCAGCGCAGCGAGGAGGCTCACGACGCCGACCATGCCCACGGCCGGCCCGGACGGGATCATCTGTCGCACGCTACCTCCGGCCGCCGGTCCCTTGCTCCTAGGACGACAGCGGACGGCCCCGAGTTCGGCCCGGGTCGACACCTGAGTCTGCGCCGGGCTGGTTAGGCTGAGCGCGTGTCCACTGGCGCACGCGCGTTCTGGCTCGCCGAGCCGGGCAGGGGCGAGATCCGGGAGGTCCGGGTCCCTGACCCGGGCCCCGGCGACGTGCGGGTGCGGACACTGCGCACCGCGGTGAGCCGCGGCACCGAGACGCTGGTCTTCCGGGGCGAGGTCCCGGCCTCCCAACGCGCCGCGATGCGCGCTCCGCACCAGGAGGGCGACTTCCCGGCTCCCGTGAAGTACGGCTACCTCAACGTGGGCGTCGTCGAGGAGGGACCACCCGCTCTGACCGGCCGAACCGTCTTCTGCCTGTACCCGCACCAGACGGCGTACGTCGTGCCGACGGAGGCAGTGGTGGTCGTCCCCGAGGGGGTGCCGCCGTCTCGGGCGGTCCTGGCCGGCACCGTCGAGACCGCGGTCAACGCGCTCTGGGACGCGCCGCCCCTGCTGGGGGACCGGGTGGCCGTGGTGGGCGGCGGCATGGTCGGGTGCTGCGTCGCCCTGCTTCTCGGCCGGTTCCCGGGAACCACGGTGACCCTGGTCGACGCAGATCCCTCCCGTGCCAGCGTGGCCGCCCGGATCGGCGTCGGCTTCGCCCGGCCCGACGAGGACCTGTCGGCGGTGCACGGGTGTGACCTCGTCATCCACACGAGTGCCACGTCCGCCGGGCTCCAGCTGTCGCTCGACCTCCTCGCGGCCGAGGGCACCGTGGTCGAGCTCAGCTGGTACGGCGACGCACCGGTGCAGCTGGCCCTGGGCGGCGCCTTCCACTCGTCGCGCCTCGGCATCCGGGCGAGCCAGGTCGGGGCCGTGGCCGCCGCCCGCCGCTCGAGATTCACGCCGACACAGCGGCTGTCGCTGGCCCTCGACCTGCTGAGGGACCCGGCCTTCGACGCCCTCCTCACCGGCTCGTCCCCGTTCGAGGAGCTGCCGAGGGTGATGGCCGGGCTCGCGGACGGCACCCTGCCCGCCATCTGTCACTCCATCACCTACGGATCGGAGCAGCCATGTTCAGCGTGACGGTGCGGGACCACATGATGGTCGCCCACAGCTTCCGCGGAGAGATCTTCGGACCGGCCCAGCGCCTCCACGGTGCGACCTTCGTGGTGGACGTGACCTTTCGGGGTCCGGCGCTCGACCGCGACAACGTCCTGGTCGACATCGGTCTGGCCACGAGCGAGGTCCACGAGGTCGTCAGCGACCTCAACTACCGCAACCTCGACGACGAGCCGGCCTTCGCCGGGGTCAACACCTCGGCCGAGGCGCTGGCCAAGGCCGTCGCGGACCGTGTCGCGGAGCGAGTCCACGGCGGGCGCCTGCGCGACGCCGCCCAGCAGGTCACCGAGATCTCGGTGACCCTCCGTGAGTCGCACGTCGCCTGGGCCGGCTACGAGCGGCCCTTGTGACCGACCTGCACCTCGTCGTCCCCAGCGCCGTGGACGACCCGGGGCGGCCGA
The DNA here is from genome assembly GCF_000184685.1 of Intrasporangium calvum DSM 43043. Taxonomy (NCBI): domain Bacteria; kingdom Bacillati; phylum Actinomycetota; class Actinomycetes; order Micrococcales; family Intrasporangiaceae; genus Intrasporangium; species Intrasporangium calvum. Next base: position 1,138,324 of record NC_014830.1, read on the forward strand.
GCGGTGGCAACACCTACGACCGTCGAGTCGCCGAGTACCTCCCGTCGCTCGGGTGGACCGTCCACGAGCATGCGATGCCGGGGGACTGGCCGCAGCCCGGGGGCAGGGCGCTCGGCACCCTGGCCCGGGTCCTGTCAGGCTTCCCCGACGGTGCGGTGCTGCTCGTCGACGGACTGGTCGCGTCGTCCGCGGCGGACGTCCTCCTCCCGGAGGCCGGGCGGCTGCGCATCGTGGTGCTGGTCCACCTGCCACTCTCCGTCATGGACGAGGGGCCGTCTCCGGGCCAGCCGCGTGACCCGTCCCGCACCGCCGATGCTGCCCGCCCCGGTGGCGGCGGCCGTCTCAGCGAAGGCGAGCGGCGAGTGCTGTCCGCGGCGGCTGCGGTCGTGGCGACGAGCGAGTGGACGCGCCGATGGCTCGTGGACCGCCTGACGCTCACCCCGGACCACGTGGTCGTCGCCCGACCGGGCGTCGACGCCGCAGCGCTGGCCCCTGGGACCGCGACGGGCGGCGAGCTGCTCTGCGTCGCAGCCGTGACCCCGGCGAAGGGCCACGACCAGCTCGTCTCCGCCCTGGCCCTCGTCGCCGACCTCGACTGGCGGTGCGTGTGTGCCGGCTCGCTGACGCTCGAACCCGACTTCGTCCATGCGGTCCGCGAGCAGGCTCGTCGGGCCGGGATCGCGGACCGGACCGACCTCGTCGGCCCGCTCGGTCGTGCCGACCTCGACCGCGCCTACGCGGCCGCTGACCTCGTCGTGCACGCCTCCCGCGCCGAGACCTACGGGATGGTGGTCACCGAGGCGCTCGCCCGGGGGCTCCCCGTCGTCGCGACCGCGGTGGGCGGCGTGCCGGAGACCCTGGGCACCACGCCGGAGGGGGACCGCCCGGGACTGCTGGTGGGAGCAGGTGCGACCGAAGAGCTCGGCGGCGCACTGCGACAGTGGCTCGTCGACCCCGCTCTCCGACGACGGCTTCGGTCCCTGGCCCGGCAGCGGAGGGATCAGCTGACGGAGTGGGCGCGCACGGCGCAGGAGATCTCTGAGGTCCTCCACCAAGTGAGCGGCGGTGAGCGGCGGTGAGCAGCGGTGAACAGCGGTGAGCGCCGGTCACACCGGGAGCAGCAGCGCTGAACCCGATGGCCCGCCGCGACGTCATCGCTGACGAGGGGTCCACCCGGGAGCCGACGACGGAGGGCGACGGACGAGCATGCGCCGCGGTCTGGATTGGGTGCGCCCGGTCAGCGGCGCCGCGATCGTCGTCGTCCTGCTGTGGCAGGTGGGGGCCGCGCCCCTGCTGGCCGCCGTGCGTCGGCTCGATGGAGGCTCCTTGGCCCTGGCGTGCACCGTCGTGGCGATGAGCACCGTGTGCTCCGCGTGGCGCTGGGTACTCGTCGCCCGTGGACTCGGTGTCGCCCTCTCTCTGCGGTCAGCCGTCGCGGCGTGCTATCGGTCGCAGTTCCTCAACCTCGCCCTACCCGGGGGCGTGCTCGGGGACGTGCACCGTGGGGTGCGTCATGGTTGCGACGTCTCGGACGTCGGCAAGGGCCTGCGCTCCGTGGTCTGGGAGCGGTCAGCCGGCCAGGTGGTCCAGGTGATGGTCGCGGTCCCCGTCCTCGTGCTCCTCCCGTCGCCCCTTCGCTCGTGGGTGCCCGCGGCCGGCGTCGCCGTGCTCGCGGGGGCGGTCGCGACGGCGCTGCTGGCCCGGACCGGGCGCATCGGCGCTCCGGCCCTCCTGCGCACCTGGCGCGCGGCGGTGTCCGAGCTCCGCGCAGGAGTGCTCGGCAGGCACACCTGGCCGGGCGTCGTCGCCGCCTCGGCAGTGGCCGTCGCCGGACACGTGGGCGTCTTCGTCATCGCAGCACGGCTGGCCGGCTCCAGCGCCACGACGTCGCGACTGCTCCCGTTGGCCCTCTTCGTGCTCCTCGCGATGACCGTGCCCTTCAACGTCGGGGGCTGGGGGGCGCGCGAAGGCGCCTCGGCGTGGGCGTTCGGCGCAGCGGGCCTCGGAGCGGCGCAGGGCTTCACGGTCGCCGTCGTCTACGGCATGCTCGTGCTCGCGGCGGCGCTGCCGGGTGCCCTGGTGCTGCTCGGGGCGTGGCCCCGCGCGGGGGCGGGGCGCCATGCCTGAGCGTCCCTACGTCCTCCTGAGCTGCGGCATGTCCATCGACGGGTACCTCGACACCAGCGCCAGCAAGCGGCTCCTGCTGTCGAACGCCGCGGACTTCGACCGGGTCGACGCCGAGCGGGCGGCGTCCGACGCGATCCTCGTCGGGGCCTCCACCATCCGCAAGGACGACCCGCGCCTCCTGGTCCGCTCGCCCGAGCGGCGGGCCGACCGCGTGTCCCGCGGCTTGCCGGCATCACCGACGAAGGTGACGGTGACGAGCCACGCCGACCTCGACTGCAACGCGAGCTTCTTCACCGTCGGCGAGACCGAGAAGCTGGTCTACTGCGCCTCCGAGGCGGTGCCGGAGGCGTCCGCCCGGCTGAGCGGGGTCGCCACCGTGGTCGACGCCGGACAGCCGTGCACGATGCACCACGTCCTCGAGGACCTCCACGGCCGCGGTGTCCGCCGGCTCATGGTCGAGGGCGGCGGCACGGTCCACACCCAGCTGCTCACGGCCGACCTCGCGGACGAGCTGCAGCTCGTCGTCGCTCCGTTCTTCGTGGGCGACTCGGCCGCCTGCCGGTTCGTCGGTGACGGCGACTTCCCCTGGAACCCGGAGCGCCGGGCGACCCTGGCCGAGGTTCGCCAGATCGACGACGTGGTGATGCTCCGCTATGCGCTGTCGTCGCGCTTCGAAAGGGGATGAAGGCCATGCTCCAGCCGTTCCCGGCCGCGTCGGTTCGCAACCACGTCACCGTGCCGCTCGCGTTCCCGGACGGTTTCGAGACGACGGCCAGGCTCTTCACGTTCGACGGGCTGGCCGACGGGCTCGAGCACGTCGCTCTCGGACTGGGCAGTCGCGCCGCCCCGCCTGCTCTGGGACCGGAGCCGGCGGCGCCGCTGCCGGTGCGCCTGCACAGCGAGTGCCTCACCGGAGACGTCTTCGGCAGCCAGCGGTGCGACTGCGGTGCCCAGCTCCGGGAGGCGGTGCAGGTGCTGGCGAACTCGGGCGGCTACCTGCTCTACCTGCGGCAGGAGGGCCGCGGGATCGGGCTCTACGCCAAGCTCGAGGCCTACCTGCTCCAGGACGCCGGGCTCGACACCTACCAGGCGAACGTCGCGCTCGGCTTCGAGGAGGACGAGCGTGACTACACCGTCGCCGCCCAGATGCTCCACGCCCTGGCGGTGCCGCGCGTCGAGCTGCTGAGCAACAACCCCGACAAGGCCGCGCAGCTGCGGGGACTGGGCATCGACGTGGTCCGGCGGGTGCCGACGGGCGTGCACCTGTCCGCGGCCAACGCCCACTACCTGGCGACCAAGGTGGTTCGTGGCGCGCACACCCTGGACCTCCCGCCCGACGGGCACCCCGGCCCGGCCTGAGGTCGGCGACGTGCGGGGGCGAGCCCAGCGGCATACGACAGCCTCCGGATGCCCCCTCGGACCGCCACGTCGGTCCCGTGACCCGGCTGCCGGTGAAGCGGACGAGCCCCCAGTCGGCCGCCGTCGCCCCGTGACCTACGCTGGGCGGGTGCTCCGTGGCCTGCTCACACCCCGCTGGGTGGGCTTGACGATCGTCATGCTCCTCGCGGTCACCGCGTGCGTCTTCCTCGGCCTCTGGCAGCTCGGCGTCGCCCAGGACGTCGGGCGCAAGGAGGCCGTCAGCGCGGCTGCCGCGCTGCCGCGTGCGCCGCTCGCCGAGGTGACGAGCCCCCACTCCGCGTTCGAGCCGGAGTTCTCGAACCGGCCGGTGAGCGCGACGGGGACGTATGCCGCTGAGCTGGGTTTCCTCGTCCCGGACCGTCGGCTGGGTGGCCGGGTCGGCTCCTGGGTGGTCGGGGCGCTGCAGACCTCGGACGGGGTGGTGCCGGTGCTCCGCGGGTTCGTCGAGGGCACCCCCGCAGCGGCCCCGGCCCCACCGCGGGGCACGGTGACGGTCCTGGGCACCTTGGGGCCCGGCGAGTCCCCGCGCCCCGGCGCCGCCCTGCCGGACGGGCAGCGCAGTGGGATCGACCTGGCCCAGCTCGTCAACGAGTGGCCCGGCGACCTCTACAACGTCGTGCTGCTGGCCGGCTCCGAGTCCGAGGGGTCCGGGGGGTCCGGCGGGTCCGGCGGGTCCGGCGGAGCCGACCCTGCCCTCACCCGGGTGCCGCCGCCCGACCTCGACACGCCGCTCAACCTCAGGAACCTCGCGTACGCGGTCCAGTGGTGGGTGTTCGGTCTGTTCGCGATGTGGATGTGGTGGAAGATGTTCCGAGCAGAGCAGCAGCCGGCCAGTTCCGAGCCGGTCGCATCGAGAGAGGACGCGCACGCGTGAGCACGTACCCGACCAACCTGGCCAAGCCGAAGCAGATCCGGACGGCCCTCACCATCTACCGGGTCATGGCGATCGTCGCCGGCATCGCGCTGTTCATCCTCATCGCCGAGATGATCATGAAGTACGGCTTCGAGCAGGAGAACTTCCTCACCGAGAACTGGAGCTACATCCACGGCTTCATCTACATGGGCTTCGCCGCGTCGGTTGCCAACCTCGGCGTCAAGGTCGCGTGGGGCTTCAAGCGCATCGTGCTCAACCTGCTTGCGGGCTTCGTCCCGGTCCTGCCGTGGATCGCGGAGCACCGCAACACCAAGGAGATCTCCGCGATGCTCCAGCGGGCCTACGTCGCCTGAGTCACCGGCCGATAGGCTTCCCGGGTGAGTGAAGCGCACGACCTCCAGGCCCACCCCGTCATCGTCGTCGACTTCGGCGCCCAGTACGCACAGCTGATCGCGAGGCGGGTCCGCGAGGCGCAGGTCTACAGCGAGGTGGTGCCGCACTCGATCTCGGCCGCCGAGATCCTCGCCAAGGAGCCCGCCGCGATCATCCTCTCCGGCGGGCCGAGCTCTGTCTACGAGGACGGGGCCCCGCGGCTCGACGCGGCGCTGCTCGACGCAGGCGTGCCGGTGTTCGGTATGTGCTACGGCTTCCAGGCGATGGCTCAGGCGCTCGGCGGGACGGTGGACCGCACCGGAGCGAGGGAGTACGGCAAGACCCAGGCGTCCATCTCACGCACCGACTCCACCCTCTTCGACGGCCAGCCGGAGGAGCAGGTCGTGTGGATGTCGCACGGAGACTCGGTGGGCGAGGTTCCGGACGGCTTCCGCGTCACGGCCTCCACCCTGAGCACGCCGGTCGCCGCCTTCGAGAACGACGAGCAGCGGCTCTATGGCGTGCAGTGGCACCCCGAGGTGCTGCACTCCGAGCAGGGCCAGCGGGTGCTCGAGAACTTCCTCCGCAGGGGCGCCGGGATCACCCCCGAGTGGACGCCCGGCAACGTCGTCGACGAGCTCGTCGAGTCGATCCGGGACCAGGTCGGCGAGGACCGGGTGCTCTGTGCGCTCTCCGGCGGCGTCGACTCCTCGGTGGCGGCGGCCCTCGTCCAGCGGGCCGTCGGTGACCAGCTCACCTGCGTCTTCGTCGACCACGGGCTGCTCCGCGAGGGCGAGGCCGAGCAGGTCGAGAAGGACTTCGTCGAGGCGACCGGCGTCGACCTCGTCGTCGTCGACGCCCAGGAGCGGTTCCTCACGGCGCTCGCCGGGGTCACCGAGCCCGAGGCCAAGCGCAAGATCATCGGCGAGCAGTTCATCCGGGTCTTCGAGCAGGCCGCCCGCGACGTCGTCGGTTCGCACGCCGACGAGGAGCACCCCGTCAAGTGGCTCGTGCAGGGCACGCTCTATCCCGATGTCGTCGAGTCGGGTGGTGGCGAGGGCGCGGCCAACATCAAGAGCCACCACAACGTCGGTGGCCTGCCGGACGATCTGCAGTTCAAGCTGATCGAGCCGTTGCGCACCCTGTTCAAGGACGAGGTCAGGCAGGTCGGGCTCGAGCTCGGCGTGCCCGAGGTCATCGTCTGGCGACAGCCGTTCCCCGGTCCGGGGCTCGGGATCCGCATCATCGGGGCGGTCGACGCCGAGCGGCTCGCCATCCTCCGCCGCGCCGACGCCATCGCCCGCGACGAGCTGACGAAGGCGGGGCTCGACCGCGACATCTGGCAGTGCCCGGTCGTCCTCCTCGCCGACGTCCGCTCGGTCGGGGTCCAGGGCGACTTCCGCACCTACGGACACCCGGTCGTGCTGCGCCCGGTCGCCTCGGAGGACGCGATGACGGCCGACTGGGCCCGCGTCCCCTACGAGGTGCTCGCCCAGATCTCGACGCGCATCACCAACGAGGTGACCGAGGTCAACCGGGTCGTGCTCGACGTGACGAGCAAGCCCCCGGGCACCATCGAGTGGGAGTAGCCCCACCAATCGAAAGAGCAGTTCGTCCCCTTTCGTGCCCAAGATCGCGGCGCGGGGGTGGGGGACGAACTGCTCTTTCGATTCGGTCGTGGTGCGCGGGAGGGCTGGGACCGACGGGTCGAGCGGGTGCGAGCCCAGTGGCATACGGCCATTAGGGTGTTCCGCATGTGCGGAATCGCGGGTTATCTCGGAATCGAGGCGGACGAGGCGCTCCTGCAGCGGATGAACGACTGCCAGGTCCACCGGGGACCCGACGGGGACGGCCTCTTCACCGATGGTCCCGTGGGGCTCGCCCACCGGCGCTTGTCGATCATCGACCGCGCACACGGCCAGCAGCCGATGACGACCCGCGACGGGCGGTTCACCATCGTCTACAACGGCGAGGTCTACAACTACCTGCCGCTGCGCGCGGAGCTCGAGGGGCTCGGGCACACCTTCACGACGGACAGCGACACGGAGGTCGTCCTCCAGTCGTTCGCGCAGTGGGGCGCCGAGGCGTTCGACCGCTTCAACGGGATGTTCGGCCTCGCCATCTGGGACGCGCAGGAGCGGTCGCTGACGCTCGCTCGCGACCACTTCGGGATCAAACCCGTTTACGTATGCCGCTCAGCTGGCTCGGGTGCCGGCGGCGCGGACGCGTGGTTGTTCGCTTCGGAGATCAAGCCCATCCTCGCGTCGGGCCGCTACGAGAGGCGGCCGAACGAGCGCACCATCTACCGCTACCTGCGCTTCCGGATCCACGAGGACGGCCGGGAGACCTTCTTCGACGGGATCGAGCGGCTCGAGCCTGGCGAGGTCATGACCATTGCCGAGGACGGGACCGTCGAACGCCGGCCCTTCACCCGGCTCCGCGAGGAGCTGCTCGAGCTCGCTCGGGAGCAGCGGCCCTACGACGAGGCGGCCGCGCGCGAGTACCGTGACCGGCTCACCGAGGCCGTCCGGCTGCGGCTGCAGTCGGAGGTGCCGGTCGGGACCTCGCTGTCCGGGGGGCTCGACTCGTCGGCCGTCGCCGTCATCATCAACCGGCTGCTCAACGAGCACGACCGGACAGCGGAGTCCGTTGGGGCGCAGCAGAACACGTTCTCCGCTGTCTTTCCCGGCTCGATCAACGACGAGGAACGCTACGTCGACGACGTCCTCGAGATCTGCAAGGGACACGTCGCCGGGCACAAGATCACGCCGACGCCGACGGAGTTCAAGGAGGACCTCGCCGACTTCGTGCGCACCCAGGAGGAGCCGCTCATCTCGAGTGGCCCCTACGCGCAGTACCAGGTGATGCGCGAGGCGACGAAGCACGTCACCGTCCTCCTCGACGGTCAGGGCGCCGACGAGATGATGGCCGGCTACATCCCGTACTACTTCGTCTACCTGCGGCAGCTGCGGGCCCAGGGTGCGCTCAGGGCGGCGGCGGAGCTGTCGAAGTCCCTCGACGTCCTCTACCGGCTCGGACGGTTCAAGCTCAAGGCGAAGCTGCGTGGGCGCAAGAGCATCCCGACGACCCAGCTCCTCGCAAAGGGGTTCGTCGCCGCGCACGCGGGGGAGCGCTACACCGTCGAGGGGAGCAACCTCAAGAAGCGGCTCGTCGAGGACCTCTTCGTCGGCTCGCTGCCCTCACTGCTGCGCTACGAGGACAAGAACACCATGCGGTTCTCCCTCGAAGGGCGCGTGCCGTTCCTCGACAAGGAGGTCGTCAAGTACATCTTCTCGCTGTCCGACGAGGCCATCATCAAGGACGGCTGGAACAAGCGGATCCTCAGGGACGCCACGCGCGACCTGCTGCCCGAGTCGATCAACCGGCGCCGCAACAAGATCGGCTTCACGACCCCGCAGGGCGAGTGGTTCATGCGGCTCAAGAACCACTTCTACGGCATCTTCCTGTCCGAGTCCTTCGCGGCGCGGCCCTACTTCGACCAGACCGAGGTCCTGCACGCGTTCGAGGGCTGGATCAAGGGCACCAACGACGTCGATTCGATGACGTTCTGGCGGCTGCTCAACCTCGAGCTGTGGCTCCAGGAGTACTTCGACGAGAAGGTTGACGAGGCGGCGCAGGGGTCCGTCAGTCGCGTCAAGACCGACTACGAACCCAACGCCCGCAAGCAGCTCGACCTCACCCTTGACGATGGGCAGGTCGTGCGCCGGTACCCCCTTCGCACCGAGCTCTACGCCCGCGAGGACGACCTCGACAGCAAGACCCTCGGCTACATCGACCGGTTCTTCGCGGGACTGCCCGAGGCGGGCGCCGACCACGAGGTCGCCACGAAGGGCACGTGGTACTTCTTCATCTCGGAGAAGATCGTCGCCATCACCCAGGGGCGCTCGTACTTCATCTGGGACATCAAGGTCTCCCGGCCCGCGCGGATCCTGTCGCGCTACGTGACCCGAACACCTGCCGGCATCGGCCTCGGGTCACCCTTCACGATGCAGCTCGCCATCGAGGAGGCCGGCTTGGCTCGCGTGCTCTACGCGTCGGCCGGTGGCGCGGTCGGCAAGCTCGTCGGTCGCCGGGGGCTGTTCTACGACCTGGTCGGCGGTGACATCCGCGCCATCGACGGACCGACCGAGTACTCCGTGTACCCGGCCAACGTCTCGGCCAAGCTGGCTCCGAAGGACCCGGACCAGGTGGCGGCCCGGCTGTCCGCGGCGATCCGCGAGCGGGTGCCGGCGCCATGGCGGGACACCTTCGGCGGGACGGTCGTCATGGACGCCAACGACATCGGCCGCAACGTCCTCGGCACGGACGCGCCGGGCCTCAAGGAGCGGTACGAGGCGATGTTCGCCGACAACCCGCTCGGGCAGGGCTCGGAGCAGACGCCGATGGCGATCGTCTTCGAGCTGACCTGAGCAGCCGGGAACGAGCCCGGAGAACGAGCCCGGAGAACGAGCCCGGAGAACGAGCCCGGAGAACGAGCCCAGCGGCATACGGCGAACGCGTCAGCCGGCCAACAGCAGGTCCCGCACCTCGCGGCGGAGCACCTTGCCGATGATCGTCCTCGGCAGGTCCTCGAGGACCTCGACCCGACGGGGCACCTTGTAGGCGGCCAAGTGGGTGCGGCAGTGCTCCCGGGCGGCCTCGGGATCGAACGCGTCCGGGTCCTCCACCGTGACTGCGGCGACGACCTCCTCGCTGCCGTCGCTCCTCGGCAGCCCGACCACGGCGGCGTCGGTCACCCCGGGGAAGTGTCTGAGGACCGTCTCCACCTCGGACGGCATGACGTTGAAGCCCCCGGTGATGATGACCTCCTTGATGCGGTCGACGACCGAGACGAATCCGTCGCCGTCCACCTCGACGATGTCGCCCGTGCGCAGCCACCCTCCGTCGAGGAGGGAGAGCGCCGTCTCCTCCGGCTTCCTCCAGTACCCCGAGAACACCTGGGGCCCCCGCACGAGCAGCTCGCCGCGCTCACCGGGGGACCGGTCGACGGTCGGGCGTTCGGGGTCGACGACCCGGATCTCCGTGCTCGGGAAGGGGACGCCGACCGCGCCCGGGCGGCGCGCGAGGCCGATGGGGTTGCCGACGGCGACGGGCGACGACTCGGTGAGGCCGTAGCCCTCGATGAGCAGGCCGCCGGTCACCGACTCCCACAGCTCGAGCGTCTCGGTCGGCAGGGCCATCGCCCCGGAGATCGCGAAGCGGGCCGTGGACAGGTCGACACCGCGGGCCCGTGCCTCAGAGGCGAACTTCTCGTAGATCGGCGGCACGGCGGGGATGAACGTCGGAGGGTGCTTCTTCGCAGCCGCCAGGAGCAGGTCGACGTCGAACTTCGGGAAGAGCACCAGCCGGGCACCCATGCTCATCGCGAACGTCAGGCACAGCGTGAGCCCGTACGCGTGGAACATCGGCAGCACGCCGTAGACGACCTCCTGGCCCGGGACCAGGCCGGGAACCCACGCCCGGCCCTGCGCGGCGTTGGCGGCGAGGTTGAGGTGGCTCAGCATGGCCCCCTTCGGGACACCCGTGGTGCCACTCGTGTACTGGATGACGGCGAGGTCGTCCACAGCCGGCTTCGGGTGGTTCGGGTCGATCCGGCCCTGCCGCAGCAGCTGCCCCCACGGGATGCTGCCGGGCGCGGGCCCGGTGAGGGCGGACCGGAGGGCGCGCACCTTCGGGACGGGGAGGCCGAGAGCGAGCCGCTTGACGAGGGGCATGGCGTGGACGAGGTTGACGGCGATGACGTGCGTGACACCGGGGAGCTTGCTCACGATGGGGGCGACCTTGTCCCAGACGATGGCGACCGTGGCCTCGTGGTCCGTGAACTGCGTCGCCATCTCGGTCGCCGTGTAGAGCGGATTGTGCTCGACCACCACGGCGCCGAGTCGGAGCACGCCGTAGAAGGCGACGACGTGCTGAGGACAGTTGGGCAGGACCAGCGCCACCCGGTCGCCCTTGCGGACCCCGAGCCGCCGCAGGCCCTCCGCAGCCTGCGCCACCTGCGCGTCGAGCTGCGCATATGTCGTCTCTGCCTCGAAGAACTCGAGGGCCACCCGGTCCCCGAACCGCGCAACTGCGGCGTCCAACAGGTCGGTCAGTGACTGTGTCACGGGCTCGATGTCAGCGGGAACGCCCTCGGCGTAGCTGCCCAGCCAGATCCGTTCCATCCCCACAGCGTCGTTGGCCACGGCCCGTTCCTTCTTTCTGGTTTCGCTGGATCTGCTCTGGGCGCGGCCGGCGGCCGTGTTCGCCTGTCGTCAGCTGCTCGTGGAGCCCCGGCACGCTGACGGAGGCTCGGGTGATGCCCTCGTGGTGATCCTCGTCGGCCGGGATCGTCTTGGGGCTGATCGACCACAGGAACCAGCCGAGGACTCCGAGGGGCACCTCGAAGAAGTGGGTGTAGAGGGAGAAGAGGACGACCCCCGCGGTGGCCAGGGCCGGGTCGGCGCCCCACCCGACGAGCACGGCGGCGGTCCCGGCCTCGGTCACTCCGAGCCCGCCGGGCGTGATGCCGACCGCGGTGAGCAGCCGTCCGACGGTGTAGGCACCGAACATGTACGCAAACGGCATCTGGACGCCCATCGAGTTGAGGCAGAACCAGAAGAGGATGTAGTAGACGCCGAAGAAGCCGATCAGCCCGTAGGTCATCTCGAGCCAGCCGTAGCGGACGATCTCGATGATGTCGTGGCGCATGCCGACGATCGTCTTCTCGAGGTCGGTGTGCGCGGCCCTCCTCCCGCGGACCCGGCGCCACGCCCGCGTCGCCCACCAACCGAGCTTGTGGGCGAAGACCTCGGAGGCGAGGATGCCCCAGAAGGCGACGATGACGGCGAGCCCGATGAGCGCTCCGATGACGGCGGCCTGGGCGACGACGGGGTTGAGATGGCCGATCCCGACGAGGATCGCGAGGATCCCGACGACGGGCAGGACGACGCGGGCGAGGACGTTCCACACGCCGGTGACGATCACCATGGTCGAGATGTCGCGACGGAGGAAACCCCAGGACCGCAGCTGCTTGTAGGTGACGACGACGCCGGCCGCGCCGCCCCCCGGGAGGAGGTTGCCGATCGAGCTGCCGCAGGCGTTGACGATCATCGCCTGCGCATGCGTCAGACCCTTGAGCGAGCCGGTGTAGAGGAAGGTGACGAGCCACAGCCCGGAGATCATGAGGACGGTGAGGCCGACGACGGTCCCGAGCCGCAGCCCCGACAGGGTGCGCCAGACGTCGGTCCACGTCGTGTGCGCGATGCGCGGCAGGCCCCACCACAGCAGGAAGACGGCCAGCCCGATCCCGACGACGAACTGGATGGCCTTCCGGACCCGCGTGCCGGTCACGTCAGGCCCGCGAAGACGTCATGCTGTATGCCGCTGGGCTCACTTCCCGATCCGCGGCCCGTCAGGTGGGGGGTCGCGTCGACGAACCACTCCCGCCCGAACACGAGGTCGTAGAGGGGCCGTGGGATCCGAAGGAAGGCGGCGAGGGTGCGGTCGGCGCCGCCGTCGGCACTCGACTGGGAGGCGTGGGCCCGCATCGAGGCCCGCTTGGCCGGGATGTGCCGCCGGACGTTGATCCGATGGGTGATCTCGCTCCGCGCGGAGAAGGCGCGCTCGAAGCTGACTCGGTCGAACTCGGGGGGGAAGCGGTAGACCTTGCCGACCAGGTCGAGGGCGCTGGAGATGGTGTCGCGTGGGACCGTCGCCTCGAGCAGCCTCGGGGTGCCGGCGAGCTCTGCGGCACGGCGCGCGACCGCGTGGACCTTCCGGTGGTCCGGGTGGCCGTACCCGCCGTTGGCGTCATAGCCGAGGAGGACGTCGACCCGCTCCTGCCAGAGGATCGCAGCCAGCCGTCGGGCTGCTTCGTCCGTGTCGGCCCTGACGAACCTGGTGCGTCCCGGTGGATCCGGCGGCGGGTCCGGGTCCAGGCCGCTGTCGGCATAGCCGAGGTGCTCGACGCGTCCGACGCCCAGTGCCCGGGCGCTCTCCTCGAGCTCGCGCCGGCGTTGGATGGCGAGGCCGCCGGCCGCATACGCCTGCGATGCCAGTCCGAGCTCGCCGTAGGTGGCGACGACGAGGACGACCCGGTGCCCTTCCGCCGCGGCGCGCGCCATCGTCCCCGAGGTGAGGAGCGCCTCGTCGTCAGGGTGCGCGTGGAACGCCAGGAGGGTGTACGACATGTCTCGGCCATCTTTGCGCATCCCGCCGCGTTCCCCCGTCAACTTCGAGGCGTGGGCCCCGTGCCACCCGGTCGTGCCACCCGCTGGTGCAACCGGTCGAGCCACGTTAGCCGAGGACGACCTCCTCGCGGTGCCTTGGTGCGCCCGGGCCGGGTCCCGGCGTCCAGGGCTACCGGCGGTATGGGTAAAGGGCGAGTAAATAATCTCGGTATTCGCCGTCGCCGGGTTGACACGGGAGTCGCCCCATTGCTTGGCTAAACGCGTCGCAGGGGGCCCTTTCTATCCAGAACGCGACGTTTTTCGTTCATCTTTGAACGACTCAGGGGAAAACGAGTTCACGGAAAGGAAAGTGGTTCGCATGTCTGTCCCAGCGATGTCCCTGACCACCGTCTCCATACTGAAGTTGACCGGTCGCTGGTCGTTCCGGAACTTCGGGCTGAGCGTCTACTTCGAGTGTGTGTAGCGGGTGACCGGCTGACGCCGACCCGCTGAGCTCGACGACGGGTGGCCGGCTCACGGCCCAGGATGCCTGGGCCGGTCACCCGTCGCACCGCACGCTGCACCGAGAAGGGACACCGCCATGCCAGCGCTTGAAGTCTCTGGGGTCACCTACTCGTACGACGGGTTCGTGACCGTCCTCGAGGAGGTCGGCTTCACGGTCGACGCCGGCGAGATCGTGGGGCTGCTCGGCCCCAACGGCTCGGGGAAGTCGACCCTCATCAAGACGGTCTTCGACCTGCTCCGACTGCAGTCCGGGACGATCGCCGTCGGCGGCCACGAGCACGCCTCGCCCGCGGCCAAGTCGGTGGCGATGTACCTCGCGAGCAACGACTACCTACCGCAGTTCCTCACGGGCCGCGAGTACATCGAGATGCTCGGGCGGCTCTATGGCGTCGCGGTTGAGCACACGGCTGCAGACCGGCTCTTCGAGACCTTCTCGATGGCGGGACGCTACGACGACCTCATCGAGGACTACTCCCACGGGATGCGGAAGAAGACGCAGCTCGTCTCAGCACTGCTCATGCGCCGCCCGCTCACGATCATCGACGAGACCTTGAACGGGATCGACATCGAGGCACTCCACCGGACTGAGAAGGAGCTGGCGCGGCTGAGGGCCGAAGGTCGTTCGGTCATCCTCTGCACGCACGACTTCGCGCTGCTCGAACGGCTCGCGGACCGCGTCCTCTTCCTCGACCACGGTGTGCTCGTGACCGACGCGAGCACGGATTCGGTCATCGACGAACACGGCTCCCTCTCGGCGATGGTCTTCGGCCACCTGGACGCGGAGCCCCGTCCATGAGACTGCGCAGCTCACTGGTCCTGGCTCGGATGCTCCTGCGCTTCTTCATCCGCCGGGTGACCCGCATGGGCGTGCTCCGCTCCACCGCGGTGAAGGTGGCTCATCGAACTTAGCCGGGCAGTGTGTGGTGAGTCGTGGCTGACGCCCGCCGGTGTTGGCGGGTGCAGGCCCACCGTATCCGGCGTCTCTGGTTGACCGGATTGCGGAAGCCGAAGGCGTCCCGTCCGACGTGCTTGGCGAGGCGGTTGTAGCCCTCGGAGCGGGCGTTGGTGTAGCCGGTGGTGATCGCGGCGAGCACGGCCGGCCACCAGGTCTCGATGGTCTGCGCGAGGCGGTGGGCCTCGGGCAGGTCACTCGCGGCGGCCTGGGCGTAGAACCGGTACAGCCGGTGCGAGATGAGCTCACGGTCCGCGCCCGGGGCCAGCGCGAGCAGGGAGCGCAGTCGCTCCTTCACGGCGTACGCGTGCAGCACCTCGGCGCCCGGCTCGCCCGCGTCGACCAGCGCGTTCCAGAGCCTCGCGAACGCATCGTGGGTGAGCCGTTCGTGGCCGAGCAGCAGCCGCCGGCGGGCGGCCCACTCGGGGTCCTTCTTCCGGCCGCGGCGGCCGCGGGCCTGCCGGGTGGCGTGCTGGCGCACCTCGGTGAGCATCTGGTTGCCGAGTGCGACGAGGTGGAACTTGTCGGCGACCAGGACCGCGTCCGGAAGGGCGTCGCGCACGGCCTTGGCGTACGAGGCGGACAAGTCGATCGCCACATGCGTCACCTGCGTCCTCCACGCATCCGGCTGGCCGGCAAGCCAGCCGGCTACAGACGAGGCGGTCCGTCCGTCGATGTGCGCGAGCAGCCCGGCCGTGCCGGCCGCGTCCACGACGGCGGTGTGCCACCGGTCGTGCAGCACCTTCCACCGACCCGTCACCGGGTCTTGGGCCCAGACCGGCTTGCCGCGGCGGGTCTCGTCGATCCCGAGCACGGCCACCGCCGGCAGCTCCTGCTCGAGGAGAGGGGTGACGTGCTCGACGAACGCGGCGTGCGCGACCGGCCAGGACACCCCGTGCGCCCGGGCCGCGGCCAGCACGCAGGAGAACCCGTCGGCGACACCGGCCCCGACCAGCTGCCGCAGCCGCATGGTCAGCCGCGTACGGGCCGGGACCTGCGGCAGGGACTCAGTGAACGTCACTCTGTCACAGAGCGGTTCGCGACACCGCCACCTCGTCTTGTGCCACACCAGCCGCAACGGCACCCGACCGTGCGGCACATCCCGTGGGCGGGTACGGACTCGTTCCTTGACCGAGGTGGAGAACACCCCGCAGGACGGGCACGCCGCCGCCGTCTCGTCCTCGGTGACCACGTGCACCACCCGTCCCCCGAACGCGTCGAGCTCAACTCGCTGCACGGCGACCCCCTCCAGGCCGAGCAGCCGGGAGGCGTGCTCAGCCGGGTCGTGGACATGCTGACATTGCGTAGGCTGGCTCAAGCCCGTGACCTCACTTCGTGACACGACTGCGTAGACAACAGCCATGATCACCGAGGTCACGGGCCCCTCACGTCACCGACGCGGACCCGGACCCTGCCCGGCTAACTTCGAAGACCCGTGAAGGTGCTCGCGCTGGCGGCGGTGGGCACCATCCTCGTCACGGGGGCCATCGCCGCGTACTTCTTCCTCGAGCCGATGGCCTCCGAACCCAAGGTGTGGGGACTGCTGTTCGAGATGTCGACCGTCTCCGTGGTGCTCTGGGTCCAGATCGCCTTTCTCCTCGTCAAGGTCCTGTTCCTCAACGCATCGGGGATGCTGGAGCTGAGCTTCCACCTGCCGTTGACCAACCGGGAGCGAGCGGCGGCCCTGCTCATCTACGAGGCCACGATGGCCGGCATGGTCTCCGCCGTCGGGTTCACCTCCCTCACCGCGGCAGCGGTCGCCCTGCTGGGACCGGCTGTGGTGCCGAGGCTGCTCGAGGCGATCGTCTTCCCGATCATCCTCACCTACCTCGCGCTGAGCGCCGCCTACCTCGTGCTCGGACGGGTCCTGTCCCTGATTGGGTTGAGGCGCGTCCAGGGCATCCTTCTCATCCTCATCATGTTCGGCCTGCTCACGCTCTACGCGTCGAGGTTGGGGCCGCTCTCCTCCCAGGCGACCGCGGCCTACCTCTCGGACCGCACCGAGTTCGTCTGGGTCGCAGCCCTCGCCTGGCTCACGCACCAGTATGGACCCGTCGCCATGGCGGGCGTGTTCCTCCTGGCCGCAGTGACACTCGTGGCCGTCGCGCTCTGGGCCACCCCCAGCGAGCACGTTCCCCACTCGCGCTACCTCAACGTGCCGTTCGGCTGGCCGGTCGCCCGCCGTCTCGGCCCGTACGACCGGTGCCTGCTGCGCAGCTCGCAGACGTGGCTGGCGATCGCCGTCGCGGTGGCCGTCTTCGTCGGTCTGTGCCTCGAGCCCGTGGCCAACCCGCTGTGGGCGCTCGCCGTGCTCTCGATGAGCGGCCTCTACCAGTTCGCCTCGACGGAGCCCTTGCGCGTGCTGGTGGCCGACGGGGCGTCGGCCTGGCGGACCTACGGACGCCTCGTCAAGGCCCAGTTCGTCCTCCTGCTGGCACTGGCCGTCCCGTCCGTGGCGGTCGTGGCCGCGGTTCGCCCGGGCGAGCTCGGCGGTTCGGCCCCCGCCCTGGTCGGCTGTGCCGGGGGGGCCCTCATCGCGATCTGCATCGGAATTGCCTTTCCCGCGGAAAACGACAATCCCTTCTCCGTGTTCCTCGGGCTGGCCATCACCGCCGCTGTTCTCGGCCTGGGGGGAATCGCATTGGGAATTCTCCAGCTGCCACCCCCGGTGGTTTTCACCATTGCCCTCGGAACGGCCATTCTCGTGGTCTGGTACAGCGTTCAAGGAATACGAGCAACTGATTCAAGGAGAAGAAATGAAGAAGGCGCTTCTGGTCGTCAACAGCGCGGTCGGGGCGGCATTGCTCACGCTCGTGGTCGCGGCGGGAGCTCTGCTCTATCTCATGTTCTCGACGGATGAGGACAACATTCGCAAGGAGGGCCTCTTCGGCGCGGTCTTCTTCGAGACCCGCGAGGTGCGGGAGGGGGTCATCGGCTCGTCGATGGGGGTGGACGACCCCGTGGGTCTGATCGTGGTCTTCGTGGTCCTCTTCGGGCTCGTCACCCTCACCCAGCTCGCCTTCCACGCTCTCAAGGCCTACCGGGCTGACCTGATCCGGGAGCGGTCCCATGGCTGGCGTGCGGACGTGGCCGGCTGCCGAGGTGCAGCTGCGCCACGTCGTCGGGGGAGTGGCGGCGCAGGTCTGGCCGCTGCTCGGTCTCGTGGTCGTGCAGTTCACCGGCGCAGCGATCTGGCTCGCCCTGTCGGGCGACCGCAGCCTCCTCGACGTGGCGGCGGGCTTCGGCAGGATGGTCGTGGTGGGTCTCGTCGGCTCATTCGCCCTGCATGAGGCGACCCACGTCGTCCTGCTCCGACGGATGCCGGGGATCACCCACATCACCCTGGAGCGCACGGCGTGGCGCTTCTCCGTCGCACCGGTGGGCGCCCTGTCGTCCCGGCAGGTCGGACTCGTGGCCGTGGGCGGACCGGGCGCCTGCCTCCTCGCCGCGGCGGCGTGGTGGGTGGCGCTTCCCGCGTCGGGACTCGCCTGGTGGTATGCAGCACACGTCGTCTTCCTCCTGCCCGTCTTCGGTGACGGTCGGATGCTCCTCGCGAGCGTCCGGGCCGGCCTCCTCGGAACGGGTCGACGCATGACAGAGTGATCCCGTGAAGGTGGCGCTGCTGACCGACTGCTACCTGCCCCGGCTGGGTGGGATCGAGGTGCAGTCCCACGACCTTGCTCAGCATCTGGTCGCTCTGGGGCACGAGGTGGAGGTGTTCACCGCGACGCCCGGTCCCGAAGGGCAGCTGCGCGGCGAGATCACGCCCGTGGACGGCATCCCCGTGCACCGACTGGCGATCCGGCTCCCGTGGGAGCTGCCGGTCAACCCCCTCGCGCCTCGCGAGCTTCGCCGCCGGCTGACCGCTGGCGGCTTCGACGTTGCCCACGTCCAGACCGGTGTCGTCTCACCCTTCGCGTGGGACGGCACCCGCGTCACACTCGATCTGGGCCTGCCGACGGCGATGACCTGGCACTGCATGCTCGGCCAGGTCGCGCCGGGCTTTGCGGTGGCGGGTTTCGTGCACCGGTGGGCCGCCCGCGGGGTGGCGATGTCGGCGGTGTCCGGCGTCGCAGCGGCGCCCTTGCGCGAGCTCGTCGGCCCGGCGGCGGCGGTCACCGTCCTGCCCAACGGCATCGACGTCGCGCACTGGCGTCCGTCACGCAGTGCCCACTCGACGCAGGGGGCGGCCCAACCATCGAGTGTGCAATCTCCGCCGCTCCGACTCATCACCGCCATGCGTCTCGCGCCCCGCAAGCGACCCCGGGCCCTCGTCGAGCTCGTCGCGCGCGCCGAGCGGCTGGCCGGCCGGGGATCCCTCAGCCTGACGATCCTCGGCGAGGGACCGGACCGCCGTAGGGTCGAGTCGTACCTCGACACCCACGGCATCGGGTGGGTGTCCCTCCCCGGCCGGGTCCCGCGGGACGAGCTGCGCGAACGGTATGCGGCGGCCGACGTCTACGTCTCACCGTCCGAGCTCGAGTCCTTCGGCATCGCAGCACTGGAGGCGCGAACGGCAGGCCTGCCCGTCGTGGCCCGGGCCGGGTCCGGGGTCGGCGAGTTCGTGACCCACGACGTCGGCGGCCTGATCGTGCCGGACGACGCCGTCATGGCCGGGGCGCTCGCGGGCCTCGCCGTGGACCGCGGCAGGGTCGAGCGGATGCGCCGATGGAACCTCGATCACTCGCCGGAGCAGGACTGGCCGCACGTGGCGGCGCTCGCGGTCGCGGAGTACGAGCGCGCGATCGCCCTGACCGGCAAGGCCAGTCACCGGTGAGGACCAACGTCCCGGGAGGCATCCGGGTCCTCGGCTCCCACCGGGACGGCACGCGCGTGGACGCAGGTCGCCTGGCCCACGGTGAGCACCCCGAGGCGCTCCTCGCGCGGCAGGGCTGGCTCGCCGAGTCCGCCCTGGCGGCAGACGTCGTGGACGGCGGGGCGCTCGAGGTCAGCTATCGCGTGAGCGAGCTGAGCGGCATACGGCTCAAGGAGGAGGACGTCCCCCGCGACCCCGGCGTCGGGCCCGACGAGGTGGGTGACCCCTACCAGCGGGTGGCGGCCTACGCGCTCGTGACGAGCCGGCACGGACTGCTCCTGACGCAGTTCAACGACCAGACCCACGTGGCGGGCGACTGGGGGCTGCCCGGTGGGGGCCTCGACGACGGTGAGTCGCCCATTGAGGCCGTGCACCGGGAGGTGTGGGAGGAGACCGGCCAACGGATCGAGGTGGAGTCCCTTCTCGAGGTGCAGTCGTCGCACTGGATCGGCCGGGCCCCGGGCGGAGTGCTCGAGGACTTCCACGCCGTGCGCATCGTCTACCGGGCCACCTGCCCCGAGCCGCGAGACGTCGTCATCCACGACGTCGGAGGCACCACGGCGGACGCGCGATGGGTGTCCCTCGACGACCTGGGCGACCTGCGTCTCAGCCACTCGTGGCACCACCTGCCCGACCTGGTCGCGGCTGCTCCATAGGATGCCCGCATGGAATTCCTCTACGACCTTGTCGTCGTCCTTCATCTGCTCGGCATGGCCGTCATCGTCGGCGGGTGGGTGCTCTCCCGCGGCGCCAAGCGCTTCCCGGTCCCCATCGTCTGGGCGGCCCGGCTGCAGCTGCTCACCGGCATCCTCATCGTCGGCCTGCTCGAGGGTCCGCTGCAGCCCGAGTGGTCGCTCAACTACCCCAAGATCACCACCAAGCTCGTCCTGGCGCTCGTCATCGTCGCCCTGGCCGAGATCGGCCACGCCCGCTCCCGCAAGAACAAGTCGGCGCGGACCCAGCTCGACGCGACGGGCGCGGCCGGGCTCGCGGCGACGCTCGTCGCCGCCCTCTGGTAACCGGCCGGTGCGTTGGAACGCCGGCGTCCTCGCCGGGCTCCTCATCGGTCTGGCGTGGGTCGTCGCCGGGACACTGCTCGCCGTCCTCGGCCGTCGGCGGCGGCTCACGTCGACCGTTGACGGCGCGGGCGGCGTCGGGATCATCGGGATCTTCCTCGTCGTCGTGGGTGCGCTGACGCTCTTCGCGACGCTGCTGCTCGCCGTCGTCCCCGGCAACGACTGAGGACGGTCACGTCGCAGGCCGGCTCCCTCTCGGGAGTGCCCCGAACTCCTCGCGGTAGGTCACCGGGTGGTGGCTGAGGATCGAGATCCGGTTGAAGGCGTTGATCATCGACGCCGCGTAGACGAGCAACGCCAGCTGGTCGTCGGTGAGGTCCTCACGGAGCAGGTCGTACTCGTCGTCGGTGAGGTGCCGCTCGGCGACCCGGGTCACGGCCTCCGCGATCCGCAGCGCAGCCTCTTCGACCCGGGTGAACAGTCCGGACTCACGCCAGGCGGGGAGCACCGCGATCCGCTGCGGGGACTCGCCGGCGCGCAGGGCCATGTGGGTGTGGAGGTGGAGGCAGAAGGCGCAGCCGTTGATCTGTGAGGCGCGCAGGTTGACCAGCTCGAGGACGACGTGGTCGATGCCGTGCTCCGCCGCGCGCTCACGGATCTCCGAGGAGACCGCCGCCATGGCGCCGTGGACGGTGGGCTGCTGCTTGTCGGTGTAGACGTAACGGTGGCCTTCCATGGCCCGACGCTACTCCGGCGGGGCCGGCCGTTCAGACATCACAACCCGAGTGTGCGCTTCACGTCACGCGCGGCGGGCGGCGTCCATCGCAGCTTTGTATGTCCGGAGGTCCACAGCGCCCGCGGCCCTGGTCAGCACCGACGTGACCCAGGCTTGGCGGTGCATCACCTGCGGCCACGAGAACCGGAACACCCGCCACCCGCCCAGCGTCAGCTCGTCGTAGCGCCAGCAGTCGCTGTCGAGCTGGTCTCGCTCCGTGTGGAACTCGTGGCTGTCGGCCTCGACGACCAGCCGCAGCGTCTCGTCCACGAGATCGGGGACCACGCGCTTGCCCGCCACGCGCAACGGCACCTGAGGACGCAGGTCCAGGCCCGGCACGCCGAGGCCGATGGCCCGGAGCGTGGACTCGAAAGGATTGGCCGCCTTGCCCGACGCGTTGAGCAGGACCCGGAGGACGCGGGTTCGTCCTGCTCCACGAACCATGGCGGCGGCCGCGAGGAAGTCGCTCGCCCGCAGTGTCCGGCTGCGAAGGGCCGAATCGGCCACGGAGAGCGCCTCGGTCAGCGGCAAGGCGCGGGCACAGTCGATGACGGTGCGCATCGGAGTGGTGAACGGGCCCTCCCTGTCGCCCTCCGCGAGCTTCGACCTGCGGAAGGTGGCGCGCTTTTCACCGGCCACCTTGCGTCCCGGCGGGACGATGAGCTCCGGACGCGACGGGGTGGTCCTCACCTTCCAGCCGTGGGCCAGTGCAGCCGAGCGGAGCCCGACGGTCGCGGACAGCTCGTGGGCCAGTCGGATCGCGGCGTCGCCCGGTCCCAGGATGTAGCGCCCGCGCCTGGCCCGCTCGATCTGGCCGTCGTCGATGGCCCGGCGCAGCTCGTTGCGGGTGAGCACTGCGAGCAGCTCTTGTCGCGTCGCGACCCCGCCGAGACGGGCCAGCCGGTCTGCCACTTCGGTCATGGGGCCACGGTGCCTGATCCGGGTTGCCCGCCCCCGGAGATGTCCACAGGCCCGTCAGACACTGGAACTGAGGCCCGTGAGGGGGCTGAAGCGGGGTCCCGGGGTGAGATCGGGACTTCGGGTGTCCGACGAGCCAGCCGTATGCCGCTGGGCTCGGTCCCCGAGGCGCGTTCTCGGTGGGGCGGGGTGTGCCGCTGGGCTCGGTCCCCGAGGCGCGTTCTCGGTGGGACGGGGTGTGCTGGGCTCAGTGCTCGAAGGCGAGCTCCGCGCCCACCCAGGTCTGCAGCACGGTGGTGTCCCGGATCGCCATCGGGTCGACGATCTCGAGGGCCCAGGGGTCGCGGTCGACACAGATGAAGTCGGCGAGCTGACCGGCGGCGAGGCGCCCCACGTCAGTACGCCTGACGGCTGCCTGGGCCCCGACCGTGTAGGCGCGGACCGCCTCGTCGAGCGTGACCCGTTCCTCGGGCCGCCAGCCCCCAAGGGGGGTGCCGTCCGGGCGTTGTCGGGTCACCGCCGCGTGGAGACCGTAGAACGGGTTGGGGTCCTCGACCGGCGCGTCCGAGCCGAAGGCGACGCGGATGTCGGCGTCGAGGAAGGAGCGCCAGGCGTACGAGGCAAGGCGGCGGGGCCCGATGATCTCGTCGGCCAGCTCGAGGTCCGCGGTGCAGTGGCTCGGCTGCATCGACGCGACGACGTCGAGGCTGCGGAACCGTGGCAGATCGACGGGCCGCACGTGCTGGGCGTGCTCGATGCGCAGGATGCCGCGGTGGCCCTCCTCGCGCATCAGGCCGAATGCGTCGAGCACGAGCCGGTTGGCCTCGTCCCCGATCGCGTGCGTCGCGACGTCGAGGCCCGCGGCCAGGGACATGCGGATCCGTTCCACCAGAACGGGATACGGGGTGACCGCGATGCCGCACGACCCGTGCCCGGCCATGCTGCCGACATAGGGCTCGCTCATGTGGGCGGTGTGCGACCCGAGGGCCCCGTCGCTGAAGAACTTGACCGGCCCCACCCGGAAGCGGTCGTCGCCCTGACCGGAGCGGCGGCCCTCGGCCACGGCGCGCTCGAGGTCCGGGTCGCGGACGCACTTGGTCACGCGCAACCGGAGTGCGCCGTCCGCGTGCATCGCGAGGTAGGCCGCTCGGGCGTCCTCGCCGTCGATGTCAGTGATGCTCGTCAGCCCGACGGACAGCAGCCACTGCTGGCAGCGCTCGAGGAGGGGCCGGAGCGGCTCGGCGCCCTCACCCTCGATGAGCGGGTCCACGAGGCGCTGGGCGGACTCGCGCAGGATGCCCGTGGGTTCGCCCTGCGCGTCGCGGACGATCTCGCCGCCGACGGGGTCGGGGGTGTCCCGGGTGATCCCGGCCCGGTGCAGGGCCAGGGAGTTGGCCCAGACGGTGTGGCCGTCGACGGAGTCGAGGACGGCCACCCGGTCCTCGGTCACGGAGTCCAGGGCGTGCCGGTCCGGTTGCACGGGGACGGCCCACCGGTTGCTGTTCCACCGACCCGAGCTGAGGGGCCGACCGGCGGGGGAGGAGGCGACGTGGTCGCGGATCAGTCCGAGGGACTCCTCGAGCGAGCGGGCCTCCCGTAGGTCCACCTCGGCGAGGTCTCGGGCCACCCACTCGGTGTGGATGTGCGCGTCGTGCAGGCCCGGCATGACGAGGGCGCCGGGTAGGTCGACCACCTCGGCGGCACCGCCGGCACGCGCCTCGTCCCCGACCGCCACGACCCGGCCGTCCTCGACGAGCAGGGCGGTGGTCCAGGGTGACTCGCGGTCACCGGTCCAGATGCGGTGGTGCCGGAACAGGCTGCGGGTCACGCAGCGTCCCCGCCCGAGGGGACGAGGATGAGCTTGCCGGTGGTCCGCCGGCCCTCGAGGGCCGCGTACGCCTCGGCTGCCTGGTCGAAGGGGTACCGGCCGCCGACCTCGATGGTGAGGCTCCCGGCCGCGATGGCCTCGAACACCTCACGGGCCCGCCACTCGAGCTCGGACCGGTCGCCGAGGTGGTCGGCGAGCTTGGGGCGGGTGACGAAGAGCGAGCCGCCGGCGTTGAGCCGCTGCAGGTCGAACGGTGGCACCTGCCCGCTCGCGCCGCCGAAGAGCACCATGAGTCCCCGCGGCCGGAGCGAGGCGAGGGAGGCGTCGAACGTCGCCTTGCCGACCCCGTCGTAGGCCACGTCGACCCCACGACCGGCGGCCTCGCGGACCGCCGCCGCGAGGTCGGGCACCTCCGCGTAGTTGATGAGGTGCGCGGCGCCGAGCCGCCTCGCGATCTCGAGCTTCTCGCTCGACCCAGCCGTCGCGACGACGGTGGTCCCCTTGGCGACGAGCAGCTGGACGAGGAGCTGCCCCACCCCGCCCGCCGCGGCGTGCACCAGGGCGACGTCACCGGGCCCGGCGGCATACGTGCTGTTCGCGAGGTAGTGCGCCGTCATCCCCTGGAGCAGGGCGGCCGCGGCGATCTCGAGGTCGACCCCGTCGGGGACGGTGACGAGCGGCTCCACGGGCTGGTTGACGAGCGTGCTCTCACTGCCGTTCGCCTGGGCCCACCCGACCCTGTCGCCGACGGCGAACGCGGTGACCCCCTCCCCGACGGCGGTCACCGTCCCGGCCCCCTCGTCGCCGAGGACGAAGGGGGGCTGGCCGGGATAGATGCCCTGGCGTCGGTAGACGTCGATGAAGTTCACCCCGGCGGCCGCGACCCGGACCTGGACCTCGCCGGGACCGGGGTCGGGGACGTCGTGCTCGCGAACCTCGAGGACGTCGTGCTCACCGTGCTCACGGACGAAGACACCTCTGGCAGTCGTCATGACGACACCCTACGACGGGCTCCCGCCCGCGAGGCGGCCGAGGGCGTCCCCGGCGACGCGGTAGGTCGTCCACTCCGTGAGCGGCTGGGCACCCTGCGAGCGGTAGAACTCGATCGCCGGCGCGTTCCAGTCGAGGACGACCCACTCGAGCCGGGTCCAGCCGCGCGCGGTGCAGACCCGGGCGAGCTCGGTGAGCAGGGCCTTGCCGATGCCGAGGCCCCGCTGCGCCGGCTCGACGAAGAGGTCCTCCAGCCACAGCCCGCGTCGCCCGGTCCACGTCGAGAAGCTGGCGAACCACACCGCCATCCCCACGACGAGTCCGTCTCGCTCGGCAACATGGGCGTATGCCGCTGGGCTCGCTTCCCGGGGGAACAGGGCCTCGCGGAAGTGGTCGGCTGTCGCGACGGCGGCGTCCGGGTCCCGCTCGTAGTGGGCCAGCTCGCGGACCAGCCGGGCGAGGTCATCGACGTCGTCGACGGTGGCGGGTCGGATCGTGAAGGAGGGCGTGGCGGAGTCGGGCACGGGCCCATCCTCGCGCACGGCCGGCCCGAGCAGGAGGGGTGCCGGCTGGTCCGGGCTGTCGGTTCACCGACGTAGGCTTGGACGATCATGAGCACGCTCTTCGACGACCTCTTCGGGCCCGCCGGGCCGCCGCAGGCGGGACCCGAGCCGACGTCGTCGGTGCGGCACGCGACTGACCCGGGTGGACATCCGACGGACCCGAACGTCACCTCCCAAGGGGTGCCGACGTGGGCCGAGGCAGCCGCACGGGGAGCGACGGTGGGCGCGGACCCAGCCCAGCGGCATACGGCACCGGGGTGGGGCTCAGCCGACCCGGAGACGCTGCTCGAGGGGCTCAACCCGCACCAGCGCGAGGCCGTCGTCCACGAGGGTGGCCCGCTGCTCATCGTCGCCGGCGCGGGCTCGGGCAAGACCCGCGTGCTGACCCACCGCATCGCCTGGCTGCTCGGCAAGCGGGGGGCCCAGCCGGGGCAGATCCTCGCGATCACCTTCACCAACAAGGCCGCCGCCGAGATGCGTGAGCGCGTCGAGGCGCTCGTCGGACCGCGCGCCCGCTCGATGTGGGTGATGACGTTCCACTCGGCGTGCGTGCGCATCCTGAGGCGCGAGGCTGCCAAGGTCGGGATGAAGTCGACCTTCTCGATCTACGACGCCGCGGACAGTCTGCGGCTCATGAGTCTCGTCATTCGTGACCTCGACCTCGACCCGAAGCGCTATGCGCCGCGCAGCTTCTCGGCGCAGGTGAGCAACCTCAAGAACGACCTCGTCGACGAGGAGACCTACGCCGCCCAGGTCGGAGAGGGCACCAGCGCCCACTCCCATCACGAGCGGACCATGTCGGCCGCCTACACGCAGTACCAGCGACGGCTGCGGCAGGCGAACGCCCTCGACTTCGACGACATCATCATGATGACCGTCAACATGCTCCAGGCCTTTCCCGACGTGGCCGAGTACTACCGACGCCGGTTCCGGCACATTCTCGTCGACGAGTACCAGGACACGAACCTGGCGCAGTACCAGCTGATCAAGGAGCTCGTCGGCGACGGTGTCCGCGGTCCGGGCGAGGGCGACTACGTGGTGCCACCTGCCGAGCTGTGCGTCGTCGGCGACTCCGACCAGTCGATCTACGCCTTCCGTGGCGCGTCGATCCGCAACATCCTCGAGTTCGAGCAGGACTACCCCGACGCGCGGACCATCCTCCTCGAGCAGAACTACCGGTCGACCCAGCGGATCCTCCGCGCGGCCAACTCGGTCATCGCGCGCAACGAGGCGCGGCGGGCCAAGAACCTCTGGACCGACTCGGGCGACGGGGCACTGATCGTCGGTTATGTCGCCGACAACGAGCACGACGAGGCTGCGTTCGTCGCCAAGCAGATCGACGAGCTCGCCGAGCACGGCGTGCGCCCCGGCGACGTCGCGATCTTCTACCGCACCAATGCCCAGTCCCGAGCCATCGAGGAAGTGCTCGTGCGGGTCGGACTGCCCTACAAGGTGGTCGGCGGCACGCGGTTCTATGAGCGGCGTGAGGTCAAGGACGCGCTGGCCTACCTGCGCGTCATCTCCAACCCGACCGACACGGTGAACCTGCGCCGCATCCTCAACGTCCCGAAGCGTGGCATCGGCGACCGCGCCGAGGCGTGCGTCGCCATGCTCGCGGAGCGGGAGCGCATCCCCTTCGTGGCGGCCCTCGGCCGGGCTGAGGACGCCCCGGGCATCGCGACACGTTCGGTGGCGGCGATCAAGGGGTTCACCTCGCTGCTCGAGGAGCTGCGCACCGTCTACGAGAGCGGAGCCGGGATCGCGGTGCTCCTCGAGGCGACGCTCGAGCAGAGCGGCTACCTCGCGGAGCTCCGGGCCAGCCACGACCCGCAGGACGAGACCCGGGTCGAGAACCTCGCCGAGCTCGTGGCCGTCGCCCAGGAGTACGACGAGCGCAGGGCCGAGGAGTTCGCGGTCGCCGCCATCGAGGGTGGGCTCGCGCCGGGAGAGGAGCCGGAGGACGTCGGACCGACCGGGCCACTCGAGGAGTTCCTCGAGCAGGTGTCCCTCGTGGCCGACGCCGACGAGATCCCCGACTCGCCCGAAGCGGACGCGGGCCCCGACCTCGGGGTGGTCACCCTCATGACCCTGCACACCGCCAAGGGGCTCGAGTTCCCGGTGGTCTTCCTCACCGGGCTCGAGGACGGCACCTTCCCGCACTCGCGCTCCATGGGTGACCCCAAGGAGCT
Source organism: Intrasporangium calvum DSM 43043 (assembly GCF_000184685.1). Taxonomy (NCBI): domain Bacteria; kingdom Bacillati; phylum Actinomycetota; class Actinomycetes; order Micrococcales; family Intrasporangiaceae; genus Intrasporangium; species Intrasporangium calvum. The sequence goes on from NC_014830.1 coordinate 1,165,859, forward strand.
GGAGGAGGAGCGCCGGCTTGCCTATGTCGGCATCACCCGGGCTCGGGAGCGCCTCTACCTGACCCGTGCGGCGGTGCGCTCTGCATGGGGCGCGCCGCAGTACGGTGCACCCTCGCGGTTCCTCGACGAGATCCCGGATGACCTGCTCGACTGGCAGCGGCTCGGTCCGAGCTTCTCCGGCGCGCGGGGTGCCGGACAGCCGGCGGTCGCGACGCTCGCCGCCCGGCCGGGGGTCCGCAGCCCCGGCAACCGCGTGGTGGTCTCGCTCAAGGCCGGCGACCGGGTCACCCATGACGCGTTCGGCCTCGGCACCGTGGTGCGCGTCGAGGGGGAGGGCGACAAGTCGCTCGCCCACGTCGACTTCGGTGGGGACCTCGGCGTGAAGCGGCTGCTGCTGCGGTACGCCCCCGTCGTCAAGCTCTGACGCCGGCCACCGCCGCAATCGAGAGAGCAGTTCGTCCCTGCCCGTCGGTCAGGTGCCTGACGCGGACGCGGTACGAGCTGCTCTTTCGTTCGGGCTCTGGGTCAGAGGTAGATGCCGCGCGCGGCGAGCCAGCTGCGCGGTGGGACCGCGGCCCCTCCGGCGGGGTGGATCTCGAGGTGCAGGTGCGGGCCCGTCGAGTTGCCGGTGTTGCCGCTGTAGGCCACCTGCTGGCCGGGGGACACCTGCTCGCCGATGCTGACCACGAGTCGGCTGTTGTGCGCGTACCAGGACACGGTGCCGTCCCAGTGGCGGATCTTGACCATGTAGCCGTAGCCCTCGTTGGACCAGCCGGAGAAGAGGACCGTGCCCGACGAGAGGGCGTAGACCGGGGTGCCGGTCGGGGCGGCGAGGTCCTGGGCCGGGTGCATCCGGCCCCACCGCCAGCCGTAGCCCGACGTCAGGGTGTAGCCGTGGAAAGGCATGATCCACCGCTGGGCAAGGGCGAGGCGGCGCTTGCGCTCGACCTCTGCCTTCTTCTTCGCCGCGGCGGCCTTCTCGGCGGCGGCCTTCTTGGCGGCGGCCTTCTCGGCAGCGAGGCGCTCCAGGGCCGCGTCCGCGGCTTCGGCGCCCGCCTCGGCGGCAGAGCTCGCAGCGAGGCCGAGGGCCGCTTCGGCGCGGACGCCGTCACGCGAGGCCCTGAGGTTGCCGCGGTCCGCGGAGGCGGCCGCGATGGCGTCGACGTCTGCCACGAGGCCGAGGCCGGCGACCGAGTTGGACACGTTCTTCATGGCCGCGGCCTCGGCGCTCAACGGGCTCGCGCCCGCGTCACGGACGACGAGTCCGCCGGCGACGGTGGAGGAGACCAGGGCCAGGGGGACGAGGAACTGGCGCCCCCGGGTGGGCTTCGTCGCAGGTCGGTGCCGACCCACATAAGTGTTGTTTGACACGCAGCGCTTACCTATCTCAGACCAATTGCCAGACCCGAGGGTAGCGTGACCAATTCGTTATCCAGAAATCGGCCACGGTTCTCCTTTGGTCTGCGTCGTGGAGGAGGGATCACGACCCGCCACGACCCTAGGGGATGGAGGTCCCGAAGTTAAAGGACCCGGACGGGCGAATTTCTCCCAGTTTGCGGCCTCGGCCGCGAAATCAGCGGTCGGCGCTGTTGGGGCCAACGGGATCCGGGCGTCAGACGGACCTGACCCGCCGCCGTGTGACCTCGCTCACACCGGGGGTCACGGTGGCCCCGGACGAGTCGAGGTGCGCCAGCGCCCTCGAGATCCCGTGCACCACCGAGCGGGTGAAGGGCAGGCTGCCGTGACCCACCCCATGCAGCCCGATGTTGTGGACGTTGAGGTCCGGGTGTCGCAGCGCCGCGTTGCGCTGGGGAAGGACCACCTGGTCGAGGTCGGACCAGTAGGAGATGAAGCGTGTCTGGCACTCGCGGACCGGCTGGGCGAGCTCGGCGAGCAGCTTGCTGCCGGGCCGCAGCTGTCGGGTCAGCGGGCTGTCCCAGGCGTAGGCGAGGTAGCTGCCGCCGTGCGGTGTGCCGAGCGTCACCAGGGTGTGTACTCGCAGGTCGCCGCCGAGCCGGGTCACGTAGTAGCGGGCGATGAGACCACCGAGGGAGTGCCCGATGATGTGGATCCGCTCGTAGCCGGTCTCCTCCACGAGCCGCTCCACCTCGTCCGAGAGCCGCGCGGCCGCAGCCCGGACGTCCTGGGTGGACAGGGGGTAGTTGATGCTCTCGATCCGACCGAATCCGCGGCTGACCAGACGCCTCCGCAGGACGGTGAAGATCGACCGGTTGTCCACCAGGCCGTGGATGAGCAGGATCGGGGTCTGCGCCGCGTCGAGGTCGCAGACCGACAGCCCCCGCTGGACCGGAGACAGGTGGTCCACCCGGTAGCCGGTGCGTCGGTGGGAGGCACGGGCGCCGACGAGGCCGAGCGGATACAGGCCGAGGTGGAAGCCGAGCCAGGTCGCCTCCAGCGCCGCCCCCACGAGACCCGTGGGAGTGAGCACGGCCCTGGCCACGGCGCCCACGTGTCCCAGCGCGCCGTGGGAGACGTCCGGCCCCTCCATCGGGGTCGGCTCCTGCGGCGACGTCGCGGACTGCGCGGCGAGGGGCACGGTGGTGACGGTACCCGCGCCGGTGGGCGATCAATCACCTTTTCGGCCGTCCGGCGCGGCCCGCTGGCTAGAGTGCGCGGCATGACATCCTCCCCTGACTCCAGCGCGCCCACCGGAGCCGTCATCCGCGTCATCGTCGCCAAGCCGGGTCTCGACGGGCACGACCGTGGCGCCAAGGTTGTCGCCCGCGCCCTGCGCGACGCCGGTATGGAGGTCATCTACACCGGCCTGCACCAGACGCCGGAGCAGATCGTCGAGGCGGCCATCCAGGAGGACGCAGACGCGATCGGCCTCTCGGTCCTGAGCGGTGCGCACCTGACCCTCTTCGCGCGGGTCCTCGAGCTGCTCGAGGAGCGCGACGCGACCGACATCGTCGTCTTCGGCGGCGGGATCATCCCCGACGACGACATCCCGCAGCTCGAGGCCCTCGGGGTCGCCAAGGTCTTCACGCCCGGTGCGACAACGACCGAGATCGTGCAGTGGGTCAACGACCACGTCGAGACCGACTAACGCACGCCGACCCGAACAGACGCGCGTGCGCGGTTGGGCGCAGGACCGCGCGTCTGTCCAAAGACGCGCCCCAACAGGGGCTGCTTGGCTGACGATCCCGCGGTCGACCGATGAGCCCGCGGTCGTCCACACCTGGACGGCCATCGACGGCGAGCGGATCCTCGCCCCTCGGACGCAGTCGCTCGGCTACGTGGTCCCAGACCCGGCCGTATGCCGCCGGGTTCAGTCCTCCTCGGACGTGGCCTTCCACCGTCGGAGCGTCCACAGACCCGCGGCGACGGCGACCGTGGCCGGCAGCACCCACGTGGGGACCGCAGACGACCAGCGGGTGATCCGTTCCTGCAGGGAGAACTCGAGGTCGGTCGTGTCGCCGAGGCCGAGCACGCCGGTGATGCCGGCAGTCCCGTCGAACATGAGGAACAGCACACCGATCGTGATGAAGAGCAGGCCCGACACGAGCGTCGTCGAGTGGACCTGCAGCGGTCCCACCTTGACGGTCCGTCCGCGCAGCCACGGGCGTCGTCCGAGGTCGAAGCGGTCCCAGAGGGCGGCGAGGACGAAGAGCGGCGCGGCCATCCCGAGCGCGTAGACCGCGAGGAGCAGCCCACCTTGGACGGGGGAGTCCTGCGTGGCGGCCATCGTGAGGATGGCACCGAGCACCGGGCCGGAGCAGAAGCCGGCGAGCCCGTACACCGCCCCGAGGGCGACCGTGGACAGCCAGCCGCCGCGCCCGCGTGCTCCCGCGGTGAAGCGCGCCTGCAACCGGTCCATGAGCGGGATCGTGAAGCCCTTGCCGAGGACCATCAGCACGCCGAGGACGATGATCGACCACCCGGCGACCGCGATGAGCAGCTGCCGGTGCCCGTAGAAGAGCGAGGACGCGGCACTCGCACCGACTCCGAGCGGCACGAGCGTCAGGAGCAGCCCGACGTAGAACGCCAGGGTCCGCAGCAGCTGGGCCGTTCGCGACGCGAACGCGTAGGCGAAGAAGGACGGCACGAGCAACGCGCTGCACGGGGAGAGCAGCGCGAGCACCCCGGCCGCGAACGCTGCGAGGAGGCCGACCTCGGTCACTTGGCCGCCGCCGCCTTGGCCGCCTCGGCCTCGATGAGCCGGGTGAACGTCTCGGTCGGTTGGGCGCCGATGACGGGGTTGCCGTTGACGAGGAAGGCGGGGGTGCCGGTGACGCCGATGTTCTGGCCCTCGGTGAAGTCCTGGTCGACCTTGGCCTGCAGCTTGGGGTCGGCCAGGTCCTTGCGGAACTTCGCGACATCGAGGCCGATCCTCGCGGCGACTCCCGCGAGGTAGTCCTCGGTCAGCTTGCCGCTGTTCGGCGGCTGCTGGTCCGCGAACATCGCGTCGTGGAACTCCCAGAACTTCCCCTGCTCGGCCGCGGCACGACCCGCGTGGGCCGCGGTGCCCGACTCCGGGCCGAGGTACGGGAAGTCGCGCCACTCGATGCGCAGGATGCCCTTGTCGACGTACTCCTTGACGAGCGTCGGCTTCGTGTCCCGGGCGAACTTCCCACAGAAGGGGCACTGGAACTCGGAGTAGTTGACGAGGACGACCGGCGCGTCCTCCTTGCCGAGGGCGACCGGGTCGCCGGGGGTGCGGCGCGCGAGCGAGGCGAGGGCCGCGATCTGCTCGTCCTGCTCGGACGAGCCGGCGGTGGTGTCCGAGGTGCCCGTGCTCCCGGGCGCACCCGGCGCGGGCTGCTCGCTACCGCCCGCAAGCTTCGGGCCGAGCCCGGCGAGGAGCGCGACGAGGGCGGCGACGACCGTCACGACGATCGGCACGAGGAGCCGCTTGCGTCGATCCGGCTGGGGGATGTCGGTCATGGTGATCCTTCGCGGGTGGTGGGGGTGTGGGGCGGAGGTGTGGACGGGAGGCAGGACAGTGGTCGTCGTCGACGCAGCCGTATGCCGTGGGGCCGGCTCGCGTCAGGAACGCACCTCGACGGGGTGGCCGGCGAGGCGCCACTCGAGAAGCCCGTCCTGCAGGCGTCGGGCGTCCCGGCCCTGAGCGCGCAGCAGCCGGACCGCGTCGCTCGCGAGGACGCAGTGGGCGCCGCGGCAGTAGGCGACGATCTCGACGTCCGGGTCGGCCAGCTCGAGGTGGTTCGCGAGCTCGCCGAAGGGGACCGAGCGGGCTCCGGGGAGGTGCCCGGCGGCATACTCCTCCGGCGGCCTGACGTCGAGCACGACGACGTCGCCACGGTCGAGGCGGGCGAGCAGCTCCTCGCGGGTGACCTCCTCGATGTCGACAGTGGTCGCGCCGCCGATGCCGAGGTAGGACGCGAGCGCCTTCTCGACGTCGGCGGAGTGCTCCCGGGCGACGGTGAGCATCGAGGAGTAGAGGTTCGCGACGTCCTCGCCGGCGAGGCGGTAGTGGATCCGCGTGCCCTCTCGTCGGGTCGCCACGAGGTTGGAGAGCTTGAGCACCTGCAGGTGTGCCGACGCGGTCGTGATACCCAGGCCGGCCTCGCGGGCAAGGGACTCGACCGTGCGCTCACCTTGAGCGAGCAGGTCGATGAGCACGAGGCGCTTGGCGCTCGCGAAGGCCTTGCCGACGATCGCGAGCTGGTCGAAGAAGGCGGCGTGCCGGTCGGGGCCGGTCGCGGCTGTCGTCATGTATCCTCCAAAGTTCTCTGGAATACCGTATGAGATCACGGTGATTCGTCAAACTCGGGGAGCCCGACCCAGCCCGAAGCCGCATCTCCTCCACCATCTGGGCAGGCAGTGTGATCTTCGTCCGGTCCGGAAGTGCCGACTTCGGGCCCTCTTGCACCGGGCACTAGAGTCCGAGGGTAAGCCGACTCCCGATCGATGATGAGGACGGAAACCACCCGTGGATCTCTTCGAGTACCAAGCGCGCGACATGTTCGAGGCGCACGGCGTCCCGGTTCTCGCCGGCGCCATCGCCACCACCCCCGAAGAGGCGCGCGCAGCCGCCGAACGAATCGGGCAGAGCTCCGGCGGCGTCACGGTCGTCAAGGCCCAGGTCAAGACGGGTGGCCGCGGCAAGGCCGGCGGCGTCAAGGTCGCCACGTCCGCCGACGAGGCCCAGGCGCACGCCGAGCAGATTCTCGGCATGGACATCAAGGGCCACACCGTCCACCGGGTGATGATCGCCCAGGGTGCCAAGATCGCCGAGGAGTACTACTTCTCGATCCTGCTCGACCGCGCCAACCGCAGCTACCTCGCCATGTGCTCCAAGGAGGGCGGGATGGACATCGAGCAGCTCGCGGTGGAGCGGCCCGATGCGCTGGCGAAGGTTGCCGTCGACCCGAACGTCGGCATCGACGAGGCCAAGGCCCGCGAGATCGTCGACGCAGCCGGCTTCGACCCCGAGACCGCCGCCAAGATCGTCCCCGTCCTCGGCCGGCTGTGGGAGGTCTACCGCGACGAGGACGCGACGCTCGTCGAGGTCAACCCGCTCGTCAAGACCGAGGACGGCGAGATCATCGCCCTCGACGGCAAGGTCAGCCTGGACGCCAACGCCGGCTTCCGCCACCCCGACCACGAGGCACTCGAGGACAAGACGGCCGCCGACCCCTTCGAGGCGGAGGCGAAGGAGAAGGACCTCAACTACGTGCGGCTCGAGGGCTCGGTCGGCATCATCGGCAACGGCGCGGGCCTCGTCATGAGCACGTTGGATGTCGTCGCCTACGCCGGTTCTGAGATTGACAGCGTTCGGGGTCCGAAACCCGCCAACTTCCTCGACATCGGGGGCGGCGCGAGCGCCGAGGTGATGGCCAACGGCCTCCACATCATCTTGTCGGACCCCCAGGTCAAGAGCGTCTTCGTCAACGTCTTCGGGGGCATCACCTCCTGTGACGCGGTCGCGAACGGCATCGTCGGCGCCCTCGACGCGCTGGGCACCGAGGAGGACCGGCCGCTCGTCGTCCGGCTCGACGGCAACAACGTCGAGGAGGGGCGCCGGATCCTCGCTGAGCGCAACCACCCGCGCGTGATCATCGAAGAGACCATGGACGGCGCGGCGCGCAAGGCGGCCGAGCTCGCCGCGGCCGCGAACTGACCGGCCCGAGACAGCAGAGACCAGAGAGAGACACAGAACATGGCTATCTTCCTCAACGCTGACTCCAAGGTCATCGTCCAGGGCATGACCGGCTCCGAGGGCATGAAGCACACGCAGCGCATGCTCAAGTCCGGCACGACCATCGTCGGCGGCGTCAACCCGCGCAAGGCCGGCACGACCGTCGAGTTCGAGGACGGCGTGACCGTTCCCGTCTTCGGCACGGTCCGGGAGGCGATCGACGCCACGGGGGCCAACGTCTCCGTCATCTTCGTCCCGGCGCAGTTCACCAAGGCGGCCGCGGTCGAGGCGATCGACGCCGAGATCCCCCTCGCGGTCGTCATCACCGAGGGCGTCGCCGTCAAGGACACCGCGGAGTTCTTCACCTACGCCCAGTCCAAGGGCACGACCCGCATCATCGGTCCGAACTGCCCCGGCCTCATCACGCCCGGCGTGTCCAACGCCGGCATCATCCCGGCGACGATCTCCGGCCCCGGCCGGATCGGCCTCGTCTCCAAGTCGGGCACGCTGACCTACCAGATGATGTACGAGCTGCGTGACTTCGGCTTCTCGACCGCGGTCGGCATCGGCGGCGACCCGGTCATCGGAACCACGCACATCGACTGCCTCGAGGCGTTCCAGAACGACCCCGACACCGACGCGATCGTCATGATCGGCGAGATCGGCGGCGACGCCGAGGAGCGCGCGGCTGCCTACATCAAGGAGCACGTGACCAAGCCGGTCGTCGGCTACGTCGCCGGCTTCACCGCCCCCGAGGGCAAGACGATGGGCCACGCCGGCGCCATCGTGTCCGGCTCGTCCGGCACCGCCCAGGCGAAGCAGGAGGCCCTCGAGGCCGCCGGCGTCAAGGTCGGCAAGACGCCCTCCGCGACGGCAGCGCTGATGCGCGAGATCATGCAGGGCCTGTCGAAGTAGGACTCCCGCGCCATCTCGAGGCGGCCATCCTCTCGGGGGTGGCCGCCTTCGCGTCCGGTGCCGTATGCCGCTGAGCGCGCTGCCGCACCATCCCGACCGCCCAGCCCTCCCGCCCTTTCCCCCGCAACACACCCGCCTACCGGGTGCACGTGCCGCCTGCAGGTGGGGGTGGCGGACGATATGCGGGTGTGTCGCCACGGCGTGGGTGCTCGCCCTCTGCCGCTCCGCTTGTGACGATGGGACCTGACCCCGAGTGGCCCTGTCTGGAGTGAGTCAGCTGTCCCATCCCCACCGCGTCCCTGCCACGGATCGAGCCCGGTCCTCGGCGATCCGCGCCGGAGCCCTCGCCGCGTCCGGCACGTTGGCCATCGTCGTGCTCCCGGCGCTGGTCGGTTGGCTCGCAGCCCCGGAGGGGTCGCTCGGGTGGTTCTCCGCCGTGCAGGTGGGCGCCGGGATCTGGTTCGTCGGTCACGGTCAGTCCATCGGCGGCGGCGGAGTGACGGTCTCCCTGACGCCGGTCCTCCTCTTCCTGCTCTTCGTCTACGTCGCGGCCCGCTGGTGCCGCCGGCTCGTCGTCACGGAGCGGGCTGTGGTCTCGGCCGCGGAGTGGAACCAGGTCGCGCTGCGCGGGGTCGTGCCGGGCTTCCTGCTCGGCTACGTCGGTGCCGCGTCGGTCTTCTCGCTCCTGACGCTCGGGGCGCCGCTGGCACCTGGCGTTGCTGCGGTGCCGGGCACGCTGTGGGTGCCCGCTCTCGCGCTCGGATACCTCCTCGTGCGGCCCGCGGACGCCGAGGCGCCGGGTTTCGTGCGGGCCTGGTTCCTGCGCGGGCCGAGCTGGCTCCCGTTCGCCTGGCGAGTCGGGTGGCGCGGGGCGGCCATGCTCTTCGCCGTCGGCACGGGGGTCGTGCTGCTCCGGCTGCTCGTCACCGCCCCCGACGTGCTGCGGATCCACGGTGAGTACGGGCTCAACGTCGTCGCCGGAGCCGTCGTCGTCCTGGCTCAGCTCATGCTGCTCGGCAACGCGGCGACCTGGGCGCTGGCCTTCCTCGCCGGTCCGGGCTTCTCCGTCGCGGCGGGCTCGGTGATCTCCCCGGCGTCCGCCGAGCCCGGTCTCATGCCCCTCGTGCCCATCCTCGGGGCCCTGCCCGACCAGGCGGACTACCCGCCGATCCTCTTCGTCGTCCTCCTGATCCCGGTCGCGGCTGGGACGGTCATCGGCCGCTGGCTCGACCGAGAGGTCGAGTTCTTCGGGAACGTGCGTGCCCGGCTGATGGCCGCCGCCGCCGCCGCTGCCATCGCGGTGGCGGTCCTCGGGGTCCTCACCTGGCTGGCCAACGGGTCGGTCGGCGCCGAACGGCTCGCGGCCGTGGGACCCGCGGTCGCACCGGTCGTCGGCGCTCTGCTCGTGGAGGTGGCTCTCGGAGCTCTCGCCTGGACCGGCTGGTGCGTGTGGCGCGACCGTGTCGAGGCTCGCCCGGCGGACCCGCTCGCGCCACCGGAGGACGAGGAGTCGGGCTCGTCGACGAGCCAGCCCGCGGCCCCCGACACCGTGACCACCGACATCGGCGACCCGGAGCGCCCGGTCTTCTAGGGGCGGGGTCGCTACTGGACCAGCAGCCTGAACCCGATCGGCCCCTGCTCGCGCAGCTCCTCGCAGGCCCCTCGTGCCTGTTGGGTCTGGGCCCCGCTGAGGCACTCCTCGTACGCGCTGATGTCGTCGTAGAACACCGCCTGCCCGGCGAGGGTGGCCAGCATCAGGCCGACGATACCGAGGGTGACCGCCGGCCAGACCTTCTCGCGCCCGCGGCGCGGGGCGAGGAAGCGGAGCAGGCGCACCGTGAGGACCGCAGCGAGCACGAGCGGCAGCACCGCGACGAACCGCTTCGGCAGCGGCAGATACATCGCGATGATGCCGAGCAGGACGAGGAGGGTGACCGGGAAGGTGCGCCTGGCCCTCTCGCGTGCGAAGGCGAAGTCCTGTCGCCGGTCCGGAGTGCTCATGGTCCCATCCTCACCCATGGCCGCGTGGCCCCGCTCCGTGGGGGCAGCCGCGGCCCGCCCATTCGGATCGGCGCTCGCTAGACTCCGCGCGTGACGTCCGAAGCACCCGTTCCCGTCGACATCGCCGTGCTCGTCTCGGGGTCCGGCACGTTGCTGCAGGCGCTCATCGACGCGGCGGCCGACCCGGCCTACGGGGTGCGCATCGCCGCCGTCGGCGCCGACCGCTCCTGCGCCGGCATCGAGCGGGCCGAGCGGGCCGGCATCCTCACGGGGGTCTTCGACCCGGCCGAGCACTCCTCCAGGGCTGACTGGGATGCTGCGCTGGCGGGCTGGCTGCGCGGGGTCGCACCGCGGTTCGTCGTCTCCGCCGGGTTCATGCGGATCCTGGGGGAACGGGCTCTGTCCGAGCACCTCGTCATCAACACGCACCCCGCGCTCCTCCCCAGCTTTCCGGGGGCTCACGGGGTGCGGGACGCGCTCGCCTACGGCGTCAGGGTGACCGGCACGACCTGCCACGTGGTCGACGCCGGCGTCGACACCGGGCCCATCATCGACCAGCGGGCCGTCACCGTTGCGGACGAGGACACGGAGGAGTCGCTGCACGAGCGGATCAAGGTCGAGGAGCGCGACATGCTCGTCGACGTGGTGCGCCGCCTGGCTCGGGAGGCCCTCGTCGTCGAGGGGCGACACGTTCGGTTCGACGTCCCCTGACCCTCGACCGAGTTGCGCCGGATCGTCGGTGGGCCGCAGCAACCGCTGGTCGATTGCGGTCGTGGCAGGCACGGCCGCTACGCTGACACCACACGACTGGCGCAGGTGGGGAACCACCAGGGAGTGAACCGTCGGAGCATCGCCCGCCTGGGTGCTCCTGGTAACCGCACCTACCTGTTGAGGAGCCCCTCATGCCCGACGGTCGCCGCCCGATCAAGCGCGCACTCATCTCCGTCTACGACAAGACCGGCCTGGATGATCTCGCCCGGGCTCTCGACTCGGCAGGCGTGTCGATCGTGTCGACCGGCTCCACCGCCAAGACCATCGCCGCGCTCGGCATCGCCGTCACCCCGGTGGAGGAGCTCACCGGCTTCCCGGAGTGTCTGGAGGGTCGCGTCAAGACCCTGCACCCGAAGGTTCACGCCGGCATCCTCGCCGACACTCGCAAGCCGGACCACCTCGAGCAGCTCGCCGACCTGGGCGTCGAGGCCTTCGAGCTGGTCGTCGTCAACCTCTACCCCTTCCGCGAGACCGTGGCGTCCGGCGCGAGTGACGACGAGTGCGTCGAGCAGATCGACATCGGCGGGCCCTCCATGGTGCGCGCCGCCGCCAAGAACCACCCCAGCGTCGCGATCGTGACGAGCCCAGCGGCATACGGCCTCGTCTCGGAGGCGCTGGGAGCCGGCGGCTTCACGCTCGCCGAGCGCAAGCGTCTCGCCGCGGAGGCGTTCGTCCACACAGCCGGCTACGACAACGCGGTGGCCGACTGGATGCAGGGCCATGCCGAGACCGGCGAGGGTGGCTTCCCGGCGTGGACCGGCGGCGACTACACGCTGGCGACGACGCTGCGCTACGGCGAGAACCCGCACCAGCAGGCCGCGCTCTACCGCAGTGGTGCGCCCGGCGTCGCATCTGCCGAGCAGCTGCACGGCAAGGAGATGTCGTACAACAACTACGTCGACACCGACGCTGCCGTGCGCGCCGCTCACGACCACGGCGACCGACCCACCGTCGCGATCGTCAAGCACGCCAACCCGTGCGGTGTCGCGGTGGGGGCGACGATCGAGGACGCCTATGAGCGTGCCCACGCGACCGACCCGGTCTCCGCGTTCGGGGGCATCATCGCGGCCAACCGGACGGTGACGGCCGCGATGGCCGACCGGGTCAAGGACGTCTTCACCGAGGTCATCGTCGCGCCCGACTTCGAGGACGAGGCTCTCTCGATCCTGCAGTCCAAGAAGAACATCCGCATCCTCCGGCTCCCGGCGAACCAGACAGCCGACCCCGCGGCGGTGGAGACCCGGCCGATCTCCGGGGGGCTGCTCATGCAGAGCCCCGACCGGGTCGACGCCGTGGTGCGCGACGACGCCGGCGCCGTGACGGGCGGGGACGACGCGGCCTCGTGGCGTCTCGTGTCGGGCGAGGCAGCGGACGACGCGACGCTGACGGACCTGCAGTTCGCCTGGCGCGCGATCCGCGGGGTGCGCTCCAACGCCATCCTGCTCGCCGACGGTGGGGCTGCGGTCGGCATCGGGATGGGGCAGGTCAACCGGGTCGACTCGTGCTACCTCGCGGTGCGTCGTGCGGGGGAGGACCGGGCGCGCGGCTCCGTGGCTGCGTCGGACGCGTTCTTCCCCTTCGCCGACGGGCTGCAGATCCTCATCGACGCCGGGGTCCGCGCCGTCGTGGCCCCGGGCGGCTCGGTCCGGGACGCGGAGGTCATCGCGGCGGCGCAGGCCGCGGGCATGACGATGTATTTCACGGGCACCCGGCACTTCGCCCACTGAGCATCACACCCTGCAACACACCCGCTTACCGCACGGCCCCCATGCCTGCAGGCGGCTGCGGCAGGCGGTAAGCGGGTGTGTTGCAGCGTCAGGTCAGCGACTCCAGCGATACCCCGTCGGCTGGCCCTCGCCGAGATCGATGATCGCCGCAACGGGTCCGCCGCCGTCCGGCCCCTGGTGCGCCGCCGACACCGACACGAACACCGCGGGGTCACCGGTCACCGCCGCGGTGACGCCGCCGACCGCCGCCTTGATCTGGCGGTGCCAGTGGACGTCCGAGTCGTCGAGCATGGCGTTGCGCCGGCCGTGGACCATGCCGTCCTGGCTCACCTCGCACTTGAGGAAGACGTTGACGAGCCGGCCGTCGATGTCGGTCCAGTGCGGCCGCTCGGGCAGGTCGAGACCGGCGTCCTTGATGGCCTCCCAGATTCCGTCGGCGTCCAGCGCGTCCCGCATCACCGAGTGGCCGATCCGGTAGCGCCCACCGATCCCACGCGTGTTGCCGACGACGACGACCTGCGCCTGGTCGAGTTCCACGCCGGACGAGCAGGACGCCACCGAGGAGTACAGCGACCGGTTGTGCATGATGTCCTCGTCCGAGGGCATCTCGATCTCGCCGAGCGCCACGGCGACGCCGAGGCCGGTCGTCCCGTTGGACAGGTCCATCGACTCGTGGGTGTGCTCGGTCCAGACCTTCATCCCGCGGGACTTGGCGTCCCGGATCGTGTGGATGGTCAGCAGCGGCGTCTTCGTCTGCACGTAGTGGACGTCGGCGGGATCGGTGATCCCGGCCCGCTCCATGGCCACCTGCACACCGGCCGCGACCTTCTCGACCATGGCGGTGTAGCCGATCTCCTCGGGCTTGATCGGCTCGCTCATCGCGAACCCGACGGTGAGCCGCAGGTCGTCGGATGGTTCCGTCCGGTCGGCGGGAAGGGTCGCGAAGATCGTGGCGTGCGGGCTGATGACCCCGTCGGTGCCACCGGACCAGACGATGGGGATCTGGCTCACCTGGTCGGCCGGCGCGCCCTTCTCGACGAGCACCTGTCGGAAGGCGCGGTCGGCGATGATGCGGGTGTAGTCGTTGACGCCGCCGTTGCCCTCGGTCTTGCCGATGATGGCGACGACCCGGGCGGCTTCCATCACGCCGTCGTCGATGAGCCGGGCGAGCTCGGACGCGTCGGCGACGGAGTGGATCGGGACCTTGCGTACCTCGATGGCTTCTGGCACGTGTCTCACCTTCCGAAATCGTTTGCGGGCGTGGGGTTCTCGATGACGGTTCCGACGCCGTGCTCGACGGCCTCGGTGATCTGGTCGAGGGCGGTGATGATGCTCCGGCGGCCGCCCGACCGCAGGAACCGGAGTGCCGCCTCGACCTTGGGGCCCATCGACCCTGACGCGAAGTGCCCGGCTGCGGCGTAGCCCTCGAGCTCGGCAACCGTGACGCGCTCGAGGGGGCGGGCGTCGGGGGTGCCCCATCCGACGACGGCGTGGGGCACGTCGGTGGCGATGACGAGCGCGTCGGCGTCGATGGCCCGGGCGAGCAGCGCTGCGGTGAGGTCCTTGTCGATGACGGCCTCGACGCCGTGCACGGTCGCAGCATCCGAGCGCACGACCGGCACGCCGCCGCCCCCTGCTGCCACGACGACGTAGCCGGCCTTCATCAGGGTGAGCAGCGTGTGGGCGTCGAGCACCTCCAGCGGCTCGGGCGAGGCGACCACCCGCCGCCAGCCCTTCTCGCCGCGGTCCTCCCAGATCTGTCCGAGTGCCATGAGGGGTTCCGCCTGCTCGCGCGGCAGGTAGCGTCCGACCGGTTTCGTCGGTGTCGTGAAGCCGGGGTCGTCGGCGTCCACGAGGGTCCGCGTGACGATGGCCGCGACGGGCCGCTCCACGCCGCGCCGGGCGAGCGACGCCTCGAGCGCGTCGAGCATGGTGAAGCCGATGGTGCCCTGCGTCTGGGCGCCGCACCAGTCGAGGGGCACGGGCGGCACGACGTGGGCGGCGAGCTCGTTCTTGACGAGGATGTTGCCGACCTGCGGGCCGTTCCCGTGGGTGATGGCGACGTCGTGGCCGGCGGCGACGAGGTCGGCCACGTGGGACATCGCCTTCTGGATCGCGTGCCGCTGCTCGTGCGGTGCGGCGCTCCCGCCGGGGCCGGTCATGGCGTTGCCGCCGAGTGCGACGAGCACTCTCATGGCACTCTCCTCGGTGTCGTTGCGGTGAGCCTAAGGAGCGAGTCGGGGTGGGCGCGTTGGCAGGTCCTGCCCAACCCGCGGTCGCCCGTTGGCACTTGTCGTATGCCGCTGAGCTCGCTCCTGCGGGCATGCCCGGTCCTGCTGAGCCCGCCCATCGAAGGAGAGGGGCCGCAGAAAGTGCACTCGACCGTGAGGGCGGCTTTCCACGCAGTTCGTGCGGACGGGTCAGAGGCGGCGGTAGCGGGCGAGGCGGGCAGCCGGCTCCTGGCCAGCGAGCGTGGCCAGCTCGTGCTGGATCGCCTGGCTCATCCGGAGGCAGAAGGCCTGGGGCTCGTCCGCGGCATCCGGGTGCTCGGCGACGATGCGGTCGATGATGCCGTCGGCGAGCAGGTCGAGGGAGCGGACCCGTTGCGCCGCGGCCAGCTCGCGGGCCAGCGCCATGCCGCGGCGCGCCACCCGGAGTCCCTTGAGACAGGGGCTCGTCGAGCGTCTGGCCACGGCGGTCCTGCCCGATCACGAGCAGGGCGCGCACGCCGGGCGGTGCGCGCGCCGGGATCGAACGATGGAGTCCCAGGCCGGGCTGGCGGCCAGGGACTCCGTCGGCACGTCTGGCACATCGGGCACGTCGGGCGGTCCCTCGCGGATGCCCATGAGCACGTTGAGGGCACGGTCGGCGGTCTCAGCGAGGGCCTCGACGGGCAGGATCGCGTCGATGGGACCGTGCTCGAAGACGCCGACGAACGCCGGGGTGCCCTCCTGCATCCGGGTCCCCCCCGAGGCGGGCGCCGCGAACACCGGCAGCTCCTCACGCAGGGCGCGTTCGAACGCGACGACGATGCGCTCCGCCGCGACGGCCCCGATCGACCCGGCGAGGAACCGGAACTCGCCCGCGATGAGGGCGACGCGTCGCCCGTGGATCCCGCCCTCGCCGGTGATGATCGCCTCGTCGCACCCGCTGCGCTCCCGAGCGGCAGCCAGCTCAGCGGCATACGGGCTGCCGTCGGGTGCGGGCCGCACGGGAGCGCTGTCCCAGCCGACCCACGTCGAGGACGGTGTCGAGCAGCTCGCGCGCCGCGAGCCGGCTGGGAGGGTCGCCCATCCGCGTCCGGCCGGGGGAGTGTCAGGCCTGGCCCCTGCTCGGCCTGGCCCCTTGGCGGAGTCTGCCGTCGAGTCAGGACGTCGAGTGCTCGAAGCGTCGGTCCGCCAGGTAGCCGAGCATCGCCAGGAGGACGACCTGGGCGCCGGTGATGACGGCGGCCCACAGGCCGATGGGAAGGTCGCTGACCGCTTCGTACTCGAAGACGCCCTCTCCGAGCAGCCCGATGCCGAAGACGATGAAGAGCAGGAGCACGGCGATCTGGACGCCCACTCCCAGCAGGTGGAGGGTCCGGTTGTCGAGCGCGAACAGGATCACCGCGCCGATCCCGTAGGCGACGGCGAGGGCGAGGTAGCCGCCGTAGGTCGTCGTGTCGGTCGCACCTGGCTCGAGCTCGGCGTTCCTGACGAGGAGCATGAGCACCACATAGAGGAGCGCGACGACTGCGCTCATGGCGGCCGCGACGGTGCGGACCGTCCTGCGCGTCCCGGCGCTCTTGGTGTGGACATCCACGCTGGCGTGACTGGCTCTCGTGATCACGTTCCACCCTCCTCGTTGAGGTCCTACAGCCCATCAAATCAGCCGTATGCGGGATCTCGCCATGCTCCAAATCAGCCAAATCGCTCAACTCGGCACGAGTTGAGGGGCTGGCCGTCCTGACGACGCTGGCGTCCTAGACGAGCTGGGGCGCGGCTTCGACCTCGTCGCGGCCGCCGGAGACGTGGCGGGGCCACCAGAACCGGTCGCCGAGCATGAGCGCGATGGCCGGCACGAGCAGCGTCCGGACGACGAGCGTGTCGAGGAGCACACCGACGCAGATGATCACGCCGACCTGGGCGAGGACGACGAGGGGGAGGACGCCGAGGACGGCGAACACGGCGGCGAGCAGGATGCCGGCACTCGTGATGACGCCACCGGTGGCGGCGAGGCCGCGGAGCATGCCGCGCCGTGCGCCGTGCTCGCGGGCCTCCTCCTTCGCGCGGCTGACGAGGAAGATGTTGTAGTCCACGCCGAGGGCGACGAGGAAGACGAAGGCGTAGAGCGGCGCGGTGTCGTCGAGCCGCTCGAAGCCGAAGACCTGCGTGAAGAGGACCCAGGAGATGCCGAGGCTCGCGACGTAGGTCGCCACGACGGTGGCGACGAGGATGACCGGTGCGACGACGGAGCGCAGCAGGAGCATGAGGACGAGCAGCACGAGGGCGAGGATGACCGGCAGGACGAGGCCGCGGTCCTCAGCGGCTGCCGTCGTGGTGTCGAGGGCCTGGGCCTCGGTCCCACCCACGTGGGTGCCGTCGAAGCCAGCGACCGCGTCGCGCAGGCTGACGACGCCCTGCCGCGCCTGGTCGGATGACGGTGCTCCGGCCAGCACCGCGTCGATCTGGGTCACGCCGTCGGCCTGGTTGCTCACGCGAGCCGAGGTCACTCCGGGGGCTCCGTCGACCGCGGCCAGGACGGCTTGCGCGTCGTCGGTCGTCACGACCCGCGCCGGGTCGGCGCTGCTGGCCGGGAACGACTCGGCCAGTCGCTCGGACGCTGCGATCGCCTCGGGCTTCTGGAGGAACTGGTCGGAGACCGACAGCCCGGTGTTGATGCCGAGCGCACCGACCGAGGCGATGAGCAGACCGGCCAGGGTGACGGCGACCACGGTCCTGGGCCGGGCTGCGACGACGTCGCCGATCCGCTTCCACAGCGTGCGGGTGTCGGCCAGCGCCGGCTCGCCGACGTGCGGGACGCGGGGCCAGAAGACCCAGCGCCCGAAGACGACGAGCGCAGCGGGCAGCACGATGAGGGCGAAGGCGGCGGCGATGACGATGCCGATGGCGGAGGCCAGGCCGAGGCCTCGGGTGGTCGGGAAGGCGGAGAGCAGCAGGGTGAGGACGCCGAGCACGACGGTCGACGCGCTGCTCACGACTGCCTCGGCCGTCCGGGCCACGGCCACGGCCATGGCTTCGCGCCGGTCGGGGTGGCGTCGGAGCTCGTCGCGGTAGCGGGAGATGAGCAGGAGGGCGTAGTCCGTGCCGGCGCCGAAGACGAGCACGGAGAGGATGCCGGTCGTCGACTCGTCCCCGGCCACGTCGAGCGCGCTCAGGGCGTGGGTGGCGGTGACCATCGCGACGCGGTCCGCCACGCCGATGACGGTCAGCGGGATGAGCCAGAGGATCGGGCTGCGGTAGGTGAGGACGAGCAGGGCCGCGACGATCGAGGCGGTCGTGAGGAGCAGCCGGGTGTTGGCCCCCTCGAAGACGCCCGCGAGATCTGCCTGCACGGCGGCCGGCCCGGTGACCTGGGCGGTCAGCCCATCGGGCAGGTCCGCCTTGACCGTGCCTCGGAGCTCCGTGATGAGCCGGGCGGAGTCGGGTCCGTTGTTCGCGTCGACCGGCACGACCACGATGGCGGACGTCCCGTCACTGCTGGGGACGACGGGGAGGTCCGCGCCGTTGGAGACCGCGGCTGCGCGCTCCTGGACGATGGCCCGGTCCTGCTCGGTCAGCGGTTCGCCGGTGCGGCTGAAGAGCACCACCGCGGTCGACCCCTCGGCGGCGGGGAGGCGCTCGCGCAGCGCGGCCGCGGCCGAGCTGTCCGACCCGACGGGCAGCGGGTCGGTGGGCTTGGCCTGCCGGGCGGGGTCGCCCGCGATGCCCGTGACGAAACCGGAGAGGAGGAGCACGCCGAGGGCGATGGCGCCCGCCCACCAACGGGCCGTGATCCGGCGGGCAATACGGTCTGCCAAGGTCGACATCGAGGACTCCGTGGATAGCATGGGGACGAACAGATCACTCGGTACCTTACTAAGTTGGTGAGCGATATGACAGCCGGGCCCTCGCCTTCGCCCGAGATGTCCTCCCGCGTGCCCGAGTGGCGATCCACTGGCACCCTGGCCGCCCTGCAGGAGCTGCTCGACGTGGCCGGGTCAGCCCCGGAGGCGGTCGCTCGTCGCGCCGGCATCTCCACCTCCGAGGTGCACTCGATGCGCCTGCTGTCCCAGTCGCCGATGGGCCCGGTCGAGCTGGCCCGCCACCTCGGCGTCACCTCCGCAGCATCGTCGGGCGTCGTCGACCGGCTGGTCGCCCACGGTCACGCGGAGCGACGGCCCCACCCGGCCGATGGCCGTCGGACCGTGGTCGTCGTCACCGAGCAGGGACGAGCCGCGGTCATCGGCTGGCTGCTGCCGATGTTCCAGGCGCTGGCCGCCCTCGACCAGTCGCTCAGCGAGGTGGAGAGAGCCGTCGTCGAGCGCTATCTCACGGGAGCCGTCGAGGCTCTGCGCTCCCTCCTCTAGGAAGTTCTGGCCGGATGCCGCTGGGCGCCGGCCCGTGCATCACCGGGTCGGGCTCGGGTGGCCCTCTCAGGCGCGCCGCGCAGGAGCACCTCCGGCCCGGTCACAGCCAGTCGCACTCCGCGGCCCGGGCCCCGGCGGCCAGCCGGGCATAGCCGGGCCCACGGTCGAAGAACGGCTGCGGATCCGCGTCACGTGCGGCGCGCAGCTCGGCGCGCAGCGCGTCGGACGCTGCCGCGTCGATGACGAGCGCGTCCTTGTCGCCGGACGCGACGACCCCGTAGTCCGCCCTCGCGCCCGCGAACGACACCTTGCCCCAGCGCAGGTCGCGCTCCACCTCGGCGTAGGGGCGTTCCAGGGGGTCGCCCCACCCGCCACCGCCGGTGGTGCGGATCCGGATGGTCTGGCCGGCCAGCACCGGCTCGTCGTTGGCCAGGGCGTCGACGACCCGCTCGGTCGGGCCACCCACGTCGACGGTCACCTCGAACGGACGCCCGGCCTTGCCGCCCTTGACCCCCCAGCACGCGAGGATGGAGCGGTCGGCGATGGACATGAAGCTCGCGTCGCGCAGCATCCGGATGTGCTTCTCGTAGCCGAGCCCGCCGCGATGGCGCCCGGCGCCCCCGGAGTCGACGGCCAGGCCCAGTCGCTCGACGACGAAGTGGAACCGGCTCTCGGTGAACTCCGTGGGCAGGTTGCGCGAGTCGGGGACGACGTGGATCGTGTCCTCACCGTCGGCGTAGTAGCGGCCGCCAGACCCGCCGCCGAGGACCTCGCGCATGAGGTAGTCGTTCCCGTCCCGGTCCTTGCCGTAGACGCCGGTGTAGCGGATCGTCTCCTGGTCCGCCGGCATGCGCCCGTCGACGGCCTTGGCCACGACGCCGGCCAGGACACCGAGCAGACGGAGGATGACGAAGGTGCGCGCGTTGGTCGGCGCGGGATAGATCGGGGTGAGGAGCGTTCCCTTCGGCGGGAACCGCATCTCGATGAGTGGGACGACTCCTTCGTTGACGTCGAGCTCGGCCATCCGCTCGGGGGTGTCGGCGAGGTTGCGCAGGATCGGCGCGAGCCACTTCTTGAGGAAGTTCCCGCCGACGTAGTCACCGCAGTGGTTGATCGGTCCCTTGGCCTGTGGGCCGGTCCCGGTGAAGTCGATGAGGATCTTCCCGCCGTCCTCGCTCGTCTTGGTCAGCGTGATCCGCTGGGTGTGCAGCTGGGGCTCGTCGACGCCGTCGTGCTCGGCGTAGTCCTCCCAGATGTACGTCCCGTCGGGGATCTTCGAGAGGATCTCGCGGCGGTAGGTCTCCGTCGTCTTGTCGAGGATCGCGTCGAACGCGGCCTCGACGGTCCCGCGGCCGTACCGCTCGAAGAGCTCCGAGAGCCGCCGCGCCCCCATGAGGCACGCCGAGCACTCGGCGTCGAGGTCCGCGGCGAGCGAGTCCGGCATCCGGGAGTTGCGGGTCATGATGCGCAGCGCAGCCTGGTTGGGGACGCCGGCGTCCCAGAGGCGGATCGGCGGGACCGACAGGCCCTCCTCGAAGACGCTGCGGGCGTTGGAGGGCATCGAGCCGGGCACGGCGCCGCCGATGTCGTCGTGGTGCCCGAACGCCTGGACGAAGGCGACGACCTCACCGCCCGAGAAGACGGGCACCGTGACACAGAGGTCGGGCAGGTGGCCGATGCCGCCCTCCGACTCGTAGACGTCGTTGTGGAAGAAGACGTCCCCCTCCCTCATCTCGTCGATCGGGAAGTCGCGGACGATCGGGTGCACGAGCGCGGAGTACGAGCGGCCGGTGAGCTTGCGCAGCTGCCGGTCGTGGATACCCGCGCGGAAGTCGTGCGCGTCGCGGATCATCGGGGAGCGCGACGTCCGCGAGATGGCCGTCTCGACCTCCATCTCGACGCTGGCGAGGGTGCCCTCGACGATCTCGACGAGGATCGGGTCGACCGGGGTCCCCGCCGGGGTCAGGCGGTTGCCGTGCTCATAGGACGTCGGCAGCCCGGCCGGGTTCACGGACTCCGGCCGTATGCCGCTGGGCTGGCTTCCGCTGGAGGCCGCCCCGTCCTGGGGGGCGAGCTTGGTGACGGCGGCCTGGCAGGAGAGACACATGGTCAGGCTCCTCTGGTGATGACGAGGTTGCCGAGCGAGTCGACACGGACCCTGAAGCCGGGGTGGACCGGGACGGTCGAGCCGAACTCCTCGATGATGGCCGGACCCTCGATCGTGTCGCCGGCGCGCAGGTCTGGCCGCCACCACACCCCGGTGTCGACGTAGCCCTCGGCGGCATCGAAACAGACGGGGCGGCGGCTCTTGAGGGCGCGGCCCTCGAGCGCGGGCTCACCTGCAGCCGAGCGGATCTCGCGCAGCTCGGGCCGGGTGATCGGGCCGATCCCAGTGACGCGGAGGTTGACCCACTCGACCTGCTGGGTGGGGTCGTGACGGAAGTCGTAACCGTACGTCGCGCGGTGCGCAGCGTGGAAGCGGGAGGCGACGTCAGCGGCATACGGCTCGTCGATCGTGCCGGCCGGGGCTGGCACGCGTACCTCGTAGGCCTGACCGAAGTACCGCAGGTCGACGGTTCGCGTGTAGCGGTGCGCGTCGCGAGGGAAGCCCTCAGCGTCAAGGGCGTTGGCAGCGCGAACGGTGAGCTCGTCGAACGTCTTCTGCACGGCGGCGTGGTCGAGGTTCGCGTGGCGGGCCACGGCGGTCTGGACGTAGTCGTTCTTGACGTCCACGGTGAGCAGGCCGAACGCGGAGACGTTGCCCGGGTTCTGGGGGACGACGGCACCGGCGAGGCCGAGGATGTCGACGAGGCGGCAGGCGAGGAGCGAGCCGGAGCCGCCGAAGGTCGTGAGCATGAAGTCACGCACGTCGAGGCCGCGCTTGACGCTGACCTGCCGCAACGCGTTGGCCTGGTTCCACGCGGAGATCTCGAGGATGCCGGTCGCGCACTGCTCGACGTCGAGCCCCAGGCGCGTGGCCAGTGCCTCGACCCCTGCGCGGGCTGCGTCGACCTCCAGGGGGATCTCGCCGCCGAGCAGGTGCGGCGGGATGCGACCGAGGACGACGTGAGCGTCCGTGATCGTCGGCTCCGTGCCGCCCTTGGCGTAGCAGAGGGGCCCGGGCTCGGCGCCGGCTGACTGGGGGCCCACCTTGAGCGTGCCCTCGGGGGAGATCCACGCGATGGAGCCGCCACCGGCGCCGACGGTGACGACGTCGATCATCGGGATCTTGCTCGGGTAGGCGCCCACGGTGCCCTCGGTCGTCAGGGTCGGCTCGCCGTCGAGGACCACCGAGACGTCGGTGGACGTGCCCCCGCCGTCGCACGTGAGGACCTTGCTGAAGCCGGCCTCCCTGGCGATGAGGCCCGCCCCGAGGGCGCCCGCCGCCGGACCGGACAGGACGGTGGTGATCGGCTGGTTGACCACCTCGTCGGCCGAGAGCACCCCGCCATTGCTCTTCATGACATGGAACGCGATGGGGGATCCGCCTGTGAACTGGTCCAGTCGCTGGTGGATGTTGGCGACGTAGCGGGACACGCTGGGCTTGACCGCCGCGTCGACGAGCGTCGTCATCGACCGCTCGTACTCGCGATACTCCCGCAGCACCTCGGAGCTGATCGACACGACGGCCTCGGGATGCTCGCGGCGCAGGACCTCGCGCATCGCCCGCTCGTGGCTGTCGTTGGCGTACGAGTGCAGGAAGCAGACGCCGATCGTCCCGATGCCCCGGTCGCGGAACCAGCAGGCCGCCGCGACGGCGCTCGCCTCGTCGAACGGCCGGATCTCGGTGCCCTCGAAGTCGACCCGTCCTCCCACGGTCCGGACGTGGTCGGCGGCGACGATGCGGGGCGGCTTGACCCAGAAGTAGGAGTTCCCGTAGCCGTCGGGCACCGCCTGGCGCGCGATCTCGAGGATGAACTCGTAGCCCTCGGTCGTGATGAACCCCAGCCGCTCGACCTTGCCCTCGAGGAGCCGGTTCGTCGCGACCGTGGTGCCGTGCGAGACCGCTGAGACGTCCTCGCCGGTCGCGCCCATCATCCCGAGCACCTTGCGCAGGCCGGTGATGAAGCCGTCGGCCGGGTTGCTGGGGGTGGACGGTGTCTTCGTCGTGACCAGCTCGCCGGACGACTCGTCGAGCGCGACGACATCGGTGAACGTACCCCCGGTGTCGATGCCGACCCTGATCCGTCGCGACGTCATGAGAAGGATTCAACAGTCGGTACGCGGGGGATGCGTTGGCACATCCTGCCAATGGAGACCGGAGGTGCCGTCAACCCCCACCACGCCGGTCCCGTGCTCGCCGGAGCCGCAGGCCACCACACCGCCTCACGTCCGTCGCGGGAGCCGAGGCTCCTACGCTGGGCTCGTCAGCACCAGCAAGGAGGACGCGTGGCTCGTCATGTTCTCGTCGTCGACGACGAGGCCCAGATCCGAACCGTGCTCCGGGCCTATCTCGAGGCGGATGGCTTCGTCGTCTCGGAGGCCGGCACCGGCGGCGAGGCCTTGCGCCAGATGACCACGGCCAACGGCCAGCGCCCCGACCTCGCGCTCCTCGACGTGGGGCTACCGGACCTGGATGGTCTCGAGGTGCTGCGCAGGGTCCGGGCGCAGTCGGACCTCTTCGTCATCCTCGTGACCGCCCGGTCCGAGGAGGTCGACAAGCTGGTCGGCCTCGGGATCGGGGCCGATGACTACATCACCAAGCCCTTCAGCCCCCGTGAGGTCGTCGCCCGGGTGAAGACCGTCCTGCGCCGCAGGCATGAGGCCGGGGCCCCAGACGTGGGCCCGGACGTGGACCCGGCGACGGTGGCCAACATCCTGCGCTTCGAGGGCCTGACCATCGACGAGGACCGGCGCGAGGTGACGACCGCCTCCGATCCCGTCACCCTCTCGACCCTCGAGTTCGACCTGCTGGTGGCATTCGCGGAGGCGCCTGGGCGAGTCTTCTCCAGGGCCCAGCTGCTGGAGAAGGTCTGGGGCTACGACTTCTACGGCGACGAGAGAGTGATCGACGTGCACATCCGCAGCCTGCGCAAGGCACTTGCCGACGACGCATCCTCCCCGCGGGTCATCGGCACGGTTCGGGGGGTCGGCTACAAGTTCCTCCTCGAGCGGCAGGGGCCGGCACGATGAACCGTCTCGCCGTCCGACTGGTCCTGTCCCACGTGCTGGTCGCGGTCATCGGCGCCGCGGCCACGTACGTCATCGTCCGGGAGATCGCACCGCCGTTCTTCGACGAGAACATGCGCACGAGCGGGATGGGTGCGGCCGGGCACGGCCAGGGGCAGGCGGCCGGCACCTTCCGGACAGAGTTCGTCGACGCGGTCAACCAGGCGCTCATCATCGGGGCTCTGGTGGGTGCCGTCGCCGCAGCGCTCTTCGGTGTCTTCGCTGCTCGCCGCGTCATCCGTCCGCTCGGCACCGTGCGTGCGGCCACGCGCCAGATGGCCCGGGGCCGGTATGACGTGCCCGTCCCGGTTCCCCACGAGACCGAGCTCGCCGAGCTCGCCACGGACGTCAACACCCTGGGTCGGGGCCTGGCGGACACCGAGGCGCGTCGGGTTCGGCTCCTCGGCGAGGTGGGGCACGAGATGCGCACACCCCTCACCGTGATCGACGGCTACGTCGAGGGGATGATCGACGGCGTCCTGCCGTCCACCCCGGAGCAGCTCGGCAACGTGAGCGAGGAGGTGCGTCGCCTGCGTCGCCTGTCGGAGGACCTCTCGATGCTGTCCAGGGCCGAGGAGGGGCGACTGGGCCTGTCTCGCCAGCAGGTCGACGTGGCGTCGGTGGTGCGGGCCGCCGCCGAGCGGCTGCGGCCCCAGGCCGAGGACTCGGGACTGTCCCTCGTCGTCGACGTCGGTGCTGTGGAGCTGAGGGCGCTCGCGGACCCGGACCGCCTTGCCCGGGTCGTCACCAACCTCGTGGGCAATGCGATCCGGGCCACTGGCCCCGGAGGCGAGCTCCACGTGGCCTGTCGGCGCGAGGGCGACGTGGCAGTGGTCGAGGTGACCGACAACGGGGAGGGGCTGGAGGAGGGAGAGCTCGAGAGGGTCTTCGAGCGCTTCTACCGCGTTTCGGGCCGCCGGGTCGGCGAGCACGACACGGGGTCAGGCATCGGGCTCACCATCGCGCGCGGCATCGTCCGTGAGCACGGCGGCGACCTGACGGCGTCCTCGGCCGGGGCTGGTCACGGTGCCACGTTCATCGCTCGCCTGCCCTTGGCGGGGTAGGCCTTGCCCCGAGCACGAGGTGCTCGGGGCAATCTGGCCGCTCTCGATCAGCTTTGGTCGTCGTCGGCCATGGGGCAGTCACCCGTCCCCGGGCCCGCCCCGGGACCCATTCGGCCGCTCTGGCCCGTGCCGGCTCCGGGGCCCATCCGTGAGCCGTCAGCACGGTCCGTCATTCCGCCCATCTGCCCGTTGCCCTGTCGACCGCCCAGCCAGCCGCCACCGGACCCGACGGCAGGCAGCTCGCCTGCGGCTGCCGCCTCGAACGCGGCCAGGTGCTGCTCGGAGGCCGTCCCGAGCCGGGTGAAGAGAGTCTTCGCGGTGTCGTCCTTCGTGCCCGCGGCGATCTTCTTCAGGTCGGCGACGTCACGCTTCTCGAGGGCGATCCCGACGTCGTAGGCCGAGTCGAGGGACGCGTTGCCCTGCGCCAGCCAGCCGTCGTAGAGCTTCTGCAGCTCCGGGTAGGCGTACGTGCCGGCCGCCTTGCCGGCCGACGGGTCGCTCACCCCGTAGCGAGTCAGGAGGGCGCCCACGGCGTCGAAGTGCCGCTGCTCGCTCAGCTTGATGTGGCTGAACGGGACGGCCTGGTCATACGTGGCGGCCAGTGCCGTGTAGAGGTCGCGGGCCATCCGCTCCTCCTCCCGGGTGAACTGCAGGTCCTTCGCCACGGTGGCGTCGACCGACGTGGCCGTCGCGACGCTCGTCGCGGCGGCTTCGGGCGCGCTGCCCAATGCCTGGGCGACGCCTTGCACCCCGGCGGCCGTCACGAGCATCGCGCCCGCTGCCGCCATTGCCCTGGTCTTCCATGTCCTCGACATGAGATCCTCCTCGAATCGTCCTGCGGACCCGCTTCCCGGGCTTCTGCTTCGAGTCAACGGCGCCGGGATGAAGCGTCGGGGCGCGCCCGTGTGAAGCCTTCGTGAAGGCGGCACCGCGGGGTGGGCACCGGGCCGGCCCAGCGGCATACGGCATCGCCGGGAAGCTCGCGGAATAGATACCCCGGGGGGTATGCGTTAGCATTCCTGACAAGCGACTCACCATCGTCCAAGGAGCTTTCATGCGGTTCACCCAGTACTACCTCGACTGCCTCTCCCAGGCGTCCTACCTCGTCGCCGATGACACGACCGGCCAAGCCGTCATCGTCGACCCGCGCCGCGACGTCGCCGAGTACCTGGCGGACGCACGTGAGCACGGACTGTCCATCGTCGGGATCATCAACACCCACTTCCACGCCGACTTCCTCTCCGGGCACCTCGAGCTCGCCCGGGAGACGGGCGCGTGGATCGGCTACGGCGCCGCGGCGCAGGCCGAGTTCGAGATCCGTCCGCTCGAGGACGGCGAGCGGATCAGCCTCGGCGACGTCACGCTCGAGATCATGTCGACCCCCGGGCACACTCCCGAGTCGATCAGCGTCCTCGTCCACGAGCACGCCGACGACGAGGTCGCCTATGGCGTCCTGACCGGCGACGCCCTCTTCATCGGCGATGTCGGCCGCCCCGACCTGCTCGCGTCCGTGGGAGTCACCGCCGAGGAGCTCGGCCGGATGCTCTACGGCTCGGTCCAGAACAAGCTCATGGGCCTGCCCGACGAGGTCCGCGTCTTCCCCGCCCACGGTGCCGGGTCCGCATGTGGCAAGAACCTCTCGACGGAGAAGCAGTCCACCATCGGCGAGCAGCGCCGGTTCAACTACGCCTGCCAGCCGATGAGCGAGGAGGCGTTCCTCGACGTGGTCACCGAGGGCCAGTCCGCGGCGCCCGCCTACTTCGTCTACAACGCGACGCTCAACAAGGCCGAGCGCTCCGTCCGCGACACCGACGCGACGATCCCGCCGCTCACCGACGAGCAGGTCGACGCGGCGCTCGCCGCCGGCGCGATCCTCGTCGACGCCCGCGACCAGCAGGAGTTCGCCGCCGGGCACCTCAAGGGATCCATCAGCATCCCCACCGACGGCCGCCTCGCCGAGACGGTCGGCACCGTCCTCGACCCGACGCAGCAGTTCGTCATCCTGGCCTCGGACGAGGAGGCCCAGGAGACCGCGGTCCGCTTCCACCGGATCGGCTTCGACCAGGTCCTCGGCCACGTCGCCGACCCGGAGCGCTACCTGCTCGCCCGGGAGGAGCGGGTCGAGCGTTCGAGCCGCCTGACCGTCACGCAGGTCGAGGAGATCTGCGAGGTCGACGACGTCCAGCTGATCGACATCCGCAACGTCGGCGAGCTCGCGGGCGGCACCATCCCCGGCGCGGTCCACCTGCCGCTGGCCGAGCTGCCCGGCCGCATCGACGAGCTGGACCCGCAGCGGCCGGTCGTCCTCTACTGCGCGGGCGGCTGGCGGAGCAACGTCGGGGCGAGCCTGCTGCGCGCCAGGGGGTTCACGGACGTCTCCGACGTCGTGGGCGGCTACAACGCCTGGGCGCTGACGCACGCGCTGGCCTCCTGACAGAACGGGAGGCCACCCACGTCAGGTGGGCACCCGGTGAGCTCAGCGGCATACGACATCCCGTATGCCGCTGGGCTGGCTCATCGTCGAGTGTGCACTTCCTGCCGCCGCCCGGCTGGGAGGCCCGATCGACTCTTGACTCCGGACAACTCTGGCGCTGGACGAGGAGATGAGGGTCATTCGTGAGTTGCTCCGGCGGTTCGACGAGGGGTCGGGCTGATCCGCGGGTGGCGGCTCAGCCGTCGTTGCCGCGCCGCGCCGGGTCGTGCCAGAACGAGCTCGACGCCGGGCGCTCCAGCTCGTCCCGGTGGCCGCGGATGAGGTCGAGGTTGCGGTCCCTCAGGTGGTCGAAGCCCTGGCCGACGCTCGAGCCGGGGGTGAGCGACGCGAGTGCCTCGGCCGGGTCCAGCCGCGCGGAGATCCAGCTCTCGTGGCTCGCCGCCCTGGCGACGACGTGCCCGATCGGGGTCACGATGTGGGAGTTGCCGAAGTAGAGGACCCCGGCCGGGTCGATCCCGGTCGCGTTGGCGCCGATGACGTAGACGTGGTTGTCGTAGGCGCGGGCTCGGGAGGTGAGGTCCCAGATGTCGGCCGAGCGCAGCAGGGCCGAGGGCCGGCAGATGACCTCCGCGCCCTGGACCGCCTGGATCCGCGACAGCTCGGGGTAGTCGCCGTCGAAGCAGATGATCATCCCGATCCGGCCCAGGTCGGTGTCGCACACGGTCACGGACGAGCCGGGCGTCACCCAGCCGCCCCCGTCGACCGCCTCGGTGCAGAACGGGTGCGTCTTGCGGTAGACCCCGAGCAGGTCGCCCGCCGGGTCGATGAGCACCGACGCGTTGTGGACGATCCCGCGCTCCAGCCCTCGCTCGTACGTGCCGATGCACACGTGCGCGCCGGTGTCCCGGGCGACCTGCTGGATCGGCTCGATCATCGCTCCGGGGAGCTCCGTCACGAGATCCCAGAGCTCCTCCGTGGAGCAGCCCGGGGTGAACCCGGTGGTCGCCGACTCGGGGAGCACGACGAGCTCGGCGCCCGTGGCATCGACGCACCGGCGGGTGAAGTCGACGCACCGGTCGAGGTTGTCGCTGATCGACTCCTTCGTCAGCGGTCCCGGAGCGGGGGCGACCTGGATCGCAGCAGCGATGAACGCGCGCATCTCATCCCCTCCCGATGGCCCAGCCGATGAGGACGCCGACGAACGCGATCCCCGCGCCGGTGAACGTGCCCAGGACGAAGTCCTTGATCCGGGTCGACTCGGCGCTCGTCGTCGACTTCCCCGCATAGACCGCCCCAGCAGGCCGTATGCCGCTGGGCTCGGCCCCGCTCGGTGCGCCGGCTCCCGGCGGGGTGGGCTCCCCGGCACCCGCTCCCGCAGCAGCACCCGAGCCAAGCGCGGCCGCGGCGGGGAACTGGGCACGGAGCTCGGGAGGGACCCCGGCGATCTCGGCGTCGAGGGCGGCGAAGAACTGGCCGGCCATCTTCTTCGTCACCCCCGACAGCATGCGCTGGCCGACGCCGCCGATCGGGCCGCCGACGGTCGCGTCGGCGTCGTAG
Organism: Intrasporangium calvum DSM 43043; assembly: GCF_000184685.1. NCBI lineage: Bacteria > Bacillati > Actinomycetota > Actinomycetes > Micrococcales > Intrasporangiaceae > Intrasporangium > Intrasporangium calvum. The sequence continues at coordinate 1,195,191 of NC_014830.1, forward strand.
CTGACCAGGGTGCCGCCGTCCTCGCTCTGGGCGACCCGGACGTCCACATCGGCGGCGACGGTGCCCGGGGCTCCCGACCCCGATGCCTTCATCGTGAACGACTCGGGGTGCTGCGGATTGAGCAGACGAACCTCGCCGTCGTACGTGCCCTTGATGGCCGCGACGCCCGCGCTGACCGTCATCGCGTAGTGGTTGGGCCCCACCTCGACGAGGCGCTGGCAGCCGGGGAGCGCTCGGGCGAGGACGGCTGGGTCGTGGATGGCGTCCCAGACGTGCAGCGGGTCGGCGGAGAGGGAGGCGGTGCCGGTGATCTTCATTCTGACGGCTCCTGCGTCGAAGGGTCGGTCGTCGGGTCGTTCGTCGCCGCTGCGTCCGTCGGCTCTGCGTCCGTCGAGTGTGCAGCTCGTGCCCGCCGGAGCGACGGCAGCTCCCCAGCCGCGTGCCGGCGCCGCAGCTCCCAGAGGTCGTTGGGCGAGATCGGCATCCGGGTGATGGGGAAGCCCTCCGCGTCCTCGATGGCGGAGGCGATGACGGCTGACACGGGGATGCAGCCGGCCTCACCGGCGCCCTTGATCCCCAAGGGGTTCAGCGGAGACGGGGTCTCGAGGTGGTCGGTCTCGATCTCCGGGACCTCGGACGCGTACGGCATGAGGAAGTCCATGAAGGAGGCGTTGAGCAGCTGGCCGGACGAGTCGTAGTCCATCCGCTCGTAGAGCGCCCCGCCGACGCCCTGGGCGACCCCGCCGTGGACCTGGCCCTCGACGATCATCGGGTTGATCATCGGGCCGCAGTCGTGGACGACGCAGTAGCGCAGGATCCGGATCTCAGCCGTGACCGGGTCGGTCTCGACGATCGCGGCGTGCATCCCGTTGGCGAAGGTCGCCTGGGTGGGGGAGTAGAAGTCCTTGCCCTCGAGGCCGGGCTCGTCGTCGTCGGCGACGGGTGGCTTGTCGGGGTCGAAGGTCCCGGCGAACTGGGTCGCCGCCTGCGCGGCCTCGTCGAACGCGTAGCGGAGCGGGTTGGACAGGACGGAGACCGTGCCGAGGGACATCGCGGTCCCGGGCGCGCCCCTGACGCTGACCGTCCCGTCGGCGATGTCGAGGTCGTCGACGGACACCTCGAGGGCGTCGGCCGCGATCCGCAGCGCCTTGGCCCGGACGTTGCGCGCTGCGAGGGCGATGGCGTTGCCCGACATGACCGCGGCACGAGAGGCGAACGTCCCGACGGCGTAGGGCATTCGGCGCGTGTCACCGGTCGTCACGTGGACGTCCTCGATGCGCACGCCCAGCTCCTGGGCGACGATCTGGGCGAAGACCGTCTCGTGCCCCTGCCCCTGGGAGGTCAGACCGGTCGACACGTTGACCCGGCCGGAGGTCTCGACCTGGACATGGCCACCCTCGTACGGTCCCACGCCGGTTCCCTCGACGTAGCAGCCGATCCCGAGCCCGACCGTGCGACCCTCAGCCTCCGCGGCGGCGCGGTACTCGCTGAAGTCGTCCCAGCCGACGAGCTTCTTCAGCTTGTGCAAACTGGCCGGGAAGTCGCCGGAGTCGTACTTGAGGGGCCGGCCGTCCTGGAAGAGCAGGCCGTGGTCGTAGGGCATCTCGGACGGCTGGATGAAGTTGCGCGACCGGACCTCCGCCCGGTCGAGCCCGAGCTGTTCGGCGATCGCGTCCATGACGCGCTCCATCGCGAAGACCCCCTGCGGCCGCCCGGCGCCGCGGTAGGGGGTGACGATCACGGTGTTGGTGTAGAGCGACCAGAACTCGACCCGGTACGCGCCCGGCTTGTAGGGGCCGAGCAGCTGGGTCGAGGTGATGATCGGGACGATGATCCCGTAGGGCGTGTAGGCGCCGTTGTCGTGCCAGAACCTCACGTCGAGCCCGAGCACCCGCCCTTCGTCGTCGAAGCCCACGGTCACCTCGTGCAGCTGTCCGCGCTCGTGCGCCGAGGAGACGAAGTGCTCCCGCCGGTCCTCGGTCCACTTGACCGGCTGCCCCAGCAGTCGGGCGGTCCACGCGACGAGGGCCTCCTCGGGCCAGGGGTGCATGATCTTGACCCCGAACCCCCCGCCGACGTCCGGCGCGATGCACTCGACCTTGGCGAGCGGCAGGCCGAGCCGGGCCGCGACGGCCGCGCGCACCCCGGTCGAGGTCTGGGTCGAGGAGTACATCCGCAGCTCGCCGCGCTCGTCGTCCCAGCGGGCGTAGACGCCCTTGCCCTCCAACGGCATCGACGCGCTCCGCTCGATGGCGAGGTCGAGCGTCAGCGTGTGCGGGGCCGCGACCAGCGCCGCCTCCACGTCCCCGACCTCCTGCGTCAGGTGCGCAGCGATGTTGCCGGGCACGTCCTCGTGGACGAGGTGCTCGCCGGCGCGGGCCGTCTCGATGCCGACGACGACGGGCAGCTGCTCGTAGGTGACGCGGATCCGCTGGCAGGCGTCCTCGGCCACATAGCGGTTCCGCGCGACGACCATGACGACGGCCTCGCCGACGTGGTTGACCTCGTCCCGGGCCAGGGCGTGCGCCGTCCGGCCGTGGGTCAGACTCGGGTGGGGGATGAGCAGGGGGAGCGGCTCGGCCATCGGGCCGGTGAGGTCCTCATGGACGTAGATGCCCGCGACCCCCTCGACGTCGATCGCGTCGGCCACGTCGACGTCGACGATCCGCGCGTGGGCGTGGGGGCTGCGCACGAACGCCGCCTCGAGCGCGTCGTGCCCCAGGTCGTCGAGGAAGCGCCCGTTTCCCGTGACGAGCCGCGGGTCCTCGCGACGCCGGACCGGCGCGCCGAACATCTGGGTCGTCACGCTGAGCCCTCCTCAGCCACAACAGAACTGGTCGTATGCCGCTGAGCCGGCTCAGCGGCATACGGCACCTTCCGCTCCTCCCGGAGCTCGGCGGCACGCAGGACGCTCTTGACGATGTTCTGGTACCCGGTGCAGCGGCAGAGGTTGCCCGAGATCGCGTCGCGGGCCTCGGCGGCGGTGGGGGAGGGGTGCTCGTCGAGGTAGGCGGTGACCGTCGTGACGAAGCCCGGCGTGCAGAAGCCGCACTGCAGGCCGTGGCACTCGATGAAGGCCTGCTGGACCGGGCTCATCGACTCCTCGGTGCCGAGCCCCTCGATGGTCGTGATGGCGTGGTCCTGGGCGGACACGGCGAACATCAGGCACGAGCGCGCCGGCTCCCCGTCGACGAGGACGGTGCAGGCGCCGCACACGCCGTGCTCGCAGCCGACGTGGGTGCCGGTCAGCTTGAGGTCGTGGCGCAGGAAGTCGGAGAGCAACCGGCGGGCGGGGACGGTCGCCGTGTGGGTGACCCCGTTGACGACGACGGTGACCGTGACCTCCTCGGCCCCACCCGTCGAGTGTGCACTTCCTGCCGCCCGAGCCCCCGTCGAGTGTGCACTTCCTGCCCGTGGGGTCGGCACCTTCTGCACACTCGACGAGGGGGCCGGACGACCAGCCCTCGTCGAGTGTGCACTTCGTGCCGCCTCGGCCAGCGCCCTCCTGGTCAGCTCGGCCACGAGGATCCGCCGGTACTCGGACGTGGCGTGGATGTCCGACTCCGGCTCCACGTGGCCACGCACGGCCTCCACGACGGAGTCCAGCGCGGCATCCCAGGCGCCGGACCCCGGCTCCACCCCGCCGAGCACCGCCTCGAGGTCCACCACCGAAGGCACGTCGGTGACGGAGACGAAGGAGGCTCGGGCCCCCGACACGGTCCCGTCGGTGAGCGTCACCGCGACCCCCACCCCGGCCAGCGCGTAGTCACCGGACCGGCGCGCCGACTCGAGGAACGCCGTCCCCGTCCCTTCGACGAAGCAGCCGAACCGCACCGCGACGGCGAGCTCGTCGGGGCCGCAGGACGTCTCGAGGGCGCCCCGGAAGAACTCCTCCCACGGCACCTCCCGGGCGCCCCGAGGCCCGACGGTCTCGACGACGCCGTCGGTCAGGGCCAGGATCGCGGGCAGCTCGCCGGCCGCGTCGGCATGGACGATCGAGCCGACGGTGGTGCCACGGTTGCGGATCGCCGGGTGCGCGACGTTGCGCAGGGCCTGGCGCAGGACGGGCTGGGCGAGGCGGGCAGCCTCGGACCGCTCGAGCGCACGCTGCCGGACCAGGGCCTCGACCCGCACCCAGCCGCCCTGGACGGTGATGTCCGAGAGGCCGTCGATGCGGTTGATGTCGATGAGGTGTCCGGGCGAGGCCAGGCGCATGTTGAGGATCGGGATGAGGCTCTGGCCCCCGGCGAGGACCTTGCCGTCGTGGCCGACGTGACCGAGGACCGCGACGGCTTCCTCGACGGAGCGGGGTGCGTGGTGCACGAAGGCGGCGGGCTTCACCGAACCGATCCTGCCTTCCCGACCCGTGGCGCACCAGAGGGTCTCTGCGAGTGTCGCCTCGTGGTCTCAGCGGCGCGGGTCGGGTCGCTCGTCGCGCTGGTAGAGGTCGTCGACTCCGTCGGCGTCGCCGTACGTGCCCTCCTCCTCGCCGAGCGAGATCATCGTGCCGCCTGCCGCGTCCGCTCGGGCCCGCAGCTCCGACGGGGCGATGACCCGGGCAAGGTGCCAGCCGGCGATCGCGACGATCGTGCCGAGCGCGATCCCGCCGAGGGTGAACTCGTCACTGAACTTCAGCTCGACGTTGCCGACGCCCATGATGATCCCGGCCGCGACGGGCACGAGGTTGATGGGGTTGCCGAAGTCGACGCCGTTCTCCTTCCAGATCTTGGCGCCGAGCAGGCCGATCATGCCGTAGAGCACGACGGTGATGCCGCCGAGGACCCCACCGGGCACCGCCGCCACCAGGGCACCGAACTTCGGTGAGAGGCCGAAGAGGATGGCCACGATCGCAGCCACGTAGTACGCAGCGGTCGAGTACACCCTCGTCGCCGCCATGACCCCGATGTTCTCGGCATACGTGGTCGTCGGGGAGCCGCCGACCGAGGACGCCAGGGCGGTGCCGAAACCGTCAGCCGCGATGGCCCGGCCCATGTAGGGGTCGAGGTCGTGGCCGGTCATCTCGGCGACGGCCTTGACGTGGCCGGTGTTCTCGGCGATGAGCGCGATGACCGCGGGCAGGACGAGCAGGATCGCGGCGACGGAGAAGCTCGGGGTGTGCCAACCGACGACCTCCTTGCCGTCCTGCGCGACCATCGTCTGCGCCGGGAAGCCGAACCAGGACTCGCTCGAGACGCGTTCGAAGTTGGTCCGGAAGTGCGAGGTCACCTTGCCGGCGCCGGCGTCGAACGAGGTGATCTGGCCGAAGCCCTTGTCGAAGAGCCAGGAAAGGACGGTGCCGAAGATCAGCGCGAGGAAGACGGCGATGCGGGAGATGAACCCCCGGAACGCCACGGCGCAGACGATGGTGAAGGTCATGACGAGCACGGCGATCCACTGGTCCTGGGGCCAGTAGATGCCGGCGACGACGGGGGCGAGGTTGAAGCCGATGAGCATGACGACCGCACCGGTGACGACGGGAGGCAGCACCCGGTGCAGCACGCCGGAGCCCATGAAGTGGATCAGGAGCCCGACGAGCGCCAGGACGATGCCGGCGACGAGGATCGCGCCGGTCACCTGGGTCGAGTCGCCGCCCTGCGCCCGGATCGCCGCGACGCCACCGACGAAGCTGGCCGATGTGCCGAGGTAGCTCGGCACCTTGCCGCTGACGATGAGCAGGAAGCAGATCGTCGCGATGCCGCTCATCATGATCGCGAGCTGCGGGTTGAGGCCCATGATGAGCGGGAAGACGAAGGTCGCCCCGAACATCGCGACGACGTGTTGGGCGCCGAGCCCGATCGTCTTGCCCCACGAGAGGCGTTCGTCAGGAGCGACGACGTCGTCGGGGCCCATCGTCTTGCCGTCCCCGTGCAGTTTCCAGCCCAGAGCCATCGAAACTCCTCAGCGATTTTGCGGCCGGTCACCCTCGTGTGACCCGACTCACTCCCAACGGCGGGATGGGCGAAAACTACTCCGGTTCAAGGGGAAGGGGTTCGGCATTTGCTGATAACGAGTTGGTCCCGTTACGTGTGAAAGGTGCCGTACCGCCTGGGTGCCGGCGAAGGCGGTGCCGTATGCCGCTGAGCTCGGTCCCAGCCGAACGCCCGTTCCCAGCCCCCCGCCCTCCCCGATCGAAAGAGCAGTTTGTCCCCCTTGGGCGCGGCCGTGACCTGGTCGCGGCCCGGGACAAACTGCTCTTTCGATCGGGGTCAGAGGCCGCGCATCTGGTGGACCTTGAGGGCGAGGGCCAGGGTGAGCCGCAGCTCGGGGTCGGAGGTGAACGGGCCGAGCATCTTCTCGAGCTTGCCGATGCGGTAGCGCAGCGTGTTGTAGTGGAAGAAGAGCAGCCGCGCGGTCTCGGCGACGTTCATGTTCGTGTCGATGAGGATGCTGAGCGTCTGGCGGAGGTCGGCGTACTCCGGCTGGTCGTCCGTGGCGAGCTCGCGCAGCGTCTCACGGACGAAGCGGCGCAGGGCGGCCCCGTCCGGGATGAGGGCGAGGAGCCGGTAGATGCCGAGCCCGTCGACGTGCGCGAGGGCGCCGTCACCCTGCATCTGGCGGCCCACGGTGACGGCGGACAGGGCCTCGTCGTAGGCCTGGGGCAGCTGCGCGGGAGACGTGATCGTCCGCGACACACCGGTCGAGAAGCTGCGGCGTCCCCCGCCGCCGTCGCCGCGGACGATCCGGACGAGTTCTCCCACGACGCGCATGACCCGCTCGGTGTCGCCGGACTCGCCCACGGCGACGAGCACCACGACCTCGCGGCTGAAACCCACCACGGGGGTGCTCGGGTCGCGGACGCCCACGGCGTGCGTCCAGGCCCTGGCGAACCGCTGCTGGAGGAACCGGATCTCGTCGCGTTCCCGCTCGGTCTGGTCGTCGTCCTCGTCGGTCTCGGCCACCACCACGACCATCGGCCGGTCGATGTCCCAGCCGAGCGATGACGCGTGGGCGATGGCGTCGATCGGGGTCCCGGCCCGGCCGGACAGCGCGTCCCGGAGGAACTCGGCGCGGTACTTGCTCTCGACGGCGGCGACGGCCTGGTCCTTGGTGATGGCCAGGGCGGCCACGGTGGCGGCTCGTTCGAGGAGTCGCACGTCGTCCTCGGTGAGGGTGCGCCGGCTGGAGAAGGCGACGATGACGCCGTGGTCGAGCTGGCCCGCGATGATCCGCACGGCGGCCCGGTCGGAGTCGGTGCCGGCGTCGCGTGCTCCCATCGACTCGGACTCCACGAGGAAGCGTCCGGACCGGTCGAAGCAGGGGAGCGCCACCGCCCGGGCGAGCTCGTCGGCAGCCCCGGCCCGGGCGATGACCCGTCCGTCGGTCGTCGTCACCATGGCGACCGCACCGCCTGTCGCGTCGAGGAAGGACACGACGCGTTCGCAGAGCTCGTCGAGGGTGCCGCCGGCGAGGACGATCTGCACCAGAGCCCGGTCGGCGTCCTCGAGGCGGCGCAGGGCGAGCGTCTGACGCTCGAGCTGCGCCTTGACGGAAGCGAGCTCGGAGGCCGATTCCGCTGTCAAGTCACCCTCGATGAGGACGAGATCGTTGGCAACATTCACCATGAGCGCACCCTAGCCTGCCTCGGTAGCGTCGGTCATCGACCCGGGTGAAGGGAGGAGTGGCGCCTGTGCTGACCGCTGCCGCGCGCCCGTCGTGGCCCGCGGCCGTGTCCCCCCTGGTCCTCGGGGCGGTGGCCGGTCCGCGGCGTGCGGCACGAGTGCTCGGTGTCTTCCCGACGTGCGTCTACGTGGGTCTCGGCCCGCACGACGCCGTGCTCGCACTGCTGGCGCGGGATGCGCTGCTCCAGCCGATCGGGCTCCGCCTCCCGACCTGGTCGCCGGACGTGCGATGGGACGTGTCCCCCGGGGACGAGGTCGACGTGGGCGAGGGGCGGGTGCGGCTGGCCCGGGCTGATGTCGTTGCAGCCCGGGTTCAGCGCCTGCCCCGCGTCGCGCCGCCCCCACCCGACCAGCCACCCCACCGGCCACTCGACTGCGCACTCGACTGCACACTCGACGACACCGATTGTGCACTCCACTGCGCACTCGACTGGCCACCCGAGGCGCAGAGGTGGCTGGCCGCCCTCGCCCAGGACCTGGCTGCGGCAGCCCTCACGAACCAGCCCGTTGCTCCCTTCCTCCGGTCCCTCGTCGGGGCCGGGCGCGGGCTGACGCCGAGCGGCGACGACGCGATCGCCGGGGTCGTCCTCGCGCTCCGGGCTGCCGGCCGGCTGCGCGCGGTCGACCGGGTCGGCTCGCACCTCGGGCCGCTGCTGGACCGCACCACCTCGGTCTCGGCCGCCCTGCTCCGGGCCGCGGTCGAGGGCTACGCCGTCCCCGAGGTCGTCGCGCTCCTCGCGGCGCCCGGCCCGTCGCCGGACCCGAGGCTCCTCGAGCGCGTGCTCGCCATCGGCCACTCCTCGGGTCGGGACCTCCTCGCCGGCATCACCGGGGCCCGCCGAGCGCTCAGCGCCCACCGAGCCGTCGGCCACCGAGCCGTCGGCCACCGAGCCGTCGGCCACCGGACGGGCACCGTGCACGCCTCCGCCCAGGAAGGGGTCCTCCATGCCTGACCAGGTCGAGATCCGCACCGGCGCCTACGTCGACTCCGTCAGCCTCATGCAGGTCTCGCGGACCGTGGCGGCTGCCCCCGGGGTCGCCGCGGCCCAGGTGGCGATGGCCACGGAGCTCAACCTCGCCGTCATCATGGGGATGGGCTTCGACGTGCCGGCGGCCGGTCCGAACGACCTCGTCGTGGCCATCCGCGGAGACGAGGAAGCGATCGCCGCGGGGCTCGCAGCCCTCGACGAGGCACTCGCGGGTCTCCGTGCGGCGGGGTCGCAGGCGGGCGGCTTCGGCGAGGCGCCGGCCCCCCGGACCCTCGGCGGGGTGCTCCACCGGGTGGGCGCCAACCTCGCGCTCGTCTCCGTGCCGGGGCAGCACGCGACGACGGAGGCCCTGGACGCGGTCGAGGCGGGCGTGAGCGTCATGATCTTCTCGGACAACGTGCCGGTCGAGGACGAGGTGCGGCTCAAGTCCATCGCCGAGCGCCGGGCCGTCCTCGTGATGGGTCCGGACTGCGGGACGGCGGTCGTCGGCGGGGTCGCCCTCGGCTTCGCCAACGTCGTCCGCTCCGGCTCGGTCGGGGTCGTCGCCGCGTCGGGCACCGGCGCGCAGCAGGTGATGTGCCTCCTCGAGGCCGCCGGGGTGGGCGTCAGCCACGTCCTCGGCGTCGGCGGCCGCGACCTGTCCGCAGCTGTGGGCGGACGCTCCACGAGGCAGGCGCTCGCAGCCCTCGCCGCGGACCCGGCCACCGAGCGGATCGTCGTCGTCTCCAAGCCTCCTGCCGCTGAGGTGCTCTCCGACATCGAGTCGTATGCCGCTGGGCTCGGCAAGCCGGTCCACTGGGCGACGCTCGGGGCGGGGAAGCCGGACCTCACCGCCGCGGTCGAGTCGGTCCTGGCTGCCCTCGGCGCCGAGGTGGAGTGGCCGCGTTGGGAGGCGGACCAGCCGGCCGCGACCGGGTCGTCGCTCCGCGGCCTCTTCGTCGGCGGGACCCTCGCCGACGAGGCGATGCTCGTGGCCGGGCAGACCCTCGGTGACATCCGGTCCAACATCCCGTTGCGCCCCGACCTCTTCCTCGGGCCAGAGCTGACCGATGCCGGGCACGTCGTCATCGACTTCGGCGACGACACCCTCACCCGGGGCCGTCCGCACCCGATGATCGACCCGTCGCTGCGCCTCGAGCGGATCGCGGCCGAGGCGACCGACCCGACGTGCGGCGTCCTGCTCCTCGACCTCGTCCTCGGTCACGCCGCGCACCCGGACCCGGCGCCCGAGCTCGCGGACACGATCCGCGTCGCCCGGGCCACGGCGGAGGCATCAGGACGGACCCTGCCCGTCGTCGTCTCGATCACCGGCACGGAGGACGACCCCCAAGGGCTGACTCGCAGCGCCCTGCTGCTGCGCGACGCCGGGGCCTCGGTCCTCCTCTCGAACGCCGCCGCGACCCGCCAGGCCGTCCGGCTCCTCGGCCGGGCACCTGCCGAGCCGGCGTCGGGGACGAGCCCGGCGGCATCCGGCATCGAGGGCACGGCCCGTCACACGGAGCCGGCCACGCAGCTGCACGGACTGCTCACAGCGGACCTGTCCCTCGCGGCCGCGGGCGTGCCGCTGTTCGCGGAATCCGTTCGCGCCCAAGCGGTCCCGGTCAGCGAAGCGGCGTGGCAGCCACCGCTCGCGGGAACCGAGCGCGACCTGGCGGTCGTCCTCGCCGACGCCCGCCGTGCGGAGGCCAACCGGCTGGCGTTCGAGCGGATGACGGCGGCCGGGGCAGACTTCGTCGACGTGCGGCCCGCTCGCGAGGCGTTGGGGCTCGAGAAGGGAACGTTCCTCCACGCGGGCCCTCCGATCACCTTCGACCGCGCGAGCGGGCCGCTCAAGGGGGCGCTCATCGGGGCGATGCTCTTCGAGGGGCTGGCCGACACCCCGGAGGAGGCCGAGGCGGCACTCGAGCGCGGCGACGGCATCACCCTCGAGCCCTGCCACCACCGCGACGCCGTCGGCCCGATGGCCGGCGTGATCAGCCCGTCGATGTGGCTCTACGAGCTGCGCGACGACGTCCACGGCAACCGCTCCTGGTGCTCGCTCAACGAGGGGCTCGGGAAGGTGCTGCGCTACGGCGCCTACGGGACCGAGGTCATCGACCGGCTGCACTGGATGAACTCCGTGCTGGGCCCACTGCTGCAGCAGGCCGTCCGGACCCGGGTCGAGGCCTCCGGTCCGATCGACGTCAAGGCGATCATCGCCCAGATGCTCCAGATGGGCGACGAGGGGCACAACCGCAACCGCGCCGGGTCGCTCATGCTCCTGCGCGAGCTGCTGCCGACGATGATCACCGCGGACGCGCCCTCGACCGACATCGCCGAGGCGGTGCGCTTCTCGGGAGCCAACGAGCACTTCTTCCTCAACCTCGGCATGCCCGCCTGCAAGCTGGCCACCCTTGCCGCCCACGGGATCCCGGGGTCGTCCGTCGTGACGACGATGGCCCGCAACGGGACCGACTTCGGCATCCGGGTCTCCGGGACCGGCGACGACTGGTTCATCGGGCCGGCGAACACCCCGGCGGGCCTCTTCCTCGGCTCCTACGGGCCGGAGGACGCCAACCCGGACATCGGCGACTCGGCCATCACCGAGACCGCCGGGATCGGCGGCTTCGCCATGGCAGCGGCCCCCGCGATCGTCCGTTTCGTCGGCGGTGACGTGCCCTTCGCGTTGCGCGCAACCCAGACGATGTACGAGATCACCGTCGGGGAGCACCCGGCCTACCAGGTGCCGATCCTCGAGTTCCGGGGGACGCCGACCGCCATCGACGTGGCGGCCGTCGCCCGGACCGGGATCCTCCCGCAGATCAACACCGGCATGGCCGGACGCGTGGCCGGTGTCGGCCAGGTCGGAGCCGGGCTGGTCAACCCACCCGAACAGTGCTTCACCGCCGCGCTGGCGGCGCTCGCCGCCGCCGCCCGGATTGGGTGATCACGCGCGCAGGGGCTAGAGTTGGTCCTGGTCAACGTTTGCTGTTTGTGTGTTGCACGCTCGCAGAAGACATTGCGAGCGCAACCTGCTCCTGTCCCAGGAATCTGGTCGCGTCCTTGCCGACCCGGACCGTCGCTCGACGAGTCCGTTAGTACCTGAAACAAGGAGCACACCATGGCACAAGGAACCGTCAAGTGGTTCAACTCGGAGAAGGGCTTTGGCTTCATCGCCCCGACCGAGGGTCCGGACGTCTTCGTCCACTACTCGGAGATCCAGACCAACGGCTACCGCAGCCTCGAGGAGAACCAGGCCGTCGAGTTCGACGTCGAGCAGGGCCCCAAGGGCCCGCAGGCGATGCGCGTCCGTCTCGTCTGAGCAGTCGCTGAGCAGTCGCTGAGCTGAGCGGGCCGCGCGCCCGCCACCTCACGCACCAGAAGGGCCGGAACCCACGGGGTTCCGGCCCTTCGTGCTGGGCCCCTCCACCTCCGTCGAGTGTGCAGTTCCTGCCGACAAGAGGTGCACACTCGACGAGAGGGGGGCGGGCAGCGGGACTCAGCTCAGCGGCATACGGGCGTCGTCGTCGTCGTCGCTCAGGCGAGGAAGCGGGCGAGCAGCGCGTTGAAGTCGTCCGCGTACTCGATCTGCGTCCAGTGGCCGCACTGACCGAACACGTGCAGCTGGGACTGCTCGATGAGGTGGAAGAGGTTGAGCGACGTCGTGAACGGGATGACCTGGTCCTCGCGGCCGTGGAAGAGCAGCGTCGGCGCGCTGATCGAGCGGATCTCGTCCATCGGCAGCACCATCGAGTCGACCCAGCGCTGCCGGGGTGCCGGGAACATCGCCGCGAACCGCTCGTCCGCGCCGTCCTTGACCGAGGCCTCGTACCGGTCTCGGGCCAGGTCGTCGGTCATCCGGGACGTGTCGTGGGCGAAGAGGTCGAGCAGCGCGCGCATGTTGTCCACGGACGGCTCGTAGCCCCACACGGCGTCGAGCCCCTCGGTGATCGGGAACGGCACGCCGACCGACCCCATCAGGACGAGCCGGTCGACCCGGTCGGCGTGCTGGCTGGCCAGCCGCAGGGCCATCGCCCCGCCGAAGGAGTTGCCGACGACGCTCGCCCGCTCGACACCGAGGACGTCGAGCAGGGCGACCGCGTGAGCCAGCCACGAGTCGACGGAGTACTCGTGTCCCTCGGGCGGCACGGTCCGGCCGAAGCCGAGCTGGTCCGGCGCGATGACGCGGTGCCCGGCTGCGACGAGTGCCGGGATGGTCAGGCGCCAGTTGGCAGCCGCGCTGACGCCCGGTCCGGAGCCGTGGAGCAGCAGTACCACCGGCCCGTCGCCGACGTCGTGGACCCAGGTGGGCACTCCGGCGACGTCGAGGATCTCGCCCCCGAGGGGGCTGGGCTCGGTCACGCCCTGACCTGCCGGTCGATCTGCATGACGACGGCCTTCGGCTCGGTGAAGAACTCGCGGCTGAAGTTGCCGCCCTCACGCCCGACCCCCGAGTCGCCGACGCCGCCGAAGGGCGTGCGCAGGTCGCGGATGAAGAAGCAGTTGACCCAGACGGTGCCGGCCTTGAGGTTCGAGGAGACGCGGTGGGCGCGCGAGAGGTTCTCGGTGAAGAGCATCGCGTTGAGTCCGTACGCCGTGTCGTTGGCCAGGTGCACGACCTCGGCCTCGGTCTCGAACGTGTTGACGACGACGACCGGCCCGAAGATCTCCTGGCAGTACTGCGTCGCCGTGAGCGGGAGGTCGGTGATGATCGTCGGTCGCACGAGCCAGGAGCCGTCCTCGGCGAGGCCGCCGGTGAGGATCTTGCCGCCCTGCTCCTCGACGGTGTCGACGTAGGACTTGACCTTGAGGTAGTGCTCCTCGGAGGCGAGGCACGAGAACTGGGTGTCGGCGGCGAAGGGCTCTCCGATGACGAGGTTCTCCGCGGCCTCCTTGAAGCGGGCGAGGAACTCCTCGTAGATGCCGGCCTGGACGAAGAGGCGCGACCCGGCGAGGCACACCTGGCCGGCGTTGCGGAAGATCGCCTCGACGGCCCAGTGGACGGCGTTGTCGATGTCCGCGTCCTCGAAGACGATGTTGGCGCCCTTGCCGCCGAGCTCGAGGCTGACGGGGGTGAGGTTCTGCGCGGCGGCCGTCATGATGATGCGGCCGGTGCCGGACTCACCGGTGAAGGTGACGCGGTCGACGCGCGGGTCGCCGGTCAGCGACGAGCCGGCCGGCACGCCGAAGCCGTTGAGCACGTTGAGGACGCCGGGCGGGAAGCCGGCCTCGATGGCGAGCCGGCCGAGCATGACGACCGACGCCGGGGTGTCCTCGGCCGGCTTGATGATGCAGGTGTTGCCCCAGGCGATGGCGGGGGCGATCTTCCACGAGGCCATCATGAGCGGGAAGTTCCAGGGGGAGATCGCGGCGACGACGCCGGCCGGGCCGTACTCGGTGTACGTGTGGTGGCCGCTGTCCATCGGCATGACCTCGCCGACGTGGTCGCGCTGGTGGTCGGCGAAGAACCGGAAGTTCCACACCGAGCGGGCGACGTCGTGCTTGGCCTGGGCGAACGGCTTGGCCATGTCCGTCGAGTCGAGCCGCGCGAGCTCGTCGGCGTGCTCCTCCATGAGGTCGGCCAGCCGGTGGATCAGCGTGGCGCGCTCGGTGCGCCCCATCCGCGGCCACGGGCCCTCGTCGAACGCCTTGCGGGCGCTCGCGATGGCGCGCTCCGCGTCGGCGGCGGAGGCCTCGGCGACCTCGGCCCACTTCTCGCGCGTCCACGGGTTGATGGTGTCGAAGCGCTTCCCGTCGAGGGACTCGACCTCTTCGTTGTCGATGATGTGCCCGAAGAAGGGGTACTCGGTCATGGTGGCACCTTTGTCGGTTGCGTTGAGTTTCAGGAAGATTGAGCCGTATGCCGCTGGGCTGAGCGCTCGGCGATGGTGACGTCCCCGGCGGCGAAGTGGGTCGGGGCCACTTCACGAAGGACGACCCGGACGCTCTCCAGGGGCGCGTCGACGGCCTCGACGGCGGCCTGGGTCACCTTGGAGATGAGGGTGCGCAGCTGCTCGGGGCTGCGTCCCTCGACGAGGGTGATCTCGATGAGGGGCACGGTCACTCGCCGCCGTTGATGAAGACGGAGCCGAGGTTGGTGAAGTGCATCGCGACCGAGCTGCCCGGGGGCGCGAAGACCGCATCCGTCATGCCGCCGGTGAGCACGATCCAGCCGGGCTCGATGGCGTGCCCGCGGCGGGCGAGGTCGTTGGCGGCGAGGGCGAGGGCCTCACCGGGGTGGCCCTGCACGGCGGCGCCGGTGGCGGAGTCGACGATCTCGCCGTTCACCTCGACGAGGACGGCCTCGAGGGCCAGGTCGAGGTCGGTCGGCGGGAGGCCCACCGGGCCGGTGACGAAGGCTCCCGAGGATGCGTTGTCGGCCGAGACGTCGCCGGCCTTGAACCGGAAGTTGCGGTAGCGCGAGTCGATGACCTCGGCGCCGCCCCACACCGACTCGACGGCGGCCATGGCCTGGGCAGCGGTGACACCGGGGCCCTCGAGCCGGTCACCCATGACGAAGACGATCTCCGGCTCGATGCGCGGGTGGATCAGCGTCGACTGGGGGACCGGGTCGCCGATGGGCAGGATCATCGCGTCGGTCAGCCAGGCGACGAAGGGGAAGTGGACGCCCATCCGCTGCTGCTTGGCCCGGCTGGTCAGTCCGAGCTTGACCCCGACGAGCTTCTCGCCGCGGTCGAGCCGCTTCTGCAGGTTGAGGTCCTGGATCGCGTAGCCCGTGTCGAGGTCGAGCTCGGGCCACTCGTCGGTGAAGGGCTCGCGCTCTCGGCGTTCGTCCTCGCAGGCGAGCAGCTCCGCGGCGACGGACTCGATGTCCCAACCGGCCTCGGGCCTGGTTCCCTTCGCCATCAGCGCACCCCGAGCCCGGCGAGGTCGCCCATGATCAGGCCGTTGCGCTCGCGCTCTTCGGCTTCCTGGGCGAGCTGCAGGGCGATGTCGATGATCATGTCCTCCTGGCCGCCGACGTAGCCGGCCTCGCCGACCCGCTGGAGGATCGCGTGGGCCGGCACGCCGTAGCGCTCGGCCGCGCGCTCCGCGTGGAGCAGGAACGAGGAGTAGACGCCGGCGTAGCCCTGGGTGATCGACGCGCGGTCCATCCACGGCAGGCGCGGGATGAACGGGCGGACGACGTCCTCCGCGGCGGAGAGCACCTGGCCGAGGTCGATGCCGGTCCGGATGCCCAGCCGCTCGTACGTCGCGGCGAGGACCTCGGTCGGGCTGTTGCCGGCTCCGGCGCCGAGGGCGCACAGGGCTCCGTCGATCTGCTTGGCGCCCGCCCGGTAGGCGAGAACGGAGTTGGCGATGCCCATGGAGAGGTTCTGGTGGCCGTGGAAACCGACCTGGGCCTCGGCCCCGATCTCCGCGATGACCGACTCGATCCGCTCCTGGGCGGTGTCGAGGACGAGCGCCCCGGCCGAGTCGACGACGTAGACGCACTGCGCACCGGCGTCGACCATGATCCGGGCCTGCTGGGCGAGCACCTCGGGGGAGGCCTTGTGCGACAGCATGAGGAACCCGACGGTCTCCATCCCGAGGTCGCGGGCCGCGGCGAAGTGCTGGAGCGAGACGTCCGCCTCGGTGCAGTGGGTCGCGATCCGGGCGACGGACGCGCCGGCGGCGTGGGCCCGCTTGAGGTGGTGGACCGTGCCGAGGCCGGGGAGCATGAGGATCGCGATCTTCGCCTGCGTCGCCTCGTCCACGGCCGCCTTGATGAGGTCGAACTCGTCGACCTTGGAGAAGCCGTAGTTGAAGCTCGACCCGCCGAGGCCGTCGCCGTGCGAGACCTCGATGACCTGGACGCCCGCCTGGTCGAGGGCGTGGACGACGCCGCGGACCTGCTCCTCGGTGAACTGGTGCTGCATGGCGTGCGAGCCGTCGCGGAGCGTCGAGTCGGTGATCCGCAGGTCGCGCTCGCCGCCCGCCGTCGGGGTGTTGGCGAGGATCTCGGACTCGGTCACCGGCGCGGTGACGACCGGGGCGTCCTCGGGACGGATGGTCATGTCGCCCATGGCTCAGACTCCTGCCTTCTCTGCGGGGCTTGCGGCGTCCGGGAGCTCCCCGAGGTCCGCCGAGGACTTCCACGTGGACGCGACGCCGAGGCGGTGGGCGACGAGGATGTCGCCGACGCGGGCGGCAGCCGCGGTGATGATGTCGAGGTTGCCGGCGTAGTCCGGCAGGTAGTCGCCACGGCCCTTGACCTCGATCGGGACGAAGACCCGGGCCTGGCCCTTCCACGTCTCGCGTGAGGGGTCGAACTGGACGTCGGCGCGCAGGTGGTAGCCGGGGACGTACTCCTGGACGGTCGCCACCATGCGGTGGATCGACTCGAGGATCGCGTCCTGGAGGGCGCCGGGCTCGGCCGCCTCGTCAGGGATGGCGCAGAAGACGGTGTTGCGCATCATCAGCGGCGGTTCGACGGGGTTGAGGATGATGATCGCCTTGCCGCGCTGGGCGCCACCGACGACCTCGAGGGCGGCGGCGGTCGTCTCGGTGAACTCGTCGATGTTGGCCCGGGTGCCGGGACCGGCCGACTTGGAGGAGATCGAGGCGACGATCTCCGCGTACGGCACGGGGACGACGCTCGAGATCGCCGCGACGATCGGGGTGGTCGCCTGACCGCCGCAGGTGATCATGTTGACGTTCATCGCGTCGAGGTTGAACTCGAGGTTGACCGGCGGGCAGAGGTAGGGGCCCACGGCAGCGGGGGTCAGGTCGACGGCGAGGATGCCGGCCTCGGCGTAGCGGGGCGCGTTCGCCTCGTGGGCCTTGGCCGACGTGCACTCGAAGACGATGTCGGGCAGCTCGTCCTGGGCGAGGAGCCAGTCGACGCCCTCGTGGGAGGCCTCGAGACCGAGCGACTTCGCCCGACGCAAGCCGTCCGAGGAGGGGTCGACGCCGATCATCCAGCGCGGCTCGATGACGTCGCTGCGGCGCATCAGCTTGAACATGAGGTCGGTGCCGATGTTGCCGGGGCCGACGATGGCAGCAGTGCCCTTGGTCCGTGGGGTGTGGTTCGCCATCGGGCTACTCCTTGGGGTTCGAGCTGGGGTCTGAGCTGCGGTCTGAGCTGGACGTGAAGCGGGCGGTCACCGAGCCGAGCCCGGCGAAGGTCGCGGTGAACGTGTCGCCGGCGGCGACGGGGACCATCGCGCAGATCGACCCGGGCAGGACGACGTGACCGGCTTCGAGGGTGATCCCCCGGGCGCCGACCGTGTTGGCGAGCCAGACGAGCGAGTTGAGGGGCGAGCCGAGGACGGCACCCCCCGCGCCGGTACCCACGACCTGTCCGTTGCGGTGGAACGTGCCTCCCGCGAGGCGCAGGTCGACCGCCGTGACGTCGGTGGGGGTCGAGCCGAGGACGACGGCCCCCGAGGACGCGTTGTCCGCGATGGTGTCGAAGAGGCCGATCCTCCAGTCCCGGATGCGGGAGTCGACGAGCTCGAGCGCGGGCAGGACGAAGTCGATCGCCGCGATGGCCTCGTGGACGGTGACTCCGGGGCCACGCAGCGGCTTCTTGAGGACGAAGGCGATCTCCGGCTCGATCCGAGGCTGGATGAAGCGGTCGACCGGGATCGGCATGTGCTCGAGGTAGAAGAAGTCGTCGAGCAGGTGCCCGTAGTCCGGCTCGGTGACGCCGAGCATCTTCTGCATGGCTGCCGAGGTGAGGCCGACCTTGTGGCCCTTGATGGTCCGGCCAGCCGCGGTGAGCTCGTCGATCTGGAGCAGCTGGATGGCGTAGGCGTCCTCGAGCGTCAGGTCGTCATACGTCGACGTGAGCGGCTCGATCGGCTCGCGCGAGCTGTAGGCGGCGAGCAGCTCCTTGGCTGCGCTCGACCGGAAGTTGCTGTCCACCAGGGGCTTCCTTCGTGAGGTCGCGGGCGCGCGGACCGCACCCAACTTCTTCGTGGTTCACGGTAGGTCGTCACCCGGTCATCCGTCGTGCCATGTTCCGCTCCCGGGAACGACGCCTGACCCACTCGAGTGCGCAGTCCGTGCCGGACCCAGCCCAGCGGCATACGGCAGGAAGTGCACACTCGACGCCACGACCCACTCGAGTGCGCAGTTCGTGCCGGACCCAGCGCAGCGGCATTCGGCAGGAAGTGCCCACTCGACGCGACGACCCACTCGAGTGCGCAGTCCGTGCCGTTCCTCAGCGGCCGAGGTTCTTGACGATCCGGTTCGCCGCGGCGGTCAGGAGCGGGACGAGCTGGCCGACAGCCGGCTTGACCTGGTCGGTCGGCCCGAACACGGACAGGGAAGCGACGGCCCGCCCATGGCTCACCACGGGCACCGCGACGGAGGAGGCCCCGTCGAAGGACTCGCCGTGGGACTCGGCGTACCGCTTCGCCCGAACCTGGTCGACGACGGTCTCCCACTCCTCGGCCGTGCGCACGGTGCCCCGGAGTCGAGGTGGGAACCCCGCGTTGAGCCGGGCCCGGTAGACCGTCGGGTTGAACGCGGCGATCACCTTGCCGGAGCTCGTGCAGTGCGAGGGAAGTCGCCGCCCGAAGTGGCCGAGGATGCGCACACCGTCGAGGTTCTCGATCCGCTCGATGAAGACGACGTCGGCGCCCTCGGGAACGGAGAAGTTCACCGTCAGATTCGTCGCCCGGGCGACCTGGCGCAGCGTGGGCAGCGCGGCGTGCCGCAGCTCGTTGCGGGCCAGGGCGAGCTGGCCCAGCTCGTAGAGGTGGATCCCCAAGCGGTAGGCACCGGACGTCGCGTCCTGCTCGACGAAGCCGCGCGACACGAGGGTCTGGAGCAGCCGGTGCGCCGTCGACTTGGCCACTCCCAGCCGCCGGGCAATGTCGGAGACGCCGAGCTCACCGTCGACCGCGAAGCACTCGAGCACGTCCAGGGCGGAACCCACTGACTTCAGTCCGGACGGGATCTGCGGGTCTACCACCGTCGCTGGCTTGCGGGGGGTCGTGGAGCACCACGCGGCTTCGATCGACATCGACCAGGCCTCTCATCAGTGGGAAGGTGGGGCTGACAGTGCCGTGTCGATGGCGTTGAATCAACACATGCGTTCCACTGACCGGAACGGACCCATCCCAGAGGTCCCAGCCACGCCTGTGGGGGTGCTTGGCCGGACCCTTGCGCTCCTCGAGTCGTTCAAGAACGCCGATGCCAGCCTGACCTTGGCTGAGCTGTCCCGACGCACGGGCCTTCCCAAGGCCACCGTCCACCGGATGACGGCAGAGATGCGCCGAGAGCACATGCTCGAGCAGCTGGACGACGGCTCCTACCGCCTTGGACTTCGACTCTTCGAGATCGGCGAGCGGGTCCACTCACACCGCTCCTTGTCCCAGGCCGCCCTGCCCATCATGGAGGACCTCCGTGAGGCCACCCGGCAGCGGATCCATCTGGCCGTGTTGGAGGGTGTCGACGTCGTGTACGTCGAGATCCTCGGCGCGAACCTGCTCCGCCAGATCGGGTCGCGCACCGGTGGGCGGTTTCCTGCTCATGCAACCGGGGTGGGCAAGGCGATCCTCGCGTACTCGCCCGTCGCGGTCGTCCGGGCGCGGATCGACGCCGGTCTCGACCGAGTCACGCCCCGGACCATCACGACTCCGGGTGCCCTGCAGCGTGAGCTCCAGGAGATCAGGACCAAGGGGTTCGCCCAGGACCGCGAGGAGTCACACGTCGGAGTGTCCTGCGTGGCCGCGGCAGCGTTCGGGAGCGACTCCAAGGTCCGGGCGGCCTTGTCCATCACGGGGCGAACGACGTCCATCGACCCGGCGAGGCTGGGTCCCGCGATCCGCATCGCGGCGAACACCCTGAGCCGGGCGTTGCGCGAGAGCCACCTCTGACCCGCCGACGACGGCCGCGGGACCTGCCCGATGGGCAGGTCCCGCGGCAGCCAATCCCGGTCGGCGGTCCGACCCGGTCCGGCTCCGTCCTCAGCGCCCCGCGTAGGCCGCGTTGCGGATCTCGTCGAGGTCGCCCCCGGTGACGTTGCTCGTCAGGTCAAGGCTTGCGGGGACGGTCCCGGCGGTCGAGAGCACCTCGACCACGGTCTTCCACACCTCGGCCTTGGTGTCGCCCGGGCGGTCGCCCTCGTTCGGCGCCATCACCGCGAGGGCCTCAGTGAAGAGGGCCTTCGCGGCTTCCTTGTTCTCGCAGGCCGAGGGCACCGCGCCGCAGACCAGGTCGAACGCCTTGTCCCGGTTCTCCAAGGTGTAGTACTCGGCGTCGATCCAGCTCTTCGTGACGGCCTTGGCCTCGTCCTTGCCGCCTTCGCTGTCGAGGAACTCCTGGGTCGTCGCCATGCAGGTGCCCGGGATCGACGAGTACTTCTCGGGCGTGATGTCGACGAACTCGATGCCCTGGGCCCCGAGGGCAACGAAGTCGGGGTAGGAGGACGCGTAGCCCTGGACCTTGCCGTCCTTGATCGCCGAGAGCGACTGCGGGCCCGCGCCGCCGATGGGAAGCTGGGTCACGGAGTCGGTCAGGCCGGCGCTCGCGAGAGCTGCCTTGACCAGGGCGTTCTCGCCGCCACCCGGCTCGGTGATGCCGAGGGACTTGCCGGTCAGGCCGGCGAGGTCGGTCACGCCGCTGTCAGCGAGCGCGCCGATGCGGTAGACGTTGTGAGCCTGGTGGCAGAAGAGCACCCGCACGTCAGGACGCTTGGAGGCGGCAACCGCGACGTCCGCCGAACCCATCAGGGCGAAGTTGACGTTGCCGGCGACGAGCTGCTGCGAGACGTAGCCTGAGCCGTCCGCCACCGAGACCTTGACGTTGTCGATGCCGTTGGCCTTGAACAGCCCCTGTTCCTTGGCGACCGTCACCGGCGCCATGGGGAGCCCCTCCGGGAAGGGCAGGAGGATCTCCGTCTCAGTGGAGGGCTTGGCCGCGCTCTGCACGTCACCGCCGCTGCACGCAGCGAGGCCGGTGACGAGGACGAGGCAGGCCGTGGTGGTGGTGAGCAACGTCTTCATCGTTGTTCCTTTCGAGTTGCTGTGCCGAGGCACGGCGAGACCGGGGGGACAGGTGTCCCCGGGGGTGTGCGGAGGCGTCAGGTCGAGGCCTCAGTGCTTCCAGGTGATGAGGCGCTTCTCGGCCAGTTCGATCAGGCCGTAGAGCGCCAGGCCGATGAGGGCGAGGAAGATGACGACCGCGAAGCCCTTCGCCACCTCGAGCTGGAAGTTGAACTCCTTGACGAGGACACCGAGCCCTTCCGAGGCTCCGACGAACTCGCCGACGATGGCGCCGAGGAGGGCCAGGGTCAAGGCGGTCTTGATCCCGGCGAAGGCCACCGGCGCGGCCGTGGGGAGAGTGAGCCGGAAGAACGTCTGGGGCGTCGTGGCGCCGTAGGTCCGGAACAGGGTCCGTGCGTTGTCGTCGACCGAGGCAATTCCCGCGACGGTGTTGATCACCACGGGGAAGAAGCAGATGACCGCGGCCATCACCACCTTGGATGTCATCCCGAAGCCGAACCAGGTGAGGAAGACAGGGGCCAGCGCGACGCGCGGGGTGTTCTGGAAGGCGACGACGAAGGGCCACAGCGCGGTGCGGAACAGCGCGAACGTGCCGGTCAGCGCCCCGATGACGAGGCCGGCAAGCCCTCCGATCAGGAAGCCGTAGAGCGTCTCCTGGAGCGTCTGCCAGGTGGACTCCCAGAAGTAGCTCGTCTGCATGATCTCGGCCATCGCGGCGAAGGTGTCCGACGCAGCGGGGACGGTGATGGGGTTGACCAGGCCGGACTGGACTGATAGCTCCCAGCCGGCGAGGCCCGCGACGAGCACGGCGAGCGGGAGCCCGATCTTCGCGGCGCGGCTCGAGAGCGCCGGCATCCGTCGCGACACTGCTGCGCGGCGTCCGCTCCCCGGGGTCGATGGTGCGCCGCCGACGCGGGTGGTGGTGTCGATGCTCATGCGAGCAATCCGTCCTCTCCGACGAGGGCCTGACGAACCTTCTGGCTGGTCTCCATGAACGCCGGGGTGCCGATCATCGCGGCCACCCGCGGCCGCGGCAGGTCGACCCTGATGTCGGCGAGGACCCGCCCCGGGTTGGCCCCCAGAGCGATGATCCGGTCCGACATCAGGACGGCCTCGGGGATGGAGTGAGTGACGAGGATCGTGGTTCGACCCAGCGCCTCGTGCATTCGGGTGAACTCGAGCCCCAGGTGCTCGCGCTTGAACTCGTCCAGCGCGGAGAACGGTTCGTCGAGGAGCATCACGCCCGGGTCCAGGGACAAGGCTCGAGCGAGCGAGACGCGCTGCTGCATGCCACCCGACAGCTCCCACGGCCGGTGTTCCACGGCGTGCGAGAGCCCCACGAGCTCGACCAGCTGAGCGACTCTCTCCTCCACCTCGGGTCCGTTGAGCCGGGCGAGGTCGAAAGGCAGGCGGATGTTGCCGGCGACCGAGCGCCAGGGCATGAGGACCGCCTGTTGGAGCATGAGCCCGACATCTCGCCGGCCCTCGCGCGGTGGTTGCCCCCCGAGCGACACCTCTCCCTCGTCGTACGGGATGAGCCCGGCGAGGATCTTGAGGATGGTGGACTTCCCGCAACCCGACGGCCCCACGAGCGAGATGAGCTCGCCGGGGGCGATGTCGATGTCGATTCCGTCCAGGACGGGATTTCGACCGGCTGTGGTCACATAGGACTTGCTCAGCCCGCGCATCACGATGGGCTCGCCGGCGATGGTGGTGAGCCGGTCAACGACAGTCATGAAGGGCCTTGTCTGGAGTATTTCCTGGGGTGAAGGTCGAGTGTGCAGTTCGTGCGGGTCGAGTGTGCAAGGGAGGTCGTATGCCGCTGGGCTGGGTCCCGCACCTTCTGCACACTCGAGTTGGCTAGTCAGGGGTGGCGACCGCGGCCGCCCCGGCCTCGGCGATCTCACGGTCCTGCTCGGCAGAGCCGCCGGAGACCCCGACGGCGCCGACCAGCA
Organism: Intrasporangium calvum DSM 43043; assembly: GCF_000184685.1. NCBI lineage: Bacteria > Bacillati > Actinomycetota > Actinomycetes > Micrococcales > Intrasporangiaceae > Intrasporangium > Intrasporangium calvum. The sequence goes on from NC_014830.1 coordinate 1,218,692, forward strand.
CGCCGTCGACCCGAACCGGGACGCCGCCACCGAAGACGACGAGCCGGTCGCGGTGGACGATGCCTTCGCGCAGGGCGGGCTCGTCCTCGATGAGGCCGAAGAACTCGTGCGTGGCGATCCCGTTGAAGGCCGACACGGTCCACGCCTTGTCCTGCGCGATCCCGGAGGAGAGCAGCGGAGCCCCGTCCATGCGGGCGAAGGCGAGGAGCGCCCCCGACGGGTCGGTCACCGCGACGTTGACGGCGATGCCGATCTCAGCCGCCCGCTCGAGGGCGGCGTCGACGGCAGCGCGCCCAGCGGCATACGTCATCGTCTGGACCGTCCGCACGTACGTCGCGGGCGTCGTCGTCGTCATCGCTCTCCTCCAGGTCGCACGGGCACGGTCAGGTGCTGACCGTGGTGAAGCGCTCGTTCATCTCGCGGGCGTGGTAGAAGATGCCCCGGGCGATCTGGTCGGGCGTCCACTTGACCGTCGGACGGTCCGGGTAGGCCAGGTAGCCGCCGGCGAAGACCTCGTTGCGGTTGCCGGACGGGTCGAAGAAGTAGATCGTCTGGCCGCGGGTGATGCCGTGGCGCGTCGGGCCGATGTCGATCGGCACGTCGTCCATGACCATGATGTCGCCCGCGTGGCCGACCTCCGCCCAGTCCTGGAGCTTGAAGGCGACGTGGTGCAGCTTGGACTGCGGGCCCTCGAGGACGGCGATCTGGTGGATCTGGTTGTTGCTCGTCATCCACGTCGCGATGTAGTGCGCGTCGTCGTCGTTGAGGTCCGTCTGCACCCGCTCGGTCGCGTAGAAGCCGAACACGTTGGTCAGCATGTTCTCCATCGTCCGCACGTCCTCGGCGAGGATGAGCGAGTGGTCGAGGCCCGGGACGCCGACGCCGACGAGGTGCCGGGGGAAGGCCTCCGGGTTGTGCGTACCGACCTCGGTGCCGATGAGGGTCTGGTCGTGGTAGACCTCGAAGACGTGGTCGGACGGGGTCGTGAAGCGGATGCCGTCGCTGACCTCGGGGTTCTCACCCTTGGACATGCGCTCGACGGTGAGGCCGAACTGCTGGCCCTTCTTCTCGATCTCGTCGATGTCCTCGGCCTTCTCGACCTTGAAGCCGAACTTCACGAGGCCGACGCCGCCCTCTTCGATGACGAGGGAGTGGTGGTCCCACTCGTCCCAGCCCTTGAAGTAGAGCTTGCCGTCCTGGTCGAGCGTCTCGTAGAGGCCGAGGGTGTTGGCGTAGTGCGCCTTGGCCTCGGCGAGGTCGGTGACCCGGATGTGGGCGTAGCCCATCCGCAAGATTCCCACTGTTACTCCTTCGTGGTGGTGCCGGCTGCCAGGGCGTCGGCACGGAGCCGGGCCTTGTCGTTCATCTGGCGCAGGAACGGGTTGACGAGGCGCAGGCAGGTGTCCCGCATCTCGATGGTGAGGTCCGAGTCCGGGACCGCCCGGCAGCTCAGACAGGTGCCGTCCGTGCGCTCCTCGTCGGAGATCACGGTGTCGGCCACGGGGTGGTCATAGGAGAAGTCGCCCTCGCGGACGTCCACCTTGCAGATGGCGCAGCCACCGCGGCGGCACCCGATCGTGTAGGCGTAGCCCGCCTTGTAGAGGCCGCCGAGCACCGTCTCGCCCGGCTCGAGGTAGAGGACCTCGCCCGTCGGGTGGATGGTCAGGTTCGGCACCAGCGCTCCTTTGCGTACTTTCCGGCGGGCACGTCCGCGTGCCGCCGTAATGAGAGTCGCTGCTCACCGGCGGGTCCGGCAGGCCCGTTCCTCATCCCGGAACAGTCGCCGACTCCCCAGCCGTATGCCGCCGGGCTCAGTCCTCGTCGAGTGTGCACTTCATGCCGGGCTCAGTCCTCGTCGAGTGTGCACTTCGTGCCGGGCTCAGTCCTCGTCGAGTGTGCACTTCGTGCCGCCCTGCGGCATTGTCCACATCCCCTTAAGAACCACCCCGTTTCTCCCCAGATGCGGCGACGGGCGTCGCAAGCGGACTCAGTCTGGCCGACCGTGGGGCATGACGAGCATCAATGACGTGCAGCTGGGCCATCACTTCACCGTGGGTCAGGGACGCTTGGCGGGACTGACGGGGCGAGACCTCCGGCGGCCAGATCTCCATCGCCCGTGCCGCGGCGTCAGGGCGCGCGACGCGTGCGCAGACCTCACCAGCCAGGCGTCGGCGCTGTCGCTGGTGCTGCCCGAGACGGCGGCGTTCTCCCACCTCACCGCCGCGCGCCTCCACCGACTGCCCCTCTCCTACTCGATGGAGGAGGACCAGCGCCTCCACACCATCGTGCCGGTGGACCGGCCGCAGGTGCGGCGGGAGGGAGTCGTGGGACACCGGATGGTCCATCCCCGGTCGGTCACCGAGGTAGCCGGACTGCGCGTCGTCGATCTGCCCGACACCTGGGTCGACCTGGGTGAGCTCGTCGGGCGAGGAAGACCGGTCGGCCTGGACGACCTGATCGTCGTCGGAGACGCCTGCGCGACGCGTCTTGAGTCCCTCGCCCCGTTGCGCCACGCACTCGCGAAGCGAACCAGGCCTCGTGGCAAGAAGACGCTGACCGAGGCGCTGGAGTCCATCAGAGTCGGCTCCTGGTCACCGCGCGAGACGACGTGCCGGCTCATGTTCCTCCGTGCCGGGTTGCCGGAGCCGACTCTCAACGAACCGATCTACGCAAGCTGGGACCCCCAGCTTCTCCTTGGCTACGGCGATCTGGTCTGGCGGATCGAGCTTCCCGATGGTCGAGTCCTCAAAGTCATCGGCGAGTACCAGGGCCACGACTTCCACGCCGGCGAGGCCCAGCGCGGCCACGATGAGGTGCGCCGGCGACGGTTTGCCCGGGACGGCTGGATCGTCATCGAAATCTGGAACGACGACGTGACCTCGCCGGAGGCCCGCGAAGTGACCATCCGTCGCTTCGCTGCTGCGCTGGAGGTCGCCACCGAGACACTGACGTTCGCGGCGGCCGAGCCGAGGTTCTTCTCCCGCCACGCCATGGACCTGGCGTTACAGCGGTCCGCTCGTCGCTTCGCGTGGGTATGAGCGGCGCGAAGTGCACACTCGAGCTGGGGCCAGCCCGGCGCGAAGTGCACACTTCGACGGGCGGGGGTCGAGGGGGGCGGACGGTAAATCGGTGGGGCGGGCCGCTCGCGGACCCTAGGGTTGATGGGTCATGCGAGATTTCCCGCCCGAGATCCGGGCCTTCACCGACCGCGCCACGAGCCGCGACGAGCCGGACACCCGAAGCCCGCGGACCTTCCTCTGGTGGATGGTCCGTCAGCAGGGAACGCTCTTCGTCGCCGGGCTGGTGGTGGCAGTTGTCTGGATGGTGCCCCAGGCGCTCGGCCCGTGGATGGTCGGCCGGGCCATCGACACCGGCATCGTCACGGGCGACACGACGGCGACGATCCGCTGGGTGCTCATCCTCGGCGCCGTGACCGCGGTCGGTGCCCTGAGCGGAACGGTCTACCACACGATCATCGTCCGGGAGTGGCTCATCGCGCTCTACGGCACGACCAAGCTCGTCACCCGCAAGGCCCTCCAGCTGGGCCACGTCCTGACCCGCCGCACGCCGACCGGCGAGGTCCTGTCGGTCTCCGGCAGTGACGGTGACCAGTTCGGGGCGCTCATGGAGGTCTCGACCCGCGCGATCTCGCAGCTCGTCGCCTACCTGGCCGTCGCGGCGATCGTGCTGTCGACGTCGGTCCGGATGGGCCTGCTCGTCCTCCTCTCGGCGCCGCTGCTCGTCATGCTCGGCACGCCGCTGCTGCGACCGATGCAGCGGTGGCAGGGGATCGAGCGGTCGCGCAACTCAGAGCTGACCTCGATGGCAACCGACATCGTCGCGGGCCTGCGGATCCTGCGGGGCATCGGCGGCGAGGGCACCTTCGGCGGCAACTACGCGGAGCAGTCGCAGCGGGTCCGGCACTCGGGCGTCCTGGCGGGGACCTGGCTCGCCGCGGTCGAGGCGGTCGGCGTCCTGCTCTCCGGCGGGTTCGTCGTCGCCCTCATGTGGCTCGGCACCCGCGAGGTCGCCCAGGGCCGCCTCACCCTCGGGCAGTTCGTCAGCTTCCTCGGCTACGGCCTGTTCCTGCTCCACCCGATGCGCACCTTCGTCGAGTTCGCCCAGAAGTGGATCCGCTCCGTCGTCTCGGCCCGCAAGGCGATCGCCGTCCTCGGCCAGCGCCCCCCGTGGGTCGAGCCGGAGCAGCCTCGAGCCCTCCCCGAGATGGCGCCCATCGTCGACGAGGCCTCCGGCACCGTCATCGAGCCCGGCCTGCTGACGATGGTCGTCTCGGCGGTGCCCGACGACTCGGCCGCCCTCGCGGACCGTCTCGGCCGGTACCTGCCGTCCGACGAGGGAGCGCTCGTCAGCGAGGAGATCCCCGAGGAGCTCAAGGGCCGGGCCGCCCGGCGCGAACGCTCCCAGCGGGCGCGGGCGCGCGAGGCCCAGGCCCGCCGCGACGAGGAACGCGCCCGGCAGGCGTGGGGGGTCACCGTCGGCGGGGTCGACCTGGCCGCAGCACCGCTCGACGCGGTCCGCGGCCGCATCCTCGTCAGCGACACGTCGCCGCAGGTCTTCGCCGGCACCCTTCGCGACGCGATCGACCCCCTCGGCCACCTGACCCGGTCGCAGGCCGAGCTCGCCCTCCACACAGCCGCCGGCGAGGACGTCTTCGACGCGCTCCCCGGCGGCTGGCAGGGCCGTCTCGACGAGCGCGGCCGCGGCCTCTCCGGCGGGCAGCGGCAGCGACTCGTCCTCATGCGCGCGCTCGCCGCCGACCCGGAGGTGCTCGTCCTCGTCGAGCCGACGAGCGCCGTCGACGCCCACACCGAGGCCCGGATCGCTGAGCGGCTCGGGCCGCACCGCGCGGGGCGCACCACCATCGTCATGACGGCGTCGCCCCTGCTGCTCCACCACGCCGACGAGGTCATCCTCCTCGACGCAGGGAAGGCCACCACCCGCGGACGGCACGTCGACCTCGTGGCCAGCTCAGCGGCATACCGCTCCGTCGTCGTGCGCGGCGAGGTCCAGCCGCCGGCGCGACCCGACCCCAACGAGCCCTACGACCCCAACCACTCCTACGACCACCACGATCCCTACGACCATCTCAGCGAGGAGCCGGGCGATGAGCACCGTCGACACTGACGCCTCCCCGCTGACCGGCGACCTCGCGGGCGAGTCGGCGCGGACGTGGGACCGCCCCGCCGCCCCACCCGAGGTCCCGGACGAGCTGCGGCCGCCGACCGCGGCCACCGTCCAGGAGCGGGCCGCGGCCCTCCGACGGCGGCACCTGCTCCGCGAGCGGCGGGCCCGGGAGTTCGTCGCCGAGACGATGAGCTCGACCACGGGGCTGCCCATCGCCGACCGGCGCAGCGTCTTCCGGTTCGTCGGGTCCCTCCTCGCCGCCCGTCGGCGCCTGACCATCGCGGTCATCCTCGGCAACGTCCTCGCGGCCGGGGCCGGCCTGCTCATCCCGCGCCTGCTCGGCGCCCTCGTCGACTCGACCGTCGCCGACGTCGCGGCCGGCCGGCAGGACGCAGCGCTCGCGGCCGCGAACTCCATGGCGCTCGTCGTCGCGGGGATCGTGGTCCTGCACGGACTCATCACGTTCGCCGCCCAGGTCACCTCGACGCTGCTCGGGCAGGGCCTGCTCGCCGCCGCACGTGAGGAGATCGTCCGGGCGATCCTGCGGCTGCCGCTCTCCCGCGTCGAGTCGGCGGGCTCGGGCGACCTCGTCACCCGCGTCACCCGGGACGTCGGGACGATGAGCGAGTCGGTCCGCTGGGCGCTGCCCCAGTCGATCACCGCGGGCACGACGGTCGTCCTCACGCTCGTGGCCATGCTGAGCAACTCGCTGCTCATGTCCCTCCCGTCCCTCGTGCTGATGGGTCTGGCGCTCGTGCAGATCCGGCGCTATCTCGTCCGGGCCCCCAACGGCTATCTCACCGAGGGCGGGACCTACTCGCGGATCAACACGAGCCTCACCGAGACCGTCGAGGGCGTCCGTACCGTCGAGGCGCTGGGCCTGGCGGGCCACCGCCTGCGCCGCGGCGACGACGACATCGAGGTGTCCGGCCAGGCCGAGCGCTACACGATGACGTTGCGCAACCTGCTCTTCGTCGTCATGGACCTCGCGTTCAGTCTCCCGCGGGTGCTCGTGCTCCTCGTCGGCGCCGTCGGCTACGCGCAGGGCTGGGCGACACTCGGCCAGATCACCACGGCGATCCTCTACACGGAGGCGTTGTGGGGGCCGTTCGACATGCTGGTCCACACCGTCGACCGGGTGCAGGTCGGCGTGGCGTCGACGACTCGCCTGCTCGGCATCGCCACCGTGCCGCCCGATCGCGAGGCGGGCGCCGCCCTCCCGGCCGGGCCGGACCTCGTCGGACGGGACCTGCGCTACGCCTACCGCGCCGACCACGACGTGCTGCACGGCATCGACCTCGAGCTGCGCACCGGTGAGCGCCTCGCCGTCGTCGGGCCGAGCGGCTCCGGCAAGTCGACGCTCGGTCGGCTGCTCGCGGGCATCCACCGGCCGCGCACGGGCACGGTCGAGGTCGGCGGCGTGGAGTTGACCGACCTGCCGCTCGACGTGCTGCGCACCGAGGTCGCGCTCGTCACCCAGGAGCACCACGTCTTCATCGGCTCGGTCCGCGACAACGTCGTGCTCGCTCGCGAAGCCGCCTCGGACGACGAGGTCCGCGCCGCGCTGGCTGCCGTCGACGCGTGGGACTGGGTCGAGCGGCTGCCCGAGGGGCTCGCCACAAAGCTCGGCGCCGGCCACACCCAGCTGACTCCCGGACGGGCCCAGCAGATCGCCCTCGCCCGGCTCATCCTGGCCGACCCGCACACCATCGTCCTCGACGAGGCCACCTCGCTCATCGACCCGCGGACGGCCCGCCACCTCGAGGGCTCGATGAACGCCCTGCTCACCGGCCGCACGGTCGTCGCGATCGCGCACCGCCTGCACACGGCGCACGACGCGGAGCGGATCGCGGTCGTCATCGACGGGCGGGTCGCCGAGCTGGGCAGCCACGACGAGCTCGTCGCGCACGACGGCGAGTACGCAGCGCTCTGGCGCGCGTGGACCTCCTGACCCCGCTGGGAGGTCGGGGTCCGAGCGCGAGCGCGCTCAGCGGCATACGGCCGAACCTCTCGTATGCCGCTGGGCTCGCTCCCGCACAGTCGTGACCTCAGGCGGGGGGCGGGGTCTCGACCAAGCCGAGGCCGGTGGGGGAGAGTGGCTGCATGAGCACCAGCGACCCCATCGTCATCGTCGGGGGCGGTCTCGCGGCCGCCCGTGCCATCGAAGCCATCCGGGAGAGCGACCAGGACGTCCCGGTCGTGCTCGTCGGCAAGGAGGACCGGTTGCCCTACGAGCGGCCGCCGCTGTCCAAGGGCGTCATGCTCGGCAACGACCCCGAGGACTCGGCGTTCCCCCACCCGCGCGAGTGGTACGACGAGAACCACGTGGAGCTCCGTCTCGGCGTGGCCGTCGACCGGCTCGACCCGACGGCCCGCACCGTGACGCTCTCTGACGGGAGCGAGTTGTCCTACGGTTCGGTGCTGCTCGCCACGGGCTCCGGCCTGCGCAAGCTGGACGTTCCGGGCACCGACCTGGCGGACGTCTTCTACCTGCGGTCGATGACCGACTCGGCGAAGATCCGGGCCCGGCTCGTGCCGGGCAGCGACGTCGTCATCATCGGCGCCGGTTGGATCGGTCTCGAGGTCGCGGCCGCGGCCCGGCACCACGGTGCCGAGGTGACCATCGTCGAGCCACAGTCGGCGCCGCTCCTGGGCGTCGTCGGCGAGCAGGTCGGGTCGTGGTTCGCCGACCTGCACCGGTCGCACGGCGTGACGCTCCGGCTCGGGGAGGGCGTCGAGCGGCTCGAGGGCGAGGACGGGAGGGTCACCGCAGTCGTGACGAGCAGCGGCGAGCGGCTCCCGGCCGACACCGTCGTCATCGGGGTCGGGATCCGGCCGAACACCAGGCTGGCCGAGGATGCCGGGCTCGAGGTCGACAACGGGATCGTCGTCGACGAGGCCCTGCGCGCGTCGGCTGACGGCGTCTTCGCGGCGGGCGACGTCGCCAACTGGTTCAACCCGACGCTCGGCACGCACGTGCGCGTCGAGCACTGGGCCAACGCGCACGACGGCGGGTATGCCGCCGGCCAGTCGATGGTCGGCCAGGACGTGCACTACGGGCCGGTCCCGTTCTTCTACTCCGACCAGTACGACATCGGCCTCGAGTACGCGGGCCACGTGCCGCGTGGCACCGACACCGAGGTCGTGTTCCGTGGCGACCCGGCGAGCAACGAGTTCATGGCGTTCTGGGTCGTGCCCGAGGGGGACGGGGTCCGGGTCCTCGCGGGGATGCACGTCAACGTGTGGGACACGATGGACGCCGTCCAGGACCTCGTCCGCAACCGCACCGTCGTCGACCGCACCCGTCTCGCCGACCGGGAGGTCGCCCTGGCCGACCTCTGACGTGGTCGTGCCGTTGTGCCGCCGTGGCACACTGTGAGCCCGGTCCCAGCGCGGTTTCCGAGGTGGGTGCGGGGGTACGGTGCGACAACAGGCCACTTCCGCACGCGACTGTTCGAGGGGGACCAGATGGAGACCCGCGTGGCCACGCTGCACGAGATCCGCGCCACGCTCCACGCGGAGCACGAGCACCTCTGGCGGCTGATCGGTGCGGTGCGACATGCGCAGGGGGAGGACCGGCGTGCAGAGCTGGCCGCGCTGTTGCGCTACCTGGCGGTGCACGAGGCTGCCGAGGAGGTCGCCATGCACAACGCCTGGGTCACCGACTCGACACGAGAACGCCTCGACGAGGAGCGCGAGATCGCGGACGTCATCGAGCGGCTGGTGCATGCTTACGCGCTGCGCGGTTCCGTGCCCGAGCCCGATGTGCCCACCAGTACGGACTCCGACGACGAGTTCCTGGTCATCCTCGACCAGCTCGAACGCAGCCTGCGGGACCATTCCGAGGCCGAGGAGAACGAGGAGGCGCCGATCCTCGCCGCCGAGCTGAGCCCGGAACAGCTCGGCGACCTCCTCCGCCTCCTGCTCATGGTCCGCGAGATGGCGGGCGACGCCGCCTCGCCCGTCGCCGGTGAGTCCTTCGCGACGATGCGCCTCGCCGCGCAGCGCGAGTTCAAGGCCGCCCAGCGCCAGGTGCGCTGACTCCGGGGGAGCGGGAGGTCGCCTTCGTCGGGGAGCGAGCTCAGCGGCATACGCCATGGGCCGGATGCCGCTCAGCTCGCTTCTGCTCGCGCGTCGACCACGTGGGTGGCTGAGTCCGCGGGGCCCGGGGTAGTACGGTCCGATCATGGATGCCGGGCACCGGAAGCGCTACGCCGACCTCGTCCGTCTCGTCGTGCGTCATGGGCGGCGGGACCTGCTGGCCGGGGTCCAGACCGACGAGTTCCTCGTGGAGGAGGGGGAGGCCTTCGACGTCGGTCAGTCCGACGGATCGGGCCCGGAGCGGCTCGCCGCGGACCTGGAGCAGATGGGCCCCACCTTCATCAAGCTCGGCCAGCTCCTGTCGACCCGCGTCGACCTCCTTCCGCCCGCCTACACCGACGCCCTCGCGCGCCTGCAGGACGACGTCGAGCCGTTCGGCGCCGACGAGGTGCGGGCCATCGTCGAGGAAGAGCTGGGCGCGCCGATCCGCAGCCTGTTCAGCGACTTCGACGACGCGCCGCTCGCGGCGGCCTCGCTCGCCCAGGTGCATCGGGCGACGACCCGCAACGGCCGCGACGTCGTCGTCAAGGTCCAACGCCCCGGCGTGCGGGAGGCGGTCCGCGGCGACATGGAGGTGCTCAGCTCCATCGCCGGGAAGGTCGACCGGCACACCGAGGTCGGGCGCCGCTACGGCATCGACAACCTGCTGTCCCACTTCCGGCGGTCCCTGGCGGGTGAGCTCGACTACCGACAGGAGGCCCAGCACCTCATCCGGTTCGGCGAGCTGACCGCCGAGTACTCCCACCTCGTCGTGCCCCAGCCGGTGACCGAGCTGTCCACCTCGCGGGTGCTCACGATGGACTTCGTCGCCGGCCGGCCGGTCACCACCGTGGGGCCCTTCGGACTCCTCGACGTCGACACGCGGCCCCTCGTCGAGGAGCTGTTCTCCGCCTACCTGCGGATGATCCTCGTCGACGGCACCCTCCACGCCGACCCGCACCCCGGCAACGTCCTCCTCACCGACGACGGGCGACTGGCTCTGATCGACTTCGGCATGGTCGCCGCGGTGCCGCGCCGGGTCCGCGACCAGGTCGTCAAGCTGCTCCTCGCGCTCAGCGAGGGCGACGGCGAGGAGGCGGCGCTCGTCCTCGCCGAGATGGGGCACCCGCTGGCCGGGTACGACGCCGCGAAGTTCCGCGACGACGTGTCGCACCTCGTCTCGACCGCAGTGACCATGGGCAGCGACGTCGACGCGGGCACGGTCCTCGTCGAGCTGAGCCGCCTGTCCGGCCAGCACGGGCTGCGGCCCCCCGCCGAGATGGCGATGATCGGCAAGACCCTGCTCAACCTCGACCAGGTGACCCAGCACCTCGACCCGTCGTTCGACCCGTCCGAGGCGATCCGCGACAACATCGAGGAGCTGCTCCGCGGCGGGCTCTCCGTCTCGCTGTCCGGGGCGATCTCCTCGGCGATCGAGGCGAAGAACTTCGCTGCCCAGCTGCCGAGACGCGCGAACCGCATCATGGACGCGCTCTCCGACGGTGAGCTCGCCTTCCGCGTCAAGACCATCGACGAGGTGCGCCTCGTGTCGGTCCTCCAGCACCTGGCCAACCGGTTGACGATGGGGATCGTCCTCGCCGCGATCGTCGTGGGTGCGGCGCTGATGATGCAGGTCCCGACGACGAGCCGGATCCTCGGCTACCCCGCGATCGCGATGGTCTTCTTCATCGTCGCCGCCATCGCCGGGGCCGTCCTCGTCGGCTCGATCCTCATCACCGACCGCCGCGAAGCGAGGGCCGCGCGTCGGGCGAGGGAGCAGTGAACGGGCGCGTGACGAGCGTGGCAGGATGGCGACCGTGACGGCACAGATCCTCGACGGCAAGAGCACCCTCGTTTCGATCAAGACCGAGCTGACGGAGCGCGTCGCCGTCCTTCGGGAGCAGGGGATCGTCCCGGGGCTCGGCACGGTCCTCGTCGGTGACGACCCGGGCAGCCACTGGTACGTCAACGCCAAGCACCGCGACTGCGCGGAGATCGGCATCACCAGCATCCGGCGCGACCTGCCCGCCACCGCGACGCAGGCCGAGGTCGAGGCGGTCATCGACGAGCTCAACGCCGACCCGTCCTGCACCGGGTTCCTCGTCCAGCAGCCGACCGGCCTCGACGAGATGGCGTTGCTCTCCCGGGTGGCCCCGGAGAAGGACGTCGACGGACTGCACCCGACCAACCTCGGCTGGCTCGTCCTCGGGCGTCCCGCCCCGCTGCCGTGCACGCCGATGGGCTGCATCGAGCTGCTCCGCCGCTACGACGTGCCGATCAACGGCGCCAAGGTCGTCGTCGTCGGCCGCGGCCTGACCGTCGGCCGCCCGCTCGGCCTCATCCTCACCCGCAAGTCCGAGAACGCCACGGTGACGCTGTGCCACACCGGCACGAAGGACCTCGCGGCGGAGGTCCGCCAGGCCGACATCGTCATCGCCGCCGCCGGGGTGCCCGGCATCGTCACCGGTGACATGGTCAAGCCGGGCGCCGCCGTGCTCGACGTCGGCGTGAGCCGGGTCGACGGCAAGATCGCCGGCGACGTCGCCCCCGACGTCGCCGAAGTGGCCGGCTGGGTCAGCCCCAACCCGGGAGGGGTCGGCCCGATGACGCGCGCGCTGCTGTTGAGCAACATCGTGCAGGCCGCCGAGGCGCACGCCCGTGCAGTGGCGAGGTAGCGGGTTCGTCGTCCTCGGCTGGTGGTACGTCGTCGCCGTCCTCGGGGCCGTCGGGGTGCTGCTGATGGCCTTCGGCGACGTGCGCTGGGGCGGCCGCATCATGGCCGGCGGGCTCTTCTTCGGCGCCTTCGTCCGGCTGGTCGCGCGGCCGGCCCGCAAGGCCGGTGGGTTGAACGCGCGCTCCCGTGCGGTCGATGTGCTCCTGTTGCTGGGGTTGGCCATCGGCATCCTCGTCGCGTCCGCGACGGTCAAGCTCGACGTCTGAGCTGAGTCTCCGTCGAGAGTGCACTTCGTGCCGGGCCCAGCCCCATCGAGTCAACTGGCGCGACGCCCCTCGCGGGTTCAGCGCTGCGTGGCGCGCGCCCCCGGGATCGGAGCGTTCTCCTTCGCCAGGACGGCGAAGTCCTCGGCGGTCAGGGGACCGGCCGTCAGCACCCCATCGGGCAGGGGCGCCTCGATGCGTTCGCCATCGACCGTGAGGAGCACGGAGTCGATGCCTGGGACGGACGCGAGACTGAGAACGATCTGGCCGACCGCGTGGGGCAGCCGCCGAGCGGACGGCGCCGGGTCGCCGGTCTGGACCTCGACCTCGGCCAGCCCGTCGGTGATGCTGTTGAGCGTGAGCTGGACGTCCGGGCCGAGCGCCGTCGACAAGCCGGACATCCGCTCGAGCTCGCTCGGCCCTTGGGAGAGCCGGGCCAGCACGGTGGCGGCGGCGCCTGCATCGTCGCTGGCCGCAGCGCCGGCCTCGACGGCATAGAGCCGGTCGGAGTCGTCCAGCCAGTAGATGTACGGTCCGCGGGTGGCGGCCTCGCTCGTCCTCGGCGTCGGCGGGGGGGCCGGCTCCATGAGGTTGTACGGGACCTCGGTGATCGTCATCGGTGGGGAGCTGGCGGGGACACCGCATCCGGCGAGGAAACCGGCGACGAGCAGCCAGACGGCTATCGCGACCGAGCGGCTTCGACGCGAGATCCGACTCAGCCGACGGTTCACCGCGCGCACTCTGATGTCACGGCTCATCACTCCCCTTCCTCGCTCAGCGGCAGCGCGAGGGTGAACCGCGCGCCACCCTCGGCTCGGTCCTCGCACCACACAGACCCACCGTGGGCTCGTGCGGTTTCTTCCACGAGGCTGAGCCCGAGGCCCGTGCCCTGGCGCGAACCGCGGGAACCGGACCGCGCGAACCGTTCGAAGATGAGCTCCCGATCGGCCTCCGGCACGCCCGGACCGGCGTCGTCGACCCGGATCAGGGCTCGACCGTTGCTCGTGGTCACGTTCACCGCGGACAGCCCCCCGCCGTGCAGGTCGGCGTTGTCGAACAGGTTGACGAGAGCACGGTTCAGCTCCTGTTTGTCGGCAAGGACGCGCACGGGCTGCGTCGGGACACTGAGCAGCTCGGTGGCGCGGTGGTTCTCCGAGAGGGCGTGCGCCACCAGGTCTCGAAGGTCGACGTCGACGACATCTCGGTGGGCGGTGCCCGCGTCGAGCCGGCCGAGCTCGAGCAGGTGCTCCAACGCTCGACGGAGGCGGTCGACCTCTCCCTCGACGAGCTCGACCGCTCTCTGCGCGCGCAGGGGGAGCTCGTTGCGGGAGCCGGCGAGCACGTCGACGCTGGTCATCAGGGTGGTGACCGGAGACCGCAGCTCATGGCTGACGTCGGCTGCGAAGCGCGCGTCGCGTTGGACCCGTTCCTCCAGCGCTTCGACCATCGTGTTGAAGGATCCGACGATGACGGACAGGTCCGGATCCTCGGTTGCGCCCAGACGGGTGTCCATCTGCCCGGCGGCGATCCGTGCGGCCGCGGTGGCAACGCTCTCCAGCGGCGCGATGGCGCGCGCGGCAGCGGCCCGCGACATGAGTGTCCCGCCGATGGTCGTCAGTGCGGCAAAGGCGGCGAGGACGCTGCCGAGGGTGGTGAGCGTCGAGTCGAGCTCTGAAGCGGAGGCGATCTGGTAGAAGTTCGCCTCGACTGCTGGAAGGGGGACGCCGACGACGATGACCGGCCGGCCGTCCAGGCGGCTCCATGCCACTCCCGCCAGGCCGGAACGGACGACCTGCCGCACCTCGGGCGCGATGGCGTCCTCGGCGACGTTGAGCGAGGATGAGTACCAACGCTCCTGGCGCTTGACGAGCACGACCGACCCGGACGAGCCGGGCACGCTGGCGAGGACCTCGATGACGTCGGACCCGCGGGTGCGCAGCCCGTCGCGGACCATCGACGCGCTGGCGAACGCCTGCTGCGCCGCGGTCTGCTCGCGCTGGCCGATGAGGAACTCACGGGCCGCGAGGTAGGTCCCGCCTGCGAGGATTGCGGAGACGACGAGAGCGAGGCTGGCGAAGGAGAGGGTGATGGTCGTTCGCAGGCTGAGCGGCCGCAGCCGAGCAAACCGTTTCACGATCTGGCGTCGAGGCGATAGCCCAGGCCGCGAGCCGTGACGAGGAGCTGCGGTTGGCCGGGATCGCGCTCGATCTTGGTGCGCAGCCTCCGCACGTGGACGTCGACGATGCGTTCGTCGCCGAAGAACCCTCGGTCCCAGACCCGCTCGAGCAACATCCGCCGGCTGCACACGCGTCCCGGGGGCTGCGCCAGCTCACAGAGCAGGCGGAACTCGGTCATCGTCAGGTGAAGTGCCTCTTCGCCGCGGCGGACCAGGCCGGCATCGACGTCGAGGACGAGCGGCCCGTCCTGGGCGTCGAGCACGACTCGAGACCCTTCCTCACCGTGCCCGCGGTGCTGCCGCCGCAGCAGCGCGCGGATCCGGGCAGACAGCTCCTTGACCTGGAACGGTTTGGTCACGTAGTCATCGGCGCCGGCCTCGAGGGCTGCGACGATGTCATGGGTGTCGACTCGCGCGCTGACGACGATGATCGGCGCGTCGCTGCTGCGCCGGACCTCCCGGATGAAGGTGAAGCCGTCCATCCCGCCCAGCATCAGGTCGACGAGCATGACGTCGATGGGCTGGCTGCGCACGGCGTCGAGCGCGGACTCGGCCGAGGCATGGGGGAGCGGCGTGTCGCCCTCGCCCTCGATGGACATGGCGAGCGAGGCACGGATGCCGTCGTCGTCTTCGAGAACGAGGATGGTGAGGGCCACCTCGCGATTGTGCCAGCGCTGGGGCTCCCTGACAGCCGCGCGACTGTGCCTGAAAGGCGTCAGTCACACAATCGCAAAGAAGCCGTCCATCTGGTCGTCATGTCGCGGCGGCAGGGTGGAAGACGTGAACGAGTCAGGTCTGGTCCACGTGACCTTGGACGAGCGATCCCTGCCGCACGATCTGCTCCTGCTCCGTGCCAGCACGGCCGAGTGCCTGACTCGCGGGCGCGGGAGCGTCGTCGTCGACATCTCGTCGCTGCGCCGACTCTCCTCGGAGACGATCGCCGCGCTCTTGTGGACGCGGCGCAAGTGCAGCGGCCTCGGCATCGGCTTCACGATCGTGGGGGCCAGGGCAGCGGCGGCCCAGTCGCTCAGCCGGTGCGGGATGGCGGAACAGCTCACCGTGGGAGGCGGATGATGGCGGTGCAGGTGACCGATCGGGGTGCCATCCGGACCCATGACGGCCCGGGCGGCTGGCACATCACCCTGGTCGAGTGTCCCGACGGACTGTCCAACGTCTCCACGGTCCGCGGCGTGACCCGGGTGTTTGTCGCGGACCTGCCTGCACCCGGCTCCACGGGCCCGAGCTGTTTCGCTGCCGCCGCGTGCACGCCGGACGGCGACGCGCTCGTGCTGTCCCGGCAGGCGCCACCTGCGCTGATCATCTCCGACCGCGGGTACCGCCGGGCACCGGTCGTTCCGGGGACTGATGAGCTGGTCGACGTCGACGACGACGAGATGATCCTCATCTTCTCCTCGACCGTCTTCGAGGAGATGCCGCAGCGGCTGGCTCGCGTCCTGCACGGTCACCCAGAGGAGCTGCTGAGGTCCGACCCGGGCGCCTTTCTGCTCGATGTCTTCGAGGAGACCGGGTCCGGGGCCGGCGCGGTGATCACTCGCGGTGCAACCCACCCAGATGGAGGGCCAGCGTGACCCCTGTTTCAGCGTTCGTGGCGGCACTCGCGGAGGAGCATCGTCTCGCCCATGCCGAGCTTCAGGCGGCGGAGCAGACCGGGGACGAGGTGAGGCGATCATTGGCGCTGGGGCGCCTCGCGGACCTGCAGGAGATCGCGTCGCGCAGCCTCGACGTCGTCTCGCTGGACGCGATGAGCTGATCAGGCCGTATGCCGCTGGGCTGAGTCCACACCCGACGTACCCGGGCGCCCGACGCCAGGGCCGAGCCGGCAGGAAATGGACCTGGTCGGCGGAGCCAGCCCACCAGCACACGACCCCGAACGACGTCGAGTGTGCAGTTCGTGTCGACACGAACTGCACACTCGACGAAGGGGGCTGGCGGAGCCTCAGATGAGGCCGAGCTCCTTGACCTGGTCGCGCTCGGACTCGAGGCGCGCCACCGAGGCGGCGATCCGCTCACGCGAGAAGTCGTTGAGCTCGATGCCCTGGACGATCTCGTACTTCCCGTCCTTCACGACGCACGGGAACGACGAGACGATGCCCTCGGTCACGCCGTAGGAGCCGTCGGACGGGACCGACATCGACACCCAGTCCTCGGTGCCCTTGACCCAGTCGCGCATGTGGTCGATCGTCGCGTTCGCGGCGGAGGCGGCCGACGACAGACCGCGGGCCGCGATGATCGCGCCGCCGCGCTTGGCCACGGTGGGGATGTACTCGTCCGTGATCCAGGACTGCTCGACGAGGTCCGCCGCGACCTTGCCGCCGACCTTGGTGTTGAACAGGTCCGGGTACATCGAGTCGTCGTGGTTGCCCCAGATCGCCAGGTGGGTGATCTCGGTGACGCTGACGCCGAGCTTCTTGGCGAGCTGCGTCTTGGCGCGGTTGTGGTCGAGTCGCGTCAGGGCGTTGAAGCGCTCGCGGGGGATGTCGGGGGCGTTGGACATCGCGATGAGCGCGTTGGTGTTGGCCGGGTTGCCGGTGACGAGGACCTTGATGTCGTCGGCGGCGTTGTCGCCCAGCGCCTTGCCCTGGCCGGTGAAGATCTTGCCGTTCGCGGCGAGCAGGTCGGCGCGGTCCATGCCCTCCTTGCGCGGCATGGCGCCGACGAGCATGGCGAGGTTGGTTCCGTTGAAGATGGCGTTGGGGTCGTCGCCGATCTCGACGCCGGCGAGGGTCGGGAACGCGCAGTCGTCGAGCTCCATGACGACACCCTCGAGGGCCTTGAGCGCCGGGGTGATCTCGAGGAGGCGGAGCTCGACCGGGGTGTCCGGGCCGAGGAGGGCCCCGCTCGCGATGCGGAAGAGGAGGCTGTAGCCGATCTGGCCGGCAGCGCCGGTGACGGCGACTTTCACGGGGGGTGTGCTCACGGGAGGCCCTTCACATCAGTGTGGCTGTGGACGCATTCGAAACTACCAGCCGGGTCGGGGGCCCCGCACCCGCGGGCGGGCCCCGTGACGTGGGTCACGGTTCCGTCCCGAGGGGTGATGCCGTATGCCGCTGGGCGCGCTCTCGCCGCGAGGTGGCCGTGGCAGGTCGGTCGCGTTCGCGGGCGGGCAAGCGTCCATGGCCGCGGCGGCGGCGTGGGTCGGGGCGCTGGCTCGCTAGCCCGCTTCGAAGGTGGCGAGGGTGCGGCTGACCTGGTTTCGCGCCTCGTCCGACCAGGAGCGCATGACCGACTCGAGGTTGGCGCCGTGTGCGATGGCCGCGGGCACCGTCGCGGCGAGGCGCTCGAGGACGGCCGTGCGCAGCTCGGTGTTGACGTTGATCTTGCCCACGCCGGAGGTGATGCACCGGCGCACCGTCAGCGGTGACAGCCCGGAGGCGCCGTGCAGCACGAGGGGGAGGTCTACCTCGGCGGCGATGGCGTCGAGGCGCTCGTGGTCGATGACCGGGTCCCCGAGGTAGCTGCCGTGGACGTTGCCGATGGAGACCGCGAGCAGGTCGACCCCCGTCTGCGCGACGAAGTCCTTGGCCTGGGCCGGGTCCGTGAGACCGGCGGCCCCGGCCGCGACCAGCGCGGCCACGTCCTCGTTGCCCTCGATCCGGCCCAGCTCGGCCTCGAGCGCGACGTCGTGGTCCGCAAGCAGCTCGCGCGCCTGCAGGACCAGGGCGACGTTCGCCGCGTAGCCGCCCTTGGACCCGTCGACGAGGACTGCGTCGGCGCCGGCTTCGACGGTTCTGAGGATCAGATCGAGGTCGCCGGCGTGGTCCAGCTGGATGGACACGGGGACCGGGGCGTGGTCAGCGAGGGTCCGCAGGGCCCTGACGAGCGTCTGCCCGTAGGTGGTCGCAGCGGTCGACGGCGAGACGAGGAGCACCACACCCTCGTCCCGGTCCGCTGCGGCGGCGACGACCGCAGCCGCCGTGGTGAGGTCGTAGCAGGTGAACGCCCCAGCGGCGCGTCCGGCGCTCTGGGCGGATCTGACGAGGGTGTCGAGTCGAGTGCGCATGGGTCTCCGGGGGATCGGCGAGGCTGTTGGGAAGGCGGAGGTGGAGCCAGCCGCCAGGCCGGGCTTGTCGGATGGCGATCTGGTTGCTACCGTAGCAGTCCTCAGAGGTCTGATGAGTGGAGCAAAGATGCCACGGGTGAGCTTGGTCGAGACGGTCACCGACCGTCTGCTCGACCGCATCATCTCCGGGGAGTTCCCCGAGGGCTCTGCGCTGCCCCCCGAGGCCGCCCTCGCAGAGCAGTCGGGCGCCTCCCGGCTCACCGTGAGAGAAGCGGTCCGGGTCCTCTCGTCCCAGCACGTCGTGCGAGCCCTTCAGGGGCGCGGCACCTTCGTCAACCCGGTCACTCGATGGACCTCGCTCGAGGCGCTGGTCCGGATGCAGCGAGGCGACGCGTCCAAAGTCATCGCTCAGCTCGTCGAGGTCCGCGCCATGATCGAGGTCGGCGCAGCGGAGCTCTTCGCTGTTCGGGTCAGCAACGAGGACCTCGCGGGGCTGCGCGGGTATGTCGAGCAGATGCGGGCTGCCCACGACCGCACCGATGTGGGCGCCTTCGTGGCGGCGGACCTCGCGTTCCACGACCTGATCCTGGACGGCTGCGGCAACCCGTTCGTGCCGGCGACCTTCCTGCCCATCTCCCGGGCCCTGCGGGACGCCAGGACACGCACCTCGTCGGTGACCCAGATCCGTGAGCACGCCATCGTCGAGCACTCCAGCATCATCGAGGCTCTGGAGACGGGCTCCGCGGAAGCGGCCGCGGCTGCCATGCGCTCCCACCTGATCCAGACGCGCGACGATGCCCGTCGCTATCTCCAGGCGACCGGAGACGGATCGACCTGATGCCATGACATCGATCCAGTGAGCCACTGACCCACTGACCTCCTGAGCTGCCCGCAGGCCCCACCCCTGGCAACCGAGGTGGGACCCAGCTCCGCCGGGCCGCATCGGCTCGGTCCTCGGTCCGCCCACCACCCCCACTCACCCCCTACCCGCGCTCGACGACAGACCTCTGAGGTCTGAGGAATGGAGATACCGTGTCCACCGACGTACTCGGCAGGCAGACGAAGGAGCTGCTCCTCGCCGGACTGCCCGACCCCCTGACGGTGACGGCATCCGACGTCCGCGCGGCGCGGGCAGCGACGACACCACGTCGCCTCGTGGTCCTCGACGACGACCCCACAGGGACCCAGTCCGTCGGGGACCTCCCGGTCCTGACCAGCTGGACCGAGGGCGACCTCGCCTGGGCCTTCGGGACGGGCGCCCCGGCGGTCTATGTGATGACCAACACGCGCAGCCTCGACCCGCAGGACGCGGCCCGGCGCAACTCGGAGGCAGCCGGCAACGCCCTGCTCGCAGCCGCCCGTGTCGGCGTCGAGGTCGACTTCGTGTCCCGCTCGGACTCGACGCTGCGCGGCCACTATCCGCTCGAGCCGGACGTGCTGACGCAGGTGCTCGCCGAGTCCGGCGTTGCCGTCGACGGCGTGGTGATCGTCCCGGCGTTCGGCGAGGCCGGGCGGATCACCGTGCGGTCGGTCCACTACGCCGGCTCGGAGGCGGAGGGCTACGTGCCCGCGAGCGAGACCGAGTTCGCCAAGGACGCCACCTTCGGGTACGCCTCATCCGACCTGCGCGACTGGGTCGAGGAGAAGACCGGGGGTCGGATCGCGGCGCACGACGTCACCGCGATCACCCTCGATCTGCTCCGGTCCGGCCCCGGCGCCGTGGCCGAGGTGCTTGGCTCGCTCACCGACGCCCAGCCCGTCGTCGTCGACATCGTCGAGGAGTCGGACCTGCGCGTCCTCGCCCTCGCACTGCTGCAGGCAGAGGCAGCAGGGAAGCGGTTCGTCCACCGGGTCGGGCCGCCCTTCGTCCGCGCCCTGATCGGCCAGGACGTGCTCGAACCCCTCACCTCCGCCGATGTGGCCGCGATTCGGGCCGGCGGCAAGGGCGAGACGTCTCCGTACGGCCTCGTCGTCGTCGGCTCCCACGTTGCGCTGACGACCCGCCAGCTGGCCCGGCTCGAGGAGCGGCAGGCGCCCGTCGTCGTCACGATCGACGTCGAGCAGGTGCTCGGCGCCGGCCGGGCTGACCACCTCGACGGTGTCGTCGCCGACACGGTCAAGGCGCTCGCCGAGGGCAACGTGGTGGTCCGGACGTCTCGCGTCCTCGTCACCGGTGCCGACGCAGGCGGCTCCCTCGACATCGCCCGACAGGTCTCCGACGCCGTCGTCGAGGTCGTCCACCGCGTCCTGGAGGCGGCGCCGCCGCGGTTCGTCGTCGCCAAGGGCGGGATCACATCGTCCGACGTCGCGAGTCGCGGTCTCGAGATCTCCCGCGCGATGGTCCGGGGGCCGATGCTGCCCGGCATCGTCTCGCTCTGGGAGCCGACCGAGGGCCCGGCGCGAGGCATCCCCTACATCGTCTTCGCCGGCAACGTCGGCAGCGACGCGAGCCTCGCGGACGTCGTGGCGAAGCTCACCGACTGAACCAACCCCGAACAGCATCAGCCAAACCCGTTCAAGGAGGAACAACCCATGCCACCCCAACTCACCGTCGCAGTCCTCGGACTGGGCGCGATGGGTCTGCCCATGGCGAGTCGTCTCGCCGAGCAGTTCACCGTCCGCGGTTACGACATCAACCCAGAGCGGAGCGCTCTGGCCGCCGAGCAGGGAGTCGTCCAGGCGACCTCCTCGCGCGAGGCAGCGACCGGAGCGGACGCCGTCCTGCTCGCGGTCCGCAACCGCGCCCAGCTCGACGAGGCGCTCTACGGGGATGACGGAGTCGCAGCCGTCCTTTCACCCGGAGCCGTCGTCATCCTCACCTCGACCGTCGGGATCGAGGCGGTCCGCGATGTCGCCGGCCAGCTCGACACCGCCGGCTTCCACCTGGTCGACGCCCCCATCTCGGGTGGGCCGGCCCGCGCGGGGACCGGTGACCTGCTCATCGTCGTCGGTGCGACGGACGAGGCCTTCTCCGCCGCCCAGCCGATCCTCGAGCACCTCGCCTCGACACTGGAGCGGATGGGCCCGCTCCCGGGTGACGGCCAGGCGATGAAGACCGTCAATCAGCTCCTCTGTGGCGTGCACATCGCCGCTGGTGCCGAGGCCCTGGCCCTCGCCGGGCAGCTCGGCCTCGATCAGGAGCAGGTGCTCCGCACCCTCGGCGCCGGGGCGGCAGCGTCCTTCATGCTCGGCGACCGCGGTCCGCGGATGCTGCAGGCCCACGACGACGGTGGCGCCGAGGTGCGCAGCCGCCTCGACATCTTCGTCAAGGACATGGGCATCGTCAGCCGCGCCGCTCAGGGCGTCGGCCTCGCCACGCCGGTCGCCGCCGCGGCCGAGCAGCTCTACCTCATCGGCCAGGCCCACGGGCTGGCGGCCTCCGACGACTCGTCCGTCATCACCGTCCTCACCCCCAAGGAGAACTGACCATGGGAACCGCTGGTCTCTTCATCACCGCCCTGCTCGCAGTCGTCTTGCTGCTCGTCCTCGTGATTCGGTTCGAGCTGCCGGCGTTCGTCTCGCTTCTCCTCGTCTCCATGGGGACGGCGCTCGTCGCCGGCGTCCCGATCGGCGAGGTGGTCCCGACGATGGTCGCCGGGATGGGCAAGGTGCTCGGGTCGGTCGCCATCGTGGTCGGCCTCGGGTCGATGCTGGGCCGCCTCATCGAGGTCTCCGGTGGTGCCGACCACCTGGCCCGCAAGTTCACCCAGGTGCTCGGCCCGAAGCGCGTCATCGTCGCCCTGACGGCGGCGGCGTTCATCCTCGGCATCCCGGTGTTCTTCGACGTCGCCTTCATCATCCTGGCGCCGATCGTCTTCGCCTTCGCCAAGATCGCCAAACTCAACCCGCTCAAGGTCGGACTCCCCGTCGGTGCCGTGCTGCTCACCCTGCACGTCACCGTGCCACCGCACCCGGGCCCGGTCGCGGCCGCGGCCCTCACCGGTGCTGACGTGGGCCTGCTCACCGTCCTCTCCCTCGTGATCGGCGCCATCGTCTCGGTCATCGGCTATTTCGCGGCGAAGCTGTTCGACGTCCGCAAGATCGTCCTGGGTGACTCCCCGGCCACGGAGGCGGTTGACCAGCACGACAGCAGCACCCCGGCGGACAGCGACGGCCCCGGAGCTGTGTCCCCGGGCAGCCCCTCCTCGGGCGGCGTGGCGACGGCGATCTCGACGGCCACCCGCACGCAGCCGACGACGAAGACGCCCGGTACGGGCACGATCATCGGCCTCATCCTGCTGCCGATCGTCCTCATGATGCTCGGGTCCACGCTGTCCACGGTCCTCGGCAAGGAGCACGACTTCACGCCGATCGCCTCCTTCATCGGGGCGCCGACGACTGCGCTGCTCGTCGGCGTCCTGGTCGCCTACCTCGTCATCGGTCACCGCACCGGTTGGACGAAGACGAAGCGCAGCCTCGTCGCCGACTCCGCCCTGCCCATCGTTGCCGTCATCATCTTCGTCACCGGCGCCGGCGGCGTGTTCGCCAACGTGCTCGTCGAGTCCGGTATCGGGGACGCCCTGACGAACAGCCTGACCTCGATCGGTCTCCCGGTCATCGTCGCCGGCTTCCTCATCTCGCAGGCGCTGCGGGCGGCGCAGGGCTCGGCCACCGTCGCGATCCTCACGACGGGCGGACTGCTCGCGGACGCCATCGCCAGCGGGGGCTACTCGCCGCTGCAGATCGCCCTGATCACGCTGGCGATCGGTTTCGGCGGCCTCGGCCTGTCCCACATCAACGACTCCGGTTTCTGGATCGTGACGAAGTACCTCGGCCTGTCCGTGGCCGATGGGCTCAGGACGTGGACCGTGCTGACCACGATCTGTGGGGTGAGCGGGTTCCTCCTCACATGGGCGGCCTTCGCCATCGTGTGACCCCTGTCAAGGGAGAAGGGCCGTCCGACCGGGCGGCCCTTCTTGGCGTCCGGCTCCTCGTCGAGTGTGCAGTTCCTGCCGCATGCCGCTGGGCTGGCTCCTCGTCGAGTGTGCAGTTTTTGCCGTCCGGAGGCCACCGTTCCTCGTCCTCAGCGCCGGCGCCGAACCAACGGGATGAGGGAGACGGCGAGGAGGAGGACGCCGATGAAGATGAGCCACCAGTACGTGCGATGGCCGGTGTAGCCCGGGAGGGCTGCCATCGACGTGCCGCCGATGATGCCCGTCCCCGTGAGGATGAGACCGGTCAGGATGCCGAGGCCAGACCCGGCGGCCCGGACTGGTCCGGGGGCAGATCGGGGCGGGCCATGGCCGCGTGACCGCCCGACCCCTCCGGGCCCCGCCATCGTGTCGGGTGCAGGCAGGGAGGGAGCAGGTGCAGCCGGGGGCGGAGGTGCCGATGGAGCAGGTGCGGCCGGTGGCGGAACCCAGGGAGCCGGTGCGGGACCCGGGGCCTGAACGGGCGGCAGGGTCCAGCCGGTCGACGGCCCGGGGTCCAGCTCGGGTTCCCTTGCTGCCCAGAGCGACCCACTGACCGTGGCCGGGGGCAGGGGCAGGCGGACGAAGCGAAGCGCCGCGAGTCCCGGTGGTGGCAGGCCGTCCGACCGTGGGAACGGCTCCTCCCAGTACAGGGGCCGGACGAAGCTGTCGCCCCTGGCGGCCAGCGCCTCCTCCCACTCGATCCGACAGGTCGCGGAGCTCATCGAGTTGCGGGACCAGAAGAGCTGGAAGCTGTCCGCCTCCGCGATCTTGGACCGCATCCAGTCGATCGGCGCCCCGGACCGGCGCTCGGCGACGATCTCGGAGAGATACCCGTCACCCAAGGCCTCGGCGACCGCCACGACGCCCTCGACGAGCACACCGTCCTCGGGTGCGTAGCACGGGAAGATCCGCCTGAACCGCTCGACGGGGTGTTCTTGCGGCGGCGCAGGCTCCGCGCCGCCCACCGCGAGCGTCAAGGGTGCCTCCGCGACCAGCAGCGGCCCGGAGAAGACCCGCAGGTGCCCGTTGACCGTCGTGCCGGCCCGCTCGGTGCCGGCCCGGAGCAGGAACGTCAGCTGGGCGATCTCTCCGGTCCACGTGACGGCGGCCTGGGCCGGGCTGCACTGGACGTCAGGCACGTCGGGGCGGACGACGAGTCCGGCACCGCGAGGGAGCGGCTGCGAGGAGGGTGTCGCCGTCGTCGCAGTGGGGGTGGCACCGAAGAAGGCCTTCACTTGGTCCTCGACCTCGGCCGACTGGTCGACGACCACTCCGCTCTCCGTCGTGATCCGTTCGCCGTGGTGGGCGAAGAAGAGCATCGGCTCCCACACCGTCGGGCGGAGCGCGGCCGGGTGGGAGACCGTGAACCGCACGTCGCGGTCGAGGCCGGGCACCGGGATCCGCGCCTGGTCCGCGGAGATCGAGGAGCCGAGGTGCAACGCGACCGCCGACCACTCGGTCGACACCGGCCCGTCCGCGGCGAGCAGGGCGGCGCGGCCGCGAGCCACGGCGGGCTCGACCAGCCCGCCGCTCTCGATGAGGGTGGCGTAGAACTCGTCGGCGAAGGCCACTGCCGCCGTGTCGGTGATGGCGCGCCGCATCGCGACCACGGCGGGGATACCGGCCCTGACGAACGCGGCGGCGGTGCCGGCGAAGGGGTCGCTCCCGTCGCTCCCGTCGCTCACGGCGCTGTCACAGCAGTTGAGGACCGCGAGGCGCAGCGACGGCGAGGCGGCCAGGATCGCCGCGATCTCGTCGGCCGAACGGCTCGAGACCGTCGTCCCGTCCTCGGCGGTCAGGTCGAGGTGCCCGACCCCTCCGGCGGGGTGCACGCCGTGACCGATGTAGTGGAAGACGTGGAACTCCTTGGCCTGCAACGTCTCCCGGATGAGGTCGAGCGACGCCGTCCTCAGCGTGACGACCTCCACGGCCGCGCCCCAGCTGAACGGCCGAAGGCGGGACTGGATGCTCATGATCTCTGCCGCGGCGTCGATGGCCGGGGTCCCGTCAGGGGTCGACACGGCGAGGAGGATGCGCAGGGGTGTGGCGCTGGTCGTGGTGGCTTCCCGGGCCGACATCTCGGTGCACCGGACGACCGCGCGCCACGGGTCCAGCCCGAGGAACGTGAAGCGGTCGGGGTCGCGGAGCAGCTCCCACGGCAGGTCGTCGGCACCGCCTTCGAAGCGCAGGACGACGCGCACCCCCAGCCCCGACGCGAGCGCGCGGTCGGTGCTCTTCTCGTAGCGCAGCCGCACCTCACCGGGCAGGAGCGCGGCGAACAGGGCGTCACCGACCACCTTGTCGTCCCCGTGGGTGCTCGGCCAGGGCGCGCTCAGCGTGGCCGTCTCGCCGGCGGGGGAGTCGAGGACCCTCGTCTCGAGGACGTCACCGCGCCGGGCCACCACCAAGTCGACGTCGAGGTACCCCGATGGCCTCTCCATCGAGCCATGATCCCACCGTGGCCGCCACCCCGACGGCAGTTCTGCGCATCCCGACCGTCGAGTCGACCGGTCAGGCACCCCCCGTCCGGCCAGGCCGCTCGACCGGGGCTCAGCCCCGAGCGAGGGCCAGCGAGCCGAGCGCCACCAGCCAGCTGACGAAGCTGCCGACCAGGAAGTACTCGGTCACGTCGTCGATCCCGACCCGGCTGCTCGGCGGTGGGGGAGAGGTCCGGGCGGCGGCCTGGATCTCCGGGAAGCGCAGCAGCCCCTTGGCCGCGATGACGATGCTCGCCGCGCCGAACTCGCCGGCGAGCCCGAGCCCGAGGATGACGAGGCGTTCCATCGGCCCGAGCAACCGACCGCCCTTGAGCCGGTCGGCGGGCTGCGGGTCGGCCGAGGGGGACTGGGCGGCCACGACCTGGTCCGAGCGCAGGGCCCCGATGGCGAGGAGCACGAGCCGGACGATGATGTTGCCGGTGGCGAGGTTGAAGGACACCAGCCCGGCGAGGAGCAGGACGCGCGAGACGGACACGTCCGTCGCCCAGGGCAGGTCGGCCCAGCGGAGCCAGCCGGCCAGGGGCCCGTCGGGGACAGAGGCAAAGCCGGAGAACCCCAACAGCACCACGACGAGCGAGGCGAACAGCCCGAGCGGCAGCCAGGCGCGCCGGCCGTCCGCCTGGGTGCGGCGGGACGTCGCCACCCAGCCCACGAGCCCACCCGCGGTCACGACCAGGGCCACCACGTCGGCGACGCCGTCGACGCCGGTGATGACGGCGAGGAGGACGAGCGTGACGACACCGGCGAGCGGGGCCGAGCCCAGCGGCATACGGCCATTTCTCGCGCGGACGAGATCGGCCACGCCGAACGCGACGAGCGCGAGCGATACCCAGGTCATGTCACGCATCCTGCCGCAGACCGCGGACAGTGCCCGGCAGCGACGTGCCCGGGGCCGATGGCCCCGGGCACGCCGGCGCGGCGATCACGTGGTCGCTACTTGCCCTTGCCGGTCCCGCCCTTGACGACGATCGTCACGGCGTTGGTGTTGTTGGCCAGGACCGGGTCGGCCGTGGCGCTCGACACGGTGGCCGTGTTGAGGATCGTGCGGACGCTGCCCTGGGTCTGGACCTCGATGACGAACGAGACCGACTGGCCGGCAGGCAGGTTCGGTGCCGTGCACGTCACGGAGTGCGTCGACGTCGCGTAGGTGCACTGCGGCGAGACGTACTGCACGACGACCTTCTTCGGGTCGAGCGGCAGCGTGTCGACGACGGTGACGTCCTTCGCGTCCGATGGGCCGCCGTCCCCGCAGTTCGGGGTGACGGTCGACTGTGCGTCGGTCTCGCAGCCCTCGTCGTTGTGGACGGTGAGGGTGTAGACGATGACCGGGCTCGGGTTGCCGGACCGGCTGACACCGGTCTTGTCGAGCCAGAGCTCGGCACTGGTGGCGACGTCCGTCTGCGTCGTGGCCGAGTTGTTGCTCGGATCCGGGTCGGCGGTCGACGACGTCACCGTCACCGTGTTGGACAGGACCGTCCCCGAGGGGACCGAGGCGTCGACCAGCACCGTGAGCAGGACCGTGACGACCTGCTGCGGCTGGAGCGTCCCGAGGTCACAGACGGCGATCCCGGGTTGGGCGAGGGAGCAGACGGTGTTGCCGTTCTGGTCCTGCCCGCTGACGAACGTCGTCCCCGCCGGCAGCGGGTCGGTGATCGTCACGTCGGCCGCTGTCGACGGCCCGTGGTTGGTGACCTGGATGGTGTAGGTCAGCTGGTTGCCGGCGAACACCGGGTCGGGCGAGTCGGACTTGGTGACGCTCACGTCGGCGGAGGCCTCCACGACCGTCTTGACGCTGGTCCGGTTGTCCGAGTTGTCCGGGTCGCTCGTGTCGCTCGCGACGACGGCCGCGTTGAACAGGATCGTGCCGTCGGGGACGTCCGGGGCGACGAGGGCCACCACGGTGATCGTCTCCGTCGCTCCTGCGGCGAGGTTGCCGAGGCCGCAGCGCAGGTCCCGGTCACCGGGGTTGCCGTTGGTGCACGACCCATCCGCGGTCTGCGCGGACACGAAGGACAGGCCAGCGGGCAGCGTGTCGGTGACGACGACGCCCACCGCGGTGGACGGTCCGGCGTTGTGGACGGTGATCTCATAGGTCAGCTGGGTCCCGGCCACGACCGTGGCGGCCGCCGTCTTGGCGATCGACAGGTCCGCGGACCCGAGGAAGCTCACGCGTCCCCTGGCCTGGTTGTTGCTCGTCACCGGGTCGGGCGTGGCGGACGAGACGGTGGCGACGTCGTTGATCTGGGCGACGTCGGCGGCTTCGACGGAGACCCGCACGGTGGTGCGGCCGGTTACCGGCTCGGTGCCGAGGTCACAGGTGATCGTCACGTCGTTCGTCGGGCCCGCTGTGGTGGGCGCGCAGGTGCCGCTCGCCGCAGGGGTGACCGTGACCGCGGTGACGCTGAACGGCGTCGCCGAGGTGAGCACGTCCGTGAGGGTCACGGCGCGGGCGTCCGACGGACCGAGGTTGTCGACGTGGATGTCGCAGTAGCCGGTCTCACCTGCGGGGGCGGGCTCGTCGGGCTTGCACACCTTGATCACCGCGAGGTCCGCCCGGTCCTCGACGATCGTGCCGAGGGTGAAGGTGTTGTTCCGCGTGTCCGTGTCGTTGTCACCGGTCACCGAGACCGTGTTGTAGATCGTGACGGCGTCGGCATTGCCGAGCAGCCCCGGATCGACCCTCACCTTGATCGTGAAGGTCGTCGAGGCGCCTGCGGCCACGTCGCCGACGACACAGGTCAGGGTCCCGACCGGGCCTTCGACACACGGCACGGTGGCCGTCTCGTAGGTGACTCCCGCCGGCAGGACGTCGGTGACCACCGCGTTGTAGACGGTGTCCGGTCCGGCGTTGCTGACGACGACGTCGTAGTAGAGCTGCGACCCGGCTATGGCGGGGTCGGGCCGGGACGTCTTGGTCACGGTGAGGTCGCCACCGCTGAGGGCCGGCGCCTCGAGCCGGTCGTAGTAGACGTCGAGGTCGAGCCGGCCGGCCGGGAAGCCGGTCGTCGTCACGGTCCGCCGTCCGTCGCCCCACAGGTAGTGGAAGCTCGCGGCGTCACTGCCGACAGCGAGGTACTCGCCGAAGTAGCACTGCGCCGTCCCCGGGTTGTAGTGCGGGAAGAGCGGCGGGATGCCGGCGGTCACGTCACTGACGCGGACGTTGGCGCCGTAGGTCACGCCTCCGTCGGTCGAGTAGGCGGTGTAGACGTCGGTGTTGGTGTTGCCGGGGTTGTCGTTCCGCTTGTCGTACCAGGCTGCCGAGACGACACCCGTCGGCGAGACGTCGACGTAGGGGTTGAACTCGTCGAGGTTGTTGGCCGCGACTCCCATCTGCTGGACGTTGCCCCAGGTGAGCCCGCCGTCGGTCGACCGGGCGACGAGGACGTCGGAGCGGTCGGTGGCGTTGGCGGGGTTCTCCATCCAGGCGGCGTAGACGTTGCCGTCGTTCGGCCCGCCGGTCGTGTCGACGGCGAGCCAGGCGCCGTGGAGCATCCGGATGTTGCCGTTGAGGATGGGCCGGCTGTTGTTCGTGCCGCAGTTGTTGGCGGCGGTCACGTCGCCGGGTTGCGGCGCGTTCGCGTCGATGTCGACGACGGCGCCGAAGCTGAGCCCACCGTCGAGCGAGCGGAGGAACTCGATCTGTCCGGCGGCGCGGTTCGCGTAGGCGACGTAGATCTCGCCGCCCGAGCCGACCTGGATGCTGCACCCGAAGGCGGCGGACCCCTGTGGCACGAGGACCTGCTCGCCGATGAAGGTGGCGCCGCTGTCGTTGGACCGGCTGAACCGGAGCTCGCTCGTGCCGGTGGTCGTGTCACCGGGGGTGGTCTGGAAGAAGCGCGTCCAGCACACGTAGACGTCGCCGTCGTTGGCGCCGCCCGTGTTGTCGACCGCGACCCACGGTTTGTCGTTGAGGGTGGTGCCCGCGAGCCCGGACGAGACGGGGGAGGCGTCGACCGCGGCGGCGAAGGTCTGGCAGCCGTCGGTCGAGCGGGCGATGCCGATGGCGGGGTTGCCGCCGATGGTCGCGATCTCGCCGTAGAAGAAGTCGCCGGTCGTCGAGTGGGCGACGATGACGGGGTCGCCGCGGCCGCCGATGCCGTCGAGGTCGGTCCACGTCTGGCCGCTGTTCGCCGACGACGCCAGCCCGGAGAGACCGCCGGCGGTGAAGTCGTTGTAGCCCGCACAGACGATGGGGCCGTCGACGGCCAGGGCGGTCTCGCTCTGCGTCGTGACGTCGGTGGTCAGGTTGTCGTCGGCCGGGTCGTTGACCATGACGTCGGCCCCGAAGATCGGGTCACCGGGAGCGTTGGGCACGTCGAAGGTGGTCATGGTCTCGGCGGGCGGACGTTTCGGGGTGTCCTTCGCCTTGGCCGGGGCCGGGACGAGTCCGGCCATCTCGAGCAGGAGCCGCTCACCGGCGCCGGAGGGTGACTCTCCGGGTGGGAACTGGCCGAGGATCTCGGCCACCGGGTCGGGTGTGCGGTCGGCCGTGAGGCCGGCCGTGAGGCCGGCCGTGCGGCCGGCAGCCTGGGCGCCCAGTGGTCCGGAGACCAGCAGGCCGCCGACCAGGACGGGTACGGCAGTGAATCCGATCAGTTTGCGTGCGAGCGTGCTTCGTCGCATCGCATCCCCCTTTCACGATCGTCAGCTGACGATGGTCACAGCTGTGGACAACGCAGTTTCGTGAGCAGGTCCGCGACCTCGCGAAGGCGTTGCTGCGTCTTCTCGGGGGTCGTCGTGACCGTGACGGCGATCTCGGCTCGGCGGCCGGGGCTCTGTGCATAGGCGAGCTGCCGCTGGGGTGTCCCGGGCAGCACGCGGACGTCGCAGGTGCCGTATCGCTCTGGCGTGGAGGTGCGTTGGCTGCGCCCGGCCAGCCATTCTTCGAGAGTGAGGTCGTCATCCCGGGTGATGACGCAGAGCTGCACGGCGGCTCGGTCGAGCTCGGGGGAGCCCGCGTCCGAGGGCGCGGGGCGGTCGACCGTCTCGGCCGAGACGCAGCGCGCGTCCTGCTGGAATGCCGTGCCGATGACTGCCCGGTCCTGCACGGTCCAGCCGTGCGGTACGGGCAGCGAGTAGCCGTCCTCGAGGAGGGTCGTGCCGGCGGTGGTGGCCGGGGTGGTTCCGGCCGGGGTGGTTCCGGCCGAGGTGGTTCCGGCAGAGGTGGTGCCGGCCGGGGTGGAGGAGCCGGATCCGGGTTCCACGCCCGCAGGCGCGCCGCAAGCCACGAGCAGGACGCTCGCGATGAGCGCCTTGCCCCCCTCGAGACGGCGCGTGCGCCGTGATGTGGCGTGCTCCATGAGTGACCCCCGGTCCACCTGTGAGCATCCCACCGGAGGTGGCCGGGTGTGACGGGTTTCACAGAATCGGGGTGGCTGACTCCCCGTTGAGGCCCGGGATGCGCCGGATGTCCATGCCGTATGCCGCTGAGCTCGCTCCCACGTGCACGCTCAGTTCCTCCTCAGTGGGCTGGGCCGGGCACGGTCTGGCGTGGTGGCGTGGCGTGGATTGCGTGGCGTGGCGCCCGGTCAGGGCAGCTCGCCGAGCATCCGCATCGCCTCCATGGCCACTCCGATCCCGTCGCCTCGGACTCGCTGGGACACGGCCGAGGGCGTGATCCCCTCACGCTCGGCGATGTCCTTCTGGGTGAGTCCGGAGAGCCGACCCGCCAGGATCCGCCACGACCCGGGCGACAGGGCGCCGAGGACCTGGTCGAGGGTGAGCAGGGCGGCGTTGACGGCGGTCACCTGAGCTGGTGGGTCCTCGGGGGACCGAAAGATCGTCCGGGTGGTCCGCAGGGCTGCCTTGCCGGCCAGCTCGGCGGCCTGCTCGATCGCGTCGCGCGCTGCCCAGTAGGCGGGCCCGTCGTGGATGCCGCGCTCACGGTCGAGCACCTGGATCGCCCCGCGCCCCAGGCCGAAGCGCACGTCGTGCGGTCGCAGCCGGGCCCGGATGTGGAAGGCAGCGGTCAGCGCGTCGCCGAGGGTGGCATAGACCCCCTGGAACTCGTCACCGAGCGTGATCACGGCCGGGTCGACGACGGGGTGGTCGCGGTTGACGCGCTCGAGCACCTCGCCGACGGTGTCATGGAGCGCCTGCCGGTCACCCGCGCGCCGGGACTCGACGATGTCGCCGATGAGCGCCACACGCGTAGCCTCTGCCTTCATTCGATCCATATGAAGATATTAGCTTAATCAAGTCCAAATGAAGAAGAACCCTAACTCCACCCCATCGAAAGAGCAGTTCGTCCCCCACGCCATCGAAAGAGCAGTTCGTCCCCCACGCCATCGAAAGAGCAGTTTGTGACCCACCGGGCAAGATGGTTCCGTGGCCGTCACCGCTCTCGACGTACGCGACCTCGCCCTGCGCCTTCCGCGTGCCTATGAGGCGTGGGTCCGCGACTACCGCAAGTTCCGGGTCGGCCAGATCGTGTTCGCGAGCGTGAGCCCGGACGAGACGGTCCTCGGCTTTGGCTTCCCCCGCGAGGAGCGTGACTCGCTCATCGCCCGGGAGCCGGGGACGTTCTTCCTGCCCCGGCCCTCCGATCTTCGCTATCGGTGGGTGTGTGCGTGGCTGGCGGCACTGGACCACGACCGGCTCACCGTGCTCATCGAGGACGCGTGGGAGATGTGCGTGCCGAAGTCGGTGGCCGCCGCCTACTTCGCCCAGCAGGGCGAGGTGCACACCGAGCCGCCGAGGGACACGTAGTCGCGCGGCGACCACGCCGGCGTGGGCGGGCGCGCGCCCTCCGTCTCAGCGATCCAGGACCGGCCGCCCAGCCTCGTCCCGCTCGGCGTTGGCGATGTCCGAGGTCGACCCGTCGACGTCCATGTGCCGCCGGTCGTCACCGGTGATCCAGGCGTAGGTCGCGCCGGCGATGACCGCCCCGACGATCGGCGCCACCCAGAAGGCCCACAGCTGCCCGGGTGCACCGGCGCCGTTGAAGAAGGCGACCGCGGTCGACCGAGCCGGGTTGATCGAGGCGTTGCTGACGGGGATGGCGACGAAGTGCGCGAGCGTGAAGGCAAAGCCGATGGCGAGCGGCGCGAACCCGCGCGGTGCGTCGTCCTTGGTCGCGCCGAGCACCACGTAGACGAAGAACGCCGTCATGAGCGCCTCGACGACGAGCACGGCACCGAGGCCGAAGCCGTCGGGGGACGCGTCCCCGTAGCCGTTGGCCGCGAGGTTGCCGGTCGACGACAGGCCACGGCTGGCGACGAGCCCGGCGAGCGCACCGCCGGCGAGCAGCCCGCCGACCACCTGGGCTGCGAGATAGGGCAGCACGTCACCCCAGTCGAAGCGCTTGGCGATGGCGAGCCCGATGGTCACGGCCGGGTTGAAGTGCCCTCCGGAGACGTGGCCGACGGCGTAGATCATGGTGGCGACGACGAGTCCGAACGCCAGAGCGACGCCGAGCCTCCCGACGCCGACGGGCACGGGCGCGCTGTCGGAGAGGGCCTGGGTGACCACCTTGGCGTTGAAGATCGCGGTGCCGCAGGCGACGAAGACGAGCCAGAAGGTGCCCAGCGCCTCCGCCCCCAGTCGCGAGCTCATCCGTGGCTGGTACATCGGGTCTCCTTCGTCGAGGCCGGGCGTCCTCTCGCAGCGTAGTAGACGCAGGACCCGTCAGAGGGGAGCGAGCATGCCGTATGCCGCTGGGCTGGCTCCCGTGTCCCGCTCGCAGCCGTGGTCGGTCCGCTTCGGGGGCTTGCCGGGTAGGCTGCCGCATTGCCGAGGCACTCGGATGGCCGATGCGCCGTGGAGACCTCGTAGAGGAAGGTTGACACATGGGTGCTGGGCCGGGCGTGACCGGGAAGCGCAAGGCACCGGCGGGGCGGCCTGCCTCGCGTCGGGTCTGGCTGAGCCTGCTGGCCGCTGGCCTGGTCCTCCTGGCAATCCTGCTGGTCGCGGCCGGCGTGCTGCTCGTCCAGGGCCGGGTTGCGGTGGCGGCGGTCGTCCTCGGTGCCGCGCAGCTGCTCCTCCTCCTCGCCGGCGCGGTCTACGTGCGTCGCCTGGCGGGCCTGACCTCGCGGGGTTTCTCGCGGCTCAGCGCCCGGGTCGCGTCGGCACCGGAGGGGCGAGCCGTGGACTCCGCCTCGGCCCGGGTCGCGAAGGGGCCGGAGGGCCAGACCTCGGCCAAGGACCTCGTGGAGACCGGCATTTTCGACGCCGACTTCTACTCGGCCGCCGCCAACCGCACCTTCCGGGGTCCCGAGGAGGCCGCCTCACACTTTCTCTCGGTGGGCATGGCGGAGCTCCTGCCGCCGCACCCGCTGGTCCTCGTCGGGAGGCTGCCGCAGGCGGTCCGCGACACCTGGCGCGAGGGCGACATCGACGGCGTGCTCGCGTTCCTCCGTCAGGATCGCGCGACGCTGCCCGCCCTCGGTCCGCTCTTCGACCCGAAGCTGCTGCCCTCGGCACCCGCCGGCAGCGAGGAGCATCCGGGCGGGTGCCTCGGGTCCTTCCTCGAGAGCGCGTCGGACGACACGCTGCTGCCGGCCCCCCGCCGCAGCGTCCGGTGGGGTGACGTGCGCCGCGCCGCGGGCGAGTACTCGAGCGAGTTCCGCAGGACTGCCGTGCTGCGCCGGCCGCGAACCACGAGGACGTGGAACGCGGGCAAGGAGGAGGAGTGGCGTCGAGCCGTCTCGGACGTCAGCCTCTCCGTGGGGAGTGACGGTCATCCGAGTGTCAGCGTGATCATGCCTGCGTGGAACCGTGAGTCCGAGGTCGCGGGAGCGATCCGGTCGGTCCAGTCGCAGGGGCTGCAGGCCTGGGAGCTGCTCGTCGTCGACGACGGCTCCGACGACCAGACCGCCAGTGTGGTCCGATCGCTCGCCGCGGGCGACGCGCGGGTCCGACTGGTGGAGCGCGCTCACGCCGGACTGTCCGCGGCCCGCAACGCCGGCCTCGCGGCGGCCACGGGGGAGTTCGTCGCCTTCCTCGACACCGACCACCGCTGGGAGCCGGACTTCCTCGAGCTGATGCTGGGGGGCCTGCAGCACACGGGCGCGAGCGCCGCCTACAGCGCCATCGAGCTGCGGACGGGTGACACCTCGTCCTACCAGGCCTACCGCGGCGGCCTGCAGCACCTGCTCGTGCGCAACCACATCGACCTCAATGTCTTCGTGGCACGGCGTTCCCTGGTGGAGGGGGCTGGAGGCTTCGACGAGGAGCTGCCTCGCGGTGTCGACCACGACCTGGCGATCCGGGTCGCCGAGCGGGAGGAGCCGGTCCTCTTCCCGTTCGTCGGCTGCCGCTACGACCGGCCCGACGCCGACGCACCACGCGTCACCACGACCGAGTCGGACAACTGGCAGTTCGCCGCGATCGGCAAGAACCTCGTCGACTGGGACGGCCTGCTGGCGAAGGGCGACGCGGCCGTGCCCGGGCGCATCTCGGTGGTCATCCCCACCTACCAGGACCACCTGATGACGGCGGCCGCGGTCGACTCCGTCTTGAGGATGCCGGGCGACCTCGAGGTCGTCGTCGTCGACAACGGCTCCACGTTCGTGGTCGGGACGGTCCTCGCGCAGCTGTGGGCCGGCGACCCGCGCGTCAGGGTCCTGCACCTGCCGAAGAACCTCAACTTCGGCATCGGGTCGAACCTCGGCGTCGCCGCGGCGACCGGGGAGTACGTCTTCTTCCTCAACAACGACACGGTCGCGCCGGAGCAGGGCCTGGACGTGCTGGTCGGGCGGTTGAGCGACCCGGACTGTCTCGGCGTCCAGCCGCTGCTGCTCTATGGCGACGACTCCGTCCAGGCCGCAGGGACGATCTTCGTCGCGGACAACCACCTTCCGCTGCACCACCTGGCGGGGATGCCTCCGGAGGACGCGCACGGCGTCGGGAGCATGCGGTTCGCGGTGGTGACGGCGGCGGCGCTGCTCATGCGCCGAGCCGATGTCCTCAGGCTTCGCGGGTTCGACCCCCGCTTCGTCAACGGGATGGAGGACGTCGACCTCTGCCTGCGCGCAGGGGCGGCCTCCCAAACGGGCTATTTCGCCGTCGAGCCCGCGGTGCGCTTCCAGCATCGCGAGAGCAAGACCCCGGCTCGCGGCAAGAACCTCGATGACAACCGTCGGCTCTTCATGGACCGGTGGTGGGGCCGTCTCCCGTCGCCGGACCTGGACAAGGTGGCGGCCGCGAACCTGCGGGTGACCCGGATCCAGACCGACGGCCGGGTCATCCCGTCGCTGCGCCCGGTGCTGGTCCGGGACCGTCCGGGTCCGGGACTGCGGTGGGGGCTGCGCCAGGCCGCGCCGGGAGGCCCCAGCGGGGACCGCTGGGGTGACACCGCCTACGTGGAGTCGCTGGCCGGCGCCTTGCGCCGGGCCGGCCAGGAGGTCGTCACCTACCGTCATGGCGCGAACCGGGAGACCGCGCACGTCTTCGACGACGTCAACGTGGTGTTGCGCGGCCTCGACCAGGTGGCCCCGATCCCGGGGGTGGTCAACGTCCTCTGGGTCATCAGCCACCCGGAGCTCCTGACGCCGCTGGAGGTCCGCGGCTACGACCTGGTCTTCGCGGCGTCGGCCTCGTGGAGCGAGCAGTTCTCCCGTCGGGCGGGTCGCGAGATCCTCCCCCTTCTCCAGGCGACGGACGTCGACCGGTTCGTTCCCCGCGAGCCGGGCGATGGCTTCACCAGGCCGGCGGTCTTCGTCGGTGGGAACCATTCAGGGCGCGAACGGACGATCGTCACGGATGCTCTCGCGGCGGGCGTGGACCTTCGCGTCATCGGCGGCGGCTGGGCCGACGTCGTCCCGGCGCCCGTTCTCGAGGCGGACCATGTCGACAACCGGGACCTGTCGGCCGTGTACCGCAGCGCCTCCCGGGTGCTGGCCGACCACTGGCCCGAGATGGCCGAGCTGGGCTTCATCCAGAACCGGCTCTTCGACGCGGTCGCGTCGGGGGCGCGGGTCATCTCCGACGAGGTCGCGGGTCTGCGCGAGGTCTTCGGTTCTGCGGTGCAGACCTATGACGGCCCGGACGAGCTGCGCCACCTCTGCAGCCCGGAGGGTGCGCAGCGTTTCGGCACCGACGAGGAGATCCTCCAGCAGGCCAAGGAGGTGCGCGCTCACCACTCGTTCGATGCCCGCGCCCAGGTGCTGCTCGAGGCCGTGGAGTCGGTGCGGTCAACGCAGTAGGCCCGGTCCCGTGCGCGGCTGCTCAGTTCACTCTCAGTTGGCCGGGGCGGGTGGAGGGGTCTCGGGCTCAGTCGTCGTGGTGGTCGGGTTGGCCCGGGTCGGCTTGAACGTCGTGGTTGACGTCTCGACGGGAGTCTCGGTCGGGGTCGGCTCGGGCGCTGGCGGAGTGGTGGAGACCGCGGTCGGTGTGGGCTGAGCGCCAACGGGGCTGCTGTCACCGACGGGGAAGGCCGCACCGGGTGCGATGACGTCGGTCGCCTCGGCGCCGACGGTGGGTGGCGAGGACGAGGACGAATCCGCGGGGAGCCGGCCGCCGATCGCGCGGTAGACGGTCTCGCCCCAGAGCAGACCGCCCTGCGCGTTGACGCTCGGCGGGTCGACGACGGAGACGAAGGAGTTCGGGTCCCCGGCTTGGCGGAAGGCGGCGGCGACATCCACCGTCGGCAGCTTCTTGGCCGCTGCCCACTTCTCGGTCGCCTTGCGCACGGGCGCAAGCTGGTCGTTCAGGTTGGGCGCCTGGAGCACGACGACGATGGGCACCTTGGGCCACTTGGCCCGGACCGCCGAGAGCGTGGTGTCGAGGCGATCGGCGATGGCCGAGGCCTTGTCGTCCCGACCGTAGTTCAGCACGACGGCGTCGGGCTCCTCCGGGATGAGGAAGTCGAGTCGGTCCGCGGCGTAGCCGGCGCCCGCTCCGGGCCGGCTGCCGTTCCAGATGACCGTCGTCGGCCCCGACGTGCCGTAGGTCTGCTCGTCGGCGTAGCGGGTCGGGTCGGTGGGGTCGAGGTTCCGCAGGGTGACCTGTCGTGTCGAGCCGGCCAGGTCGGCCAGGACCGACACCCATTCGCCGTCCTCGTCGCCGGTGCCGTCGCCGAGCACGGCGAGGACGAGATCTGCGTCGCTGGCGAGCAGCCGGGAGACCTCCGGCAGGGCACCGTCCATGCCTGCGGAGCTCGAGGAGCCGGGGGTCGCGGTCGTGGTCGGCAAGGTGCTCGCCGCAGGTGGGGCGTCGTCCCCCCCGATGAAGAAAACGACTGCGACGACGATGGCCACGTTGATCAGAAGGGCGATGAGCCCCAGCGACACGTCGGTCGCCCGGGATCTTCGCATGCCGACATTGTGCCCCAGCCGGGGGACCGCCCGGCACGGCCGTGCAATCGACTCTTTCCGTTCGGTACATTGGGCGCGCTCTGCGGGTTCGCCCGCATGTCCGTGTCAGGGGTGTCCATGTCCATTGCCCGAGAGGTCCTCGCGGACCCTCGCACCGCCGCGTGGCACCTCCGCCGTGGTGGCGTGTCCCAGGTCCGCACGTGGGCTCGCCGGCGCACGATCTTCGGCCGGCCGCTCAACCTGGACGGCCACCAGGCTCTCGGGGCCCCGGAGTTCCCGGCCTGGCCGTTGCCCGATCGCCCGCCACGTCGCCCGGATCTGCGCGTCGGGGTCATTCTCGACGACTTCAGCCGGCTGGCCTTCCGCTACGAGTGGGACCAGGTGGAGCTGACCGCCGCAGGGTGGCGCGCCGAGGTGGCCGCGCCGCGGCGCATCGACCTGCTCTTCGTCGAGTCCGCGTGGCACGGCAACGGAGACTCGTGGCAGTACGCGCTGACGGGTCCCACGGCGCCGCGCCCGGCGCTCGTCG
The DNA here is from genome assembly GCF_000184685.1 of Intrasporangium calvum DSM 43043. Lineage (NCBI taxonomy): Bacteria > Bacillati > Actinomycetota > Actinomycetes > Micrococcales > Intrasporangiaceae > Intrasporangium > Intrasporangium calvum. The sequence goes on from NC_014830.1 coordinate 1,257,245, forward strand.
ATCTCCTCGAGTGGTGCCGGGCCGAGGGGGTGCCGACGGTCTTCTGGAACAAGGAGGACCCGGTCCACTACGACGACTTCCTCGACACGGCTCGCTTGTTCGACCACGTCTGGACGACCGACTCGGAGCGGCTGCCCGACTATGAGCGCGACCTGGGCCACGACCGGGTCGGCGTGCTCCCGTTCGCGGCGCAGCAGTCGATCCACAACCCCGTCCGGCCGTCGAGGGGTCACCAAGCCCGCGACATCGCCTTCGCGGGCATGTACTTCGCGCACAAGTACCCCGAGCGTCGCGAGCAGATGGATCTCCTCCTCGGGGCGGCTGAGCGTGTCTCGTCCCGTATGCCGCTGGGCTTGGAGATCTTCTCGCGTCATCTTGGGGGGGACGACCGTTACCAGTTCCCGGGGTCGCTGGGTGACCGGGTCGTCGGCTCACTCTCGTATGAGCAGACGCTGTCGGCATACCGCGGCTACAAGATGTTCCTCAACGTGAACTCGGTGGTGGGCTCACCGAGCATGTGCGCGCGGCGCATCTTCGAGATCACGGCCTGCGGCACGCCGGTCGTCTCCACGCCGAGCGCGGCCATCGGGGGGTTCTTCCCGGGCGACGAGGTCGTGCAGGTCTCCGAGCCGCGGGAGGCGGAGTGGACGTTGCGTGCTCTGTACAACAGCCCGGAGCTGCGCGACCGGATGGTGCACAGTGCCCAGCGGCGGATCTGGGCCGAGCACACCTACACGCGTCGGGTCGACGAGGTCCTGGCCGGGGCGGGGTTCGCGGCGCACCGGGTCAAGCGGCCGACCGTGAGCGCGCTGGTCTCGACGAACCGCCCGCACCAGCTCGACCACGTCCTCTCCACTCTCGCGGCCCAACAAGACGTCGACCTCGAGGTCGCCGTGCTCACCCATGGCTTCGAGGGGGCTTCCGCCGTCCGAGACAAGGCTCGGTCGCTCGGGATCGAGCACCTCGTCACGCTGGAGGCCCCGGCCGACGTCCCGCTCGGCGCGTGTCTGAACCGACTGGTTGCCGCAGCCTCAGGCGACCTGGTCGCCAAGATCGACGACGACGATCTATACGGTCCGCACTACCTCCGCGACCAGCTCAACGCCCTCGACTATTCCGGCGCCGATGTGGTCGGCAAGCAGGCGCACCACATGTACCTCAAGGCCGAGGACCTGACGATCGTCCGCTTCCCGGAGCGGGAGCACCGCTTCACCGACTTCGTCATGGGCCCGACCATCGTCACCTCGCGCGCCGTCGCCGTCGTCAACCCGTTCCCCGAGGTCCGTAGGGGAGAGGACACCGGCTTCCTCAGGGGAGTCAGTGACGCGGGGGCGCAGATCTACTCAACGGACCGCTTCGGCTTCATCCAAATCCGGAACACTCACGCTGGCGCCCACACCTGGGAGTCGGGAGCGTACGAGCTGCTATCAAGCGGTCGTGTCCTCGCTTCCGGCAACATGAACGGTCACGTCATGCGCTGAGTTTCTCAGAGACCGAAGGGAAAAGACTCCGTCAGTGACCTGAGCGGGAGCATAGAGCGGTGTTCTGGGCCTTGATGAAGTCCAGTGGCGACCCATTCGGGTGTGTCCGATGAACGGTGTTTCCGGCACTTGATTCCTACAGGTTCTCCGCCGCCGGCATGCGGTCGGCGAAGGTGACGGCGAAGGCGTTCAGTGCCGGCTTCCACCGTGTGATCCATCGTGCCTGCCCGAGGCCCTTGGGGTCCAGTCCTCGGGTGACCAGGTAGAGGCACTTGAGCGCGGCCTGCTCGGTTGGGAAGTGCCCGCGCGCCCCCACGGCCCTGCGATACCTGGCGTTGAGGCTCTCGATCGCATTGGTGGAGAAGAGAACCCGCATTATCTCGACGTCGTAAGCCAGGAACGGGGTGAACTCCTCCCACGCCGCCCGCCACAGCTTGGGGATGGCTGGGTAGGGTTTGCCCCACTTCTCCTCCAGCTCCTCGAACGTGGCCCAGGCCGCCTCGGCCGTGGGTGCCGTGTAGATCACCCGCAGATCCCGCGCGAGCTGGTCCCAGTACCTGCGTGAGGCGTAGCGCAGGGTGGCCCGGATCAGGTGGATCACGCACGCCTGCACGATCGCCTGAGGGAAGACCGCGGTGACCGCGTCCGGCAGGCCCTTCAGACCATCACAGACGACGAAGAAGACGTCTCGCACGCCGCGGTTGCGCAGGTCGGTGAGCACGTTCATCCAGAACTTCGCCGACTCGCCGCCGCCGTGCCCGGCCCACAGACCGAGCACGTCCCGGTGACCGGCAAGGTCGACCCCGATCGCGACGTAGTACGGCTGGTTGCCGACCTGCCCGTCGCGGACCTTGACATAGATGGCGTCGATGAAGACCGCCGCGTAGACCGCCTGCAGCGGCCGTGAGGACCAGGCCTGCATCTGCTCGACCACCGCGTCGGTGATCCGCGAGATCGTGTCCTTGGAGATGGAAGCGCCGTACACCTCGGCGAAGTGCGCCGAGATCTCACCGGTGGTCAACCCCTTGGCGTACAAGGAGATCGCGACCGCGTCCACGTCGTTCAGGCGCCGCTGCCGCTTCCTGACGATGACCGGCGCGAACGTGCCGGCCCGGTCCCGCGGCACCTCGATCGTCACCTCGCCCGCGGCGTCGGTCAGCACCGTCTTGGGCCGGGTGCCATTGCGGATGTTGCTGCCACCCTCGGCCGGGGCGCCGTGCCTCTCTCGTGGCCCAGGTGTTCGGTCATCTCCTCCTGCAGAGCGGACTCGAGCACCGTCTTGGTGATCGACTTGAGCAGCCCGTCCGGGCCGGTCAGGTCCTCACCCCTGGCGCGAGCGGCCTTGACCAGCTCACGCACCGCAGCCCGCTCAGCCTCACCAGGCTTGGCGGCCTTCACCGCTTCCTTGGGCATCAAGCTCATGCCCTCGAGTGTCTCGGTCATCAGGTGACCAGCCTTCCTCGCCGACCACGTCGGCGTGTCGGCCAGAAACACCGTTCAACGGACAGTCCCACCCATTCAACGTTTTGGTGCGTGCTCCGCCCCGTGGCAAAGCAGTATTCGTCGTACTTGAAGTTGCGATCTGTCGCGGACCTCAGGTCATCCCTGTAGGAGCGGGGCCGTGTCAAGAGCGTTCGGAGGTTGTTCTTGGCCGGCCCGGACCGTTGCTGGGCATGACTGGGTGGGCGTCGGGGTCAAGGCTCGAGCGGAGCTCGACCGCGTAGCGGCCGAAGGGCCTTGGGGCCGGCGCCCGGCGAGTCGACAATGTGGGGACGGCGGGCCCGCCGAGAGGTAGTGGTCGTTCTGGACTTTGGTCCTCACCTCGCGGGGTGGAAATCCCATTGGGGTAGGTGCCTCGTCAGTGCTGATGCGGTGCAGGGTGGACAGCCCGTCGTGGGTGTCAGTCATCCCTTCGCCACCGGAGCCGGTGGCATGACGTGGTGCGTGGGGTCTTGGCCGGTGTGGTCAATCAGAACGCGCGACCGCGCCCAACAGCTCGGGGGGTCATGACCTGCACGACCGAGCATCGACCAAGAAGAGTGAGGACGGTCATGCCGCGCCCCGGTGGGTCAGGACGCGGACGTGCCCGTCGCGTAACGCGTGGTAGACGTGCTCGAGCTGACGGCGGGCGGCAGCGACCGTGCCGATGTTCTTGCCCCGCTTGGCGGCGACCCGTTCGCGGAGTGGCCCGGCGCCGGTCAGGGGGCCGAGCCGTTTGACCGACTCGATCGCGGCCCACCACACCAGCCTCGAGCCTTGCTTGGTGATCCGCCCCCGCCGGACGTGGGTGTCCGACTCGTGGTGCTTGGGGGTCAGCCCGGCCCACGACGTCAGATGCGCGGCACTCTTGAAGCGGGTCACGTCGCCGATCTCGGCGACCAGCGGAGAGCGGGCCTCGTTCGGCGTGTCGCCTGCGCGAGGCGAATATCGAGTTGGTGCGAATGCGGCCAATGTATTGGTTGAGGGCAAGATCCCTAGCGTAGGACCTCTACTGTGCACTCCCTGCTCTCCTCAGGCTGCGCGACGTCTCGAGTGCCTGCTGCCTCCCTGAGTGTAACCACGCCATCTCGACGAAGCTCGACCAGTAAGGGCCGAGCAAGTGTCGAGCCCCGGCGAGCAGGTGCAGGTCTACCACGCTGGATCGGATCCCCTCGAAGGTGTTGTACTGGCCCTTGTCGCCAAGGGCGACGGTCATTGGGAACTCGGAGAGAATGGCTGACTGGACTTCGGGCTCATCACATGAGAGGAAGAACCGCGTTTCAGGCTGGTCGGTGATCATCTCCCGCATGCGGGTTGTGAACCATGACACCGGTGACGCGGCAAGGGTCTTGGCATGCGTTTTCTCGTTCACGCGGATCTGCACCCCAACGTACGGACCGGGTAGAAACTCGCGGCGGAACCGGGAGATACGCTCCGCGAGCTCCGCGACGGGCTGAAGGGAAGCAAAGATCTCTGACCATTCGCGCTCCGTCCCGTCTCCTCGTATGGCGGATCCCGAGCGGACGCACCAGAGGTCCCGATCGCGCAGGGAAGTGAGGTCGTCCGCCTCCGTTAGGTCGGCGGGCATGCCCTCGGCGGGGACCCGGACCGCCTCGTACTGCCATAAGTCCGTCAGCGCGGCGCCGAAGTGACTCCCCACATGCCATGAGTAGTAGAAATGCCGACCTTCCGCCTCCGCGACGGCCTGCGCAGAAAGGGTGAAGCGGATGCGGTTGCCGAGCCCGGCCCAGGGCGCGTTGACGGCGACCATCGCGGGCGTCTCGATGGCGGTGGTCATCGGCGTAAGGTAGCACGCGGCACAACCTCACCTGCCAAACGCGTAGCGCCGCCCATCCCTGTGGGGGCAGGGGAGGCGGAGGGAAGGGGTCGCGTGCAGGGCGAGCGATGGCGTCGCACCACCCGGCGTGGCGATCCTCCAGAACGGCGAGACCATCAGGAGTGGACGCCTGATAGGCTCGCCGACCGCTATGCGTCATACGGGTCAGTTGAATCGAAGCGCGAGGATCAGGGTGAGAACCGTCTACAGGTGTCGCTTGCCAGCGTGATGGGACCACCTCGTTGCCACGAGCATGGGACCACCTGGAGGTGTCAGTGAGCATGCTGGGCCTCGCTTGTTTCGTCAAGGATGACGCGCTGTCGTTGCCGGTGTGAGGGGCCCTCGATGATCAGGTGGTGCGCGCCGGAGGTGAGCCGGTCGATGGCCGACTGGGCGAGCAGGGCGTCGGTGGTCATGGCGAGCCATTCGGACGGCTCCCTGTTGGACACCCAGATGGTGGACTTCTTGCGGTGGCGCTCGACGACGAGCTCGTAGAAGTCGTTGGTCTGGGTCGCGTCCAGGGCGCGGAGTGCGAAGTCATCGACGATGAGCAGGTCCACGGCCGCGAGGCGGCGGACCTCGGCTTCGAGGGTGTGGTCCAGGCGTGCGGCGCGTAGCCGGGTGAAGAGTTTGTCGGCGCGGGCGAACACCACGCTCATCCGGCGCCGGATCGCGGCGTGTCCGAGCGCGGTCGCCAGGTGTGTCTTGCCGGCGCCGACGGGCCCGAGGATCAGGACGCCGGTGCCGGCCTCGGTGAACCGCAGCGAGGTCAGGTCCGACCAGAGGGTGCGGTCGTAGTTGAGGTCGGGGTGTTCGTCCCAGGTCTGGATCCGCATGCTCGGGTCGAGGCCGGCCTTGGCGGCGCGCAGCATCGCGGAGCGGGACTCGCGGCGGGCGACCTCATCAGACAGCAGCAGCTGCAGGAACGCGGCGTGGCCCAGCTTCTGTTGGCGGGCCAGCGCGAGCCGTTCGGGCAGGGTGTCCTTGAGGCCGGACAGTTTCAGGGCGCGCAGGATGCTGCTCAGGTCGGTCCCGACCGGGTCGATGGGCCCGGTGCTCGGGTGGGGGCTCGGGTGGGGGCTCGGGGCGGGCTTGGTGATGGTGCTCATCGGGTGCTCTCCTTCTGAGGGTTCCTGGGGGTGGGAGCGTCCTCGCGCGCGATGGCCTCGCGGGCGCTTCCGGGGATGAGGGACAGCGCGGTGGTCCCATTCGTGGCCGCGTTGACTGGCTCGGTGGCCACGGTGGTCCCATGAATGGCGAGGGCGGTCCCTCGACTGGCCGGGGTTGTCCAGCTATTGGCAGTGCGCGTCGTTCGGCTCATGAATTCGGTTGGCTGGCGGGCGAATCGGGTCGTGGTCGCGGCGGTCGCGGTGGGCAGGGTGGGGGTGGTGTGCTCGGTGGCGCGTTCGAGCATGGAGGCGATCTTGGTGACGGAGATGACGTCGAGCTGCAGCGCTCGGTCGCAGGCTTGCTCGACCGGGTCGGGTCCGTAGCGGCGGACGAGGCCGAGGAGGCGGTACACGGCGCGCATCCGCGTCCAGGGCAGCGGGTCATCCAGGATCCGTTCGGCGTAGATGCCGATGTTCGCCCCGTGCCCGGCGCAGGTGCCGATCAGCCGGGCCAGGTCCCGTAACGCGTACGAGGCCTGGTGCTCGGGCAGGTCGGCCGGGTCGGTGGACCGCCCGCCGGGCCGCTGGCGCGGGTGGGTCTTGACCAGCGCCCCTCGCTGGTACAGCTTGACCAGCTCGCTGTCGGCGCGGACGTCGAGGTGCTGGCCGAGGTACTGCTCGGGCAGCGAGTAGAGCGACTTGGCGACCTCGACGTGGAAGTCGCGGTGCACCTTGACCCGAGCGAAGATCGGCACGTCGTAGGCGTCCGGTGCTGGCAGCAGGACGGGCGCCTCGGCCTGCAGGAACACCTCGATCGGGCGGGCCTGGATGGTGCCGTGGATCCGCATCCCGGCCCGCTGCGCGCACCAGCGGGACGCGGCCACCTGAGCATCGGCGAGGTCGGTGAAGGACTCCCCGGCCCAGAAGTTGCCGCGCACGTACTGCACCGTCCGCTCGACCCGAGGCTTGTCCTTCGGGCGGCGGACCCGCGCGGGGTCGGTGACGAACCCGGCGTGCTGGGCGTAGTCGAGCCAGCCCTGGCTCAGCCGCGGGTTGACCGCGTCCGCGTCGGTGACGACCGGCTTGAGGTTGTCCGGGACGATCACCTTGAACACGCCGCCGAAGAACGCCCAGGCCGCCTCGCAGCCGGCGATCACCGCGGCCAACGTCTGGGCGTGGGTCAGCCAGACGAACATGTGCCGCGAGTAGACCGCGGTGAAGATCAACGCGTGCACCTTCCGGCGCCGCCCGTCCTGGTCGGTCAGGTAGCCCATCTGACCGAAGTCGACCTGCAGCTCGGCGCCCGGCTCGCCGTCGTTGACGCGCACCGTGCTCTCCTTGGCGCGGTAGCCGCATCGCTCGGTCGCGAACCGGTGCAGCGTCCGGTACGGCACGACCGTGCCTTGCCGGGCGAGCAGCTCCTCGATCTTCACGATCGACAAAGGCTTGGCGTCCTTGCCGTCGCCGGCCACCCAGGCCCGGATCTGCTCCTCATGCGCGAGGAGGGCCTCCCACGCCCGGCCGTGCCCGTTCGGGCGGACCGGGCGGACCGCGACCACGACCTGACCGACCAGCCCGTCATCGAGCGCGTCCCAGCCCGCCGCCCGGTCCAGCCCGGCCTCCTGCGCGGCCTGCACGTACCGGCGCGCCGTCTTGCGGTCGACCCCGGCCCGCTCGGCGACGGTGCGTAGCCCGGCCCCGTCGAGCCAGCCCCGCAACACTTCCCTGACCTCACTCACGCTGACCTCCCGGAATCCCATGCCCGCTGACCTCCACGTCGACGACGCTGACGAGGCGATCAAACGAGCCGGCCGAGGACCCACCGGCGAGGCGCGCCGGGTGGTCCCATGACTGGCAATCCAGGTGGTCCCATGAACCTGGCAAAAGACCGCTCAGAGCGGTCCCATGCTCATGGCAGGCGACATACAGGGGCTTTAAGCACGATGAACAGTCCCCCATCGCCGAAGCCAAAGCGGCAATCGCCTTGGCGAGGGTGGGGCCAGGGGAGAGACCGACCCTGGTGGCCTATACCCCGGTAGGCCGTACCAATCCGTATCAGGCATTGCTTTACAGAAGTGTCGAGGCCTACGGCGTCGCAACGACGCCGATTGTAAAGAGCTGGCAGTTCGAGCAGTTGAGCCGCGTGGCCAATCTAGTTGAAGATATGGTTCTCCATATTCACTGGACGTCTTTCGTCCTCGATGGAATACAGGCACGTCCTACGGCACGGAAGAAGATCTCACAATTCAAAAGTGCAATTTCCTCCTTCAAGGGCAGCGGGGGCCGGCTGACCTGGACGCTGCACAACATTGTGCCTCATGATAGCAATTTCCCCGACCTGGAGATTGAGATCCAGCAATTCCTCGCGGACGAGGCCGACGTCCTTCATGCGCTATCCTACGCCTCCCTTGATGTCATGGAGGAACTCATTTCCTTTGATCGCGGCAAGGTGATTGTTGTGCCGCACCCGAACTATCGGCTTGCCTACGAAAACTACGTGACGAGGTCGGACGCGCGACTTGCCTTCGGCCTGGAAGCGCACGACAGGGTCTACGTGCTTCTCGGGGCCCTTAAGCCATATAAAGGACTTGATGTACTGTTTCAGGCCTTCGAGCAATTCTGCGCTGAGGACCCCACGGTATCGCGAAAACTCCTAGTAGGGGGACGGCCCGATGACAATCCCGAGGTGCGGTCCTTTGTGCGTGATTGCGAGAACAGCCCGAATGTTCTCATTGAGCCGAAGATGATCGCGCCCCATTTCATTCAATACTATCTACGCGCGGCGGATGTAGGTTTAGCATCCTATTCGCGCATGCTGAATAGCGGTGCCCTGCTGCTTTACCAAACCTTCGATTTGCCCGTCATCACCTCCAGCAGTCCCGCCTTGTGGGAACACATGACGAAGGAGATCGCGGAGTGCGTAGGGACGCCCGACATCGAAGGCCTCTTGGGGGCCCTCCGGAAGGCGGAACGCTTCTTTGGTGAGGATGTAGGCCCTAAGGTGCGCTCGTACGCCGAAGGGTTCGACGCGACGGCATTGTCACATGTGTTTGTCTCGCAACTAATGGCTCGATTGGCGTCGTGAACGCTGGAAATTCAGGTGAATCCGTGGACAGAACCCCAATGCTAAGTTACGAGTGGAACTTTCTTAGCCCGAAAGGCCATTTCGATCTGTTTCTGCAGGTGCTCGGTCGTGTCGAGGAGCGCGGTTTCGTGTATCTTGCGGAGGCACTGGCTCCAGATGGAACGATCGATCCAAACGTGACATTTGACTGGTATTACTCCGATTCCCTCCAACGATGGTTCCTATACTCGCCGCCGGCCACGACTCGTACCACCAGTCAATTACGTTCGTTGACCTCTGACCGACAGCTCCTTGGGTTGCGCCTCACGGTTCGACCATGGGGCAGCCCCGACCCGTTCTCTGCGCATGGCGAGTGCTGGCTGCGCACCTCTGAAGCGGGTGTACAGGCGAAATCGGGCATCTGGGCTCTGTCGCGAGGGTTACGAGCAACCACGGAGGATCTGCTATGAGCAAGGACCCTCGGGTTGCGGTCTTCGTGCTCGTGGATGCCAATCAGGCGGAGTCAGATGTTGCCCGGACGATGCAGGGCCTCGCGCTCCCGTGCCAGGCTCAGATTGCGGTTCACATAGTTCCGCGGGCGCAGGAGAATAACTACACCGATCCTGGCATGGTAGGGCAGAGGTTGTCCCCGCAGGTAAGCGTTGCTGGCGCGGTCCATGAAGTACTGCCACAGGAGACGGCGGATGTGTTCTTCTTCGTCGTCAGCGGCTCAGTGGTTCATACAGAGGATATCGTGGAGTCGGCGCGGTACCTGGCTGGTGGATCATTGTCGGCCGTGAGGGGGCGCACCTATGACGTGTTGCCTGGTCGACTCGTCCATGGGGGAGCGTGGCGGCGGAGAGTCCGTCATGCAGATGCAGAGAACCGTATGGACTTAAGTAGGAACCCGGCTGTCGTGCTCCTGGGTGTGAGTCGCTCAACGTATCTAGCGCTTCGCGGCCTCGACGAGTCTCTTGCGGAGCCGGAGGCTTTGCTGCGGGACTTCGAAGCCAGAGCGCGCAGTGCAGGGGTCGTGGTACAGATGGGCCCGATGGTGCTGCGTCGCGCCCCTCGTCTCAACGCATTGGTGCGCAGGAGCAACCCAGGACTGCCTACCAAACATCGATCCGCGCAGCCTTCTCCGGTCTATAGGAACTTGAGCCGAGTTCTTGGCAATCCGCGAACGGACCCTCCGTTCGTTTCGATTGTGATATCTACCTACAACCGGGCCCAATATTTGGCCGAGTGTATCAATTCGATTTTGTCGCAGTCTATGCCTGACTTTGAAGTAATTCTGGTGGACGACGGGTCCACAGATGAGACAGAAGGTGTGGTGCGCGCTTTCGATGATGACCGGATTCGGTACTTCAAGCGCTCAAATTCAGGCATCTCTGCTGCACGAAACTTCGGTCTTCAGGCGGCGCGAGGCACCTTCGTCGCCGTGCATGACGACGACGACATCATGCTCCCTTGGCGCTTGGCTACGCAGTTGGCGTCGCTACAGCCTGAAGACCATGGGTCGTTCGGCGTGTCGGTGCACTTTGACGACGAGACGGGTGAAACACACAACCTCATTCATCGCCAATTCAACATGCAGACCGCACTGACATACGGCCACAACCCGACTCATCCGACCTGGCTCCTACGGCATGACGTGATTGCAGCTTTTGGGTACGACGAGACGCTGGAGAGCGGTGTGGACAACAACCTTGCGCTGCGCATGGTCCGAGCCGGGGTTCGGATGCGGCACTGCGGTGTACCGCTCATCTTGCGAAGGGTCCATCATGAACAGATCACGCGGACGGCGGGGGAAGCGCAGAAGGCCTATGCAGGAATGTCCCGGCGACTCCTACAATTCGCGAATGCTGGTCGCCCCACCCCGCGTGCGAGCAGCGAGTCTGAGTGGCTGCCTCCAAGTCAAGTGGACGTTCGCCTGCACCGGGTGCTTCCCTACCTTCCGGATAGGCTCACACGTCGCACTGTGACGATCAAGGTGGGTATGCCCCTTCGGGAAGCTCTTGTCGCTGTCCGGGACATTGGTTCTGTCCATTTCAGGGAGGAGCACTTCGGAAAAGCCCAGGATACGCCTAGGACCGTCCTCATCCTCACGGACGTAACTTGGCCAGGGCTCGCGACCCTTCGTAAGGTTGGTGCTGAATTCGAGGCGTCCGTGTTCACCGGGACGAACGTAGAAGGTGGAGGGTTCGACTCAGCCATCGAGGACTGGAGCTTGGATAAGATTGCTTCCTCAGGCCGACAGGGTGAGGTCTACGTGAGGGTTCTTTCGCGGGATCGAATAGGACTCCAGCGGTTTGTAAGGGAGTCAGAGCTTTCAGGGTGGACTTTCGAAACTCACTTGGAAAATGAGCTAATGGCAGTGGTGTTCTCGACTTCAGATCTGCATTCAGCTAGCGCACTGTGTTCCGGTTTGTTGGGCGCCGGCGTCAGCGTATATGAATTGTCCGTCCTCTGTTCCACCCACGTTGACGACGCTTCGATTCGTGCCGATCTATTCGGTGATGGCGGGATGAACGCATGAGATTTCGGTGGGAGCCCAACTCATTTGGACGCTCGGGTCTCGTGGCTATCCCGGAGCGGTTTGACTCGCGACCACTGTTCGATGAATTATGGCTAGACTACACGCTCGATAACGTGATGCCAGACCGACTCGCCGTGGCAGCCGCCTTGACGTTCAGACAGGGGCTCACGAAATCGTTCAAGGTCCCAGACCCCATATTTACCGTCACCGCGAGTGCGATCGAAGATCTTGCTTCATCAAGGGACCTGCGAGTCAACCAAGTGGTCCCTGGCGAGTTGTCGCGATCCAGAGGCAACGCAGTCCTTGTTGTTAATGTCGATAACCCGTCGGCAACCGTGGTGAATACGCGCGGCGGTCGGCGTCATATTGCCTTCAACATTCTACGAAGCGATCGATTTGCCGGCGCGCTCTTGGCGATGGATTCGCTGAGCCTGGCCAGCAACGCTTGGCTTCATCAGCGGCATCCTTCCTCGCCTTTGGAGGCGCACCTACCGTATTTGGCGGTGGCCGTCTTGACAGCGGAGGATCTGGGCGCAGGAGCCATTGCACTGATGACTGACGTCCTAGAGTCGGATCGGGCGTTAGCCAAAAAGGTCCGTCGACTCTGTAATGCTGTCGGCTTATCACTATTAAGTTCTTCACACGATGGTGACTGAACGACGCCGGAGGATCTGGCGTGCTGATCGAGACCAGTTGCATCTGATGAAACCGGTCCAGCATCGCCCGTTCGTAGGTCTATCCGATAAGCGAGAAGGCTATGGTCATCGCTGCTGGCAGTTGGAAAAGGCCAAGGCCATGACCAGAGGCGCCCGCATAGCCGAGGAGGCTTTCCGGTGAAACCCGATGAGGGGCGGGACGAGGAGGCCTTCAGTGGACTCCTCTTTAGGGATTTTCTTGCCAACGAGACGCGGGCCAGGGCTTTGTATGACGATCTGCGCCAACGTGAGGCTCGTGCAACACGGCGGCTCACCGAACTCGAGGTAGAGGTCGTCCGTTTGCAGCGAGCGGAGCAGGACAGCCGGGCACTTAGGCGTCGGCTCGGAACGGCGAACGCCGCGCTTGACGCGTACCGCACCGAGAGCAGACGCCTGAAGGCGGACCTTAAGCGCGTGCGTGGCTCCAACGCCTATCGGGTCGGCAGGGCTGTATTAAGGCCCGTCGGGATCCTTCGGCGCCTCCGTGGTGGCCCGGGGGGGGCATCCGATAACCCGGCAGTAGGTCACGAGAAGGCGCTGTCGGGCTCTGACGAGAATGGGTCGGACGAGCAAGTCCTGCCGTGTCGTTCTGTTCGAGGTCGCGCAGAACTCTCGTTCGAAGAGCTCAGGTCTGATTTCGAGAGCCAGCCGAGCACGGAGCGAATGGGCCCGCTGCTCTCTCATGCGTGGTATCAGCTTGGCCTCATCTCGGCTCCGGCGGAAGTTCTGCGGCGACACCCGGACGTGGCGGTGAATCTAAAGGGCCACCCACGCGTCTTGGCGGAACTTATCCGCGGGGAGGAGCGCCTTCTTGGCGCCAGCGTGAACCTTCCTGAAACCGGTCGGGGGGCCGCGTACCTACCCGAGCGCGACCGGGTCATGTACTGCGTGCACTCCTCGCCGGTGTTCAACACGAATGGCTATTCCACGCGTACCCAAGGGGTGGCGGGGGGTATGTCAAAGGCGGGCGCCGACGTCGTCGTAGTGTCACGGGTAGGGTATCCTTGGGACTCGAATGTCGATATTTCTAAGCCGGCACAGCGCAGATACGTCACCGCCCGTGAGGGAGTTGGTTACGTGCACCTGCCGGGGGCATCGCTCAGCAGCACACCCACTGACTTCTACATTCTGCAGGCCGCTGACGCCTTCGTGCGCGAAGCGAGGTTGCAGCGCCCAAGTGTCATCCAGGCGGCCTCCAATTTTCGCACGGGACTTGCAGCGCTTATCGCTGCCCGTCGACTTGGAGTTCCATTCGTTTACGAGGTTCGCGGTCTTTGGGAAATTACAGAGGCCTCGGAGAAGCCAGGGTGGGTCGACTCCGAACGCTTCCAGTTGCAGGCGAATCTTGAGACTTTGGTGGCCAAGGAAGCCGACTGCGTCCTCGCCATCACCCAGCAGATCAGGGACGAGCTGGTGCGGCGCGGGGTGGGACCAGAGCGGATCTTGCTAGCGCCGAATGCGGTCGACCCGCTGGCCTTTCTGCCGCTGCCAAAGGATCACGCTTTCGCCCACTCCAAGGGTGTGCGGACTGACGTGCCCGTAATCGGCTTTGCTGGCAGCATGGTCCCGTACGAAGGGTTGGACGTCCTGGCGGAAGCTGCAGCCGTCCTGCGCGATAGAGGGGTGGACTTCCAACTGGCGCTAGCCGGTTCGGGGTCTGCCGAACATCACCTCAGGAAGGAAGTGACGCAGCTCGGTCTGGGCGACAAAGTCCGATTCCTCGGCCGGCTTTCCGCCGATGAAATGCCTCGGCTCCTCAGCCTGTTCGACATCATGCCGTGCCCGCGAGTGTCCGTCCCGGTCACGGAGATGGTCTCGCCTCTCAAGCCCCTCGAGGCGTTGAGTTGCGGCAAGGCCGTCGTCTTGTCGGATGTCGCGCCCCACGTCGACCTAGCGGGCGGACATGAAGGACGTGCCCTGATCTTCCGAGCTGGTGACGCTCCGCAGCTGGCTGATGTGCTGGAACGCCTGATCAATGACGTGGACCTTCGAAGTGACCTGGGTCGTGCCGGCCGTCTGTGGTGCCTGGAGGAGCGTACGTGGGTCAAACTTGCTGAGACCATGCGTTCGGCGCATGCGCAAGCACGGGTAGCACTGGACCGACGCATCACCTCGGTCCCGAAGGTAGAACTCGCGGCGCTGCGGGTGGGGCTCGTGGCGGATGAGTTCACGACACAAACCCTGCGAGCTTCGGCGCTGATCGTGCCTCTCAGTCGGTCGAGCTGGCGCGAACAAGTCCATGGGCTCGATCTGGTCTTCCTCGAGTCCGCCTGGGAGGGCAACGGGGGCGAGTGGCACCGCGGTGTTGGCCGCTACTCCGACGAGGAGCACCGGGACATCGTGGCCCTGCTTGCCTGCGCGCGGGAGTTGGGGATCCCGACGGTCTTCTGGAACAAGGAGGACCCGATCCACTTCGAGCGCTTCGTTGCCACGGCATCACTGTGCGACCACGTCTTCACCACAGACGCCGATCGAGTGGTGTCGTACCTCGAGGCTGGGGCGGGGCACCTCAAGTCGGCGTCCTCGCTTCCGTTCTACGCTCAGCCCCACCTGCACAATCCCTTGCCAGGGCAGCGACCGTTCGAGAAGTCGGCCGCGTACGCGGGCACATACTATGGCGACCGTTATCGGAAGCGCTCGCGCGAACTCAGCAGCCTCCTGGCGACGGCCGCGCCGTTCGGGCTTGCTATCTATGATCGCCAAGCCGCGCTGCCAGATTCGCCCTACCACTTCCCCGCCGCCTTGGAGCGACATGTTCGTGGCGCACTGCCCTACGAAGAGGTCGTGGACTCGTACAAGGCGCACCTGGCCAACCTCAACGTCAATTCCGTGGCTGATTCTCCGTCGATGTTCTCGCGGCGGGTTGTCGAGGTTGCGGCCTGCGGTGGGGTAGTTCTTTCTGGACCGGGCCGAGGCATTGAGGAGACTCTCGGCAATGTCATTCCGAGTTCGTCGGATCCGCAGGTGTGGCATGCCCTGCTTGCGGCCTGGTCGAGTGATGCCGAGGAGCGGCTTCGCGAGGCATGGTTGCAGATGCGGGCTGTTTACAGGGCTCACACTGTCGGTGCAGCGCTGACGATCCTGGCGCGAACGGCCGGGATTCCCGTGTCCGCTCCCCCCTTTCCGACATACGCTGTGGAAGTGACTTCGGCTGACCAGGACGTCGTCGAGGGCCTCGCCCGTCAATCCATACTGCCGACGGACGTTTACGGGGCAGAGATCTCCCCCCGGGTGAGGGAAGTCCTGGAGCCGCTAGGGGTGCGGGTCCACGACGAACCGATCCACGACGGCGCGAACCTTGTCGCGGCGTTCGCCGCTCTCGTCGACGCGCCTCTTGGTCGCACCCACTTCGAGGACCTCCTCCATGCGTGTGCCTTCGGGCACTGGGAACGGATCGTGCCCAAGGATGGAGCCGCCTGCCAGCACGGACAGCCCATAGCGAGGCAGATCGACCACTCCGGTGAACTCTCGGGAGTCGTCGCCGCCGACCTGGTTCGCCGACTCGGGGGGCTGGTGCTCGCGCTCCACGCCACCCAAACGCGAGGTCTCGAGCTCGTCGTCGCGCCACAGCAGGTACGCCCCCCGGTCCCAACGGCGGAAGTCGCCGAGGCCGCTAAACATCGGTCGCTCTCTGAGCGTCGTGTAGTGGTGGCCGGTCATGACCTGAAGTTCGCGACGGGGCTCATTGACGCTCTCGAGTCCGGCGGAGCCAGGGTTGAGAAGGACCAGTGGCACTCGCACGTCAAGCACGATGAGCAGCGCTCCTCAGAGCTGCTCGAGTGGGCTGACATCGTGGTCTGCGAGTGGGGCCTGGGGAACGCCGTGTGGTACTCACGTAACCTGATGCCGCACCAGAGACTGGTTGTCCGGGTGCACTCGCAGGAGCTGAGAAGGCCCTATCTGGCCAGCATCGACCATGACCGCGTCGACGCTTACGTCTTCGTAGGCGATTTGATACGCGATGCCGCTATCCGCAGTCATGGCCTACCGCGAGAGAAGTGTCACGTGGTTCCGAATGCCGTCGACACCGCCGCACTGGCTTTGCCAAAGACCGCCGAGGCGAGCCGAGTCATCGGGCTTGTGGGCATCGTGCCCCAATCGAAGCGCCTGGACCTGGCTCTGGATGTGCTGGACGGCCTGCACGCCCTTGGCCTCGACTACGTCTTGCGGATCAAGGGCAAGCTACCCGAGGACTTCCCGTGGATGGCGCAAAGGCCCGATGAGCTCGACTGGTATAAGAGGCAGTTCGACCGCATCGGCGAGATACAACAGCGCCGGTGGGGCGGTGTGCTACTCGACGGACATGGCGACGACATGCTGCACTGGTACCAGAAGATCGGGGTCGCATTGTCGGTGAGCGACTTCGAGTCCTTCCACCTGACCATCGCGGACGGCGCTGCTTCTGGGGCGATGCCGGCGGTGCTCGCTTGGCCGGGTGCGGACCTGATATATCCCCGCGAATGGCTGTCACCGACGGTCGCGGCTCTCGTCAAACGCATCGCACAGGCTGAGCGCGATCCGCACGCATGGCGCGAGGTCGTGACAGCGCGCTTCGGAGCGGATCAGGTGCTCGATCGACTTGCAGCCCTGATCGCGGGCGGGGGGGGATTGTGAGCGCTTCGGAGCAGGTCCGTGTGCTCATCCATGGGAGTTGTGTCTCGCGGGACACGTTCGAGTTTCTGCCCGCCTCCTACCGTCTCGTCAATTATGTCGCCCGACAGTCCGCCATCAGCGTGGGTAACTCAGCGCCGGGGATCTCTGACCGACTTCCGCGACTGAGTTCGCCCTTCCAAGACAGGATGATCCGCGGCGATATCCGAGGCGACCTTCTCGAGCGGATCCGGGCGCTAGCTGAGGAGGTCGATTTGGTGCTCGTCGATCTGGTGGACGAGCGGGGTGGTGTCGTCGCCATTGGTGATGGCTATGCGACCCGCCTCGCGGAGTTCTGGAGCAACGGGGGAAAGGAACTAGCCAAGGGAGCCGAGCACATCGCATTCGGTACTCAACGCCATTTCAGCCTCTGGGCCGGCGCCTTCGACCGGATCGTGAGCGAACTCGAGTCTCTTGGACTACTGGCCAAGGTGCTCGTGCTCTCTACGCCATGGGCGGAGAAACTGGAGGACGGGAGCCCTCTGGGTGTCCCTGAGTGGATGACAGCGCCAAAGGTAGCGAACGAGGAATACGCCCGCTATTTCGACCACCTTGAATCGCGGGGCCTAAGGTTGCTTCGTCTGCCTGACCGATTGGCTCTATCCAGCACAGAGCACCGTTGGGGTCCGAGCCCCTTCCACTACACGGACGCGGCATACGAGTGGCTAGCCCAGGGGATCTCGCGTGCTTGATTCTTGCCGCGAAAGTGCGCCCCTCGACCTAGACCGGGCCGCGGCTATTGTCCGACGATCGCTGCCTCGCGATGTCTCCGACGACGCGCGGACACGTGCCACGAGGCACATCCGAGATGGAATCGTCGACGTTCCCCAGTCCGGCCTCCTGAGAGTGACCACCGACATGGACTCCGAGGCCTGGAGCGACAGCTCGGACCGCTCCCGAGGGCGCTACGTCCATGGGTTCATCTTCCTTCGCGACCTCGCCGGCCTGATGGCGTCCGACTTGGCGCCGCAGAACTCCTCTCCTGCGCGTTTCGCCTTGGATCTGCTGCGGGCGTGGGAAGGCCGCCACCCGCTTGCAGCCTCATCGGCAGCCGTACACCCCATGGCCTACCACGACGAGACGACTGCCCAGCGCATGCTGCACGTCTTGGCGATCGTTGACAAGATCAGTGCGTTGGGGGATGACGAGCGGACGTGGATACGCGCATTTCTCGATGGGACGGCGAAGCTGTTGGCGAGTCAAGACTTCCACGCGGGGCTCAATAACCACGGTATGTTCCAAGATGTTGCGTTGTTCTCGTGGGCGTGTCTTGCTGACTGGCGGAATCGACGGGTTCGCCTCGAGTACCTGTTCACAGCCAACGACCGCCTCCTTGATTACTTCCGGCAAAGCTTCACGCGGGAAGGAGTGCATATCGAGAACGCGCCGAACTACCACGTTCTCATCGCCAGATACCTCAAACAGCACACTGAACTCGCCCGGGCCGCTGGGCTGGATCAGCTCAACGAGCTCGAGGAGGTCCTCGCACAGGCGGCGGTTTATGCAACTCATGCCGTACGTCCCGACGGGTCTTTTCCGCTCGTGAGCGACACCCAGGCGACCCATTTGGCGACGGTGGCTCGTGAGGTCTTCGCCGACGAGGAGTTTCTGTATGCCGCTACCGCAGGGGTTCAGGGGATGCGCCCGTCGAAGCGTGTCCTCGTCCTTCCGGACTCCGGATACGCGATCTACCGGTCTGCATGGGGAGATCCAGACGCAACCTATGTCTACTTCTCGGCCGCCTACAACTCGGGCTACCACAAGCACTCCGACGAGAATTCGTTCTGGCTGACCAGTGAGGGAGTCGATCTCCTCGCCGAAGCGGGACCAAACGGATACACCTACGACGACCCCTTCACCCGCTATGCCTACTCTCAATTCGCGCACAACACTCTCGTGGTGGACGGACGGAGCACACCCCGGGCAGACGGACACGTCAACCATGTGGAACTCCTGCCTCTTTACGTGGGTCCAGACCGGTTCAAGGTGCTCGGACGCAATGCGCGCCTCAGCGGGGCGGTACACGATCGGACCTTCGAAGTGGTGGAACACAGCGGCCGGCACCCAATGATCCTCGTGACAGACGAAGTGCGCGCCTCAAGCCGGCACGTGTACGACATCTACTGGCACGTCGGCGATGGGCTGGACGTCCACCTTCGTGGGGATGGGTTCGACCTCACGA
Organism: Intrasporangium calvum DSM 43043; assembly: GCF_000184685.1. Lineage (NCBI taxonomy): Bacteria > Bacillati > Actinomycetota > Actinomycetes > Micrococcales > Intrasporangiaceae > Intrasporangium > Intrasporangium calvum. Next base: position 1,276,281 of record NC_014830.1, read on the forward strand.
AGGATGGTTTCACTCGCATGTCTCTGACCCTGACAACGCGCGAGGACGTCGCGATCACCGTTCATCGCGGTGAGGGACCGCCGGAGCCGCTCGGCTGGCGCTTCTCACGCTTCGGGCGCAAGACGCCGTGCATAGTCGTTCGCATGCGCCTGCGGGGCGCCGACGTGATCATCGACTCGGCCATCACGCTCCCGGACGAGCCTGCCCTCTATGACAAGACAGACGCGGTGACCTCTTGCTACCACAATGACGCTCTTGCGACCGAGACGTCCTGGGAAGCGACCTCCACAAGGGAGCCGTCCCTAACGGTCCACGTCGCCGCCGACGGGGGCGGAAGGGCGCTCACGGCCACCATGCAGGTCTCAGGGTTCGCCCAGTACGCATTCAAGCTCTACCGAGGCTCCAGCTTGGTCGCAGAAGTGGGCTATTCCGCGCGCTCGCACGTGCGGTGGGCCGGGCTGGAGCCCGGCCGGTATCGCGTCAGGGGATACGCGAGGGAGCGCTACGGCTCACCCGTGAACGCTGAGACCAGTGAGTCTGTTTTCATCCGATGATGACCGCGGGGCCTACCGCAAGCGGAGCCGTTCGCTCACCATGGCAATGCGTTCTCCTTGGTCGTCCTTGACGAAGGCTCGAACGTAGAACGGCCCAGTCCCGCGTCCGGCGACGTGGAAGACGCGAAGCGGTGAGCGGCCGTAGTGCACCTTCTCGATGGGCTCCCCAGCGGCATACAGGTGGAACGCGAAGGCCCGCCCCGCGGGCGGTCGAACCGTGGCAGTAAGCTGGCTCATCGAACTTAGCCGGGCAGTGTGTGGTGAGTCGTGGCTGACGCCCGCCGGTGTTGGCGGGTGCAGGCCCACCGTATCCGGCGTCTCTGGTTGACCGGATTGCGGAAGCCGAAGGCGTCCCGTCCGACGTGCTTGGCGAGGCGGTTGTAGCCCTCGGAGCGGGCGTTGGTGTAGCCGGTGGTGATCGCGGCGAGCACGGCCGGCCACCAGGTCTCGATGGTCTGCGCGAGGCGGTGGGCCTCGGGCAGGTCACTCGCGGCGGCCTGGGCGTAGAACCGGTACAGCCGGTGCGAGATGAGCTCACGGTCCGCGCCCGGGGCCAGCGCGAGCAGGGAGCGCAGTCGCTCCTTCACGGCGTACGCGTGCAGCACCTCGGCGCCCGGCTCGCCCGCGTCGACCAGCGCGTTCCAGAGCCTCGCGAACGCATCGTGGGTGAGCCGTTCGTGGCCGAGCAGCAGCCGCCGGCGGGCGGCCCACTCGGGGTCCTTCTTCCGGCCGCGGCGGCCGCGGGCCTGCCGGGTGGCGTGCTGGCGCACCTCGGTGAGCATCTGGTTGCCGAGTGCGACGAGGTGGAACTTGTCGGCGACCAGGACCGCGTCCGGAAGGGCGTCGCGCACGGCCTTGGCGTACGAGGCGGACAAGTCGATCGCCACATGCGTCACCTGCGTCCTCCACGCATCCGGCTGGCCGGCAAGCCAGCCGGCTACAGACGAGGCGGTCCGTCCGTCGATGTGCGCGAGCAGCCCGGCCGTGCCGGCCGCGTCCACGACGGCGGTGTGCCACCGGTCGTGCAGCACCTTCCACCGACCCGTCACCGGGTCTTGGGCCCAGACCGGCTTGCCGCGGCGGGTCTCGTCGATCCCGAGCACGGCCACCGCCGGCAGCTCCTGCTCGAGGAGAGGGGTGACGTGCTCGACGAACGCGGCGTGCGCGACCGGCCAGGACACCCCGTGCGCCCGGGCCGCGGCCAGCACGCAGGAGAACCCGTCGGCGACACCGGCCCCGACCAGCTGCCGCAGCCGCATGGTCAGCCGCGTACGGGCCGGGACCTGCGGCAGGGACTCAGTGAACGTCACTCTGTCACAGAGCGGTTCGCGACACCGCCACCTCGTCTTGTGCCACACCAGCCGCAACGGCACCCGACCGTGCGGCACATCCCGTGGGCGGGTACGGACTCGTTCCTTGACCGAGGTGGAGAACACCCCGCAGGACGGGCACGCCGCCGCCGTCTCGTCCTCGGTGACCACGTGCACCACCCGTCCCCCGAACGCGTCGAGCTCAACTCGCTGCACGGCGACCCCCTCCAGGCCGAGCAGCCGGGAGGCGTGCTCAGCCGGGTCGTGGACATGCTGACATTGCGTAGGCTGGCTCAAGCCCGTGACCTCACTTCGTGACACGACTGCGTAGACAACAGCCATGATCACCGAGGTCACGGGCCCCTCACGTCACCGACGCGGACCCGGACCCTGCCCGGCTAACTTCGAAGACCCAGTAAGCTCTGCCGACGCACTCTGACGGAGTGTGACGACAGAAGGCGAGTCCTGCCTCCGCAGCGAGACGACGGCTGGCCCGACGGTCTGACTTCTTGGCTCAAGGCCCACATTGACGCAGAAACGCTCGATTTCCTGTGCTAGGGCGGCGTAGGTCTCGTCGTCATAGTGAAAGGGCGCCACACCCCAGCGATGGTCCGGCTCGGAGGCAACCGGGATGTTGGCGCCCAGAACATCCAGACCACAGGTCTCAGCCAGGATGTCGACATACTCACCAAACACCGGGTTCATGTTGGCTCCCGAGAGCCCGAAGCTTTTAGGAGCTTCACCGTCACCCCCACCCCTCACTCGATCTGCCCAGGCTGGGGCGAGAAGGGCCGTGCATTGACGCAGGGACAGATCCTCGAGCAGTTCTCCGAGTCGCCTGGCGGCGGAGGCGAACAGCTGACGGTGGCGATCGGACCCCATCTCTAGCCTAATGCGATCCGGCGCGGCCTCCCGCCGCAGGTGACGTCGCTCGACCGAGTCGGTCCAGAAGCCTGTGGCCCGAGGAAGCACCCCGAGTCGCTCATCCACGAGGTCCAGCAGGAGTAGGTCAGTGGTTGCGGCATGCTTCCGCAGGCTCTGAGGGAGTGAGGAATCCTCGTCCCCGGCGAGCATGCGGCGCTGGAAAGAACTGCTTAGCCCGCTGTGGTCGACGTGCCCCCCTGCCGGAGGGCCGAAAGCGCTGATGAGGCTCTGTCGGGCGACGTAGTCCACGAGCGTGTAGCCGAGCGGACGAAGGAACTCGAATGTGTCCCTGGAGACACAGCTCCCGTAGAGGAAAGTGTGTATCGACCGTGGCTCCTCAGACCTCATTTTCGTCAATTGCCCACGCTCCTCTGGCTAGTCTTTCCTCTCGCTCAAGGCTAGAGGTTGCGGCGGTGGCGGGAGATGTACCTCTTCGAGGTGCTGTCGTGCGGTGCCACGTGGGTCAGTCGCAGCTGCGCTCGGGCGTCGTGCAGGAGCTTCTCCGCCTTCTCGTGCTCACCCTTGGAGACGTTCCAGGCCCACCAGCGGTAGGCGCGCGCGGTCTCGTAGGCAGGTCCGTCCAGCACCATCTCGCCCTTGTGCAGCCAGATCGCTCGTGTGCACATCTCCTCGATGGTCTGGGCGGCGTGGGACACGAGGAAGATGGTGCCCGCCTCGCGGCGGATCTCGGCCATCCGCGCCTCACTCCGCTCCTTGGTGGCCGCGTCACCGGTCGCCAACGCTTCGTCGATGAGGAGGATCTCGGGGCGAGCCGACGCCGCGATGGCGAAGCGCAGTCGTGCCCCCATGCCGGAGGAGTACGTCTTCATCGGCAGGTGGATCGAGTCGCCCAGCCCCGCGAGCTCCACGACGTCGGGGATGGCTTCCCTGACTTCGCGTGGGGTCTTGCCCATGGCGAGCAGGCCGAGCCGCACGTTGGCCAGGCCGGACATCTCTGGCATGAGCGCGGCGTTGACGCCGAGGAAGGACGGCGTGGCCGTGGCGAGCACGGTGCCTCGGGTCGGCGTCTCCAGGCCGGCGATGACCCTCAGGAGCGTGCTCTTGCCGGAGCCGTTGTGGCCGACGACGCCGATCGATTCGCCGGACCTGGCGACGAAGGTGACGTTGCGCACGGCCTTGACGGTGACGTTGCGGGACCAGCCGAGCCGCGACTTCAGCCCACCCGTTCCGCGCTCGCTCGTGGGCACGCGGTAGTGGACCGAGAGGTTGCGGACCATGACGGTCGGCTCCCCGATGGGCACGATGATGCCCTTCTTCGGGGTCTCCTCGGGCATCCCCTCCGGCAGATCCAGGCCCCCGCTGGCCAAGGCTTCCTCAGGCACGGCCGTACTCCTCCTCCGCCTGCCAGAAGTAGAGGAACCCCAGCGCCGGCGTGACGACGGCCCAGGCGCCCAAGGTGAACCAGAGCTTGAGGTCGGGGGTCGTGCCATAGACCAGCAGCTCGCGCGACAGCTCGATCGCACAGTAGGCCGGGTTGAGCTGGACGATCTCGAGCAACGTCGGGTGAGTGATGAACCTTTCCATGGAGAACATCACGCCCGACCCGTAGAGCCAGAAGCGCGAGATGAAGGCGAGCACATGCCGCACGTCCGGGATGGCACTCGTGAGCCGGGCGGCGTAGAAGATCAGCCCGGCGTTGAACATCATCAGGAGCAGGAAGACGAGCGGGAAGAGCGCCCACCGCCACGTGATCACCGCGTGCGGCGGGATCACCGTGATCATCAGCAGCATGGTGATGATGACCGGGATCATCGACAGGGACTCGCGGATGAGTAAGGCGATGGGGATGGCGGCCCGGGGGAAGGAGAACGCCCGGATGAGGTTCTTCCCCGCGTTCATCACGCCGGCGCCCCCGGTGAGCGACCGTGACGTGAAGGAGAACATGAACACGCCGACCAGGAGGAAGCCGATGAAGTTCTCCACGCCGCGGCTCGTGCCCAGAACCAGCCCGAAGATGACGTAGTAGGCGAAGCCGTCGAGGATAGGTCGCCCGATGAGCCAGAGGTTGCCGAGCAGCGTGTCCTTGTTGCCTGAGAAGGCCTTCGCCCGGGCGTCCGCCCAGATGAAGTGCCGACGCTGGTGCAGGCCCCAGACGTAGCGCCCGAGGCTCGGTCGCACCCCCACCGGGGACAGGCGGCTGATGTCGACCCGCTCGAAGTTGACCACGTCGAGCTCGTCCAACGGCGACTGGCGGAGCTGTCGCCGGTGCGAGTCACGCGCCACGGGACACCCCCAACCCTTCATAGATCGCCCGATACGTCTCGGCCTGCGCCCCCCAGGTGCGGGTCCGGGCGAAACGCTGACCGCCAGCACCCAACCGTGCCATGAGGTCCGCGTCCGCTGCCAGTCGACGCAGCGCCGCCGCCAACCCGTGAGGATCGCCAGCAGGAGCCACGAGACCGCTGCCGGGCTCCACGACGACCTCGGCCAGAGCCGGCAGGTCAGAGGCGACCACGGGCCGACCCAGCGCCATCGCCTCGATCGGCTTGAGCGGTGTCACGGTGCGGCAGACCTCGGTGTCGAGGCGCGGCACGACGAAGGCATCCAGCGCCTGGTGCCACCGCACGGCCTCCTCCCGCGGCACCCGCCCCGGCAGCACGATCGCATCCGAGATGTCGAGCCGCTCGGCCAGCCGTCTCAGGCCGGGCCGAGCCACGCCCTCGCCCGCGATGGCGCAGCGCACCGGCAGGCCCTCCTCCCGGAGCAGCGCCACCGCGCGAATGAGCACGTCGAAGCCCTCGTAGTCGACGATCGACGACACCGACCCGACCCAGAAGCCGTCCTGCGGCAGCCCCAGCGACGCGCGCGCCTCGGCGGGCGTCTCAGCGCGCTCGAGCAGGCCGGCGTCCACCGCGTTGGGGACCAGCGAGATCCGCTCCGCCGGCACCCCTTGGGCCACCAGGTCGTCGCGCAGCGCCGTCGACAGGGTCACCACGTGGTCGGCGGCGAGCGCCATCTCGGTCTCGCGGGCGCGGGCGAGCAGGTAGCGCTCGCTCGTCGCGGCGCGCTCCTGGTCCTCCGGCGGCCGCCGTGCGAGCCAGGACTTCTCGAGCTGCCCGCGCACCTCATAGACCCACGGCACCCCGAGCGCGTCAGCGGCCGCCTGGGCGGTGAGCGCGTTGGGGTAGTGCGTCGTCGTGTGGAGCACCGTCGCACCGAACTCGCGCCCTCGCTGCACCACGGCCTCGACCGTCTGCTCGAGCCGGCCCGTCGGCGTCGCGGCCAGCCGCGCCGGCACGACCCGGCGATACGTGATGCCATCCACGACATCGACGTCCTTCGCCTGCGGCAGGCCCACGACGACCGGATATCCGATCCGGGTCATCGCCTCCACCGTCATCCCGGCCGCCTGCTGCGCCCGGAGGATGGCGTGGCTGCGCAGTGAGTAGCCGGACTGCGTCCACGGCAGGGAGTTGATGAGCAGATGAAGCGCCCGTATGCCGCTGGGCTCGCTCCCCGACGCCACCGACCTCGCTGCTGGGGCGGGGAGACGGAACCCCGGCGTGAGGAGGTCGCGCTCGGAAGCGAGCACAGCGGCATACCGCTGACCTCCGCGTCGCGGAGACGTCGACGCGACGGCAGCCGCCTCGCTCACGTCACCTCGCGCCCAGGCGGACCGGGCCCGCAGCAGGGGAGCGGCGTCGAGGGGGGCGGTGCCGCCGAGGACGATGTCGATCTCGGCGCCGACCCGGCGGGCGATGCGCGAGGAGGGCTGCGCGTGCGCGAGCGACTGGCGCGCGTCCGCGGGGTGGTCCGCGAGGAAGTGCGCGAGCGCGTGCCGGACCGATGCGGCTGAGCCCCCGGAGAGCAGCGCGGACGCGACCCGCGACCGGACGGGGGAGGGCAGGCGGCGCAGGGTCTGGACGGACAGCAGCATCGGGTCGTCCTGTGCGTGCCGCGCCGCGGTGCGGCCGAGGAGGACGACGTTGCGGGCGACCGATCGGAGTGCAGTGGACCGGTCAGCCACGGCGGCGCGCGATCCGTTCGAGGACCGCGAGGTACCGCGTCGCCAGGCTGTCGTCGTCGGCGTGGACCTGGGTCCAGCGGCTCGGCTCGGGGCCGACGACGAGGCTGGTCGGGTCGGCCACCATCTTGGCCCACAGCTCGGCCAGGGCGTCCGGGTCGCCCGGGCTCAACGTGGCGCCGGCCCTCGTCTCACGGATGATGCGCGCCGCCTCACCGTCGACGACCCCGGTGATGTGCAGGCCGATCGACATCGCCTCGTACAGCTTGGACGGGACGGTGACCGAGAGCGCCGGCCAGGGTCGGAGGTGGACGAGGAGCGTGTCGGCCCACGCGTAGTGCTCGGCGACCTCGTGACGGGGCACCTGGCCGACCATCTCGATCGGGACGTCACCCTTGGCGGCCATCTCCGCCACGGCCTCATACTCGGCGCCGGCCCCGACAATGCGCAGGCGGATCGGGACCCCAGCGTTGTGGGCGTGGCGCGCGGCGAGCACCGCTGCGCCGAGGCCCTGGGCCCGCCCCACCGTCCCGAGGTAGAGGACGTGCAGCTCGCCGTCCGGCACCCGGGGCAGATGGCGGGGGTAGCGCGGGACCGGGTGGGCGCCGTTGCGGATGACGTGGACCTCGGTCAGGCCCCGGTCGCGCAGGGTCTCGGCGAAGGTGTCGGTCGTCGTGATGACGGCCGCAGAGCGGCGCTGGATGGTCGACATGCCGACGCTCGCGGCCCGGATGAGCTGCGAGTGGACTAGGGCGCGGGCGCGGCCCGGCGGGACGGCGTCCTCATCCCACTCGTTCGCCACGGCGAGCAGGTCCGGCCAGGCGTCCCGCATCTCCGTGACGAGGGGGGCGCGCAGTGCTGCGGCCACGACCGCACCCGAGCCGAGCGTCGGGATGGCCGGCGCCGTGGCGACGACGACATCCGGGCGGTGCCGGTGCAGCCGCTGGATCGAGAGCCGGGTCGTGTCGGCCGCCGTGACGACCTGGTCGACGATGCGCGTGCCCAGGGCATGACCCTGGGTGCGGAAGTGCGCCCGGTGGACGACCTCGCCGTACCGACCGAGGTGGACCTGCCCGGGGCGTGGGTAGGCCGAGTCGTCGATGAGCAGCTCGCGGGGCTGATGGGGCGGCGGCGTGACGACCGTCACGTGATGGCCGCGCTCGCAGAAGCGTCGGACGAAAGCACCCCAGCGCTGCTGCGGTGCTCCGAGCTCAGGCTCGTAGTTGTGCGTGAGGAGCAGGATCCTCATGTGTGAGTGTGAGTTGCGATGTGCGGCACGTGTCGGTCTCTTGCTTCCCCTGTGGTCCCCGGTGCAAGGACCCTCGGGCCGAGGCTACCGGAATCGGGCAATGTGCTCGACCTGAGCGCCTCGACCGGTCGCATCGGCCGTCATTCTTGACCTGGGACGGTCAGTCCTCGTAGTCGTCGACGGTGTCCGTGCGGATCGCCTCACCGAGCGCGTCCATGCCCGCCTCGTCGACGATGTCGATCGACGCGCCCTCGGGGCTCGTGCCGAAACCGGTGAACGGCGCGGTGATGAAACGCACGTCGCGGCCCCGCAGGCCCTTCATCGAGAACGCCTCGGAGCGCATCGTGCCCACGTCGAGGTCCTGGTCGACGATGAGGTTGCTCGTCGCCGCGTCGATGAAGTCCTTGAGCCGGATCGGGTTGGTCAGGGTCTCGGCGCTCAGCGTCTTGAGCATGAGCGCCTTGATGAAGGCCTGCTGGCGACGGCCGCGGGAGATGTCGCCCTCGCTCAGCTGCTTGCGCTGGCGCACGAAGATCAGCGCGGTCTCGCCGTCCATGTGCATGGTGCCCTCGTTGAAGGTGACCCCGTTGCCGGTCGACGCCTCCTCGACCTTGACGTCCACCCCGCCGACCGCGTCGGTCATCCGCTTGAAGCCCTCGAAGTCGACCATGGCGACGTGGTCGACCTCGACACCGAGCAGGTTCTGCATCGTCTGGACGAGCAGCGGAGACCCGCCGAACGCGAAGGCGGCGTTGAGCTTGTTCTTGCCGTGGTCCGGGATCGAGACGTAGAGGTCGCGCGGGAAGTGGATCAGCGTGACGTTGTGCTTGTCCTCCGGGACGTGCACCAGGACCATGACGTCGGATCGCCCGCCGACCCGACCCGGGCCGGCGTCGCTGCCGAGGAGCAGGTAGTTCGTCCCGTTGCCGGCCGGCTGCTCGATGGCCTCTCCGGCGTCGTTCGTCGGTCCCGGGACATCGGGGAGCAGCTGCTCCTGCTTGATGTTCGAGGAGACGATCTGGTTCAGCCAGACGAGGTAGCCGCCCACCGCCAGGACCGGGACGAGGAGCAGGACGAGGGCCGCGACGAGGACGCGCCGGTTGCGGCGCTTCTCCCGCTGCCTCCGGTGCAGGTCGTGGCGGCTGCCCTCACCGTGGAGGAGCTCGCCACCCCCGTCCTCGGGGTCTGCGTAGCCAACGTCGTCGGGCGTGGAGGGGCCATAGGTGGACACGAGGCGTCAGTCTAGGAGACGACGGCGCCGACCTCCCTCGAGTGTGCACTTCGTGCCGGGGCGACCCCTCCCTCGAGTGTGCATTTCCCGCCATGCGTCGTGGGCACGAACTGCACACTCGAGGGGAAGCGAGCTCAGCGGCATACGGCACGAACTGCACACTCGACCGGGCGGTTTCAAGGGGTCGACGCAACACCGGTTGGTCCCTCGGACTGTAGTAGGTCGCGGAGGCGTTCGGCGGGTGTGGCCCAGCCGAGGGTCTTGCGGGGTCGGCCGTTGAGTTCTTGGGCGACGAGTTCGAGCTCTTCGGGGCCATGGACGGTCAGGTCGGTGCCCTTGGGGAAGTACTGGCGAAGCAGCCCGTTGGTGTTCTCGTTGCTGCCGCGCTGCCACGGGGAGGCCGGGTCGCAGAAGTAGACCTGCATGTCGGTGGCCAAGGTGATCTGCTTGTGCGCGGCCATCTCGCTGCCCTGGTCCCAGGTCAGCGACCCGCGCAGGTGCGCGGGCAAGGTGGTGATGCTGGCCAGCAGCGCGTCGCGGACGTGTTCGGCGGTGTGCCCGGCCGGTAGGTGCAGCAGCATGGTGTACCGGGTGGTGCGCTCGACCAGGGTGCCGATCGCGGACTTGTTCAGCTCCCCGGTGATCAGGTCGCCCTCCCAGTGCCCGGGTACGGCGCGGTCCTCGACCTCGGCCGGCCGCTCGGCGATCATCACCATCTCGTCCTTGAACCGGGAGCGGCGGGTCCCGGGCGCGGCGTGGGGTTTGCGCCGGGCCCGGCCGGTGCGTAGCGCCTGGGCGACCTCGCGTCTGAGGCCGCCGCGGGCCTGCAGGTAGAGGGCCTGGTAGATGGTCTCGTGGGACACCCGCATAGTCTCGTCGCCCGGGTTGTCCTGGATCAGCCTGTTGGCGATCTGCTCGGGTGACCAGTGTTGCTCCAGACCCTCCTGCACGTACTGCCGCAGCGGCGAATCCTCGTTCAGCTTCGAGGGTTTCGGCCGGGCCCGGCCAGCGGCGGCGTGCGCGTGCGCGGTCCGGGGCAGGTAGACCCCGGTCACCGTGTGGGCCCGCACCTCACGGCTGACGCTGCTCTTGTGCTTGCCGATCAACCCGGCGATCGCGCTCAGCGTCAGCCGGTTCTGCAGCCCGTCCGCGATCAACAGCCGCTCGCCCAGCGTCAGGTACCGCGCCGGCTCCGACGCCTCGGCCGTCGGCTCGGCGGAGGCACGTGGATCGGTGGAGGCGGGTGGATCGGTGGAGGCGGGTGGATCGGTGGAGGCGGGTGGATCGGGCGAGGGTGAGGCCACGGCTGGTCACCCACTGGTCATACCAGCGCGAGCCGGTCGTCTCGTGGATGCCGACTCGTGTGGCCGCGGCCCGAAGGTGGATGCCCTGCTCGAGCAGGGCGTGGAACTGCTCCTTGGCCGTCGCCGCTTGAGCCCGCCGCTGCGCCAGCGGCACCACCGCCGGCACCGCCCCAGCCCGGCGCAGGATGGACCGCGCCGCGTCCCGGCCCACCCCGCCGGCCTCGGCCGCCCGGTCCACGCTGCCCGACGCCTCGAACCCGACGAGCACCGCGTGCCGATGTTCCGCGGTGACCCTGGTGCGCTTGACCGGCGAGCCCAGCCCGAGCGAGCGCAGCACCTCACACGCCCAGCTCGGCGAGACCCCCAGCTGCCGCGCCGCCTCGACCACGGCCATCCCCTGGTCCTTGAGGGCCAGCAGATCCGCCAGCCACCCAGGCCGCTGCTCCCACACTTCCACCATCCTGCAACTCCTTCGGTATCGAAGGTGTTGCGTCGACCCCTTGAACCCGCCCCGGGAGCCAGCCCAGCGGCATACGGCAGCTATTGCACACTCGACGGGGGTGGGGAGGAGAGGACGGGGGCGAGCTTGAGGGCGAGGTGCAGGGAGAGTCGGTCCTCGCCGTTGCCCAGGTCGAGCCCGGTGATCTCGGCGATGCGCCGCAGCCGGTAGTAGGCCGTCTGGCGGTGGATGCCCAGCCGCTGCGTGGTGCGCTGGATGCTGCCCGCCTCGTCGAGGTAGACGAGGGCCGTGCGCGCCAGCTCTGGGTCTCCGTGCGCGAGGAGGCGACGGGCCGGGGCGTCGAGAAGGGCGGCGGCGAGGTCGTCCTCGGAGGCCGAGCCGAGCAGCCGGAAGGGGCCCAGACTCTCCCACCTCACGGCGGCGTCGCCTGTCCTGAGCCTCGCGACGCGGGTGCCGATGACCGCCTGGCGGTGGCTCGTCCGAGCCGCGCGCACCGACGACTGAGGGGCGCCGATGCCGATGAGGAGCCGCTCGGTCGCGGCGGTCGGCCCGGACTCGTTGTGCTCACGCGCCTGCGTGGCGACCCGCCCCAGGAGGGTCAGGTCGCTCTGGTCGGCCAGCCGGATGACGAGTGTGGCCCGGCCGGGACGGATCGTCGCCAGGACCTCGCGCGGGAGGGACCACACGTTGAGCGGGACTGCGGACCTCGACTCCTCGAGGCGGATCTCCATCACGACGACCCACTCACCGACTGCGACGAGCTCGCGTTCGAGGAGCTCGTCCGCCGCCGCCTGCGAGCGTGACAGGTCAGGGGAGAGGAGGGCCTCGAGCAGGATCGCGACGTCGAGTCGGCCCAGGGCGCGCTGGGCCAGCACTGCGCCGGCCTCGTCGGCGAGATGGGCCACCTCCGGGATGGACGGGTTGGCGCTGACGCTGCCGTCGGGGTCGATGACCCAGAGGTAGCCGTAGGTCACGCCCTTCCACCGGACCGGGAAGCAGAGTCGGCCGAGGATGCCGCTCGATGGGTCCGGCGGAGTGCGCACCGGGCCCTCGGCGGTCGCGATCCCGAACTGCTCGAACCACGACCGGACCTCGGCGGACGACCCGCGCTCCAGGATCGAGCGTTGGCGCACCAGGTCGATGTCCGGGCGTTGGCTGTGGAAGGCGACGAGGTGGAAGTCGCGGTCCTCGAGCAGGGCCGAGTGGTCGAGCAGGCGTGAGGCGAGGTCGACGATGTCCTGCACGTCGCGCGTCACGTGACTCCCTCCCTGGACCAGCCAGGTCGTCAGACGAATGTCTGAATGTTAGCTGCTGAAGTCCGTACGTCTGTGTCGTGACGCCAAGAGTGACCTCGCCCTAGCGTCGCTCCTGTCCACCTCACGTCAAGGAGCTCCCCGTGCTCGGTCCTGCCCTGCTCGCCGCCTCGAGGTCGCCTCGAGTCCGCACCCTCGTGTCCACGTCGCCGGTCTCGCGCAGGCTGGTCGACCGCTTCGTCGCCGGCGAGGCCCCGACCGACGCCCTGGCCGCGGTGCGCGCCCTGACCGAGCGCGGCCTCAGCGTCACCATCGACCACCTCGGTGAGGACACGACCGAGCGGTCCCAGGCCGAGGCGACGAGAGACGCCTACACGGCCCTGCTGGCCAAGCTCTCGGCTGAGGGCCTCGCCGCGGGCGCGGAGGTCTCGCTCAAGCTGTCCGCGCTCGGCCAGGCCCTGCCTCACGAGGGCGGGCGCCTCGCGCTCGACAACGCCCGCGCGATCTGCGCGGCCGCCGACGGGGCCGGCACGACGGTCACCCTCGACATGGAGGACCACACGACCGTCGACTCGACCCTGTCGATCCTCGCGGCCCTGCGCGGCGACTTCCCGTGGGTCGGCGCCGTGGTCCAGTCCGCCCTCTTCCGGACCGAGGCCGACGTGCGCGACCTCGCCCACCCCGGCTCCCGCGTCCGGCTCGTCAAGGGCGCCTACCGGGAGCCGCGCACCGTCGCGCACGCCCGCAAGCCCGAGGTGGACGCCGCCTACCGGCGCTGCCTCGCCGTGCTCTTCGCGGAGGGCGCCTACCCGATGGTGGCCAGCCACGACCAGACGATGATCGACGAGGCGAACCGCCTGGCTGCGCAGCACGGTCGCAGCACCGACGACTACGAGCTGCAGATGCTCTACGGGATCCGCACCGCCGAGCAGGACCGCCAGGTGGCCGAGGGCCGGCGGGTGCGGGTCTACCTGCCGTACGGCCAGGACTGGTACGGCTACTTCATGCGGCGCCTCGCCGAGCGACCGGCCAACGTCGGTTTCTTCCTGCGCGGCCTCGTCGCCCGCTGAGGCGGCCACACCACTCCCGCACCACCCCCCGCCACTCCCGCAGCACCTCGAGCGCCCGCACCAAGGAGACCCGAACGCCCATGGACGCAGTGACCCACGTGCCCGCCCCGATCAACGAACCGGTACTCGACTACGCCCCCGGCTCACCCGAGCGAGCCTCCCTCGAGGTGGCCCTGGCTGATCTCGCGTCCACCCAGGTCGAGCTGCCACACGTCATCGGCGGCCGGCGGGTCACCGGCGCCGGCGAGGAGATCTCGGTGCGCCAGCCGCACGCGCACGCGAAGGTGCTCGGCACGATGCGCAACGCCACCGTGGCCGAGGGCCAGTCCGCCGTCGACGCGGCCAAGGCGGCCGCCCCGATGTGGCGGGAGCTCGCCTTCGACGACCGGGCCGCGATCCTGCTCAAGGCCGCGGAGCTGCTGGCCGGGCCGTGGCGCGCGCGGCTGAACGCCGCGACGATGCTCGGCCAGTCCAAGACGGCCTACCAGGCCGAGATCGACGCGGCCTGCGAGCTGATCGACTTCTGGCGGATCAACGTCCACTTCGCCCGGCAGATCCTCGAGGACCAGCCGCTGCTCAACAGCAAGGGCGTCTGGAACCGCTCCGACTACCGGCCGCTCGAGGGCTTCGTCTACGCGATCACCCCGTTCAACTTCACCGCCATCGCGGGCAACCTGCCGACCGCTCCCGCGCTGATGGGCAACACGGTCGTGTGGAAGCCGAGCCCCACGCAGCAGCTCGCTGCGTCGTTGACGATGGAGCTGCTGGAGGCGGCCGGCATGCCCCCGGGTGTCATCAACTTGGTCACCGGCGACGGGATCAACGTCTCTGCGGCCGCGCTCCGCGACCCCGACCTGGCCGGGATCCACTTCACCGGGTCGACGCCGACCTTCCAGCACCTCTGGGCCGAGGTCGGGACCAACCTGCAGCGCTACCGGACCTACCCGCGCCTCGTCGGGGAGACCGGCGGCAAGGACTTCATCCTCGCCCACCCGTCCGCGGACCCGGCGGTGCTGCGCACGGCGATGATCCGTGGCGCGTTCGAGTACCAGGGCCAGAAGTGCTCGGCCGCCTCGCGCGCCTACGTGCCCGCCTCGGTGTGGAAGCTGATCCGCGACGAGCTCGTCGAGATCACCAACGGGCTCACGCAGGGTGACGTCACCGACCTGTCCAACTTCATGGGCGCCGTCATCGACGACCGCGCGTTCGCCAAGCACCGCGACGCGATCGACCGGGCCCACGCCACCGACGGCATCGAGGTCATCGCGGGTGGCACCTACGACGACTCGGTCGGCTACTTCGTTCGCCCGACCGTCCTCGAGATCGGCGACCCGACCGACGAGTCGTTCCGCACCGAGTACTTCGGGCCGATCCTGTCCGTGCACGTCTACGACGACGCCGACTACGACCGGGTGCTCGACCAGATGGAGCGGTTCGCGCCCTTCGGCCTGACCGGCTCGATCGTCGCCCAGGACCGCCGGGTCATCGCCGACGCCACCCGCCGCCTGCGCTTCGCGGCGGGCAACTTCTACATCAACGACAAGCCGACCGGCGCGGTCGTCGGGCAGCAGCCCTTCGGTGGCGGCCGGGCGTCCGGCACGAACGACAAGGCCGGCGCCGCGCAGAACCTGCTCCGCTGGACGAGCGTCCGCTCGATCAAGGAGACCTTTGTCCCCCCGACGAACCACACCTACCCGCACATCGGCTGAGGCCCCCACCCGCCAGCCCCGCCACGTCGCGAGGCGCCACCAGACGCCCGCGCTCGACGACTGCTTCACGGGCGGGACGGTGCCCGGTCAGGGCGGCAATCACCACAGAGCTGTCGACGACGATCACCGACCACGCCCCGCACGCACGACCTCGACGATGTCCTCAACCTTGACCGCAAGCTCAGGTGCGGACCACAGCAGATCGGCGTTGCGAAGACCACAGGCGTCCGTGCAAGTACGGGGCGACGGCAAGACGCAAGAAGGCCCCCATGGCCCCTCGCGCCGGTGAGGCGGGAGGGGCCGTTCTCTACGTGTGAGGACCGTCGTCGCTCAGCGCTCGTTTCTGAATGGCAGGTGCGGCCGCTCATGCGACCGTGAGGGTTTGTCCTGCGTTTGATGCCGCTAAGGCGCCGTGTCTGACGTGGAGCCCGGAGCCACGTCGTGATGATCCGTAGGCTCGGTGCTCTGGAGGGGCCAAATGATGAGTGCGAGGCCGACCAAAGTCAATATATGGGTCCACCAGCCTCTGCCCCATAACGTGAACGCTACCAATAGCAGGACGAAACCTGGGATGGCGTACCGCATATAGCGGACAGTGCGGATTGCGGCCCAATTTCGAGCGCGAAAAGTCACGAGGACTCCCGATCTGTGAATGGCGTCTGTAGTGAGTTCATCACTAGATACCCCAACGGACGGCCCGGATGAGTTGCCAAGCAGGCTTCACCTTGGAAACGAGGAAAGCTTCCAAGGCAATGCTGCAGATGAAGTTGCGGAAACTGGGGTCCTTGAACCAGTCCGGGGCTGGCCCGCCAACAGAGATGTTTGGATCCGTGCCTTCGCCCTCGCCGTCCTGATCTGTTGGAATGGGCTGTTCAGGCCGGTAGGCCGAATCCTTGAACCAGTCCGGGGCGGGGCCGCCGACGGGCACATTCGGGTCCTCGGACCCTGGCCCGTTTACGGGGGTGCCCTTCGCGACCGTCTGGCCGCGACTGGGTGCTGGCTCGGCCGCGACTGCGGTGCCCATCGGTAGTACGAGGGCGGTGGCGATTAGAGCGACGAGGAACCTCGCTCTTCCCATATCAAACTCCGTCCATCAGGGAGTCCCCTCTGAGACCCCGAGGCCTGTGATTCTGCTTGGGCGAAGGGGCCCGGGAACACCACTGAGAGAAAGAAATTACCTGAACCTGTGCAAACTTTACTAAACATACACTGAATGAGGCAACCGTCAGCAAGCTACGGGAACCACGGCAAGGCGCTCGAGCCAGTTGCTGGCCGCTCCAAAGCCGGGCCCAGAGAGGACACGATGCGGTGCCGGTGGGCGCCTGCCGCCTCCGCGTCCGTGAGGAGGATCTCCCACGAGCCGAGTGGGAATCGCCCGGATCGTGGAACCAACCGACTCGGCATAATCGAGCGTTATACATTGCATTACATGACGGTCACCGAGGTCCCCAGCCCCGCGCGCGATCAAACGCTCCGCGCGGATGCGAGCCCAGCGGCATACAGCACTCCTGAGCGCGAGCCGGCCCGGCGCCTGACCCAGCTCGACGCGCTCGAGGCGGAGTCGATCCAGGTCA
This sequence comes from Intrasporangium calvum DSM 43043, assembly GCF_000184685.1. Lineage (NCBI taxonomy): Bacteria > Bacillati > Actinomycetota > Actinomycetes > Micrococcales > Intrasporangiaceae > Intrasporangium > Intrasporangium calvum. The sequence goes on from NC_014830.1 coordinate 1,292,904, forward strand.
TCCGCGAGATCGCCGCCGAGCTCGAGCGGCCGGCGCTGCTCTTCAGCGGTGGCAAGGACTCGGTCGTCATGCTCCACCTCGCGGTCAAGGCGTTCTGGCCGGCGCCGATCCCGTTCCCGGTCCTCCACGTCGACACGGGCCACAACTTCCCCGAGGTGCTCGCCTATCGCGACGAGACCGTCGAGCGGCTCGGGCTGCGGCTCGAGGTCGCGAGCGTGCAGGACTACATCGACGACGGGCGGCTGCGCGAGCGCGCCGACGGCACGCGCAACCCGCTCCAGACGATCCCACTGCTCGACGCGATCAACGAGCACCGCTTCGGCGGCGTCTTCGGCGGCGGTCGGCGCGACGAGGAGAAGGCGCGCGCCAAGGAGCGCATCGTCAGCCTGCGCGACGAGTTCGGCCAGTGGGACCCGAAGAACCAGCGCCCCGAGCTGTGGAACCTCTACAACCCGCGGCACCGCCCCGGCGAGCACGTCCGCGTGTTCCCGATCAGCAACTGGACCGAGCTCGACATCTGGCGCTACATCGAGCGCGAGGACATGCCGCTCGCCCCGCTCTACTACGCCCACGAGCGCGACGTCTTCCAGCGCGACGGGATGTGGCTCGCCGTCGGGCCGGTGTCCCAGCCCCGCGAGGGCGAGACCGTCGAACGGCGCGTCGTGCGCTACCGCACCGTCGGCGACATGTCCTGCACGGGAGCCGTGGACTCCCCGGCGGCGACGAACGCCGAGATCGTCGCCGAGGTCGCCGCGTCCACGCTGACCGAGCGCGGGGCCACCCGCGCCGACGACCGGATCTCCGAGGCCGCCATGGAGGACCGCAAGAAAGAGGGGTACTTCTGATGACCACCCACACCATTCCGTATGCCGCTGGGCTCGGTGAGCGCGGACTGTTGCGTCTCGCGACGGCTGGGTCAGTCGACGACGGCAAGTCGACGTTGGTCGGGCGGCTCCTCCATGACACCAAGTCGGTGCTGTCGGACCAGCTGGCTGCTGTCGAGCGCGTGTCCCGTGACCGTGGGCTGACTGCCGCTGACCTGGCCCTGTTGACCGACGGCCTGCGCGCGGAGCGCGAGCAGGGCATCACCATCGACGTCGCCTACCGGTACTTCGCGACCGCCACGCGCTCCTTCGTCCTCGCCGACTGCCCCGGCCACGTGCAGTACACCCGCAACACCGTGACCGGGTCCTCGACCGCGGACGTGCTCGTCCTCCTCGTCGACGCGCGCAAGGGCGTCCTCGAGCAGACCCGCCGGCACCTCGCCGTGGCCGCACTGCTCCGCGTGCCGCACGTCGTCGTCGCGGTCAACAAGATCGACCTCGTCGGGTTCGCGCAGGACGTCTTCGAGCGCGTCGAGGCCGAGGTGCAGTCCGTGGCCCGCGACCTCGGCGTCGCTGAGGCGCAGGCGATCCCGGTGTCCGCTCTCGACGGTGACAACATCGTCGACCGGTCGACCCGGACACCCTGGTACACCGGTCCGGCGCTGCTCGAGCTGCTCGAGGCGCTGCCGCCGTCCGAGGACGTGCGGGCTGAGTCCTTCCGGCTGCCGGTGCAGCTCGTCATCCGGCCCCAAGGCGCGGCCGTCTCCGAGGAGCACCGCGAGTACCGCGGCTACGCCGGGGCGGTGGCGTCCGGAGTCATCCGCCTGGGGGACGAGGTCGTCGTCCTGCCCTCGGGCCAGCGCTCCCGCGTCGTCGGGATCGACCTCGGGTCCGAGTCGCTGTCGGAGGCCTTCGCCCCGCAGTCGGTGACGCTGCGTCTGGCGGACGAGATCGACATCTCACGGGGTGACATCATCGCCGCGGCCGAGGGCGCGCCGGAGCCGACCCAGGACATCGAAGCCGTCGTCTGCTGGCTCGGTGACGCGGCGCTGCGTCCGGGCCAGCGGCTCCTGCTCAAGCACGGAGCCCGCACCGTGCAGGCCTTCGTGCGGTCGCTCGACGGGGTGCTCGACCTCGACGACCTGCACGCCGTGTCGGCAGAGTCCCTGTCCCTCAACGACATCGGCTGTGTCACGCTGCGGCTGGCGGCCCCCGTCCCCGTCGAGGACTATGCGGTGTCGCGGCGCGGGGGCTCGTTCCTGCTCATCGACAGCCACGACGGCCGGACGCTCGCGGCCGGCATGGTCGGGGCCACGCTGCCCTCCGCCCCGCCGGCCCCCGTGGCCCCGGAAGGCGACGAGGACTTCGACATCTGACGGCTCCTCCGCTAGAGCTCTACGGGGAGGCGGCCGGTGGGGCGACCACCCTCAACGAGGTGGCCTGGCGTGCCGCCAGCCTGGTCACCCACCTCTTCTCCCGCAGGATGGCCTGCTGAATAAATGTGTTGCGTCGGACCATTCTGTCTGGCCTACTCGAAGGTGAGAGTTTCCCACCCAACAACTCTCGAGGAGAAATACACCATGCAGATCGATTCGATGATCCCGACACCCGTCGGGTCGGACGCCCCGGGCGTCCTCGCTTCGATCGTCTGAGCACGAATCGCCTTGACTCCCTGACGGTTTCGGGCCCGCGCAACGACGATCCGCAGCGTTGACGCTTCTGGGGCCACCTTCGTACTTCTCATCAAATCGGCACGACTGTCACACATTGGCGCATTACGCCGTCGACGTATCAGCCGGCCCCCGCCGCATTCCTAGTGAGCAGTACGTCAGCCAGAACCATTCTTGAAACAGGGAGATTCCGATGTTTGAGCACTTTGCAGAATTCGAGATAAATGAGCGCGTGCGTCAGGCGCACCGAGAGGCGGAGCAGTTCCGTCGCCAGTCGGCCCCTCGTGAGCCCCGGGTGCGTCGGTCCTGGTGGCCCCGCCGCGGCGGTTCCGCGGTCCAGGTCCCGTCGCTCCAGCTCCCGTCCGCGCCCCGGCGCATCGCCCCGGCCGAGTGACACGCCCACTCGCCACACCGCTCCTGCCGCACTGACCCGTCACACGGGTCAGTGCGGCAGTCGTTCATCGGCTGCTCCCTCTCGACGGGTGGTCAGCGGAAGATTCGCGGATTCAGCCACCTGAGAGGACAGACGCGCCTATCGTCGAAAGATCCAGACGCGTGTCGCCGGGGAGGCCGCGATGAAGGAGCTCCAGCACCGCGGTCGCCGACCATCCCTCCAGCTGGTGAGGAGCCATCATGTTCACCTCCGCCATCGTCCTGCCGGCCACCCTGACGCCGGAGCTCGCGCTGGAAAGGCTCGCGCCCCTCTCCGATGAGGCTCCGGTCGTGGTTCGTCGCGAGGAGGGTGGGGCGACGTACGTCTACGACTTCACCGTGGGCAGCCTCCGGGCGGCGTTGCGCGGCAACCCTGCCCCGACGCTCACCTTGGCCCTCGGCCTCCACGAGTGGCAGGCCAGCCGTCAGGTCGACCTGCGCACCACCTCGGTCGCCGACGCGGATCGCGCCGCGGCGACCGGCCGCACCGTCGTGGTCCAGGGCGACGACATCCTCGGCATCCTCCTGCCGGGGCGGGGTACCCGCGGCGGCTCCGGTGGGACCCGCAGCGTCGACCTGCCCATGGCGCCCCCGCCGCCGGCAGCCCCGCCGCCCGCGGCTCCGCCGGCACCTGCACCACCCACTGAGCGGGCGGTGCCCCGGGAACCGAGCCCAGCGGCATACGACGCCTTCTTCCGGGCGTACCCCCGGGTGGCGGCACCCGACGCGGTGACGGCAGGACAGCAGTTCACCGTGGAGGTCGGCTTCAGCGAGACGGGCGCACCGGGCGCGGTGCCCTTCACCGTGGCGGCTCCGCGCGACCGGCAGGACCTGCCGTTCACCGTGTCGGTGATGGGGCACGGCCTCGCCTTCCCGGAGGGTGTCCGCCGCGAGATGACGGTGTCGAGATCGGCGCCGGAGGCGGCGACGGTCACCTTCGCGGTCGTCGCGCAGCCCGTCGAGACCGACGTCGTGCGGGTGATCGAGGTGTCGTACGAGTGCGACGGCAACGTCGTCGGGCGGGCCTGGCGCGAGATCCACGTCGGCGCGGTCGCCACCCCCGCGCCGACGACCCCGCCGCTGGAGGGTGGGACGAGCCTCGCCCCGACCTCGGACGTGCCGGCGCCGCACATCACGGTCGAGGTCCGCAACCGGCAGGGGGACGCCCAGCTCGAATGGCTGCTGCACACGCGCTACACCGACATCGCGTTGCCCGCGGGGCGCATCACGACCGACCTCGGCAACGAGTCGGCCCGCGAGTTCGCCGTCCAGCTGATGAACCAGCTTCCCGCCCAAGCCGGCTCGGCCTTCCTCCGCAAGACCATCACGGGGATCGGGCGGGCGGTCACCGGGGCGGTGCCGGCGGAGTTCTGGGAGCTCTTCGCGCAGGTCTGGCAACGCGCGAAGGCCGAAGGGGAGGTGCCGAGCATCCTCATCGTCACCAACGAGCCGTACGTCCCGTGGGAGCTCGCGTGGGTGGGCGAGGACATCGTCGACCCTGCCGACCTCCCTCCCGAGGAGCCGGGAGAAAGCGTCGGTATGCCGCTGGGTTGCCTCTGTCGGGTAGGCCGCTGGGTGCCCCCCATCACCCGGACACCCCGCGGTGGCGACCGGCCCGCCACGCCGCCCCCGACCCGGGCCTCGGCGGCGTCGATGGCCGTCGTCATCGGCGACTACGCGTCCGACACCAACCTGCGCCCGCTGCCGGAGGCGATCGAGGAGGGCAAGGCCATCGCGCTCGCCTACGGTGCGTTGCCGCTCAAGGCGACCGAGGAGGACTTCGACCGGCTGCTGAGCAACGAGCTCGTGCGCAACGGCGCGCCCTTCGGACCGACCGCGGTGCACGTCGCGGCCCACGGCGAGGTGAGCCCCACCCTGCAGCAGTACACGGGGATCATCCTCAGCGCGTCCCAGCGCCGCCTCGACCCGTTCATCGTGCAGGGCTCCTCGTTGACCCGCGAGACGAAACCGTTCATCTTCCTCAACGCCTGCCAGGTGGGGACCGCCGGGTCGGTGCTCAGCGACTACGGCGGCATGGCGGGAGCGTTCGTCGCGGAGGGCTGCAGCGGCTACGTCGCGCCCCTGTGGAACGTCAACGACCTCGTCGCGCGACAGTTCGCCGAGGAGTTCTACGCGGCGGCACTGAAGGACGGGACGTCCGTGGCGGAGTCGCTGCGACAGCTGCGCAGCCGGTACGCCACCGACTGGGACCAGCAGACCGCCACCCCGCTGGCCTACGTCTTCTACGGACACCCCGAGCTGACGTTCGAGACGTCGTGAACCTGACCTGGTAACCACTCGGATCGGAGGACGCATGGCAGAGCTGGACGGAAGTGCGCGACGAGTCGACCTCGGACGAGGCGTCGTCATCATGGCCCCCGGCCTGCGGGGGAGTGCCCAGGTGCAGGAGGGCACCCTCGGCGGACGGTCGGGGGAGCCGGAGCGGACCACGGGCGCCCTGCAGGAGGCCCTCGACCGGGCGGGCATGCGGCAGCTCGTGGCTGTGGAGGTGGAGGCCACGCCGGCACCCGGCCCTGGCGGGCCAGGGGGAGCCGCGGGAGGCGGTGGCGGGGCTGCCCCGGGGCGCGCCGGCGAGGTACGCACCGCGGCCGGCGAGCCCGGGATGGTGCTCGACGTGCCGGACCTCGGGCCGACGCGTGGGCAGGTGCTGCTCCTCGTCGACGAGGCCGGGGTGCCGAGCTGGCACTACCCGGAGCAGCCGCGGACCGACGCCTCGGGTGGGCCGGGCGGGCCGGGTGGACCGGGCGGGCCCTCGGGAGGTGCGTCCCGCGGCGGAGCGGCCACGGTGCGGTTCGTCGTGCCCAGCGCCGTTGCGACCCCGCAGGTCGCTGAGGGGCAGGACACCCCTGTCGGTGACCGGTCCCTCATCACGCTGATCGGCAAGAAGGTTCTCTCGGTTCTCGTCTACCCGATCCTCGACGAGCTGGTCGGCGCAGCCGCGCGGGTCATCGCCGGCAGATGGGAGGACGCCCGGCGCCCGACCCGGCTGCGGGACTTCGGGCCCGCGGTCCACAGCTCGGCTGTCTCCGGGTCGGCCGCGGGAGACGGGTTCGATGCGGCCGGGCTGACCTCCGGTCGGGCCCTGCTCTTCGTGCACGGCACGTTCAGCACCAGCCACGGCTCCTTCGCCGCCGTGCCCACGCCGACGATGGAGGCGCTCGCCTCTCACTACCAGGGGCGCGTCTTCGCGCTCGACCACCCGACCCTGTCGGTCGACCCGACCCGGAACGCCCTGGAGCTGACCCGCCTGGTCCGCGCCATCGGGCCGGACGCGTCCCTCGACGTGGACCTCGTCTGCCACAGCAGGGGCGGTCTCGTCGCTCGGGCCCTGGCCGAGGTCGGCTCGCAGTCCGGTGGACGGGTCACGGTGGGGCGCACGGTCTTCGTCGCCTCGCCCAACGGCGGCACGCCGCTCGCCGACGGGGACCACATGGGGGCGTGGGTCGACCGCATGACGGCGCTGCTCAACCTCGCCCCGCCCGGGCCGTGGTCGGTGGTCACCGACGTGCTGGACGGGGTGCTCGAGGTCGTCAAGGTCATCGGTCAGGGTGCCCTCGGCGGTCTGCCGGGGCTCGCCTCGATGCGTCCCGGCGGCGAGTTCCTCGGGGGGATCGCGACCGCTGCCCCGGATCCGAGCCGGCTCTACGCGATCGACGCCGACTTCGAGCCGACCGGCTCGCTGGCGGCGCTCTGGCGGCTGCCGGAGTCGTTGCTGGACAAGGTCTTCGATGACCAGGCCAACGACGGGGTGGTGCCCACCGCAGGGGTCGGGTTCGTCGACGGGCCGCTGGGGTTCCGGGTCAGCGACGGACAGGCGCTGCACCTCAGGTCGGACACCGGGACGTGGCACTGCTCGTTCTTCACCGAGCCCCGGGTCTCCGAAGCGCTGACGAGCTGGCTCCCCGGCTGACCGTGCGGGCTCACCTCGGACGGGGAGTTGGCCGGGAGTGGTCAGTGGACGAGGGCTCGGACCTGCGCCATGAGCGTGCGCGCCGCGGGGGAGGGCGGGTCCAGCCACGCGAGGTCAAGAGGCACCTGCGCGCGGGGGCTGAGGTGGGCGGCCCGGACCCCATGGGACTCCGACTGCGCGAAGTCGCGCGGCCCGAGGGCGAAGGCGCGGCCCTCGCGGAGCAGGTAGGACCGCGAGCCGCTCACCCGGGACGTGCCCGAGAGGAGCAGCGGCTCCAGCCCGCGTGACCGACAGATCCCCAGGACCGCGTCGTGATAGACCGGGCTCTGCTCGCGCGGCCACAGGATGAGCGGCACATCGGCGAGGCGGTCCAGCGCCACGCTCCGACCCTCACCCAGGACGGACTGTGCGCCGATGACGAAGAGCTCGTCGCGACCGATGGTGCGGACCCTGCCGTGAGCGGGAGCAGCGACGTGGTGCCCGAGCCCGACCTCCGCGGCACCGGCGTCGAGAGCGGCCGTGACGCCGCCGGTGTCGACCTCGACCGCGGTGACCTCCACATCGGGGTGGTGGTGCTCGAGCTGACGGAGCAGCTGCGGCATGAGCCGGTTCACGACGCTGGGTGACGCGGCGACTCGAACTTGGCCGGTCCGCCGCCGGCGTGCCGTGGCGCCGGCTCGTTCGAGGGCGCGCACCGCCTCGAGCACCACCTCGGCCTGCTGGAGCAGCTCCGACCCCTCCGGCGTGAGGACCGTGCCGCCGCTGGACCGGTGGAACAGGTCGAGGCCCAAGGACCGCTCCAGTCGGGCCAGCTCCTTGCTCACGGTCGGCTGGGACAGCTGCAGCCGACCGGCGGCCCGGCCGAAGTGCAGCTCCCGGGCAACGGCCTGGAAGACCTCCAGCTGACGAAGCGACACGCTCATTCGGAAATGGTATCGACTGATTCACAACTGATTCTCGACGCGAATCGACGGAGGCCGTAGCGTGGCGTCAAGGCCCAACGCCACCACCCACGAGAGGACCGCACCCATGTCGACCAGCGCCCCGTCCGTCATCCACGTCGGAGACCACGTCGCCGAGGCGCTTGCCGCCGGCGTCCCCGTCGTGGCGCTCGAGTCGACGATCTTCACGCACGGACTCCCACGCCCGCGCAACATCGAGGTCGCCCTCGAGGGTGAGGAGATCATCCGGGCGGCTGGTGCGGTGCCGGCCACGATCGGGGTGCACCACGGCACGCCCGTCGTGGGTCTGACGGCCGACCAGATCCGTGAGCTCGGCGAGGACGACGACGCCGACAAGGCCTCCATCCGCGAGCTGTCCATCGGCGCGGTGACGAAGAAGAACGCCGGCACCACGATCGCCGCCACCGCCTTCCTCGCTCGCGCCGTCGGGATCGACGTCTTCGCGACCGGCGGGCTCGGCGGCGTGCACCACGGCGCGGACAAGACCTTCGACGAGTCAGCCGACCTCATCGCCATGTCCCGCACGTCCATCGTGCTCATCAGCTCGGGCGCCAAGGCGATCCTCGACATCCCCGCGACGCTCGAGCGGTTCGAGACTCTCAGCGTGCCGGTCGTCGGCTACCGCACCAACCGCTACCCGGGCTTCTACGTCGTCGACTCGGGCTACCCCGTCGCCGCCCGCCTCGACTCTGCGGAGGAGATCGCGACCGTCCTCACGACGCAGCGGGCCCTCGGCGTGCCGAGCGGTGTCCTCGTCGCCAACCCGGTGCCCGAGGCGGAGCAGCTCGACCCGTCCGAGCTGGACGGCGTCATCGAGGACGCCTGGGCCGCCGCCGAGCGGGACGGGATCGGCGGCCAGGCCTCGACGCCCTACCTGCTCGACTTCATCCGGCGGGCCACCGACGGGCGGAGCCTCGACGCGAACGTCGCCCTCTACCGCAACAACATCCGCCTCGCCTGCGAGGTCGCGGCTGCTCTGGTCGGCCGGGGCGAGTAGTTGCTCGGGGTCATCGGCGACGTCGTCCAGGACGTCGTCGTCTGGCAGCTAGAACCGCAGCGCAACGCCACTGACACGAAGTCGGAGATCGTCCTGCGCCGGGGTGGCTCCGCCGCGAACGTCGCCGCCTTCGCCGGTCCGCGCTATCCGACGCGCTTCATCGGGTGCGTCGGTGACGACCTCGGGGGCCACGCCCTCGCGGAGGAGCTCGCAGGCCACGGCGTGGATGTCCGGCTGCAGCGCCGCGGGCAGACCGGGACGATCGTGCTGCTCGTCGACGAGCACGGCGAGCGCACGATGTTCCCCTCTCGTGGAGCGAGTGCCCTGCTCGAACCGATCGACCCAGGTTGGCTCGAGGGGCTCGAGGTCCTGCACGTGACGGCCTACTCCTTCGAGTCCGGTCCGACCGCCGACACCGTGCTCGACGCGGTGCAGCGCCAGCACGCCCAAGGCGGCCTGGTCTCCTTGGACCTGTCGTCGGCCGGTCTCATCGAGCACTACGGCGTCGCGGAGTTCCTCGATCTGGTCGAGCGGTGTCACCCCGAGCTCATCTCCGCCAACGAGGACGAGTGCCGGTTGCTCGGGCTCGTGGACGGCGGCGCGGCAGGGGCCGGGCTGGAGCGGTTCCCGGCGGCGATCGTCCTCGCGCGACACGGCAAGGACGCGACGATGGTCTTTGAGCGTGGCCAGCTCGTCGCGACGGTGGCGGTGCCACCCGTTGACGACGTGCGTGACCTGACCGGCGCCGGCGACGCCTTCAACGCGGGTTTTCTCGCGGCCTACCTCGGCAACGGCGGGGACCTGATCGCCAGTTGCGAGGCCGGCCACGCGCTGTCGGCCCGCGTGCTGCGCAGCCCGGGAGCCACCGAGGCGCCTTGAATCCGGGGTTGCCCTTGCTGGCCCCTGCCACACTGACCCGCCTGGCGAATCAGGGTGCGAGGTCTCCGTGACGGGCCATCTGGGAGATGGCAGGACGTGCCCACTCGACTATGCGGCGGACTGGCCCAGGGGTCGGCGGGCAGCCAGCCAGGCGAGTCCGAGAACGGAGACGGCGGCGAGGGCCCACTCGAGGTTGCCCATGCCGATCGAGGCGCCCGCCCCGCCGAAGGCGATCGCGCCGGGAATGATCCCCACCGCGGTGCCGAGGACGTACGGACGGGTGCGGACGCCGAGGGCACCGAGGCTGTAGTTCACGACGGCAAAGGGCACGGGGGTCATCCGGGTCAGGAGCACGCCCCTGAAGCTGTGGCTGTGCAGCGCGGCCCGCACCCGACGCAGCCGCGGCCCGGCGCGCCGCTCGACGAGCTCCTCGCCCAGCGCGCGCCCCACCCACAGTGCGAGCACCGCGGCGAGGACCGACGCCACCCAGGCCAACGTGATCCCGAGGACGGGCCCGAACGCCAGTCCTCCAGCCAGGGTCAGCGCCGAGCGGGGGACTCCGACCATGACCACCGCGGTGAACCCGAGCAGGTAGACCGCAGGCGCCCACACTCCGACGGCCGCCAGGATCTCGCTCACCGGCGCAGGTACTCGGCGAGCGCCTCGCGCCAGTCGCGGATCGGGTCGATGCCCGCTTCCTCGAGGCTGCGGTGCGAGAGCACACCGTAGGCGGGCCGCGGTGCTGGGCGTGGGAAGGCATCGGTCGACGTCGGACGCACCCGGTGCGGATCGAGCCGACGCTCCTCGAAGATGGCCCGGGCCAGGCCGTGCCACGTCGTCTCGCCCGACGACGTGCCGTGGTAGGTCCCGGTAGGCGCCCTGGCGTCGACCATCCGGACCACGAGCTCGGCCAGGTCCCGGGTCCACGTCGGCTGGCCTCGCTGGTCGTCGACGACGTCGAGGGTGCCGCGTTCCTCGGCGAGCCGGAGCATGGTGCCGACGAAGTTCGGCCCCCCGGCCCCATAGAGCCACGCCGTCCGCACGACCCAGTGATCCGCGCACAAGGCCCGGACCGCCCACTCGCCTGCGAGCTTGGTGCGTCCATACGCCGACAGGGGGCTGGGAGGGTGCTCAGCGGCATACGGCCGGTTGGCTTGTCCGTCGAAGACGTAGTCGGTGGAGAAGTGGAGGATGCGGGCGCCCGCGTGGGCCGCGGCCCGCGCGACGTTCGCGGCACCGAGGGCGTTGACCGCGAACGCGAGCGGCTCCTCGCGCTCGGCCTCGTCGACCCGGGCGAAGGCCGCGCAGTTGACGACCAAATCGTGCCCCGCTGCAGCTGCGAGGCACTCGGGCGCACCGGTGATGTCGAGCTCGTCGGCACCCAGTGCAGTCACGGCGTGGCCCGCGGCGCGCAGCGCCGGCACCAGGTCCCGGGCCAGCATGCCCCCCGCCCCCGTGACGAGGACCCGCTGGCCGCTCGTCATCGTCCGAGCCGCTCGTAGGTGCGCTCGGCCGCGACCTTGGCCTCCCGCCACCACGACTCGTTGGCGCGGTACCAGTCGATGGTCTGGGCCAGACCCGCGCGCAGGTCGCCGAAGCGCGGCTGCCAGTCGGTCTCACGGCGCAGCTTGGTCGAGTCGATCGCGTAGCGCAGGTCGTGGCCGGGCCGGTCGTCGACGTGGTCGAACCAGTCGGCCGGCTCACCCATCAGCTCGAGGAGCATGGCGACGATCTCGAGGTTGTTGCGCTCGCCGTCGGCGCCGATGAGGTAGGTCTCACCGGGCCGGCCCTGCTCGAGGATCGCGATGACCGCATCGTTGTGGTCGTCGACGTGGATCCAGTCGCGGACGTTGAGGCCGGAGCCGTAGACCTTGGGCCGGACGCCCTGCAGGATGTTCGTGATCTGGCGCGGGATGAACTTCTCGACGTGCTGGCGGGGGCCGTAGTTGTTGGAGCAGTTGGAGACGGTCGCCTCGATGCCGAACGACCGGATCCACGCCCGGACGAGCAGGTCCGCTCCCGCCTTCGTCGCCGAGTAGGGGGAGCTCGGGTTGACCGGCGTCTGCTCGGTGAAGCGGGCCGGGTCGTCGAGCTCGAGGTCGCCGTAGACCTCGTCGGTCGAGATGTGGTGGAACCGCTTGCCGTGGCGGCGGATCGCCTCGAGGAGGGTGAAGGTGCCGACGACATTGGACTCGACGAACGGCCACGGGCTGTCGAGGCTGTTGTCGTTGTGCGACTCGGCGGCGAAGTGCACGACGACATCGTGGTCCGCGACGAGCGCGTCGACAAGGTCGGCGTCGGCGACGTTCCCCTCGACGAGAGCCACCTCGCCCGTCGAGAGCACCGGCTCGAGGGAGGCCCGGTTGGCGGCGTACGTCATCGCGTCGATGACCGTCACCTGCCAGTCCGGGCGGCTCTCGCGGGCCCGCAGCACGAAGTTCGATCCGATGAAGCCGGCTCCGCCGGTGACGAGAACACGCATGGTGTGAGGGTAGACGAGGGCCGGGTCGATAGGTTGACGGGTGTGTTGGCCCTCGTCACGTCCCTCCGGCACCCGTGGAACAGCCGGAGCTACGGCCAGGTGGAGGCGATCTTCGCCCAGTCCGCGAGGTCGTGGGTGCGCCAGCAGAGCGACGCGTTCGGTGTCGTGGTCGTCGGCAACCAGGCCCCGCGGGTCCAGCTCCCAGAGCGGGTCAGGTTCGTCGAGGTGGACTTTCCGCCCCCGTCCTCCCACCGAGGCCCCCAGACCGGAACCGCGGCGGTCCTGAAGGACAAGGGCAGCAAGCTCGCGGTCGGCCTCCTCGCGGCACGGCAGCAGCACCCCGACCTGACGCACGTCATGTTCGTCGACGCCGACGACTTCGTCTCCCGGCGGCTGGCCGGCTTCGTCGCCGATCGGAGCGGCGAGGCGGGCTGGACCGTGACCCACGGCTGGCGCTACCACGCGGGCCGGCGGGCGGTTCGCCCGGTGCGAGGTGACTTCCACCTGCACTGCGGCTCGTCGCACATCGTCCGACACGACCTCTACCCGCGCGTCGACCTGCCGTTGACCGCCTCCCAGGACGAGCTGTACTCAGCCTTCGGGGAGCGGCTGGAGAGGTGGTTCGGGTCGCACCTGCACATCCACGACGACCTTCCGCTGGTCCCCTTGCCGTTCCCCGGCGCCCTCTACCGCGTCGGGACGGGGGAGGCGCACTCGGGGGCCAGCATGGGCGGCTTGGGGCGCCCCGTCTCGCGGGCGGTCGCCGAGGAGTTCGGGGTGGAGCGCACCGGTGTCGCACCGTGGTCGTTCGCGCGGGCCGTCCTGCCCAGCGCTGGGGCCTTCACCGGCAGGATCGGGAACGTCCTGCTGGCCCTCAGCCGCGGCGGTGAGCGAGCAGCCCCAGCACCCGGCGCACCGACGGACGAAGCCTGGCGCTGACGCTGGCCTCGAGCGCGGCTCCGTCGGGTGCCGCCAGGCCCAGGTGCAGCACTCGCAGGCCGACGACATATAGGACCGCGCCCGCCACGGCGCTCAGCACGGCGGTGGTGACCAACCCCGTCGGGGCGGTGCGCGCGACCGCGTGGACGAGGAGGCAGGCGACGCTGCCGACGAGCAGCGGGGCCACGTCCCCGAGCGCCGCAGACAGCCGCACCTGCGCGTCCCGGCTCTCCGTGACCAGCAGGAGGCCGTTGCGCACCGCGACGCCGGCGAGGTTGGCGATGACCGCCCCCCAGAGCCCGAGCACCGGGAGCAGGGCCACGATGAGGACGAGGTTGACCACGACCGCCGCGAGGTTCAGCTTGAGGACCGCCCCGCCCGCCAAGCGGGCCTGGATGAAGGCGAGGAGCGGTGACCCTGTTGTCGCCACGGCGGCACCGATCCCGAGAGCGACGACGACAGGCGCCGCGCCTGCGAACTCGGCCCCGTAGATGGGCTGCAGGAGCAGGGCCAGGGGGCCCAGCCCGCCGGCCACGAGGAGAGCCGACAGCGTCGCGCTCGCCCGCATCGTCCGGCGGAGGGCGCGCCCGAGGGACGCGGCGTCCACTGCTCGCAGCCCCGAGATGGCGGGGATCAGCGGCCCGACGAGGGCCTGGGCCGGACTGAAGACATGGACGGCGAGGCCGAACGCCAGCGCGAACAGGCCCGCCGCCGCCGTGTTGCCGCTCCAGGTGAGGAAGGCCACCTCGGTGCGGGAGACGATGAGGTTGCCGAGGATCGAGGCCACGCCGGCCGGGACGGCGTACCTCCAGAAGCCGGTGGGGAAGCCGCGGGGTAGGGCCGGGTGGAGCACCGCGCGCCGGTAGGCCCGAGAGACATAGGGCAGAGCGAGGACGACGCCGAGCGCCCCCACCGTCACCCGGCTGATCCACACCGTGTCGGCGTCCCGCGAGGTGAGCGCTGCGACGACGACCGCCACCTGCGTCAGCAGGTTGACGACCATTGCGTTCTTGGCGATCTGGGCCGTCTTGTTCTCGATCGTCAAGGCGGCGGGAGTCCCGCTGAGCGCCGCCTTGAGCCAGATGCCGAAACCGATGGCCAGCGCCATCAGGAGCGGGTCCACGCGGACCACGAGCAGCACCGTGAGGCTGACGACGGGGGCGATGACGAGCAGCCGGAACCCCTGCGACCTCGACAGGACGGACCGCACGACCTCGGTGTGGCCCATCGCGTGTGCCTTGGTCCCGAACTGGACCACGGCCATGCCGAGACCCAGCTCCGCGATGACTCCGGCGATCGTGATGACGGTCGTCAGGTAGGCGACGCGTCCGTAGTCGACGACACCCAGGACCCTTGCCAGCAGGATGTTGACGCCGAAGCCGAGGCCCACGGCGACCACCGTGTGGAGGGCGGTCCAGCGGACCCCGCTCAGGGCTCGAGCCTGCAGCTCACCGCGATCGAGCGGGGGGACGGCGTCCGGGCCGGGCCCCGGTTCGGTGCCTCCCGTCCCCATCCCGGCCTCCTCGCGGGTCGCCCGCCCTGTTCGGACGGGCACCCTCCCGCCGCTGGCATCATGGCACAGCCGACGATCCGGCGATCTATACACTCCGGTGGTGCAACCCACTGACCGAGAGGGGTCGGACCCCGGCTCGCTCGCCGTGTCCGTCGTCGTCTGCGTGCGCAACGGCGCGGCCACTCTCGCGTCGCAGCTCGAGGCCCTGGCCGGGCAGGTGGACGCGCCGGGATTCGAGGTGGTCCTGGTCGACAACGGGTCGACCGACGGGACCGTGGCAGTCTTCGAGCAGTGGGCGGCCGCGGGCATGGGGGTGGTCGCGGACGCCCGCGTCGTCGATGCGTCCGAGCAGGTCGGCCTGTGCTTCGCCCGCAACCGGGGAGCGGCGGCGGCCCGAGCCCCGGTGCTGGCCTACTGCGATGCCGATGACGTGGTCGGCAGCACCTGGGTCGCGGCCGTTCACGCAGCGTCCATCTCCGGCGCGCTGGCGGTCGGGGGCCGGGTCCTCGTCCTGGACGCGGCGAGGAGGCCCACCTCGCAGGTGCTGCTCGACTCGCTCGACAGCCTCGGCCCCGACGACGGGGCTGAGAGGGTGTTCCCCTACTTCTGGGGCTGCAACTTCGCCATGAGCGCGGCGACCCTGGCCGCTGTCGGAGGCTTCGACGAGGGTTTGCCGCCCTACGGCTGCGACGACGTCGAGATCGGGATCCGGCTGGCCGTGGCTGGAGTCACCCTGGCCTACGAGCCGCGGATGGAGGTCTTCTACGACCCACCGCGAGGGCTCCGCCGGCGCCTGACCCGCACGTACCGCGCCGGGATCGCGGAGGCCTGCCTCTGGGCCCGCCATCCCGGGCTCTACCGCCAGCGACCCACTGCCGTCGCACTGCTCCTGGCGCTTCCCTCGACACCCATCCGGGCGGCGCTGGGGAGCCGGGGCGGCGCCAGGCGCCGGGTCCTCGCGGCCGCCGAGGCAACGGCGCGCGACCTGGGCCTGGTCCGGGGGCTGCGGCGGTGGGTGGCCGGCGGACGGCTCCGTCCCTTCCATGGCAGCACCGTCCTGCTGCCGCGCCAGGGACCCTGATGTGCGGCTGTCGGCCGGATCCGGGGGATGCCGCCGTCCTGGCGGCCCTCCGGGCCGCCTTCGACGAAGCGCTCGGCGCCGCACTCGACGGCCGTTCCCGAGCGGTGGTCCTCGATGCCCCCGACTACCGGAACGCCGGTGACCTGCTCATCCTCCGAGGTGCCCTCGACTCCCTGGGCCGGCTCGGGGTCCACATCCGACTCCTCCAGGACCGGCGGCTGACCTCGTGGGAGACGCTGCGGCGCCTCCCGAGCAGCGTGGCCGTCCTCCTGCACGGCGGCGGCAATCTCGGCGGTCTCTACCCGGTGCACGACGAGTACCGTGGCCGGGTCTTCGAGACGGTTCCCGACTCTTCGCGGGTCGTGCTGCTCCCACAGTCCGTCAGCTTCCCGGACCGACCGGCCGAGCTCGCCGCCCGGCAGCGGTACGGCCGCTTCCCCCAGGCCACCTACCTCATCCGAGACACGCGATCCCTCCAACGCCTGGGCGACGCGGTCCCGGAGCTGGGTGCCGGCCTCCGCCTCGCACCCGACGCCGCCTTCGGTACCACCTTGGCCCGGCGCGGCCCGCCCTCGCACGACCTGCTGGTCCTCCAGCGCAGCGACAAGGAGTCGACCGGGCTCGACCTCGCCGAACCAGCCGTGGGACTCGACTTCCGGCAGACCGACTGGCCGTCGTTCGGCCAGGCACAACCGGCCTTCCGCGCCATCCGCCGGCTGGCTCGGCTCTACGGCTCTGCCGACGTCCTACCGTCGGGACCAGAAACCGCCGTGAACGGCCGCTGGGCCCGGGCCTCGCGCCGACTGCAGGAGGGGCTCTGGGCCGTCCCCCAGCGCGCACTGCTTCGCAGGCACACCGCCGACCACGTCCGGGTGATCGAGGAGACTCTCAGCGACGGGCGGGTCATCGTCACGGATCGGCTCCATGCCCACATCGGGGCCGCCCTGCTGGGCATCCCGTCCGTGGCGCTCGACAACCTCGACGGAAAGGTGAGCGCCCTGATCCAGGACTGGACGGCCCCCCTCTCGACGACCCACCGAGCCGGCTCGGCCGCCGAGGCCCTCACGATCGCGAGGTCCCTGCTGCCAACCATCTGAGCGGGCCGCCCGACGCCGTAGCCCTTCGCGATCGCGGTACCAAAGGTGCGGAACTTTTGACGTCATCCGCGGCGGCTAGGCTGGCGCACCATGAAGGGAATCATCCTGGCCGGGGGAACCGGTAGCCGCCTGCACCCGATCACGCGCGCCATCAGCAAGCAGCTCATGCCGGTCTACGACAAGCCGATGATCTACTACCCGCTGTCGACCCTGATGATGGCCGGCATCCGCGAGGTCCTCGTCATCACGACCCCCCAGGACCGCGAGCAGTTCGAGCGGCTGCTCGGCGACGGGTCCCAGTGGGGGATGTCCCTGTCCTACGCGACTCAGGAGCGCCCCGAGGGCCTGGCCCAGGCGTTCATCATCGGTGCCGACTTCATCGGCTCGGACCACGTCGCGCTCGTCCTCGGCGACAACATCTTCTTCGGTCCGGGCCTCGGCGCTCGCCTCGCCGACAACACGAGCGTGACGGGCGGGCACATCTTCGCCTACCGCGTCGCTGACCCCACGGCCTACGGCGTCGTCGAGTTCGACACGGACGGCCAGGTGCTCTCCATCGAGGAGAAGCCGGAGCGGCCCAGGTCGAGCTACGCCATCCCGGGCCTCTACTTCTACGACAACGACGTCGTCTCCATCGCGAAGGGGTTGACGCCGAGCGCTCGGGGTGAGCTGGAGATCACGGCCGTCAACGCCGAGTACCTCCGGCGCCAGGCGCTCACCGTCAGCGTGCTGCCCCGCGGCACCGCGTGGTTCGACACCGGGACGTTCGACGGGCTCATCGAGGCCAGCCAGTACGTGCACGTCATCGAGGCGCGGCAGGGGCAGAAGGTCGGGTGCGTCGAGGAGGTCGCCTGGCGCAATGGATGGATCAACGACGATGTCCTCCGCGGTCATGCTGACGACCAGCTCAAGAGCGGCTACGGGGCGTACCTGTTCGACCTCATGAACGAAGGACATTGACCACCTGTGGAGATCCGATCTCTGACCATCGCTGGTGCCTTCGAGGTCACACCTCGCCAGTTCCACGACGATCGCGGAACCTTTGCCGAGGGCTTCCGGGCAGACCGGTTGGCCGAGGCGCTCGGCCATGAGATGCGCGTCCGGCAGACGAACATCTCGGTGTCGCAGGCGGGCGCCCTCCGCGGCATCCACTTCGCCGCCCTCCCGCCGTCCCAGGCCAAGTTCGTCACGGTGACGAGTGGCGTCTTCCTGGACTTCGTCATCGACATCCGCGTGGGTTCCCCGACCTTCGGGCAGTGGGACAGCGTCCGGCTCGACGCCGTCGACCGGCGCGCGGTCTACGTCGCGGAAGGCCTTGGCCATGCGCTCGCGTGCCTCGAGGACGGCGTCGCCGTCTACCTCTGTTCGGAGGTCTTCAACCCGGCGGCCGAGCGCGGCGTCAACCCGCTCGACCCCGCGGTGGGCCTGGCCCTGCCGGAGGGGTTCGTCCCCGTCGTCTCCGACAAGGACGCGGCAGCGCCGACCCTGGAGGCGGCGGCGGAGCGGGGCGAGCTGCCGACGTTCGAGCAGTACCTCGCCCACACCGCCTCCCTCGCCGGACACTGAGCCACCGCGGGGACCGGTCCGCTCAGCGCCGCCGCCGTCCCCACGAGCGGCGCCCCGGCGGCGCCTCCTCCGGGGACGGAGCCGCCGGGCCGACCACTCGCGGATCGGACACCGGGAGCCCCTCGAGCACCCGTCCGACGAGGTCCACGGCTCGCGAGATCTCGGTGAAGGCCAGGTGGTACGCCTCGAGGTCGCGTCCGTAGGGGTCGGCGATGTCGTCCACGGCCGGGTCGAGCACGGCCCGGCGTCTCGACCCCGCGAGCTCGACGACGCGGCGGAGCGACTCCACGCGGTCCTCGGTGGGCTCGAACTCGGCGGCCCCGTCGGCGACGAGTCGGGCGAACTCGCGCAACGTGAACGTCCGTCCCGTCGCGGCGGGGCCCAGGGCCACCGCTGCGGCCCGGTGCCGTCGGGTCATCCCGAGCACGAGGTCCGCGCGCTCGACGAGCTGGGGCGTGAGCAGCTGGGCACAGAACTCTCCCGAGTAGGCGCCCGACTGCTCGAGGAGGTGCGCCATCGAGATCTGGATCGGTTCGCCGACCATGGCGTGGGTGCCGCCGCTGACGACCTCGACGCCGGCGGCGCCGTCGACCCAGACGCGACGGATGAGGCGTTCGGCCGCGGGCGACCGGCAGATGTTGCCGGTGCACACGGTGAGCACCCTGAAGCGAACGTCCCCCTCCGCCATCGCCGCCCTTCCACTGAACCGGTGCGGTCCCCTCCGCCTGCCCAATCTACCCACGCCGACGCAGCGCCCTGCGCTTTCCGCACGATCGGGTGAGCCCGCCACCCACTCGTGGGACGCTACGTGCGTGACGAGCTCAGCGGCATACGGCATCGCTCCCGACGTGGGACGCGTCGACGCGGACGAGCTGACCTATGTCGCACGGTTGCCCGAGGGGCCGGCGCTCGTCCTCGCCGACTCGGCGGCGGTCATCTGGGCGGAGGCGAGCGAGGGGGGCTCGCTCGAGCAGGTCGTGGAGCGCGTCGCGGACGCGTTCGGGCTGGCGCCCGCCGCCATCGAGCAGGACGTGGCCGCCTTCGTGGAGCAGCTCGTCGCGCTCGGGCTGCTCGTGCACACCGACGACTGAGCCGTATGCCGCTCAGCTCGCTCCCAGCGTCAGGCGCGGTCGTCGGTGAGCAGGGTCTCCACCGCGGCAACCAGGCGCCGGTGGAAGTGCGGCTCCGAGAAGCTGTCGACGTGCGACCGGATCGCCTCGGCGTCCCATTCGGCGTTCCGGTTCGCGGCCACGGCGGCCCGGACGTCGTTCGCCGTGGGGGTTGCGAAGAACGCTCCTGAGACCCCGGGCGCGACGGTGTCGAGGTAGCCGCCGGCGTGCAGGGCGAGGGTGGGGCGCCCGAAGGCCCCTGCCTCGAGGGGGGTGAGCCCGAAGTCCTCGAGACTCGGGGCGATGAGCGCGGTGCTGTGCGAGTAGACCCAGCGCAGGTGCGCGTCGACGAGCCCGGACACGATCCGCACGTTGGGGGGCGCGGTGGCGCGCAGCTCGGCCTCGAGGGGGCCGTGCCCGACGACGACGAGGCGTTCGTCGAGGCCGTCGAAGGCGCGGACCGCTTCGGCGACGTTCTTGTAGGGCAGCAGCCGGGAGACGAGCAGGTGGTAGCCGTCGGCCCAGTCGGCGAGCTCCCCGACGACCTCGCTGGGGCCGTGGGGGTCGATCCCGAACGGCGGGGGGAGGACCTCGGCGTCGATGCCGTAGGCCTCCTTGACGCGGTCTCGGACGACGGTGGAGTTGACCAGGTAACGGTCCGCGGTCGCTGCCGCGCGCCGGTCCCACCGGAGCAGCGGGGGACTGAGCGCGAGGAGCGCCCGCCCCGTCACCGAGCTCCGCGGGGGGTGCCCGAGGTAGGCGTCCGCCTGGTAGAGCCACCGGGCGGGGGCGTGGCAGTAGACGAGCTTCTTGCCCGACGTCGGGACTCCGTGCGCCCAGCCGGAGCTCGAGGCGATGACGAGGTCGGCGTCCACCGGCAGTCGCGAGACGGCCCACGGCAGGAGCGGCAGGGCCAGCCGGTGGTCGTGGCGGAGGCGTGTCGAGCGGTTCAGGGGCGACGTGACGATGCGGGCGTCGCGGAACTCGGGGAACGTCCCCTCCGGGTCGTAGAGCGTCGTGTGGATCGTCGCGTCGGGGAACGCCCGGAGCATCGAGAGGACGACACGTTCGGCGCCGCCGCGCTGGGTGAGGTAGTCGTGGGCGATGGCCACGCGCGGTCGGCCGCCGCCACTGCCGCCTCTCATGGCGACGATGATGCCACGGGGTGGTTACGCTGCAGCACGATGCCCACGGTCCCCAGCCCGCGCGCCCATCCGGGCCCGACTGCCTCGCCGGCCGTCGCCGACGAGGTCGTCGACCTGCATGCGCTCGGCGCGCATCTCGCGCTCGACCTGAGCGGGCTGCCGGTGGAGGTGGCCGCGGCGTTCCGTCGGGCGTGGCAGCACTGTCTCGACCCCCGCGCGGGAGGCGCCGACCCCGCCGAGGAGGTCGGTGCCGGCGCGTTCGTCGTGGCCGAGCGGTTCGGGGAGGCGTTGCCCCCGGGGGACGAGGACGCGCCGGCCCGGATGCTCATGCGGGCCACCCAGGGCATCACCAAGGCGCTCATCGCGGCGCAGGCGGGTCGCGTGCTCATGCTCCACGCCGGCGCGCTCTGCGATCCGACGACCGGCGCCGCGGTGGTCTTCGTGGCGCCGGGTGGGACGGGCAAGACGACGTTGAGCCGCACGTTCGGGACGTCGCTCGCCTACCTCACCGACGAGACGGTCGCCGTCACGGCCGACGGTCGGATCCTGCCGTACCGCAAGCCGCTGTCGATCCGCCGGGACCCGCACCGCGGGCTCAAGGACGAGGTGCCGGCCGCACAGCTCGGGCTCCTGGCCCCTCGAGCCGAGCCGTGGGTCGCCGGGGTGGTCGTCATCCGCCGGGACCCGGCCATGGTGGGCGTCGCGGTCGAGCCGATGGACGTGCTCGACGCCATCGTCACGCTCGCTCCGGAGACGTCGTCGCTGCCGCTGCTCGCCCGACCGCTCAACCGCCTGGCCGAGCTGGGGGAGGCGACCGGCGGGTTCCGGCTGCTCCGTTACGCCGAGGCCGCCGACCTCGAGCCGGTCATCCGTGAGATCACGGGGAGGGCGCGATGAGCGAGGTCGTCGTGCGTGCGGTCGAGGCCGTCGACGAGCTCGTCGTCGACGGGGAGGGGGTCGTCCTGCTCGGCGACGCGTCGGGCGGTCGGGTCGTCCGGCTGTCACCGCTCGGTCTCGCTGTGCGCTCGCTGACCCGAGACGGTATGCCGCTGGGCGCGTTGGGTGCCCACCTGGCCGCCGAGTTCGGGGTCCCTGAGGACGGCGACCTCGAGGGCGCGGTGCGGGCGGTCGTCGACGACCTCGCGGCGCAGGGTCTCGTCGAGGTGGAGCCCGAGGGAGGCGGCGCGTGACGACGACGATCCCGACCCCGATCCGGCTCCAGCTCGGGCACGCCGCGGTCCAGGTCGTCGCCGACCGCATCGGCGCGGACCTGCTGCACATCAAGGGCGAGTCGCTCGACCCGACGGTCCGTCGCAGTGGGCGGACGGCGTCCGACGTCGACGTCCTCGTTCACCCCGACCACGTCGCGGCCCTCCTCGTCGCGCTCCGTGCGGCCGGATGGGAGCTGCTCAACGACTTCCCCTCGAGCTCGGCCTTCGAGCACTCGGCCACCCTGCGCCACCCGGCATGGGGCCACCTCGACGTCCATCGCAGCTTCCCGGGACTCACGGTGCGGGCCGAGGTGGCTTTCGGCGTCCTGTGGTCGGCGGGGCGAACCTGGCTGGCGGCCGGGCGCGCCTGCCGGGTCCCCGAGCCGACCGCCCAGCGACTGGTCCTGCTCCTGCACGCGGCCCGGTCGCGCGGGTCGCACCGGGGCAGGCAGGACATCACCCACACGTGGACCGCGGCGGACGACGACGTGCGGGCCGCGGTGGAGGAACTGGCCCGGCGCCTCGGCGCCGAGGTCGGCCTGGCCGCCGCCACCGGACGGCTCGACGCGTGGCGAGGGCACCCGGACCACGACCTCTGGCAGGTCGCCTCGGCCGGGGGGACCCGGATCGACGAGTGGCGCGCCCGGGTCAAGGCGGCCCCCACGACACGGGGCAAGCTGCGCCTCGTCGGCCGGGCGGCACTCGTCAACGTCGAGCACCTGGCCATGCTGAGGGGGCGACCGCCGACCCGTCGCGAGGTGGTCGCCGAGTTCTTCGCGCGTCCCGCGCGCGGCGTCCGGGAGGAGCTGGCGCGCCGCCGTCCGCGCCGGGCGGGCGACTGAGTGCACCGGCCCCCGGCCCCTCGGCCCCCGGCTGGTCCCAGCGGGCTCAGCCGGTGTCAGCGGGCCCGGGAGAGGCCGCGTCGGTCGGACCGGCGTGACTTCTTCGCCGCCCTGCTGCCGTGGACCGCGGCGGTCTGGCCGTACCCGTAGGTGCCGTACCGGTAGGCCGCGGACCGTGCGCCGGTCGCGAGGTTGAGCGCGAACCCGGCGACCGGGACCTCGACCGTCTCGAGAGAGCGCAGGGCCGCCTCGAGCTCGCGCCGCCTGGTGCGCTCGCTCGCGACGACCATGATGAGGCCGTGGGTGAGCTGGTTGAGCAGCACCGCGTCGATGACCGGGTTGATCGGCGGGCTGTCGATGAGGATGTAGTCGAACTCCTGCGCCAGCTTCTGGAAGAGCTGCGACATCGCCTCCGAGCCGATCAGCTCGCTCGGGTTGGGTGGGATCTGGCCGGCCGGCAGGACGTGGAGGCTCGTGTCGCGCCACGCCTGGATGACGTCGGCCGGCTCCGCGCGCCGGAGCAGCACGGTCGTCAGCCCGGCACTGCCCTCGAGCCCCATCGTCTTGGCCACCGATGGGTTGCGCAGGTCGCCGTCGATGAGCAGCACCTTCGAGCCGGCGTCGGCCATCGCGATGGCGAGGTTGACCGAGGTCGTCGTCTTGCCCTCGCCGGGGTTCGACGAGGTGATGACGAACGAGTGGCCCTGGGTCGTCACGTCGACGAAGAGGATGTTCGTGCGCAGCCGCCGGATCGCTTCGGCGTGGTGCGTGTGCGGGTCGTCGGCGAGGGTGAGGACCGGACCGTCGCTGCCCTTGACGAAGGGGATCGTCGCGAGGATCGGCCGGTCGGACAGCTTGCGGATGTCCTCGTCCCCTCGCACCTTCGTGTCCGCGACGTGCCGCAGGAGGGCCGCGCCGATGCCGATGACGAGACCAGCGAGGAGGGCCATCGCGAGGTTCGTCTTGACCTTGGGTGAGATCGGCTCGGCCGGGGCCAGGGCGGGGGTGATCGCCTCCGCCTCGACGACCTGGTTGTTGTTGGCGAGCAGCGGGGAGAACTTCTTGGCCGCGTCAGCGAGGACGGGTCCCGCGGTGTTCGCGATGTCCGCGGCCCGCTGCGGGTCGGAGCTGCGAGCCTGCAGGTCGAGGACGTTCGTCAGCTCGGACACCGTGCCGCTGATGTCGATGCCCGTCCCGGGGGCCAGCCCCAGCTCCGCACGGAGCGGGTCCTGGACAGCCGGGGAGCCGAGGATGGCGACGTAGGTGTTGAGGTCCTTCTGGGTGATCGCGTAGGTGCCACCGGGGCTCTTGTCGTCGGCCGGCTTGACGGTGGAGAGGTAGACCCGGGCGGTTGCCTCGTAGACGGGAGTGGTCATCAGGGTCGAGGCGGCGGTGGCGCCGATGACGACGAGGACGCAGAGGGCGATGAGCCGCCACCGTGTACGGATCACGCCCACGAGGTCACGGATCGTCACTGGCCCCCCTTGGGCGTTGCTCCGGAGAGAAGTCGGACTGCTGACCGCCAATCCTCCCATATCATCTGGGGGTCGCTGGCCCGTTCAGCGAAGCCCCGGTCACCACGGGTCGGGACACCAGAGGGTGGGAGTTGTCGATTGCGGGTCCTGCGGGTGTCGCACAGCGCCGTCGTCGACGCCTGGCGTGAGCGCGAACGCGCCCTGCGCGTCCGCGGCCACGACGTGGTCACCCTGTCCGCCGCCGAATGGGACGAGGGCGGCAGCACCGTCCGTCTGGCGCCCCGCGTCGGTGAGGCGGTGACGGGGGTGCGCACCATCGGCCGCCACCCGGCCCTGTTCCTCTACGACCCGCGGCCGATCTGGCGGGCCCTGGGGCAGGCGTGGGACGTCATCGACATCCACGAGGAGCCGTTCGCGCTGAGCACCGCAGAGGTGCTCGCCGTGAGGGCGGTGCGCCGCTGCCGGGCCCCCTACGTGCTCTACTCGGCGCAGAACCTCGACAAGACGTACCCGGTCCCGTTCCGCTGGCTGGAGCGCTGGGCGCTGCGTCATGCTGCTGGGGTGAGCGTGTGCAACTCCGAGGCCGGGCGCATCGTCGAGCGCAAGGGCCTCTCCGGGACGGCGACGCTCATCCCGCTCGGCATCGACCTGGCGCGCTTCAGCCCGACGAGAGCGACCGAGGGGGAGGCCGACCCGGGCCCGCACGAGCCGCCCGCCGCAGCGCGAGACCTCGACGATCCGGTGCGGGACGAACTGCTCTTTCGATCGGGTGCGCGACGAACTGAGCAACCGACCGTCGTCCGGGTCGGATACGTGGGCCGGCTCGCGGCACACAAGGGCGTCTCGGTGCTCGTCGAGGCCGTCGCCGCCGACGAGCGCCTGACGCTCCGGATCGCCGGGCAGGGCCCGGCCGCCGCAGGGCTCCGCTCCCAGGTGCAGGCCCGGGGAGCGACCGGCCGGGTGGAGCTCACCGGCTCGGTCGACCAGGCGGACCTGCCCGACTTCTACCGGTCCGTGGACGTCCTCGCCGTCCCATCGCTGACGACCCGCTCGTGGGTCGAGCAGTTCGGCCGGGTCGCGGTCGAGGCGATGGCCTGTGGCACGCCGGTGGTGGCGAGCGACAGCGGGGCGCTGCCCGATGTCGTCGGTGACGCCGGGCTCCTCGTGCCGCCGGGCGACGCAGCCGCCCTGCGCGACGCGTTGCTGCGGGTCGGCACTGACCCGGCGCTCGCCCGGCGGCTGCGATCGGCCGGCCTGGCCCGGGCCACTGACACGAGCTGGACGTCGGTGGCCGCCCTCCAGGAGGGCCTCTACCGCGCCGCGCTCGGCCCGGCGGGCGCGACCCACGACCCGGCGGGCGCGACCCCCGACCCGCCGGGTGCGACCCCCGACCCGGCGGGCGCGACGGCCGAGACCCGGCCGGTCGACATCGTCGTCGTGGCCTACGGCGTGGCCGACCTGCTCCGTTCCACGCTCGAGCCCCTCCACGACGAGTCCGTCCTCGTCGTGGACAACTCGTCCTCACCCGAGGTCCGAGCCGTCTGTTCCGCGCTCGGCGTGCGTTACGTCGACCCCGGCCACAACGGCGGGTTCGCCGCGGGCGTCAACGTCGGTCTGCGCGAGCGGCGGTCTGCGGACTCCGACGTGCTCCTGCTCAACCCTGATGCGCGAATCGAGCCCAGCGGCATACGACTGCTCGCGGAGGCGCTGCGGGCGCGACCCGACCTCGCCAGCGTCAGCCCGCGGCTGCTTGCCCCCGACGGCGACGAGGAGCGCGTGCTCTGGCCCTTCCCCACGCCGCGCGGCGCGTGGCTCGACGCCGTGGGACTCGGGCGGCACCGACGAGGCGAGTTCGCCATCGGCGCGGTGCTGCTCCTGCGCGCCGAAGCGATCAGCGCCATCGGCGGGTTCGACGAGTCCTTCTTCCTCTACGCCGAGGAGACCGACTGGGCCTACCGGGCGGCTCGGCGGGGCTGGCACCACGCGGTGGTCCCGACCGTGACGGCCACGCACGTGGGCGCCGGCACGAGCGGGGACGCGACACGACGGGAAGTCCGGTTCCACGCGGGCCAGGAGCGCTACTACCGCAAGCACTTCGGCGCCCCCGGCTGGCAGGCCGCCCGGCTGGCCCAGCTCGCGGGTTCCGCCGTTCGGTCCCTCCGCTCGGGGCGGGAGGGCCGACTCGCCCGCGAGCGGTTCATCACCTACCTCCGCGGACCGCTGCGGGTCGAGAGCGACGTGACCCCGCCGGGCGACGCGGGGGCAACGTCGTGACCACCGGGCGCCTGCGGGAGCTCGCCCTTCGCGTCGCAGTCGTCGTCGGCCTGCTGGCCGTGCTCCTCTACGTCGGTCGGGGCCTCGCCGGCGACCCCGAGCTGCCCCTGCTGGTCGCCGGCCTCATCCTCTTCCTCGGGCTCGTCGTCGCCGACCCCGCCCTCGTGCCCCTCGTGGCGCTGCCCTTCCTGCTCGTCACCGCGCGGCTCTCGGTGGCCGGGGTCGACCTCGCCGTCTCCGACGCGATGCTCGCGGTGGCCCTCGCGCCGTCGCTGCTCGTGCTCCTCGCCGGCGCGTCACGGCCGATGCGACAGGTCATGTGGCTCGGTGCCCTCTACCAGTTCGCCACGGTGTTCACCCTCGTGCGAAATCCCTACCAGGCCAACCTCGTCGAGTGGTTCCATGCGGGCGTCCTCGTCCTCGGTGCCGTCGCGGTCGGGTGGGCGCTCGGCCGTCGTGGGCACGGTGGCCGGAGTCTTCGCATCCTGGCGCTGTCCACCCTCGCGCTGGCGCTCATCACGCTCGCCCAGGCTGTGTTCCAGTACGACGCAGGCAACTTCGGCCCGGTCGAGATGTCCTGGCCCTACCAGGTGCAGAAGAACGCGATCGGGACGATCTTCGCCCTGACCGGAGTCGTCCTCTACGTGCGACCGGCCTGGATGGGATGGAGCCGGGCCTGGTCCCTCGCCGGCTTCTGGACCGTCGTCGCAGCGCTCCTCACCACACAGTCGCGGCAGGCGATCATCGCCCTCGCCGTCGCGGTGTCCCTGCTCGTGATGCGCCGCACGACCACCCGTCGCCGGTCCAAGGGGATCCTGCTCGCCCTCATCCCGGCACTCGTCGGAGTCAGCGTCATGGTCCAGGACCAGATCCAGTCCGGCAACGAGTTCAACTCCTTCTTCCAGAGGCTCACCTGGTTCGAGGACTCGATGGACATCTGGGGAACCGACCCGTGGTTCGGGGTCGGCCTGCGGTGGTGGTACACCGACCGGTTCCCGCAGGCCTTCCAGCCCCCCAACTCCCTGATGGACACGATGACCAGCGCCGGCATCATCGGGCTCGTCGCCTTCATCGCCCTGCTGGTCGGGACCTGGCTGGTCGCCCGGCGGCTCGACCCCGCCTACGGCGTGCTGGCTGAGCTGGTCCTGGTGACCCGCATCGTGCAGAGCCAGTTCGACCTCTTCTGGGTCGCGGTCCAGGTGTCCCTGCCCTTCCTCATCCTCGGTCTGTGCCTCGGAGCAGCAGCGCGCCACGAGGCGGCGCAGGAGGAGAAGGCGAAGGTCCGCACCCAGGTGGAGCAGGCCCGGCACCCGGCCCTCAGAGCGCGACCTGCGCGGACGGCCGGGGCAGCCGGGTGAGGATCGTCCATGCCGTGTGCACCGATGCCTTTGCGGGTGTGGAGCGCCACATCGCGATGCTCGCCGTCGCCCAGGCCGACAGCGGGCACGAGGTCGTGGTGGTCGGCGGCCATGCACGGACCATGCGAGAGGTCATGGACCGGCCGGACATCCGCCACGTGGCCGCGAGCACGGTGTGGGAAGTGAGCCGGGCCCTCGGCCGGCTCGGCGACGCCAGCGTCTTCAACGTCCACATGACCTCCGCAGAGATCGCCGCCGCACTGGCCCGGCGATCGCGGCGGGTGCCGGTCGTGGCGACCCGGCACTTCGCCGCCACCCGGGGCCGCTCCTCCCGGGCCGCCGGCCTCGTGGCGCGCCTGGCCGCGCGGCGGATCTCGGCCCAGATCGCCGTGAGCCGCTTCGTCGCCGACCGCATCGAGCCGACCTCGACGGTGGTCGTGTCGGGGGTGGCTCCCGCGGGCGAGCCGAGGGCCGCATCCGCCCGAGAGCGCCGGGTGCTCGTGGCCCAGCGGCTCGAGCCGGAGAAGCAGACGGCCGATGCGGTGCGGATCTTCGCGGCCTCCGGCCTTGCGGCTGAAGGGTGGTCGCTCGACGTCGCGGGGGAGGGGCGCCAGCGTCGCCGGCTCGAGTCCCTGGCGTCGCAGCTCGGCGTGGGTCAGGCCGTCCGCTTCCTCGGGCACCGGAGCGACACGGCCGAGCTGATGGACCGGGCCGCGGTCCTGCTGGCCCCGCGACCCGACGAGGCGCTCGGCCTCACCGTCCTCGAAGCGATGAGCCACGGGCTGCCGGTGGTCGCAGCGGCCGGTGGCGGACACCTCGAGACGATCTGCACCACTGCGCCCGAGACCTGCTACTCGATCGGCGACCTCACCGCGGCCGCCAGCCTCCTTGCCGAGCTGGCCCACGATCCCGCGCGGCGCAACGCCCTCGGCCAGCGGCTCCGGACCGCTCAGCTGCGCCACTTCTCCGTGGCCGCCCAGGCCGCCGCCACCGAGGCCGTCTACCGGAGCGTGCTGTGAACGGCGAGGCGGGCGGCGCGCAGGGAACAGATCTGGTCGTCCTGTCGCTGGAGCGGTGGGACGACGTGTGGCGGAGGAACCAGCACCTCGTCGCAGGCCTCCTCCAGCGCGATCCCGGGCTCCGCGTCCTGTTCGTGGAGCCGGCCGTCGACCCCCTGCACGACCTGCTGCGCCGGCGGCGACCCCGGCTGCCGCGCGGCCTCAGGGACGGGCCCGCCCTGCCCGGGGTCGAGCCCGGACGACTGCGGCTCTTCGAGCCGGCGAAGTGGCTCCCGAGACGCCTCGACCACCGCGTCGACCAACAGCTGGCCGCGGTCACGGTGCGAGCCGCGCGCCGAGCCGGGTTCCGCTCCCCGCTGCTGTGGGTCAACGACCCTGACGGCGCCGCGGTCCTGCAGGCCACCGGCTGGCCGGCCCTCTACGACGTGACGGACGACTGGCTCCTCGCCGACCGGTCCCCGGCCGAGACGGCCAGGCGCGCGCAGGCCGAGGCCGTGCTCCTCGAACGGGTCCGCGAAGTGGTCGTCTGCTCGCCGGCGCTCGCGCGCAGCAAGGGCAGTGGGCGCCCGGTCACGCTCGTCCCCAACGCCGTTGACCTCGCCGCCTACCGGACCCAGCAGGTCCGTCCGGGGGACCTGCCGGCTGGGCCCGTCGCGCTCTACGTCGGCACGGCACACCGGGACCGGCTGGACGTCGAGCTCTGCGCCGCGACAGCGCAGGCCCTCTCCGGGGTGGGTCACCTGGTGCTGGTCGGCCCGGTGGCCCTCGCCCCGGAGGACGTGCACCGACTCGAGGCCGCCGGCGCCCTCCTTCTCGGGGCCAGGCCTGCGGTCGCCGTTCCCGGCTACCTCCAGCACGCCGACGTGCTCCTCGTGCCCCATGTGGTCACGCCCTTCACCGACAGCCTCGACCCGATCAAGCTCTACGAGTACCGTGCGGTCGGCCGGCCGGTGGTCAGCACCGCTGTCGCCGGCTTCCGCGACGCGGTGGACGCGCGGACCACCGTGGTCGACCGGACCGTCTTCGCCTCCGCGGTCGTGGACCGGATTCGGTCATCCCCGGCTGTGGTCCCCGGACCGGGCGAGACACCGGTGCCGACATGGACCGACCGGGTCGGTCAGTTCGCCCAGGTCCTGGCCCGGGTGGCCGGCGGCCCGGGGGACGGCCGGCCCTCTGGCTGACCGCCCGGCGTAGCACCCCCCGGGAGCCGCGCCGGAGGCCGGCGAGGGCCACCCGACCTTCACCCGCGGTCGAGCACCTGACGCACGGTCGACGTCGGGAAGCGCGCAGTCGACCGGGCGATGGACCACAGCTCGTGAGTCGCCGACTCCAGGGAGGTCACGCAGTCCGCGACGGCGGTGGCGGAGACCTGCACGGCCTGGCGCACCATCTCGTCGACGCGCATGTCGGGTCCGAGCGCGAACCGGCGGGACGAGCCCGGTGACACCACCGACTCGTAGTCGCGGAACTTGAACTCGCCTCCGGGCAGGGCAGGCTCCCAGACCGTCCACGCAGCGGGGATCCCGAAGGCGTCGGCCGTGATGAGACCGTGGAGGGACGTCGCGACGATCGCCGAGCAGGCCGCGATCTCGTCGACCACCTGGGGGATCGACCGGTTCACGTCGATGAGCCGGACGCGGCCGGGCTGGGCGGCCGCCAGGCCCCGGAGGTGCGGGTCGTCCCGGTGGTGCCCGTGGGCGGCGATGCCCAGCTCCCAGCGCGCGGCCGGACGGCGTCGGTGTCGAGCGACGAGCAGACCGGGGTCGCCGAGGGCGCAGCCGGGTGGGTTGCCGACCAGCTCGCGAGTGAGCTGGCCCCGGACCGCCAGGAAGGTCGCAGCCGGCAGGGCCCGCGGGGCTTCGTGCATCAGGCCGCTGCCCCAGACGACCCCGTCGAAGTCGGCGGGAAGGAACTCGAGGATGCTGCCGACCCCGACGAACCGGGCGCGCGCCGGCTCGCGGTGGACCGGCACGATCCCGTAGCGGGGCAGGAGCCACGGCGTCATCGCGTCGCCGAAGTTCTCATGGCCGTCCCACCAGTAGCCCTGGATCGAGGTGCCGCCGCGCCACACCGGCGCCTGCAGGCTCGCGCCCAGGAGGCGGCGGAGGGCCCGGGCCCTCCGCCGCGCTGGCTGGCTGTAGTCCACGGTGCGCAGTATCGCAGGGCAGCCGTCGGCGGCCTGCCCCCTACCATGGGGCGCAACGAACGGGCGTGCACGGCGGGCTAGGAGCGGTTGACGGATGAAGCGGGGAATCTCCACGGCGGGCCTGGTGGCGTTCCTTCTCGTCGACCTCGTGCTCGTCTACCTGGCCCTGCGCCCGCCAGCAGTCGGGACCGCCCCCGCCACCCCCCGCGGCGTCGTCACGAGCGCTCCCGTCGCCACGGTCGGGGCGCCCGCCCCGGGACCCGACGGGACGCTGTCGCCGACGACACCACGCACGGCCCCCACCGGATCCACCGTTGGCCAACGGTCGCCACGACCGGTCCGGGTCCTGCTGGCCGCCCTCGACCTCGAGGTCGCGTGGCGGGCGACGGTCGGCACATGCGCCGCGGGCGGGGCCAGGCTGGCCATCTCCGTGGACGGTGGCGCGACGTGGGACGACGTCGAGGCCCCCTCGGCAACCATCTCGAGGATCCAGCCGCTCGACCGGGACGAGGGCTTCGTCGTCGGTGGGGTGGAGGGCTGCGGCCAGGACCAGTTCACCACCCGGGACGGGGGGCGGGCCTGGGCGGGTCCGACGGCGCTCGTGGGTGCTTGGGCGCGCCGGCTGGACCGCCCGACCGAGGTCACGACTCCGCAGTCGCCCACGGCTGAGCCGTGCGAGGGCGACATCGTCATCGACCTGTCCCGCACGTCGGCGCAGCAGGCCGAGGCGCTGTGCAGCGACGGAGGGGTCAGGGTCACCGGTGACGGGGGCGTCAGCTGGCGTGACTCCGGTCAGGCGTCCGGAGCACTGGCTCTCTCCAACCGCCTCGAGGGCGGGGTCCTCGCGACGTACGTCGCCCGCGTCGGTGTCGAGGGGTGCGACGGGGTCCAGGTCGCCAAGGTGACCCAGGGGGCTGACCCGGTGGAGGTGGCGTGCATCCGCTCGGTCCGGGCGACCGGCGGCGACGTGGCCATCTCCGTGGCGGACGAGGCCGGATGGCTCGTCGTCGACGACCGGACGTGGGTCAGTGGTGCTGGCCTGACCGTCTGGGAAGAGGCCTGACCGCTCGACCGCTACTCGTACGTCTCGAGCTCGTCGGTGCGGATCGCCTCACCGAGCTGCGTCATCCGCGCATCGTCGACGACGTCGATCGACTGCCCGTCAGCGCTGGTGCCGAAGCCGCTGAACGGTGCGGTGATGAAGCGGACGTCGCCCCCTCGGATGTGCCGCATCGCGAAGGCCTCCGAACGCATGGTGGAGGCGTCGAGGTTCTGGTCCACGGTGAGGTTGCTCGTCGCGGCGTCGAGGAAGTCCTTGAGCTGCAGGGGGTTGGTCAGGGTCTCCCGGCTGAGCGCCTTGAGCATCAGGGCCTTGATGAAGGCCTGCTGCCGCTTGCCGCGCGAGATGTCACCCTCGCTCAGCTGGTAGCGCTGGCGCACGAAGACGAGGGCTGTCTCGCCGTCCATGTGCATCATCCCCTTGGGAAAGACCTTCCCGTTCCCCTCGGACGCCTCCTCGACATTGACGTCGACGCCGCCGACCGCGTCGGTCATCGCCTTGAACCCCTCGAAACCCACCATGGCCACGTGGTCGATCTCGGTGCCGAGCAGGTTCTGCATCGTCTTCACCAGGAGCGGCGCACCGCCGTAGGCGTAGGCAGCGTTGAGCTTCGCCTCACCGCGCCCCGGGATCGGCACCCAGAGGTCACGGGGGAAGTGGATGAGGGTGACGTCGCGGCGGTCCTCCGGCACGTGGACGAGGACCATGACGTCCGATCGTGAGCCGGTGTCGCCGGGTCGGGCGTCGTTGCCGATGAGCAGGTAGTTGGTCCCGTTCGCCTCGGGCTGGGCGACGACGTCACCGTCCTTGCCCGTCGGCCGGGTGCCCACATCGGGCAGGAGCGTTGCCTGCTTGACGTTGTCCGTGATGATGTGGTTGAGCCAGCCGAGGTAGCCGCCGACGACGAGCACGGGGACCAGCAGGAGCACGAGCGCCGCCACGAGCACCTTCCGGTTGCGACGGCGTTCCCGGCTCGCCCGCCTCGGCGGGGGCTCGGCGGCCTCGCCGTCCCCCGTCGCGTCGAAGAGGTCCGGCTCGTCCACCTCCCGAGCGCCATCCACCCGGCCAGTCTAGGTCGGCGCCGCTGAATACACTGACCGTCATGTCAAGAAGGCCGGGGCCCATCAGCGGCGACGTCCCTGTCGCGGTGGGCGCCGCCCTCCTGTTCGTCGTCTACGTGTGGGTGCTGACCCGGGCGACCGTCCCCGTGGTCACCACGCTGGCCTTCGCCAGCGACACCCGCCCCAAGGTGTATGCCGGTCTGCTCGCGCTGCTGGTCGGGCTCCCCGGGTGCCTGCTCACGTTGCCGAGGGCCCTGGCCGCTGATCCCCCGCGGGTGCAGCCGTCGGTGCGGGAGCGACGACAGATGGCCGCCCGCCGCAGGTCCTTCCTCAAGACCGACGTCATCGGGCTGGCGGCCCTGCTGTTCGCCCAGGTCCCGCTGCCCGCGCCGTGGGGTCCTGCCGGCAAGGCGGCCACGATCGCCAACATCACCAAGTCAGCCGAGATCGTGGAACTCAGCGCCCGCTTCGCGAACTGGTCGATCGGCATCTTCGGCATCGGGGTGCTCGCGGCGGTCATGGTGCGCGTCTACAGCCATGCGGCAGCGTTCCGGGTCCTCGGCATCGTCCTCGCTTTCGGCGTTCCCGTGATCGCGTGGTTCATCCTCGTGCGGTCGATCTGAACGCCGGCGGCACTCCGCGCGCGAGCGTCGTCACCCGGCGGCTCAGCGGCTGCGGTTCTGGTCCTGGAGGCGCCTGACGACCTCTGCCACGGTGGCGGCGCTGTCGCGCCACCGTCTTCGGCTGGCGTTCGCTCGCCCGGCTCGCCTCAGCGAGTCCCGGCGACTCTCGTCGTGCTCCAGGCCCAGGACGGCGCCCGGGAGGTCGCTCGTCGCGGCGACCAGGACGGCCCCGTCTCCCGCGACCTCTGGAATGGAAGCCGCTGCGAGGGCCACGACGGGGCAGCCGCGCCGCTGGGCCTCGATGACGGGCAGCCCGAAGCCTTCGTACCGCGAGGGGAAGACGAGGCAGCGGGCGTGGTCGTACAGCCAGATGATCTCCTCGTCGGAGAGCCGCCCGGCGAACGTGGCCCCGCGCCACGTCTGTCGGTGCTCGGCCTGGAACACCCG
Source organism: Intrasporangium calvum DSM 43043 (assembly GCF_000184685.1). NCBI lineage: Bacteria > Bacillati > Actinomycetota > Actinomycetes > Micrococcales > Intrasporangiaceae > Intrasporangium > Intrasporangium calvum. The sequence goes on from NC_014830.1 coordinate 1,327,047, forward strand.
ATCGCCGCCGGATGCCCCGACGACCACCGACCGGATCCCTTCCGCCTCGAGAGCGGTCAGGGCTGCGGCGAGGTTCTTGTGACGCGCGAACGTCCCGACGCAGAGGACGAAGTCCTCGTCGAGGTGCGGCAGCTGCGGACGGCTCGGCTCGACGCCGTCCACGTGGTCGCTCCCGTTCCCCGCGACGACGATGCTTCCCTGCGACACGTGGAGGACGGCGGCGAGCTCCGACGCGCTGAAAGTGGAGACGGTCAGGATGGCCGCTGCGCGGCGGGCGAGGATGCGGTACATCAGGCGGTACCACGTCCCGAACAGCGTGCTGTACGTGTCAGGGAACCGGAACGGGGAGGCGTCGTGCATGGTGACGATCTGGCGTCGGGCGGCCAGCGGCGCGGGGCCACCCAGGCTGACGAGCAGCTGTCGTCGGGCCACCCACGGGAGCCAGAGCTGCTCGAAGAGGGTGCCGCTGAGCGGGGCGCGCCTGACGACCACGTCGAGCGGCAGCCACGAGGGGACGTCGGCGTCGCGGGGGAGGTGCAGCGTGACCGGGCCGTCGAGCAGGGGCAGCATCCGCCGCGCGATCTCGCCGGCGTAGCGCTGGGTCCCGGTGACGGGTTGGCTGAGCCACTTGCCGTTGAGCCCCACGCCTCCGGCGCTCATCGGGGCCGTCCTGCGCCGGCGCCCGGTGGCAGGACCGAGTCGTAGAGGGAGAGGTAGTCCTCGGCGACCCGATCCCAGGTGAAGTCCTCGACGTTTCGGCGGCCGTTGTCGGCCAGGACCGCACGCAGCGCCGGATCGTCGATGACCCGGCGGATGGCGCGTCCCAGGGCAGTGGCGTCCGTGGGGTCCACGAGGAGCGCGTCGACCCCGTCCGTGACGATGTCGCGGGCTCCGCTGTTCGCAGTGAGGACCAGCGGCGAGCCGCCCCGCCAGGCCTCGAGGGCCACGATCCCGAAGGCCTCGACGCGACTGGGCACCACCACGACCGACGACTGCTCCATGAGCCAGGCCACCTCGGGCCGGCTGATCCGGCCGGGGAGGACCACCGAGTCGGTGAGGCCGAGCTGCTCGACGAGCCTGGTGAGCTCGGGGAGCGCAGAGCCGGCGCCGGCGATGACGAGGCGCTCGCCGGGGAGCCGAGCCGAGCCGAAGGCCCGGACGAGCAGGTCGAACCCCTTGACGGCCTCGACCCGCCCGACGGCGCCCACGACGACCCCGCGTCCCGGCCACCACTCCGGGGGAGTGCCCGGAGCTCGCTCAGCGTCGGCATCGAGCTCCACCCCGTTGGGGACGACGACGGGTTCCTTGGTCGCATAGGTGTTCACGAGGTCGCGCGCCACCATGCTCGAGCAGGCGGTGACTGCCACGGCGCGGTCGCCCGCGACGCGCAGGGCCCGGCGGAGCAGTGCCGACCTCTCAAAGACCTGGTGATCGTCCATGAAGGTCTCGCCATGACCACTGACGACCAGCGGCGTGCGCGTGAGCCGGCTGAGGGCCAGCGCGTACACGCCGTTGGGGCCGAAGCAGTGGACGTGGAGGACGTCCGGCCGGAAGCTGCGGTAGGCCAGGAGCCAGGAACGCAGGGCGGCGGGCAGCTCCAGGCCGAAACGGAGGAGGGACCGGAAGGATCGAGCCGGCAGCGGCGTGGGCAGGTCCCGGACCTCGACGCCGTCGATCTGCCGGGTCCCGAGGTGCTCGCCCCGGTCCACGGTCCAGACCACGACCTGGTGGCCCCGCGAGGCGAACACCCGGGCCACGTGCCGGACGTGCTCCTCGACTCCGCCGGTGTGTGGATCGAATGATGACGAGACGAGCGCGACTCGCCGATCCATGTCCCTCCGCCCGTATGTCGTGGCCGCCCAGCGGCAGCCGGCTCACCCTATGATGCGGGAGCGCTCGGCGGGAGTGGTCCGCGCCCGGCCGAAGACCCGAACGGAGGCCCAGTGCCACGCCTGACGATCGCCACCGTGGCTGCCGAACACCCCATGGGCGCTCAGGTGTACGAGGCCGAGATTGCTCATCGGGCGGACGCCGCGCTGGCTGCCGTGGACGGGGAGGGGTGGCAGGCTCGTCGGCTCACCGTTCGCTCCTTCCGAGCGGCCACGCCGGGCAACCGCAGACTGCCGATGGGCTGGGTGACCACCACGTCACCCGCGGCCCGACGGGAGCTCGGGCGGCTTCTCTACGCCGGCGACACGGTGTCCCATCGGACGAACCTCGAGCTCCCACCCTCCCCCCGGGCGGACGTCGTCACCCTCCATGACGTCGTGGCCTGGAAGTTCCCCGACGAGTCCGCCCCCGTAGCGGCCGCCCGGGACGAGCTGCGTCGCGCGGCGGCGGTCATCTGCGTGTCCCACTTCAGTGCCGCGGAGGCCGTCGAGCTGCTCGGCATCGAGGCGCCCCACGTCGTGCACAACGGGGTCGACAGCCGCTTCTTCGACCCGTCCTCGGCTCACCCAGAGGTCCTCCACCGGCTCGGGGTCGATGGCGCGTACGTCCTCGTCACCGGCGGTGCCTCCGCCCGGAAGAACCTCGAAGGGCTCGCGGTGGCCTGGCAAGAGGTGTCGCGGGCCAGGCCGGACCTCACTCTCGTCCTGTCCGGGCCGGAGCACCCTCGCCGCACCGCACTCTTCGCCGATGTTCCGTCGGCTCGGCTCGTCGGGCGCGTCAACGGCTCGCTCCTCCCTTCGCTGGTCGCCGGCTCATCGGCCCTGGTCGTGCCATCTCATTACGAGGGCTTCGGTCTGCCCGCGCTCGAGGGCATGGCCGCGGGCGTGCCCGTGGTGGCGGCTCGCACCAGCTCGCTCCCGGAGGTCGTCGGGGACGGCGGTCTCCTCGTGGACCCCACCCCCCGAGGCCTGAGCGGGGGCATCCTCGTCGCGGTCTCCGGCGAGTCCGAGGTCTTGGCCATGGCGCGTCGAGGTCGCCGGAGAGCGGAGGCCTTCACGTGGGAGGAAAGTGCGCGACGACACGCTGAGGTCTGGTCCGCCGTGGCTCGTTCGTGCGCGTGAGAAATGTGCTGGAAGGCCCTCTCTCGTGATGATTTCTCCCACTTCCGGGCCCCGGGTCACAGATCCGCAAACAGCGGTGTGACCTGCGCGGAAAGGCGCGGCACCGGAGGCGGCCATGCGGTATCGTCTGCCTCGGCTCGCGGGGAGCGTTGTTTGCAGTTTCAGAGCCGCGGAGCACCCGAGCAGCGTCCATATTCCTGAGGGGGAGTCACCCACATGACCCACAACGAGACCGGCTCCGGCTTGCGCCCTTCGCGGCGCACCGTGGTCAAGGGCGCGGCCTGGGCGGTCCCCGCCGTCGCCGTCGCCGCCAGCACACCCGCTTCGGCGTCATCGCCCGTTCCGCCCGAGATCCAGTTCGGTGAGAGCCAGCTCTGCAAGCTGCCGGGTGCGTCACAAGCAGACAACTGCTACGACAAGGGCTACGTCGCGTTCCTGGTCTTCGACAACACGGCGAACACGCAGCCGTACTACCTGTGCTCAGTGGAGAGCTTCACTGCCAAGGGCGCAGAGCTGTGCGTGGTGGGGATCTCGGAGGTGACCTCGAGCGAGGCGTGCCAGACGCTCGTCGCCCCGAACGACGGGATCCTGATTCCGGCCGAGCAGGAAGTCACCGTTGCCGTCTGGACCAACTCCAGTTCCAGCAGCGCCAGCGGCACCTTCCAGGTCACCTTCACCGGGTCCTTCGAGGGCTGCCCGTCGGTGGACGCGCCCGAGGTCCAGTCTGGTCACCTTACGGGGAGCTCTTGGCCGGGCGACGACCAAGGTTCCTGCAAGCCTCCGGCTGCTTGCACGACGGTTCCCTCCGCCTGTGACAGCGTCTGTGCCACGACTGCCTGACCGTTTCAGAGCCACACCGAGCCCACGCGTAATGCGCGTGGGCTCGGCATGTCATGGAGGAGGGCTGGCGCCCGGCCGCACCTCACTTCGTGTCAATATTGTGGAGCTGGTTCCGGATGTCCCGCACGAACTCCTCGATTGCGACAGTTCCGGAAACGGGCCCGCCCGCCACCAGCCCATCGATGCCAAGCAGGACAGCGCTCGGCATGCCTCGTACGTTGAACGTCTCGCGCACCAGTTGGGGCGGGTCGTGCAGCGTCATCGCGTCGTTGAGAGCCTCCGTCATCGTGGTCTTACCGGGCTCGGTCGGGACCAAGAGCCGGAGGTCGATGAGCTCCAGGTCCTTGCGCCATGCCGGGACCTGCCTTGCCACCACTTCACAGAAGCCGCAGGTCTCGCTGACCAGCAGGATGAGCTGAGCTCGCTCACGACTTAGGTCACGCAGGGTGCGGGTGCCCCCATCAGGCAATGACACGGGCACGGCAGGCGTGCGGACACGAATGTAGTCGTCGGCGTCATCCTCGTCGTCGGCCGGGTCCCCCCCGAGCCGGGCGCTGCCCTGGCCGTGCATCGTCACGCCCACGGTCACCGCAGCGGCCGCGGCCCCGGCGACCCACCACCACCCCGCAGCCTCAAGGCCGACCATCGCGCTCGCTGGGCCGACCCCAGCGGCGTGGGCCCAGATGGCGAGACCGGCCACCACGAGGTACCAGACGTTCCGAACGACCGTGAGGCGCGTGACCGGACCGGCGCCCAACGCCCCGAAGCAGTCACAGTCGACCGGCTCCGGCTGGGTCGCGGCGCGGACGATCAGGACGAGATAGCCGGCGAAGAGGAGTGCTGCAGCGAGGGCCACGGCGGTGCCGAGCCAGCCGGTGGTGAGCACGAGACCCACGGCGAGCGCGAGCTCGGCCCAGGGGTGGGCCTTGACGAGCCGGGGCTCACGCAGCCATCGCGGGACGTCGAGCGCCACGAGGGCGTCAGCGGAGCGAGCCGGCGCCCTGAGCTTGCCGGCAGCCGCGACCGCGAGCACGGCCGCGAGCAGGAGGGGGGCGAGGACGAGCGCAGTCGGTGGCACGCTGCGGAGTCTATGTCGCGACTGAGGCGGCCACCGGGCGTGACCAGCCAGTGTGACCAGCGGCTCTGCCGGCGTGACCCGCAGGCCCTGTCCGCAACGTCGCACCCGACCGGCAGAATGGCCGTCATGCGCGTCATCACCGCCAACGTCAACGGCATCCGGGCGGCGATACGTCGCGGCGCGGCCCCGTGGATCTCCCAAGCGGCACCGGACGTCCTGTGCCTCCAGGAGGTCCGGGCCGGCGAGACGGAGCTCGCCAAGGCGCTGGCCGAGGCGGGGCTCGGGCACTGGCACGTCGCTCACACCGAGGGCACGGTGAAGGGCCGCGCCGGGGTGGCTGTCGCGACCCGGGAGCCCCACACAGCGGTGCGCGTCGGGGTCGAGGGCGCGTTCGCCGAGGCGGGCCGGTGGGTCGAGGTGGATGTCTCGACGCCTGCGGGGGTCGTGACGGTCGCTTCGACATACGTCCACACTGGTGAGGCGGGGACCGGTCGTCAGGTCGAGAAGCAGCTGTTCCTCGATGCGATGACCGGCCGCCTGGAGCGCGCCGCCCAGGCCGGTGCGCTGATGGTCGTCACCGGCGACCTCAACGTCGCGCACCGCGAGGACGACCTCAAGAACTGGAAGGGCAACTTGAGGAAGTCAGGCTTCCTGCCGGAGGAGCGCGACTACTTCGACCGGTGGTTCGACGAGCTGGCCTGGGTCGACGTCCATCGCGTCCTGCACGGCCCGGGTCCCGGGCCCTACACCTGGTGGTCCTGGCGTGGGAAGGCGTTCGACAACGACGCGGGCTGGCGCATCGACTACCAGCTCGCGAGCGCCTCGTTGGCCCCCCTCGCCCGGTCCGCAAGCGTGGGCCGGGCCGAGAGCTACGCCGCCCGGTGGAGCGACCATGCCCCGGTGATCGTCGACTACGACCTCTGACGACGGTCGGACGCGGATTCGGACGACACCGGCCGATGGGCCAGAATGCAGCCATGCCCTCGAGCCACCAGCCCCGCAGCCTCTCCGGAATGCAGCCGACGAGCGACTCCCTCCACCTCGGCAACTACATCGGTGCGCTCGTCGAGTGGGTGAAGCTCCAGGAGTCTCACGATGCCTTCTACTTCGTCGCCGACCTCCACTCGCTGACGGTCTTCCCGGACCCCGGCGTCCTGCGGGAGCGGACCCGTGCCACCGCCGCGCAGTTCATCGCCGGCGGTGTCGACCCGACGCGTTCCGTGCTCTTCGTGCAGAGCCACGTCGCGCAGCACACGGAGCTGGCCTGGGTCCTCTCCACGCTGACGGGCTTCGGCGAGGCGAGCCGGATGACCCAGTTCAAGGACAAGACGGCCAAGGGCGCCGTGGCCAACGTCGGGCTCTTCACCTATCCGGTCCTCATGGCCGCCGACATCCTGATCTACGACCCGGCGGTCGTGCCCGTCGGGGAGGACCAGCGACAGCACCTCGAGCTGTCCCGCGACCTGGCCGGTCGGTTCAACCAGCGGTTCGGCGAGACGTTGGTCGTCCCCGAGCCGCACATCATCCGTGAGATCGCCAAGATCCAGGACCTGCAGGAGCCGACGGCCAAGATGAGCAAGTCGGCGGCGTCCGACTCCGGGCTCATCTCCCTCCTCGAGGACCCGGCCCGCATCGCCAAGAAGATCAGGTCCGCTGTGACAGATACCGAGCGCGAGATCCGGTACGACCCGGCCGCCAAGCCGGGCGTCTCCAACCTCCTCTCGATCCACCACGCCCTCTCGGGCACGCCGATCGCGCAGCTCGAGGCGGCCTTCGAGGGCAAGGGCTACGGCGACCTCAAGAAGGAGGTCGCCGACGTCGTCGTCAGTGCGATCACCCCCTTCCGTGACCGCACCTTGGAGCTGCTCCAGGACCCGGCCCAGCTCGACGCCATCCTGGCCGATGGTGCGGAGCGGGCGGCGGAGGTGGCGGAGGCGACGGTGCGCCGGGTGTACGACCGGGTCGGTCTCCTTCCCGCCCTCAAGCGATGTTGATGAACCCGACCTCATCTCCCCGGGCAGTCTGACCGGGGCGAGGTGCGGGGCCGGGATTCAGTAGGGTCAGGGGTGTGACCGAACCAACGACGATCGGTGTCTCCATCCCGATCCCGTCACCGCACGGCGACTTCCTGCAGGAGCGCCGGGCGGCGTTCGGTGACGCTGCGGCCTGGCGGATCCCCGCGCACATCACTCTCCTGCCGCCGACCGCGATCGAGGGCGAGATCTACGAGGAGTTCATCACCCACTGCAAGCAGGTCGCCGCGGAGCGGGCATCGTTCGAGGTGGTCCTCCGGGGGACGGGCACGTTCCGACCCATCTCCGACGTGGTCTACATCCAGGTCGCCCAAGGGGTCTCGGCCTGTGAGCGCCTGGAGACGGCGCTGCGGTCGGGCCCGATCCAGCGCAACCTCGACTTCTACTACCACCCGCACGTGACGGTCGCCCACAACGTGTCGACCGAGCGGCTGGACCAGGCCTTCGAGGAGCTGGCTGACTTCCACGTGGCTTTCCGGGTGGACGCGTTCCACCTCTACGTCCTGGGTACTGACCAGGTGTGGCGTCCCACCCATGACTTCCGACTGCGGGGCAGCCAGGGAGGGTGACCCCAGCATGTCGATGAAGACGTTCGGCGCCCGGCTCAAGGCGTCCGCGCCGTACCGTGCCTGGAAGCGGTACGGCGACGCCAACGGGGACCTGCTCGCGGCGGGTGTCGGGTACTTCGCCTTCTTCTCGATCTTCCCCGCCCTGGCGCTGGCCTTCACGGTGTTCGGGTTCGTCCTGCAGGGCCGCCCGGACCTGCTCGCGGCGATCGCCGACTCGATGAACGGCTACCTCCCGGGGATGGTGCGGACCGAGAGCAACCCGGACGGGATCATCAGCCTCGCGGCGCCGCAGAGCTCGACGCTGACGATCACCGGCATCGTCTCGGTCGTCACGTTGCTGTTCTCGGGGCTCGGGTGGATCAGCGCGATGCGGACCGGGATCCGTGGCGTCTTCGGGCTCGACGCCAGCCCGGGGTCCTTCGTCACGGCGAAGCTGAGGGACCTCGGCGTCCTCCTCACGCTGGGGCTGGGCATCGCGGCCTCCGCCATCATGACGAGCGTCGTCGGGGGCCTGGCGGTGGAGATCGCGGGTTGGGTCGCCCTCGGCGGGAACGCGGTCCTGGTCACCGTCGTCGGCCTGCTCGTCGGCGTCGTGTTCGACACCCTCCTCATGGTCGTCCTGATCCGGATGCTCTCCGGTGTCCCGTTGCCGTGGGCGAACGTGCGCAATGGCGCCGTCGTCGGCGCGGTCCTGCTGACGGCGATGAAGTACTTCGGCGGTGTGCTCATCGAGCGGGCCACGGCGAACCCGTTGCTCGGCGCCGTGGCCGTCGCGGTGGGCCTCCTCTTCTGGCTCAACCTCATGTCGCGCGTCGTGCTGCTCGCGTCCGCCTGGGCAGCCAACGACGTCGACGTGGCCCGCCTCGCCGGCGAGGAGGCCGAGGTCCACGAGGGGCAGGACGCTCCGGCTGCCGCGAGGACCACAGCTGAGCCGTATGCCGCTCAGCTCGCTCCCGGGCCGCCGCCGAGTCGGGCGGGTGATCGGGTCTCCGCCCTCGCGGGTGCCGTGCTTGGTGCCGCGGGGGCGCTCGCGGTGGCAGCCGTGCGCCGTGCCCGCCGCTCCTGAGGCGGCCGTTCTCAGAAGATCCAGTACTCCGCTCGAGGCAGCCGGGCGAGGCTGATCAGCAGCCAGACGTCGGCGATGACGAAGGCGGTGAGCAGCCCTGCGACGATCGCCCGGCCGGTTCGGTCCCGGGCGGCCATCGCGATCACGACGGCCCCCACGGGCGCGGCGAGGAAGAGCAGCCGCGCCGCGATCCAGGCGACAGCGAGCGCGTAGACGAGGTAGGCGGCGACCGTCATGACGAGCACCGAGACGATGAGGAGGCGGACGGGGTCGCGGCGGACGCGACGAGGCAGCGCCAGGACCGGGGCTCCCCGGCGACGCGCCGCCCTGGCGAGCAGAATGACCAGGGCGACAGCCGCCCCGACCGCGAGGGCCTCGAGGGCGAGCGGCGCGTTGACGGCGTTCCGGTAGTACTCCACCGGGACGAAGAGGTACGAGACCATCGAGCCGAGCCAGGTCACTGCCTGCTCTGCGCTGGTCAGCCGCATCGGCGGGAAGGACACGCCGAGGCTGGCGATGCCCTGGGCGCCCGTGAGGTCACCGTAGAGGGCGAGGTTGCGCACGAACCACCAGCCCGCTGCGGCGACGACGCCGGCGGTGACGGCGAGGGCCTGGGCCGTCCGGACGCGAGGGGTGGTGTCCGTGCGCAGCGCCTGCGTCAGGAGGGCCGCCGCGAGGAGAGCCACTGCCACCACCTTGACGAGGATCGCCAGGCCGATGAGCGCACCGAGGAGGACGTGGCCCCACCAGGAGGGGGTGGGACGCCGGAGGAGGCGCACTCCGAGCAGCACCGCAGCGGCGGCGACGACGATGGCCAGGTAGTCGTTCTGCACCGTCGAGCCCATCGCGAGCATGAGTGGGTTCACGGCGACCAGCGCAGCTGCACTGAGCCGGGTGTGGCGGGTGGCGCCGAGCGCGGCCGCCGTCTGCGCGGTCAGCACCACGAGGACCGGGACGAGCAGGACCCAGGCCAGCCGGACCGCCCAGAAAGGCGCCTCGCCGGTTCCGGCTCCCGCGACGTCGGCGATGAGGGCACTCGGTGCGTAGTAGCCCGGGCCCATCTGGGCCTCGTACTGCGTCCCGGGCTCTCCGAGGACGGGCATCCGGTGCTGTCTGGCATAGAAGAGCACGTTGGACCAGTGCGCCGGCTCGTCGTAGGGCTGTCCGGGTGGGGTGAACCGGACGAAGAGGAGCGTCGCAGCGGCGCCGATGGCCGCGGGCAGCAAGGCGGCGTGGGCCGCGGGCAGCAAGGCGGCGTGGGCCGAGGGCAACCGATGCACGGTCGGACCCTGGCGCAGCCGGCTGGACGGCCTGGACCTGTGACCAGCGTGTCGCCGCGCCACGACGAGCAGCCCCAGGCCGAGCAGCCCCAGGCCGACCGCGGCGGCGAGGGCAGTGACTCCCCACGTGGCGACCCCGACTGCGGTCCGTTCCGTGACCGGCCACTCCGGCACCGCAGCCTGGGCCGACCCGAGAGTCGCCGTCGGGTTGGCGGCCGCGCTGGGGGCCGGCGGCGTCCCCGGCATCGGTGGAGCGGCGGCTGGAACAGGCGGCGGCGGCGCGGCGTCGGGCTCGACGAGGACCCCCACGGGTGAGGCCACGTCGGCGTTGGCGAAGCCCCAGTCGAGGAGCGCAGCCGTGTCCTTCCAGTCTCCGGTCGTGCTACCCATCTGCGTCACGATGAGGGTCCGCCCCGCGCGCGTGGCGGCGCCGATGAAGGTGTGCTGGGCCCGGTTCGTCCGACCGGGCTTGATCCCGATCGCTCCCGGGTACCTCCCGAGGAGCTCGTTGATGTTCTGGATCTGGAATGACCGGTAGACGGTGCCGGTGGCCCGGTTCGTGCCGCCGGGGAAGGCGGCGTCCCGCTTGCTCACGTAGCTGCGGAAGGTGGGCAGCCGCATGGCCGCCCGACCGATGAGGGCGAGGTCATAGGCGCTCGAGTGCTGCCCGTCTTCGTCGAGCCCGCTCGGGTCGACCGCGACGGTGTCGTGGGCTCCCAGCCCGACAGCCGTCTCGTTCATGAGAGACACCGTCTGCTCGTAGCCCCCGGCGGCGTCGGCCAGCAGGTAGGCGGCGTCGTTCGCGGAGGAGAGCAGCAGAGCGTCGAACAGGGTGCTCACGGGGTAGCGGTTGCCGGCGAGGATCCCCACCCGAGTGCCGTCCGCTGCCTCGTGCTCGGACGTGGCCAGGACCCGACGCGCGGGATCGAGGCGGGGGATCAAGGCGAGGGCGGTCAGGGTCTTGAGCGTGCTCGCGGGCCGGAGCCACGCGTGCGGCGACTTGGCCGCGAGAACCTCACCCGTGTCGAGGTCGGCGAGGACGTAGGACACGTCCGGGACTGGCGGCGGCCGGTGAGCACCGGCCGGGACGTCGGCGACCAGGCCGGTGGCGGCGAGCCGCGGTCCACCGACGACCGTCGGCGGGTCCCAGGCGGGGTGGGGGAAGGGCGCCGGCGGAGCGTTGCGGCAGGCCGGGCTCGTTCGCGGTCTGGGCGTCGCGGTGGACGAGGGCCGGGTCGGTCGAGTGCTGCCGGACACCGGGACCTGCGTGACGGTCTGCCACTCCTCGCACCGCGGGGTCGGGGTGGCGGCCACGGGAGTCCTGGTCGCGAGGGCCGCGATCGCCGCGGTCGGGGAGGCCAGCGCCAGCGTCACCACGACGCCCACGGTCGACAGTGAGCGCTGCATCGTCGCGGCGTGAGACCTCACGGCCGACACCCTAGCTGCTCAGCTGCAGGGACCCAGCCCAGCGGCATAGGGCCCCATCCGGCGGCATGCCGAAGGCCCGCCCCCGGGCGAGGGGGCGGGCCTTCGGGGACTGCGGACGCTCAGAGGCCGTGCGACAGCGCGCGACGCAGGTCCTGGTTGAGCTGGTTGATGACGTCCTGCGGGATCTCCTTGGGGCACGCGAGGGAACACTCGCCGATGTTCGTGCACCCGCCGAAGCCCTCGTGGTCGTGCTGGTTCACCATGGCGACGACGCGGGCGTCCCGCTCCGGCTGGCCCTGGGGCAGCTCACCGAGGTGGGTGATCTTGGCACCGAGGAAGAGCATGCCGGACGCGTTGGGACAGGCGGCGACGCAGGCACCGCAGCCGATGCAGGCCGCGGCCATGAACGACCGGTCCGCCTTCGGCTTGGGCACCGGCACCGAGTGCGCCTCGGGCGCCGCCCCGGTGTTGGCGCTGATGAAGCCGCCGGCCTGGATGATCCGGTCGAAGGCCTCGCGGTCGACCACGAGGTCCTTGATGACCGGGAAGGCGTCGGCCCGCCACGGCTCCACGGTGATCTCGTCACCGTCATGGAAGGAACGCATGTGCAGCTGGCACGTCGTCGTCACCTCCGGGCCGTGGGCCTTGCCCGAGATCATCAGCCCGCACATGCCGCAGATTCCTTCACGGCAGTCCGAGTCGAAGGCGATCGGCTCCTCGCCCCGAGCGGTGAGCTGCTCGTTGAGGACGTCGAGCATCTCGAGGAACGACATGTCGGGGGAGATGTCGGTGACCGGGTAGGTCACCACCTCGCCTTTGGCGCGAGGGCCAGCCTGACGCCAGATCTTGAGGGTGAGGTTCATACCGGTCACTTGTAGCTCCGCTGCTTCATCTCGACGGCTTCGTAGACGAGGTCTTCCTTGTGCAGGATCGGGGCGCCGCCGTTGTCGCCGCCCCATTCCCAGGCCGCGACGTAGGCGAACTCGTCGTCGTGACGCAGCGCCTCGCCGTCCTCGGTCTGGCTCTCGGCCCGGAAGTGCCCGCCGCAGGACTCGCGGCGGTGGAGGGCATCGATGCACATCAGCTCACCGAGCTCGAGGAAGTCGGCGACGCGGCCGGCCCGCTCGAGGCTCTGGTTGAGCGTGTCGGCGGCGCCGAGGACGCGCACGTTGCGCCAGAACTCGTCGCGCAGGGCGCGGATCAGGTCGATGCCCTTGAGCAGGCCCTCTTCACTGCGCTCCATGCCGCAGTACTCCCACATGATGTTGCCGAGCTCGCGGTGGAAGGAGTCGACGGTGCGGTCGCCGTTGATCTCGAGCAGCCGCGCCAGCCGGGCGTCGACGGACGCCTTGGCCTCGACGACCGACTCGTCCGACTCGTCGAGCTTCTGGAACGGGCCCTTGGCGAGGTAGTCGCGGATCGTGTTCGGCAGCACGAAGTAGCCGTCCGCAAGGCCCTGCATCAGCGCGGAGGCGCCGAGTCGGTTGGCTCCGTGGTCGCTGAAGTTTGCCTCGCCGGCGACGAAGAGGCCGGGGATCGACGACTGGAGGTCGTAGTCGACCCACAGTCCACCCATCGTGTAGTGCACCGCGGGGTAGATCCGCATCGGCACCTCGTACGGGTTCTCCCCCGTGATCTGCTGGTACATGTCGAGCAGGTTGCCGTACTTCTCGGCGACGGCTTCCTTGCTCATCCGGCGCAGGGCGTCGGTGAAGTCGAGGTAGACACCGCGACGGAAGTCGCCGACCTTCGGGCCGACGCCGCGACCCTCGTCGCAGACGTTCTTCGCGGCCCGCGATGCGATGTCGCGCGGGACGAGGTTGCCGAAGCTGGGGTAGATCCGCTCCAGGTAGTAGTCGCGGTCCTCCTCGGGGATCTGGCGCGGGTCCTTGTCGCAGTCCTCCGCGCGCTTGGGCACCCAGATCCGGCCGTCGTTGCGCAGCGACTCGGACATCAGGGTCAGCTTGCTCTGGTGCTCGCCCGCCACGGGGATGCACGTTGGGTGGATCTGCGTGTAGCAGGGGTTGCCGAAGTACGCGCCCTTGCGGTGGGCCCGCCACGTCGCCGTGACGTTGGAGCCCATCGCATTGGTCGAGAGGAAGAAGACGTTGCCGTAGCCACCGGTCGCCAGGACGACGGCGTCGGCGAGGTGGGTCTCGATCTCACCCGTCACGAGGTCCCGGGCGATGATCCCGCGGGCGCGGCCGTCGGCGACGATGACCTCGAGCATGTCGTGCCGGCTGAACATCTCGACGGTGCCTGCGGCGATCTGGCGCTCGAGGGCCTGGTAGGCCCCGATGAGCAGCTGCTGGCCCGTCTGGCCGCGGGCGTAGAAGGTGCGGGAGACCTGGACGCCACCGAAGGACCGGTTGTCGAGGAGTCCGCCGTACTCGCGAGCGAACGGGACGCCCTGAGCCACGCACTGGTCGATGATGTTCGCGCTGACCTCGGCCAGCCGGTAGACGTTCGACTCGCGGGAGCGGTAGTCGCCACCTTTGACGGTGTCGTAGAAGAGGCGGAAGACGGAGTCGCCGTCCTCCTTGTAGTTCTTCGCCGCGTTGATGCCACCCTGGGCTGCGATCGAGTGGGCGCGACGCGGGGAGTCCTGGTAGCAGAAGGACTTCACGTGGTAGCCGGCCTCACCGAGCGTCGCGGCGGCCGCGCCACCGGCGAGCCCGGTGCCGACGATGATGACGGAGAGCTTGCGGCGGTTGGCCGGGTTGACGAGGGCCGCCTCGAACTTGCGGGTGTTCCACCGGTCGGCGACCGGGCCGGGGGGAGCCTTGGTGTCCTGGATCGGCTCGCCCTCGGCGTAGAGCCCGTGGATGAGACCGGAGGTCTGCTGAGTCATCGGTCAGTTCCCCTTGACGATTCCGAAGAGAATGGCGAGCGGCGGGAGGATGAATCCGACGGCCACCACGAGGGCGATCACGGTCGCCGTCGCCCGGGCCCGGGCCCGGGCCCGGGCCGTCGAGGACCACCCGAGCGTCTGGCTGGCGCTGAAGACGCCGTGGTAGAGGTGCATCCCGAGGGCGATCATCGCGACCACGTAGATGAGGGCGACCCACCACACCTGGAAGCTGCTGATGACGAGGCGGCCGACGCTGTC